>DAZV01000034.1 GCA_002083825.1 Candidatus Sericytochromatia bacterium S15B-MN24 CBMW_12 | reverse complement strand
GGTGAGCTTGCTGCGGGCGGGGGCGGCGGGGTCGAAGCGGACGGTGGCCTTGAAGACGCCTCCGGCGTTGGCGCAGGCCTCGACCACGGCGGGGATCCGGAGGAGTTCCTTGGAGAGGTAGAGGGCGACTTCGACGGTGGCGTCGGGGGGCAAGGGACGGTTGAGATCGAGGCCGGCGCGATCGCCGGTCAGGTCATGGGTGAAGCCGCTGGCGAGGAGGTTGTTGGAGCCGGGAGCTTCCCAGACGTCGACGGCGATTCGACGGTCGATTCGGGCGGCCTTCGGCTTGGGGCGCGGCAGCCGGATCAGGACCGTGGTGAGGCAGCTCATCTCGGCATGGCCGAAGGCCTGGGTGCGCTTGCCTTTCCAGGTGACGGAACCCGCGTCGGGCAGGACGGAGCGCGGGTCATGTTCGACCCGGACGGCGATCGTGAGGGAATCCTCGGTGACCTCGACCACCTCGCCGGCATGCTCCTCGTCACCCAAGCGGACGGCGATGATCTGGCCTACCTGGGGCGAGCGCGACATGGTCACCTCCACGGGGACGTGCCCCTACTACCGTCAGCGGTTCAGGTGGATGGCGTTGGAATAGCCGAGCAGTGCGCGCCGGCCGTTGCGACGCCGATGCAGCATGAGACGGCGTCGGTAGGCCTGCCAGCGGATGAAGCCGAAGATCAGCGCGGAAAGAGCTCCCCCCTTGAAGAACAAGCCGAGAACCGGCATGACTTCGTTGGAGAGCGGGGGAGCGAGCGTGACTGACGAGCCGGCGATCAGGGGGAAGGAAGCGACGAGCTTGCCGCCCTGTTTCACGTGGAACTTGCCGAGTGCCTGGCCATCCTTGACGGGGGCTCGGACGGCGGGATCGAGTTCGTAGGAGGTGGTGACGGCGCCCTTGAAAGCGGGGCCGACGGTGACCGAGACGTCTTGCGGCAGGATGGCGGCGATCTGGCTGTTGCGGCCGCCCATGACGGAGACCTTGGCGACGGTGGTGCCGGCCTTGGCGACGGTTTGGGAGTCGAACTTGTCGATACCGTGGTTGAGGAGGGCTTCGGCGTCTTCCCACATCTGGGGAGCGTCGATCAGGGCTTCGATGACGTAGCGGCCGTCACGCTTGGCGGATCCCACGAAGCATCGGCCGGCGACCGAGGTGTAGCCGGTCTTTCCGCCGAAGGCTCCGGGGAAGTAGCGCAGGAGCTTGTTGTGGTTCTCGAGGACGCGCCGCTCGATCCGGCCGTTGCCGGGGACCTCGATGGCCTTGGTGGTGGAGATCTTGGCGAAATCCGGGTTGGCGAGGGCGTAGCGGGCGATCATGGCGAGGTCGTAGGCCGAGGAGTAGTGGTCGGCGGCGGGCAGGCCGTGAGGATTGGTGAAGTGGGTGTTCTGGAGGCCGATGGCCTTGGCCTTGTCGTTCATGAGCCCCACGAAGCGGTCGGTGGATCCTCCCACGTACTCGGCGACGGCGTTACTGGCGTCGTTGCCGGAGTTGAGCAGGACTCCGTAGAGAAGGTGCTCGAAGGTGAGCTTCTCGCCGGGTTCGAGGTAGATGCTGGAGCCCGCGATGTCGGAGCTGCGCTTGCTGACGACGACGGTGTCGCTGAGCTGGCCGCGCTCGAGGGCGACGATGCCGGTCATCATCTTGGTGGTGCTGGCCTGGGGCAAGCGCTGGTGGATGTTTCGTCCCCAGAGGACCTGTCCGGTGACCCCGTCGATCACGATGGCGGCGCGCGCGGAGATCTCGGGGAGCGCGGAGGCGCTCGGGGCGAGCGCCGCGACGAGCGCCGTGGTGAGAAAGGGGATCTTCCAAGCCAAGGTCAGCCTCCGGAGTCACGATGCCAAGGGATCCGCCCGGAGCCCGATGGGGAAGCGGGAGTCCGGGACCATGTCAACAATGTGATAGCCTGATTATAACCTCCGACCGCCCTCTTGGAATCCGCCGATTGTGAAAAAGAGGTTAAGCTTCTTGAAGGGGGGCAGCCGGAGCGATCCTAGGGGATCTCCGGGCCAGGAACCGTGATCCCGGCCACGCGGGGACAAAAAGAACGAATTTCCCCGGCAGGTATTGACTCCGTCTTTACCCGGTGATAATATCGCTTACGTTGCATACGAAACGCACGCAACACGCACCTCTAGCTCAGTTGGTAGAGCAGCTGACTCTTAATCAGCGGGTCCTGGGTTCGAATCCCAGGGGGTGCACTACGTAAGAAGCGGGTTCCGGCCAATTGCCGTGAGCCCGCTTCTCGTTTATTCCTACCCTATTCCTACCGCCTGGCGAAACCTGGGGAAACACCTTTAATTTGGAATCAGGCGGTTGTGGGTTTGATTCCTGGTTGCATGCACTTCACTGTGCGCCTCCAATGGCGGATGTCCCTAGCTTCCTCCCTCCGCGCTTCCCGGGCCAGTACCCCGATCACTTGCTCCGGATGTTGCAGCGACGCGTGCAGGGGTGGCGGGTGACGATTATCCTCGAATTCGATGGCCAGTTGCTGAAGGACGATCTCCTGAGCGGCGTCGATGGTCCGGTTCTGATACTGGATGATGGTATTCTCCAGCATTTCGGTGAAGGATCGGGCATGAACCAGGCTTTTCTTGCTCCGGCTCTTGATCTCATCGTTTAGGAGCTTCTTTAGCGGCTCCAAGGCGAGGTTGCGATGCGGCAGTTTCCGGGCCATGGATGCGCTGATAGCGGAGTCCTCGAACAGGTCGAGGACGGCTTCGGTGACGGATGCGGTCATTCGTCGTATCCTCCCGTGTTTAACAAGGCTTTCACTCGGGGGCTGAACAGCGCAATCATGCCTTCGAGCGCCTTCAATTGCCATGAGTGTATCTCTGGCCATTCCTGGGCATTCGTGAGGTTTACGTTTTGCCTGAGTACGACGCGTCCCGATTCGTCGATCCACTCGAAGGGGTGACCTGCAGCCGTCTCGATTTCGTTGCGGTTCGCGCCGAGCAAGGGGTAGAGGGCCTTGTCATTGAAGCTAAGGCGGGATCCGACCCAGCCGCCCTTGAAGCCCACGATGGCCTCCAGAAGCAGTTTGCCATTTCCGGTTCCGTAGACGAGGTAGTTGTCTTTCGAGGGTTTGACAGGTTTGATCTTGGTCCCCTGGGCATCCACATGCTGGTTGAAGCTCTCCCAGTACGCAAGACACTGTTTCGCCGTGGGCGACAGTACGGAATCGCTCGTCTTGCTTACGCTCGCCACGTGCTTGGCCCAGTCGTTGGGCTGAGCAACGATGTTGAATCGGGGAGCAGCTGGGGAGTTCGCGATCTTCCAGAGTTCGATCTCGATACCAAAAAAATTGATGCCCTCGTGAGTCATTCGGTTGAGCCAGTCGAGCGAGGCACGATGTTCGTCGGTGAACTTGGCCGCAATCCAAATGATGGTAACGGCCTCCAAGCCCGCCGCATAGGTTAGAAGCTGGCCGAGGTGGGAGTGGTCTGTTTTCTCCAGTTGGTTCTCGATCAGGACGAAATGGTCGGTTATTGGGACACGGCAAAGGATGTCCGCCGAGAAGGGGCCTACGGGAGCTTCCTGCTTGACGAGTTCGAGCGGGATCCCGATAGCATCGCTCAGAAGCTGGAGGTTCTCGTCGGTGGCAAGCCAAGGGGTGAAGGCGAGCGCTTCATGCTCCCAGTATTCGCGTAGGTTGACCTTATCGAGCTTACCTAGCGGCACCTTGGGTATCGTCATTCCACCTCCTCCTTCTTAGTCTCTTGGACGCAGATCTGGGCTTCCCCCGATTTCGTGGACAATCGGTTAAGCAGGTAGCCGGATCATCCCGGCGGTCTTGATTTCGAATTGTAGCGGACTCAGGTAACCAAGGGAAGAGTGGCGTCGCTGGCGGTTGTAGAAGACCTCGATGTATTCGAAGATGGCTTGCCGGGCTTCGTTCCGGGTGGCGAAGCACCGCTGATGGATGAGCTCGGTCTTGAGCGTCGAGAAGAAGCTCTCAGACACGGCGTTGTCCCAGTAGTTGCCCTTCCGGCTCATGCTGACCTGGAAGCCGTACCGGGCCAGGGCCTGACGGTAATCCTCGCTGGCATACTGGCTCCCTCGATCGGAATGGTGGAGGATCCCGCCGTCCGG
>DAZV01000043.1 GCA_002083825.1 Candidatus Sericytochromatia bacterium S15B-MN24 CBMW_12 | reverse complement strand
GGGAGGCCGAAGGAGTCGAGTCCGTTGGGGATGGGGGTGGTGGGGGAGTGGGGGGTAAGCCATGGGGCCAGGGCGGCGAGGGCGATGATCAGCACGATGAGGCCGCCGCACGCGAGGGTGAGGGGCGAGGGGAGGCGCCGGGGCCTCTTGGGGTTGGGTTCTGGCAGCGAGAGGGTTTGGGGCATTTGCCGTTACCCTACGGCGGGGGGGTGGAAATGTCAAGCTTGACGAATCCTTTGGTGCTTGTGGTCGTGTCAGGACGGCCGCTTTCTGGGTATAGTTCCACTTAGGTGGCCAGCCTGCGAGCGTTGGGCGGCAGACCGGTTAGTGAGCGCCGAGGGGCCTGCGATGGGGACGGGAGAGCGGAGGATGCGAGAGATGCGACTAGGCTCCTGGATCATGGCGGGCTTGATAGCGTCCGCGGGCCTGATGGCTCCCTCGGTGGAGGCGGCTCCCGCGGCTGCGGCCGTGACGGTCTCGGATCTGACGGCCAAGGCGGCGCTGGTGCTGGATTACCAGGGCAAGGTGCTCTTTTCGCGAAACGCCGACGTGAAGTTACCCCCCGCGAGCACCACCAAGGTCTTGACCGTATTGACGGCGCTGGAGCATGCGCACCTCAACGAGGTCGTCAAGGTGACGCGGCATGCCTCCAATACCCCGCCCTCGAGCCTCGGGATCAAGGTGGGCGAATTCTTCACGGTTCGCGAGTTGCTCTACGCGGCGATGCTTCGCTCGGCGAACGACGCTTGCGTGGCGCTGGCCGAGCACATCGCGGGCTCCGAGGAAAAGTTCGCCATCCTCATGAACCGCAAGGCCCGCATGCTAGGCGCCACGGATTCGCACTTCGTCAATCCCCACGGCCTTCCCGACGACCGTCACGTCACGACGGTCCAGGACCTGGCCCTGATCATGAACGCGGCGATGAAGAATCCCGATTTCGTGCAGATCGCCGCCACCAAGCGGATCGAACTTGAATGGAAGGGACATCACGAGGCCCGGACCCTGATCAACAAGAACAAGCTCCTGACCCAGTACGATACTCCCGTCCTCGGCAAGACCGGCTTCACCAACGCCGCCAAGCTCTGCTACGTCGGCGTGGTCCAAGGCGATCAGCCCGTCACCATCGTCTTCCTGGGAGCCAAACAGCTCTGGCCCGAGGCGCGGCGGATCCTCCAGATGGCCACGAACCTGGTCGATCGCAAGGTCGATGAGCCCGGTGACGCCCGCTTCGCCGTCGAGTGACGGCCTGCTGATTTCCCAATCGAGACGCCCCGGTGCTGACTCGCACCGGGGCGTCTGACTCTTTCGCTCGACTCGAGAAGGCCGACTCAAGGCTTCAGGATCAAGGCTCCCTTGGCCGGCACCGTCGCCCGGATCTTGCGCTGGGTCACAACGGTGACGTCACCCGTCAGCTGGTCCATCAACCGCGTCCCGTCTTGCAGGCGGCTCTCGGCGCGCAGCGGAATCTCCCTGACCTGCCGGCGATCGCTGTTGTTGAGAACCACCATGGCCTCGTCCTTGCCTGTCAGCCGCCCGTAAGCGTAGATCTCGTCGTCCTGCCACATCTCGAGCTGCTTGCCATGCCGCAGCGCCACCGAGTCCTTCCGGATCTTCAGCAACTGCTGGACGTGGCGCGTGAGCTCGGGGTTTTGGCCCCAAGCCATGTCTGCTCGGTTCTCAGGCTCCTGATGTCCGGTCATCCCCACCTCGGTCCCGTAGTAAAGCGACGGGACGCCGCGCACGGTGAGCACGCAGGCCAGCGCGAGCTTCAGCTTGCTCACGTCTCCCCCGGCCTGAGACAGGAAGCGCGGGACGTCGTGATTATCGAGGAAAGGCGAGAGCAGTTCCGCGTCGGGATAGGCCGCGTCTTGGGCGAAGCGATCTCCGAGCTTCCGCATCGACGCGCCCTTGGCGAAGACGTCGTTCAACGTGTAGTAGAGGGGGAAATCGAAGAGCGAGTGAAACTTGCCGCTGCGCTGGTAGTCCGCGACGTATCCCGAATTCCCGTGTAGCACCTCGCCGAGCAGCAGGAAGTCCGACTTGGTGCGCTGGGAAATCTGCGTGTTGAAATCCGCCCAGAAATCCTTGGGAACATGCTTGACCGTGTCGACCCGGAAGCCGTCGAAGCCGAGCTTCGCCCAGTTCGCCCAGACCTCGATCATGTGCTTGCGAACCTCGGGATTGGCTTGGTTGAAGTCCGGCAAGCCGTAGAGCGAGCCGTTTTCCAGCCACCACTGATCCTCCCAGTTCGAGATGTTCCCATGCGCGTTGAACCAGGCCTCGTAGCGCGGGTTGTCCCGGTGCTTGTACTCGTAGCCGCCGTGGTTGGCGACGATGTCCAGCATCACCTTCATGCCCCGGGCGTGGGCCTTGTCCAGGAGCTCCTTGACCTTCGCCTGATCCCCGAGGTGTTCGTCCACCTTCTCGAAATCCTTGGCCCAGTACCCATGGAAGCCCCAGAGGCCCGTCTTGGCGAGTTGATCGTCGTCATTGTCCACCAGCGGAGAGATCCAGAGGGTGGTGACGCCCAGACCGTCCAGGTAGGGAAGCTTGGAAATCAGGCCGTCGAGATCGCCGCCGTGATAGCCGGTCGGGTTCTTGGGCTGAACGTTGAAATCGTTGTGGCGGTTGCCGTTGGCGAAACGATCGAGCAGGACGAAGTAGATGACCTCGTCCTTCCAGGATTCGAGCGCGGTGGATCGGCTGCCCCGGGCATCGAACGATTTCTCGGAGCCAGAGGGAATTCCTGGCAAGGCGCTACAGCCGATGCCGGTCAGTCCGAGAGCGAGAGCGAGGGCGAAGCGGCGCAGTCGTCGGGTCACGGTCTTCCTCCGGCGGGGGGGGCGAAAACGGGGGGCTGGCGAAATGCGTTCTTCTGACTTGTCGCCTTCTTAACGACTTGTCTTGCTCGGCTTTCCCAAAGGTTAATCCGTGACTGTGTTATAATTCGTTACAACTGGCCCGGGCCAGTCTTTTCGAAGCGAGTCGAAGCGAGCGAGAAGGAGGAGAGGGTATTTTAGTCCCGCAGTTTGAGTGGGTGGTCCTGATCGTCGCCCTGCTACTCTCCACGCTCTTTTCGGCAGCCGAGACCGCCCTGACCTCTATCAATCGGGCGAAGCTGAGACAACGCCTCGATGAGGGGGACCCGGTCGCCCAGCTCATCCACCGGCTGATCCAGCATCCTCGCCGGCTCCTCTCGACGGTGCTCTTGGGCAATACCCTTGCGATCGTCGCGCTGGTGGTCTTTGGCACCAGCCTAGCCTTGAAATGGCTTCCCGATTCGACTTGGGCCCTGTTGGCGGCCTTCCTGGGGCTTTCCTTGCTCGTCTTGATCGTCGGCGAGATCATCCCCAAATCCGTGGCGGCCTCTCGACCGGACGCGGTGAGCCGCTGGGTGGCGGGGCCCGTTCGCCTGCTCATGATAGCCCTGAGGCCCCTGGTGGGAGGACTCCTGGCGCTGACCACTCCGGTGATCCGGCTGCTGGGAGCGCAAGAGGCGACGGCGGCGCCTCGCTACACGGAAGAAGAACTGAGGACCTTGATCGAGATCGGTCAGGAGCAAGGTGTCATCGAGCAGGCGGAGACCTTGCTGGTCACTTCGGCCTTGGCCTTCGACGATACCCCGGTCAGCGCGGTTTTCACGCCGCGGGTCGATGTCGTGGCGCTCGCGGAGGACGTCGGCATGGCGGAGGCGATCGCCCTGATCGAGCGCGAAGCCTATTCCCGGATGCCGGTCTACCGGGACTCCATCGACGATATCCTCGGCATCGTCAATGCCCGCGATATCCTTTTGACGGCTGCGAAGGGCGCGTCCTGGGATCTTCGCCGCCTCATGCATCCGGCCTATCATGTCCCCGAGAACAAGCGTCTCGACGAATTCCTGCGCGAAATGCAGCAGCAGGAGATTCAGATGGCCATCGTCACCGACGAGTACGGTGGGACGGCGGGACTGGTGACCGTCGAGGACGTCTTGGAGCAGATCGTGGGCGAGATTCGCGACGAGACCGACGAGGAGGTTCCCTGGATTCGCATGCTGAACCCCGGAGTGGCTCTGGTGGACACCATGAGCAACCTCGACGAGCTCAACCAGACCTTGGGGCTTTCGCTGCCCACCGAGGGAGTCCAAACGCTGGGTGGTTTGGTCGTCAATCGTCTGGGCCGCGTGGCCAAGGTCGGGGACGTGGTCAAGCTATCCGGTGTCACCTTGACCGTCAAGGCGACCCGGGGAGTCCGGGTGACCATGGTCATGGTCGAATACCCCGTCGAGTCCTCCCTTATGGGCGAGACCTCCAGCTATCCAATCCGCGTCGGTGGCTAGGGCGCGTTGGGCCCCACCAGACGCGAAAGGCTGTCGACCGCTTTTCCGGCGGCCCGGGATTCGATGGTCTGGCGCCAGCTTGCCGATAGTGCCGGACAGGCGGCGAGCGCCGCGCATGCCGCGGGATCGGCGGGGTGCTGGCCCATGATCGCGTTGGCCTTGGCAATCGTCCACTCGGGAAAGGGGCGCTCGAGGAGCGTGAGCAGGTCGCCCGGTGCGACCCGGCCCTCGCGTCGCACCCTGAAGTACCAGCCGGTTCTACCGCTCTCCTGCACGCGCGCCGCAAGGTCCGGCACGCGCCAGCGGCGAGCGAGCTTCCAGCAGGGTTGGCGGGGTTGCGACACCTCGATCAGGGTTTCCCCCACGGCGTAGCGATCGCCGATGCAGACATCAACCTCCGACTGGCCGACCATCGTGAAGTTCTCGCCGAACGCGCCGTAGGGCAGCCTTCGGTCCAGGATAGCCTCCCAGTCGGAATAGTGATGCGCGCTGTAGGCCAGCACGGCCTTCTCGGGGCCGCCATGCACCCGGCGATCGGCGACCCCGTCTCCCACCAGTCCCGCCGGCCCGAGACTCAGCGATTCGGTCACCGGCTCCTTGAAGAAACCGGTGGTCCATGTCCGGTCCATGGGATCGGGAGCGCCCTCGGTTCCGAGCGTGCGGGGCGTTCCCACCTGGAGGGAGAGGATGAACGGCGTTTCCTTGGTCATTCCTTGGTCACTCCTTCCCTCGGCGTGACGGCCGAGTTTCCAGGACGCTGCACGATTCCGAGCAAATTATCCGATTGCCGACCGCTTGTCCCTGTTCGTCATGTACCGTGAACGCGACCATCCTTAACCTGTCGTAAGCCGGGCATCCACTCGTTTGGCTGCCTCACGGGCAGGGTACATAAAGAAGAAGAAACCAGTCCGAAATGAAGAGGAGTTGGTATGAACGTTCGAAGGGCCGCGTTGGGCTTTACCGTCGGCTTGGGAGTGCTCTGGGGCCAGGCGGCAATGGCCGGAACCTTGCAGGAAGGGATCGAGGCCTTCGAACGGCGGGACATGGGTCGCGCCACCGATCTGCTGGAGCGATACTCCCGCCAGTTCCCCAAGGACCCGCGCCCTTACTACTATCTGGCGCAATGCTACGAGTCCCGCTTCCAGGTTCCCAAGGTCGAGGACTCCTTGCGCTTGTACCGCCAGTATACCAACGAACGGACCCAGATCTTTCGCACGCTCGAAGGGGCCGAACCCGACACGGTCTACGATCGCATGCTCCGAGAGGATTCCCGCGACGTCTCCGCGAAGCTGCTCCTCGCCATCTCCTTGCTGCAAATGCGTTCTTTCGGCCTCGCCGACGAGATCGTGACCAGCATCACCCCGACGGCCATTCCCCAGGAGATCCGAGACACCTACTTCAACATCCGCGGGGCGATCTTCACCTCGCGAAAGGAGTGGGACCAGGCCAAGGACGCCTATACCCAAGCCTGGAGACTCAACTACAGTAATCCCTTGCCGCGTCAGAAGCTTCAGGAAGTCGAGAAGTTGGCGGTCGCCGCCCAGGCCGAATTCGACAAGGCTCCGGTCTTCGCCCCGGTGTCCTCCGAGCAAAAATACGAGATGACCCTGAAGCTGGGCAAGGACCTTGTGACCGAGGGCAACTTCACCGGGGCCATCGACGCCTTCAGTCAGGCCGTGGAATTCCAGCCCAACAGCGCCGATGCCCGCAGGCTTCTGGCCGAGGTCAAGCGTCGGGCCGCCGAGCAAAACTACGATCAGGGAATCGCCTTCATGCGCGATCAAAAGTACAGCAATGCCTACGAGGCCTTTCATCAGGCGCTGAAAAACGATCCCAACTTCACCAAGGCCCAAATTGGCCTCACCGAGGCGAAACGGCTGGTGGATGGCGAGGTTCGCCAGAACCGTCGCTGAGACGCGGCTTTGGGTAGAGCGCTCGGATCTCCTTAACTTGCTGCCATGTTTTCAGGAGGCCTTTCAGGCGTGAGCTCCAAGGGGATCCGGAACCAGAAGGTGCTGCCCGCCCCGAGTTCGCTGAAAACCCCGATCGTACCTCCGTGCGCCTCGATGATGGCCTTGCTGATGCTGAGGCCCAATCCTGTACCACCCTTCTTTCGCTTGCCTTGCTCGAGCTGACTGAACCTCCGGAACAGCTTGGGCAGGTCTTCGGGGGCGATGCCCGATCCGGTGTCCGTGACCGCGCAATGTAGCTGCCCCTCCCGGATATCGGCGGTGACGCGAATGGTTCCGCCTTCTGGCGTGAACTTGACCGCGTTGCTGAGGAGGTTGAAAAAGACCCGTTCGATTCGCTCGGGATCCAGGTGCGTCAGGATCGGGCCGTCCGGCAGCGCGAGCTCCAGGTGGAGCTTCCCGGTCTCCACCTGCGGCCTCAAGCTGTCGACCACGTCCCGGATCCTCGCCCCGAAATCGAAGCTTTCGGGGTTCAGTTTGAAGGTCCCCGCCTCGAACCGGGCGAAATCGAGCAGATCGTTCAGCAACCTTTCCAGGCGCCTGCCGTTCTTTTGGATTTGCAGGACGAACTCGCGCTGCGCTGGGATCAAGGGACCCGCGATCTCATCCTCCAGGAACTCGGCATAACCAAAGATCGCGGTCAAGGGCGTTCGCAGGTCGTGCGAGACGGCGTTGACGAATTCGCTCTTGAGTTGGTCGAGCTCCTTCAGCTTGTTGTATTGTTGGCGTAGGGCCTCCTCCAGGCGCTTGCGATCGGAGATGTCCTCGATGATGGCCAGCACCTGGGACGGCTTGTTTTCCCGGCTGCGGATGAGATAGACCATGAGGCTCGCCCAGACGATCCTGCCATCCTTCCGAAGGTAGCGCTTTTCGAGCTTGTAGTAGTTCAGCTGGCCGGTGAGGAGCTCTTGGAATCGCTGCCGGCTGATCTCCACGTCGTCGGGATGGGTGAGGTCGGCGAAGCGCATGTGGCGAAGCTCGTCGTCGCTGTAGCCGAGCATTTCCTGATAGGCGCGGTTGGTTTCGATAAAGGCTCCGTCGAGACTCACGAGGACGATCCCGACGCCGGTGCCCTCAAAGATGGCGCAGAATCGCTGTTCGCTCTCCTTGAGATCCTCCTCCATCTGTTTTCGCTCGGTGATGTCGCGGCCCTCGGGAATCAGCATGACCACACGGCCCGTCTCGTCCTCGATAGGTTTGAGCGAGAAATCGATCGTCAGCTGCCGACCTTCCGCCGTCTGGTGGGTCGCCTCGAACCGGTCGAACCTTCCCTGTGACGCCGCCCGGATGGCCGCCTTCAGGCGTTCCTGGAGCGGGGGGGAGTGGCTCCACCACGCCGTCTGCCAAAACGGACGGTCGACCACGTCGGGCAGCCGGATCCCTGCCGAGTCCAGAGCCGTCTGATTGATATCGATGACGCAGCCGTCCGGGTCCAGGAGCCCGATGAACTGGTAGGTTTGATTGAAGATCCCCCGGAAGCGCCGCTCCTTCTCCCGTAACTCGTCTTCCATTCGCTTGCGTTCGGTCATGTCACGGAAGTACCAGACCCGGCCGAAGTATTCGCCTTGCCTGCTGTGGGCCGGAGCCGTGTACCGGTCGAAGACGCGGCCGTCATTGAGCCGGATCTCGTCGCGGCTGGATTCCATGGGATGCTCATAGAGATACTTTACGCGCTCCAGGTAGCCCTCCCAGTCCGCGATCTGCGGCCGCAGGGCTTCTAGGAGGGCTTGAATGCTACAACCGGCCATCACGACTTCGCTGAGCTGCCAGAGCTCCAGGAATCGCTGGTTGTAGCCTACGACCTCTCTTCGTTCGTCGACCACCAGGATCCCGTCGATGGCAGCTTCCCGCTGGGCCCGGAGGAGGGTGTTGCTTCGCCTGAGGGCGCTCTCGGCCGCGATTTGATCCGTCACGTCCTGGACGGTGCCCAGCATCCGCGCGGGGCGATTGTCGTTCGAATCGACCTCGAGCTGCCCTCTGGCCTCGACAGTCCGGATGGTTCCATTCGGACAGAGGATGCGCGCCTGGTAGACGAACGGCCGGTGATCTCTCAGGATCCCCTCGATGTTCCGCTGGACGATCGGCCGATCCGCCGGATGAACGAGGGTGAGGAAGGCGTCGTAGGAGACGGCGAACGTGCGGCGATCCTGGCCGAGGATGCGGTACAACTCGTCGGACCATTCCACGCGATCGAGGCGAAGGTCCCATTCCCACCAGCCGAGGTGCGCGAGCTGCTGAGCTTCCGCGAGCCTGGCTTCGCTCGTCTTGATGCGGGCGTTCGCGCGGTGGCGCTCGGACACGTCGCGAACCAGGGCCAGGACGAAGCGGCCGGGCAGCTCGATCTCGTCACAACGACTCAGCGTCAGTTCGATGGCGAACGGCTCGCCCGAGCGGCGCAGAGCCACCAATTCCATGGGCTTTGGGGAATCGATCAACTCCCCGCGCCCGGTCTTCCGGTAGGCGGCAAGCCCGGCGTCGTGGCGCGCTTTCATGTCCTCGGGCATGAGCCTAGTCACGGGCTGGCCGATGGCTTCTTGGGCCGAATAGCCGAACATTTCCTCTGCCGTATGGTTCCACAGGACGATGCAGCCGGTGTCGACATCCATCACAATGGCGGCATCCGCGAGCTTGTGTAGCAGCTTGCTCAGTTCGAACCCTTGCATGTCGCTCGATCCAAAAGCCAAAAGGCGCACCCTCGCGCCGCCCATTATCTCAGGTTGCGGGGACAACCGTTTGCTGGGTATCGAGAATCCGCCCATCCCAACTGAGATAATAATAGGCAAACGGCCATTTCGCGTGAATTGGCCGGAGGCGGTGAAGAAAAACGAGGGCGTCGCGCTTCGCTGCAGGTTTCAGCCTGCATTTGTCAGGACCGACTAGGTAGCATTTGGGGGGCCGGATATCCGGCCCCCCATCTTTTTCTTTACTTGTCGCGGTCCAGCGTCGAGCCGATGGCTGCTTGGGCTGCCGCCAATCTCGCGATGGGCACCCGAAACGGGGAGCAGCTGACGTAGTCGAGGCCGATGCGGTGAGCGAATCCCACCGAGGCGGGATCGCCGCCGTGTTCGCCGCAGATGCCCAGCTTGAGGTCTGGACGGGCCTTGCGACCCTCGTTGATGGCCATCTCCATCAGCCGGCCGACACCCTCCTGGTCGAGTGTTTCGAAGGGGTTGTCCGCGAGGATCTTCCGGTCGAGGTACGTGTTCAGGAAGCGCCCCTCGGCGTCGTCGCGGGAATAGCCGAAGGTCATCTGGGTGAGGTCGTTGGTTCCGAAGCTGAAGAACTCGGCGTGCTCGGCGATCTTCGCGGCCGTGAGGGCGGCCCGCGGGATCTCGATCATGGTTCCGAAGCGGTAAGCGACCTTGACACCGGCTTTTTCCATGACTTCCTGAGCCACCGATTCGAGGTGCGTCTTGACGGCGGCGAGCTCGTTCACGTGGCCGACCAGGGGGATCATGATCTCGGGGAAGACCTGCAGGCCTTCCTGAACGAGGAGGCATGCGGCTTCCAGGATAGCCCTGACTTGCATCTCGTTGATCTCGGGGTAGGTGAGTCCCAGGCGACAGCCGCGCAGTCCCATCATGGGGTTGGCTTCGTGAAGGGAGTGAACCTTGCGGAGCAGGACTTCCTTTTCGCGAAGCAGCGTGGGATTCGATCCGGTGGCCTTGAGGACGGCCACTTCGCATGAGAGGTCGACGAGGTTGGGCAGGAACTCATGGAGAGGGGGATCCAGCAGTCGGACGGTGACGGGCAGGCCTTCCATGGCGCGGAAGATGCCGAGGAAGTCCTCGCGCTGGAAAGGCAGGAGGCGAGCGAGGTGTTCGCGGCGCTCCCGCTCGGTTTCGGCCATGATCATCTTCTGGATGACGGGCAGGCGCTCGGGCTGCATGAACATGTGTTCGGTTCGGCAGAGTCCGATGCCCTGGGCGCCGAAGTCGCGGGCGCGCGCGGCGTCCTCGGGGGTGTCGGCGTTGGTTCGAACTCCGAGCTTGCGAATGGCGTCGGCCCAGACCATGATCTGACGGAACTCGGGGGTGAGCTCGGGAGCTAGGGTGGGTACGGAGCCTGCTATCACGTCGCCGGTCGAGCCGTTGAGGGTCACGACGTCGCCTTCGTCGAACATGCGGCCGTTGACGCTGATCTGCCGGCGCTCGAGATCGACGTGCAGGCTCTCGCAGCCGGCGACGCAGGGTTTGCCCATGCCGCGAGCGACCACCGCCGCGTGGCTGGTCATACCGCCGCGGCTGGTGAGGACGCCTTGCGCCATGATCATGCCGTGGATGTCGTCGGGGCACGTCTCGACCCGGGTCAGGATCACGTTTTTACCCTCGCGGCCCAGCCGTTCGGCCTCGTCGGCATCAAAGACCAGGGTTCCGGTGGCGGCTCCCGGCGAGGCGGGCAGGCCCCGGGCGATCACGTCGAGCTTGGCCTTGGGATCGATCTGCGGATGCAGGAGCTGGTCGAGGCTCGCGGGGTCGACGCGCAGGACGGCCTCGGACTGGGTGATGATGCCCTCGTTGGCCAGGTCCACCGCGATCTTGACCGCTGCGGGGGCGGTGCGCTTGCCGCTGCGGGTCTGGAGCATGTAGAGCGTGCCGCGCTCGATCGTGAACTCCATGTCCTGGATGTCGCGGTAGTGCCGCTCCAGGCGTTCGGCGATCGCCACGAATTGCCGATAGACTTCCGGCAGATCCTCGGCCAGCTTCGATAGCGGCTGGGGCGTCCGGATGCCGGCCACCACGTCTTCGCCCTGGGCGTTCAAGAGGTATTCGCCGTAGAGGGCTTTCTCGCCGGTGGAGGGGTTGCGGGTGAAGGCGACGCCCGTGCCGGAGTCGTTGCCCATGTTGCCGAAGACCATGGCCTGAATGTTTACGGCCGTTCCGAGGTCATGGGGGATCTTCTGGTGGTTGCGGTAGGTGACGGCGCGGGGATTCTTCCAGGAGCTGAAGACGGCTTCCACGGCCATCTTGAGCTGGATCACGGGATCTTCGGGGAAGTCGATTCCGAGCTCTCGGAGGATCATGGCCTTGTAGGCCCTGACGAGGTCCTTGAGGGTTTCGGCCTGCAGGTCCGTGTCTTCCTTGACGCCTTCCCGGTGCTTGAACTGTTCGAGCACGGATTCGAAGTTGTGAAGTTTGTAGCCGAGCACGACGTTGGAGAACATGGCTACGAAACGTCGGTAGGCGTCGTAGGCGAAGCGCTCGTTGCCGGTCTGGGCGATCAAGCCTTCGACGGTGCGGTCATTGAGGCCGAGGTTCAGGATGGTGTCCATCATGCCGGGCATGGAGAATTTGGCTCCGGAGCGAACCGAGACCAGGAGGGGGTTTTGGGAGTCTCCGAAGCGTTTCCCCGCGAGGGTCTCGATCTCCTTGAGTTGGGAAACCATCTCGGCTTCGAGGCCGGGGGGGAGGGCCTCGTCGTTGGCGAGGAAGAGGTTGCAGGCGGTGGTTGCGATGGTGAAGCCGGGAGGAACGGGGAGGCCGGCGCGGGTCATTTCCGCGAGACCGGCTCCCTTGCCGCCGAGCAGGTCCCGCATGGACCCGTCGCCCTCGCTGAAGAGGTAGACCTGCTTGGTGGCGGTGACCGGGGTGGTGGGCATGGTCATTCGTTTGTCTCCTTTGTCAAACGGCCCCAGGTGCGTTACACATAGGTTTCCTTGCGCTGGGTGATCTCAAGGATTTCGGCGGCGGTTTCTTCGATGGCCTTGTTGGTGACGTCCACGACCGGGCAGCGCAGGCGTTTGAAGAGGTCCTGGGCGTAGTCGAGTTCGTGTCGGATATGGTCCGGGTTGGCGTACGAGGCCTTGGAGGTGAGGCCAAGGTTCTGGAGTCGGGCGGTTCGGATTTCGGTGAGGATATCCGAGTTGAGGCTCAGCCCGATGATCCGCCCCGGGGGGAGTTCGAAGAGCTCCTTGGGGGGTGGGACGTTGAAGACCAGCGGAACGTTGGAGGCTTTGATCCCGCGGTTCTGTGCCAGGTACATGCAGGTGGGGGTCTTGGAGGTGCGGGAGACCCCGATGAGCACGATGTCAGCCATCAAGAGGCCGCGCGGGTCCTTGCCGTCGTCGTACTTGATGGCGAAGTCGATGGCTTCCATGCGGTTGAAGTAGGTTTCGTCCTTGAGCTGCATGAGGCCCGTCTCGTAGGACGGCTCGACGCCGAGGATGTCGGAGAGGGTGTGGATCAGCGAACCTAGCAGGTCGACGGCAGGTATGTTGGCCCGCTGGGTTTCCTGCAGCAGGGTCTGGCGCCATTCGGCCTCGACCATGGTGTAGGCGACGATGCAGCGATGCTGCGCGGCGAGCTTGATCATGTTGGTGAGCTGATGGGACGAGCGTACCCGCGGCAGCCGAACCAGGCGGACGTTCTGACCCTTGAATTGCAGGGCGGCGGCTTTGGCCACCTGTTCGGCCGTCTCGCCGCTTGCGTCCGAGAGCGTGTAGACGGTCAGGGGGGTTTCGCAGAGGCTCATCTTTCGCTTCCTTGAGTAAGAGGCGGGCAGTAGGATTCAATCATACCTCCGCTGGCTATCCTGCGCCTACTCGTGGGCGGTATTTCAACTCGTGTCAGTTGGGTATGAAGAAGAAGTCGCGCGGCGAGGGAACGGATGCGGAATGCCTCTTCGTACGGTATGATGATGTCATAGGGTGCCTGCTGAACGGCGGGATCGCAGCGTGGCCGAGCGGGCGACACAGGAGGAGCATGTGGAAGACGAGCTGACCCTCAAGAAGCAGCTTTCTCAGTTGGTCATTTCGGAAGATCAGCAGCAGCAGCTGGACACCTTGCTTCTCGGCTTGAAGGAGCGGATCGAGGCTCAGTCCATCCTGCTGATCGAGCGTAGCGGCCTGCTGCTGGGAGCTCACGGCCACGATGTGCTCAACGATCTCTCGATTTCGAGCCTGATCGCGGGCATCTTCAAGAGCG
Source organism: Candidatus Sericytochromatia bacterium S15B-MN24 CBMW_12 (assembly GCA_002083825.1). Taxonomy (GTDB): domain Bacteria; phylum Cyanobacteriota; class Sericytochromatia; order S15B-MN24; family UBA4093; genus UBA4093. Next base: position 3,653 of record DAZV01000043.1, on the reverse strand, counting down.
TCACCGCCCTCACGGCGCTCCTGGGCGAGCGTGAGATTCAGACGCTCGCGCATCGGGGACACCGCAGCACCCTGCTCCTGGCGCTCTTGGGCTCGCAAGACATCCTGGCCGTCATGGTGGCCCCCGACGTGGAACTGGCCAGCATCGAGCCCGATCTGGAGGCCACGATTTCCCAGCTCACGACGCTGCTGCTGGCGGCGCGCGAAAGCACCAAGGGCAAGCCATTCTCGTTCAGCAAGGACTCGATTTCGATGTTCCTGGGCAAGCTGTAGCGTGGTGCCATGACCACCATCAACTTCGGCAAGCGCGAGATACTCTGCAAGATCGTCTACTACGGACCGGGGCTCTGCGGCAAGACGACCAATCTCGTCACCCTGCACCGGAACCTGGGAGATGACGTCCGGGGAGAGTTGCTCACCTTGGCGACCGAAACCGAGCGCACGATCTTCTTTGACATGATGCCGCTCGATCTCGGTGAGATCGAGGGCTTCAATGTCCGGTTCTCGCTTTACACCGTGCCGGGGCAGGTCCAGTACGTCAACTCCCGCAAGTCCATCCTGAACGGGGTCGATGGGATCATCTTCGTGGCCGACTCCTCTCCCAGTCGCTGGCTCGCCAATACCGAAAGCCTCATGGATCTGAGCAACAACCTCGCGGAGTACGACCTGTCGCTCAACACGATTCCGTGGGTGATCCAGTACAACAAGCGCGATGTGACCGGCGCGCTTCCCGTTGCCGCCCTCGAGGCGGAACTCAACAAGTGGCATGTACCTTCCTTCGAGGCGGTGGCGAACGAGGGCCAAGGGGTCAACGAGACCCTGCGGGCCGTCAGCCAACTCGTCATGGAATCCTTCAACAACTAGGAGCTGCCGGTGGTCCTGTCGGAAAGCCAAAAGATCATGCAGGATGACCTGACCCGGAGACTCGGGTATCTTTCGCGCGCCGCTGAAAGCGCCGAGGCCTTTTCCTCGGGGGCGCTCGAGGTTCTGGCCGAATTCGGAGTTCCGGGATGCATGCTGGCCACCCGATCCCAGGCGGCGCAACCCTGGAGCGTTTTCGTCGGCGACCCTGCGCTAGCCGAAGAGGCGTCGGCCGGGCTCATGGCCTCGGATGGCCGCATCCTGGCTTTGCGAACCGGACGCTACCGATTGCTGCCCATGCCCATGCCCGTGCGCATGCAGGGATTCCTGCTCGTGCCCGATGCCGCCTCGTCCGGTCACCTGCTGCTCGTGTTGCCGATGATCGGCGCAAGCCTAGCCACTCAGTTCTTGCAGGGCGCCAAGGCCGAGCAGGAGATGCTCGTCTCTCAGCTGACCCACAAGCTGAGGGCCTTGAAGCAGGTCAGTCACCAGATCAACAACACCTACGATTTGCAAGAGCTGTCGGCCTCCTTGTGCTCGATAGCGACCGCGACGATCGGCGCTCAGTACGCGGGCCTCTACCTCTTGGAGGACGGCGTGATCCGGGTCGTCGAGGACCTCGCGGTTTTCAAGAGCCAGGGAATGAGTCTCTTGAAGATGCTTCAGGAGGCCAATACCCGGACTTCCAAGGCGGAGTTCCCGCTGGAGCAGGCGGGCTTCTTGGAGGAGGTCATTCGGACGGGCCAAGCCGTGGCGATCGCCGACCTCTCCTCCGACCCCGAGCGCGTGCCGCAGTCCCTTCACGCGCATCAGCTCGCCTCGGTCCTCGCCACGCCCTTGGTCACCCAGCGGGAAATCCTCGGCTTGATTTTGGTGGGCAAGCAGTTGCCCCACGTTTTCACCGAGAGCGAACAGGAGCTGATGGCGGATCTCGCTCAGCTGACCACCGGCGCCTTCATCACCAGCAAGCTCTTCTACAAGACCGTCAACGAAAAGCAGCGCGCCGATCACATGGTCGAGCAGCTCAAGCATCTCAACGTGGCGTCCGCGGAGGTCGGCAAGACCCTCAACGTGGTCGCTGCCTGCCAGGAGCTGCTCGCCCATCTTCCCAACTTCATGGTGGCGCACTGGCAGGCCATCTACCTCGTCAAGGCCGGGACCTGGGCCTTCACCGCCGGCTCGACCCCGGTCTTCAGCGCGCCGCCGGCATCCTGGCTTCAGCGCATGGCGGAGATGGATTACCCCGCGTCGCTGGAGCTCACGCATGACCTGCTGCTCGGGACTCCCTTCATCGAGGCCGGACGCGTGATGGTCTTCCCGCTGCGGGCCAATCAGGAGCTACTCGGCATGGTCATCGTCGCCACCGAGACGGCGTCGGACACGACCGGTCGCGATCTCGTCGAGACCCTGGTCGTCCACACGGCCCTTTCCATCAACAACGCCACCATGCTGGAGCAGGTGGAGCGCCTCGCCATCACCGATGGCCTGACTGGGGTCTACAACCGTCGTTACTTCAACTCGCGCTTGGAGACCGAGATCCTTCGCTCTCAGCGTTTCGGTCAGCCGGTCTCTCTGATCATCCTCGACATCGACTTCTTCAAGTCCGTCAACGACATCCTGGGTCACCTGGGAGGCGACGCGATGCTGAAGGAACTGGCAAACCTTTTGCTCGAAAACGTTCGGAAGGTGGATATCGTCGCTCGCTTCGGCGGGGAGGAGTTCGCCATCATCTTGCCGGAGACGCCGGCGGTCAACGCGGGCTTGGTGGCGGAGAAGATTAGGTGCTGGATCGAGGAGTATCCCTTCACGGGCCAGGAGAAACTGCCCCGAGGAAACCTGACGGCGAGCCTGGGGGTCGCGACCTACCCCGACCATGCGCGCAAGTTGGAAGATCTGATCCATCAAGCCGACGAATCGCTGTACCGGGCCAAGCAGTTCGGGCGAAATCAGGTGGGGGGCATGCCCGGACATTCGCCGTCTCAAGCCCCTTAGACGCTGGGTGATCGAAGGCCCCCGCCACGGCGGGGGCCTTCGATATGGCGGCTCTGGATTTTAGAACTGGGGAACGACGACGAAGCGCTTGCTCGCGAGCTTGAAGTTGAGGTAAAGGGTCGTGACGGCTCCATCCGGTCGCAGGGCGGTCATTTCCTTGGTCTGTTGGTTCCAGCGGACGACGTTCGACTGGTAACCCTTGCTGAAGCTCTGGGTATCGAAGTAGAAGGTGAGAGTTCCGCGCTTCCCGGAGGCGAGGTCCATGGCGTGCTGGAGGTACTCCGGCGCCGAGGAGATGGCGGGCTTGAACTCGTGGCCATGCTTCTTGAAGTGGATATCGAGGTTCTGCTCGGCGGTCAGCTTGTGAGCCGGCCGTTCTGCGAATACCCCGCTGGGCTGGACGGAGCGGCCCGCCGCGATGACGGCCAGCTGTGCGTCGGTGAGCTTGAGTCCCCGAGCCGCGACTTCCTTGATGAACTCCTGCTTGGTCGTCGGGTCGGCGCCGAGAGCGGTTGCCGATTTGCTGGACGATCCGGTGAGGGATGTCGGGCTCAATGACGTTCCGCAAGCGGTCGTCATGATCACCAGGGCAAGGGCGGCAATAGGTGCGAATTTCATGTTGGCTCTCCACATCGTCGGGGACAAGGGTCTTATCGTCACTCGGCCGGAAAAGATGCTCATTTTATTTTAACGTAGTGTTAAGCCTAGGGGGCGTCTAGATAAAGCAGGGCGGGAGCAACAGAAGTCTCGCTTCTGGAGTGTTTGGAGATGGACACGCTTGCCACCGGGGTTCGCAGCTTC
>DAZV01000046.1 GCA_002083825.1 Candidatus Sericytochromatia bacterium S15B-MN24 CBMW_12 | reverse complement strand
ACCCCCAGCCCCACCCCCTCACCCATCCCCGTCCCCTCGGCATCGACCGCCGACCCGACCTCGCCGCCCGCCTCGCCATCCCAGGAGTCGCCCTGATCCATGCTCACCGTCATCGTTCCCGCCACCTCCGCCAACCTCGGCCCCGGCTTCGACACCCTGGGACTCGCCCTGTCCCTGTACAACCGTTTCACCGTCCGTGAGCGCTCGGACGGCCGCAACCTGACCATCGCCCGCGGCGAGGGAGCCGAACTCCTCGACGGCACCCCGGACAACATGGTTCTGCGCGCAGCAAAGAGCCTATACGACACCGCTAGCCTCCCGTTTCCCGGCTGGGAACTCACCATCACCTCGGAAATTCCGCTGGCGAGGGGGTTGGGCTCAAGCGCCTCGGCAGTCGTGGGCGGCCTGGTCGCTGCCAACGCCCTACTAGGCGATCGCTTTGACCCTTCGGAGATCCTGGCCCACGCCTCAGCCCTAGAAGGGCATCCTGACAATGTTGCCCCAGCACTCATGGGGGGTTTGAGGGTCGCTCTGGAGATCTCGGGCCGCGTCATCGCCCCTCCTCTGGGTTTTCAGGCGCTTCCCGAGTTCGTCATGGCCGTGCCGGAATTCGAGCTTTCCACCGACCTTGCTCGAAAGGCGCTGCCGGACGTCATCAGCCGGCAGGACGCCGTGTATAATATCGCTCGCGTGACGTTGCTCACCACGGCGCTCGCAAGCGGCCAACTAGAATGGCTCGCGGACGCGTTGAGCGATCGCCTGCATGAACCCTACCGGCGCGCCTTGGTTCCCGGCATGGACGCCGTCACCCGCGCCGCGCTTGGCGAGGGAGCTTGGGGGGTCACCCTCAGCGGCGCCGGTCCGACCCTCCTGGGGTGGTGCCGCCCGGGGCGCGGCGCTCAGGTTGCCGAGGCGATGGAATCGGCATGGCGGGCGGAAGGCGTGGCCGCCCGCGCCCGCATGATCTCGGTGGACCGCTCGGGCACCCGCATCGAAAGGGAATAGGCTATGGCCCTCATCGTTCAAAAGTTCGGCGGCACGTCGGTAGGCAACAGCGATCGCCTCAAGCATGTCGCCAAGCGGGTGGCTCAGACCAAGCTCGATGGTCACGACGTCGTCGTGACCGTCTCGGCCATGGGCAAGACCACCAACGGTCTCGTCTCCTTGATGGCGGAGATCTCCAACAACCCCTCGCCGCGCGAGCTGGACATGCTCCTTTCCACCGGCGAACAGGTCTCGGTCGCCCTGCTGGCTCAGGCCCTGCAAGAACTGGGAGTGCCCGCCCTCTCGCTCACCGGCTGGCAGGCCGGCATCATGACCGAGCCGGTGCACGGCAACGCCCCGATTCTACGCATCGACGCGACCCGGGTCCGGGAACTCCTCGACCAGGGGTTCGTGGTCGTCCTGGCCGGATTTCAAGGCGTTTCCGAGTCCGGAGCCATCACCACGCTCGGCCGGGGAGGCTCCGACACCACGGCCGTCGCCTACGCCGCGGCCCTGAAGGCCGACTTCTGCGATATCTACACCGACGTCGACGGAGTTTACACCGCCGACCCCCGGGTGGTTCCCGAGGCCCGAATGCATGACGAGATTTCCTACGACGAGATGCTCGAACTGGCGAGCCTCGGGGCCAAGGTGCTGCATCCGCGCTCGGTGGAGTACGCCAAGCACGTGAACCTCTTTCTGAGGGTGCGATCGAGTTTCAACCTGGGGACGGGAACGGTTATCAAGGGAGTGGACCAATTGGAGAAGCGGAACCCGGTGAGCGGCGTGGCCGCAGATCTCAACCAGGCGAAACTCGCCATCCTCTCGGTTCCCGACCAACCGGGAACCGCGGCCCTTCTCTTCAGCGCCCTGGCCGAGGCCCATATCGACGTGGACATGATCATCCAGTCCGTGCAGGGTGAATCGACCAACGATATCGCCTTCACGGTCGCCGAATCCGACCTCATGCGCGCCAAGTCGGTGGTCTACGACATCGCCCAGAAGATCGGCGCCTCGGGGGTCATCTCCGATGCGGACATCGCCAAGGTCTCGATCGTGGGCGCGGGCATGATCAATCATCCGGGCACCGCCGCCACCATGTTCTCGGCCCTGGCCGAAGCGGGCATCAATATCCAGATGATCTCCACCTCGGAGATCAAGGTCTCATGCGTGATCGAGCGCAGCCGGGCCCAGGATGCCGCCCAGGCGATACACCGGGCCTTCGCCCTGGATCAGGAGATCGTGCCGACCTTCGCCTGAACCGCGCTTTTCCTCGTCAGCGCTTGCCCTTGCGGCGAAAGCTCATGTGGCGGCCCAAGGTCGAGCGACCTTGGGCCGTCTTCATCGTTCGAGGCGGGGTCTGGGAGTGTGGGGACGCCCCGGGAGAAGTCCATGTCAGCGGGACTCCCGAGGCGTATAGCCCCGCCAGAAAGGCGGCGAGGATGATCCCGGTCCCGAGCAGGCGGAAGCCGCCGGCGATCACGGGCGTCGCCCCGAGCCATCCCAGGGTACCCAGCATCCAGTTCCAGTCGTGGATTCGGTCGCCTGCTCCGAACAGCGGAAGATCCATGTCCTGGGCGTCAGCGGCATAGACCGAGACGTTGAGAAGGCTCTGTCCCAACCAGAAGAGCAGAAGCAGGGCCTGGAAAGGCTTTCCCTCGCGCAGGAAGTGGAAGCTGAAGGCAGCGGGGATGATCAGCTGCATCAGGGTGCCGCCGGCGAATCCCATGAACTCGCCGAGGATGGCGAAAACGGGGTGTCCCGCCTCGTGAATGAGCAGGTTCACCCCGTCCAGAAACCTCCAGCGTTGGGGATCCCAGGCGGCGTTGAGGAAGTAGGCTCCTGCCAGGCAGGTGATGGCGAGTCTGCCCTTTTTCAACGACGCTCCTCGTCTCGGCGGCGACCGGGGCCGCCGCCGTAGTTTCGCTTAGAAGGGGACGTCGGCCATGGCGGTGAGCCCCCGCAGGGTCTCGTCGATCTCGTTGATGGCGTTCTGGCGCTTGTTGACCGGGAGCTTGCGCAGTTCCATCAGCAAGGTGTCGAGGGCCTCGCGCCACTCCTCGCGCGCGGGGCCATGAACGCTGTAGGTGGCCTCATAGGCGCCGGCGTTCTGGATGCCCGGCACGGAACCCGATCCCTTGAAGGCGGGCTCGGGGTCGGGATCGTAGGCGGGCGTGATCTTGGGGGGGCGGCCGAGTCTTTCGTTGATGTGGCGATTGAGGTCCTTGACCTTGACGTCGTTGAGCGGCTGCTCCTCGGAGAGACCGTCATCGCGGAGCAACATGATCTTGCCGGTTTCGAGCACGCGCTTCTGCTCGTTGGCGTCCGGGAGGCGGGCTATCTGGGCCAGCTTGGAGATCTGAAGCTCGCGGGCTGCTGGGAGCATGGGGTCCACGCCAGCCTTCTCGATCACCTCGCCGACCTTGGCGAGCTGATAGATGAAGCTCCGGCTCATGTTGAGTTCCTTGGATCGGATGTAGGCTTCGAAGGTATCGTAGCCGAGCGCACGGAAGAGCTCCTGGGAGCGGATCCGATGGACCAACTGGGCAATCTGGGTCACGTATTCCTGAAAGGTATGCAGGAGGCCGTTGAGCTTCAGATCGGCCTCGTTGGCCGCTTGAATCTGCTCGGGGCCGAAGGCGGAAGGCTCGGGGGCCGAAGGGATCGTCACGACCTCCCAGCCCTCCTCGGTTTCTTGAGGGGCCATCGCCTCCGGATCGTCGGGCGCGAGGGTTTCCTCGCCGTCTCGCGGGGGCTCGGTAGGAGCGAGGGTGACGATTTCAATGTCGTCGGAGTCGTCTTGCACGGTCGAGTCCTCTCGGTGAACCGGACGGGACGTCCGGGGGGCACCTCCATGATAGGTGTCCCTTCCCCGAGAGGCAACCATCTTGACGCTATTCAGCAGCATGCGCCGCGCAATCTATATCTTGTTCTCCGGCGTCATGGGGGCAATCCGATAGGTCAGCTCCCTGGCGTCCCGGCGTTCCGGGATGGGCCGGCCCGTTTCGTCGACCAGCAAGGAGCTCTTGCGAGCCAAGAGCAGGAAGCACACGGCCGCCAGCCCATGGAGCGCTACGAGAATGATGATCATGGTGACCACTTTCACCTCCTGTTCTCAGGGTGTCTCCCGGTTGCCTCCTGGTTGTCTCCTGGTTGTCTCCTGGTTGCCTGCTGGTTGTCTCTTGTTGCCTCTTTCGTGCTCCCGCGAAGCGATGACGCTTTTCTTGCTTGGAAGTATCGGGGAAATGAACCCCCGTTTCATCGTTAGAAACGCAAAGAAGGCTCGTCATCAGCCCGAGGGCGACAAAGCCTCGCTGCTTTGCTAGAATGGCCCTGAGCCCCTTCCCGACCGATCGCCCCCTGGGAGGCCCCGCCATGACCCCTTCCGAGATCCCCGTGACTGCCCTTCCCGACGCCCTCGGCCGCTATGGCCCCTTCGGCGGTCGCTTCGTCCCCGAGACCCTCATGAAGGCCGTAATCGAGCTCGAGAAGGCCTACCATGACGCCATGGCCGATCCCGTCTTCACCGCCGAGCTGCGCGACCTCTTCGTGAGCTACGTGGGCCGACCCTCCCCCCTCACCCACGCCAAGCGCCTCAGCCGGCACTTCGGCGGCGCCCAGGTCTGGCTCAAACGAGAAGACCTGAACCATACCGGCGCCCACAAGATCAACAACGCCATCGGCCAAGTCCTCCTCGCCAAGCGCATGGGCAAGACGCGCATCATCGCCGAAACCGGGGCCGGTCAACACGGAGTCGCGACGGCCACCGCCTGCGCCCTGTTCGGCCTGGAATGCGTGGTCTACATGGGAGAAGAGGACGTCCGGCGCCAGGAACTCAACGTCTTCCGAATGGAACTCCTCGGAGCCACGGTGCGCCCGGTAGGCTCCGGCACCCGCACCCTCAAAGACGCCCTCAACGAGGCCCTGCGCGACTGGGTGGCCAACGTGGAGGAAACCCACTACGTGATAGGCTCGGCAGCCGGCCCCCACCCCTTCCCCATGATCGTCAGGGACTTCCAGAGCGTGATCGGTCAGGAAGCTCGCGAACAGAGCCTCGCCCTGATAGGCGCCCTTCCCGATGCCGTCGTGGCCTGCGTGGGCGGCGGCTCCAACGCCATGGGCATCTTCCACCGCTTCGTAGCCGATTCAAACGTTCGCCTGATCGGCGTCGAGGCTGCCGGCGAGGGACTCGATACCCCGCGCCACGCCGCAACCCTCACCAAGGGCTCCATCGGAGTCCTTCACGGAAGCCGCTCCTACATCCTCCAGGATGACGAAGGCCAGATCCTCCACGCGCATTCAGTCTCGGCGGGCCTCGACTACCCCGGAGTCGGCCCCGAGCATGCCTTCCTCCACACGACCGGGCGAGCCGAGTACGTGGCGGTGACCGATAGCCAGGCCCTCGATGCCTTCCAGCTGCTCTGCCGCCTAGAAGGAATCATCCCCGCACTCGAATCGGCACACGCCATCGCCTACCTCACTACGCTCCTGCCCCCCATGCGCTCCGACCAGAACGTCGTCGTCTGCCTCTCCGGACGAGGAGACAAGGACGTCACCCAAGTTCGCGAGATCCTCGAGGGAGTCCGATGAGCCGTATTTCTTCCGCGTTCGAGGCCCAAACCAGCCACCTGATCCCCTTCATCACCGTGGGAGATCCCGATCTCCCCACCACCGTCGAGATCGTCGTCGAACTCGCCCGCCAAGGTGCCGCCATCATCGAGCTGGGGCTCCCCTACTCCGATCCGATAGCCGACGGCCCCATTATCCAGCTTTCCAGCCAGCGGGCGCTCAACAAGGGCGTTCGCTTGGGCGATATCTTCGGGGTCGTGCGCACCATACGCCAGCGTTGTGACGTGCCGCTGGTCCTGTTCACCTATTGCAACCCCATTTATCGCTACGGCCTCGAGCGCTTCCTCCGTGAAGCCGCCGATGCTGGGGCTGACGGTATCCTGATGCCCGACATCCCACCCGAAGAAGCCGGGGATCTCCGGGAGATCGCCAGCCGCTACGGCCTCGACGTGATCTTTCTCGTCGCCCCCACCTCCACCCCCGAACGCGTGGACCTGATCTGCCAGGCAAGCACCGGTTTCGTCTACCTGGTAGCCGCCACCGGCGTCACCGGCACGCGCACGCAATTGGCTTCCAACCTCGCCGAGAAGCTGGATCTCGTCAAGGCGAGCGCCAAGCGCTCCGGAAAGCACCTGCCCGTGGCCGTAGGCTTCGGCGTTTCCAGCCCCGAACAGGTTTCCAGCATCCGGGCCATGGGGGCCGACGGCGTGGTCGTCGGCTCCGCACTCGTCGAACGAATCGGCCGCTGGGCCCAAGATCCCGGTATCGACGCGACGGGCCTGCTTGAGCGCGTCGGGAGCTTCGCGGCCGAACTCCAGACCGGGCTGAGTTTGTCCGAAGCTTAAACCGAGCATAACCAAGTTCCGGGGCGGTCGAGGCGATATAACAGCAGATGAACCCGTTAGGAACGAAAGGATGGCGAGCGATGCAGAACGTGAGGAAGCAACAGATCGGTTGGGCGATCGCGCTGACCACTGTGATTGCTTTGCCGGCGCTCACGGCTTGCGGCTCCGCGCCCACCGGGCGTCAGCCCAGCAGCAGCACCACCAAGAAGAGCACCGCCACCACTTACGATCCCGCCGATCCCCGCCTCCAAGAGCCCACCCCCACTACCTGGAACCAGGATCCCGAGGATGTCCCCACCAACATCCCCCAGGGCATCCCCACCCCTCCTCCTCCCACCGACCCCGGCGAGATCGCGGTGACCGTCCAGGCCAACACGGTTTCCTCCAGCCCCCTGGCCGCGGTTTCGAACAACACCTACCGCCACATCTCCATCTCGGCCACCGTGAAGTGGACCAAGGTCGAAGGCGCGAACCAGTATCGCGTCTCCCGCTCGGACGATGGTTCCGACCGCTTCGTGGTTCGTTCGATGGTTCCTTCCAAGTATTCGGCCTTCCGGGACGGCGGCGGCTTCGCCAACCTCGCGGTCGGCAACGAGTACAAGTACCTGGTCGAAGCCATCGACCACAGCGGCCAGGTGATTGCTCGCGGCAACGATAACGCCAAGCCCCTCTACCCCCTCGACGTTCCTTCGCTCAAGGGTCCCGAAAACAGCCAGCACGCCGGCAGCCTGGCACCCGTGATGCGTTGGACCTACGCCGACGCCGATGGCCAAACCAAGGAAGGCCCCGACGGCTTCTACACGGAAGTCTTCTCGGGCACCTACCTCGTTCCGATGTGGCGCGGCTTCCGTCAGGGCAACCTGGCCGACTCGATCCAGTACGGTTCCCAGCCCGACTTCTACCCCGGCACCAAGCCCGCCCTCTACACCGGCGTACTTCAGCCCGGCGCTCGTTACACCTGGAGCGTCACCGCCTACAAGACCGACACCGGCAACGCGATGACCGCCAAGGCGATCGCCAAGAGCAACGCTCCTGCTTGGTTCTTCCTCGCAGGTTCGGCGCCCACCCAGGGAGGCAAGTAAGATGAAGGCTCTGAAAACGCTTTTCGCCCTGGCTATGGCCACCGCGCTCGTCGGTTGCGGCAACCGCCTCCCCACCCAGGGCGGCAACGGCGGCGCTGCCGGTATCCTCGAAGTCATGGTCGAACAGAACGGTCAGGGAGTCCCCGGCGCCAACGTCCAGGTCCTCGACCCGGATGGACGCCCCGTCCAGGACGCTCAGGCCGATGACAAAGGCATCGCCGCCTTCGAAGACCTTCCCGCCGCCAGCGGCTACTCCGTCAGCGCCGAGTACGACGGCGCCACCGGAAAGCAGACCGGCGTCAGCGTCGCCCCCGCCGACAAGACCCTCGTTCGCGTCACCCTCGGCTTCGGTTCCGGCCCCGGCGGCATCCTCGCCGGCAGCGTGAAGCTCGCCAGCAACGGCATCGGCGTTTCCAACGCCACCGTCGAGGTCATCGGCACCCAGATCAAGACCGTCACCGACGGCACCGGCCACTACAAGCTCGAGAACGTTCCCGCCGGCGCCCAGAAGGTCCAAGCCACCGCGGCTGGCCTCCGGGCCGGCGTCTACGATGCCACCGTCCGGGCCGGCGGCTCGGTTTCCCTCAACTTCGACCTCTACAGCAGCGCCGACGGCGCCTCGGCCGGCCACACCCTCGTCACCACCCAGGCCCAAATCGTCGAGTTCGACCAGTGGCACAACCCCGTCGCCGAGAGCAAGACCGGTTCGGCCTGGAGCGCCACCTTCGACCGCGCTTCCGGCACCATCCTCGTCGCCGACTCCGCCAAGAACACCGTCCTCGAGTCCACCATCCGCGGCTCGGTCGTCAAGACCTTCAACGCCACCGCCTTCTGGAAGCTCGGCATCGGCGGCCTCAAGGCCCCCCGCGGCGCTTCCCGCACCAAGAACTCCACCATCCTCATCGCCGACACCGGAAACAACCGCATCGTCGAAATCGACCCCTCGGACAAGAAGGTCTGGGAGTACCAGACCCGCCTCAACCAGCCCCGCTGGGCCGAGCGCCTCTCGAACGGCAACACCCTCATCGCCGACTCGGGCAACAACCGGGTGATCGAAGTCAACGCCGCCGGCCGCATCGTCTGGGCCGTGGGAGATGGGTCCCGCAACGTCGTCAACTTCCCCACCCACGTTCAGCGCCTCGCCAACGGAAACACCCTGGTCACCGATTCCGGCAACTCCCGCGTCCTCGAAGTCAGCCCCCAGGGCGCCCTGGTCTGGATGGTCGGCCTGCAGCGTCCGATGGCCGGCGACGACAAGGGCCTTCGCAACCCCAACTCGGCCACCCGCCTCTCGAACGGCAACACCCTCATCGCCGACACCGGCAACAACCGCGTCGTCGAAGTGGACACCAAGAGCAACGTCGTCTACCAGCAGCCCATCTCGGCCCCCGTCTTCGCCGACCGGATGTAAGAAACCCCGGATACCAGCGCCGAACGGCTTAGGCCGTTCGGCTTTCTCGTTAGAGGAAGAAAACCATGAAATTCGAACCCGGGTTCGCTCTCGCTCTCGCCCTGCTCTTCGGCATGAACCTGCCCGTTCATGCCGCGCCGCCACCGGCATACGGCGGTACTGGGTGGGACGGATCTCGACCCGCTCCGCCGTCGTCCCACGATGACCGTCGGCCGGCCCCTCCTTCGGGACACGACGAACCGACGGGTCCCGTCGATGAGGCTCAGCGCGCGGCTCGCAGTGCCCTAGGACGCTTCGAGGAGCTCAGCGCGGATCTGGATCGCGCCTTCAATCAAGAGGAACGCAACGGGATCGAGGTTCGGATGATGGAGACCATGGGCGAGGCGCTCGAAGCCATCCACCAGAACATCTCTCCCCGCCAAGGGCCCGCGGCCGAGCGGATCTACCGCATCGTGGAGCCCGCCTATAAGAAGGCATGGCTACAGCGCTATGAGTGGAAGCAGGAGCAGCGTCCGGAGCGGAAGCGCCAGCGTCTTCACACCCTGAACCTCCACTTGCGCCAGTCCCTCCGAGACGTGCGTTCCGCCTCCGGCTCCTGGTAGCAATGGCCGAGATCGTCAGCCAGACCGCGGACGGTATCCGCCTGGGGGTTCGCCTGCAGCCGCGCGCCAGCCGAAACAAGGTGGTGGGGGTGATGGGCGATCGCCTCAAGGTACAGCTCACCGCCCCCCCGGTCGAGGGGGCGGCGAATGCCGCTTGTCAGGCCTTCCTGGCCGAGTGCTTCGGGGTGAGCAAGGGGGCGGTTCGCTTGCTAAGCGGCGAGAAGTCCCGCGAGAAGCTCTGGGAGATCGTGGGCGACCCCGTCCGCCTGGCCGAGATCGCCCGTTCCCTCATGGCCGCCGATTAATCGTCGGCCCACTGGAACTCGCCGAGCCAGGGCACCTCGTCCGCAAGCGACTTGTTGCCGTGCTCCTGGATGATCCGGCAGCCGGATTCAGGGACTCCCGCCTCGCGCGCCATTTCGGCCCCGTAAAGCCCATGCCAGCGATAGATCTGAAGGGCCCACGGCCAGGGCTGCGCCAGGCGAGGCGCGGCGGGAATCTCGCGATCGGGGCGCAGCACCACCAGCACCCGCCAGATCAGCCCGTAGCCCCGCGGCTTCCCCACGTCATGCAGTAGCGCGGCCTTGAGCGCCCAGTCGGGCGGAGACTTCGCGGAGAGCTTGCGAGCCACCTTGGCGCAGTGCGCCTGATCGTGAGGGCTCATTCCCTCGAAGAGCGCGCGCTCCGCGGGGGTCAGGACCATGCCCACCCAGGCGAGATCCTCGGACTTGGGCCGCAGAACCAGGTACTCCCAGACTTGCCGAACCCGCCCGAGGGCCTTGCTCACGGCACGATCCATATCAGGAACTGATGCGCCTGGCGCATCAGCATCCCCAGCACGCTCGGCATTCCCGGAACGAACATGGGACCGAGGACCAGCAGAACGAGCACGATCACTCCGTAGGGCATGATCTGGTAATAGGCGGGGCGCCACCGGTAGGGCAGCAGGTTCTGGATGATGTGCCCGCCGTCGAGTGGCGGAATGGGCAGCAGGTTGAACACCGCCAAGGCCAGGTTGAGCATCATCATGACCTTGAGCGGTTCGATGATGCCCTCGTAGGCCAGGGGAATCGGGGCATGCTTGAGGACGGCAACCGCGATCACGGCGAGGATCATGTTCGCCATGGGGCCCGCGAGCGAGACCAGCAGTTCAGCGTAGCGCCCCTTCAAGGCGGAAGGGTCGATTCTCACGGGCTTTGCCCAGCCGATGGGGCCGAAGAGAATCATGAGGGTGCCGATGGGATCCAGGTGAGCGATCGGGTTGAGCGAGAGCCTTCCGTCGATCTTGGGGGTCTGGTCACCCAGACGGTAGGCCGTGTAGGCGTGGCCGAACTCGTGAAGCGTGATCGAGACCAGGAAGATCGGCAACCAGATCATGAGACGGCTGGCGAAATCTCCGCCGCCGGCGGTCAAAAGGCCAAAGTTGAACAAGCGTTACCTCTTCTAACTAGCTGGTCCCCTGGATCGACTGAAGCAACGGCATGTCCGAACGCACAGTAGGCCTCAGGGTTCTAAACTCTCATTATACCGTGACATGAGCGCTTGCGCCTCTCGGACCTCGTCCTCGGCGCTCGGGAGCTCTCCGGCGCGCTTGCGATCGAGCAGTTCACCCAGAACCCTCTTGAAGCGCGGTCCCGGAGCGAACCCCTGAGCTTTGAGCCAGTCCCCGTCCACTTTTTCCAGCTTGAGGTTCCGCAACCGATCCCGGTAATCCAGGATGCGCGTTCGCGCCGGCCGCGAGGGAAGGGTCGCTTGGAGGTAGGCGATCGCCAGATCGGGCTTATCCCCGAGCTGCTGGGACAGCCTATCAGGGCCCATCACGAGCCATTCGGACCGGGGGATGGCGTCGAGATCCCAGGAGGCACGCAGCGCATGGCTCTCCTGGCGCGTCAGGTGCATGGCGGCCATGATCCGATCCCGTCCCTCGGGGCTCAGGGCGCGCAGGATCACGGCCAGAATCAGCTCTCGGTGCATGGTTTCGGGAAGATTCAGTCGATCGATCCGGGCGATCGCGCAGGCTTCCCGCCGCTTCACCTGGAGCGTCGAATCGAGCATACGCCAGGCATCGAGGTCCTCAAGGCGCATGACGAAAGGGCATGAAGGGCGAAGGGCGAAGCCGCGTCGAAGCTCTCCCTTCACTCGGGCGCTGGAGAGCCCGTCGAGACGAGACGAGGACAGGGCATGGCGCGCGAAGGCCTCGGTCTGGGGAGTCATCCGGAAGCCCCCGAGTTGCTGCTCGAATCGAGCGGCCCTCACGATGCGGGTCGGATCCTCGATGAAGCTCAGCGGATGCAAGATCGTGAGCTGCTTCTGATCGAGGTCGGCGAGCCCCCCGAAGTAGTCGATGAGCTGGCCGTGATCGTGGCCGCCCACCCGCATGGCCAGCGCGTTGACGGTGAAATCCCGGCGGGCGAGGTCTTGCCGGAGCGTGGCCCTCTCGACGACGGGAAGGCCACCCGCTACCGGGTAGTGCTCGACCCGGGCCGTGGCGAACTCCACTCGCTTGCCGTCGCTCAGCTCGACGTGGGCGGTACCGAAGGCGTCGTGGGTCTTGAGCTTTCCCCCTTCGCGCCTGGCGAGTTCGCGCGCCATGGCGATCGCGTCCCCTTCCACCACCAGGTCCACGTCGAGGTTGGCATGTCCCAGGAGAAGATCTCTCACGGCCCCGCCGACGAGGTAAACCGGCGTCTCGCCCGCCAGGTTCCCGATTTTTTCGAGAAGATCCACCCAGTCCCGCGGCCACGACGCCTGGATGCGGCCCGCGAGGTTGCCCGCCAGCGGGTGCGGGTTGACGGGCCCCTCCATGTCGTATCGGGCCCTCAGGACGTCGGATCGGGTCACGATGCCGACCAGATCGTCTCCCTCGAGGACCAGCAGCCTCCCGATGTCCTTGGAGACCATGCGGGCATGGATCTCGGAAAGCGGGGTTTCGGGGGAGACGGCTTCCACCCGGCGCGCGACCATGCCCTGGATGCTGGCGTTCCCGCGGCCGTGGGCGACGGCCCGGTCGAGGTCCCGCCGCGAGATCACGCCCTGGGGCTTCCCGTGATGCAGGACGGGCATGGCGGAGTGTCCGAAGCGAGACAGCATCTCGGCGGCATCCTGCACGCGCGTCGAAAGATCCAAGGTCCGGACCGGAGCGCTCATGAGCTGCTTCGCGGAAGGCTCCATGCGCACCAAGGTCTGAATGCGCGCCCTCAGGATCGGCAGGACCTCCGAGACGGGAAGGTTCTCCGCATGGGCGCTGGCCGCCCCGGGATGTCCCTTGGGAGACCAGGGAGCGAGAAGGTCGCGAACGTCGAGTCCTCGAATTCCCGAGCGGGCGACGAACTGCGTGCGGGTACCCGCTCCTTCCGGGGTCTCGACGGCAATCGCCGTCACGTCCGCTCCCGTGAGGTCGATCAGCTTGGCGGTGAGCATCGACAGTTCCGGAGCGGCCTCGCCCCAGCAAAGCCCCGCGAGCAAGGCATTGGAGCCGGGTAACGCGTGGCGTTCGGAGCTCTCCAGGAGAGCCTTGAAGAGCTCCTGCTGGGGCACGCTGAGAACGGTTTCGAGGTACTCGCCGACCGTTTCGAGTTGCCCGCCTTGACGCAAGAGGAAGGCTGCCGCCTCGAGGTCCTCGGGGGTGGTGGACGGAAACGTGAACTGACCGGTGTCGGAGTAGATGCCGAGCAGCATGGCGGTTGCCTCGGGCGGGGTCAGGGTGAGCCCTTCGCGCATGAGCGCGTGAACCAGGAGCGACGTGGCCGCTCCGATCGGGCGCACCTCGCCCTGAGCAGGCGGATTGAAGGGCGGATGATGGTCCCAGATCACCGTCTCGAGGCCGGCGGGGAGCTTGGTTCCCACGCGGCCCAGGTCCTGGGTATCCACCAGGATGATCCGCCGGATCCGCGAGAGATCGACCTCGACCAGCGGCACGAGCCCGAACGATTCCGCATGAAGCCTCACGAAACGCCTGACGTCACGGTTCAGCTGGGGCGCATAGGCCGCTAGCGCCCGGGGGTAGAGGCGCTTTGCAGCCACCATGGCCCCTAGACCATCGAAATCGGTGTTGGTGTGCGTCAAAATCAAGTCCATCCGCCGATCCTAACACATGAAGTTAAGCTGAGGAAAAGCTTTGCTTAATCGGCGCAGATTACGGCCCCCGAACGGCGACAAGTCGGTAGACGTAAAGGAGGTTTCCCATGTTTCGCTTGCTACCGCTGTTTTTCCTCGTGATCGGCCTCCTCTTCCAGGCTCCGGCCCTGGCGGCCGTCACTCCGACGTTGGCCGAGGCGCTTTCCAGCGCGCGCGCCGGAGTGGGGAACGTCATCACCGACGGGAACGGCCAGGCCGTTTACGATGGGGAGGGCCGCCCGTTGAGCGTGACCGCGATCGAAACCACCGCGGTCAATCAGACCGTTTCTTCCTTGGCCGCGGTCATGCGCGTTCCGGTCGCCGATCTCCTGGCTTTTGCCCAGCGCCTGGGCATGACCTTGCCGATGGTGATGCCGGGGACCATGACCTCGGTTTCTCGCTCGGACGGAGGAGTGGAGCAGATCTTCGTCGTCAAGTCGAACGGCTCGCAGTACGCCTTCATGGCGGACAAGACCGGCAGCAATACGTTTGGCGTGCGGATGGCCAACGTCGACGCCATGGGAATGGGGAACCTCATGACGGCCCATGGCCTGAACGGGAATTTCACCAACCCGCCCTGGTATCTCTCGGAGGAGGCCAAGCGTGACTACTGGATCGCGTGGGGGCAGGAGCAAGTCCTGAATCCGCCGGTCGTTCAGCCCCCCGCCAGCGTGGCCCATCACATGAAGGGCGTGAGCAGCTTGAGCCCGGCCGGCAAGCGTGCCTCGATTCGTCTGAGCAATGATCGGGTCCTCGATCAGGGGCAGCGCCCCATCATCAGCGAAACCACCGCTCTTCTGGGCGTTCGGGGCCGCTAGCACGACCCCGTTCTCCGGGGCGTACGGGGCGGCGCGTGCGGGTTTGAAGCGCCTTCGACCCCGAGAATGCATGGTACAATTTCATCGTTGTTTCGAGCGTCTATCGAAATATCTGCAGTCGCAGTTCGGAGCCGCATGCGCGTGTCCGGCGTCCGCCGCTCAGGCCATCGGCTCTGATTGGGTGGCTGGAGCGAGAGGCGCATGAGTCGAGAGGAGAACCGCCCATGTTGAATTCCGTCGTCCTGGTGGGCCGCGTCGGCCAGGATCCCGACATCAAGTTCTTCGAGACGGGGCGCGTCAAGACGACCTTCAGTCTCGCCGTGAACCGTCCGACCAAGGACAAGGAGACGGACTGGTTCCGGATCGAACTCTGGGGCAAGCAGGCCGAAGTCGCGCGGGACTACGTACGTAAGGGAAGCTTGATCGGCATCGAGGGACGCCTCGAGTTCAGCCGCTGGACCGATGCGCAGGGCCAAAAGCAAGAGATGCCCATCATCGCCGCCAGCAATCTCCGTCTCCTTGGCAGCAAGAGCGATAACCAGGCGGCTGCCTCGAGCACGGGCGGCGCTGACGGGTACGAGTTCTGAACCCGGGCGATCGCGGTCGCTTCGGCATCGTCGCCGACGACCTCACCGGCGCGGCCGATACCGGCCTGCAGTTCAAGCGCGCGGGACTGCGCACCTGGGTCATGGCGCAGTTTCCGGCGCGGGCAGAGCTGAGCCTCCCGGCGGATGTTCGCGCCCTCGCGGTGAACGTGGACAGCCGCCACCTCAGCGGTGCCGCCGCCCAGGCCCGCACCCGGGAAGCCGTCCGCTGGCTCGATACGCAGGGTTGCCGCCGCTTCTACAAGAAGATTGATTCCACCCTCCGAGGCAACTGGGTCAGCGAATCGAGCGGCATGCTCGCGGAACTCGGCTGGGAACTCGCCGTGATAGCCCCCGCCTTTCCCGAGGCCGGCCGAATAACGGTCGGCGGGTATCAGCTGGTCGAAGGCAAGCTCGTCCAGGACTCCCCCTACGCCCATGACCCGCTTTCCCCGGTCACCGAATCCCACCTCCCCACCATCCTCGAAGCGAGCGGCCTGAAGGTCGGCCACCTCGACCTTCGCATCGTGATGCGCGGCTGGGAAGCAATAGCGGGCGAGGTTGCGAGGGTTTACCAGGCCGGATGCCGGGTGGTTTCCGCGGATGCGACCCGGCGGGAGGACCTGCTGGCGATCGCCGAGGCCATCAAGACCACCCCCTACCGGATCCTCCCCGTCGGCTCCGCCGGCCTCGCCGAAGCCCTCGTCACCCGCACCATCCTCGCCGGAGCCGAACTGCTCGCGCGATCCAAGCCCCGACCGCTGCTGCCGAATGCAGGCAAGCGCCCCGTCCTGACCCTCAACGGAAGCGCCAATCCCGTCTCCTTGCTGCAAGTTCGTCACGCCTCGGAGCGCATGCGCATGCTCACCCTCGACGTTCGCCAGCTCCTCCTCGCCGAGGACGATGCCCTGAAAAATCTCGCCCTCTCGGTGACCCAGAACCTCCTCGCCGGTCTCGACGTCCTGGTGACGACCGCGACCAACCTCGACCATGTCCGTCGCGACCGCGCCCTGGCCCGGGACCTCGGCATGACCCCCTGGCAACTCGGAGGCGCCATCAGCGAAGGACTCGCCCGACTGGCAAGGGAAATCGTCGATCAGAACCTGCTGGCCGGTCTGGTGATCGTCGGCGGCGACACGGCCGCCTCCGTTTGCGCCGAGCTTCCCGACACCCGCCTGGAAATCATCGAGGAAGTCCTGCCGGCAATCCCATGCCTGCAACTGCCCGGAGCCTCGAATCTCCGCCTCGTCACCAAGTCCGGGGGCTTCGGCCCCCCCGATACCCTCGTCCGGATCGCCGATCATTTGCGTTTGACCGGATCCGACGCCTCGACTATGCTACGATCACGTTAATACGACTTAATAAAGAAGGGATCGACGCCATGCGTATCTGTATGCTCAGCTGGGAATACCCGCCTCGAATCGTTGGAGGCATCGCCCGCCACGTGGAGGAGCTATCCGAGGCGCTGGCGTCCAAGGGGCACGAGGTTCACGTCATCACCGCGGACCACCCGAATACCCCCGAGTACGAGCAGCGCAAGGGCGTTCACATCCATCGCGTGAAGTCCGACGGGGCCCCCGCCACTGACTTCGTGACCTGGATTCATCACCTGAACTGGGGCATGGCGCAGTTGGCCATTCGCCTGCACCTGGCTCAACCCTTCGACCTGGTGCATGCGCACGATTGGCTCGTCGCCCAGTCCGCCGTCCTGCTCAAGAAGAGCTTCGGGATTCCCTTGGTCGGAACCATCCACGCCACCGAGTCGGGCCGCAACCATGGCATCCACACCCCGATGCAGAGCTACATCCACCACCAGGAGTGGTTCCTGACCTACGAATCCTACCGGGTGATCGTCTGCTCGGATTACATGTACCGCGAGGTCCGCGAGCTCTTCGCGGTTCCCGAGGACAAGCTCGACATCCGCCCCAACGGCATCGACTACCACAAGTTCGAGTTCCCCTTCGAGAATCGCCAGGCCTTCCGCCGGCAGTTCGCCATGGATCACGAGAAGGTCGTCATGTTCGTCGGCCGCATGGTCCCCGAGAAGGGCGCGCAGGTCCTGATCGAGGCGGCTCCTCGGATTCTGGCTCAAGAGCCCGATGCCAAGTTCGTGATCGTCGGCAAGGGCGGCTTCCTCAGCGACCTGAAGCGCCGCGCCGCCGAGCTGCGTCTGGGCTCCAAGATCCTCTTCACCGGCTACGTCGACGACGACACCCTGCTCCGCATCTACCGGACGGCCGACGCGGCGGTGGTCCCGTCCCTATACGAGCCTTTCGGCATCGTCGCCCTCGAAGGCATGGCCGCCAAGGTCCCGACCATCGTGGCGGAAACCGGCGGCCTGGGCGAGATCATCGACCATCCCCGGACCGGCATCACCACCTTCGCCGGGAAGCCCGAATCCCTGGCCTGGGGCATCCTCGAGGTCCTCAGGCATCCCGAGCAAGCCGACCGGATGGCCGGAAACGCCTACCAGAAGGTGCTCGACGTCTTCAACTGGCAGGTCATCAGCGACCAGACCCTGAAGACCTACGACGCGGTGCTCGACATGGCCGGCCGCAAAGCGCCCGTGGCTCCTTAGAGCAAAGCTCGCTACGGCGTTCTCTCGCTGCCTTACGAAATAGCCGCAGGCGCTAGAGCAAATCCCGTTACGGCGTTCTCTCGCGGCCTGAATCAACAGCCGCCGGCGCTAATCAACAGCCGCCGGCGCTAGTCTCGGTTTCCCGGCCGGTCCCCTTCGACGCTCATTCTCCGGCCGGAAAAACTCTATAACGGGCGAACGGGCTAACATACGTCTGGTTGCTCACGCCGATATCGTGGTACACTTGACCGTGTAACGAAAGGTGAAGCGATGAGGCTTCACCTTTCGCGCTCACTGGCTGAAACCCCACCTACGACGAAAGAGGTGCCCTCCATGAAGGCCGTCCTGATGGCAGGCGGATCGGGGACCCGCCTGCGGCCCCTGACCTGCGATATCCCCAAACCCATGGTGCCGATGCTCAATCGCCCGATGATGGAGCACATCATCAATCTCCTCAAGCGCCACGGGATCACGGATATCATCGTCACCCTTTACTACCTGCCGCACGTCATCCAGAACTACTTCGGAGATGGACGTGACTTCGGGGTCAACATCACCTACTCCGTCGAGGAGAAGATGCCCCTGGGGACCGCAGGATCGGTCAAGGCCATCGAGCAGTACCTCGACGAGACCTTCCTGGTCATCTCCGGTGATTCGATGACCGACATCGACCTCACCGCCGCCCTGGATTACCACCGTAGCCAGAGCGCGCTCGCGACCCTGGTCCTGACCCGGGTGGAGAACCCCCTGGAGTTCGGCGTGGTCATCACCGACGAGGCGGGCCGCATTCGCCGCTTCCTGGAGAAGCCGTCGAGCTCCGAGGTCTTCTCGGATACCATCAACACCGGCACCTACATCCTCGAACCCGAAGTTCTGCGCCTGATGGAGCCCGACAAGGAAGTCGACTGGTCCAAGGACGTCTTCCCCTTGCTCCTGCGCCGTAACGACCCGATGTTCGGCTACGTCGCCACCGGCTACTGGGAAGACGTGGGCAACCTCCAGAGCTACCGCCAGACCCACTACGACATCCTCGAAGGCAAGGTCAAGGTCGAGATGCCCTACCCCGAGCGGGAACCCGGCATCCACATCGGCGAGGGCGCCTTCATCCACCCGACCGCCCGCCTCAACGGCCCCCTGGTGATCGGAGCCAACTGCCAGATCGGCGAGGGCGTGACCCTCAGCCCCGGAACCGTGATCGGCGACAACGTGATCGTCAACGCCAACGCCTCTCTCAAGCGCCCCGTCATCTGGAACAACGCCTATCTCGCCGAGAACGTCGAGTTGCGCGGCTGCGTGGTCGGCAAGAACACCGCGATCAAGCGTGGCGCCGAGGTGCTCGAAGGGGCCATCATCTCCAACGACGTCATCGTGGGCGAGGGGGCCATCCTCAAGCCCAACGTCAAGGTCTGGCCCAACAAGACCATCGAGACCGGCGCGACCGTCTCCTCGTCGCTCATCTGGGGATCCAGCGCCCAGCGGACGCTCTTCGGCGCCTCGGGCGTGAGCGGGCTCGTCAACGTCGAACTCATCCCCGAATTCGCCGTCAAGCTCGGAGCCGCCTACGGGGCGATTCTGCCGCCGGGAGCATCGGTCACCGTCAGTCGTGACGGCTCGCAGGCCTCGCGCATGCTCAATCGCGGCATGATTTCGGGCCTCATGAGCGTCGGCATCAACGTTCAAAACCTTGAAACCACCGCCATGCCCATCGCCCGCTACCAGGCTCCCGCGCTCAACGTCCAGGGGGGCGTCCATATCCGGATCTCCCCTGAACAGCCGGACGTGGCCATGATCGAGTTCCTCGACCACCAGGGCATGAACATCTCCAAGGCCATCGAGAAGAAGATCGAGGGCAACTACTTCAAGGAGGACTTCCGCCGCGTCCAGTTGACGGACATCGGCGACATTTCCTTCCCCGCCCGCGTGGTGGAGTACTACCGCCAGGGCTTCAACAAGTTGGTCACCGAGTCGCGGGAACTTCAGGACCGCAAGCTCAAGGTCGTGATCGACTACGCCTTCTCCATCTCCAACGTGATCCTTCCCGGCATCCTCGGCGCGCTGGGCATCGAGTCCATCGTGCTCAATGCCCATCTGCGCCCGAAGATGCCCTCCGCCAAGGAGAAGCGCGCGCTCGCCAATCAGCTCGCCGAGGTCACCCAGGCGCTGCGCGCCGACTTCGGCGTCCAGATCGACGCCCATGGCGAACGCATGACCCTGGTCGACAACAAGGGCCGGGTTCTGCGCAATGAGATGCTGCTCTCGACGATCACCCAGCTCTTCCTGTCGGCGCATCCCGGCGGCAAGATCGCCGTTCCGGTGACCGCATCCAGCGTCATCGAACGGATCGCCAAGCGTCACGGCGGCGAGGTGATCCGGGCCAAGGCCAACCCGCGCGCCCTCATGGAGGTCGCGCAGGATCAAGACGTGCTCTTCGCCGCGTCCGACGGCTCCTTCATTTTCCCGTCCCTGCACCCCGGCTTCGACGCGATGTTCGCCACCGCCAAGATCGCCGAGCTGCTCGCCAAGACCGGCAAGTCCCTCTCGCAGGTCCAGTCGGAGATCCCCGACTTCTACCACCTGCACGAGGAGGTCCCCTGCCCCTGGGAGCAGAAGGGCACCGTCATGCGCGTCCTGGTCGAACAAGGCCGCGACAAGAACATCGAACTCATCGACGGCGTGAAGCTCTACACCCAGAACGGCTGGGTGCTCGTCCTTCCGGATCCGGTCGAGCCCTTGATTCACCTGTACGCCGACGGTACCTCGGCCATCGAAACCGAGCAACTCATCGAGGAGTACACGGCGGTCATACGCTCGATGGCCAGTGGGCACGCCGAGGTGGCGATCGCCTGATTCTCGGACGAACTGATAAAGCCGGGAGAGAGGGGTATATTGACGATACCCCTCTCTCCTGGGACTTGAACAGTCCTCGAGCAGGTCGTCAGACCTCTCGGAGGTGGACCGTCCGGATTCGAAGGTGCGAACAGGTAATCCCTTGAGCGTCAAGAAGCGTAAACAGGCGAGAGCCCTCCAGGATTTCGTCAGCCGCATCCCGATCACCAATACGGCTGGCCTGATCATCATTTACTTGGCGGCCACGGGTATCGCAGGCCAGTTCGAGTTCATGATGGAGGGTTCGACCGGTTGGTGGGTCGGTCTGGTGATCGGCGTGCTGGTCGGCGTGATCGCCTTCGGCGCCCTCCAGAAGTCCGTGAGGCGCTTCGAGGGCAGGTTCAAGGCGCGCCTTCGCGACGTGGCTCAAAAGATGGAAACCAGCGCCGACGAGGACGACAAGACCCAGAACAAGCTGCTCGACGCCTTCGAGCTCCAGTACCTGGGGGGGCATCCCGGCTTGAAGGTCTCGGATAAGCTGGTCTTCGGCACCCTGGAGATCCACGAGAAGTCCCTGGTCTTCAAGAACAAGGACGCCCGCATCAAGATGTCGCTCGCCCGCCTCCGGAGGATCTCGCTCGAGACCGATCGCCTGATGCGACACAAGAAGCTCCCCAACGCGAAACTTCCCCCTCTTCCCAAGTTCAAGCACCGCGTGCTCAAGCTGGGCCATGAGCAGCTTCGCAAGCTTCAGCGCTACGTCCTGCTGGATTACCAGGACGACATCGGCGAGCGCCATATGATCGTCTTTTATGCCATGTTCGGCCATCCCCTCTTTGGGAACCCCTTGAAGGCCAAGGCCATCAAGGCGGCCATCGACGACCCTTTCGGCAAGTACCAGCAGGAAAAGAAGGGCACCAAGAGCTTTTCCAAGGACACCGGCACCGGGAAGCCCTCCAAGGCCATCGGCGATGACGTGCCTCGTGAGGCGGCGGCGATGGTGCCTCAGGCCCCTCCCCCCCCTCCACCCCCTTCCTTTCCTCCCCCCCCT
>DAZV01000051.1 GCA_002083825.1 Candidatus Sericytochromatia bacterium S15B-MN24 CBMW_12 | reverse complement strand
ACGCCAAGTTCTTCGAGATCGGCAACGAGATCTCCTGGTCCAAGGTTCGGGGGCACAAGGAATACGCCTCCACCGACATCAAGTACGCGACGCGGGCCAAGCAATTCGCCCAGGCCATGCGCAAGGCCTCTCCGGTCCCCATCCAGATTGGCGCCGTGGCCTCCACCAACTCCAACTGGATGGGCGAGGGCTGGGCCGCCAAGGGCCAAGGAGTGAAGAACATCCTCCAGACCATGGGGGAGGACGTGGACTTCTTGATCTACCATGGTTATCCGAGCTGGCCCATGGCGAACAAGGGCGGGGACAAGATGACCATCATGGCCCAGAACGCCTGGAACGACCGCCTTCTCACCAACGAGATCGTTCCCGCCATCAAGCAGCACGCCAAGAAGCCGGTCTACATCGCGAACACGGAGTTCTTCACCGAGATGTACAACGACGTGAAGACGGCGCGCGGCATGTTCGGTGCCCTCTACTCGGCCGACACGCTGACCCTAGCGTTCAAGCATGACATCCGGATCGCCAACCAGTTCGGGTTCGACCATGGCGACCTGGCGGACGCGTCGTTCTTCGTCGGGAACGATCCCAACACGGTCACTCCGATCTTCCTGTTCCAGAAGATGCTGGCGAAGACCTGGGGCGACGCGGTGCTCAAGGTCGAGAGCCAGGGTATCCCGTCGGTCAACGTGAAGGGCCCCTCGGATTCCATCGACATGCCCAAGCTGGCGTTCGCGGCGTCCAAGGGACGTGATGGCAAGGTCTACGTCATGGTCACCAACCGCACGAACGACTCCGACGTGGCCAGCCGGGTCGCGATGGGCTTCACCCCCCGAAGCGTCCAGGCGCACGTTCTCAAGGGCTCGAACGGCTGGTCCTCCGATCATACCAACACCTCGGTGACGACCCAGTCGGCAAACCTGAGCGGAGCTTACACGTTCCCCAGGGCCTCCGTCACGATTCTCGAGATCACGCCGTAAGCCGAGATCCTCGCGAGGACCTCAAAAAGAGAGGCGGGCCTCCCCCAAAAAGNCCTCCCCCAAAAAGGGGAGGCCCGCCTCGGCTATTCAGGAAGCGTTTAGACCGGCAGGACCGAGCGGCGCTTGGGAGCCGGCGGGACGACCTTGTTCTCGTACGCGGCGAAGCGCTTGATGAGCTCGCTGCGAAGCAGATCCGGCTCGACGACGTCGTCGATCACCATCTCGGCGGCGAGGTGGAAGAGGTCGATGTCGGCCTCGTACTCGGCCCGCTTCTCGGCGATGAAGGCGGCACGGTCGGCCTCGGGCAAGTCGGCGATCTTATTGGCGTAAACTGCGTTGACCGCGGCCTCGGGGCCCATGACGGCAATCTTGGCGGTGGGAAGCGCGATGCAGGCATCAGGCTCGAAGGCGGGGCCGGCCATGGCGTAGAGGCCCGCGCCGTAGGCCTTGCGGACGATGACGGAGATCTTGGGGACGGTCGCATCGGAAACGGCGGAGACCATCTTGGCTCCGTGGCGGATGATGCCTTCGCGCTCGACCTTGGAGCCTATCATGAAGCCGGGCACGTCCATGAGGAAGAGCAGCGGGATGTTGAAGGCGTCGCAGAGCCAGATGAAACGGGTCGCCTTGTCGGCGGTGTCGGTGAAGAGCACGCCGCCCTTGACCCGGGGCTGGTTGGCGACGATGCCGACCGCTCGGCCGCCGATCCGCGCGAAGCCCGTGATCATTTCCTGGGCGAAGAGCTTCTTGATCTCGACGAAGGAGCCCTCGTCGATCAGCTGATTGATCAGATCGACCATGTTGAAAGGCTGGTTCTGGTTGGCGGGGACGATCTCGGAAATCGGCTTGCCGGCCTTCGGCGCGAGGGAGGGGATGACGGGGGTCTTGTGCAGGTAGTTCTGGGGGAAGAACTCGAGGTAGTTCTTGAGGAAGCCGATGGCTTCTTCCTCGGTCTTGGCGAGGACGTCGCCGACGCCCGAGACCGAGCAATGCATGCGGGCGCCGCCCATCTCTTCGAGGGTGACCTTCTCGCCGATGACCATCTCGGCCATGCGGGGACTGCCAAGGTAAGCCGAGGCATTGCCTTCGACCATGACGACGATGTCGCAGAAGGCGGGGATGTAGGCTCCGCCTGCGGCCGAAGGTCCGAAGAGGAGGCAAACTTGGGGAACGGATCCGGACATCTTGACCTGGTTGAAGAAGATCCGGCCGGCGCCGCGACGGCCGGGGAACATCTCGACCTGGTCGGTGATGCGGGCGCCGGCGGAGTCGACGAGGTAGAGCATCGGGACCTGGAGCTTGGCGGCTGTTTCCTGGATGCGAAGGATCTTCTCGACGGTGCGCGAGCCCCAGGAGCCGGCCTTGACGGTGGAGTCGTTGGCCATCACGGCGACGGTGCGGCCGTTGATCTTGCCGAGTCCGGTATAGACGCCGTCGGCGGGGAGATCGCCGGCCATGCAGTTGGCGAACATGGCGTCCTCGACTTCGAAGCCTTCGTCGAAGAGGAGGCGCAGGCGCTCGCGAACGAAGAGCTTGCCCTGTTTCTTGGCGCTTTCGTGGTATTTGGCGGCGCCGCCCTGTTGGATCTTCTCGCGCATGGCGTGAAGCGACTGGGCGTCGTGCGTTTGGGTCCCAGAGGTCATCGTCTTCTCCTCAGCATTCAGGCGTCATGGGGAACCGGTAGATTGGCTGCATCGGTGCAACCGGCAGTTCCATTTTACCAGAAACGCCTGATTGGGCGGCGTGACGCCCAAACGGAAGGAGAAGGCCGCCTGGGGGCTAGGTTCCGACCGGAACAGGAGGTGCGCTGAAGCCGACCTCGGCTCCCGGCGGAAGGTCGACGAGCGACGCCAGGAAGTCTTCCAGCAACTGCACGTAGGACGGGTCCATATCGAGGGGATCGCCCGCCCATGCGGAAAACCAGATATCGCCGGCCCATTCGAGAGCAGTCCGGGCGGATTCCGCGCTGACGCGGGCGCGAATGGCCGGCAACAGCGTCTGGGAACCCACCAGCTCCGGTCCAAAGACGCTGGGGACAACGAGTTCGAGGTCGCGGGCGGTCCCGAGGCCGTCGTGGACAGCCCGGAGGACGAGGGAGAATGATAAGGTCATGAATCGAGCCTGTCAGGGGATTGAAGCTTGCATGTCCTTCATGCCCTCGTCGCCGGGTTCCCAAACGAGACGCTGCGGCGATCGCGTTCGAACCGGGGCTTGCCCTTTCGCCCGGCTCCGGGATCTGGTAAAACGGAGATTCGGAGCGATTCACAAGGAGGGGCAACGTGTTCCAAGCTCGCCGCGAGAAATTCATGCAAGCCATCGGTTCCGCCGTGGCCATCATTCCATCTGCCAGTATTCAACATCGGACCGCTGACCTCGACTTCGAGTACCGTCAGGACTCCGATTTCTTCTACCTGACCGGCTTCAAGGAACCCGAGTCGGTGCTCTTGCTGGCTCCTGGCCATCCCGAGCATCGGGTCGTGCTCTTCGTGCGGCCCCGCGATCCGGAGCGCGAAACCTGGGACGGCCGCCGAGCGGGCACCGAGGGCGCGGTCAAGGATTACCAGGCGGACGTCGCCTACCCGATTGCCATGATCGACGAGATTCTGCCGCGCTACCTCGAGAACCAGCCCGAGCTCTACTATCGCTTCGGCAAGTCCTCCGCGTTCGACGAGCGGGTGATGGCGTGGCTCGGCGGCGTCAGGGCCAAGGCGCGCCAGGGCATTTCCGCACCCACGACCATGATCGATCCGAGCGAGTTGCTTCACGAGTGGCGGCTCATCAAGGCACCCGCGGAGGTCGAGCGGATGCGCAAGGCCGCTTCCATCGCGGCGGAGGCCCATACCCGGGCCATGCAGGTCTCACGTCCCGGGATGCATGAGTACGAACTTCAGGCCGAAATCGAGTACGTCTTCCGCAAGCGCGGCGCGATGGGCCCAGCCTATGGGTCGATCGTGGGGAGCGGGAACAACGGTTGCATTCTGCACTACGTCGAGAACGACGCGGTGATGAAGGACGGGGACCTGGTTCTCATCGATGCGGGGGCCGAGTACGAGTTCTACGCCTCGGACATCACGCGCACCTTCCCCGTCAATGGGCGCTTCAGCCCCGCGCAGCGGGAGGTTTACGAAGTGGTGCTGGAGGCTGAACTGGCGGCGATCGCCCAGGTTCAGCCGGGACGATCCTATCATGCGGTTCATGAAACGGCGGTGAGGATCCTGACCGAGGGGATGGTTCGGCTGGGTATCCTGCAAGGGGACGTGGACGAGCTGATAGCTTCCGAGGCTTATCGGCGCTTCTACATGCACAAGACCAGCCACTGGATCGGAATCGACGTCCACGACGTGGGCCGTTACAAGGTCGGCGCGGAGTGGCGCTCGCTCGAACCTGGAATGGCGCTGACGGTGGAGCCCGGTCTCTACATCGCCGAGGGTTCGGAAGGCGTGGATCCGAAGTACTGGGGCATCGGGATCCGGATCGAGGACGACATCTTGGTCACGGCATCGGGGCACGAGGTGCTCACCCGCGAGGTGCCCAAGGCCATCGACGACATCGAACGCGTGATGGCGCAGGCCCAGCCCGCCGCGGTTTGATCCAAATTCTATCCAAGACCAGGGGCCCGGGTTCTTACCCGGGCCCCTGGTCTTGGATTTTGGCTTAGTCGCCGGAGATCCAGCGGCCGAAGCTCTCGAAGGCTCCACCCAGGCCCTTGCGCGCCTGATCGAAGGACTGCTCCACGGCCTTTCCGGCTTCTTTGGCGCCAGCCACCATGTCGTCGATCACGACCTCGCCGGCCAGCGCGATGGCCTCGCCGGCGACGACCGCGCCATCGACCACGAATGCGCCGGCATCCGCGATGGCCTCGCCGGTGGCGACGACGCCACCGACCACGGTCTTTCCGGCTTCCTTGGCGCCGGCCACCATGTCGTCGATCACGACCTCACCGGCCAGCGCGATGGCCTCGCCGGCGACGACCGCGCCATCGACCACGAATGCGCCGGCATCCGCGATGGCCTCGCCGGTGGCGACGACGCCACCGACCACGGTCTTTCCGGCTTCCTTGGCGCCGGCCACCATGTCGTCGATCACGACCTCACCGGCCAGCGCGATGGCCTCGCCGGCGACGACCGCGCCATCGACCACGAAGGCGCCGGCATCGCGAGCTCCGGTGTAGATGGCCGAGGAGACGTCCTTGACCCCTGTCCATGCCCGGCCGGGAAGTCCCAGGATCTCCTGCTTGGCTTCGGCCATTTCCTCGCCGACGATGGCGTGGGCCTGGTCCTTCCATTTGCCTTCGGGGTCCATGGGGAGGTCCATGATGCGCTTGTGGGCCTGCGCGACGTGGTTGCCGACAATGATGGCGCTAGGAGCGGCTCCCAGGGGGTTGGCCATGATGGCGAGGACGGCGACGTCTTGGCCAATTGCCTTGGCGGCCCGGGGAACTTCGGTCTTGGCGAAATCCCATGCCGATCCGGCGGCATCGGTGACTCCGCCCCAGACGGTCTCCGCCGCGTCGACGGCGCCGTCGACCGCATTTTCCACCGCGGTGACCGCGCCCTGAGCCACCTTGCTCGGGAGGGCGACGATCTCGTCTTCAGCCGCCTCGTGGTGCTTGCTGACGATGGCGCGGGCCTCGCTCTTCCACTTCCCGTCCGGATCCATGGGAAGCTGGGCAATTTCCTTGCGGGCTTCGCTCATGTGGCGGCCGTAAACCATGCCGGCGGCGACGTTGACGCCGGGGATCGCCATGACCCCCGCTATCTTGGCGCTCTCGAAGAACTCGTTCTTGGCATTGGTGAGCGTGTTCTCGATCGCCTCGCCGACCGTGGGGTACTTGGCCTGGTTGACGTCAGCCGAGGGTTTGGCTTCGGGCGGCTTGGCCGCAGGAATCTTAGATTCGACGTACTTCTGGGCTTCTTGGCGGGTGATCCTGCCGTCCTTATTCGCATCCGCCGGGTGGATGTTCCACCGGAGGTTGCTGCCGCCATCCATCTTCTGTACCATCGGAGATCCCCTTTCTGCCGACCCTCGGGCCGTTTGTTCCTGCCGCATAGGACGTTCGACTTCGCGGCTGCTAAGCATCATATCGCCTCCGATAGGCGCCAGGTTGCTTAACGGAACATTAATCCTTGTTGGGCTAGCGGCTGGACCCATCGGCAGGACGCCGGGAAAACCGCTGGTGTGCTGGGTTTCCCATACCCGGAATCGCGGGATCTTTCTGGGGATTTCCGGTCGGGGAGACGATTACCGAGGGCATCGAGCGTCTCGAAGCCGCTTTCCTGCTTCAAGGAGCTGCGAGAGGAGCTCTCGATCGTGTATGATCAGGGAGATAGCCCGCTAGGGTTAACCCCAAGCTCCCCTCCGACGCCTTCGTCGCTCAGAATCGGGGGCCTTCTGCGGAGAGAACCGAGTTGCCTCAGATCGCCTTCCCAAGACATTCCCGCTGGCCGGCCCTTTTGCTCGGCGCGCTGCTGCTGGTCTCTTGCGGGGAGGCCATCCCGAACGCCGCCACCTCCCCGCCGATTCCCGCGCGCCAAGTCATTGCTCGGAGCGTCGACTCGCCGGGGAGGGTCCTGCGCGATCGCGGCGTGCTCGTCGTCGAAACCCGCGGCACCCTCTTCCAGGCGGGAGTGCAACAGGGAACGCTCCTCCGGGAACGGATTCGGGATCAGGTTCGCGATTACCATGAGCGCCGGGCATTTTCGGCTTTCGCTCTGACGCCGGGCGTTCTTCACCGCTTGTATGCGCGGCAGCAGGAACGTCACCTCAGCCTGGATGAACGCGACTTCGTGAGGGGCCTCGCCATGGGGTCCGGCGTCTCCCATGAGTCCCTGCTTTTGCTCTCGACCGAACCTCCTTACGCCATGCTCGCCAAGTCCCTGCCCGCCGTCCTGCCGGGTGGCGGCAGCTTCATCGCCCGCGGAAAAGCTAGCCTGAACGGGAAGCCTTTGGTTGGCCGTATCTCGGACGATCTTGCCCTGGAGACCCGGCAGCGCTTCGACATGCTCTGGGTTCATCATCCCGACGCGGGCAGTGCCTGGGTGGCGCTCACCCGGGTGGGCTCGCTCGATGCCCAGGCTGCCTGGAGCGCAAACGGGTTCTACGCCTCCGTCGATCCGCTACCAGGCGCTCCCCGGGCGGCAGGCCTCCCCCCGCGCTGGCTCACGCTTCGCTTGATGGCCGCTACGGGGCCCGATGAGGCCGAGGCCATGCTGAGGCAAGCCGCGTCTAGAACCAGCCAGGCTTTCGTCGCGACCCTCGCCAAGGGTGAAGGAGCGCGCATCCTGGAGGCTTCAGACGGTCGGGTGGCCGTGAGATCCCATGGTTCCGGCGCCGCCCTCGCCGACCTCGCGCAGTCCATGGGGGCCTTCAAGGCCCGGACTGCCGCCACGTCGTCCGCACAATCACGGGATGAGCGCTTCGGAAGGCTTCTGGCCTCGAGCTACGGGCAACTCGATCCGGCGCGCGCCTGCAGCATTCTGTCGGATCTCGTCGATCCCTCGACCGGCCAGAGCGGCCCTTCCGCCCTCTCCATCTCGCGATCGCTCCCTGTCCGCTTGACCCTGGGACCGCTGGTCATGGGAGACTGGGGAAAACTCACGTCCACTACGGCCCTCGTCGTCCAGCCCCTGGACCGCCGCCTCTGGGTCGCGATCGGTCGCGAACAGGTCGACGCCCCGCAGCAATTCATCGACTTTCACCTCGATTCCCTGCTCGGTGATACCCGCTCGCCGGATAACGATACTGATTAGCGCCAGCGGCTGTTTCGTAAGGCAGCGAGAGGACGCCGTGAGGCAGGGATCATGGGGCGTATGTCCTTCTCTCGCTGTCCTGAAGAAACGAGCTTTGCTCTAGCGCCAGCGGCAGTTTCGTAAGGCAGCGAGAGAACGCCGTCGAGGAAGGATTGACGGGAATTCGTTCGTTCTTTGTTTTTTACGGGCGCTACGGGCGCTTGCGGCGTGCGGGGAGTTCGTCGCAGGTCACCTTCAGGTGGATCGCGTCGTTGATGCTTTCGACCCAGTCGATGGGAGCCTCCAACTCGCGGGCGAAGAAGAAGCCCTTGCGGATGATCATCCCCGTGGCACGGCCGGATGATTCGTCGTAAAGCATTTCGTCGAGCCGTCCCGCCTTTCCGTCCCGGCAAAGCACCTCGGTTCCGGATTTGAGGCTGTGGGCGCCTTCGGGTAGATTCGAGTGCAGGTGGGCGGGGCTGCTGGCTTGATGCGATGGCAGGTACCAGCCGAGAACGCTGGAGGGCCAGAATAGGCCGACCGGATGCAGATCGGCCATGGGGACCTCCGTGGGCGTCGCGGGAGCCGGCCCGCTTCCCGCGACCTCCAGGGTGTCGGGAAGGTCGCGCATCTCCTGAAGGCGGAGATTCGTCCAGACCCGGGATCCCTCGGTGCGGGTGAGGTATTCGGTGGGCACGAGCTTTTCCCAGGGGTGAAGGCCTCCGCGTTCCACCACCACATGGGTGATGCGCTCCCCGAGCGGCTCGATGACTATCTGAGTCAGGGTCCCCAGTTTTCCCTCGGGCCCCCGGACCTCCGCGCCAATTTCGAGGTTCATGACCAAACCCTCCCCCACGACAGCGGATTGTTAAGATAGTTTAAGCGGCGCGAGCCGTTCGGTCAAGGGGCCTTTCCTCAGAGCACGCGGGTGCGAAGGATGGTCATTACCAGGTAGATGCCTAGAATCAAGGCCAGCACGAAGGCCAGGAGTCCCAGAACGGGGTGTCCGAGCCATCGGGGCCCCACGTCCGCGGACATGATGATCGCCGAGCTGAGCGATAGCGCCGCGAAGACGATAGCCAGCACCAGCCGGTTGATCCACTTTCCGAAAGGTTCCAGGGCCTCTTCCAGGGCGATGTGCTCGAACTGGATGCGGATTCGGTTGTCGGCGTTGATCTTGTCGAGCAGGAGGCTGATCTTTCGCGGCATGTCCATGGAGACCTCGGTGGCCTCCATGCCCGAGTGCAAGAGGTTCATGGGGCCTATCAGCTCGCCCATCTGATCGGCGACCACCCGGGGCAAGTAGGGTTTCAGGATGTCCAACAAGTCGGCCTCGGGATCGAGCGCGCGCGCGATCCCGTCGATCTGGCTCAGGGCCTTCACCAGCATCAAGAGCTGGGGCTGGAACTTGAGGCGGCTCTTGAATCCGATCCGGACGGCCTCCGTCATGACCTCGCCCACGTTGAGCTCCGAGAGCGGCGTGTTGTGGAACCGTGCCACCAATCTCCCGATCTCCATGCGGTAGGTGTTGAGCTGGAAGTCCCGAAGCGGGTGTCCTAGCTCGACGAGCACTTCGGCCGTGGTATCGCCCCGCCGTCCCATCATGGCCAGCAGGAACTTGGTCACGCCGCGGCGCGTCCGGGAGTCCAGGTAGCCCACCATGCCCAGGTCGATCAGGTAGAGGTCCCGGTCCTCGGTGATCAGCACGTTTCCGGGATGGGGATCGGCATGGAAGAAGCCGTCCTCGGCGAACTGCTTGAGGAACGACCTCAGGAACTGCTCGGCGAGCTCTCGTTCGTGCAGGTTCCCGTTGACCTTCTTGCCGAAGACCCTTTCCATGACCAGCACACGCTGGCTCGAGTAGGCGGGGTAGACCTTGGGGACCTTGATCCGGGGGAACGCCGCGAGGTTTCGGGCCATGGTCTCGAGGTTGAAGCGTTCGCGCTGGAAGTCCAGCTCCATGTGAAGATTGTGCTCGAGTTCGTTGACCGTGCCGGTAAGGTCGTAGAGCTTTCCCCAGTCCGTTCGGGCCTCGAAGAGCCCGGCCAGCCCGCGCAAGGCTGGGATGTCCCGCTTCACCCGAGCGGCGGCGTCGGGGCGCTGCACCTTGACTATCACCTGCTGCCCGTCGGGAAGGATGGCCTCGTGGGCCTGCGACAGGGAGGCCGATGCGAGGGGCGTGTCGTAGAAGATCGTGAAGAGGGCGCTGATGGGCGCTCCCAACTCGCTCTCGATCAGGGCCTTGGCTTCCTCGGTGGGAAAGGGGGGGATGCGGTCTTGCAGGTTCTCGAGTTCCCGGATGTAGGGGCGCGAAAGAAGATCCGGGCGGGTCGAGAGCACTTGCCCCAGCTTGATGTAGGTGGGGCCCAGTTCCTCGAGGGCCAAGCGGAGGTTGAGGGCGCGCGTCGCGTCGGGATCCGCCTCCCCGCGCGGACTCCGCCATGCGCGAGGAATCAGCCTCTCGTAACCCAGCTCCTCGGCGAAGTCCGCGAAGCCGTAGCGCGCCATGACGGCCAGAATCTGGCGGTACCGCCCGAGCGGCGGGAGGCCCAAAGGGAAGCCCAAAGCGATCCCCCTTGCTTCACCCAAGGCAAATCTCGCGCTGACGTTCGCCCAATGGCTTTCTTCCGGCGGTACGGGAGCCGCCGGCTAGTAGCGAAGCCGCCCGGACATTCTAATCGGTCGCCCTAGAGAGGACAACGGATGCTCAGGCGCCGGGATCGAGCCTGACGTAGCCGCAGAGGTGGGCTATCGCCGACAAGCTCACCTTCTGCCAGGAGACTCCTTCCGAGTACCGAATCACGATGCCGTAGCGCTCGCTCGCATCCAGCTCCGCCTGCCGCATGGCCCACTTGATCATGGCCTTCACGGCGGCCGGCTCCAGCGGATCGAGGTCGCAAAGATCCAGCATCACCCCGGGAAGCCGCCGCGCCAGCGTCTCCCGATGCAGTTCATCCAAGGTCCGGGACAAGAAGTCGGCGTCGACCGTTCCGCTCAGCCGTAACCTCAGCCCCTCGCCGCCTTGCTCGATCGCCACGCGCTCATCGCGCCCCGAAAAAAGCTCGACCCTCATCCTCGATTCCTCTCGATCGTCTCATCGTTCCGGTTCGCCGAGGTCGCGCGCCCTTGCGGCTCAACCCCTTTTTCGAGGGTCGCGAGCGGAAACGAACCCGAAGGCGACAGGGGATCCGCCACGCGAACCTGGTTGCGCCCTTCGCGCTTGGCCACGTAGAGTGCGCGATCGGCCGCTTTCACGAGGTCCCGCGCGTCCATGCCGTCGGTCAACACGGCAAGCCCGAAGCTCGCCGTAACCTGCACGAGACCCTCGCTCACGATCAAGGTCCATTCCTGGAGCGACTGGCGGAGGCGGTCCGCCAGGATCCAGGCCCCTTCCGATTCGGTGAACGGAAGGATCAGCGCGAATTCCTCCCCGCCGTAGCGGGCCGCCACGTCGGAAAGCCTCACGCTTCCCCGCAGGAGGGCGCCGATTCCCGCCAGTACCTGATCCCCGGCCGGATGGCCGTAATTGTCGTTGATGCTCTTGAAGTGGTCCACGTCCACCATCACCAGGGTCAAGGGATGCCGGTAGCGGCGCGCATGGTCGAGTTGCTCCGACAAGCGCTGGTCGAAGTATGACCGCGATCCCACTCCCGTGAGCCGGTCGGTCATGGCTTCGCCCACCGCGGCGTGGTAGAGATCGTAGAGCCCCAGCGCCATGTCGAGCTTCTCTTCGAAGGCCTCGCGGGTCTTCTTGAGCACCTTTCGGGCATTGGTTTCGTAGATGAACTGCGCCATGGTGGGCGCGTAAGTCCTCAACATGTCCAGCCCCATGGCGCTGGGAGCCTCGGCGGATTCCAGGCAGAGCTGGGCGACCGGATCGGGGCCAATCTGCAACGGCACGGCGGTCCCCCAGCTTCCGTTGCCCAGGAGGCGCGAGGTGAGCTGGCGCTCGAGCATCGACTCTGCCAGCAAGTCCCGGGGAAGATCCAATAGTCCTTCCGAACCAAGGGTTGCCGCCTGAGCGAGCGTGTTGCCGATCATCAAGGCTCCGCGCGAGGCCCCGACGAGCATGCAGGCCTGTTGCAGCAGGCGATCGTAGCGGGGCTGTGCCTGACTCAGCCGCGACGCTTCGGACGCGAATTGCCGCAGCAGCGCCAGGACGCCCGAGGCGTCATGGGGAAGGGGGGGCGGCGAAATGGCGGTCACGCGGCTTCCTCATGGGAGGGGGGGCTACCGATGGATCATACCCGTAGCAAGCATGGGTAAACGCTCACTCCCCCCTCAAGGCCAGCTGGATCTCCTCGTAGACCTCTGCGTCCGATTCAGTGGCCTGAGCGGCCTCCAGGGCCTTGATGGCTGCCTCCGACCGGATCTGGCCGAGCGCCCAAGCTGCAGCCCCCCGAACCAGCGCCTCGGCATCGGTCGACAATGCCTGCCGAAGCGCGGGAACCGTCGCGGGATCCTTGGCGTTTCCCAGCGCGACGGCTGCGTTTCGCGCCATGCCTCGGCGCTTGGTGCGCTTGATGGCGGAGCCTTTGAAGGTCTGGGAGAATTGCTCCTGGCTCATGAGCAAGAGGTCGACCAGCTTGGGGAATACCCGATCGGGCTTGGGCTGAAACGCCGGCTCTTCGGTCACCGGCGCCTTGCGGTTCCAGGGGCAGACCTCCTGGCAGAGATCGCAGCCGTAGACCCAGTCGCCCATCAAGGGCCTGAGTTCGCGGGGGATGGGCCCCCGATGCTCGATGGTCAGGTACGAGATGCAGCGTCGCGAGTCGACGATTCCCGGGGCGACCAGGGCGCCGCTGGGGCAGACATCCAGGCAACTCGTGCAGCTTCCGCAGCGATCCGGATGGGGCTTTTCCGCGAGTGGCAGCTCGTGGGCGGTGACGATTTCGGCCAGGAAGCCGTAGGTTCCCAGCTTCGGGTTGATCAAGAGGCCGGATTTGCCGGTCCAGCCGATTTGCGCGCGGCTTGCCACCGATCGCTCGAGGAACGGGCCCGTGTCGGTGTAGACCCGGGCCGTCGGATCGTCGAGAACCTGGGACAACGCGCGCAGTTTCTTCACCAGCACGTCGTGATAGTCGTCGCCCAGCGCGTAGCGGGCGATTCGGCCTCTGGGAGTATCCATGAGCGGGGTGCCCAGGGGCCCTGGATGATACGAGTGAAAGAGCGCGACGACGGCCCGGGCCTCCGGCAGGACCAGGCGCGGATCCGTGCGTCGTTCCGGATCCTTGGCCATCCATGCCATGTCTCCGTGCATGCCTTGGTCCAGCCATCCTTCGAGGACGGCCCGCCGGGGATCCACGTTAGCCGCTACCGCGCCCGCCATGCCGAATCCCAGCCCTTGGGCTGTTTCGAAGAGGCGGTTCCACAAGCCTTGAGTTGCTGTCATGCCCTGATCCTACCACCTGGGGGCGGCTTTGAGGCCAATCACCCGAAGATTAAGAAATTTCTAAGAAAGATTTAAGGAGCGGGGGCGATAAGGTGATAGAGCAACCGCAAGACATCCCGGATTCGCCTCGACGCTTCAAGGAGAGATCATGGCCGTTCAGACCCGTTCTTCCCAGCTTCAGAACCTCAAGTCGGCCGAGCGTCTGCGCGATACCGCGGCGAACCGCGCCCGCCTGGAAGCCCGAGCTGCCAAGGATGGGCTTCCCAGCGTGATTGCGCGCCAGGGGCAGGATGTTTTGTTGCTGAGTGGCGCGGCGCGGACCGAGAGCCGCATTGCTCGGGTCAGTGCCGAGGCCGGCGTGAGCAAGGGCGATAGCCTTCGGATCGATGGCTCGGAGGCCTCGGTGCTCTTCACCGACGATGGCTTTCGCGAGATTCCGGCGGGCAAGGTCGTGGTCGCGG
Source organism: Candidatus Sericytochromatia bacterium S15B-MN24 CBMW_12 (assembly GCA_002083825.1). Lineage (GTDB taxonomy): Bacteria > Cyanobacteriota > Sericytochromatia > S15B-MN24 > UBA4093 > UBA4093. The sequence goes on along the minus strand of DAZV01000051.1, from coordinate 98,098 downwards.
TGATCGACTCGGGGGTCGACATGGATCACCCGGCCTTCCAGGGGCGCTTGCTGCCCGGGTACAACGTCGAAACCAAGGGCCGGGACGTGCAGGATGCCATGGGACACGGCACGCACGTGGCCGGCATCATCGCGGGTTCCTTTCCCGCCGAGGGGCTCGAGGGCGTGGCACAGGGCGTTTCCATCCTGCCCATCAAGATGCCCAATCTCTCCACCACCAACCCCGATTTCATGCCGCAATTGGCCGAGGCCATTCGCTATGCCGCCGATCATGGCGCCAAGGTCATCAATATCAGCCTCGCCGTTCATCTGGACGGCTGGGCGATGAAGCTGATTCATGGCCGCAAGGTCAAGCAGGTCGAGGAGGCCCTCGGGTATGCCGAATCCAAGGGGCTGGTGGTGGTGGTCGCGGCAGGCAACAAGGGGACGGGCAATGCCGATACGGTAGGTTATCCCGGCAACAGCCCGAACGTCATCTCGGTCGCCAACCTGGATGATCGGCGTCTGGACGGTTCCGGCCGCTTGAAAATCACCCCGAGTTCCAGCCAAGGTCCGGCGGTCGACCTCTCGGCGCCCGGAACCGGTATTCGTTCCGCGGTTCCCGACGATTCGTACGCCAACAAGACCGGCACCTCCATGGCGTCGCCTTACGTCGCGGGAGTTGCGGCTCTCTTGATGGCGAAGCATCCGGACTGGACTCCCGCGCAGGTTCGCGATCGCCTCTACCGCACCTCCGACGACCTGGGCGAGACCGGTCGCGACGATACCTTCGGCCACGGCGCGGTCGATCTCTTCGAGGCCGTCTACGGCCTCTAGCGCGTCGCGCTGGCACTGCCCGTCCGATGCCCCCTTCCGGGAGGCACGGGCGGGCTTTCGCATGGTCGGCTGCCAGGAGGTAACATGGCGCTCGGCATGATCGGCGTTTAATCGAAAGGAAGCGGCATGGACCTGGGTTTCGAGGGAAAAGTCGTCCTGGTGACGGGGGCGAGTCACGGGATCGGCCGGGAGATTGCGCGGGCCTTCGGGCGCGAGGGGGCTCTCGTGGCCGTCAATTACGCGCATGACGCGGCGGCGGCGGCGGCGGTGGTCGAAGCGATCCAGGACGACGGCGGTCGGGCCATGGGCTTCCGGGCGGATGTCGCCCATCCGGGCGAGGTCCGGACCATGGTGGAGCGGGTCGAGGCGGGGCTCGGGCCGCTCGACGTGCTGGTGAACAACGCGGGTGTGGTTCGGCGGGGCGGGCTATTCGCCATCACCGAGGAGATGTGGGACGAGGTTCTGGACGTGAACCTGAAGGGGACGTTCCTCTGCGCGCAGGCGGCGGCCAGGGGGATGGTGGCGCGCGGGCGGGGGGTGATCGTGAACATCGCCTCCATGCGGGGCGTGGAGGGGGGGGCTTCGTCGATGCACTACGCGGCGGCCAAGGCGGGAGTCATCGCGCTGACCAAGAGTCTGGCCAAGGAGCTTGCGCCGAGCGTGAGGGCGGTGGGAGTGGCGCCGGGATACGTCGACACGCGAATCCAGGAGGGCCTGAGTCCCGAGCAGCGCCTCGCCGTCGAAGCGGGAACTCCCCTGGGACGCTTCGGCACCGGCGAGGACATTGCAGGTGCGGTGCTCTTCCTGGCCTCCGAGCGAGCCTCCTACGTGACCGGTCAGACGCTTTTGGTCGACGGGGGGCGGGTGACCTGCTAGTCCGCGACGGCGCGGGAATACCCGGGCGCTGTCCGAGAACGGCCACCCACGCTATACTGGGCTGCATGGTGATGTGGATTGTCGCGATAATCGTCCTCGTGGGGGCCCTCGGGCTCCTCTTCCTGGTGACGCAAGATCCGGAAGCGGGTTACGTCACGGATCTCGACCCGCAACTTCAGGTCAAGGCCGCGTTTCTCGAGCCGCTTCCCTTTTCCCTTTTTCAGATTCTTCATGGGCCGCTCGCCGAGCAGGGCCTCTTGATCTTTCCCAAGATGCGGCTGGCCGACGTCTTCGACCGGGGGCGTCTGACGCCGACCGGCTGGCATCGCCTGAGCCGTTCCGAGGCCGATTTCGTCATCGTGGATCGGGAAAAGCTGCAGCCGCTGGCCTTGATCTTGATCGAGGGCGATCGCCTCGTGAGCTACCTCGACCAGGAGAATAGGGACCTCAAGGGGGCGGCCATCGCGGACGCGGGTCTGCCGCTGTTGCAGATCGACGCCGAAAGCATGGATGCCGCCGCGGATATCGGCCAGGACGTGATGGACTGGGTGGTCGCGGTCGTTCTTCCCTACGCCGGTCGTGCGTAGCGTCTAAACCGCTTCCCGAATGCGGGCGAAGTGAAGCCCCGCTGCTTGCCCGGCGCCGCTGGCCTTGGGGGCCTTCGCGGGCGACTCGGGGGCATGCTCCTCGAGGGGGGGGAGGATCGGGTCGAGCACCTTGCCGGTGAAGGCGATGCCGGCGGCGGTTCCGGCCACCATGGTGACGACTTCAGGGGCTATCGCTCGGGCTGCACCCGGAAACACCATCGCTAAAGCGCCCACCGCGGCGCCTGCGGCGATCTTGTTGCGCAGGGCCCAGCCGAGGACGGGTTTTAGCATGTTGGTGAGGGGCTTCCAGACGGCGTCGTAAAGGGGGTTGGCGATCGCCTTGGTGAAGACTTCGGCGAAGGGTTCGGCGAGAGCCTCCGGCAGCGCGTTTTCGAGAGCCGAGGTGACGTGCTTCCCGGCTGTCCGGATCCAGATCTCGTTGGCCACCATGCCGGTGGCGAAACCCACGATGCCCACGGCGATGGCGGGAAGGCCGACCGGAGCCAGCAGCGCCCCCATCAGGGTTCCACCGAGGGTCCATGATGCGGCGCTTACCGAGTTGCTGAGGGTCTTGGCCACGTACTGCGAGGCTGAAAGTTCGCCGCGGCGGTACTGCTGGCTGGCGAACAGCGCTTCGAACGGAATGGAAGAGACGACGCCTATCTTGGCGTCTTGCACCAGAAGTGCGGGCGAGAGGCTCTGCGGGGCATGGGCGCCCATCACGCGCGAGACGGTTTCCATGGGCCGCGAGGAGCGGAGCTGTCGGGCCTGGCCGGCGGAAGCGTGGGTTGTCTTCGAGATGGTCATGGGAACCTCCGCCGCGTGGTGATCGATCTATATAAGGGTATCGGGAAGCGGGAGCCCAGACTTGCGCCGATTCCCGAAGTTTAACCGGACCGACCATGCCGTCGGCACGCCGGAGCGCGGTGATTCCGAGAGGGCGCATGGATGTCGGGCATGAGTGGTCAAGGGCCCATCGCCCGGTCGATGACCTGAACGGTGTGGAGCGGTTCGGGGGATCCGGGGAGTCGCGAGAGCCCCGAGCCGATTTGCATGAGGCAGGAGGGGTTGCCCATGACGATCGTTTGGGCGCCGGTCCTGGCGATCATCGATAGCTTGCGCTCCAGGAGTTCCTTCGATAGGTCGGGTTGGAGGAGGGCGTAGGAACCTGCTCCGCCGCAGCAGACGTCAGATTCGGGAAGGTCGATCCAGGTCAGTCCCGGCACGCGCTTCAGGACGTCTCGGGGTTCGCGGCGGACCTTCTGGCCGTGGGCCAGGTGGCAAGCGTCATGGTAAGTGGCCGTTCCGGGGACCTCGCGCGTCATGGGGGCCAGGTCGATCATGGCGAGCACCTCCGAGACGTCCTTGACCTTGGCCGCGAAGGCCGCGACTCGGGCTTGGTCCGGGTGGTCCGGTGGCAGCAGGTGGGGGTAGTCCTTCATGGCGGCTCCGCAGCCGGCGGAGGTCACGGCGATCGCGAGCAGGTCGTCGAGCGCGAAGGCGTCGATGTTTCGGAGCATCAGCGCGCGCGCTTGCTTGGTATCCCCGTCATGGGCATGGAGTGCTCCGCAGCAGGCTTGGGCGGGAGGCACCAGGACGTCGTAGCCGGAGCGGGTGAGCACCCGGACGGTGGCGCGATTCACCTCGCCGAAGAGGGCCTCCATGGCGCATCCGGTCAGGAGGGCGATCGCCCCCTTTCGCGGGCCCTGGGCGGGAATCCTGGCGGGCAGCGGGGGGAGCGCGGGTGCCGACGGGGTGAGCTCGGCGAGGCGGCGCAAGCCCCGGGGGAGATGAGCTTCGAGGAACGGGGCCCCGCGTCGCAACCAAGCCAGGGGCAAGATGGCGAGCTGGAGCCTCCGGGGATGGGTGAGCACGTGGTCGAGAAGGAACTTCCAGCCGCGCTTCCCCTGGGGCGGAAGCAACTCGGAGCGCACGTGCTCCAGCAGTCGGCCGTAAGGAACGGCCGATGGGCAGGCGGTTTCGCATGCCCGGCAGCCCAGACAACGATCGAGCGGTGCCGAGAGCGCGGGATCGGGCGCGAGGCCTTCCTCGAGCAGGTGGCGCATCAGGTAGATCCGTCCCCGCGGGGAGTCCACCTCGGAGCCGGTCAGGGCATAGGTCGGACAGGCCGGAAGGCAGAGGCCGCAGTGAATGCAGGCGCGCGTGTCGATCATGCTAAAGTCCTCCGACGAAGCGGCCCGGAGCCAGGGTGCCCTGGGGATCGAAGGCGCGCTTGATGGCTTTCATCAAGGGGAAGTCGCTGCGCGTCGGTCCCCAGACGTCCCAACCCGCTTTCCAGGTGCGTGGCGCGCGCTGGACGACCAGGTAACCCTTTCGCTCCATGGCCTTCGCCCTCAGCGCTTCGACCTGGGCGCGGCCTTCCGTGACCTCCCACTCCTCGGCGGCGGTGAAGCTGCCGTAGAGAATGCCGTTGGCGGCATGCCCGGTCCAGCGGGCGCCGCCTTCGAGGCCTGGCGCGGCCTTCAGGAAGTCCATGGCCTCGGCCGGCGGCAGCCCCACCTTGACCAGCAGCGGCGCGCCGTCCGCGTGGGCATGCTCTCCCAGGACCACGCGCAGGGAATCACCCAGCCGCTCGCAAGACGTGCGAATCCGCTTCTCGAAGACTTCCTGCTGCCAGCTCACGGCCTCGGGTTCACCCTCGAAGCCCATCGCCAGGAAGGCCCCGGACGCATCCGCCCCCACTTCGAAGAACGTGGGTTCCAGCGGAGCCTGCCGAAGCGCGCTCCAGGCCGCTTGGAGCTCGGAACGATCGGTCCAGGTCACTCGAATGCTACCCGTGGCCGCCGGCAGGGGCCGGACCTTGAACGTCACCTGGGCGATCGCCCCTAGCGTGCCGTAGGATCCCGTGAACAGCTTGGGGAGGTCGTAGCCGGCCACGCTCTTGACCACTCGGCTGCCCGACTTGAAGCAGTTTCCTGCCGGAGACGCTACCGTGAGCCCGAGAAGCAGGTCGCGCGTCGTGCCGAAAGCCGCGCGCCAGGGACCGTCGGGGTTGGCGGCCACCAGGCCTCCGAGCGTCGTGAGTTCGGGATGGGGCGGGTCGAGGGCCAGGCGCTGGCCATGGTCGGCGAGGATCCTCTGAAGCTCCCAGAGGGTCATCCCCGCTTCGGCGGTCACGGTCATGTCGTCGGGTTGGTGGTCGACGAGTCGATTGAGCCCGGTGGTGAGGATCATGCGGGTTGCCGCCGTCAGGTTGCCGTGGTCCAGGCGCAGGCCCTTACCGGCCACGATCACCGCCTCGCCGGCCTTCTGAGCCTCGTGAAGGGCCTCGGCGAGCGCTTCGGGCGAATCAGGGATGTGCGAGGTCGCGGGCAGCCGGATCACTGGGAGCCTCCGAGCATGGCGAGGGCCGAGGTTTCGGTGCAGGAACCGGGCGTGGGAATGAGCTTGGCGGGGTTCATGCGCGCTCGGGGATCGAGGGCGTCGCGGACCGCGCGCATGGCGGCGAGGTCCTCGGGAGTGAACATGCGGGCCATATGCCCCAGCTTCTCGATGCCGATGCCGTGTTCACCGCTCAGCGAGCCGCCTGCTTCCAGGCAGGCGTCGAGGATCTGGCTTCCGGCTTCGAGCACGCGCTGGACCTGCTCGGGGTCGCGCTCGTCGAAGAGGATGACGGGGTGGAGGTTGCCGTCGCCGGCATGGAAGACGTTGGCGATGCGCAGGCGATGGCGCTCGCCGATGGCGGCTATCTTGGCCAGGACGTCGGGTAACTGGGTTCGCGGGATGACGCCGTCCTGGGTGACCTTGGAGGGGGCGAGTCTTCCCAGGGCCCCGATGGCCATTTTTCGGGCCAGCCAGAGGCGCTCGCGCTCGGGCTCGTCCTTCGCGAGGCGCACTTCGTGGGCTCCGGCGGCTCGGCAAAGCGCCATCACGCGTTTGGCCTGGGTATCTAGTCCCGCCTCGAGCCCGTCGAGTTCGAGAATGAGGAGGGCTGCGGCGTCTCGGGGGAAGCCGAAGGCGAAGGCGGCTTCGACGGCCTCGACGATGGTTCGATCCATCATTTCGAGGGCGGCGGGAATGATCCCCGCGGCGATCAGGGTCGAGACGGCCTTGGAGGCGTCTTCGACGGACTGGAAGGCGGCCAGCATGGTGCGCTTGCTTTGTGGGTCGGGAACGAGGCGCAGGAGCAGTCGGGTTGCGATTCCGAGGGTACCCTCGGAGCCGACGAAGAGGCCGAGAAGGTCGTAGCCGGGGCAGTCCTCTGCGGGGCCGCCGAGCCAGAGGGTGTCGCCTTCGGGGGTGACGATTTCCAGGCCCAGGACGTGGTTGGTGGTGACGCCGTACTTGAGGGTGTGGGGGCCGCCGGCATTTTCGGCGACGTTTCCGCCGAGGGTGCAGGCGGATTGACTGGAGGGATCGGGGGCGAAGTGCTGGGCGTGGCGATGGGCTTCGCGGCTGAGCGCGAGGTTGACGACGCCGGCCTCGACGAGGGCGGAGCGGTTGAGGGGATCGATGCCGAGGATGCGGTTCATGCGGGTCAAGGCGATCATGAGGCCGCCCTGGGGTGCCATGCAGCCGCCGGAGAGGCCGGTGCCGGCGCCGCGGGGGATGACGGGAAGCCCGTGACGGGCGGCGATCTTGACGACCTCGGCGACCTCGTGGGTGCTGCGGGGAAGGACGACGGCATCCGGTCGTCCCCGAGCGAGGGTGAAGGCGTCGGATTCGTAGACCAGCCGCTCGTGGGGTCGGGAGAGGACGGCGTCGGGACCGAGGACGTCCCGAAGTTGCTTCAGGAGATCCGGGTGGCGGTCAGGAGCGATCACGCCGGTGGTTCCGGTGGTCGCTGACGAGTCGCCAGCCGACGGCGATCATGGCGAGGAGGGAGAGGGGGCCGACCACGTAGCCGAGTCCGATCAAGAGGGTGAGTAGGGTGTCCATGGGCCTCGTTCAGCGGGCGGGATCGCCCGGTCATGACGTGCGGATGCGGCTGCAGGAGGTTTTTCCTCGGATCCTCCGAACAGCTTCCAGCGTCATTCTACCCTATTTGAGAATATGGCTCGCCGTTCCTTGAAAACCATTCCTCGGCGCTCGGATTCCCGGCGGACCCGGGTTAGGATGAAGCCGGATCCGAACGGGCATGATCCCGCATCGGCGATCGCCGAGGAAGGCGGAGGAAGGCTAGGGAAGTCCTCGATCGGTCGCGATCGCGGGGGACGCTACTCGAAGGGAGGGTGGGGGCATGGCAATCAGCACCAGGATGAGCGATGCGCGCGTGATCCGGGCGATGGAGCGGGCGAGAGAGTTGCTGGAAGGGGACTGGCCGAGGGTCATGGAAGCTCTGAGCGAGGAGGGGAGCCCCATTCGCAGGGTCGCCCAGCGCGAGTTGAGGAAGACCCGGAAACTGGAGGGGGTGATCCCGTTCTATCCGGCCGTTCCGCTGATTCCGATCGCGGTGATGGCGGGCTTGGCGGTGTTCTCGACGATCCTGGCGGTACGGTCATCGCGGTGTGATCGGGAGCTGGCCGCCCGGCTCGACGCGATCGAAGGGGATCTGGCCATGGAACGTCAGTCGAGCGAGCGGGAAGCGTCCGTGCCGACCGGGGCCTCGCAGCCGGCGCACCTGCCGTGGAGCTAGACCCAGGGCCCCCCATGGAACCATGGGGGGCCCTGGGGGGGCTGGAGAGGGGCCAGCAGCGGAAGCTCGCTTGGCTACATGTGGATGGGTTTGCCGATGGCGGCGAGTGCCGCTTCCTTGAAGACCTCGGAGAGGGTCGGGTGGGCATGGACGGTGATGTCCACTTCCTCGGCCGTGGCTTCGAGGTTCATCGCGAGGCTGGCCTCGCCGAGGATTTCGGTGACCTCGGGTCCGATCATGTGGATGCCGAGGATTTCGCCGTGTTTGGCGTCGACGACGAACTTGATGAAGCCGTCGATTTCCCCGATACCTTGGGCCTTGCCGTTCGGTCGGAAGGGGAACTTGCCGACCTTGACCTGGTGTCCCTTGGCCTTGGCGTCGCTTTCGGTGAGGCCGATGGAGGCCACCTGAGGTTCGCAGTAGGTGGCGGAGGGCATCTTGTTGTAATCGAGGGGTTGCGGGTGGTGGCCCGCGATCTTCTCGATGCAGACGATGCCCTGTGCGGAGGCCACGTGAGCGAGGGGTAGCTTGCCCGTGACGTCGCCGATGGCGTAGACGCCTTCGACGTTGGTGCGCATCCAGTCGTCGACCTCGATGAAGCCGGGGCCGACCGTCTTGATGCCGGCCACGTCGAGGCCGAGGTCATCGGAGTTGGGCGTCACTCCGGTGGCGGTGAGCAGCCGTGGGGCTTCGAAGACCTGCTTCTTGCCGTCGGCCATGGTGGCATGCACCGTGACGCCGTCGGCCTTCTGCTCGACCTTTTCGACCTTGCACTGCGTGTGGAACTTCACTCCCAGCTTGGTGAAGGCCTTGGCGATTTCCAGGGAGATCTCGGAGTCTTCCCGGGGGAGCAGACGATCGGCCATCTCGAGGATGGTGACCTGGCAGCCGTAGTTCTGGAGGACGTAAGCGAACTCCATGCCGATGGCTCCGGCTCCCAGGACGATCATGCTGGCGGGGACGTCGCGCATGGCCATGAATTCCTTGGCGGTGAAGACCACCTTGCCGTCGGGCTTCATGTCGAAGAAAACGCGCGGGCGGGCGCCGGTGGCGACCAGGATGTGCTTGGCCGTGATTTCCTTGCCGGAGGGCTCGAGCTTGATCCTGCCCTTGCCGGCGAGGCGGCCGCGTTCCTCGATGAGTTCGATCTGGTTCTTGCGGAAGAGGAAGCCGACGCCCTTGGCCTGGGTGTCGACGATCTTCTTGGCGCGATCGACGGCCTTGGAGTAGTCGGCTTTGACCCCGTCCACTTCGATGCCGAAGGCTGCGGCGTTCTTGATGGTATGCAGCACCGAGGCGTTCTTGAGGATCGCCTTGGAGGGGATGCATCCCCACTGGTTGCAGACTCCCCCGAGTCCCGCAATCCTAGAATCTTCTACCACCGCGGTTTTCAGCCCCAGCTGGGCGGCGCGGATGGCGGTGACGTAGCCTCCGGGGCCCGCACCGATGACGACGACGTCGTACTGGCTCATGGCTAGACCACCAGGAGAAGGGGAGATTCGAGGAGGCGTTTGACCTCGCCGAGGAACTGGGCTGCGAGGGCGCCGTCGATCACGCGGTGATCGCTGGAGAGGGTGATGCGCATCATCGAGCGGACGACGACCTCGTCGTTGCGGACGACGGGTTCCTTGATGATGGAGCCCACCGCGAGGATGGCGGATTCGGGGGGGTTGATGATGGCGGTGAAGGACTCGACGTCGAACATGCCGAGGTTGCTGACCGTGCAGGTTCCGCCGGAGAATTCGTCGGGGCGCAGGCGGTTTTCCTTGGCGCGGGCGGCCAGGTCCTTGGCGGCCTCGGCGATCTGCGAGAGGGTCTTGCCGTAGGCGTCGTTGAGGACGGGCACCACCAGTCCCTCGGGCAGGGCGACGGCCATGCCGACGTTGATGGCGTCATGCTGGACGATCCGGTCGCCGGCCCAGGAGGCGTTGGCTCCGGCATGGGTTTTGAGGGCCTTGGCGACGGCCTTGATGACCATGTCGTTGAAGGAGACCTTCTGGGTATCGGTCAGGCTCTTGTTGACCAGGCCGCGGAAGGCGACGGCTTCGGTCATGTCGATGGCCTTGGTGAGGTAGAAGTGGGGGGCCGTCTGCTTGCTCTCGGAGAGCTTGCGGGCGATCACCTGGCGCATGCGGGTGAGGGGAACTTCGGTGACGCCGGCCTGGGGGACGAACGCTGCAGGCCGTTGGACGGGTTTGAAGCCTTCCACGTCCCGCTTGACGATGCGGCCGGCGGGGCCGGTTCCGGCGACGTCGGCCAGGTCGACACCCTGATCGGCGGCCATCTTGCGGGCCAAGGGGGAGGACTTGACGCGTTCGCCGGCGCGGCGAACCGGTGCGTGCGCGCCTTCGGCGGCGCGGCGGGCTTCGGCGTTGGCCTGGGCCACCCGGCTCGGTTCCTCGATGGGAGTCGACGGGGAGACGCCCAAGGGCACGGCCTTGGCACCCGAGCCGGCTCCTGCTTCGATGGCGACGGCTTCACCGCCCTCACCGCAGCCCGCCTCGTACATGGTGCCGCCGCAGACGCCGGTCTCGGCGGCGGTGCGCTGAGCGGGGGATCCGGCGGGGACTTCCACCTTTTCGCCGGGGGCGGCGATGATGCCGATGACGTCGCCGACCGGCACGTCCGCGTCGGCGCCGTGAAGGATCTTGGCGAGGACGCCGCCGGCGAAGGCTTCGATCTCGATGTTCACCTTGTCGGTTTGAATTTCGGCGATGGGTTCGCCCTTGGTGACGGCGTCACCCTCCTGCTTGAGCCAGCGGAGGATCTTGCCTTCGGTCATGTCGTAGCCCATCTTGGGCATGAGCACGTTCGTGGCCATGATTTACCTCATCGATTGCGAAGGGGGCTACTTGAGTACTTCCCGGACGGCCTGGATCACGTCGGCCTTGTGCGGGAATGCCTGGTATTCGAGGTGCTTGTTGTAGGGATCGGGGATCTCGATGGCGGCGACGCGCTTGACGGGGGCGTCGAGATCGTCGAAGCCTTGCTCCATGATCCGCGCGGAGATCTCGGCGCCGATGCCGTAGGACTTCCAGCCCTCCTCGGCCACCACCACCCGGTTGGTCTTTTTCAGGGATTCGAGGACCGGTCCGAGGTCGAGGGGACGCAAGCATCTAAGGTCGATGACCTCGCAGTCGATACCGTCCTTGGCCAGTTCTTCGGCGGCCGACATCGACTCCAGCGCCATGCGCGAGTAGGAGACGAGGGTGACGTCCTTGCCGGGACGGCGCACGACCGACTTGCCGATGGGCAGGACGTAATCCTCTTCGGGGACTTCGCCCTTGGTGGCATAGAGCAGGGCGTGCTCGATGAAGATCACCGGATCGTTGTCGCGGATGGCTGCCTTGAGAAGGCCCTTGGCATCGTAGGGGGTGCTCGGCATGACGACCTTGAGGCCCGGCACGTAGGCGAGCATGAGCTCCAGGGTCTGGGAGTGGGTTGCCGAGAGCTGGCTCCAGCCGGCGGGGGTTCTGATGACCATGGGGACCTGCATCTGGCCGCCGAACATGTAGTGGATCTTGGCGGAGTGGTTGACGATCTGGTCCATGGCCTGGAGGATGAAGTTGAAGCTCATGATCTCGGCGACGGGGCGCAGGCCGGTCATGGCGGCCCCGGTGGCGGCGCCGATGATGGCGGTCTCCGAGATGGGGGTGTCCTTGATGCGCTTTTCGCCGAATTCCTCGACGAATCCCTTGGTCACGCCGTAGGAGCCGCCGTAGTAGGCGATGTCCTCGCCCAGGATGAAGACGGAGTCGTCGCGGAGCATTTCTTCGCGCAGGGCCTGGCGAAGGGCTTCACGGTAAGTAATGACGGGCATGGCGAGGCTCTCCTATCGGGCGTAGCCAGGCTTTTCGGCCTGTTGTTGACGGCAGAGGTCGCCGTTCTCCACGGGGGTCGCGTAAAGGAAGTCGCAGAGCGTGTCGAGCGCCGGATCGGGGCTCTCGTCTGCGAAGCGGACCGCCTCTTCCATCTCGCGCTCGACGGACTCGTCGAGGGCCGTGATCTCCGCCTCGGTCGCGAGGCCTTCGTCGAGCATGCGTTGTTTCCAGTTGGCGATCGGATCGCGCTGGCGCCAGAACTCGACTTCTTCCTTGTCTCGGTAGTACTCGGGGTCGGCCATCGAGTGGCCGCGGAAGCGGTAGGTCTTGGCTTCCAGGAGGACGGGGCCTTCGCCTCGGCGGCAGCGCTCGGCCGCCCTTTGAGTCGCCTCGTACATGGCCAGGGGGTCCATGCCGTCGACGGCTTCGCCGTGGATGCCGTAGCCGATGGCGCGCTTGTGGAGATCTTCGATGGCGGAGTCCCGGTGAATGGCGACGCCCATCGAGTAGAGGTTGTTCTCGAGCAGGAAGATGACGGGAAGCTTGAAGACGGCCGCCATGTTGAGCGACTCGTGGAAGCCGCCGTTGTTGCTGCTGCCGTCGCCGAAGATCGTCATCGCGACCTGCTGGCTGCCGGTGTACTGGTGGCGCATGGCCATGCCCACGGCCATCGGCAGGTGGGCTCCGACCAGGGCGTAACCTCCCCAGAAGTGCTTGGACGCGTCGGCGAGGTGCATGGAGCCGCCGCGGCCCTTGCTGCAACCGGTCTCCTTGCCGTAAAGCTCGGCCATGAGCGCATTGGTGTCCAGACGGCGGGCGATCGCATGCCCGTGGTCGCGGTAGTGGGTGACGATGTCGTCATCCTCGTTCAGCGCGCTGATAGCGCCCACCGCGACGGCCTCCTGGCCGATGTAGAGGTGCAGGAAGCCACCGATCTTCGCATAGGCGTAGCCCTCGGCGCACTTCTCCTCGAAGCGCCGGATCAGGACCATCTGCCGGTACCAATCCAGGGCGGTCTGCTTATCCACCATGGGGAAAGCTCCTTTGACGACGTGAGGCCTCGAAGGCCCCGTTCTACGTAACTGGCGACGAAACCAGCCTGCCGGCGGATCGTCGCGTGCTCTGATGAAGTCGAGCAAAGCGCGCTCCCAGAGGCCGAAAGGTCTTCGAGCCCGCGGGATCCCAGCGGAGGATGGCGCCATTGCCTGAGTAGAGGATAACAGGAAATGCGGGTTAGCGCATCCTTAACCCTCCGTATCGGGTTGTTATCCCCGAGCAGGAGGGCCGGCGGCGGGAGTGAAATCCCCCCGCTCCCGACCGGGAACGGGGGGGTGAAGGCTAGGCGTGAGAGTGGGTTCGGACGCTAGAAGCTTGGAGTCGATTCGTCGTCGTGAATGCCCACGTTGGTGGGGACATCCGGGTTAGGATCGAGTTCCAGGCAGAGAACGGGCACCAGGTTCGCGCGAACGTAGCTCGCTCCCGAGTTGCCCTGGTAGAAGACGCGATCCGAGGCGTCGAACTCGAGGCCCTCGACGTCCCGACCGATGATCACCCCGTTCTTGATGGCGGCGGCGAAGATCTTGTAGTTGCCGTCGGGGATGTTGTAAAAGGTCACGCCCTCGTGAACGCTAGGGGAGGTGTAGCCGCCACCCGCCTTGGTCAAATGGCGGATCATGTATCGGCCGTTGTGAAATTCGTAGTTCGGGCTGTCGGCGAGTTGGTCGACGAGGTAGCGGATGTCATCGAAGTACGGCAGCGGGTATTCCATGCCGGCCATCTGATAGGGAGCCGCGTTGTCGGTTTTCATCCATCCGCCAATCGAGAAGGCGAAGTTCAGGTTGGCGTCCGGATCGACCGGATTTCCGGGATTGACGTCGTAGAGTCCGATGAGAATTTCCTCGATGTCCCCGCTGACGTACTGCGTGGCGTAGCGGGTCCCTTCCAGGCTGACCCGGATGTCGGTTCCGGTCCGGGTGGCCGACTGGGCGGAGGGTTCGATGCTGGGGCCGCTCTGGTTGGTCGTCGGGGCGCTGGGAGGGTTGAACGCGCATGCTTGGATTGCGAGGGTTCCGGCGAGGGCGGCGATCAGGAACGTGATGCGAGACATGGCTTTCTCCTTCTCTGATACCTCTGGTACGGCAATTCCGTGGGGTTCCCAACCATTGCTTGGCTGGTGACCCCAATCTAACTCGCGGAAGGAGGAGCCGCCTTGGGTCAATTGATGGAGATTGGTTGGCGATCATGGTCAAGAAGGGAAGTCAACCTCCCCGGTTATCGGGGTGGGCAGTAAGCAAGGGAGCCGGGCGTTTCGCCTAGCGGGGGCCTTTGGGGCGGGAGGACACGAAGCGCTCTCCGGGAGCGAGTTCGTGCACGTCCACGTCCATGTGCCGCGTGAGTTCGGCCAGCGCCTTCGGTGTTCCTTGGAGGGCGGGAAAGGTGCCGTGGTGCATCGGGACGACCTGCTTGACCCCCAGGAGTTCGATGGCCTTGGCGGCTTCACGGGGGCCCATGGTGAAGAGGCCACCGATGGGCAAGAGGGCGACGTCGGGTCGGTATAGCTCGCCGATGAGCGCCATGTCTCCGAAGACGTTGGTGTCGCCTGCATGGTAGATCGTGAAGCCGTCGCTGAGTTCGATGACGTAGCCCGCCGCTTCCCCGCCGTAGACGATCCGATCGCCGTCGAGGATGCCGCAGGAGTGATCGGCCGAGACCATGGTGACCCGGACATCGGCTACATCCTGGCTGCCGCCCTTGTTCATGCCGCGGGTGTCGTCGACGCCCTTGGTGGCGAGCCATTGCGCCGTCTCGAAAATGGCGACCGCCGCGCAGCCTGTTTTCTTGCCGATCGTGACGGCGTCGCCGATGTGATCGAGGTGCCCGTGGGTGATGAGCATGGCGTCGAGGGCGCCTAGCACTTTCAGGTTTTCGGGGCATGCGGGATTGTCCATGATCCATGGGTCGATGAGCAGGGACTTTCCGGAGGGGGTCACCAACTTGAAGGCGGAGTGACCGAGCCAGGTCAGTTGCGCCTTGCCGTCGCGAGTCATGCGGCCTCCTTGATGCGAGAACGTGGGGGCGATGCCTGGTATTCTACCAAGGTCATGCGCCGGCCGCCAAGGAGACTGTGCCTCGCTTGTTGGTGGTCACCGCCCTAACGGTTATGATCCCATGGCGGGAGACAGGAGGTCTTATGGCACGCTTGAACGTCCAGATGGTGGGGGAAGGGGAATTCCTGAGCTTTCCGGAGATCCGAGATCGCAAGGGCTACTACCTGAACGTGCTCACCGGGGATCTCTTTCGCAACGCGGGGCACTTCACCGAGGCCAACCAGCGCATCCTGGAGGCCTGCACCTGCGAGGAGGGGGATCCCTTGATGCGTAGACCCTTCCTGCTGATCGCGGAGAACCTCGACCTCAGCCTGCGCGAAGCCAAGGATCTGGCGGCTGGGAAGTTCGGCTTGAGCCGGGGGGACCTGGGCAAGCTGGTTCACTCCACGGAGTGAGCGCCCACGAAAACGCGGGGGCATCGCCCCCGCGTGACCCGTTCGCGAGTTCCAGCCCGGCTCGTTCGCCTAGGTGTCTCCGTCGTCGCCGATGGAGCCTACCGGGCAGCCTTCCATGGCCTCCCGGCATGCTTCTTCCTCGGCTTCGTTGGCGGGCTGGCTGAACACCACGTCGTGGCTGCCGTCGTCGGAAAGCTTGAAGTTGTCGGGAGCGGCAGCTTCGCACGCGCCGCAGACGATGCACGTGTCATCGACGTAGTACTTGCCGGGAACGTTATCGGGGAATGCTTGTGATTTGTCGGCCATGGTGAATCGAACCCCTTGCTTGTTTCATCGCTTGGCTCCCACGCGGGGAACATGAGGATTCTACGCCAAGCCCCCCTCCCATTCAAGCTATTCTCCACGCAAGGAACCCTCCGCCCACCCTCAAGCCTTAACCCAAACAGAGCGAGTGGTACACTGGAAGGGTTCCCTCTTCGGATAGGAGATGCTGATGGCACTTGCTCTCGACGACGACGTAAAGGCGCTCGCTGACCAGATGACCCAGGACCGGCGCGACTTTCACATGTACCCGGAGCTGGGATTCGAAGAGACGCGGACCGCGGCCCGCATCGCCAAGGCCCTCCGGGCCGCCGGCATCGACGAGATCCAGACCGGAGTCGCCAAGACCGGCGTCGTCGCCCTCATCCGCGGTAGAATCCCCGGCAAGACCATCCTCCTGCGTGCCGACATCGACGCGTTGCCCGTCGCCGAACGCAACGACGTCCCCTATCGCTCGCGCAACCCGGGAGTCATGCACGCCTGCGGCCACGATGCCCACGCCGCCATGCTCCTCGCCGTGGCCCGGATCCTCCATGCCCGCCGGGCCGACTTCGACGGCGTCGTCAAGCTCGTCTTTCAACCGGCCGAAGAAGGCCCCGGCGGCGCCCTGCCGATGATCCATGAAGGCGTGCTGGAAAATCCCCATGTCGACGCCGCCCTCGCCCTGCACGTCTGGAACCTCTTGCCGGTCGGGCAGATCGGGCTCAAAGCGGGCCCCATCATGGCCAATACCGACGAATTCTCCCTGACCATCCGTGGACGGGGAGGCCACGGCGCCATGCCCCACCTCTCGGTGGACGCCGTCACGGCGGCCGCTCAGGTGGTCTCAGCCCTTCAGAGCGTCGTCTCCCGCCAGGTCTCTCCCATGGACTCCGCCGTGCTCACCATCGGCACCATCCACGGTGGAGAGCGCCACAACGTCATCGCCCACGAGGTCACCATGACCGGCACCGTCCGATCCTTCAGTCCCGAGGTCGGAATGGCGCTTCCCGGCATGATCGAACGGATCGTCCGCGGCGTCACCTCCGCCATGAGTGCCGAGTACGAACTCGAGTACCACCGGGTCTACCCCGCGACCCTCAACGATCCCCTGGCCACCGAGGTCGTCCGCCACGCCGCCGCCAAGGTGGTCGGCCTGGAAAACGTCATCGACGCCGAGGCCAGCATGGGGGGCGAAGACATGGCCTTCTTCCTCCAGAAGGTGCCCGGCTGCTTCTTCTTTCTCGGCTCGGCCAATCCCGCCAAGGGCTTGACCAACCCCCACCACCACCCCGCGTTCGACCTCGACGAGGAGGCCCTGCCCATCGGGGTTCAAGTCCTCGTTCAGGCCGCCATGGACATGCTCGCTTCGTAACGTTCTCCCCATGCGTCGAGCGCCCCCGCATTCCGCGGGGGCGCTCGACGCGTTCAGCTCGATTTTTTTAACGCTTGGTGATCGGGTAACCCGCGCTCTCCCAGGCCTTCAACCCGCCCTTGAGCACGGCGACGTTCTTGAAGCCGTAGGACTCTTCGGCAATTCGCGCCGTGCCGGTGCTCGAACCCTCGTCAGGACAGCTGCAGTAGAAGACCACCAGCTCGGCGGGATCCAGGCGAGGGCCCCATGTCTTGCTCTCCGAGGCCGGCATGGCCCGTGCGCCCGCGATGTGTTTTTCCTCGAAGGAGCTCTTGCCGCGCACGTCCGCGAGCAGGATCCGCTCCCCGCGATCCTGGCGGACCTTGACCTCGGCGGGGGTGAGCGCCAGGGGACTGTAGATTCCCGCCTCGATCGGGATCGGTGCGGGCGGCGGCGCGAAGACCTGAGGGAAGGCAAAGGCCAGCGTGAAGCCAGTGGCGAGTACGACGATGGTTCCTAGGGCGATCGCGATGCGGCGGGGAGTCATCTTGCCTCCTAGTTGGAGATGAAGCGGTCGATCTCTTCGAGCAGCTCCTTCTGCTGGGTGACTTCGGTTTCGGTCCAGTCCCTGTCGACGTGGGGCGGTCGAATGGGGACGTGCTGCTTGGAATGGATCATGCGCAGCGAGACGCTGCCCTTGAGCCCCGCGAGGACCATCTGGGCACTCTTGGGATCCACGGTGGGATCCCCGTCCGACTGGATGAGGAGCGCGCTGGTGGCCGGATCGAGCGCGATGCCCGAACGCAACTGACCCTTGACGACCTCGGTCAGGTCCACCAGGGACCTCAGGGTTTCGACCGGGCGGTTCCGGTACCAGTTTCCGACGGACTGCTGTCCCAGGTCGTTGGGCGAGCTCTTGGCTCCGAGCCATTCCAGCATGCCGGTGAAGGCGATCGTCTTCTCCTTGAAAACCACCAGGGGGGCGACCAGCACCACGCGCTGAGGGGCCGGAGTCAACTTCTGGGCTCCTAGCAGTTCGAGGAACAAAGAGCCGCCCGTGGAGGCGCCGATCACCGAGACATTCTGGAAGCCCAGGTTTCGGAGCGCCTCGTATTCCTTGGTGAGCGGGCTTCCCCAATCCTTCCAGGTGGTTCCCGCGAAGTCGTCGACGTGGGTGCCGTGGCCGCCTAGCAGGACGTTGGACACCAGGTGCCCCTTGCTCTCGAGATGCTCCTGGAGGGCTTGCATTTCGTAGGTGCTCGCGCTGTACCCATGGGCCAGGATGGCGACCTTTTTCGTCTTTTCGGCGTCGCTGGGGCTTGGAACCAACAGGGAGATGAGCTTGGATTCCTTCTTGGCGGTGCCCCCGTCGAGATCCCCGGCGTTGATGACGTAGCTGGTGCTGCAGCCGCCGAGCACGATGACGAGACTCAGGAATAGGCGTTTCATGGGGGCCTCCTAGAACGCGTAGCCGACTTCGGCGGAGACCCGGGGCAGGGAAGCCGAGGCCTGGCTGAAGAGGGTGTCGGTGGTGGAGGCCATCGGGTTGGGGCCGACCGAGAGCATCGAGAGGAACGGCCCCATGTCCAGGCGCCAGCCCACGCCGACGAAGGCCAGGAGATCCGAGGCCGAGGGGGTTCGATCGGACTGAGCGGAGAGGCGGATCCAGGATCCGCCGGCCTCGACGAAGGCGCCATCCTTCCAGGGATGGAATCTCCCGCTGAGGTTCAGGGTCTGGGCCATACCGAGCGTGCCGAGGGTGACCTTGGCGCCGAAATGATCGAGCTTGCCGTCGAGGCCGGCATGGATCCAGTCGGAGTTGCCGATTCCCGCGACGACGGCGAAGGTCGGGCGAGGGGCGGGATGCAGGATTGTCGGGGGGGTGGCGTCCATCGGCTGGCTCCTAACAAGCTACGGGCAACCTGCCGATTATATCAGACCTCTTGGGCTGCCGCTCTCTCAGCGGCTGACCCAGATCGGGCTGGTCCAGGCCCAGGCGGTGCCATCGCCGTAGACCAGCTTGGCGAAGTAATAGCCTTCCTCGGTGGGGGCTGGGATCTTGAAGGACCAGGTGGCGGATTTCTTGCCCACGGCGACCTTCTTGATCAAGGAGGCGGGACGGCCTCCCATGCCGTCGGTATCTCCGTAGAGCTCGATCCGGGTGAAGACGGTATCGGGGTCCTTGGCCTGGATGGCCACGGCGATTTCCTTGCCGGTCTTGATTTCGGAGCCCATCGGCTTGCCGTCGAGGCTGAACCAGAACGCGAGGTTCGGGTCGAAGGTCGCGTAGGTGCGTCGCGCCTTGAAGGCCGCGATGAGGTTGGTCTTGGTGAGCGAGGTCGCCCAGACTCCGGTGCGAGTTGGCGAGGCGAGTCCCCAGTTCTTCACGTGGTTGTCCTGGTCTCCCACCGCGCCGATGCGCCAGCCGCGGTTCAGAAACTCCTTGTATTCTTCTTCGTAGTTCAGTCCGTTGGCCCCGCGATCCCATTCATCGGGCTGGCCACGCATGTCGTCGCCCTCGTACTTGCCGGGTCCGTTGAGCAGGGCCATGGCGGAGAAGGTGGAAAGGGCCGAGACGGCGGCGGGTCCGGGAGCGACGGGGGAGAAGGCTTCGCCGCCGAACTCGAGCTTGTTGGTCGGGTGGGGGTGGTTGAACTGGGCCCATGCCACTTCGGGGTGAGCGGGGAGCCAATTGGTGTAGAAGGTGGCCCAGTCGCCGTTTGGAACCGGGCAGCGCTCGTTGGCTTCGAAGATGTTGATGTGTCCGCCCTTGGAGATCGAGCTCCATTCCTGGGCGAGCAAGGCGACGAATTCGCCTGGCTGCGTGACCTGTTGCGCCGCAAGTTTCATCTTGGCGTAGCCGGCGTCGGTGATCATGTGGGAGTGGGAGGAGATGCCGAGGAAGTCGAGCTTGGCCTTGTTCTGGGCGTAGGCGTAGGCCTCGGCGAGGGTCCCTTGGCCGTCGTCGCCGTTTTCGGCGACGTGGGTGTGCTGGATTCCGAAGAAGGCCTTGTAGCCGGTGGCGCCGAGCGCCGTGGCGGTTTCGTCGGGCCCCGAGACGGTCGCGGCGAAAGGCAGGGGGCCACAGCCCACGATGGCCGCAACGGCCAGCAGGACGGTGCCGGCAACGAGGCGCGAAGCGCGAGGCATGGGGCTCTCCTTTCGAGGTGGAAGCAAGCTTGATAGATATTTCATACCCGGCGAGAGGGAGTTGATCGCCGAGTGGGGAGATTTTCGAAGGTCCCTGGGATTTTTCGCCTCATCTTTTCCATGCATGTTGGAGCCTCCCCCACCCGTACCTATAATGAGCGTGAGTTTTTCATCGTGCCGAGAGGAGCGTTCGATGGCCTAGAAGTTCGAGCCGAAGCAGGGGCTCCGCGTCTCGGTTTTGCCGCTTGAGCGGGTGGACATGGGGGTGGGTTGAGCAAGGGAAGAGGCTCGCGAAGGTGGCCTTGAAGGGAGAACGCCGTGAAAGATCGCTTGATGGAGCGGATCGAGCACCTGAACGAAATCTCCATGGTGGTCGAGGACTTGGCGTGTAAGCACTGTATCCGGAACTTGTTGAATGATTTGAGGGCCGTGGACGGGGTGGTGGCGGCCCGGATCAACTCGGCGCCCGCCATTGACGAGCCTCTTGACGAGTCGATCTACGGGACGGCCACGGTCAAGTACAATCCGGCCTTCGTGCAGCCCCAGGACATCCGTCGGAAGATCGAGCAGCATGGGTTCAGGGTGGTCAGGTTTCAGGGCGCCGAATAGGGACTGGTGGCGAGCGTCTCGCGGGACATGGCGCTTCGCAAGCGGGATAGGCCGCGGACCCAGCAGCTGTCTTGAGCCCCTTCGAGTTGACATCTTCGCTCGGGGCCGAAGGACTCCTTGAAGGCGACGATGCCGTCGAGATTGCCGCTCGGTAGGAAGTCGAAGACCCGGTAGCCAGCTTCGTGGGCCCACTCCAGCGGCTTGACAATCAGGTGCGTTCCGACCTGCGAGGCCTCTTGCTCCGCCCGGGTGGCGAGGTGCAGCTCGACCAGGGTCTCTCCCCAGCACCCGAGCAGCATGAAACCTGCGACCTGGCCTTCGTGACGGGCCACGAAGAGCGCCAGATCGTGCCCTGAATGCCGGAAAAGCGTCTGGAAGTACGCCTCGTCGCGCACCCAGCGACGGTATTTCCAGCGGGAGCTATGCTCCGCGTAGACGGGGTAGAGCGCGCGCATGTCGGAGGGAACGACGGGGTGAATCCGTTCCAGTTCGAACCCGGCCTTTTCGGCCTTGCGGCAATGTCGGCGCCGCATCTCGCTCATCCTGGCACGCTGAGCGAGGGGATCCAGGATCGGCAAGGCCTGGGTGAAGCTCTCCGTGATTTTCCCGGATAACGGCACGCTCAGTTGTTCTCCAAGAGGGTTTCCGAGCACGCGCAGGTTGGGGTAACGATCGAGGACGGCCGCGTAGGCCTCCTCGATCCGGTGGGGCGGCAATGCTCGGGGGCCCAGCAATCCGCCGTAGCCGTTCTCGACTCCCGCCAGGGCTTCGGTGACGACGCCGCGGAACCGCGATCGGATCGCCAGTGGCAGCAGGGCGACTTGACCGTCGGGCCAGCGGAATTCCGCGCAACGCACCTCTCCCCCGCCGATCTCCGCGTGGGTCAGGTACCATCCCGGAGTGTGGAAGAACGTCGCGAGCTTCGTTTGTTGCAGGATCTCCCGCCAGCGGGGAAGAGGCACGTCCCAGTCGAGCGTCATGGCCATGCTTGCCCTCCCAGATCCAGGTGTCGCGTCTCGACCCATGATCGTCGAAGCGGGGTCATGCGGTCTTGTTCGGGAGGGAGAAGGTGATGGGGAGAAAGCCAGGCAAAAGCCCCGCTGGTTAGGCGGGGCCAGGTGGGCGGTGGGGGACTCGAACCCTCGACCATCTCGGTGTAAACGAGACGCTCTACCAACTGAGCTAACCGCCCTCGGAGGTCTATGGTAGCGCTTTGGGGCGGATTGTCAATCCGCGGTCAATCGACCAGGATGAAGACGTAACCCACGGCCGTGGCGAAGGCGACGGCGGCCAACGTGACCGCCCAGATGGTCCGGGTGATGGTTTGCTCGTTGCGGGCCTTGTCGTAGGCGCTGGAGTTGCTTTCAATCATGGGGCCTCCTTAGTCTCGCCGCCATGATACCCCTCGCTGTCGGCTTCGGCAAGCCGGCGGGTTCGGTTTTTTCAGGGATTGCGATCGAAGATCACGCGCGGGGCCTTGAGTTCCGGGTGGGGCGAGGGGGGAGGGATCAGCCGGATCCAGAGATCGGCCAGGGCTTCGGTCACGGCGTTGGGGCGGTTGTCGTAGAGGGGGATCACGACGAAGTTCTCGATTTCGAGGTGGGCGGCGACGGCGAGGGCGGGATCGTTGGTGTCCATGAGGCCGATGGTGGGGATTCCGGCGTTCAGGGCGGCTCCGGCGTGGCCGTGGTCGCCGATGACCAGGTCGATGGGCTTGGCGTAGCCTTCGATGAACTTTTCCATCGGGCGGGTCGAGTGGCCGTGAAGCACGCCGCAGGTGTCGCTGGTGACGGCCACTCTTCCGACGAAGTCCAGCACCCAGTCGATTCCGACGGTGGCGCCGGGGGCGGTTCGCGCGATGGTGCAGCCTTGAGTTTCCAGGTGGTCGGCGAGGCGGTTGTAGGCGTTGACGAGGGCGCCGGGGTGTCCGGTTCCGAAGGCGACGGTTCCTCGGCGGGCGATCACCGTTCGGATCAGCTCCGCTCCTTGGATGAGGCCGGCCAGGGCCCGTTCCGGCGCGATCTCGCCGTTGCGGGCCAGGAACTCGGCGCCCGAGCTTTGTCCGCAGTGGAGGGCCATGAGGTCGAGGATGGCGGTTTCGTCGAGGAAGCCGGCGGCCATGGCGCGTCGGACTTCCTCGATGCCGAAGGTGTAGAAGACGTTGCCCTCGCGCATCTGCCGAATGGCGCGGAGGTTGGCTTCAGGGGTGTTTGGGGTGAGGCCGGCCAGGCCCAGCGCGAGGAGCTTTTGCATGGCGGATTGGCGCTCGGAGTCGTTGGGGCTTTTCATCTTAGCCTCTCTTCCTGACGTCGGGATCCGTGGGGTGAATCTCCGTGGCCGGAAAGAACGACGACACTCGGATTCGCGGTTGCAGTCGGGCTTCGAGGTCCAGCAGTTGTTCGTAGACCCAGCGGTGAACGGGGTTTGCTTGAATGCTGCCTTGGAGAAGGGTGAGCTTGCGGCGTTTCTCGCGGGGCTCCATGGCGAGGCCATTTTCGAAGGCGTCGGCCATGCCGTGGAGGTCGTAGGGGTTGATGAGCAGGGCGCCATCTTTCAGTTCATCGGCGGCTCCGACGGTTTCGCTGAGGAGCAGGACTCCGTCGCGGAGGTTGACCATGGGGCCTTCCTTGGCGACGAGGTTCATGCCGTCGGCGAGGGAGTTGACGAGGAGAATGTCGTAGTGCTTCATGACGGCGATGGCTCGCGGGTACGAGTTTTCGAGGAAGACGGTCACCGGCTCCCAGCCGGGGCGGGCGTGACGACGGTTGACCGCTTGCACTCCTTCCCAGATCTGGTCCAGGTAGCTGCGATAGGGCTCGGATCCTTGGCGGGACGCCGGCAGGATTCCCCAGAACTTCACGGTACCCCTTCGGTTCGGCTGCCTTTGAAGGAAGAGATCGAGGGCCTTCAGCGATCGCAAGAGGTTCTTGCTGGGATCGGTGCGGGCCACCTGCACGATGTTGAGTCCCGAGCTTTCGAGCCCCAGTTCGGCTTCCACGGCTCTGACGGCGGGTGATTCGGCGAAGCGCTGGATGCCGTCCGGGTCGATGGAGATGGGGTAGTCGCGGACCCAGACGCGCCGACCCGGGGCTTCCACGAGGCCGGCGCCCGGATCGACGGGGTAGCCCAGCACCTCGGTGACGGTGTTGAGGAAGTTCCGGGTGTAGCGGGGGGTGTGGAAACCGACCACGTCGCAGGACGTGAGGCTGGTCATGACGTCTTGGCGCATGACGGCCGGGAGCTGCCACCAGAGGTCGGGCCCCGGCCAGCAGATGTGGGTGAAGTGATGGATCACGGCATCGGGCAGGATCTGCCGCAGGAAGAGCGGAACCAGGTAGAGATGGTAGTCGTGCACCATGATCAAGGGCCGCTTGGTCGACTGGCGGGCTTTTCGGGCGATGGCCTGCGCGAAGCGGAGGTTCACGCGGCGGTAGCTTTCCCAGGAGCGCCAGGCCTCGTCGTCGAACTCCGGGTGCTCGGGAGCGTGGCTGATGCCGTGCTGGAGGAACCAGAGGTGCGCGTTGGAGATCTCGTCGTAGAAGCGCCGGTAATCCTCGGGATCCACGTCGACGAACGCCAGGCTGAGGTTGCGATTGCCCATCGG
Source organism: Candidatus Sericytochromatia bacterium S15B-MN24 CBMW_12 (assembly GCA_002083825.1). Taxonomy (GTDB): domain Bacteria; phylum Cyanobacteriota; class Sericytochromatia; order S15B-MN24; family UBA4093; genus UBA4093. The sequence goes on along the minus strand of DAZV01000051.1, from coordinate 73,884 downwards.
CAGCGTGACCTCGCCCATCTTGGCGTCGGCCTCGGTGAAGGGAGCGGCTATCCAGGTGGTATCCATGCACTCGACCATGGAGCTGAGGGCCGTCACCAGGCCACCTTGTCCCCGCTGCTGCCTCAGGCTTCCCGAGGCGGATTTGCGAAATTCGACCGGCCCCCGGTTCGACGCCAGGATCAGGTTCACGTCCTTCAATCCTCCCAGGCAAAGCGCCTGGATGGCGTCGCGGTAGTCCGCCGAGCCCCATTCCCCCGAATGCCTGCCACCGGTCGCATTCATCGCATTCGTCGCCTTCGAACTCAAGTCCGCCTCCCTTCTGCGGCCCCCGGGAGCGCCATCGCAACCGAGGCGGGGTGATTCGTTAATTAATGTTAAGGTAAGGCGTCGGCAACCATAGCATAGCCCCCGGGCCGGAACAACGCTCGGTCGGCATGCCGGGGGGGGCCGAAAATGACGTCCCGATCCGACCTTTACACGCCCTCCCCTTTTCGCTAGGGTGAGTCCGTTCGCGCTCCCGCGCGAACCTCGGGTTCCTTGCTCGTGCTCCCCGTGCTCCGGGGTTGCCTTTCGAGCACGTGACGCCTGGCGAGGTATCGGGAGATAGCTTGGACGGAGGCCCCGCATGCGAATCGCACTCCTGGCCCCGGTCGCGCTGCCGGTCCCGCCTGCGGGCTACGGCGGGACCGAACTCGTTGTCCACCAGCTCGCCGAAGGCTTGATCGACGCCGGTCACGCGGTCACCCTCTTCGCCAGCGGCGACTCCCGGACCCCCGCCGCGCTGCGCTCCCTGCTTCCCCGAGCCCTCACCCCCCTGGGACTCGATACCAAGCAGGCCGCGCTCCCCTTCGAACGCGCCCACGTCGCCTGGGCCTTCGCCCAGGCCCGCGACTTCGACCTGATCCACGACCACACCAAGAGCCTGGGCGTCACCATGGCCCCCGCGGTCCAGACCCCGGTCCTCACCACGATCCACAACGACTTCACCCCCGAACGCCGCCTGCTGTACCTGCGTCACCCGGATCATGCCTACGTGGCCCTCTCGCGCGCCCACGCCGACCGCTGCCCCGAGATGGCCTTTCGCGGGGTGGTCTACAACGGCCTGGACCTCGGCGACGCGGGCGGCGCGATCTTTCGCGCGCGCAAGCAGAATTACCTGCTCTTTCTCGGCCGCATCTGCGAAGCCAAGGGAACCCATTCCGCGGTGGCCGCCGCCCGCCTTCTGGGCATTCCCTTGCTGATCGCGGGCAAGGTCGATCCGGTCGACCGCCCCTACTTCCACACCCGCGTCGCCCCGGAAATCGACGGCGACCTGATTCGTTACGTCGGCGAGGTCACGGGCCGCGAGAAGTGGGAGCTCCTGGCCGATGCCCGCTGCCTGCTCTTCCCGATCGCGTGGCCGGAGCCGTTCGGCCTGGTGATGATCGAGGCGATGGCCTGCGGGACTCCCGTGATCGCCACCCGCCTCGGCTCGGTCGAGGAGGTGGTCGGTCACGGCGTCAGCGGCTGGATCGCCGACGACTTCCCGGGCCTGATCGCGGGCATCCGTCATGCCCCTTCCTTCTCTCCCCTGGCCTGCAGACGCTGGGTAGAACAGCGTTTCAGCCGGGAGGCGATGGTCGCGGGCTACCTCGACGTCTATGCGCGCCTCCTGGCTGGGCCCCCCCGTCCACGGTGATCGGCGACTCCTGCCCGGCCTCCCGGGCCGCAGCCCGCCAAGCGAAGCGTTGCACCCTCCCCGGGAGCGTGTTACGTTTCGTTACACGTTGAGGTGGGCTTATCGAGCCTCGAGGCTCCGGGCCGCGGGGGAGGCGAATCACGTCGCGGCTTGCCGCGTCAGACTCGGCAGGGGGCCCCGCATCAGTCAGAGGAGGTGAGGACGTGTTAGGGTTTCTCGTGATGCTCTTGGTGGCTGCTATCATCGGCTTCATCGGGGACGCGCTGGCCCCGGGTTCCCTTCCGGGGGGATGGGTCGGGGCGATCATCGCCGGGTTGGTGGGCTCGGCATTGGGAGGCTACCTGTTCGGGCTCTTGAACGTGCCTGTTGGGCCGTCGCTCGGCGGGCTCGCCATTATTCCCTCGATCATCGGGGCGGCACTCGTCGTCTGGCTTTTCAGCCTGATATCCGGTCAGCGTTCGCGGGGGTATTGACCCAGGTCCCCTCACGCTCGTTGCTTCCTGCTCTTGGGCGGGGGATGACAGCGAGCGGTCGAGAAGCGATCGGTCGAGCGATCGCGGAGAGTGAGGTCGGGATGAACCGGATAGGCGCGACGCTCCTGGGGGGGCTCATCGGGGCGGGGGCGGCCTTGCTGCTGGCTCCGGGGCCCGGAAGGGAGACCCGCCGGCGGTTGCGGAACCGGGCGGACGACCTTCGCTCGGACGCCCAGGACCGGCTGGCGGAGAGCCGCATGCGGGCCACGGAGCTCATCCGCTCCACCCAGGAGCGGGCGCAGGAAGTGATCGAGCGGGGCAAGCGAGAGGTGCCGGAAGAGGGGCAAAAGTGGGCGGACGCCTCCTTGGAGCGCGAACGCGACGAGATACCCTAGACCCCCTGAGAGGAGGGCCCATGGAAACCGTGACTGGATGGGGGGCGGCACTCTGGGCCGCCGTGGGGGCCGCGCTCAGCGGCATTTTGGGGTTCGTTCCCAACCTGCTCGGCGCCATCATCGTCGTGCTGGTGGGGTGGGCCATCGCGAACGTGCTGGCGACCTTGGTGGACAAGGGGCTCGACGCCGTTCAATTCGATCGCTGGATGGCGAAGGCCGGAGTGGACAAGGCGATCGCCCGGACCGGCTTGCGCCTCGATGCCAGCAACATGGTCGCTCAGCTGGTGAAGTGGTTGGTGATTCTCGTGACCCTGGTGGTGGCGGCGGACGCCCTCAACCTGCCCCAGGTCACCGCCGCGCTCATGGCCATCATCGCCTACATCCCCAACGTCATCGCCGCCCTCTTGATCGTGACCCTGGGCGCGCTCCTGGCGTCGTTCATCGGCAACCTGGTCAAAACCACCCCCCTAGCGGCCTCCGACCTGCTGGGGCAGGTGGCGTACTGGGCCATCATGGTCTTCTCGGCCCTGGCGGCCCTGACCCAGCTGAATATCGCCCCGGAACTGGTGCAGATCCTCTTCACCGCCGTGGTGGGATCCGTGGCCCTCGCCGCAGCCCTGGCCTTCGGACTCGGACTCCGCCATGAGGCCGAGGACCTCATGGCCTCAACCGAGCTCCGACAAGTCCTGGACCGCGGCGACACCATCAGCCTGAACGCCGAGGGCCGAGCCGTCAACGGAACGGTCCAACGCATCGGCTGGCTCTCGACCCAGCTCGCCACGGATGCCGGCGTGGTCTTCGTTCCAAACCACCTTTTCCTGGAACGGATGGCCACCGTGGGCGGAACCAAGCCCAGCCACCGCGTCAAGCTGACCCGCATGGAGTCCGAGGAGCCTACCCGTAGCGCCCTCGACGAAACCCAGAAACGCCCGGGACAACCCCCCGTCTAGAACGACGGAAACGGCGAAGGGACGGCCAACTGGCCGTCCCTTCGCCGTTTCCGTCGAATTCCACCGGCGCTTTCGGCAAGCTTCGCCCCGCCTGGCCCACGCTAGACTCTTGCCAGAACGCGCCCTGAAAGGAGTTCCGCATGCGACGTGGGGTCTATTTGCTAGTCGGCTCGCTGATCGGCTGTAGCACCGTCCCGAGCGCGCCGGGCGGGGGCGGGGGCGACGCGCCTCCCGGAGTCACCGACACCCCCTCGCCCCGAATCTTGAAACTCGACTTCGAAAAGGATGCCCTGGGCAACATGCCCAAAGACTGGGTCGGCGTGAGAGCCGAGATGATCGCCCAAGGAAAAAAAGTGCCGGACTGGCTCTTCGACGGCACCTGGGAGGTTGCCAGCATCAACGTGCCCCCCCTTCAAGGCAAGGTCCTCCGGCAAACCCAGAAGGCCCGCGAGCCCTGGATTTCCCTCGTCCGTTACCGCGGCTCGCACTTCGGGCCTAACGGCCAGCTACCTTTGCGCTACCGCTTCGAGGTGAAACAGCAGCCTATCGACAGCCCATACAATCTTCCGCCGACCGGAGATCAAGGCGTTCAGCCCTATTACCTGGATGCCGACCATTATCTCGAGGTCGTCAACACTCCCCGCGATCTCCAGGTCTGGTACTGCGACGGGGGGCAACCCATGAACGGGCGGGGTTGGAAGCGGCTCTACAGTCGGTCGCTCTCGACCCGCCCCGGAGACGTCCGGCGCGTCGGCGGCACCGTGGACGTCACCCGGAAGACCTTCGTCCTCACCTACGACGGAAAGCCCGAGGCCACGTTGCAAGTTCCCGAAATCGACCCCCTTCGAACCCACTCCATGGCCTTGCGATCCATCGGTAACATGGTGAACTTCGACGACGTGGAGGTCTCGAAGCTCGACTGAGTGGGAGATTGCCAAGCACGGCCCGGCGCCTGGAATGGCGTTCCCATAAGAGGGGCGATCAGCAGCGAATGCGCAGGGCCGCCGGACGAATCGTGAACGTCGCCGGCGTGAAGCCGGGCTGCTCGCCATCGATATCCAGCCGCAGCGGCAGCGCCGACTCCACCCGGACGCGACGGGCCCGCAGGTGACGGAGCTTGCGATGCGCCAGGTGCGTGCCCCGATACACCTTGGCGATGTTGCTGAAGCGTTCCAGACGGCTCAGATCCCCCATGATCAAGACGTCGAAGTAGCCATCCTCAAGCTCGGCCGTCGGCAGGATGCACATCCCCCCTCCGAAGTAGCGCCCGTTTCCCACGATGAGGTTGGACGCGACGAGAGACTCAGGTTCTTGCTCGTCGATTTGAAGGGTGATCGCGCTGCTCTCGTAAGTAGCAAGCGTCACGAGCGTCCCCATGAGAAAGGTCGCGAAACCCCCAAAGCGCTTTGAACTGCGGTTGACCCGCTCCACCACCGCCCCGCCGAGCCCCGCTTCCGCGATGTTGCCGAAGTACCGGATCCGCTCCGCCCCCGAGCCGTCCACGTACGTCACGCACCCGACGTCGATCGTTCGGCTGGAGCCCGCCGCGATCCTTGCCAGAGCGAGATCCTCCCGCTTGGGAATGCCGAGACTCCGGATGAAGTCGCAGCCCGTACCTCGACCGAGAAGGCCGAGCTCCGCCTCGGCATTCACCGCGCTGCCCATGGGATCGAAGAAGCCGTTGATGACCTCGTTGACCGTTCCATCGCCGCCCACCGCCACGACGAGGCGATGCCCGACAGCCAGCGCCTCGCGCACCAACTGGGTCGCATGGTCAGGCCCCTCGGTGAATCGAACCTCCCCCCGCAGGCCTGCCTTTTCGATCAAGCGAGACAGGCGAGGCCAATGGGTGCCCGTCGTGCCATCGGCCGAACGGGGATTGACGACGAAGAAAGCATTCACAGGGTTCGATTTCGCTCCATACGTCATGCGCGAGGGACTGCCGCTCGCAACCCAGGTTGGACGACATTCCGGCAGCTCGTCGCCCACGTCCACGCGCTAGCATCATACCCGCCGGACGATTTCGTGAAATACTTTTGGTTTTCACGCAAGGTTTTCCCCGAATGGGCTATAATTAAGTTACGGTTAAGGCTTACACAGCAGGGGGTTGACCCCGGGGGAATCGTCGTGATTGAACGTCTTCAGAGCCGCCATCAGGTCGTCCGCGTCCGTCCGATCACGTTCGCCTATACCCGCCCGCTGAGTCCCGCGGAGCTCTCGGGGATGACCGGGCGCCTCTTGGCGGCGCCCGCGCCCTTGCGCAAGTCGAGCCGCATCCAGACGGCCCTGGGCGTGGTCCGGGGTTTCTTCAAGGCCTGATTTTCAAATTTAAAGGCGAGGTCCTGGCCGATTGCCGGGACCTCGCCTTTTTAGATCGTTTACTTCGCGATCTGAACCTTGAGCATCTTGTCGCCCACGCTCAGCGTCTTGACCACGTCAAGGCCCTTGACGACCTGTCCGAAGACCGTATATCCCGCGTCGAGATTCGGCTGGGCACCCAAACAGAAGTAAAACTGGCTTCCGGCACTGTTGGGGATGGAGGACTTGGCCATGGCGAGGCTGCCGTCGAGGTGCTTGATCGTGCTATCCAGTTCATCTGGAATGCTCCAGCCGGGGCCCCCGCCGCCATTTCCGTCGGGATCTCCGCCCTGGGCCACGAAGCCCGGGATGACCCGGTGGAAGGTCAGGCCGTCATAGAACTTGGACTTCACCAACTTCTCGAAGTTCGCCACCGTCTTGGGCGCTTCCTTGGGGAAGAGCACGACGCTGAACTTGCCCTTGGAGGTGGTGAAGTTGACCGTCGAGCCCGCCACGACCTTGTGGCCAGCAGCCTGCTCGACCTGCTTGAGGACGGCCGCGGTGCTGGCCTGCGCGGACGCCTCGAAGGCGAACGGCGAAACGGTTAGGGTTGCGAGCGTCAGAAGGAGGGGCATTGCCTTCATGCGGAGTTTCTCCTCTTGGAACAGCGGGAACGCCCCTATTATGCCACCCTCGCCAACTCAGCGTCCACTGTCGGCCGGGACGCGAACTATTTCCCGTTTGTCTGACCGAGCGGTCGCTCTAGGTGTAGAACGATGAGGTTGCGGGGAAAATACCCGAGGCGAGCGTCCGAATTGCCGATACCCCGGAACGTCGAGGCGTCCGGGAAGACCTTGAAACGTGAAGGATAGTGAAATGGCTGCCGAAGAGTTGCTCCCGACCCCTGATGAGGATCTAGCGGCTCCGGCCAAGAAATCCCGGCTGCCGAAGCTGCCGATCCCCAGGGTCAATCCCACGCCCGTACTGTTGCTGCTCATCGTCGCGGGCGGATCGGCCCTGACGGCCTACCTGGGAATCCGCTTCACGATGCCGCAGCGCGTGGTGGTCGAAGCGCCATCCGCAGCCGGCCAGGAGCATGGCAAGGCGTTCAATCCACCGGGGCTGGCAGACTTCACGACGGGCCCCAACGCTCTGACGTCCTTCAACATGACCACCGAGCGCCCGGCGGTGGCCGAGACGGCCTATATTCACCCTCAGGCCACCCTCGTGGGCTTCGTGAACATCGGCGCCAAGGTCCTGGTGGCCCCCAGCGCGACGATTCGGGCCGATGTCGGGCAGAACATCCGGATCCAGGACGAATCCAACATTCAACCCGGTGCCGTGATTCAGGGCGAGCCCACCGAGGATCACGGCAAGCCTTCCTTGAAGAATCAGGTCCTCGTCAATGGTCAGTCATTCTCGGTTTTCCTGGGGCGCCGCGTCTCGATTGATGCTCAAGCGCAGGTACATGGTCCCTCGGCCCTGGAAGAGGATGTCTACGTGGGCATGCAGGCCTTGGTTCAGCATGCCCGGATCGGAAAGGGGTCGGTCATTGCCCCTCGGGCTGCCGTCATCGGGGTCGTCGTTCCCGCCGGACGCTACGTCTCGGTGGGTCAGATCGTCACGCGCCAATCCCAGGCGGACGCGCTTCCGGGCGTGGAGCAGGCGGGGGGGTATTTAGAGATGCATCGCCGGCTCGTGAAGAACTCGGTGGAGCTTACTTCGGGATATCTGGCCCTTCATACGCCCGGCGGGAAGGGCGTGGGGCATGCCGCTCCTTTCGACGAAAGCTATTGGACGCCCAAGGGCACCCCACCCGAGAGCGCCCATCCCGAGCCTGCCCATCCCGCGAATTCCCATCCCGAGAGCGCCCACTAAGACCGCTTCGATCGAGCGACTTAGCCCATCACCGAATTCTCGAGCAATCCCAGTCCCGAGATTTCCACGGAGATGCGATCGCCCGGGCTCATCGCTCGCGTATGACCGGGCGTGCCCGTGTAGATCACGTCGCCTGGCTCCAGCGTGACGTAGCGACTGGTGAAGGAGATGATCTCCGGAATTCCGAAGATCAACTCGTCGATGCGGCCCTCCTGGACCGTTTCGCCGTTGATCCGGGTGGCGATCATGGCGGTGTCGGGGTCGAATTCGGTTTCGATCCAGGGGCCGAGCGGGGCGAAGGTATCGCAGCCCTTGGCTCGCCACCATTGGCGATCGCCCTGTTGCCACGCTCTATCGCTCACGTCGTTCCCACAGGTATAGCCGAGGATGCACGCCGCTGCATCCTTGGGGGAGACGTGGCTGGCACGCTGACCGATCACGACGACGAGTTCGCCTTCCGGATGGGTGTCCTGAGCGTCGCTGGGAAGAACGATCGCCTCGTCAGGGCCGATCACGGCCGAGGACGGCTTCCAGAAGAGCTCAGGTTTGGACGGTGCGGGGCGTCCCTGGAGATGGGAGCGGTAGTTGAGCCCGACCGCCAGGATCTTGCCCGGTTGGCATGGTGCGAGCAACCGGACTCCGGCGAGAGGAAAGCTGGCTTCGGTTCTTTGCCAGCGTCCGAAGCGATCGCCTGCCAAGGTGAAGACCCGTTCCCCGTCGAGTTCGCCGAAGGCGACCCGACCCTGGACCTCGAAGCGTACGAAGCGCATGACGATTAACCTTCCGCCGCCAGGGCGTCGTCTGCCCTGATGGCCTGAATCATCTTGCCTTCGGTGTTCCAGATGCCGGCGAGGATTTCAGGGTCGTGGTAGAGGGTAAGCCACCAACCCTCGGCCTTGGCCCGGCCGATCCACTTCTCCTTGGCGGCTATCGAGTCCATCGGGTAGTCGTCGTAGGCCATGACCCAGAGCGGGTTGATGTGGGCATGGGTCGGCAGCAGATCGCCCATGTGCATGGCGGTCTGCCCTTGCGAGCTGACGAGGACCGCCTGGTGGCCCCGCGTGTGCCCCCCGGTCGGGATGAGCCGGACGCCTTCCACCAGTTCGACGTCGCCATCCACCGGCATGAGGAGTCCATCCGCTTCGAGCACCGCCCAGTTTTCTTCCCAGTAGGCGTGAGCGGAGCGGATGTTGGGGTTCTTGGCTTCTTCCCATTCGAGGCGCTGCATGACGTGCTTGGCGCGGGGAAAGGTGGGGCGAACCGCGCCTGACGCATCGCGTTGGGTGGCCCCGGAGGCATGATCGTGGTGCATGTGGCTGTAGACGACGAAGTCGATGTCCTCGGGGTGAACTCCTCCCGCCGCCAGGGATTCCAGGAGAGTGGGCGGTCGCTCGAGGCGGAACATCGCGACCTGCTTGGGAGTGAGCTTGGTGCCGTAGCCCGTGTCGATGAGGATCTTGGCCTGCGGCGTCTCGATGAGCACGGCGTTGAGGGCCAGGGGAATGAAATTGTCTTCGTCGACGGGGTACTTCCGGGTCCAGACGACCTTGGGGACCACGCCGAACATGGCTCCGCCGTCTAGCTTGTAGATGCCGTCGCTGAACCATCGGAGGGTGAAGTCACCGAGTTGCATGGGGCCTCCTGTCGATTGGATGGACGTTGCGGGATTCGCGGGTCAGGGTCGAGGTATTCGATCGAGCAAGTCATGGACCTGCTTGAGAAGCGCATCCTCGTCTCGACGCCGCATGGTCTCCTTTTCGTAGAGCACGCTCGCGACGCCGACCGCGTGAGCTCCCGCCTCGAAGTAGGCGCCGAGGGTGTCGAGGGAGACCCCGCCGGTGGGCATGAGCTTGAGCCAGGGCAAGGGATCGAGCAATAGCTTCAGGAAGCGGGGTCCGCCGAGGCTCTCGGCTGGAAAGATCTTGACGATTTCCGCGCCCAGGCGGGAGGCGTTGAGGGCCTCGGACGGCGTGGCGGCGCCTGCCACGACCAGCACTCCCCAGTCGCGGCAGAGGCGGATGATGGCGGGATCGGTGTGAGGAGAGACCAGGAACTGGGCGCCGGCCTTGATGGCCTGACGGGCCATGGCTTCGTCGAGCACGGTGCCTGCTCCGACGGTCAATTCCGGGTTCTCGCGCAGCCGGGTGATGGCCTCGTAGGCTCCCGGGGTGGTCAGGGTGATTTCCACCAGGGGGAGACCTCCCGCGAGGGTGGTTTCCGCCGCCCAGATGGCTTCGGAGGCATCCTTGGCGCGAATGACGCCGATCACGCGGTTCTTGGCGATGGCGTCGGCGGTGGCAAGGGGGGAATCGACGTTCATGAGAGTCTCCTTTCGGCGGCCTCGCTCCATCATAGCCTTCCGTGGGTTCACCTGGGGACCGTCTTCACGCAAAATTTACGCAATACCCCCCGGGTACGAGAGGGAGGTGAACGATCTGAAAGGAGTTGGCTCGGCATGGTTGAAACCCAGCATTACGCAGCACGCTGTCTGATCGAACGAGGGTTGGTGACCCCCGAGCAGATCCGCTTCGCCTTCGCGATTCGCAAGGACTGCCCCTCCTTGCTGCTCACCGATGCCCTACTGACCTTGGGCTGCGTCACCTTCCGCCAACTGCGCGCCGCACTGCACGAGATTCATCCGGATCTTCGGCTCGGCGATGCCCTGGTCAAGCGGCGTAAGGTCACGCAGTCCACCTTGGACGAGGCCCTTCTGGCACAGGAGCGAGAGGGCGGCCAGATCGGGCAGATCCTTTTGAGGATGGGAGCCATTCGCCCGGAGGTGCTGGATCGGGCCCTCATGGATCAGGCGACGCGTCGCCGTCGCATGGCCTATTTCCGAACGCTGGTCTACCGGCTGATGCCCGTCGCGCTGAAGGAGCGGCTGGAGTTGTCCGATAAACGCCTGGACGATGCGCGTTCAGAACGCTGGATCACCCTCTAAATCAGGCGTTTGGCGTTTGATCGATCGGCTCGATCGGGCGCGTTTCGGCCGGCAAGCAAGCGCTTGCCGGCTTTGCGCATGGCGCGTGCTTAATTTTCCTTGATTGCCCCTTATCAAAAGCGTATAGTGGCTCCTTATGGCGCATCAAGCCATCGTGCGAGCCTGGGCGTTCCACGTAGCCTCATGGGGATAGAGAGCTTGCAGACATGATCTTAATCGTCGGTTGCGGCCGTCTGGGAGCAAGCTTTGCCCAGCGTTTGGTAGAGCAGGGTGGTGAGGTCACCATCCTGGATTACGACCGCCAGAACTTCATCAATCATCTCCCGCGGGATTTCAAGGGACGAACGGTCACGGGGATGGAAATCGACACCGACGTCCTGCGGCGGGCGGGCATCGAAGAAGCCCGAGCCGTGGTGATCGTCTCCCGAGACGAGAGCACCAACATGATGGTGGCCGACGTGGCCCGCAACGTCTTTGGCATCGAGAACATCATCGTTCGCATCGACCAACCCCAACTGCTGGAGCTTTACCGCTCCCTCGGTTTCGAGGTGCTGAGCCCGATCTCCGAGGCGACGGATTTGCTCGAACGCCGGTTGACCGTAACGGGGGGGACCTGATGTTCATTCTGATTGCCGGCGGTGGCAAGGTCGGTTTGCACCTGATTCGCACCCTGCTCGCCCAGGGTCATGAACTGGCCCTGGTAGAGCGTGACAAGCGGGTCTGCGCGCAGGTGGTCGAGGAGTTCAACGAGGCGATCGTGATCGCGGGCGATGCCACGCGTCCGGAATTGCTCAAACGAGCGGGGGCGGCCCGGGCCGACGTCGTGATCGCCGTGGCGGGGCGTGACCAGGACAATTACATCATCTGCAAGATGGCGCGGCGCCTCTTCAACGTCAAGCGATCGGTCGCGCGAGTCAACGATCCGCGCAACGAAGAGCTCTTCCGGATCGAAGGGGTCGACTACATCATCTCCGTCACCTCCATGGTCACCAAGGCCATCGAGTACGAGATCGTGCCTCACGCGATCATGACGCTCTTTACCTGGCATGAGCGCATGTCCATGGTTGAGCTCGATCTGCCTGCCGATGCTCCGGTCGTGGGAATGCCTATCCGCAAGTTGGATTTCCCTGCCAACTCGCTTCTCGCCGCTATCTGGCGCGGAGGGGAGCCCATCATTCCGGACGGGAATACCGTGCTGCAGGCGGGCGATGAACTGTTCGCGCTCACGTTGAAAGGAAACGAAGAGCTGCTTAAACGCATGCTCATCGGATAAACCATGGCTGAATCGCATCTTTCCCGGCCCACCGTTCCGCCTGCCGCGTTGAATTGGTGGCTTGCCGCGGGTATCGTCGGGGCAGACATCGGAACCTCGGTTTTCTATAGCACGGGCATTCTTTTCCCTCTCGTGGGCTTTGCCGCGCCTTTCTTCATTATCATCGTGGTATTGGCCATGTGGCTCTTCAAGATCACCTATCAGGAAGGCTGCTCGGTCAATCCCCTCAACGGCGGGGCGTATGCCATGGTGCTTTCGACCGTGGGACGCCGCTCAGGCCTGGCGATTGGGTCTCTCACGATCCTGTCTTACCTGGCGACCGCCGTGGTGAGCGCGCTGGCGGGGGCCTTTTACGTGTCGTCACTCTGGGGGGGGAACTGGCCCGCGTGGCAGATTTTCCTGGTGGCGGTCATTCCGATCGTCGGCTTTGCCATTCTCAACCTCTTCGGCCTCAAGGAATCGGCCAAGCTGGTCTTCGTCATTGCGGCCTTTCACTTCATGCTCTTGCTCGTCATGGATGCCTGGGGGTTGTACCTGGCGTTCACCCAGGGGGCAGAGTGGTCGCGCCTCTGGCAGGGCATAGGCGAACTGCAGCCCCATATGCTGCTGATAGGTTTTGCGGCGGCTTTCCTCGGGATCACGGGCTTCGAATCGGCCGCTCAGATCGTCGAGGAAATCGAGGAGCCTATCTCGGTCTCGATTCGTAAAATATACTTGACCATCGTCTTGTTGGTGAGTATCACGGCTCCGCTCTCTTCGATACTTTCCTTGGTGTTGCTGAGCGATGCCCAGATCCAGCAGTACAAGCACAATTTCTTGTCGGGCCTGGCGCTCGTCGAGGGCGGCCAAGTCGGGCTCTACATTCTGGTCATCAACGCGACGTTCGTCTTGTTCGCGGCGGTGAACACGGCCTATGCCGGAGCCACCGGGTTGATGACCACCATGGGGCAACAGGGGAACCTGCCCACCATCGTGCTCAAGCGCTGGGTGGACAAGAACCCCAGATTCAAGGGCTATCCCTTCGTGGCGCTGCCGTTCATGGTCGTTTGCATCGCGATGCTCGCGATCTTTCCGAACTCGGTCGACCGACTGGGGGAAGTTTACGGGATGGCCTTCCTGGGGGTCATGATCGCCTACTGCGCGGGGGTGGTTCTGATCCGGCTTCGTCATCCGGCCAAAATCGCCCGTTCGCCCTACCTCAGTAGCTGGGTCATGCCATGGGGTGATCGAAAGATTCCCATTGCAGCCCTGCTGGGATTGGTGATTCTGCTCCTGGCGGAAATTGTCCTCCTCTTGACTTCGACACATGCTCGAGACCTCGGGGCCCAACTTTTCCTGGCGGTCTTGCTGGTCATGGCTTTTTATCGCATGGGCCAGGTCGAAGGTCGCATGATTCAGCTTCCCGATCTTCGGCTCGGTATGGGCAAGCTTCGGGGTGAACGCGATCTTCCCGAAGATCTTCCCCGTCTGGTGATTTGCGTGGCCTACGTCGATCCCGTTCGCCTGGTGAACCTCCTCAGCTACATGCTCAAGAAACATGCCGCTTCGGGGCCCATCGAGATCGTGATTTTCCACGCGCAGACCAAGGATGAACCGCTCGAGATCTTCGAAGAAGTCCAGCGCGTGATCTCGCAGCAACTCGAGGAATTCCCGTTGTTCACCCAGAAGGACTTCATCCTGACGGTCAAGATCCTTCCCGGCAACCTGCTGGAGGTCTTGCCGGAGTACTTCAAGATTCATCCGTTCACCACGGCCTACGTCGGGACGGGTCGCGATCCGCTCCAGAGCGAGCGGTTGCGTGAGCATCTCTCCATTGAAATCGACCTCAACGTGCACCGCCTCGATGAGTCCTTGTTGCCGAAGGGCCCCGGAGTCTGGTTCGAGCAGTGGTTGCGGGATCGCGGAACCTCGGATTAGGCGACAGGAAAGGCCCGGGCCTTTCCCGATTTGACGCAAAGAAGCGGGGCCCGCATTGCGGGCCCCGCTTCTTTGCAAGGCGAGAGAAGGCTTACAGGGCGTCCCGGACCAGGGGCATGGTCATGCAGCGCGCGCCACCGCGGGCCCGCGAGAGCTCCATGCCGGGAATCAGGACCGCCACCTTCTCGGATCCGTCCAGGCGGTATTTTGTGGGCTTTGCGAGCAAATCGTCGGCATGGACCACCGCGTAGCCGTGGGCCGAGAGTTCGTCAGCCGTACGCAGGTTCCGCTCGTAAATCGCGATGACGCCTGGGGCCATGGCGAAGGCGTTGGCGCCGTCCGTCCACTGCTCCCGCTGCTGCGAGATGCGATCGCCCTTGCCTCCGCAGCATACCGGCTCGAGGTCGATCCCCTCGTCCTTGAGCGCGGAGAGCAGGCTCTCCTTGTAGGTGCTCCGAATTTGCCCCCCGCGGAGGTCCTTCTTGACCACCGGTAGCAGCTCGACGCCGTCGGGCATGAACATCGGGGGATAGGCGAGGCACTCGGTGGCGCTGATCTGGGTGAAGACCGTGTCCAGGTGCATCGCCGCCCGCTGGCGCGGCATCAGGACCATCAGGATGGTCTCGATGGACGTGCGATCCTTGATCGCCTGAGCCAGCAGCTCCACCGCGGCTTCCGTGGTCCGCTCGGACACGCCGATGGCCAAGACCTTGTCGCTGAGGACCAGGACATCCCCACCTTCGATGCTGGGCAGGTTCATGCGGCGGCGGAACGCGGGAATGCTCAGGTCGTCGAAGTAGAAGCGATTCCGTTCCTTCAGGCGCAGCCGCGGATGATAGGCGTAGGCGTATTTCATGATGAGCGGCTCACGGCGGCGCGCCATGCGGGCCATCGAGCCCAGGAGCGCACCGTCGCCCATCACCACCAGCGGATCGCGCATGAAGAGCATGTTGGGAAGCGGATTGAGAAGAAAGGGCACCGTCGGGCTCGGGTGATGCTCGACCTGATGCAAGGGAAGCTCCAGACCGCTGATAGCCGCCTTGGCGAGTTGCTTGGCATCCAGCGAACGCAGGAATGCCGCCGTCTCGAAGGAAAGCTGCTCGAGGAAGCTCAGCATCTCGACGAACGATTCGCGAACCTGCCCGTCCTCCAGGCTCTCGGCCAGAATGTCCTGAATGTCGAGAACCTCATCGGCTACCAACGACAGCACCTGACGGTACTTGTCGTGCTCCTCGCGGGCACGGTCCCCGTATAGGATGTCGTCGAAGAGGAGTTCGTCCATCATGGTCGGCACCATGCGGTCCACTTCCGCTCCCGGATGGTGGATCATCACGGTTCTGATTCGGCCGATCTCCGAACGCACGTCGAGATCGATCATGTTCCGCGAGGTCGGTCGGAGATCGACCAGCGGGGCGGGAGCGGCTTTCAAGTCGATCTCCGTCGTCGGGCGCTCTTCGAACATCGTCACACTCCTGCTGGTGGGGTTCTATGCGGGATTCTATACGGATAGAATAAAGGGAATCGTCATGACTACGCGGAGCTATAAAAACAGGCTCGGCAACGGGCCGAAAGGCCTCGATCGCTTATAGCCATCATAACAGAGCCCCTCTTTGCGTCAAGGAAGGCGCCTCTAGCGGCGCTCGGACGCTTTGCGCGAGCGACTGTTCTGGCCAAATCGGCCCATGCGGGCTATCATGGGCTTGACCAAACCCATCGGAATCAAGAAGAGGACATGCCCGTGATCCCTGCGCGTCGAATGGTGCTATCCGCTGCACTGCTGGCTTCTTTCGGGGTGCCGGCATTGGCGCAGGTGGAGCTGCCGGCCCCTCCCGCGAATCCCATGGTCGAGCTGTCGGTGCCTGCCGAACTTTCGGCCCCAGCGGCCCGGCTCAAGGTCGCGGCCGATCCTCGAATCGAGCTGATGAGTCTGCTGATCAGCATGACGCGCTTGGGCAAGCAGCAACAGGATGACGTGGCGATCGCCTACCGCGCTACTGCCGCCGCCACTTTCCATCGCCTCGGCTCCCATGAAGCCGTGAAGCTTCTCGAAGCTTTGCAGGCGCAAGGCTTCGTCGGCACCCAGCCCTATCGCTTCGCCATGCTGCTCTCCGCCCCGACGATGTCCCTCGACGGTCCGCTCCCCGCCGACCTCGAGGCGAACTCCGAGAAGCTTGGCGCCCTCGCGAAGGCTATCCAGGCCTTCGCCGCCGAATCCCGCTTCATGGACTTTCATTCCAGCCATGGCGCGCTCTTCGCCGCAGTCTCCAGGAAGGTGTCCGCTCTCCTCGAGGTTGACGATGTCATCGGAAGAATCGAGGAGTTCTACGGTATTAGCGCGGATCGGGTCACCATCGTTCCCGCCCCGCTTCTCACCTCGCCGGCCCTGGGAATCCCCCTGACCCACGCGGACGGCAGCCACGAGATCGTCTGTCTGATTGCGCCACTGGGCGCCACGGGTCAGCAGGAGCCCGACTTCTACCAGCCCGCGCGCCTTTTCCTCGCCATCGAAACAGCCGTCGGCCAGGCCGTGGTCTCTCAGCTCACGTCGCGCTTCGAACGCGACATCACCGAAACCCAGGAGCTCTTCTCTCCGCTCGCCGATCGACTCGCGCCCCGCGGCATCACGACCTGGGCCGCCGCCATCGACCAACACATCCTCCGGGCGGTGGGGGCCCGCATGTTCCAGGCCCGCGGCAAGGTGCGCGAAGCCCAGCATGAGCTCCTCAAGCATGAGCGGGATGGCTACTGGTACGTTCGCCAGTTCTTCGATCTCCTCGCGGCTTACCAGGCCGATCGCAAGACCTACCCCACCCTCGAGAGCTATTACCCCCGCATGATGGCCACCATGAGCTTCTGGAAGGATGCCGGGGAGCATCGGCGAATCGAAACCAACGCCAAGCGCTTCATGGGCCCCATCTCCGCAACGGCCGAGGAGCGATACCTCCGCCGGACCGTGCTCATCCGTCCCGAGCCCAAGGACCCCGAACTTCGCAAGCAGGCTGATGCCTTCGTGAAGCGCATGGTGGACCGCTACCGCGAGAAGTTCGGGATCACCCTGCCGGTCATGACCTCGTTTCAAGCCTCGGCGGCGGATCCGGCCCAGACGGTATTTCTCATCTACGGCACGCCGGAGTCGAACGCTTATCTCAAGGCCCTGCTCAAGTACGTGCCCATCAAGGTCTCGAAGGGAGATCTCCACCTGGGTCAACATCGCTTCCAGGGCGCGGATCTTCGCCTCGTGACCGCCATCCCCAATCCCTACAACCCCGCTCTCCCCTTTCGGATCGTCACCGGTTCCACCGACGAGGTGGTCATGTCGGACGTCACCATGCCCCATACCCTCACCGACTACGTCCTCTACCGGGGCGGAGCGCTCTTCCGCCAGGGAGATTTCCATTACGACGAAAAGGGTGCCTGGCGCTTCCCCTAGCCCTCAATCTTTCGACTCCCCGATGAAGGGCGCCGGGCCAAGCTCGGCGCCCTATTTTCGCGATTAAGGCAAGATTAAGCAACTAGGTCCCGATAACCTCCTCGCATCCATCGCGGGTGGGTCGAGCTCATCGCGGTTTGAGCCAGGGAGGATCGGACATTGGCGTCGAAATTGAAGTCACTGGCTGTACTGCTCGCGGGAGCCATCACGCTCACGGGTTGCGGCATGTTCGGTCCGCTAGGCGCGGGGCAGGCCACGGAGGGAGTCCTCGAGGGCCAGGCGCGCCGCGGACAGGTCGACACTCCGGAATGGGCCAAGAACGCCGTTTTCTATCAGATCTTCCCGGAGCGCTTTCATAACGGCAACCGCGCCAACGACCCCCAAGGTAGCGAACCCTGGGGAAGCAAGCCTACCTACGACAACTTCATGGGCGGCGACCTGGACGGCGTCCTGCAAAAGATGCCCTACCTGAAGGATCTGGGCGTCACCGCCATCTACTTCAACCCGCTCTTCAAGGCGTCGTCCAACCACAAGTACAACACCGCCGACTACATGCAGATCGATCCTTCCTTCGGCGATCTCGCGACCTTCAAGCGGGTCATTGCCGCCGCCCACCAGAACGGCATCAAGGTGATCCTCGACGGCGTCTTCAATCACACCGGCGACGACCACTGGGCCTTCCAGGATGCCAAGAAGAACGGCAAGAACTCGAAGTACTGGGATTGGTACACCATCCACGGTTTCCCTGTCGTCCATACCCCCAAGCCCAACTACAACGCCTGGTGGGGCTTCGGGACCCTGCCCCAGCTTCGCGCCAAGGAGAGTCCGGACGTCCAGAACCACCTCTTCGAGGTGACCGAGTACTGGACCCGACAGGGCATCGACGGCTGGCGTCTCGACGTTCCCAACGAGATTGACTCGGACGCGTTCTGGCGCACCTTCCGCAAGAAGGTACGCGCCATCAATCCCGAGGCCTACATCGTGGGCGAACTTTGGCACGAGGCCGACCGCTGGCTGCAAGGCGATCAGTTCGACGCCAGCATGAACTACGTTTTCCGCGAGAACGTCCTCAACTTCTTCGCCTACGAGAAGATGGCGGTCGATGACCTGGACCGGAACCTCTCCAACCTTCGCCGTCGTTACCACCCCGAGATCACCCAGGTCATGTTCAACATCACCGGTTCGCATGACGTGCCCCGTGTCCTCACCGAGGCGGGCGGCAACCGGAACAAGGCCAAGCTGATGTCTCTCTTCCAGTTGACCTATCCGGGCACTCCGGTCGTTTACTACGGCGATGAGATCGGCATGGTCGGAGGAAAGGATCCTGACAATCGCGGCGGCTTCGAGTGGACGGCTTCCCGTCAGGACCGGGACATGCACGCGCATTACAAGCGCCTGATTGCCCTCCGTAACTCCAGCACCGCGCTTCGGACCGGCGAGTTTCGCTCGATTCTGCGTCACAATCACCACCGGCTCTTCGCCTACGTTCGGGAGGACGCCAAATCGAAAGTGGCCGTGCTTCTCAACGCCGGAAGCGATTCCCGGACCGTCGCTCTGGACTTGAGCTCGGCTTTCGAGGAGGGTGCCTCGATCAAGGAGGCCCTGACCGGCAAGACCTACAAGGTGCAAGCCGGCAAGGTGGACGTTCAGCTGCCCGGCATGAGCGGCGCGGTGTTTCAAAAGCTTTGAGCCAGTAACACGAGGCCCTCCCCGTTCGGGGAGGGCCTCGCTTCATTTGCTCGGTTCGTCCAGACGGCGATACCCGCGTTCGTCGGCGGGCCCATCGGCGCGGAGCTCGCGATCCATCACGGTCTCCGCCCCTTCCCCCGCGTTGGTCTCATAGGGGATCCCGCTGGTGAGTTCCTCGTCTCCGCCGACCTCCTTCTCGACCGTCGATTGATCGAGCAAGGACCGTTTCAGAAAGTCCTTTTCCTGCTCGGACTTTTCCGCTTCGTTGCGCTCAACGCCTTCCATATTCCCCCCTCCGCCTCAAGCCAGTCTCGGGCTGAATCAGGGTCATGTTAGCGTGGAGAATCGTCCCCCACAACGTGAGGCGGGTTGCTGAAAGTACCGGGGCGCCTCCTTCAAATCGAGGCGGGCGCGCGCCGACGGGAAAGGTGAGCCAGCACGTCCTCGAGGCTCTGGGTGTTGAAGACCTGGGTGGCGGCCGCTCCCCCCTTGCGAGCGATGCCGATGCCGATGCCCACGTCCTTCAAGCCATCGACCGAATGCGCATCCGGGTTGATCGAGATGCGCACGCCCAGCGCCAGGGCACGACGCAGATGCCGCCAGTCGATGTCCAGGCGATGCGGGTTGGCGTTGAGCTCGATGATCACCCCGTGAGCCGCCGCTTCGCGGAAGATCGTCTCGAGATCCAGCGCGTAGGGCTCGCGCGCCAGCAGCAACCGGCCCGTCATGTGCCCCAGCATCGTCACCCGGGGATGACGGATGGCCGTGACCATCCGCTCGGTCATCCGGGCCTGGTCCATCCCGAAACGCGAGTGGATGCTCGCAATGACGAAGTCGAAGCCCTCGAGGGTGGCGTCGTCGTAGTCGACGCTGCCATCGGCGAGGATGTCGGCCTCGATCCCCTTGAGGATTCTCAGGCCGTCGAGCCTCGCATTGAGGGCGTCTATCTCGGCGTGTTGCTCCCGGATCCGATCGCGGGTCAGCCCATGCGCGTAGGTTGCCGCCTGCGAGTGATCCGAGATGCCGAGGTAGCTGTAGCCGAGAGCTTGAGCCTCCATGGCCATGCGCTCGAGGGTCGCCGTTCCGTCCGAGTAGGTGGTATGGACATGGAAGACCCCCTGGATTTCCGCTTCCTTGACGAGCTCCGGAAGCCCATGCCGCTCGGCCTGGGAGATCTCGTCGAGGCCCTCGCGCAGTTCGGGCGGGATGAAGTCGAGGCCCAGTTCCCGGAAGAAGTCATGCTCGTCCTGGCAGGAGATGAGTTCCGCCCCCCGGAACAAGCCGTACTCGTTGATCTTCAGCCCGAGCCCCTTGGCACGGGAACGCATGGCCTCGTTGTGATCCTTGCTGCCCGTGAAGTGGTGCAGGGCGAAGGGGAACTCGGTGTCCGTGACCACGCGAAGGTCGACCTGAAGCCCGTTGGACAGCCGAATCGAGCTTTTGGTCGGACCGTGAGCCAGGACCTCGGCAACGTCGCCGTGCGCCGCGAAATCGGCCATGACGCGCTCGGCATGCGCGGAGGACGCGACGAAGTCCAGGTCCTTGACGGTTTCCATGCGGCGCCGCATCGAGCCTGCGAGCGCCACCCGGATGACGTCGGGATGCCGTTCCAGCTCCGAAAGGATGCGTGTGGCACTAGGCAGGGCGTCGACGTAGAGGTGGCGACCCCGAAAAGCCTTGCGCAGCGCGATCCCCTTGAGTATCTTCTCCTGGGTCTTGGCGCCGAAGCCCGCAAGCGTCGCCAAACGGTTCTCGAGACAGGCATATTCCAGTTCGCCCACGCTGGAGATTCCCAGCCCCTCGTGAATCGCCTTGATTTTCTTGGGCCCCAGACCGGAAATCTCCAGCATCTCGATCAGCCCTGGGGCGATTCCCGCCTTCAACTCGTGGTGGACGGACGAGCGGCCTTGGCTCACCAGCTCGGCGATCACGTCGCGGGTGGCGGGGCCGATTCCCTTGATCCCCTTGATCTCGCCGGAAGCCACCAGGGAGGCGAGGTCTCCCTCGAGCGTCTCGATGATCCGGGCGGCGCCGGTGAAGGCCTTCACCTTGAAGGGATTCTCTCCCAGCAACTCCAGGTAGGTACCGATCTCCTCGAGGATCTGCGCGACGGCTGTCTTTTCCATTGGGTTGGCCCCCTTCTACGATCTGAACCTCCAGTCTAGGGTGCTTCCGGAAGCCCGTAAAGCGGAAAGACGCGCAAAAGGCGCGACCCGTGGGTCGCGCCGCCATGGGAGGGCTGCTGTCGCCGTGCCGACGGTGCTATCGCCTCGGCATCTGCTGGCCGGCGCCCCCGCCCTGCGTCGTCTCGATGGATCGGGCAATCTTGGGGGTCAGGGTGCCCAGGCGCCCGACGAGCTTGCCGGCAGTTTGGCTCGCTTGCTGGTTCTTGTTGCGCGTCTGGGTCATCAGGTTGTTGGCGTCCTTGCGTACGCTCTTCAGCTCGTTGACGATCGCCGCGTCGAGGCGACGCGTGCCGCTCTCGGCCGCTTTGATGGCCTTGTCGAGGTGACTGACCACGTCCTTGGCGTGAATCTGGGTCTCGGCCCAGTCGCGCGAGACGACCGAAGTCTGGACCTGGGCGGCCTCCGAGGTGGCCATGGTCGTCAGGTCGAAGACGGTGGGCATCAAGACCTCAGCTTGGGCCGCCCCGCCGCCGCCCCCGATGCCTTGCGGCATGCGGCCATAAAATGCCACGAACTGACTGACCACCTGCTGGGTGTTCTGGGTGGCTCTGGCGCGGTCATCCGGCAAGTCGACGTTCGAGACGCTCTCCCGGATGGCGGCGAGTTGCTGCTGCAAGCCCGCGTTCATGCCGCTCTGCTGGGGATCGATCATGGCCACCGTGAGCCTGACGTTTTCCAGGTGGTTCGTGGCCATGTCGTTCATGCCCAGGGCGGCGGCTTCGTGAGCATGAATTGCTTCCTGGTAGGCATGATTGAGCATGTAGCCGGTGCTGGTGGTACCTCGCATGGCGTGCTCTTGCTGCATCTTCGCAGTGCCCTGGGCGAAGGCCGGCGCGATCGCCGCCGGGGCCGCCACCAGCGTCAAGGCTATCGCCAGGGGAACCAGCCGCGTGAGTTTCTGCATGGGGATCGTATCCTTTCTCGGGGAAGTGCGACGATGAAGCCATGCGATCGCCTCTTGGCGACGAAGCTCTGGCTAGCTCCAGTTAATCAAAACATAACTTAATCGTCAAATGTTAACGATCGCCCTCGCATCCCCGCCATGACGCCCTTTGCGCCGTTCAAACGGCTAAGTCTTGCGGGTCCCGCCCCTCGGATTCCCCTCATGGAAGCAATCGCTACGGCCGCCGTCAGGGTGACCCTTTTCGAAGAATTTTCCCCGGGCATGCGCAAACGCCGGGCAGCGCGCTAGAATGGAGATTCCCCGCGAGGCTTCGCGTTGGCCCTCGCTAAACCTCGGGATGGAGGATCTTCCCCATGCGAATCTCGCTCGCCGTTCCCCTCTTGCTAACGGCCACCGTCGCTCTTTCCGGTTGCGCGGATTTCTTCGGCTCTCTCGGCTTCCTGGGAGTTTCCGTTTCGGGCCAGGTCCGCGTTCCGGAGGCGCAGCTCACGGCCATCGGCGGCCTGGAGGGGTACCGGACTTCGGCGTATTTCCCCGGGGAGGTCTCCGTGGGGGAGCATGCCGAGCTTCAATCCTTCATGCTCGCGGGCCTTCCGGTTGCCAATTCGACCACTCGAAGCGACGCTTCCGGTAACTTCCGCCTCGGGGGAGTGCCGTCCGAGCGGGTCTCGGTCATCCGGGCCACGGTGAGGGGTAAGAACGGAAAGTCCCTGCGACTTTCCGGATTGGTCAAGGCCTCGGGTGATTCGACGGTGATGGATCTGAGCGCCGTCTCGACCCTCGTGGCGGAAGGCCTGTTGAGGGCAGCGGGAACCGGCCGCATGGAGGGCATGTCTCAGGCTCAGATTACCGAGCTCGAGCACGTCGTGCGCGGAGCGGCCACCCTAGCGGGTTCTGCCGTCGATCTCAGCGGGGCGGAGGGGCCCGCCCAGCGGTTTGAGGCGATCGCGACCGCGGATGCGGAGGTCCGTGACCTCCTGGCTGCCATCCAGGCTAAATGACTTTTTTTAGCTGATTCTGCTTAATTTTTCCTTAAACTTTCGATTACCTTCTCTTGACCTTTAGCCGGAGGCTTGATAGAGTGGAATCATGCTCCGATTCGATTCGGAGTTCGCCCCCTTTACGAGGACGAACGATGAGAAAGCTGACCTGTCACCTTTGCGGTGAGAAACGTGATATTCCCCAGTGTTGTGGGTTCTCGATGCGAATTCACAGCGGCGGGCTGATCTGCGTGCGCTGTGCGCATGCCATTCGCAAGGACGATTTCATCCGGATTGCGCCCCTTTGCTGCGGGCAGCCGATGAGCCTGAAGTTCAACGCGACCACGGCGTCGTTGAGCCAGAAGGCCTTCGCGGTCAGTTCCTGACCGCACCCCCGTTTCCATGCGGCGGGTTCCGCCCGCATCGCTTGCTCTCAGTGTCCCCTCGGGGCCGCTGGGAGCTTCGTGATGAATGACCGGGAATCGGGGCATATTGCCTAAAGGGCCTGTTGACGAGCCTGAGCCTTCCCGCTAGGGTAGTGTCAGGTCGTCTTCCGGATTGTGGCTGGACTTGAACCGCGACGGGTTCGGCGCTTGACGTCGGCGATGGCCTTAGGACGCGGACGTGAGGGGGGATGGCCATGGTGCGACGGCTCGGACCCCTGTCGATGGCCCTCATGCTGGCTGTCTTGACGGGGTGCAACCTTTTCCCCCCCACGACTTCCTCCGAGATCGACCTCCGGCAAGGGGTCGATGGGCGCGTCCGTCAGTTCATCGTGGGGCCCCAGTCCAGCGGGCTACTCAATCTCGGTAGCGCCCGCAAGCTGCTTTTCGCCCTCTCCGCCGGCCCCACGGCCCTGCGCGAAGAGAGCTTCCGCCTCCAGGTACTGCCCGCCACCGACCCTGACGCCCTTCCAGGCCCCCGTGGAGACGCCCACAGCCGTTTTCGAGAGTCCTCCCGGGCCCTGGCCGCCGAGACCGTCGCCGAGCCGCAGCGCCGCCTCCAAGAGGTCTCACCGCCCCCGAAAAAAGACGAAACCCGACCCTTCTGGGTCAACATCGGCAATTCTCAGTGGACGGGTGACAAGCCGCAACAAGCCAAGCTGGTCATCCCCCCCACGGAAAATGCCTACTTCTTCGTCGATACCGCAAGCTCCCTCCACGCCGATCCGAACCTCAGCTCGAAATTGGGAGAGCTGGCTGCGGCCTTCGAGTCCATCATCTACCCCCGCGTGACCCAGGTCTTCGGCGCAAGCCCCGATCCGGGCATCGACGGCGATCGCCGCGTCTACATCGTCATCTCCCCCGCGGTCGACAACTTCGGCAAGGATGCAGGCCTGATGGGCTACTTCTGGAGCCGCGACCTCCACGCCCGGATCGCCAGCCAAGGCAACGTTCGGGATCACTCCAACGAAAAAGAAGTCATCTTCCTGACCGACCAGATCTTCAAGCAGAAGGCCTGGACCACCTACGGCACCCTGGCTCACGAGTTCACCCACCTGGTCATCTACAACCAGAAAGTCCTCCTCCCCAACCGCAACGCACCCGAGGAAACCTGGCTGGACGAGGCCCTCGCCATGCTCGCCATGGACCTCTGCGGCTGGGGCCTGCGAAACGGCAACGACGAGATAGCCAAGGACATCGCCTTCTTCCAGGCGAACCCCGAGAAGTACTCCCTCACGGACTGGTCAGACAATCCGCGCGGCTTCTCCTACGGCCTCAGCTACCTCTTCTCGCGCTACCTCTACGATCGCTTCTCCGAAGCGATGATTCGCGACGTCATCAAGTCCCCCCAGGTGGGCGTCTCGGGCGTGACCCAAGCCTTGCTGCCCCGCGGAGCCACCTTCGAGGACGTCTTCTCGGACTGGACCCTCGCCAACGCCATCTTCGGGCTGGGGCTGACCACGGATCCCCGCTATTCCTATGCTCCCGAGATCAATCTTCGCGGGACTTACGGCAGCATCAAGCTCACAGGCATCCAGCCCCGACCGATAGCCAAACCAGCAAACGTTACCGGCCCCTCGCGCCGCTGGGGAACCGCCTACTACCTGCTTAACTCGGAGCAGGAGCGGCCATGGAAAATGGACGTTCGCCCCGGCTCCAGCCTGTTCGGCGGTACCGTCGCGCTTCCCTGAACACGCCCCCGATGGCCCTCTGGCGGATCTTGGAGCCAATTCACTCGACCCTGACCGCCAGGATGCCGTCCCGGGAATCCAGGCGCCGCACGGTGGCCATCCCCGAGATCACGTGCCCGATCACCTCCCCGCGCCGGAACCCCGCCCCGCGCGCCACGAAGTACTCCCTTCTCAGCAACTGCCCGCCCACGATGAAGCGAGAATCGACCATGACGCTCCCAGCGATCGGCCTCAGACTCGTGCCGTCGAAACCGTGGGCTCCCATGGTCGCGAGGAAGGGAATGCTCGCACTGTCGCGCAAGGGGCGCGACCCGGGCGAGCCCGAACGAACATCCCGGGATCCGCCGTCCGAGACGTCGGTCATCGGAGAGCCGAGTTGAATCCCCTCGGCGCGAGCCAGCCAGAATCCCTCCTGCCGAAACGCCCCCGCGGAGACGCTCTCCAGGAAGGCTCGCACCAGGCGCGGGGCATGCGCGCCGAAGAGCATGACCCGGAACGTCCCTTCGGTCGTGTCGAACCTCAACACCGGCCCCGCCGGGATGATTCGACCATAGGCCTGCATGGGAACGCCGTCCGATTCGCCCTGGGCCGAGGCCGCTCCCGACCCAGGCATCCCCGCCAAAACCGGGATCATGACCGCCAGGAGCGCGAAAAGCCGGATCTCAGCCATCCCCAACCTCCGATCGCAAGGTGCAGGCGAATCATGGCTTGATTGCTTGCTGCGACGGGATCTCATGCCCATGCTAGCGCGGGATCGCCGGGCGTCAATGCATGCTCTCTCGTTGACGGGGCGGAGCGCCAGGCCTTACACTGTTTATATTATGTTTATCGATCGCGCCAATATTAAGGTCAAATCAGGAGACGGCGGCGACGGCGCCGTCCAGTTCCACCGCGAGAAGTACGTCGCCTACGGCGGCCCTTCCGGCGGAGATGGAGGTCACGGAGGCTCGGTTCTCATCGAAGCCACCCATGATCTCTCAACCCTTCTCGACTTCCGCTTCAAGAAGGAATTCGAGGCCGAAGCCGGTGCCGGCGGCACCGCCAAGAACCGTCACGGCAAGGGTGCCAAGGACGTCATCGTCAGGGTTCCCGTCGGAACCGTGGTCTACGACGCCGACTCGGGCCACATCCTCGCGGATCTCAGCCAAGAAGGCGAGCGTTATCTCGCCGCCCCCGGCGGAAAGGGAGGCCGCGGCAACGCCCGCTTCGCCTCTCCCACCAACCGCGCCCCCACCACCGCCGAACGCGGAACGCTCGGTGTCCAATTCAACTTGCGCCTGGAACTCAAGCTTCTCGCCGACGTCGGACTCGTCGGTTTCCCCAACGCGGGCAAGTCCACCCTCATCTCGGTCATCTCGGCCGCCAAGCCCAAGATCGCCGATTACCCCTTCACCACCCTCGAACCCCAACTCGGAGTCGTCAAACTGGGCGAGGATACCGTGGTCGTGGCCGATATCCCCGGCCTCATCGAGGGAGCTCACTCCGGTGCCGGACTCGGTCACGAGTTCCTCCGACACGTCGAGCGCACCCGCCTCCTGCTGCACGTCCTGGATCTCTCCGGAGGACCCGAGGAGCGGGACCCCCTCCAGGACTGGAACATCATCAACTCCGAACTCCATTCCTACTCACCCGAACTGGCTACCCGTCCCATGGTCGCCGTTCTCAACAAAATCGACCTGCCCAGTGCCCAGGAAAACCTGGAACGCACCCGCCTTGAACTCGAAAACCAAGGCTTCGCGGTTTTCCCCATCTCCGCGGCCACCCGCGAGGGGCTCAAGGAGCTTCTCAACTACGTCCAACACCGGATCTCCCAGCTCCCGCCGCCGCCGTCCTTCATCCCCACCGTTCCGGAAGCGGCCGCACCGGTCAAACCCTTCGAACTCACCCGCCAGGACCGCGTCTGGGTCGTCACCGGGTCCCGGATCGAACGCATGATCGAACACCTCGACCCGGACGACCCGGAGTCTCTCCATCGTCTCGAACGCACCCTGTCCAAGCTGGGCGTCTACGACGCTCTCAAGGCTCGGGGCGTCAAGGACGGAGACACCGTCAAGGTGGGGTCGCTGGAGTTCACCTACGTCGAATGACCTCGCGCCGCCTGGTCATCAAGGTCGGAACCTCCACCGTCACTTCTCCCCTCGGCCTCAATGGCAAGGTGCTCATGCGCCTTGCCATGACGGTCTCCGACCTCGTCGACCGCGGGTGGCGCGTCGTCATCGTCACCTCCGGAGCCGTGGGCGCCGGGAGGTTCCGGCTCGGCATCTCTCATCGCCCGCGTACCCTCCCCGAAAAGCAAGCCGCCGCCGCCGTCGGGCAGGGCCTGCTCATGCACGCCTACGAATCCGTCCTCGCCCCGCTGGGGCTCGCTTCCGCGCAGATCCTGCTCACCCGCGCGGATCTCGCCGACCGCCAGCGCTATCTCAATGCCTCAAATACCCTCCAGGCCCTGCTCGACTTCGATCCGCCGGTCGTTCCCGTCATCAACGAGAACGACTCGGTGGCCGTCGACGAGCTGAAGTTCGGGGACAACGACACCCTCTCGGCACTGGTCGCCCAGTTGATCGAGGCCCAGTGGCTGGTCATTTTCTCGGACGTCGACGGCCTCTACGACCGTAATCCCAATCACCATGCCGATGCGTGCCTCCTGCCAGAGGTTCCGGCGATCACCCCGGAAATCGAGGCCCTGGCCGGGGGTTCAGGCTCGGACCTCGGCACCGGGGGCATGGTGACCAAGCTGGCCGCCGCCCGTATCGCCACCGCGAGCGGGATCCCGATGATGCTGATGACCGGGCGCGCCCCCGAGCGGCTCATCGACCTCGTCGAGGGCCGTGATCCCGGAGGCACTCTGTTTCTCGCCCGGGAAGACCGCATGGAGAGCCGCAAGCGCTGGCTGGCCTATGGACTCTCGCCCAAGGGCGTTCTCGTGGTCGATGCCGGAGCCGCCCATGCCGTTCAGAGCGGCGGCAAGAGCCTGCTTCCGGCGGGCATCTCGCACAGCGAGGGCGAGTTCACCGCCGGCGACCCGGTCCGACTCATGTCGCTCGACGGCCATGAGCTCGCTCGCGGCATCACCAACTACGCTTCCGACGAGATCCGCCGGATCACCGGCCGGAAATCGGCCGAGATCGAGGCGATCCTGGGTTACAAGCCCGCCGACGAGGTGGTCCACCGGGACAACCTGGCTCTCCTCTGAGCCGCTTGCCCTAGGGGGGGCCGAGATCCTCGGGTTCACAAAAGGAGGGTGCCATGGCCGCCACGATTCCGACCGTCCGTCAGCAGGCGGAGAATGCCAAGCGTGTCGCGGGCGAACTTGCCCGCCAGGACTCGGCGACGCGCGATCGCGCCTTGCTCGCGATCGCCCGCATGCTCATCGACGAAGCCGACCTCCTCCGCGAGGCCAACCTGCGAGACCTCGCGCGCGCCCAGGCTACCGGCACGCCGCTTCCCCTTCTCGACCGGCTCTCCCTCGCGGGCGACCGCGTCTCCGAGATGGCCAAGGGCCTCCGTGACATCGTGGACTTGCCCGATCCGCTGGGGGAAGTCCTGAGAGGCTGGACCCGCCCCAATGGGCTGCGCATCGAGCAGATTCGCGTTCCCCTCGGGCTGGTCGGCTTCATCTACGAGTCCCGCCCCAACGTCACCATCGAGGCCACCGGACTCTGTCTCAAGTCGGGAAATGCCCTCCTGCTGCGGGGCAGCTCGGCCGCATGGGAATCCAATCTCGCCCTCGTCGCCCTGGTGCAGCGCGGCCTGGAATCCGTCGGACTGAGCCCCGACCTCGTCCAGGGCGTCTTGACCCCGGAGCGGTACGCAGTGGACGAG
This sequence comes from Candidatus Sericytochromatia bacterium S15B-MN24 CBMW_12, assembly GCA_002083825.1. Taxonomy (GTDB): domain Bacteria; phylum Cyanobacteriota; class Sericytochromatia; order S15B-MN24; family UBA4093; genus UBA4093. The sequence goes on along the minus strand of DAZV01000051.1, from coordinate 44,936 downwards.
ATGCTGGGGCTCACGGGCCTCCTCGACGTCGTCATCCCGCGGGGCGGGGCCGGCCTGATTCAGCGCGTGATCCAGCTGGCCAAGGTTCCCGTGATCGAGACCGGGGTCGGAAACTGCCACGTCTACGTCGATGCCTCGGCCGATGCGGCCATGGCCACGGACATCATCGTCAACTCCAAGTGCCAGCGCCCAGGCGTCTGTAATGCCACCGAGTCCCTCCTGGTCCATTCCGGCCGCGCGGAGGACTGGCTTCCTGCCGCGCTCGGGCGACTCGGCGAGGCCGGCATCGAGATCAGGGGCGACGAACGGGTCCGGCAGGTCTTTCCCGAGGCCGTTGCCGCCACGGAGGCCGACTGGGAGACCGAGTACCTGGATCGTATCCTGGCCGTGCGCGTGGTGGATTCCCTCGATGACGCCCTCGCTCACATCTCGCGCTACGGGACCCGCCATTCCGAGGCCATCGTCACCAGCGACTACGCGTCTGCCGAGCGCTTCCTCGCCGAGGTGGACGCAGCGGCCGTCTACGTCAATGCCTCCACCCGCTTCACCGATGGCGGGGAGTTCGGCTTCGGGGCCGAGGTGGGCATCTCGACCCAGAAGCTCCACGCCCGCGGACCGATGGGCCTCAAGGAGCTGACGACCACCAAGTACCTGGTTCGGGGAAACGGGCAGGTTCGGTGACGCGCATCGGGCTCTTCGGGGGCAGCTTCGACCCCATCCACAACGGCCACCTGGCGGTGGCTTCGGCGGCCATGGCTCAGGCGGATCTCGCCGAGATCCTATTCATCCCCACCCGGATCTCCCCGCTCAAGCAGGAACTCCCGCCCGCTCCCGATCTCGATCGCTGGACCATGATCGTGCTTGCGACGCTCGAGCTGCCCCAATACCGCGCCGCGCGCTGGGAAATGGACCGCGAGGGGCCGTCGTACACCGTGGATACGCTGAGAATCGCGCGGCGGGAACTCGGAGACACGGCCGAGTTGAACTGGATCATCGGAGCTGACAATCTCTTGACCTTGCCGCGCTGGCGAGACGTGGCAGGTATTCTGGAACAGGCCAGCTTCCTGGTGGTGCCGCGGGCGGATCTACATGGCGACGCCCTGCGCGCCGTCTGGGAGGCGATGCCGCTCGACTACCGAGCGCGGATTCGGATCCTCGACATGGAGCCCGTCACGGTCTCGAGCACGCAGATTCGTGCGTGCCTGGCAGCCGGAAAGCCGATCGATACTTTGGTTCCTCGATTGACCATGGCTTACATCGAGCGTTACAATCTCTTCCGGTCTGCCGGTCTTTTCGTCTCGAAAAAGACGGGTCCGCCTGCGGAGGGTCTTTGAAGACCAGGATCGAAGGACGCCAGATGATTTCCAAAGTGACCCTCAACGAAAGCATCGTCGCTTACCAGCGCGAGACGCTCTCCGCAACGCGGGTGGAGCATATCCTCCGGGTGGCGGATACGGCGCGACGGTTGGCGGCCGATCATGGACTCGATGAGGAGCGGGCCTACACGGCGGCCTTGCTTCACGACAATGCCCGGGAGACGCCGGGACATGTCCTTCTCGCGGAATGTCGCAAGCGGGGCATCTCGATCCTGCCGATCGACGAGGTCAATCCGATACCTCGGCTGCATGGGCAACTGGGGGCGGCGATCGCTCGGGAGCGGTTCGCCATCACGGATCCCGAGATTCTCGACGCCATTTCGAGTCATACGCTCGGGCGGGTCGGGATGACTCCGCTCGAGATGGTGGTCTTCTTGGCGGACTACATGGAGCCGGGGCGCAACGCCCACGAGGGCCTCGCGGAGGTGCGCGAGGCGGCTCCCCGAGATCTGGCGCTGGCGACGCGGATGGCGATGGATTACACTATAAGGTATCTGCTCGACAAGCGGAGGTCTTTGCACCCGCAGGTTGTCGACGCGCGAAACTGGATCTTGACGAAGGCGCTCTCGCCGTCGCAAGCCCCACATCACTAGACGGAGGAATTTTTTGATCGATAGCCGAAAGATGGCGGAACGGATGGCCGAGGCCGCGGATGACCGGAAAGCCAAGGACATCACCTTAATCGAGATTGAGCAAGTCTCCACCGTGGCGGATTACTTCGTGGTCTGCACCGGGACCTCGACGACTCAAGTGAAGGCGATCGCCGACTCGGTCGGAGATGCCATGGAAAAAGACGGTCATGCTCAGCCTCGCGTCGAGGGCGGGCGCGAGGGACGCTGGGTCCTGCTCGACTACGGCGTCGTCGTCGTCCACGTCATGCTCGACGAGGAACGCGAGTTCTACGGACTCGAACGCCTCTGGAAGAACGGCCGGGTCGAACCCTGGCAGGCACCGCCCGCCGTCGTTTAACGGCCGACCTTCTCGGCCTTCAGTCCCGTTCGGACGCCTGACGTCCGCTGTGGCCGCCTGCCGCGGTTCTCCCGCAGGTAGGCGGCCGCGCCTTGCAACCCCGCCGCATAGGCCGCCACGCTGATCATGAGCGGTCGCAATATCGCCTTGTTGGCCAGAATCGTGCTCTCACCCAGCGACTGCACCGCCGAACTGGCCGCATCGACCGCACCGTCCAGCTTGTCCAGCTTGCCGTTGACGTCCCGCGTGAGATCCTCGGTGTTCTTGAGGTTCTGATGCACCTCGACCAGGAGCGTCTGCAACTGAGGCAGGAACACCTCCCGCGCCTGCGACACCATCGCCACGGCCTGCCACAGCAAAACGGCCAAGAGACCGCCTACCACGACCACCGCCGCTATCAGCACCACGTACAGGACATTCAGCAGGATGATCTCCAAGGCAAGCCTCCTTCCTCTCTTGTCGTTTCTTGTCGTTGCTGCTGCCTCGGTGCCTCCGCCCTCGCGAAGCCAGCCCAGACCGTAACAAAAATTAACGATCGGCGTCAAGCGACAGGCATCGCCGGGCCGCTCCTTCCCACTATACCCGCTCCCCTCCTTGCCGCCTGGTGCGATCCTCACAACCCCGCCCCTTTTCGCTCTCCCCATGGCCCGTCCCCGCCGCCCGACCCCAAGCCGCCGATCCCGCTTGACCCGTATACACGGGTAGGGTTTCATATCGCCCGGGTATAAGATCCCCGAGCGCCCGCTGGCCAAGGAGGATTTATGTCGCTTCATCATCGTCTCGTTTCTTTGCTCGCCGTCACCGTCCTGACCTCGGGATTGCTTGGCTGCACCGGCCTGGACGGGCTCCTCGTCAAGGACAAGCCCGCCCTCACGACCCCCGCCGAGACCGTCGAAAATCCCGGCAACCAGCTCCTCAGCAATGCCGCCTCCAATGCCATCGGCGACGTCGCGGCCACCCTGCGCGAGGTCGGCGCCCTCAAGAACATGGCCAGCCAGCAACCCTTGCTCAGCAACTCCGGCGGCAACCTCCTCAGCAACTCCATGAGCGGCTACCGGATAGCCTCCACCGCGCTGCCCCGAGAGGACTTCGATCGGATCGTCTGGAACGATTCGCGCGCGGAAGATTGGCCGGGAACCGGCTCCTTCGCTGGCAAAATCACCGGGACCCTCGACGGCGTGATCGTCGAAAGCTACTCCTACTCGGTCACCATGGAATTCCCGACCTATCTGCGCGAAGAAACGGTCGAACTGTCCTCCTTCCGCGAGAAGGGCCTCTACGTCGTCACCGGCGCAACGACCATAGCACCCTACAACGACCCCTTCTCGTCGCTGATCGTCTCGGGAACCAGCACCTTCGATCCCGACGGACTCAATCGCAAGCTCGACTACGAGCTGAACGCCCTGGTGGTTTTCCAGAGCGATACCGAATTCGACCTCTGGGACGTGAGAACCACGGTGACGGGGGCCATGCCCACCGGCGCGGAGGTCGACTTGACGCTGGACTACACGAAGAACGACGTCGCTAACTCGGACCCGCAGACCTTCACCCACAAGCTCTCCGGTCTGGGCAACATCAAGGTGGGCGATCGGACTATCCGCTTCAAGACGTCAGCCGACATTCCGGACGCGCAACCCGTGACCGGCCACATGCAACTCGGCCTCGCCACGGACTTCTGGCTCCGCTTCGACTTCGCCGCCGACAAGCCCCTCGAAGGCTCCTTGCGCAACGACCTGGGCACGGACCTGGGGGCCCTGGAGTACACCGAGGACAAGAAGAAGGTCATCATCAACCACCCGAACGACAAGCCGGAGCACCTCGACCTCGACCTCTTGCCCGGTTTCTACCGCCTGGGCCTCGAGTCCACGCTTCCCCCGTTCTAAACCGTGAGCGATTTCACCCTTCGTGAGGGTCGGTCTTCGGACCGGCCCTTTCTTCTGGAGGTCCTCGCCCTCTCGGCCCTCGCCTCCTATCCCGCGCTCGAAAAGCTCGGGCGCCTCAGCCTGCGCACCACCCTCGAAGCGTTCCACGCGCAGTACGACGTTCCCGGCAAGCGCGTCTGGATCGCCGAACGCGAGGGCATCCGCGCGGCCGGCCTCTGGGGGATACCCTCGATTCATCCCATTCTCGAGGAGCCGGAGTTGCTCATCGTCGCGATAGCCACTCTCCCCGAGTACCGTGGCCAGGGCCTCGCCCACGCCCTGCTCGACCATGCAGCGACCCATGCCCGCCAGGAACGCATGGTGGCCATCCGGCTCTTCGCCAATCCCGAAAATGCCGCGGCGATGGCCCTTTATCGATCGCTGGGTTTCGCGCCCCTCAGCATCGAACTGAGGAAGGCGCTGATTTGACGTTGGAGCTATAATTTCCTCGGGCACCCGCCCGACCTTCGACATGCGCCCTCTCCGGGGCGCGCATGAAGGTCGCGAGGCAATGTCCATGCGTCGAACGCGGAATAAAGAGGAATTCATGACTGCCAACGTCCTAAGCGAGCCCACGCTCGAGCGTCAGGAGACCATCGTCAACGACTTCTCCATCGAAGTCGCCACCGTCAACGGCTCCGGCTCGCAATCGGCCAACACCATCTTGATGCGCGCCATCTTCCAGATGGGCATCCCCGTGAGCGGAAAGAACCTCTTCCCCTCGAACATCGCGGGCCTCCCCACCTGGTTCACCATCCGCGCCAACCACCGTGGCTACATCGCCCGAAAGGCCGACTCAGAGATCTTCGTCGCCATGAACCCCGATACCCTCGCGGACGACCTGCTCAAGCTCCGTCCCGGTTCCGTCCTGATCTACAACTCCGACCTCAAGGCCACCGTGGACCGCGACGACCTGATCGTCCTCGCCGTCCCCTTCGGCAAGCTCGCCACCGCCGCCTGCCCCGAGGTCAAGCTTCGCAAACTCGTCACCAACATGGTCTACGTCGGCGTGGTCGCCGAGATCCTGGGCCTCGACATGTCCGAGATCGAATCCGCCCTGCGAAAGCAGTTCAAGGGCAAGGAGCGCGCGGTCGAACTCAATCTCGGCGCCGTCCAGGCAGGTACCGACTGGGTCAAGGAGAACGTCACGACCCCGATTCCCTTCCGCCTCGAACGCATGGACGCCACCTCGGGCCAGATCATCATCGATGGCAACCGCGCGGCCGCCATCGGTTGCCTCTTCGGCGGATGCACCGTCGTGGCATGGTACCCCATCACCCCCTCGTCATCCCTCTGCGAAAACCTGATCGGCTACCTGTCCAAGCACCGCGTCAAGGACGGAAAAGCCAGCTTCGCCGTGGTCCAGGCCGAGGACGAGCTCGCCTCCGCCGGCATGGTCGTCGGCGCCGGCTGGGCCGGTTCCCGTGCCATGACCGCCACCTCCGGACCGGGAATCAGCCTGATGGCCGAATTCGTCGGCTACGCCTACTTCACCGAAATTCCCGGCGTCTTCTTCGACGTCCAACGAGCAGGCCCCTCCACCGGCCTTCCCACCCGCACCATGCAAGGGGACATCCTCTCGCTCCATACCCTCAGCCACGGCGATACCCGCCACCCCGTCCTCATTCCCGGAACCCCGCAAGAAGCCTACGAGGACGGATTGAACTCCTTCGACCTCGCCGAACGCCTGCAAACCCCCGTCTTCGTCGCCATGGATCTCGACCTGGGCATGAATAACTGGATGAGCGCGCCCTTCAGCTACCCGGAGCTAGGCTTCGATCGGGGCAAGGTGCTCAGCGCCGAGGACCTGGAAACGGTCGCCGAGTTCGCTCGCTACCAGGAAGTCGACGGAGACGGCATCCCCTACCGAACCCTGCCGGGAACCCCTCACCCCAAGGCCGCCTATTTCACCCGGGGATCCGGCCACGACGCCCATGCCCGCTACTCCGAACGGCCTGCCGATTACAAGTTCATCGTCGATCGCCTGACGCGAAAGCTCGACACCGCCCGCAAGCTCGCCCCTCAACCCCTCGTCGACTGGCGGGACGCGGAGGTCTCGATCCTCGCCTACGGCACCAGCGAGGCTGCGGCCCAGGAAGCGCGCGACATGCTCCGCCAATCGGGCATCGACTCCAATTACCTGCGCGTCCGTGCCCTTCCCTTCAGCCCCGACGTGCATGACTTCGTCGCCAAGAGCGCGAGGGTCTACGTCGTCGATCAGAACCGTGATGGCCAGATGCACCAACTCCTCACGCTCGACCTGGAGGTTCCCGAAATCGGCAAGCTTCGCAGCATCCGGCATTACGACGGATTGCCGCTCGACGCCTTGACGGTCGCCACGAGCGTCAGAGAAATGGAGAGGAAGTAAATGGCCACCCAAGCTCCCGTCACCAACCAAATCGGACTGTCGCTCAACGACTACAAGGGCGCCGTCTCAACGCTCTGCGCCGGCTGCGGCCACGACGCCGTCACCGGCCAGATCGTGCGCGCCTTCTTCCAGCGCGGCGTGGATCCCCAGCGGGTCGCCAAGTTCTCGGGCATCGGCTGCTCTTCCAAGACGCCCGCCTACTTCCTCAATCGCGCCCACGGCATCAACTCGGTCCACGGCCGCATGCCGTCGGTGGCCACCGGCGCCCTCCTGGCGAATCGGGACCTCATGGGCATCGGCATCTCGGGAGACGGAGACACCGCCTCCATCGGCATGGGGCAGTTCATCCACATGGTGCGCCGCAACGTGCCGCTCATCTACATCATCGAGAACAACGGCGTCTACGGGCTCACCAAGGGGCAGTTCTCGGCAACCGCGGACATCGGCTCGACCCTCAAGTCAGGGGTAATCAACGACTTGCCCCCGGTGGATCTCTGCAGCCTGGCCATCGAACTGGGGGCGTCCTTCGTCGCGCGTTCCTTCTCGGGTGATCCCAAGCAGCTGGCCGTGTTGCTGGAGGCGGCCATCGCCCACAAGGGCCTCGCCGTCCTCGACGTGATCAGCCCTTGCGTCACCTTCAACAACCATGAAGGCTCGACCAAGAGCTACACCTACGCCAAGCAGAACGAGATTCCCCTCCACGAAATCGGCTTCGTTCCAGCCTCCGAGACCCTCGACGTGGACTACGAGCCCGGCGAGACCAAGGTCGTTCAGCTCGACGACGGCTCACGCATCACCCTGAAGAAGATCGAGCGGGACTTCGATCCCGCGGATCGCCTCGAGGCGCTGTCGATGCTGCGCAGATCCTACGACGAGGGCACTTTCCTGACGGGACTCTTCTACGTCAATCCCGAGCAGGAAACTCTCACCGACATGCTGAAGATCCATGAGACGCCCTTGGCGCATCTGCGAGAGGCCGACCTGCGGCCGGGGCCGGAGGTTCTGACCTCGATCATGCGAGATCTCGCCTGAAAACCGAACGGGGCGCCAGATGGCGCCCCGTTTCAATTCCAACCCGGCAGGTACGGTGATCAGGCCTCGGGATCCGCTGAGGGCCGAGGGAGACGCCCGAGCTGAACGGCCCGCTTGTAGGCCTCCTCGGCCCCCGCGGGATCCCGCAGGTCTCGCAGGACCGCGCTGAGGTGCATGAAGGCCTCGGCGAAGAATGGATCGATCCGGATGGCTTCCCGGTAGGCCTTGGCCGCATCCTTGTTGCGCTTGAGCTGGTAGAGCGTGGCGCCGAGGTCGTGGTAGGCCACGGCATCGGTGGGATCGCGAGCGATGACTTCCTGGTACTGTTCGACGGCCTGCCTTCGCTGCCCGCTCTCGGCGAGCAGATGCGCGTAGAGGAAGCGCAGTTCCACGTCGTCAGGCACATGATCCAGGGCAATCCGGAGCTGACGGGTCGCCCCCTTCCAGTCTCCCTGAGAGCGCAAGAGCTGGGCCAGATTGTGATGGGCGTTGGCGTTGGCGGGATCCTCGTCGAGTGCCCGCCGGTACTCCCGGATGGCGCCCTTCATGTCCCCCTGGCGCTCGAGGATGTGACCCAGGTTGTGGTGGGCGTAGGAGTGCTGGGGGTCGGTCGCCAGCACCGTGTAGTACTCACGCTTGGCGCCTTCGATGTCCTCGATCTGCTCGAGGGACCAGCCGAGCTCGAAGCGGGCGTCGACGTCCTCGGCATCGACCGACAGTAGATTGGTGAGCTCTTCAATCGCCTCGGGCCATCGCCCTTGCTGCTCGTAGGCCCACGCCAGGTGGAGGCGCGCTTCGGTGTCCTGGGGATCGGAGTGAAGGGCCGCTTGCAATGGCCCGATCGCGCCCTCCCAGTCCCCCTGGTCGATCAAGGCGGAACCCAGGTTGTAGAGGGCGTTCAGGTTGCGGGAATCGCTCTGGAGCGCGCGCTGATACTCGGCGATCGCCTCGGGCACCTGCCCGCCCTGGTAAAGTATCCAGCCCAGGTGGTTATGGCCCCACGAATCCCCGGGCACCCGCCGCAGCAACTCGCGAATCTCCGCCTCGGCGCGCTCGAGCTCACCCGACTGCTCCAGTACCCACGCCAACTGGCTGCGGGCGTCGATGTCGTCCTCGTCGAGCTCCAACGCTCGGATGTAAAGCGAGATGGCCTCGGCCCTCTCTCCCCGCTGCGCCGCGAGCATCCCCTTGAGACGATGAGCGGGAGCATGCTCCGGGTAGATGCCCAGCGCCTCCTGGCAGCCGGCTTCCGCCTCCTCTGGGAGGCCCTTGAGGAACTTTCGATGGGCCTCCAGGACGACCGCATCGGCCCGCTCGCGATCCTTCTCGCGCGCCTCGACCTGCTGCGCCACGCGGGATTGCAGCTGGGCCGACGCGTTGCGACCTTGCAGCGAGTAGGTCATGGCCAGATCGTGGTGCGGAAGGGACCAGTCCGGCTTGCGCTGGATGGCCTTCTGAAAGGCCAGACTGGCCGCGTCGAAATCTCCGAGCTCGAACTTGATGGCGCCCACGCCCTGGTTGGCGATCGCGTTCTGAGGATCGAGCAGGAGCGCCGCCTTGAAGGCCACGAGCGCCCCTTCGAGGTTGCCGCCGAAGAAGAGCATGGTGCCAAGCTCGTTATGGGCTTGAAGGTTGGTGGGATCGAGGGCCAGGCCCTTGCGCTGCATCGCGATGGCCGCCTGGGTGTCGCCTTGCTTGTCGAGACCCCAAGCCAAGGCGAAGTGGGCCTCGGCGTAGGCGGGATCGCCGGCGATGGCCTGACGATACTCCCGGATGGCTCCCGCGATGTTGTCCTTCTCGGCGAGTACCTCTCCGAGCAGGAAGTGCGCGCTGGCGTTGGCGGGATCCTTGGACAAGGCCAGCCGCAGCGCGAAGATCGCATCGCTGAGCTGCCCCCGTTCCAGGTACTCCGCGCCGAGGCTGCAGAGCCCGTCGGGAGTGGAAGGGTGCGAATGGGGATCGAAGGGGGAAAATTCCGGCGTTTGGTCCATAGCTCTTCAATCATAGCAAAATTGGCGGCGATGCGCTGGGATTCGTCTTGAGCCAAGGAAGGGATTGCGGTAGGATGAGGCAGGAATGCTGCTGCGTCAAGGAGGACTCCATGCCAACCAGCCACCCCGAGGCGATCGCGACCATGATCAACCAGCGCGTCTGGGCCGTGGTCGGAGCCTCCAACCACTCTCACAAATTCGGCCGGCGCATCTTCGATTCCCTCAAGCGATCCGGCTATACCGTTTACGTGGTGAACCCCAACATCCAGGCCCTCGATGACGGAACCCCCGCCTACGCGACCGTCCGGGATCTTCCCGAGGTTCCCTCCGTGGTCGACGTGGTCGTTCCGCCCGCGGCGGGCCTTGGCGTCGTCGAAGATTGCCTGGCGCGCGGCGTCGTCAATATCTGGTTTCAGCCAGGCGCCGAGTCCGACGCGGCCGTCGCCAAGGCGGAAACGTCCGGCATGCAGGTCATCTGGGGTGGGCCTTGCGCGATGGTCGAAGCGAAGCACTGGTAAGGAGACGCATGAAGACCCGTACTGAAAAAGAACTCGAGCAACTCAGCCAGCGAATCCTGGCCACCGGGAGCAAGGTTTGCCCCGACTGCGGCAAGCCGAGCCTGACCCTCCAGTTCGACGCCAATTACACGAAGATCCGTTGCGACACCTGCGACTTCAAGGTCGAGGAGTACTTCGGAGGCTGAACCCGAAAAAACCCCGAGAGCGCCCGATTCCGGGCGCTCTCGGGGTTTTTGGCCTAGATTTCCCGGCGGCCCTCCAGGGCCTTGACCAGGGTCATCTCGTCGGCGTACTCGAGGTCGCCCCCCACCGGTAGCCCGAAGGCGATGCGCGTCACCCGGACGCCCAGCGGCTTGATGAGCCGACCGAGGTATAGGCTGGTCGCCTCACCTTCGATCGAAGGGGGTATGGCCAGGATGACTTCCTTGACCGTCTCTCCCGGCAAGCGCGCGAGAAGCTCCTTGACCTTGAGCTGTTCGGGACCGATGCCGTCCATGGGAGAAATGAGTCCCTGCAGGACGTGGTACTGGCCCCGGTACTCCCGGGTGCGCTCCACGGCGACCAGATCCTTGGGTTCCGAGACGACGCAGATCACGGCGGGGTCCCGCGCCGGGTTGGCGCAGAGTTCGCAGGGATCCAGAGCGGTCAGGTTGGAGCAGCGCGAGCAGAACCGGATTTTTTCCTTGGCGTCGGTGAGCGCTTTGGCTAGCTTGGCGACCTCCGGAGCAGGTTGCTTGATGAGGTGATAGGCCAGGCGCTGAGCGCTCTTGGGTCCGATGCCGGGAAGCTTTTGCAGCTCTTCGATGAGCTGTGCGAGGGGTTTGGAGTAAAGCACGAAGACGCTTTCTAGGGACTAGAATCCCAGTCCGGGCAGGTTCATCCCGCCGGTGATGGAACCCATGGAGGATTCGGCCAGGCCCGCGGCCTTGGCCTGCGCGTCCTTGACGGCAGCGAGGACCAGGTCCTCGAGCGTCTCCACGTCCTCGGGATCGACCGCTTCGGGCTTGATCCGGATGGCCGTGATCTCCTTGTGGCCGTTGGCCGTCACCGAGACGGCTCCGCCGCCGGCCGTGCCCTCGACCGTTTTGCTTCCCAGGTCCTCCTGGGCCTGCATGAGGGCCTCTTGCATCTTCTGGGCTTGTTTCATCATCTTGGCCATATCCATGCCACCGCCGCCGAACCCGCCTGGACGCATTGGAAACTCCTTTCAAGTGGGGGGGAATCTCCCCATTATACCAAGTCCTGCCGCGGACCGAACTTTTTCTGGGGAAGGCTCGTCTAGCCTCATGAGAGCCGGCCGCGTCTGGCCCAAGCCGAGCACGGGAAGCGTAGGAGAGGATCAAGCGCATGGCAGAACTGAAGCGGGCCGGAGCCGGCGTTGCGGTCGCGGTCCTTGAGAGCGGGATCCCCTTCGGGTATAATTCGTCTGTTTCCGTAGGGACCCCTCCCCTTCCGAGGGCTGTCCCCCAGACGAAAGGATCTCGATTGGCGAACTCACCTGAGCAGCTCGAGTTGCTTCGGCGGGCCCAAGCTGGGGACAAGGCCGCCTTCGAGCGCCTCATCGGCCCCTACATGAACCGCTTCTACGGCCTGGCCTATCAGGTGATGGGCAACGCGGAGGATGCCGCGGACGTGACCCAGGACGCGATGATCAAGGCCTACCGGGCCATCGGTTCCTTCCGGGGGGACGCGGAAGTCTTCACCTGGATGGCGCGGATCATCCGCAACACCGCGCTCGACGAGCTGAAGCGCGCGGTCAGGAAGCACGAGGACCCGGTGGACGTCCTGCCGGAAACCCCGGTTCATACCCTCGAACGCGCGGTGGAGACCTCGGAGCTACAAAAGCTGATGGGAGAAGCGCTCGACGGTCTTTCGATCAAGCTGCGCGATCCCCTGGTCATGTACGACATCGAAGGCTACTCCTACGAGGAAATCGCGGGCATCCTCGATCTCAACATCGGAACCGTGAAGTCCCGACTCAACCGGGCGCGCGAGTCCCTCAAGACCAAACTTTTCGCCATGCGGCACAGGCTTTCCGGTTACCTTTCCGGCGAGATGATTTAGGGGGATGGCCATGACCTGCTCAGACGTACAATCTCAGCTCACCGCCTACCTCGATCCGCGCGAGGACGGGCTGGATCGATCCGCGATTTCCCGGCATGTCTCGGGTTGCGCCGATTGCCGCCAGGCCTCCGAGGAACTCGCCGAGATCTTCGCCCTCCTGAAGGACCGCAAGGCGCCCGAGTTGCCGGAAGGCTTCATGCGGAAGCTTCACATGCGCCTCGCCCAGGAGTCCGATCCGATTCCGGCCGGCCCGCTCTGGCTGGAGCGCCTCAAGGGCCGTTTCAACTGGCCCTCGCTGGCTGTGGGCGCCGTGGCGGCGGCCGTCGTGATCTCGGTGGTCAATCTGCGGACGCCGGTTCCCACCATTCAGACCGCCGCGGTCTCCGAGGCCACCCAGATGGCCGTGAACATCGGATTCGACGTCGACAAGGACGTGGAGGGGGTGACTTTTCAGATCGATCTTCCCGCGGGCCTGGAGTTCGTCGACGCCGAGGGCCAGCCTGTCGTGGCGCAGAGCGTCAGCTGGGAAGGCTCCTTGAAGCGGGGCAAGACGGTGGTTCCCGTGACCGTGAGGGGGAGCCAGCCGGGTCGCTACGAGATTCTCGCCACCGTTCGAAAGAATCACATGGTTCGGACCACCCGGATCGTGGTGCCGGTCGATCCCCGCCAGGACTCGTCCCAGTGGCTTGCCCTGCATTCCGCGATAAGAGAGGTGTAATTTGTCCCTAGCAGCCGTCGTGATTGCGGCGAGCCTCGTGGCCGCCCAGCCTGCCCATGCGGCCCCCACCAAGAGTCCCCCTCCCGGAAGCCTCGGGATCAAGGGGGTGACGGTGGACGTTCAGCCCAAGAGCCTGACGGACCGAGCCCCGGCGGGGGCTTCCCACATCGAGGCGCCGCAGTTCGGGGGGATCCGGGGCTACCGGATCACGCCCTCGGCCACCCCTAGCGTCTCCCCGAAACGGTAGCCGCGATGACGACTTGTCTCTTTTGTCGCATCGCCGGCGGCGAGATTCCGGCGGCAATCGTGTATCAGGATGCGTTCTCCGTGGCGTTTCGGGACCTGGATCCTCAGGCTCCGGTGCATGTTCTGGTGATCCCGCGCAAGCACGTTCCTTCGATTGCGGATCTCGGCGGGGAGGACTGCGCCCGTCAGATGGAGGCCATTCAGCGGGTGGCGGAGCAAGAGGGAATCGCCGAAACGGGATACCGGGTGGTGACCAACTGCGGTCCAGATGCCCAGCAGAGCGTCTTCCACCTGCACTGGCACGTGCTGGGCGGACGGTCGCTGGGCTGGCCACCGGGCTAGCTTTCGCCGGATCAGATTGCGTTTCAGGCGGTCCTCAGGTATAATGACGGTCCCTGGCCTTGCCAGAATTTGCCACGAGGGGAGTGATACCGTTGGCAGAAATTCGCCTCGCAGAAAACGAGTCGGTTGAAAGCGCCCTCAAGCGCTTCAAAAAGAAGATCCAGAAGGCCGGCATTCTTTCTGAGATCAAGCGCCGTGAGCGCTACGAGAAGCCGAGCGTTCGCCGGAAGCGTAAGTCTGAAGCCGCCCGTAAGCGCCGCACCTAGTCTTCGGCAACAACCGTCGACCGCGGCGCAGATGCGTCTAAGACCCGCGCAGATGCGCTAAACACCCGCGCAGATGCGCTTAACACCAATGAAAGGACAGAGCATGGTTAGCCAGGCTCTGTCCTTTCGCTTCGCTTCGCGGTATGATGGGATGCCTAACGCGATCGGCCCCGGTGGCGCCCCGCCGAAACTCTGGAAGGACCGCTTGAAGGACCGCATGACTCAAACGCTCTCCATCCCGATCAGCAACCCTCAGCGCCTCTACAGCCTGGCGGGTGTCAACGAGGAAAATCTCCGCCTCATCGAGCAGGAGCTGGGCCTCGAAGCCACCATGAGGGGCGAAGCCATCGAACTCGCCGGCGACGCCGCAGCCCTCCAGATCGGCCGCCGTCTCTTCGAGGAACTCGATGCCTGGAGCGAGACGACCGTCGTCGGAACCGCCGATCTTCAATACGCCTTGCGCAAGCTTCGCAACGAACCCGAGGCCCCCCTCGGAGCCCTCTATGCGGAAACCCTTCTCACCACCCCCCGGGGCAAGCCCGTTCGCGCCAAGACGCTCACCCAGCGGGAGTACGTCAGGGCGATCGCCGAACACACCCTCACCTTCGGTCTCGGTCCCGCGGGGACCGGCAAAACCTTCCTCGCCGTCGCCATGGCCGTCAACGCCATGCGCGAAAAACGCGTCAGCCGCATCATCCTCACCCGCCCCGCCATCGAAGCCGGCGAAAGTCTCGGCTTCCTGCCCGGTGACTTGCAGGCCAAGGTCGACCCCTACTTCCGGCCTCTCTACGATGCCCTCCACGAGATGCTCGACGCCGAACGCTTCGGCAAGCTCGTCGAGCGCGGCTCCGTCGAAATAGCCCCCCTCGCCTACATGCGCGGTCGAACCCTCAACGACTCCTTCATCATTCTCGACGAAGCCCAGAACACCACCCCCGAGCAGATGAAGATGTTCCTGACTCGCATCGGCATCGGCTCGAGAGTGGTCGTCACCGGCGACGCCTCCCAGGTCGACCTGCCGCGCGGAAAGAATTCCGGACTTCGGGGCATCGAAACCCTTCTGGGGACGATCCCCGATATTGCCTTCGTTCGTTTCGGCAAGCAGGACGTCGTCCGTCACGACCTCGTCCAGCGCATCGTCGCAGCCTACGAAGACCACGAGGAACGACAGCTTGGCAAACCGGATCATCGCTAGACTCAAGGCGTTTCCCGCGGCGCCCGCCTGGTTCACCCGCTGGTGGGGGGACCTCAACACCCACCAGTGGCTGGCTCCCAGCTTCACCGGATTGGCCATCGTGTACATGCTGGTCGATATCCGTCCCAACTGGTGGCCCGGCGGCGTCCGCCCGGACTGGTGGCTCGTCGAACCCGTCGTCCCCTTCAATTTCATCTCGGTTCTGGGTGTCATGGGGCTGGTTGGCATGGCCATCCACCTCTACACGACCTGCCTGCGCCTTCACGAACCCGTCGTGAGCAAGGACCCGCGCCGGATCTACCTCATTGCCTTGGTTTCCATGGCCACGTTCGGGATCTTCTGGTTGCTGGAATCCCTCCATGCGTCGCCCTACCTCATGCCCTTGCCGGCTGCGGCCTTGCTGCTCAAGGTCTTCGTCAATCCTCTGGTCGCCATCGTGACCACCGCCGTCATCGCGGTCCTCGGCGGAGTGGCCCATGGCAGCTCCGGCCTCGGCCCGGTCATCGTCGGGATGGGGGCTTCCCTCGCGGCTGTCTTCGCGGTTCCGCGCATCCGCCAGCGGGCGGATCTGGCCCGGGCAGGTCTCGTCGCGGGCCTCTTCGGCGCGGCCTTGACCTCGGTCATCGGGATGATCTCGGGCGGTCACCCCATGCTCTGGGGGCCTCATGCCCTTTCGGCCATCGCCGGCGGCGTCGGGTCGGCGATTCTCGCCGTGGGGATTCTGCCCTACCTCGAGGGACTCTTCGGCATCACCACCACCTTCAAGCTGATGGAGCTGGCCAACCCGAGCCAGCCTCTCCTGCGCTACCTCCTCATGAAGGCTCCCGGTACCTACCACCACTCGATCCTGGTCGGCAACCTGGGCGAAGCGGCCGCCGAGGCCGTCGGCGCGGACCCGTTGCTCGTTCGCGTCGGGGCCTACTACCATGATATCGGCAAGACCAAGCGCCCCTACTTCTTCATCGAGAACCAGATGGGCATGGAAAACGCCCACGACAAGATCTCCCCTCACCTCAGCGCCCTGGTCATCCAGGCGCACGTGAAGGAGGGGCTCGAAATCGCCAAGGAATACAGCCTACCCCCCGACGTCACCCGCTTCGTCTCGACGCATCACGGGAAGTCCTGCATCGCCTACTTCTACCATCAGGCCTGCGAAGTCGACGGTCCGGAGCACGTCGAGGAGGACCACTTCAAGTATCCCGGTCCGCGTCCCAACACCAAGGAAGAAGCCATCGTCATGCTGGCTGACGCTTGTGAGGCGACCGTCCGAACCCTCAAGAATCCGACTCCCGAACAGATCGAGCAGACCATTCGCCGCCTCATCAACAAGCGACTCAACGATGGGGAGCTGGCCGAGGCGCCCTTGACCCTCGCCGAGATCGAGATCATCGCCCAGACCTTCCTCAAGATCGTTCAGGGACTCTACCACCAGCGCATCGAGTATCCTGACCAGCTGATGAAGGATCTCAAGCGAGAGCCTAAGGAAAAGAAACTTGGAAGTCTACCTGGATAACGCGCAGTCCCTGCCACTCGACGAGGGTCACTGGCACGATCGACTCGAAACCTTGATGCGCTTCGAGGGCATGCCCGAGAATGCCCAGGTGTCGGTGACTTTCGTCGACGACGCGGCGATTCACGAGCTCAACCGGGAGCACCGGGGGGTCGATCGCCCGACGGATGTCCTTTCCTTTCCCCAGTTCGAAGGCGACGAGAAGCCGCCCGAGGGCATTCCCTACGTGCTTGGCGATCTGGTCGTTTCGGTGGAGACGGCGCGTCGTCAGGCGGTGGAGTATGGCCACACGGAGGAGCGCGAAATCACCTTTCTCCTGGTGCATGGCTTCCTTCACCTCTTGGGTTACGATCACGAGACTCCCGAGGAGGAGTCGGAGATGCGCCAGCAGCAGCGCATCTTGCTTGAGCGCTTGGGCTCCGAGCGCTAAGCGGCAGGACCCTGGAGGGCAGGTTGAGATTCAAGGCGCATAACCTTCTGGCCAGTTTCAAGTACGCGGCGGCGGGAATTTACTTCATGCTTCGCACGCAGCGGAACATGCGGATTCACGTGGTGGCGGGCATGGGCACGTTCGCGTTGGCGGCCTATCTGGGCCTGCCGGCGCTGGAGCTGGCGGTGATCGCGGTGACGAGCTCGCTGGTGGTGATTTGCGAGATGTTCAACACGGCCATCGAGAACGCGGTGGATCTCGCGACGCACCGGAAGCATCCTCTGGCCAAGGCGGCCAAGGACGTGGCGGCGGCGGCGGTGCTTTCCGCGGCGTTGAACGCTGTGGTGGTGGGCGTGATCCTGCTGGGACCCCCACTCAAGCTTTTTTTCGGCCTCTAGCTGGGCTCGTGCCAGACGGGCAGGGTGAAGATGAACGTCGCTCCTTCCTTCGGCTGGCTTTCCAGCCAGATGCGACCGTTGTGAAGCGCTATCAACTCCCGGCTGATGGCGAGCCCCAGGCCGGTCCCGCCGTAGCGCTTGATGTTCTCCGCCTGGGTGAAGCGCTCAAAGAGGCGCTTCTGCTGATCGAGCGGGATGCCGATGCCCGTGTCCTTGACGAAGACCTGCACCTCGTTCCCGACTTGCCTGGCGCCGACCGAGACCGCGCCACCCGCCTCGGTGAACTTGACGGCGTTTCCTATCAGGTTGACCAGCACCTGGATGATGCGCATGGCGTCGACTTCGACCAACGGCAAGTCGTCGGGCACGCGCAGCGCTTCCAGCGCGACGCCCTTGCGCTGAGCGAGGGGCTGGATTTTCTCGACCGCGTTCGCGATCAGAATGGAGATCTTGATGGGTTCGCAGTGGAGGTCGATCCGGTTGGCTTCCAGCTTGGACAGGTCGAGCAGGTTGTTGATGAGCTCCAGCAGGTCTCGGCCGCCCTGTACCATGCGTCGGAGGACCTCGATTTGCTGAGGGTCGAGTTCTCCGTAGAGCCCCTCTTCGAGGAATTCGCCGTAACCCAATAGCGAGGTGAGCGGGGTCCGGATCTCATGGCTGACCGTGCTCAGAAGGTCGCTCTTTTGATCGGCCAGACGCTGAAGTTCGTCCTTGGACTGGCTGAGCTCCGCTTTCTGCGCTTGTAATTCCTGGTTCAGCCGCAGCATGTCATGGCTGAAGCTCTCCAGGGCCTTGGCGTAGCGTTCGAGTCGCATGAGGTCTTCCTTGCGCTCCCGCGCCAGCTCGCGATAGGCGCTCGTGAACGCCACCAAGGCCTCGAAGAGCAGATCGCCCGCCCGCGCCAGCCGCTCCCCATCTTGAGGCGCCGGACAACGCTTGAGTGCCTCGTGGTGGATGGCCAGCAGCACGTCGGGGCCGACGTCGTTCGCTATCATGCGGCGCCCGATCTCCGTGGCCCGCTCGCGTAGCGACTCGTCAGGCTGACCCTGGTACGCGCAGAGTAGTTCCTGGTAGCTCGAAAGCAATTCATTATAGAGCGCTTCGGCCACCCTCGGCTTGGTGATCTGCACAGCGTCTCTCCCCACGATTTCCCCGCCCATCCGCATTCACTGCCGCAGCATAACATGGGATCTCGCGGGGCTTAAGGCCCGCTTCTGATGAAATTATTCGTCCCCTATCGTCCCCTCGCCCGGGTGCCCCCCCCTTCGGTACCACCCTCATGCTGTGTTATAATGACCGCGAGCGCGGCATAGCGCGGCACCCGTGTCGAACCGAGGCCTTTACACCCGGATGGAAGCCACCCTCCCTATTGACCCCGTCAACCCCGCCAGCGGCCTCCTCTTCTTCGCGATCTGCCTCATCGGCATCGCCTTCTTCTCCAGCTCCGAAGCCGCCATCATCTCCGTCAACAAGATCCGTCTCCGAAACCTCGCCGAAAAGGGCGCCCCACGCGCCCAGGCCCTCCAGCGACTCTTCCTCCGGCACGACCGCCTCTTCGGCACCATCATCCTCCTCGAAAACCTCCTCATCGTCGCCGCCAGCGCCATCGGATACTGGATGGCCTTCCAAATCTTCGCCTCCCGCGTCGACGGCCGCTTCCTCGCAACCGCCACCGCCCTCGCCGTCACCTTCCTCGTCGTCCTGCTCGCCGAACTCACCCCCAAGACCTTCGCCGCGCAGAACGCCGAAGACTTCGCCCTCGCCGTCGCAACCCCCCTCGAAGGACTCGTCACCCTCACCTGGCCCGTCGTCTGGACCTTCACCTCC
The DNA here is from genome assembly GCA_002083825.1 of Candidatus Sericytochromatia bacterium S15B-MN24 CBMW_12. Lineage (GTDB taxonomy): Bacteria > Cyanobacteriota > Sericytochromatia > S15B-MN24 > UBA4093 > UBA4093. The sequence goes on along the minus strand of DAZV01000051.1, from coordinate 25,764 downwards.
CTCAGCAACCTCATCCTCGGACCCCTCAACCGCATGCTCCGACGGGACCCCGTTCACGCCACCCCCTACCTCACCCAGGACGAAATCCGCATGCTCGTCGACGTCGGCCAGGAAGAAGGCGTCCTCGAAATCGAGGAATCCCAGATGATCCGATCGATCATCGAGCTCGGAGACACCACCGCCCGCGAAATCATGGTCCCCCGCATCGACATGATCGCCCTCCCCGAGGACGTCTCCTTCGACGAAGCCGTCAAGGTCGCCATCCACGAAGGCCACTCCCGCATCCCCATCTTCCGCGATTCCTCCGACAACATCATCGGCATCCTCTACGTCAAGGACCTGCTCGCCTTCCTGCAGGCCGACGAACGCCCCCGCGTCCTCCCCCCCGCTTACATCCGCCCCGCCTACTACATCCCCGAGTCCAAACCCGTCGACCAACTCCTCGAAGACATGCGCCGCGCCAAGATCCATCTCGCCATCGTCATGGACGAATACGGCGGCACCGCCGGACTCGTCTCCATCGAGGACATCCTCGAGGAAATCGTCGGCGACATCCAGGACGAGTACGATGCCGAGGAACAGCTCCCCGTACAGCACCAGGATGACGGCTCCATCCTCGTCGACGGCATGGTCCCCATCGGCGACGTCAACGAGCTGCTCGACGTCGACCTCCCCACCCACGATTTCGACACCCTCGGCGGCTTCGTCGTCGGACTCCTCGGTCGCGCCCCCAATCTCGGCGAGGACGTCACCTTCGGCCAGCTTCGCATGATAGCCTACGAGGTCGAGCAGCGCCGTCTCGTCCGAGTCCGGATCTACCGCCAAGGGACCGCCCCCCTACCCGACGTCGGCGACGCCGAAAAGAACCACGCCCGAGAGGACGAGAGGTAAAGGACATCATCATGGCGACCAAGTACATTTTCGTCACCGGCGGGGTAGTCAGCTCGATCGGCAAGGGCATCGTCGCCTCCAGCCTCGGTCGACTCCTCAAGAACCGCGCCTTCGACGTGCGCATTCTCAAGCTCGATCCCTACATCAACCTCGACCCCGGCACCATGAGCCCCTACCAGCACGGCGAAGTCTTCGTCACCGAGGACGGCGCCGAAACCGACCTCGATCTCGGACATTACGAACGCTTCATCGACACCGACCTCGAACAGGGCAACTCCGTCTCCGCCGGCCGCATCTACCTCGACGTCATCAACAAGGAACGCCGAGGAGACTACCTCTCCGGCACCGTCCAGGTCGTTCCCCACATCACCAACGAGATCAAGGACCGCATCCGCAAGGTCGGCGAAAGAACCGACATCGCCATCGTCGAGATCGGCGGCACCGTCGGCGACATCGAGAGCCTTCCCTTCATGGAGGCCATCCGCCAGTTCAAGAAGGACGTCGGCCGCGACAACGTCCTCTACCTCCACGTCACCCTCGTCCCGTCCCTCAAGGCCGCCGGCGAACTCAAGACCAAACCCACCCAGCACTCCGTCAAGGAATTGCGTTCGATCGGCATTCAACCCGACATCCTCGTCTGCCGCACCGAAATCCCCCTGACGGCCTCCGTTCGCGAAAAACTCTCCCTCTTCTGCGACCTCGACGCCGAAGCCGTCTTCGAATCCCGCGACGCCGACTCCATCTACGAGATCCCCGCCATGCTCGAAAACCAGGGTCTCGCTCTCGAAGTCCTCGCTCGCCTCCGCCTGCCCGTCGGACGCCCCGTCGACTGGAACGGTTGGGATCGCTTCGTCGAGCGGATCAAGCATCCGTCTCGAAGCGTCAAGGTCGCCATCGTGGGCAAGTACGCCGAACTGTCGGACGCCTATCTCTCCGTGATCGAGTCCCTGCGCCATGCCGGAGCCGCTCACGGCGTGACCGTCGACATCCGCTGGGTCCACGCCGACTCGGAAGTCGAAGAGCAAGGCCCCGAGAGCTTCCTCGCCGACGTCGACGGCATCCTCGTCCCCGGTGGCTTCGGCGCCCGCGGGATCGAAGGCAAGATCACCGCCATCCGCTTCGCCCGCGAACGTCAGATCCCCTTCCTCGGCCTCTGCCTGGGCATGCAGACCGCCGTGATCGAGTTCGCTCGCAACGTCTGCGGCATGGAGGCCGCCAACTCGGCCGAAATCAACCCCGATACCCCCTACGCCGTGATCGACCTCCTGCCCGAGCAAAAGGAAATCGCGGACCTCGGCGGCACCATGCGCCTCGGCAGCTACCCCTGTCACCTCGAAAGCGAAACCCAGGCCCATCGGGTCTACGGCCAGAGCCGCATCGCCGAACGCCACCGCCACCGCTACGAGGTCAACGAGGAATTCGTGCCGATCCTGAAGGAGCACGGCCTGATCGTCAGCGGAACCAGCCCGGATGGCCGATTGGTCGAGATCGTGGAGCTACGCGACCACCCTTGGTTCGTCGCCTGCCAGTTCCACCCCGAGTTCAAGAGTCGCCCCAACCGCCCCCACCCCCTCTTCATGGGCTTCGTGGAGGCGATGACCGCCGCCGCCGCGAACCCTGCGGGGGATTCGACCGCCATGGAAGCGAGGTAAGTCGTGATCCTAGACCGCCTAGCGCTGATTCAGACCGCCCGTGAAGCCGCCCGTCGGGCTTACGTCCCCTACTCTCATTTCCCGGTCGGAGCCGCCATCCTCACCGATCGCGGAGAAATCATCACCGGCTGCAACGTCGAGAACGCCTCCTACCCTCTGACCCTCTGCGCCGAGCGCACCGCCATGGCCACTGCCGTCGCCCAGGGCGCCGGTCGCGTCGTGGCGATCGCCGTCTCCGCTCCCAAGGCCCAACCCTGCTCCCCCTGCGGAGCTTGCCGACAGGTGCTCTACGAGTTCAACCCCGACATGGAGGTCATCCTGGACGCCGGCGACGCCGACCCCTTGATCCTCCCCCTCACCGAACTGCTGCCGCTCGGCTTCAACCACCTCTCCTTGGAGAAAGCATAGATGTTTCACTCAGGCTTCGTCGCCATCGTCGGCCGACCCAACGTCGGCAAATCCACCCTCCTCAACAAGCTCGTCGGCCAGAAAATCGCCATCGTCTCCTCCAAGGCCCAGACCACCCGCCACCGCATTCGCGGAGTCCTCAGCCGCGAAGACGCTCAGGTCGTCTTCCTCGATACCCCGGGCATCCACAAGCCGCTCCACCTTCTCGGCGAACAACTCGTCAAGTCCGCCGTCTCCACCCTCGCCGAAGTCGACCTCGTCATCTTCATGGTCGACGGCCGAACATCCGCCGGACGAGGCGATCGCTACGTCGCTGAACTCGTCTCCCAGGTCAAGAAACCCGTCCTGCTCGTGATGAACAAGCTCGACGCCGGCAAGGCCGAGCCCGAAATCGAGGCCTCCTACCTGGAACTCGGCGAGTTCACCGGCAAGCACGTCATCTCCGCCCTCTACGGCAAGGGTGTGGAAAACCTCGTCAAGGACCTCATCGCCCGCATGCCCGAGGGACCCGCCTTCTACGACCCCGAAGAAGTCACCGACCAGACAGTCAGGACTCTCGCCGGAGAGCTGATTCGCGAGCAGGTCCTGCGCCTCACCTCCGAGGAAGTCCCTCACTCGGTCGCCGTCCGCGTCGACCAGTTCGAGGAGCGTCATCACGGCCCCACCTACATCCATGCCACCATCTTCGTGGAACGCGACAGCCAAAAAGGAATCCTCATCGGCCACAAGGGCGAGATGCTGAAGAAAATCGGCACCCAGGCCCGCGAGGGCATCACCAAGATGCTGGATACCAACATCTTCCTCGAACTCCACGTGAAGGTCCTTGCCAACTGGCGAAAAGAAGCCAACTCCCTCAGGCGTCTCGGCTACATTGTCGAATAGCCGAAGGGCCCTCATGACAGCCTTCGGGCACCATGAGATACTCGAGCCATGTCCACTTACCTGACCCAAGCCATCACCCTCAAGACCCATGCCGTCGGCGAATACGACAAGCTACTCGTCCTCTTCAGCCGCGAGCTTGGTCTCCGACGCGTCATGGCTAAGGGCGCGCGCCGCCCCAGATCCAAGCTGGGAGGCCGCTCGGAACCGCTTTGCCACAACCTCTGGGAACTCGCCCATGGCCGGCGCATGGACGTCGTCGCCCACTGCGAGACCCGCAACGGATTCCGAGGCCTCCGGACCGATTTCGATCGCCTCATGGCGGCGATGTACGTGGCCGAGGCCACCGGCGCCTTCATCGACGAACTCCAGCCCTACCCGGAAGTCTTCGACGCCCTCGCGGCCATCCTGGGCATCCTCGAGACGACCGACGCCATCGAACTGACCGTGCTCTGGTTCGAACTTCGCCTGCTCGATCTCCTGGGCTATCGTCCCGAATTCGATTCCTGCGTCCACTGCGAGGCCGAACTCGGCTCCGCCTGCGGTTTCCACCCCGACCTCGGAGGAGGTCTCTGCGACGCATGCTCGCCCATGCTCCGCGCCATGCGCCTCATGCCGGGTACCCTGTCGGTAATCCGGCTCCTTCAGCGCCTGGAAAGCCCGCCGGATGGCGGCATGAGCGTGACTCCGGGCCTCCTTGCCAATGCCCGAGCGGCCATGCGTGATGCCATCGCCTGCCGAACCGAAATCCGTCTCAAGACCGTCGACCTCCTCTCCCGCCTCTGATTCAGTTATACTAGGGATAGCAAGGTCCTATGCCCCGCGCTTCGGTGCGCCTCAACGAGGAGGAACGCCCCCCATGATCGATGCTCGCCCCGTCCACGTCTCGCTTGCGCCGCTCGAAGATCCCGACTGGGACGGAGCCCGCACCCGCCGCCTCGCCCTCAAGGTGCCCCGCGCCGAGTTCTGCCAGTCCAGCATCAGCTATCAGGCCAAGGACGGCTTCACCTATCACCGATCCGACTTCGCCTACGAAGGCCTCCTCGCGATTCTCGGCGGAGAGAACTGGAAGCTCCTCGATCGCATCGGCTTCCAGATCCTCGCCGACGGCGTGCCGGTCCTGCTCGAACCGGCCGAAATCGAGGCCTTGCCGGATTGGGTCGCCTACCACTACAACTCGCCACTCGGCAAGCTCGCGGTCGGCTATCGCCTCCTCGAGAGCGATCCCTTCCTCCTCACGGCCTCCTACCGCTGGGTCGAACCACTTGAAACGAACGCCAAGGTCCAGCTCCTGCTCAAGCCGGTCTTCGATATCCGCCACATGTACTACTTCTCGGACCCCGAAGGGCATGGCATCGGCACGCATGATTCCCGCCGGCTCACCGTCGGCTGCGACCGCTGGCTGGCTTTCACGGCGAGCCGAGACTTCACCTTCCGCGAGAACCGCCAGGTCTGGGACCTCCTCTACCGCCTGGGATCCGGCGAACGGGAGCTCTCGGGAGGCGATGTCGTATTCAAACGGGAGATGTTCCGCGGTAGCCAACTCGGCACCCTGAACTTCGACTTCGCCGGCTCCGACGACCCCGACGCGTCGACCTCCGGCAGCTCGAACGCAGTTTCGCTCTACGTCTCGGCGGGCCTCACCGAGGCCGCCGCCAGCGAAGCCGTCACCCAGGCCTTGCCTCGCCTCGAGGCGCTCGCGCACGAGCAAGACGAACGCTGGGCGGCCCTGTCCGAGCGCTTTGCGGGATTGGCGCCGGAAGTCCTCGCGAGAATCTACGTCATGGCCGAGAAGTTCGGCATGCCCGCCGGCGAGTCGACCCTGCCGGAGCAGGGAGGCTGGTGGTTCCGCCGACCCTGGTTCCCCCCGCTCTTCGAAGGCTTCATGCACAACCACCGGACGCTCGAGCGCCTGGGGCAGCATGCCGTCATGGAGACGACCATTCAGCAAGCCGTGCGCTTCCAGGACGCTCAAACGGGCCGGTTGCCGGTACGCTTCCCCGACACCCAGGCCGACCTCGATCGCTTCGAAAAGACCGGCTCCCTCCCTCCCGACTACTACCACTCCTCGGACGTGGGCCTCCACCTCTACTCCTGGCTCGCCGAGGTCCTCGACGACATCCGGGATCCTCAGCTGCTGGACGCTCTTTACCAGAGCTTCTTGAAGCTCTACGCGGCCTTCCGCTCCGACCTCCCGCGCCCCCGGCAGGGAGATCCGGTCCTCGCGGAGAACGGCCTCCTGATGTCCGTTCCGAGTCATTCCTGGATGAACGGCAAGCGCCGGATCAAGATCGAGGGCATCGCCGTGGGAGATCTGCCCCAGCGGGTGGATCGCGGCTGGCAGGAGGCCGCCGTGCGGCAGTTCATGGATGGCCATACCGCCTGGGACCGTTACCAGTACCCGGTGACCTACCTCCCCGAGATCAACGCGCGCTGGATCCGCATGCTCGAGGTGGGTCAACTTCTGGCCCTGAGGCAGCATGACCAGGGGGTCTACGAGGAGCTGATAGGCGTCCTCAAGCTGGCGGTCGGCAACTTCAAGAAGGTCTTCTGGAATGCCGGCGTGGGCTTCCCTTACAATCTCATCACCCAGAACGGCCGCCCCGATCCCATGCCCACGGCGCCGGGCCTCGAGGCTATCGCGCTGCTCGGAAAGCGCGTCTTTTCGCGCCAGGACATGGAAGAGGCCTGGCACGTCGTGCAGGAAAGCCTGCTCGTGAAGCGCAAGCACGGGGATCGGACGTTGGCCTTCGGCGTCCTCGCCAAGGACTCCAAGGAGCGCGTCTTCTTCGGCGACGGCCAGTACCACGAGGCCGTCTGCTGGCCCCGGGAGACGCCCTACCTGGTGACCTTGCTCTCGGAGCTGGGGGAGCATGGCGTGATCGCGGAGATCCTCGAATCCAACCTCGCCCACCAGATGGACGAAGGCGTCATGTTCTATCATCACGAGATGCTGAGCCTCCCCGAGGGCGGCAACGCGACTCCCGGCCCCCGGGCTCACGATCCCGTTCCGGTGAAAAACCCCATGCAGTGGGTCTCCCAGTTCTGCGACGTCTACCTGCCTGAATGAATACCGTCGACTGGTCCAAGGCCTTCTATAAATCAGCCGCCATCGCCCTGGTGATGGTCATCGTCTACGCGATCTTCCTGGCGGCTGCCTACTTCGGGGACGTGCTCACCATCCTGGTGAGCGCGATGCTCCTGGCCTACGTGCTGCAGCTGGCCGTGGATCCGCTGTCGCGCAAGATCCCGCGCTGGCTCGCGGTCGCGATCGTCGTCGCCGCCTTCTTGATCCTGGCCGCGCTGGTTGGGGCGATCGCCGTTCCCATGGCGATCGATCAGCTTCGCCTGCTACTCACCAACCTTCCGACCGAGCTCGACCGGCTGCAGGGGCAGCTCGACCTGCTGCAAGCGGCTCTCGCCAAGCGAAACATCGAGGCGGATCTGAAGTTGCAGGGCTGGATCCTGCCTCGCATGGAGGGCTGGAGCCAGCTGCTGGCCACGCATCTCCCGAGCATTCTCATGGGATCCTTCGCCTCGTTCTTCAGCGCGGCGATGGTCATGGTCAGCGCGTTCTACTTCCTCAAGGACGGCCCTCGCCTCTGGAAGGGCTTTCTGGAGCTGCTCCCGAAGCGTGGACAGGCTCAGGCCGAGTTCTTCGCCGAGGAGCTCGATCACGGCCTGAATCGTTACGTGCGAGGCCAGGTTCTCAACGCTTCCGTGGTCCTGATCGCGGCCATCGTGACCTTGCCGCTCCTGGGCATGAATTACGGCCTGATCGGCGGCGTCGTCTGGGGCGTGGCCGAGGTCATCCCCTACTTCGGGACCTACGTGGGGGTCACGACCGTTCTGATCCTCGCGGCGCTCCAGGGGGGGATCATGGTGAAGGTCCTGATCGCGGCGCTCATCATCTGGTGGACCAAGGACAACATCATCGCTCCCCGCGTCATGAGCCACGCGACGGGACTTCATCCCATCTTGATCATCATGGCGGTGCTGGTGGGAAGCAAGCTTGCGGGCATTCTCGGCGTGCTGCTGGCCATACCGCTGACGACCGTACTCTGGACGGGCCTGCGCTTCTGGCTGCGTCGACGCCTGGAACGGAGTGATCGGGGTCAGGAAGCCACCGTCCCCGAGGCGCTGGTGGGACCCGAGGCGTAGCCGCGTCTTTTCCTCGATCCGAAGCCTAGTTTTCGGCCCAGAGAACGATGCCACCGTTGTAGGGGGCTATGCCGTCGCCGAGGGGGGTGTTCAGCGCTTTGGCCAGTTGCCGGCGCGTGATCGTGATGGGACCGTTGGCCAGCGGATCGTTCAGCCAGATTAGATCGCCCTGGGCGCGGGTCACGACGGCGAAGTGCCCGCCGTCGACCGGATGCTCCAGCTGCGCGGAATAGGCCGGCGTCGGGTTCACGTTGACGATGGCGAGTCTGCCCGGCATGGTCATGGCCGCGAGGATGGCGTCGGCGCCTCCGCGAACGATGCGGCTCTGGAGGCCGAACTGAGCGGCGGCGCGGGGGAACTGGGCGGGGTAGGTCCAGGTCTGCTCATCGTCGTACCCTGTCATCTCACGCCGGATTCGGCGAATCAACTGGTCGGCGGGGGCCGATTCGACCCGGTCGAAGGCTTTCAGGACCATGGCGAGCGACGTGGGGCCGCAGTTGGCGTTGGAGAGGGGAGTGGGTTCGGGATGCCAGCGCGGATGGGTGTACTGGCTGATGAAGAAGGCCTCGGCGACAAAGGGCTGGATCGTCTTCGGGATCGCCGCGGTGCTGGGCAATCCACAACCCAGGAGCAGGCCCAAGACGAGCAGGGTTGAAGCGGCGGGAAGTCTCAGCATCAGGTCGTGGTCCTCGTCTCGGGGAGCGATGAGACCTTCATTCCTCACCTGGCCTGGGTTATAACCCAGCAGGGCTTACGTTATGTAAAGCATGCGGAGGCTTGACTTGAAAGGTTAACTTCGGTTAAGATGTAGAAACGTTCACAATTGATGAGATCGAGCCGACATGAGTCACCATGTCAGGCGCCCGTCATTCGGTGTGAGCGCCAAGCGCTGTGAGGCTAGTAAGGCCGAACCTAGCGCTGAACTGGATTGTGGTTGACGATGCAGGAGGTCGAGTATGGCAACGGAGCCGAAACTCCCCGCGTTCATTCGCAAGTTACCCCGCAAAGGGACCAAACCTACCTTTCCGGCCCCCATGCCGAAGACCGTGACCCGCGTCGTCGACTATGGTTTGGCGAATCGGGGAGACCGGGGAGACTCTGACCAGAGCTCATGGAGGAGCCACCGCGATCTGTAAGAAACGAGGCCCTGCAAGTTGCAGGGCCTTTCTTCCGGGCAGCGTCCGGGCGGCGTCGCCGAGCCAGGCTAGCGCCAGCGGCTGTTGAGTAGCGCCGGCGGCTGTTGATTAGGACCGCGAGAGAACGCCGTAACGAGCTTTGGGCTAGGGAAGGGTATTTCCTCGCAGGGAGGCGATGGCCCGGGTCATGTCGGGCTGGCCGAAGACCGCGCTGCCTGCCACCAGCACGTCAGCGCCCGCTTCTCGCACCAGCGCCGCGGTCTCGGCGGTGATGCCTCCGTCCACGGCGATCCGGCAGGTCAGTCCCCGTTCGCTGATCCATGCGCGGAGGCGCCGGATCTTCTCGAGCATCTGAGGGATGAAGCGCTGTCCGCCGAAGCCCGGGTTGACGCTCATGACCAGGACCTGGTCGAGATCGTCGAGAACGTAGCGCAGCGCGTCCTCCGGGGTGGATGGGTTGAGCGAGACTCCCGCCTTGGCTCCCAGTTCCTTGATGCCTTGAACCGTGCGGTGAAGATGCGGGCATGCTTCGGCGTGGACGGTGATCCAGTCGGCGCCCGCTTGCCGGAAGCTGGCCAGGTACGGCTCGGGCGGGGCTATCATGAGGTGAACGTCGAAGGGAAGCCGGCTGTGAGGGCGCATGGCGGCGATCACGGGCGGGCCGAAGGTCAGGTTGGGGACGAAGTGGCCGTCCATGACGTCCAGATGGATCCAGTCGGCGCCGGCGGCTTCGAGGCGCTGAAGTTCGCTCGCGAGGTTCGCGAAATCGGCGGCGAGCATGGAGGGTGCGACGAGCACGGGCCGCGTCATGACGTTTTCCTCTCGGGGGACCTGGCACTGGACGTCTCGGTCTTGGGAGCCTTGGCGTCGGGAACCTCGGCCCGGGGAGTCTCGGCGGAGGGAGCTGTCAGGAGTTCATCGAGGCGGGGCAGGGCCATGCCGGCGGCCTGTTGTTCGGCGGCCTTCTTGGTGTGGCCGCGGCCCTGACCGAGAACGCGATCCAGGACTTGCACCTCGACGATGAAGGTGTGCTGAAACTGAGGGCCTTCGCCGCCGATCAGCTGATACACCGGCAACACGGCAAACCGTGCCTGGGTGGCTTCCTGCAGCAGTGCCTTGAAGTTCTCGGCACCGGGATCCTGGATGGCGGCATGAAGCTCCGCCTCAAGGTGGGTGGCGACGAGACCTATCAGCACGTCCCAGCCATGGGTCTGGTAGATGGCCGCCAGGAGAGCCTCGTAGGCGGCCGCGATGTTGCCGACCTTGGTATCGCCGCCACTCTTGCGCTCGGCGATCCCCATGCGCATGTAGGCGCCGAGATCGAGGTCGCGAGCCACCTTGGCGATGGTGACGTCGGCCACGACGCGTCCGCGAATCTTGGTGAGCACGCCTTCGCTGGCATCGGGAAGCCGCTCGTAGATCAGCTCGCTCACGGCCAGCTTGAGAACGGCGTCCCCCAGGAATTCCATGCGCTCGTAGTTTAGGCCTTTGCCGGTTGAAGCGTGGGTGAGCGCCTCGATGAAGCGGGGTTCGGCCTCCGGAATGATCGGGAGCCCGAGCCTCGCGAAGAGGAGGTTGAGGTCTTTAGTCATGCCAGCGTTTGAAGATCAGGCTGACGTTCTGGCCGCCGAATCCGAGGTTGTTGGACATGGCGTACTCGACCTGCTGCTGACGGGCTTGGTTGGGGATGTAGTCGAGATCGCAGGCGGGATCGGGATTCCGCTGGTTGATGGTGGGGGGCAGGATACCCGAATGAAGGGCCATGACGGTCGCGATCGCCTCGATGCCACCGGCCGCCCCGAGCAGATGTCCGGTCATGGACTTGGTGCTGGAAATAGGCACGCTGGCCGCTCGCTCACCGAAGTAGGTCTTGTAGGCCTGGGTCTCGGTCATGTCGTTCAGGCTGGTGGAGGTCCCGTGGGCGTTGACGTAGCCGATGGCCTCGGGACCGATTCCCGCGTCCCGGGAGGCCATGAGCATGGCGCGCGTGAGGCCTTCGCCCTCCGGACCCGGGGAGGTGATGTGGTAGGCGTCGCCGCTGAGGCCATAGCCGACGATCTCGCCGAGGATACGCGCTCCGCGCTTCTGGGCGTGTTCCAGGGTCTCGAGGATCATGATGCCCGCGCCTTCGCCCATGACGAAGCCGTCGCGTTCGGAGTCGAAGGGGCGCGAGGCATGCGTGGGGTCGTCGTTGCTGGTGGAGAGGGCCTTGACGGCGTTGAAGCCCGCGATGGCCGTCGCTCCGATCACGGCCTCGGCGCCGCCCGCGATCATGACGTCGACTTCTCCGCGCTGAAGGCGGTGGAAGGAGTCACCGATCGAGTGACCGCCGGTGGCGCAGGCCGAAACTTGGCAGAGGTTGGGACCCTTGGCGCCCAGGTGGATGGCGACGTTTCCGGCGGCCATGTTCACGATGGTCATGGGGATGAAGAAGGGGCTGACCCGGTCGGGGCCCTTGGCGTTCATGATGAGGATCTGTTCTTCGAGGACGTCGAGCGCTCCCATGCCGGAACCGATGTAGACTCCGACCCGCTCGTGATCGACCTGCGCGCCCTCCAGGCCCGCATGGGCCCAGGCCTGCTTGGCGGCCGCGATCGCGAACTGCGCGAAGCGAGCGGTTCGCTTGGCTTCCTTGCGATCCATGTAGCGGGTCGGGTCGAAATCAGGCACCTCCCCGGCGATCCGGGTGGCATGGGTCGTGGCATCGAAGCGCGTGATGGGGCCGATGCCGCTTCGTCCCTGCGTGAGGCCTTCCCAGGTCTTCTCGAGATCCGCGCCTAGCGGGGAGAGGGCCCCGAGCCCGGTCACGACGACGCGTGAATTCATGACGTCTTTTTCTCCCCTCTATTGGTTCAGGCGCAGGTTTTGACCCGGCGCCGAATCCCCCCATTCTACCTCAGAGCAGGCGGGGGCGCCACAACGAAACGGCCCGGGCCAAGGCCCGGGCCGCCTTGAGGCTGAAGCCGCTGTTAGGCCGGCTGGTGCGACTTGACGTAGTCGAGAACCGAACGAACCGTGGTCAGCTTCTCGGCGTCTTCGTCGGGAATCTCCACCTCGAACTCCTCCTCGAGGGCCATGACCAGCTCGACCGTGTCGAGCGAATCGGCGCCGAGGTCCTCGCTGAAGCTGGACTCGGTGGTGACTTCCTCGGGGCTCACCCCAAGCTGTTCGACGATGATCTTCTTGACCTTTTCAAAGAGAGCTTGCTCGGACACGTTTAATCCTCCGTTGATTGCCTTCAGCGTTAGCTTACGGTTAATCGCTTACAAGTAAAGCTAGTAGTTTCTTGCTACATTACCATGCCGCCGTCGACGTTGAAGACCTGCCCGGTGATATAGGATCCCTCCGAGGCCAGGTAAACGACGAGCGACGCGACTTCTTCCGGCTCGCCGAAACGGCCGAGAGGAAGACTTTTCAGATACTCGGCCTGGGTGCCGTCAGGCAACTTGGCCGTCATCTCGGACTTGATGAACCCCGGAGCCACCGCGTTGACGAGGATGTTTCGCGATCCGAGCTCCTTGGCCATGGACTTGGTGAAGCCGAGGATTCCCGCCTTCGACGCGGCGTAGTTGGCTTGCCCCGCGTTTCCGGTCACGCCGACCACCGAGGCGACGTTGATGATCCGTCCCCCCCGCTGCTTCATCATCGGCTTCGCCACCGCCTTCGAGACCAGAAATACGCTCTTGAGATTGGTGTCGATCACCTGATCCCAGTCCGCTTCCGTCATCCGGAGCAGCAAGCCGTCCCGGGTGATCCCCGCGTTGTTGACCACGATGTCGATCTTGCCGCCCCACTCCAGCATCTGGGCGAGAAGAAGATCGACCGCCTCGGACCGCGCGACGTCGCCCTGGAGTGCGACGGCGTCGCCACCGGCCGAACGGATGGCTTCCACCACCTCATCGGCGGCCGCTTGGTTCGAGACGTAATTGACCGCGACCCGTGCGCCCGCCTTGGCGAGTGCCTCGGAAATCGCCCGCCCGATGCCTCGGGACCCGCCCGTGACCAATGCTACTTTACCGTCTAAGTGTTTCATCTGACAACTGCCTGCTTTTAACTGCCTTGACGAGCCGTTTCACCGTGCGACGTTCCGGCTTGGGCCGTTTTTTCTTGCCCTCGCGGGGTGAAGACTGGCTCGCGTGATCCTACCCCTGTGGAGCAGGAGGGGGGCTACAAGGGGGTCGCGCCGAGAACCGCCGGAGTCGCGTTCAGCGCCTCGAGGGTCTTGCGCAGGCTCTCCGGGTCCTCCACGTTGAAGGTCGGAATCTTGCGATCGAGTTTCTTGACCAGTCCCGAAAGGACGCGTCCGGCACCGAGCTCCACGAAGCCCTCGGCGCCGTGATCCAGCGCCCAGCGCATGGCGTCGCTCCAGCGAACGGGACTTGCCAGCTGAGCCGAAAGCTTGGCGGCAAATTCGTGCGCTTCCTGGGTGGGCGTCGCGTCGACGTTCGTGATGACGGGTTCCGCCGCGCGGTTCCAGTCGGCGCGATCGAGGGCGCTGTTGAGATCGACCGAGGCGACTTCCATCAGCGGGGAATGGAAGGCGCCCGCGACCGAAAGCGGCACCACGCGCTTGGCTCCGGCCGCGCTGGCCATCTGGGAGGCTTGGGCGACGCCCTCAGGCGTTCCCGAGATCACCAGCTGATCGGGGGAGTTGTAGTTGGCGATGACCACGGTCTCGGTGGCTGCCTGGCAGATGGCTTCTAGCCGCTCGGACTCGAGTCCCAGAATGGCGGCCATGGTGCCCTTCTCGGCCTTGGCCATGAGCTGGCCGCGCTTCTGCACCAGGAGCAGCGCTTCGGCGAAGTCGAGCGCCCCGGAGGCTGCCAGAGCGGAGTACTCGCCCAGGGAGTGGCCGGCCATCCAGGTGGCTGCGGCTCCTCCGTGCTGGCGGTAAACGCGCCAGGCGGCCATCGACGTCACGAAGAGCGCCACCTGGGCGATGTCGGTCGATTTGAGCGCCTCCTCCGGGCCCTCCCAGGCCAGCTGGCGCAGCGGAAGACCGGTGACGCCTTCGGCCTCGACGAAGGTCTCCAAGGCGATCGGGAAGGCCTCCGCGAGCGCGCGCCCCATGCCGGTGACCTGGGAACCCTGGCCGGGGAAGAGCATGACGAGTTTCATCTAGTCCTCCTGCGAGTAGGGGGCCGCGGTCCAGCGAATGACGCTGGCGGCCCAGGTGAGTCCCGAGCCGAAACCGACCATCAGGACCGTGTCTCCGGCCTTGATCCGGCCGGAATGCGCCGACTCGGCGAGCGCGATTGGGACGGTGCCCGCCGACGTATTGGCCCGCATGTCGATGTTGACGATCATCTTTTCCATGGGGAGTCCCAGGCGTTTGGCGACGGCCTCGATGATCCGGGCGTTGGCCTGGTGCATCAGGAAGTGATCGATCTCCGACAGTTCGAGGCCGGCGAGGCGAGCGGCTTCCTGGATGGCGGGCGGGACGCGCTCGAGGGCGAACTTGTAGACTTCGCGGCCCTTCATGGTGACGTGGTGGCCGCCGGAATCGGCGCGTTCGCCGGAGGGAGGCACGCGCGAGCCGATGGGGATGGTGATGAGGTCGGCGCCCGAGCCATCGGCGCCCATGAGGTTGGAGAGGATGGCGTCTTGACCGCCGGAGCTCAGGACGACCGCGCCGGCGCCGTCGCCGAAGAGCATGCCGGTGCCGCGATCGCTGAAGTTGGTGAACTTCGAGAGCAGGTCGCCGCCGATCACCAGGGCCTTGCGGTACATTCCGGTCATGAGAAACTGCTGGGCCACGATGAAGGCCTGCACGAATCCGGTACAGGCCGCTTCCATGTCGAAGACCGCCGCGCGGGTCGCGCCGATGGCGTGCTGGACCAGGGCCGAGGTCGCGGGCATCAGCATGTCGGGAGTGGAGGTGCCGACGATGATCAGGTCGATTTCGGAGGCCGAAATCCCCGCGTGGGCCAAGGCCTGCCTGGCCGCGGGAATGGCGAGGTCCGAGAGGGCCTGATCGTCCCGGGCGATGTGGCGCTGGCGAATTCCGGTCCGCTCGACGATCCAGGTGTCCGAGGTGTTCATCAACGCTTCGAGATCGTGGTTGGTGACCACTTTTTCGGGAACGTAGGAGCCGCAGCCGACGATCTCGACGGGGTGAAAGGTTCGAACCATCATCCTACTCATCCAACCGGGCGACCCGGTTTGCTTTCTAGGTCGTGGAAGGCGTTCCTTCCGAGGGGGCGAGGTGCTCGGCAATCCGTGCCACGGAGGCGCCGACGATCGCTTCCTTGGCCAGGCGAATGGCGTTGGAGACGGCGTAGGCGCGACTCGATCCGTGTCCGATGATACAGACCCCGTTCACTCCGAGCAAGAGGGCGCCGCCGTACTCGGCGGGGTCGACCCGGCGCTTGAAGCTCTTGAGGGCCTGGCGCATGAGCCAGGCGCCGAGCTTGGCCTTCAGGCCACCGGCCATGATGCTCTGCCGCAGCAGGGTCTCGAAGAGCTCGGCGAAGCCCTCGGCGCTCTTGAGCACGATGTTGCCGACGAAGCCGTCGGTGACGACCACGTCGGCCTTGCCGCGGGTCATGTCGCGCCCCTCGATGTTTCCGACGAAGCCCAGGCGCGGAGTCTCGGCCAGGAGGGCATAGCTGGCAAGCGCAAGTTCGTTGCCCTTGCTGCTTTCCTCTCCGATGTTGAGAAGGCCGACCCGGGGGTTGGCCACCTTGAGGACCTGGCGGGCGTAGACCTGCCCCATGATGGCGAACTGCTGGAGGTAGAGGGGTTTGCAGTCGGCGTTGGCGCCCACGTCGATGAGCAGACAGGGGCCTTGAAGGGTGGGGATGACCACGCCGATGGCGGGTCGCTCGATGCCCTTGATCCGGCCCAGGCTCAGCAGCGCGGCCGACATGGCGGCTCCGGTCGAGCCGAGCGCCACCACCGCCTGCGCTTCGCCCCGTTTGACCAGGCCCATGGCCACGTTGATGCTGGCGTCCTTCTTGCGGCGAACCGCCGCGGCCGCCTCGTCCATGCCGATGGTCTCGGAGGCATGGACGATCTCGATGGCGAGTTCCGAGGCACCGTTGAGGGCGAGTTCGGCACGCAAAAGACCCTCGTCGCCCACCAGGATGAGCGAGAGGGAGGGGTCGCTTTTCAAAGCGGAAAGCGCCCCTTTGACGAGCTCAGAGGGGGCGTAGTCACCCCCCATGGCGTCGATCGCGATGCGGGCGGACATGCTCGTCAAAAGGGCGCTGGCGGATGCTTACTCAGCGACCGCGAGAACCTGCTTGCCGTTGTACTGGCCACAGACCTGACAAACGGTGTGGGACAGCTTGGGCGCCTTGCAGTTCTTGCAGGAGCTGAGGTTAGGGGCCTCGGCCTTCCAGTGAGAGCGGCGGTGACCCTGCTTGGAGCTTGAGGTCTTCTTCTTGGGTTGTGCCATGGTGTTAGGAATCCTCCTCGGTCGTCCGGCTTAATAGGGCTTCGAGCTTCTGCCAACGGGGGTCTATCTGCGACGCGTCCTTCCCGAAGGTTGGTTTGCAACCGCAGAGTTTCCGGCTGGGCAAGTTGAGCAGTAGATACTGCCGCAACAAGTCGGAGAGATCGAGGTCTCCGGTCGCGGGGACCGCCTCGTCCACTTCCAACGCTTCGATCGGTGAGTCCGCCACCGCCAAGACCTCGTCCACGTCGATGCTGAGGGCGGTGGGTACCGGCCCTAGACAGCGATCGCAGCGCAACTCGGCTTCAGTCGATAACGTCCCCTGGATCTGCAAGTACCGATCGTCTTCCGTTCGGGTGACGGCAACGTCTCCCACCAAGGGGCGGGTTAGCCTGCCGAGATCCCTGGGAAAGTCGATCGCCTCATGAAACGAAATTTGAGTCGTCTTCTCCTGAGCCTGCAGCAGGGTTTCCACGCGAAGCAGCATAAAAACCTCCTTCCACAGACAACCTGGTTAGACAACCTGGTTAGACAACCTGGTCAGTATATCACGGGACCAACCTTTGTCAAGGTTTAGCCAGGGCTTAACACGCGTTCAGCTCTCGCGGCTGCGCTCCTTGAGCGCCCGCTCGACGTCCCGCTTGGATTCCTTGGCCGCCAGAGCGTCGCGCTTGTCGTACAACTGCTTGCCCTTCGCGAGCCCGATTTCCATCTTCGCCCAGTCCCCGTGCCAGTAGAGCTTGAGCGGGATGAGCGTCAGGCCCTTTTCCTTGGTCTTCCCGATCAGCCGGCTGATCTCGCTGCGATGCAACAAGAGCTTGCGCGGCCGCATGGGTTCATGATTGTAGCGGTTGCCCATCGTGTACGGCGCGATGTGCAGGTGATGAACCCAAACCTCCCCGTTCTCCACCCGGGCGAAAGAATCGAGCAGACTGACCTTCCCCATGCGGAGGCTCTTGACCTCGGTGCCCGTCAACGCGATGCCGACTTCGACCCGGTCGAGGATGAGGTATTCGTGAAACGCCCGCCGATTCTCGGCTATCATGCGTCCTTTTTCGGTCGTCGTGGCCATGGTGATCCCTCGAAATGCCCGCCCCACCCCGTCTTGGGCTGTTTGGACGCCCTTGATCCGACGGGTAAAGCTTGCTAAAATAAACCAGGTTCTCCTCTGCCGCGTCGGGCTCGTTCCCGACCTCAAGCCGGTAGGAGCAATCGAGAGGAGCGATACGGAGTGTTCGTCCTATTATCGGGCCTACTCGCCGCGGCTGCAAGTGGCCTCCTTTTGAGCCACTTCCTCGGCACGCCCCGTGCCGCGCGGCAAGCCCCCTCCCTCCATGTCATCCCCCTCACCCCCTGGACGGGGATCGGCGCCACGCGACGCGTCTGCCGCTTCCGACTCCAGTCCCGCGACCCCGACCTCGCCATCTCCGGACTCCAGGCCCATGTCGAGGCCTTCGGACTCGATGCCCTGCCCCGACCCTCCCTGCGTGCCGCCGTCCGACTCGGCTTCGGTGACGACCTTCCCCTGCAAGCCGTCCGGCAACTCGCCGGCTCGGAGTTGCTGGTCGAACTCGATCTCGCGGGCGAGTCCCTCGACCGCCGCGGCCTTCATGCCGCCACCATCGACCTTCAATGGCAAACCTACGGCCGCACGGGCTGGCTTTCCGGAGGGACCACCCTCGTCGTTCCCCTGGGCCATCCCACCAAGCCGCTCCTGCCGATGGCCATCCCCAGCGGAACCGTCCTCGCCCTGCCCACCCGCCTCGTCGTCCCCGGAGACGACCTCGCCGCCATCATCGCGGGCATTACCGCCGGACGAACCCGCCCCGGAGACTGCCTGGCCATCTCGGAATCCGCCCTCGCCATCGCCCAAGACCGGCTCGTTTGGCCCCGTTGGGCGAGCTCTCCCGGCACTTGGGCGAGGGGCCTCTCGAAGCTCTTTCCCGTGGCGAGCTCTCTGGCGACGGCTCATGGCATGCAAGCGGCTATCAGCGAGGCCGGTCTCCCGCGACTGCTGCTCGCCATCCTGCTTGGCGGTCTCGCCAAGCTCTTCCGGATCCCCGGCGTCTTCTACCGTCTGGCCGGCTGGAGAGTGGCCGTGATCGACGACGTCGGAGGCAATCTCACCCCCTTCGATCGCGCCATCGTCCTGGCCCCTCGTGCCCCCGAGGCCTTCGTCAACGAAATCGCCCGCCGCTGCGGCACCCAGGCCGCCGTGGTCGACGCCAACGCCCTGGGTGTCAGGGTGCTCGCCGCCACCCCCGGCGTCGATCTCGAACGTCTCAAGCTCGCCCTCGCCGCCAACCCCCACGGAAACGGCATCGAACGCACTCCCGTGGTTCGCGTTCGCTGGGCCGACTCCCCGTCTGACGAATCCCCCCGCGAACGGGAGGGCGCAACGTGCTGATCCGTCCCGTTCGCTTCCGCGACCTCCCCGCCCTGCGCGAGATCTTCTCCGAAGCCTTCGCCGCGGAGTACGAGCGGCGTGGCGTCGATCTCGCAAGCCAGTTCGGCCGCTGGCAGCAAATGTTCCCGCTCGTCAGGGCGCTCGCCCTCTTTCCCAACCCCTACCAGTACATGTTCAACCTGCACGTGGCCGTCGAAGACGACATGATCGCGGGCTTCATCCAGACCTCCCCCGCGAATCGCGACCATACCCGCTGGCACGTCGATTACCTCGCCGTCGCGCCCGTTTGTCGCGGTCGAGGTGTCGCCCAGGCGCTCTTGGACTTCACCTTCGAGCATCACCTTGGGGTCAAGAGCTTCACCATCGAGATCGATACCCGAAATCTGCCCGCCATCGGCCTCGTCACCCGAAAGGGCTTCCGCCGTTACGCCACCCTGCATTACTTCAACTTGCCGGCCGAAAAGCTGGCTTCCTGCGAAAACGCCCCCCCGCCCGCCGGTCTTCGCCCGTACCGCGGCAAGGACGCCGCCGGTCTCCTGCAACTTCACAACGCCTGCACCCCTTCCCCCATGCGCATGATCGATTCACGCAGCATCGGCGATTTCGAGGTGGGCATCGTCGAACGAACCCTGGGCAAGTGGCGCTGCAAGCTGGGGCTCTTCGAGGAAATGCGCTACGTCGTCTCCGACGAGCGTCATCGCATGATCGGCTACCTTCACCTGACCGCCCAGTTCCGATCGGCGCCCCATTCGATCCACCTGCTGGTGCATCCGGGCTACGACGATCTGGCCGAGCCCTTGCTCAAGTTCGCGTTGGCCAAGCTTCGCAATTACCCGTCGCAGGGCGTTCTCGCGTGGGTTCCGGACTATCAGCCGTCCAAGATGGCGGCTTTCGAGCACGAGGCTTTCTCGCTGCTCACGGTCGATCATCTCTTCGTCAGGGATAGCCTACTCACCATCCGGATGCCGCTGCGCGGGATCGCGGCGGCCGAGGACAACGCCTTCAAGCCCGCCTTCTTCGAGCCCCATCTCGGGGATCGCTAGGCGGCCGATTGCGCCGGATTACCCGGAAGATCCCCCCAGCAGTTCGGGCACGCGTTCGAGGAAGAATTGGAGGGCGGGGCTGAGCCAGGTGGCGAGCACGCTGGCGCGCAGCGCGTCCTGGATGGCGGGAAACTGCTGCAGCAGGGGGAAGTGAGCGACGAAGAGCATCGGCATGAGCAGGACTCCCGCTCCGAGGCCGAGGCCGAAGATCCCGCCGAGGATGCGGTCCGCGAGGATCAGCGGGGTGTAGCGCACGCCGAGGCGCAAGAGGACGCCGAGGGCGTTGACGAGGGCAAAGGCCGCGATCCAGACGATCATCGGGCGCAGGACGAAGGTCAGAGGCCAAGTCGCCGGCAAGAGGAAATCGAGCACGGGGCCGCCCACGGTCTGGTGCTGCCAGGCCAGGAAGGAGGCGATCAGAACGGCGATCGCTCCGACGCCCGTGCGAATCAGGCCGGTGGCCACTCCGCGAAGCAGGTTGTATGCGAGGATTGCGAGCCCCGCGATGTCGATGGCGCTTAGCGTCATGCTTCATCCTTTCCCGCGCGCGTGGACAATGCCCTTTCAAGCGGGTAACATGCCCACATGAACGCAAAGCCGCGCCTAATCAAGGATACCCCGATGATCTCAGTGAAGCAACTCTTGCGCCAGTCGATGGCCCTCCTGCGGGCCCATCCTATTTTGCTCGTTCCTCCGCTGCTGGCGGATTCCCTGATTGCCATGCTCGCGCCAGGGCGGGGGCCGGGGGGATTAGGCGGCATGATCCTGGCGGCGCTCATTCAGCTGGCCGTCACGGCCGGCTGGCTCTCGATGGTCGCCACGCTGCACGGCGGGGAGCAGGTCACCTGGGACGGCTTCGTCACCAGCATCGGGCGTCATTTCTGGAGCCTGGTGGGAGGAGCCTTCAATCAGGTGCTCGCCTTGCTGGCGCTTGGCTTCCCGCTGTTGTTGCTGGGGGCTCTCTGGGTCGGGCAGTCGGGGGCGACGCGGCTGGAGTCGGAGCTTCGGCCTTTTCTCGACGGGAAGGCCGAGATCGCGGGGATGGCCGCGGCCTTGAGCCCCGAGGCCATGCGGGTGGCCAGCCAGTTGACCTTCCTGGGCCTGATCTGGCTTGTGGGTTTCGCTTTGATGAGCTTCGCCTTGATCTTCTGGCAGCAGGGGGTGGTGCTGCGCCACCTGGGGTGGCTCCAGTCCTGGAAGGACAGTCTGGACGTCTTGAAGCGTCACTTCAAGGGGACGCTGGCTTTGTTGACGGTCCTGAGCCTCGGTCAGGGCCTGGTGATTGGTTTGGCGCTGCTCATGCCGCGGTTCGGGATCCTCGCGGCGGCCTTGGCCGCCATGGCGCTGCTCGTGGTGCGGATCTTCGCGTCGGTGGCGACCACGCTCTTCTACCTCGAAGCGGTCAAAACGTCCGACGATAGGCCGCCGTCGCTGCCAGCTCTCCAGCCCTGAACTCTCCGTCCAGCCATCCTCGCCACTCCAGCGACATGCCGCCGTGGCTGACTTTGGCTCGCCAGGACGTGATTCGGTCGCTCTTGGCCCAGAGTTCTTGGGTGTTTCCTTCGAGATGCAGGCCGGCGATCTTCCAGCTGCCGCTGAGGCCGAGTTCGGGACCGAAGCCGGCAGCCGGGTGTCCGCGGACGCTCGGGGTCAGCGTCAAGGTCCACGGGTCTCCCGGCTTCGGCCATGCTCCGCGCCATGCGGGTTGAAACACGATCAGAGGTTCGCCGCTGAGGATCCGCGTGACCCATGCCTCCCAAGCGGGCCGCGACAGGCGTTCGGCGTCCTCGCGCTTCGGGTCGCTACCGCTTTTCCCGTCGCTACCGCTTTTCCCGTCGCTTTCTACGTCGCCTTCAGCCCCCTCGGAGGGGGAAGGAGCGGGGGCTTTCGGCGGCATCTCGACGAGCGACCGTGGGTGCCAGGCCTGAACCTGGCACTCGTGGGCCGTTTCAGACGCGAAGGCCGCAGGACAGAACAGGCCCGTCAGGAGAGCCGGGAGGCCCCAGGCACGCATGGCCGCTTGCCGCTCAGTCGATGGCTTTTCGCCAGTACGAGGAGGCCCGATCCTCGACGATCTCGTAGTCGCCCGCGGGAATCGTCATGGTCGCATGCTCGGGGTGCTCCACCACCGTGTCGCCAGGCGCCGTCAGGTAGAGCCGCTCGCCTTGCTGGTAGACGCGGCAGCCCACCGGATCATGCCGGCCTATCAATCGATGCCAGTCCGAGCTGTTGAGCGCCTCTTCGAGCATGGTCTCGCCAATCAGCGTCTTCATGCCGTCGACCGCCCGCTTCCAGAAAGAGGCCTTGGCCGGCCGGGCTATCTCGACGGCCTCCGCCGGAATCCGCTTGCGGGGCAGGAGCACGAAATCTCCCTGCTGATGGCCCCCGCGACCGAGCCATTCCAGGCAAACGTCGGGATCGCTCGGTGCCCAGGAACCCATCGGCAGCCGCTGACAGTAGAGCGTTCCGTTCTCGGTGAAGACCAGGTAGCGGTACAACTGCTTGATGGCCCCTTCGCCGCGGCGATAGCGGGCGGCGACCTCGATCAGGATGGCGGTCTCACCGATCTCCCGCTTCTCCTCGGTCAGGCTCAACCCCTGGGAAACCAGGCAGATATCCCGCGTGGCCGGGTCGATGTCGATTCGCGGCTGAACCACCTGGCGCAGCGTCGCTTCCTCGAAGTTGGGATGATTGAGGACCCTCAGCGTCAGCCTTTCGCTGATGGGCACGTGTTCCAGCGGAGCCTGCAGGGTCACTAGAGGCTCGACGTCGAGCGCTGCTTGCACGGGCAGGTCGTCCCCGGTCGTGCCGCTTCCCTTCGAGCCCGCCCCCCTCATCTCGGTCGCCATGGAGACCCTCCTCTCATCTCTGCCCATCCACGATGCTCGACAGCGATGCCCGTACGCGGTGCGTGACGGCGGGACGCGAAGCCACCCGACCCTTTCCCGGCGAGCCGATGCGGCTCTGGGAGGCGTCGGTGAGGTCAAGGGTAGCGGGGAGAGGGTTCGTGTGTCAAGAAATGTTAAGCCAAGGTCTTTTTTAATGTCGGGTTTCCCTTGACAGCCCCGCATCTCCACGCTAAGATTAACCTCACCTTCGCGGGTGTAACTCAGCTGGTAGAGTACCTGCTTCCCAAGCAGGCTGTCGCGCGTTCGAATCGCGTCACCCGCTCTGACCCTCGACCCGTCGAGGGTTTTTCTCCCGGCGGCATAGCCAAGTGGTAAGGCAGAGCTCTGCAAAAGCTCCACCCCCAGTTCGAATCTGGGTGCCGCCTCTGGGGGCGTATAGCTCAGTTGGTTAGAGCGCGTCGTTGACATCGACGAGGTCACTGGTTCGAATCCAGTTATGCCCACTTCAATTAGGAAGCCCCGGTGTAGAACCGGGGCTTCTTTTTTTGTGCATTCTACTGAACGAAAGGTGAGACTAACGAGACGAATGAAACGAGGTTGTTTCATGGATAATTTCTATTTACAAGGTCAAACATTTGTTCTAATGTGTTGAATGTAAATATGGACTCTTTTGTATAGATCGTCGATGGTAGAATCTTGAGTATATCGACCAACCCAATCTTTTCGCTAACTCAGCTGGATGCTATTGAGTGGCTAAAACAGCTACCTGCATCTTCAGTTGATCTATTAATTACTGATCCACCATATGAATCCCTAGAAAAACACCGATCCAAAGGAACTACGACGCGACTTAAGCACAGTAAGTCTTCAAGTAATGATTGGTTTTTAATTTTTGAAAACACCCGCTTTGCTGAATTTCTTGCGGAAGTATATAGAGTACTAAAGCCAAACACGCATTTTTACCTTTTTTGCGACCAGGAAACAATGTTCATTGTTAAGCCACTAGCTGAGAAAGCTGGTTTTAAGTTTTGGAAGCCGCTAATCTGGGACAAAAAGCGCATAGGAATGGGGTACCATTATCGTGCTCGCTATGAATTTATACTATTCTTTGAAAAAGGGAAAAGAAAACTCAATAATTTAGGGATATCTGACATTATTGAGTCTAATAGAATCGTTAACGGGTATCCTACTGAGAAGCCTGTAGATGTAAGTCAAGTATTAATTAGTCAAAGCTCTAATCCCGGCAATATTATTGCTGATCCATTTATGGGATCAGGCTCTACCGGAATTGCTAGTGTTAAATTGGGTAGAAATTTTTACGGAAATGATGTAAGTGAAAATTCGATAGAAATTTCAAAGAAGCGCTTATTGGCAGAAGGCGCACTAGAAATAACGCATGTTTCAACTGATATAGAGCAACTACGCCTTATTTAGATGCGTCCTTATATGAATAGAGTTTTTCGTAGAAGGACGGATCCTTAAACGCTTTCTGAAGCTTAGCTACCCACGCTTGGCTATATGAGTAATCTTTGTGAACATCATCAAATGAACAGTACTTAGGATCAAAGCCTTCTCCCGGAGTCCCACTTGAACGAACTTTGAAGTATCGCCAGGCCTGAGTATGTAAGTGAAGGCTGAATCTAGGCTCAGTTTCTTGAATGATTCTTACGACTTTTTTAGGATTCATCAATCCAAAATTAGCAATAGGCGTTTTTTTTGTTTTAATGAACGCAACGTCGTTTTTGATTTTATCAAGTTCTTCTGGGGAAATGTCTTCATATTTTATAAATTTTATTACTGTGTCCGCGTTTTCTATCCTATTAGCTGGGACTTGAATTAGAAATGCCTTAAATGAGTATTCAGTATTATTGGCAATTTCATGTCCTAAGGAGTACCGATATCTTTGGACGTAATCCTTAAGTAGATTATAATCCGCTGCCTGAATATTCTTTAGTGCTTGAATCTTGGCACTGCTGGACATGGCGGATATTTGAATCGGTACTGCAACTTGTGCTCCAATTGCATAATATGGGCTAAATTCGTCCACTATCAATTGCTCATAATTGATTAGCAATGCTTGGCACTCACCTGCAATGAATGAGTCAAATGCGGGTGCATATCTATGCTCAATTTCATTCCGTAGCTTAATGAATAATTCAATGTTCTTTTTGATTGGATTGTCTTCGCCTTTCCAATATTCTTTAAGGCATTTTGTCAGTTCCCACATTTTCGGTGATCCATCTATGGTTTTTATGGAGTTATCATTATCCACGTACACAGGATTTGTGCCATCTTCAATAAATGCAGCATGAAATAGGCTCGTGTAGGCAATTATCATGTGAACAATATATCCGGGAGTTCTGAACTTTATCATCGGATTGTTGTAAATCTGAATTGCCAGCAAAGCAGACTCTCTGGATTTATCAAGCAAATCCTCAACCTCTTTTGCAAGAATTGGCTTGAATGGGTCTTTGTTCACCCGATGCTTCTGAGAGTTTCTCCTTAGGAAAGATTCTGGATCATAATCTAAAAAAGATGCCATTACCTTATATTGGCCAACGCCAATTTTTTCAGTGAAATGATCCCACTGTTTTGACAAATAAGTTCTAACGGTACTTTCTGCCCATCCTATAGCCACTGCCATTTCTATAGTGGTAAATGGGATATTGTTCGCATACTTATCTTTTAGAAATTCAAACGCGCTGAGGATCTTGTTCTTGGACATGATTCAGTCCTTTATTGCTTTGGGAAAAGCTGCAAATTGGTGGGGTGCGTTGCTGAATCATTTCTACCCAGGCAAGGGATGATTTATAAGGTAGTGGACGGAAAAGCTGCATAGAATAAGCCCGCCGGGGTGTGAGCCGGCGGGCTTTTGTCAGACAGGACCTTCGGTCGAGTTGTTTGGAAGATGCCTGAGATTCGCTTGAGAACCGGGTTTGTGG
>DAZV01000056.1 GCA_002083825.1 Candidatus Sericytochromatia bacterium S15B-MN24 CBMW_12 | reverse complement strand
CACCATTTGATCACGTTAGGCTCCGTCACGCCACCCTCTCAACCCTTATCCGAACACGGATGGAGCCGGGTCAGGAAGTAACCGCCATGCCGGTCGATCCGAGCGAAGTTCTTGAGGCTCTGGTAGCCCATGTCTAAGATCAAGAGCGCCCCGCGGACCCTTGCGTTGATTGTGGTGAACTTGACCTCGCTCTTGGTACCCTTGGCGATCTGGATCTTGTGGGCCCCGCCGCCATTGGCGCAAAGGATGACATTCAGCTTGACTCCGGCGGGCATTCCCGCGCCTGGCCAGCGCTTCGCCATCGCATGGCGGAGCTTGAGGATCGTGCTGTCCTGGAGGAGGGTATCGTTGAAGATCCGGAGGCAATCAGGAAGCTTCTTCAGGGGAAACACCGATTCGCAGGCATGGGCGAAGGCCCGCTTCAAGAATTCGACGGTTCCTTCGTCGAAATGCTTGTAGAAACTGGACCTATCGATGCGCCTCCCTGCCAATCGCTCGTACTCGCGGTGGACTGCGGCGATGCTGGTGCAGGAGCGAGCGAGAACGCTACTGACCAAGGCCCAGAAAAAGAGAACAGGGCAAAACTCGCGCTGACGCTCGACAAGCCCGCATTCGGGGGCCAGCGATTCGAGCAGATTTCGAGGAAAAGCCTCTTGCAAAATGGCCGCAGGGTCAATAGGCTGGTACTTGGTCATGGTCCGGGTTTCCTCCTTCGGCGTAGACAACCAAAGGATCTCCCGGGCCGTGGCTTTTTGCAAGGGCTTCAGGCACATCTACCCCACCTTAATGAGACACGCATGCCGGTATTATAGATGGAAGGCGAAGGCCTGCCACATAATCGCATACATCAACCCCTCGCAGTTAAACAAACTTTATTGGCGTAAATCGATCTTCTGACGCAAGGTAATAGGTTGATCCATCAGCAAATCGAAACGTCACCCATGCATCCCCTCTGCTGCCTTTCGTGTGAAATGGAACCAACACATTAACTATTCTCTTTCCAATCAGATTATTAGGATTAATGCAGTTAGACCAGTGCATATCAACGTTCTCCGGGTAGAAATCAACCGCTTCTTGAAAGTTTGTCGATTCAAATCCAACCCAGTCACCGTTTTCAAAACACAACCTGATAACCCCTTCATCATCCTCAATCCGTACATAAATTATTTTGATATTTGGAATATCTTTCCAATCTTGAATTATAGACATGATAATATCCTATAGGCCGCCAAGGCTTCTTTCCCTTTGTTGACACATTAACAATTCGAACTTCTTTGCGAGTTCTAGCGGCTCTACCGGTTCGCTTGTTCGCAAGAATATCACGGGTCTCATAGCCATCCTCATCGATCTTTCCAATGCTGTATTTCGGATGGCTTGGGTGATCGCTACTAATACAATACGCATGAGTCAGCTCGATTGGGAGGTAGACATTTGCTCGACCTTGAAGAGATTGCAAGCATTGAAGCCGCAGGAAAGCCTGGTGATGATATGCCGGGCCGAGTCTACTCCCTACTCAAGCAACGTTGGCAAGAAGGGGCCCGAGACAGGGAAACCGGCTTGTGGCTTATGTTTTGGGCTTGGGCCGCCTGTGCTGAGTATAGCTACGAAAGCTTCCCTGATGATGGGGACGAGACAAGTCGCATATTCCGAGAAGTCTTCGCGACATTTGGTGGCGTAGATTCGAGCGATCCTGAACTATTGTTTGCTGTAGGGTATTGGGCAAGCTTCCAACCCCAGTGTATCGGAGATCCAATGGAGTGGCTTTCCATTGGAGAACAGCTAATTGCGAAGGCGAAGTTCGCTAAGCCGGAGGGTTTTCAAGAGATAGAATTCGAAGGAAGAGGTGCATACGGACGCTTCTTTCAGCTAATTTCGCCTATTTCATTAGATACCT
The DNA here is from genome assembly GCA_002083825.1 of Candidatus Sericytochromatia bacterium S15B-MN24 CBMW_12. Classification (GTDB taxonomy): domain Bacteria; phylum Cyanobacteriota; class Sericytochromatia; order S15B-MN24; family UBA4093; genus UBA4093. Next base: position 22,586 of record DAZV01000056.1, on the reverse strand, counting down.
GGGGGGGCACCTCAGATACATGATAAACATCATTAAATGCTCGTTATTCATACTATTCGCAGCGTTGCTAGTTACTGCTCCGGAGCATGCTAATGCAGCCATTCAAATCCCGGAAAAATTGCTTGGCAATAGGTTAAGTATCACGGTTAACGTTGTTACCAATTTTCAAGCTTCGCAGCGCCGCATCACTTACGATTACACCTTCAACAACAGTATTACAAGCATGCAGCCTCTTGAGGGAATAGCACTCAAGTTCGATCATGACATTATCTCATCCAGCGAACCGCTTGGATGGGGAGGTGGAAAGTATAAAAATAAGCCTTTCTGGTCTTGGGGGGTTGTTGCAGAGAATGCATTACTTCGACCTGGCTCAAAAATAAATTACCTAATACTCCAAAGCGAGGGATTGCCCGGTATCCAGCCATATTATGCTCAAGGTGAGATACCGATTCCCAATATCGATGAGTTGCCTGAGGACGTTTCCGAGCAAGAGTTCGGAGTTGCGATTGACATATTTCATAACAGCACTACAGGCACTACGGTTGCTCCCACATCTACAAGCATTCACGCTGCTCCACTGGAAATCATCGACTACTTGATCGAGCAAACACGTAGCGCTCGCCAAGCGGGCTGGATTCAAAGCAATGGGATTGTGAACAGCCTGATCCAGAAGTTGCAAGCTGCAAGGGACTCATATAAGCGAAGGCAATTTCAGGTTATGCAGAATCAACTATTAGCTTTCCAAAACCACGTAAGAGCCCAAAGTAAAAAACATATTAGTGGGAATGCGGTAACCATCCTAATGACTGGCTCAGACGTTGCAATTCAAAAACTCTAGTATCAAGCATAGGCCCCCTGTCAGGATCTCCGGTCGAGCTGTTGAGAATGCGGGCTTCAGCCCGCATTCTCGCCTGATTTGGTGAAAACGTGCAAAGCGGTAGTGCCGTAGGCCTGCCTCTCGTCACCGCGATCGATCAACGAACAGGCGGCTGAGGGACTGGCGCCGTTGCTGCCGGATGACCGCGTGAATCGCGTCACCTACTTTCCCCGACGTATTGCCTCGCGGCCACCTATACGACTGACGGCTATTCGTGGCGCAGGCAATCGATGGGGGCGAGATTGGCCGCGCGATGGGCCGGGTACCAGCCGAACGCAAGCCCGGTCAGGAGCGCGAAGCCGAAGCCGAGCGAGGCCTGAACCGGGGCGAAGAGGAAGGGCCAGTAACCGAGCGTGGCGGTCAGGATCAAGGATAGCAGCCAGGCGAGCAGCGTTCCGCCGACCACTCCCAGGATGCCGCCGAAGGCCGAGAGGATGGCGGCCTCCACGAGGAACTGACGGCGGATGTCGCCTTTCCGGGCGCCGAGGGCGCGGCGGATCCCGATCTCCCGGGTCCGCTGGGTGACGGTGACCAGCATGATGTTCATGATGTTGATGCCGCCCACGCCGAGGCAAACCAGGGCGATCGCCCCCTCCAGCCCCCCCACCAGCATCGCGACGAGGTTCATGGTCTGCGCGTTCTTCACGGGATCCGTGACGCTGAAGTTCTCGACCCCCCGGTGGCGGTTCAATACGATCGCCCGGGCCGTGTGGGCGAGCTGCGCGATTCCCCGCAGTTCGAGGGCCTCGGGCGGGGACCGAAGCACGATGTCCTCAATCCCCCGCGACTCGGCGATCCGATCGGTGTAGGCCGGCTCGTTCACGATGACCGCGCCGTTCCAGGTCCACATGCCGCCCCCCCCAAGGGCGGGTTTCGGGGCGAGCACGCCGACCACCTCGAACCGTACCCCCTTCAGCTTGATCTCCTGACCCAGCGGATCGCCGCTTTCCACGAGGTTTGAAACGGCTTCAGAGCCCAGGACCGCCACTCTCGCGCGGCTCCAGACGTCGGACTGGACGATGAAGCGCCCCTTGGCGACTTCCAGCCCATAGAAACCGAGCGCGCCGGGAGTCGTTCCCACCGCCTGGACCAGCTGGCCCGGACGATTTCCGTAGGGAACCCGCTGGGTGTAGGTGTTGAGTACCTGGGAGCCGCCCAGCGAGGGGGCGGTTTGGAGGGCGCGTGAGTCGAAGCGGTCGATGGGATGGCCAGTCTTGCCGGTCGATTCGTCCTTCCAGCGCCGGGAGATCGTGATGATGTCCTCGCCGGTCGCCGTCCTCAGGCCGCGCTCCATGTACTTGCCCAGGCTCTCGATCACGCTGGAGAGCAGGACCAACGTCCCCACGCCGAGGATGATGCCGAGCAAAGTCAGGACCGTACGGACGCGCTGAGCGTTCAGGGTGGCGAGGATGCCGGCGAGTTGGTCGACGAAACGCATGTCCTACTCCGATCGCAGGCAGAGGATGGGGTCGAGCTTCGCGGCTTGCTTGGCGGGATACCAGCCGAAGAAGAGTCCGATTCCAGCCGAGGACAGGACGGCCATGGCGACAGCCGGCTGGCTCACGATGCCGACCCAGCCCTTGTTGATCATCGGCCCGACCGACGCCGCCAGTTGGGCCAGCCCGATGCCGACCGCAGCCCCGATGACGGCCCCGAAGAGACTCAAGACGACCGCCTCGACCAAGAACTGCCGCATGATGGTCGCCTGGGGAGCGCCAACCGCCTTTCGCAGGCCGATCTCTCGCCGGCGTTCGGCCACCGCCACCAGCATGATGTTCATGATGCCCACGCCGCCGATCACCAGGCTCATCCCCGCGATCAATCCGACCACCACGATCATCCCGAAGAAGACCGCGTAGAAGCCCTTGAGCATCCCCCCGAAGTCCAGGAAGCGAAAGTCGTCCAAGCCGTTGTGGCGGTGCAGCAAGATGGCATTGACCCGATCCAGGAGAAGCGTGTTGCGGGACGGATCCAAGCTGGTCAGGGTGATCATGGACACCTTCCCCGCCGGGCTGGGGACGGACAACGGGACGACCGCCAGATCGTTCCAGTCGAAGCCGAAGTTCATTCCCGACTTGGACGAGTAGGCGAGCCTGCCGACGATCCGGTAGCGTTCGTCCTTGAGAACGAGTTCCTTGCCCACGGCCTCCTCGCCGGGAAAAAGCTTGGCGGCGAGGTCGTCCCCGACCAGGGCCACGCGCCGCCGGTCGGCGAGGTCCGCCGAGGTGAGGTTGCGGCCACTTGCCAGCTCGAAGACGAAGGCCTTCATGAAGTCCGCGTCGGTGCCTATCATGTCGGTTTGGCGCTCGGAAAGTCCGGGCCGGCGAACGCTCACCTTCCCGCTCTGGTGCAGGACCGTGGCGCGCTCGACGTCGGGCAAGGTCCTCAGGACCTCGGCATCATGGTAGGTGAGGCCCTTGAGGTAGTTGGCGGATTTCCCGATGGCTTTCTTGGGTTGATCGGGCCAGAGCATGATGAAGCGGCTGCCGCCGACCTCCTCGACCCCTCGAACCAGGGTCGCGAGGCCGCTTTGCGCGAGACTCGTGAGCAGGATGACGGAGGTGACCCCGATCGTGATGCTCAGGACCGTGAGAACCGACCGCAGGCGGTTCGTTCGCAGGGTCTTGAACGCCAGGCGCAGGTACTCGCCGAACATGCTAGAACTTGGCGGCGTTGTCAGCCGAGGAGGCCGGCTTGATGAGCACCGTATCCCCCTTTGATAAACCCTCGACGATCTCGATCTGGTGGTCGTTGGTGAGCCCCAGCTTGACCTTGCGGGTCTCGGTCTTGCCGTCCTTGCCGGCGGCCGGCAGGGTCACGGTGCCCTCGTCGCCCTTGCCGCGGACGACGGCCTCGACGGGCAGGAACAAGGCGTTTGGCTTGGTCGTCACCCGGATGTCGAGGTCGGCCGACATGCCGGGCTTCAAGAGATCGGTCCGGCCTCCGGTTTCGCCCTTGAGGATGGTCTCGATCGGGAAGGTCTGGAGGCCGTCCTGGCTGTTCTGGCTGGCCTCGGCAGCCGGCGCCACCTTGTGGATCGTGCCGACGAAGACCTTGCCGGGAGCCGAATCCACCCGGACCTCGACCGTGAGGCCCTTTCGGACCTTCCCGATGTCGATCTGGTTGAGGCTGCTCTTGAGAATCAAGCGGTCGAGATCCGCCACGGTCAACATGCTCGTGCCCTGGGCCGTGGCCGAGACCCCCGGCGAGACCATCTCGCCCACTTCGATGCCCCGCCTGATCACGGTTCCAGCCATCGGCGAGCGAATCGACGCGTAGGAGAGCTGGTCATCGGCAGCCGATAACGCCACCTCGGCCTTGGAAAGCTGAGCGCGCGCTTCCATCAGCTCCTCGGCTCGCGCACCGGCTGTAAGCCTCGCCAGACGCGCCTTGGCAGCAGCCTGCTGGGCCCGCGCCACGTCATGGTCGTTGCGCGCCGTCTCGGCGTCCCGCAGCGTGATGGTCTCAGCCTTCAGGGCAGCCTGGCTGCGCCGGTGCTCCGCCTCCGCCCGAGTGAATGCTGATTTCGCCTGCTCCAGCTGCGCCCGCGCCTCCTGGATCTCCTCCGGACGGGAACCCGCCTCCAGCATCTCGAGGCGCGCCTTCACCATGTCGCGGTCAGCCGCCGAGCGTGCCCGCTCGCGCTCCATGTCGGTTCGGTCGAGCTGAATGAGCAACTGCCCCTTCTCCACCCGATCGCCCACGTCCACCAGCAGTTGCGAGACCTGACCCGCCACCCGGCTCTTGATCTCGACCTTGGTCAGCGGCTCGATCGTGCCGGTCTCGGCCACCGCCACCGCCAACTCACCCTGCTCCAGCTTGGCGGTCGCTTCCTGGGATGCTTTGCCCTTGCCTTTCAGCATGAAGGCAGCCGCGCCGCCCCCCAGAACCAGTACCAGGACGCCGGCAACGATCACCTTTTTACGACGAGACACTCCCAGTTTGTTCACGGCGGGCTCCTTCACGGGGGCTCCTTCACTCGGCTCCGCCCAGCGCGAGCGCGAGCTCCGCCTGGGCGATCCGGAAATCTACCTGCGCGTCGATTCGCTGCGTTCGCGCGGTAAGCAGGCTGCGACGGGAATCATGGACTTCGACGAGCAGGGAATAGCCCTGTTCGTACCGCGTCTGAACCCAGGTGAGGGCCTTGGCCCCCAGATCGCTCGATCGTTCCGCCATGGCCAGGCGCTCCTGCGCGCTGCGCGCCTTGATGAGCGCGAGCGTGATGGCCGAGCGCACCTCTCGCCGCGTCTTCTCGAGGGTGGCCTTGGCGGAGCGAACCTCGAGATTCGCCTTGGCAACCTGGCGATCGACTCGCCCGTTGTCGAAGACGTTGAGGTTGGCTGAAACCCGCGCGTCCCAGGTCCCCGAGAAGGACCCGATGCCTCGCGCCCCACTCAGCGGATCGAGCGGATTGTTGCCGTGTTGATAAGTTGTCGTCAGGGAGAGTTGCGGCCAGCGATCGCCCTGAGCGGCCCTCACGTTCGCTTCGGCCGCGGCGACGCGCGCTCGAGCGGCCTGGAGCCGAGGATGCGCTTCCACGGCCGGGGCAGGATCCGGCCAGGTCCGGGGCGAACCCTCCGCGAAAACCGGCGCGATGGTCAACTCGGCGGGCGGCAACCCCACCAGGGTCGCCAGCCTTTCCAGCGCCTCCTGGGCTTGCGCCTTCACGCGCAGAAACGCGTCCTGGGTGTTCAGGGAGTCGACCTCCGCCCGGTCGACGTCGTTGGAGGTCAGGCGTCCCAGGCCGTGACTCGCCTTGGTCAGGACCAGCGTGCGCTGCGCCTGGACGATGGTTTCCTGCTGAACCTTGGCCAGCGCTTCCTGGCGCGCCAGGTTCCAGTAGGCCCGCGTCACCTCGAACGTCAGATCCTGACGGGTCTGGGCCCGCTGAAAGGACGCCGCGTCCCGGCTGAGTTCGGCGGCTCGCACGCCCTGGGGCAGCTTGCCGCCCGTGAAGATCGGAACGGTCAGCCCCAAAGTCCCGTTGATTCCCGTCTGATCGGTGATGGTACCCGGGGCGTTCGTCGCGAGCAGGCCCGTCTGGGCGTGTCGCCCCAGCACGGAAGCGTCTGCCGAGAACTGAAGCCGCTGGGCCTCGACGTCGGCGACGCCGATGTCGGCCTGGTCGACCTGGGTTCGGGCGAGGGACGCGTCGGGGTGGGTGGCGATGGCCAGGGCTATTGCCGCTTCCAGCGTCAGCACTCCGGGCTGAACCATGGCCGCCCGTTCCTGGGCCAGCGCGGGGGAAAAAGGCGTCATCGGGCCGGAGAAAGCCCCGAGCAGGAACGCGCCGAGCATGAGGGGCGTCGCGACGGGTCGGATCATGCGAGAATCTGCCCCGAAGGCGCGCCTCGCAGGTCGTCCGAAAGGATGCGACCGTCGCGGAAGCGGATGATGCGGTGGGCGTACTCCGCCACCTCGCGCTCGTGAGTGATGAGCACGACGGTCATGCCCAGCCGGTTGAGTTCGGTGAAAAGCGCCATGATCTCCTCGCTGGTCCGGGAATCGAGCGCGCCGGTGGGTTCGTCGGCCAGGAGGATCTTGGGGCGATTGACGATGGCTCGTGCGATCGAGACCCGCTGCTGCTGGCCTCCGGAGAGTTCGTTGGGCTTGTGCTCGGTGCGATCGCCCAGACCGACTTTTTGCAGGGATTCGAGGGCGCGGCGCTTGCGTTCGGCCGGCGGTACCCCCGCGTAGAGCATGGGCAGCTCGACGTTCTCGAGGGCGCTGGTTCGCGGGAGCAAGTTGAAGCTCTGGAAGACGAAGCCGATCTTCTGGTTGCGAATCTGGGCCAGGGCGTCGTCGTCGTAGCGATCGAGCGGCAATCCCTCGAATTCGTAGCTGCCGGAGCTCGGAGTGTCCAGGCAGCCCACGATGTTCATGAGCGTGGATTTCCCGGAGCCCGAGGCTCCCATGATGGCGATGAAATCGCCATCGGCGATGTCGAGACTGACCCCGTCCAGGGCCCTGATCTCCTGATCGCCGGTCTGATACCGCTTGGTAAGGTCCCGAAGTCGAATCATGGTGTTCATCTTGCCTGCCTCCAACCCCGCCATCATACCCCGTGCAGCCGATTCCAGGTAGGGAATCAAACCGTGGGGGAGCTGCTATGATGAGGGTATGCAAACCGTTGATAGCCTCACCCTGGCCGCCGTCGCCCACGAGCTGAACACGCGCCTTACGGGCGCCCGCCTCGAGAGAATCCACGTCCCCACGCCCGCCGAGATGCTCTGGCAGCTGCGTGGCGGGCGCGAGGTCTTCCGTCTGCTGTTCTCCGTCCGCGGCTCCTTCTCGCGCGTTCACCTCACCGAGACCCGCCCCGAGAATCCCGCGCAGCCCCCGATGTTCTGCATGCTGCTGCGCAAGCACCTCGAGGGTAGCCGGATCCTCCGCGTGGAACAGGTGGGCCTGGAGCGCGTCGTCCAGATCGTCACCACCGGCCGCGACGAACTGGGCGACCCCATCGAGCGAGTCCTGGTGGCCGAATTGACCGGGAAGCACTCCAACCTGATCCTGCTGGACCGCCCCGACGGAACCGTGCTCGGCAGTTTGCGCACCGTGACCGCCAGCATGAGCCGGGAGCGCCAGATCTACGCCGGCATTCCCTACGATCCGCCCCCCCTCCCCCCCAATCGGCGCGATCCGCGTGCCGTCTCGGGCTCCGATCTCCTGACCCAGCTCGTCCAGGGTGGAACCCAGGGCGGGGGGAGCGTCGAGAGCGCCATCCTGAGCGGGGTGCATAGCCTCGGGAAGATGGCGATCGCCCAGATCTGCCTCGACGCCGGCATTTCCCCCAAGTCCGAAGTCCAGGACATCGAATCCGAGTCCCTCTCGCGGCTCGCCGCCACCTGGGATCAGGCCATGTCCAACATCCAGCGCGGCATCTTCCATGCCGTGCGTGAGCACGGAACACCCTGGGACTACCGCGTGCTCTGGACGCGCCCGGAAGCGCCACCCCCGACGGACGCCAACGCCCTGCTGGCAAGCTACATCCGCGCCATCGAGCTGGGAGAACGCCTGGACGCCCTGCGCGCCACCCTCGCCAAGGACGTGAGGGAACGACTCGCCAAGCTCAACACCCGCCAGTCGCGCATCAACGAGGGAGTCCTGGCAGGCGATCGCGCCGACGAGCAGAAGCAATGGGGGGAGCTGATCCTGGCATACGGCTACAACCTCCCGCCTCAGTCCAAGACCCTCGAAGCGCCCAACTACTACGTCGAAGGCTCTCCGATCATCCGCATCCCGCTCGACGAGCGCCTCACGCCGACCGAGAACGCGCAGCGGTACTTCCGGCGTTATCAGAAGGCGAAGGCGGGAGTGGACGTGAGCTTGCGGCTGATAGCCGAGGGGCAAGAAGAGATCCGGTACTGGGAATCGGTGGCGACGGCGATCGCCCAGGCCACCCGGATCGAGGACCTGGTCGAGGTTCGCCTGGAGCTGAACCCGGAACCCATCGGCAAGGGTCGCCCTCCCCGCGGCACCAAGGTGAAAGAGTCGATCCCCAGCCAGTTCGTGTCGAGCGACGGCCTGGAGATCCTGGTCGGGCGCAACAATCGCCAGAACGATCTCCTGACGATGAAGCTGGCGCGGCCCGAGGACTGGTGGTTTCATACGCAGATCATCCCGGGCTCCCACGTGCTGGTCCGGGGAGTGGTCGGCGAGTTGCCCGAACGGACCCGGGACGAGGCCGCCATGCTGGCGGCATGGTTCTCTCAGGCCCGAGCTTCGAGCAAGGTCCCGGTGGTCTTCACCCGGAAGCGCCATGTGAAGAAGCCTTCCGGGGCCAAGCCCGGCATGGTGATCTACGAGCATGAGAAGACGCTCTTCGTGACGCCCGACGCGGATGCCGTCCGGGCGCTCGAGAAGCAGCCGTGACGCGACCCGGTCATCCCCTGATCGTTCTGAGCCTGGGGCTCATGCTCGGAGCTACCGAGGCCCGGGCCCTCCCGCTGGAGTCCCTGCCCGCCATGCGGCGCGAGCTGGCCGAGGTCGAGGCGGATCTGGTCCAGGCGCAAGCGCGAAGGCTGGACGTTCCGGCTCCGCGAATCGCCACGGAGCTCGCGGCGGCGCGCATGGCGCTCGACACGGCCGCGCTCATGCAAACGATGCGAGACGATCCCAAGCTGGCCGAAAGCTGGCTGGACCGCGCGCGGGCCGCCATGCTCGGAGCGCGAACCCGCATCATCCCATCGCGAGCGGTGGAGGCGCGGGGCATCTTCCTTGACGCCGGCGCCCTGCCCAAGACTCCCGAGGGCGTCCGGCAGCTCGTTGGGACCCTCTCGCGGGCCGGCTTCAACCTCATCTATCCCGAGGTCTTCCGTCGCGGCTACACGCTGTACCCCAGCAGGCTCACCGAGCAGGATCCGGAGTTCCGCCAGAGCCCTGATCTGCTGAAGACGTTGGTTGAGGAGGCCAAGCGGCTCGACATGGAGGTCCATCCCTGGATCTGGACCCTGCGGGTGCGCTCGCCAGGCATGGGCAATCCCGTTCTCGATCGGCTCCCGGCGCTGGCGGCCCGTCCCGCGGCCGAGTCTCGCTTCCTGTCGCCGGCCGATCCGCGCGCGCGTCAGTGGGTAAGCCTGCTGGTCGACGAGATGTTCGCGAAGTACGCCTTCGACGGCCTCATGCTCGATTACATCCGTTACGACGAGTTGACCCCCGAGGACGAGATCAGCCGGACGTACTTCGCGCTCGACTACCTTGGCAAGTACGGCCAGTACCCGCCCTCCCCCATCCCTCCCAACTCCCAGGCGGCCGCCGAATGGCAGGGCTGGAGGGAGGAGCAGGTGAACCTGCTGGTCAAGGACATCTCCGAACGGCTCGAGCGCAGGAACCCCAGGCTCCTGATCTCGGTGGCCACCTTCCGGGGCGAATCCTACGCGCGCCTCTCCAAGATGCAGCACTGGCGGCACTGGGCCAACAACCGCTGGATCGACATCGTCACCAGCATGCTCTACACCTCCAAGGCCGAGGAGCTCGCCACATGGCTTTCCTGGGAGACCGATGGCTATCGGCGCCCGAACCTCCTCTATCCCGTCCTAGGGCCTCACCGCATGAACGACGCTCCGTGGGAGACGCTGGCCCAGGTCCGGCTTCTTCAGCAGAAGAACCAGCCCGGCGTCCTGTTCTTCGCCATGAGCCACATGCGTCCCGCCCTGTTCGAAGCCCTCGCCGCCGGCCCCTTCCGCAGCAAGGCCCTCCTGCCTCACCGCAACTCCGCGCTGGCGGCCAAACGCGTCCTGCAGGAACTCGACGGCGCTTATCTCAGGGCCCTCATCACGGGCGGAGACTTCGAGCTCTCGGCCTCGGCCCGCGCGCTGAGCCAGGAAGTCCAGGCCATCTCCAGCATGATCCCCGCCCGCGGCTCGGCTACCCTCGGCGGCGGCCCATCTGGTACAGGCGGATCCAATGGCGCCGCCGGCTCAAGTGGCGCCGGCGGCTCAAGTAAGGACCTGCCCTTCACCGGCAACGCCCCCGTGATCAGCCGCATGGAGCAGTTCACGGCCATGACCGCCGCGCTCGTCGCCCGAAACCAGCTTCCGAAGGCGATCGCCCAGGAACTCTCCGAGCGCATGGCTTACGCGCAAAGCCTCATGCGCGCCAACGCCCATTCGGTCACCGTTCGCGGCTTCATTCCCTCCACCCGCCCTCCCGTCGAGGTGAAGGTGGATCTGACCGAGGTGCGGGACTGATGCCGGAGCTCAGGCTTCCCGGCGGGACGATCTCGGGTCGGGCGCTCATCTTCGACAAGGACGGCGTGCTGGTCGACTTCCACCGCGTCTGGGTGGAAGTCACGCGGCTGCGGGTCGAGCAGATCGCCGCTTTGACCACCATGAGCCCGGACCGGCGGCAAGCGCTCGTTCGCGAGCTGGGAATCGTCTCGGGACGCGTGGATCCCTCCGGCCCCCTGGCGGTCGGGACCCGTCGCGACGAAGAGGCCATCGCCGCCGCCTTTCTCTATCGCCTGGGCATGCCCTGGTCGTCGGCCCGTCCCCTGGTCGAGGCGGCCTTCGACGCCACGGACGGCGCGTTCGATTGGCAAAATGCCGTCCATCCCCTCGGAAACGTTGTCGAGACCTTCGAAAAGCTCGTAGAGCAGGGCTGGAAGCTGGCCATAGCGACCTCGGACCTGACGCGAAACGCCCAGCAGCATGCCCGGATGCTGAAGCTGGACGGTTTCCTGGGCGCTATTGCGGGCGCGGATTCGGTCTTGCGCTCGAAGCCCCATGCGGATCTCGTGCATGCCTGCTGCGAGCAGCTTGGCGTGGAGCCGATCGAGTGTTTGGTCATCGGGGACACGATCGCCGACCTGCTCATGTCGCGCGCGGCCGGCTGCGCGGCCGCCATCGGAGTGCTCTCCGGGGTGAGCCCACGCGAGACCCTCGCGCCTCATGCCGACGCCATGCTCGACGGGACCTGGGATCTTCCGGGGCTCGGCCTGCCGCCTCATGGGCGCGTCGGCAACGGGAAGGAAATCACGTTCGGCACGTGAGCGAGAATCGAGGCGCTGGGCAAGCACGGCTCGGCGCCTCGAACGGCGCCCACCCGCTGGCTCTGCGGAGGATGACAAGGGGCCGCAAAGCGGTTAAACTGGAGTTAGAATGCCCTTCTTGGATTCTTCGGTGAAGAATCCTGAGCCTGAGAAGGCAGCCCAAAGTCCAGCTTTCTGGACGCGACCAAGATGGGAACGTCATGAGTGAACCGCTTCGCACCCTGGTATCCCGGCGAATCCGCCAGTATCGTGCCTCGCAGGGCCTGACCCAGCCGGAACTGGCGAAGCGGCTGCGCGTCTCTCGCAACACGGTCATCGAATGGGAAAAGGAAGACGGCCGCTCGCAGCCCAGCTGGGAGCAGTGGGACAAGATGTGCTCTTGGACCGGGATTTCGCCCCAGTGGTTCGTGACTGACGACTCGTTCAACTCCGAGGTCGTGGACTTCGCCGTTCGGGTTCAGTCCCTTCCGGACGCGGTTCGCGAGAGCCTCTACACGCTGGTTCACTATCAGTACCAGACTCCCCCCAAGAGTGCCCGCAAGACCAAGGTCCAGGCCCAAGTCTAGCTCCAGCCCGACAGCCTCCACATGACGAGCCCCCAGGCTTCCACCGCTATTCCCAGGATAGCGACGAGCCAGACGAGGGGCTTTCGTCCTTTTCCGGCCGACGCGATCAGCAGCATCGCGAGTGGCAGCCAATCCACGGCGTAGCGCATGCCGAACTGGGTGGCTCCGGTCCAGTAGTAGAAAAGGTAGACGGCCATCATGGCGGCGATCGCCCCGAACGCCAGCCAGTTTTCCCGCTTGCGCCAGTCCGCGAGCGGGATCAGGAGCAACGCGGGAAAGACCAGCACCATGCTCATCTGGAACTGGGAGGGGCGAAAGAAGGGAAAGCTCGCGATCCGGTCGGGGGCGCTGAGGAAGTAGGCGTGAAGGTTTCGCCCGAGGTACTCCAGGCTGAAGAGGCCATGGGGGAGGAAGTACTTGGGGGTGATGGCGAGGATCACGCGTTCGTAGCCGGAATCCAGCGGGTTGCCCATGCGGGCCCAGTTGTAGGCGAGCGCGAAAGCCACGCAAGCTCCGAATCCGCCGACGAAGGCCCCGCCTTGTTTCCAGTTCAGGCCTCGCACCCATCGCAGCGCGCCCCCCACGCCGAGGAGGGTTTCGAGGCCCATCGACGCGATGAACGGAACGGCAAGCAGGACGGGCTGGCGGGTCAGGTAAGCAAGCCCCAGACCCAATCCCATCGTGAGGCCGCTCCCGAGGGTCGGCGGGCTGAAGACGGCGCGCAGGGCCACGAGCAGGCCAAACACGGTGACGATATGCATCATCGGCCAGGTGTTCCCGCTCTGGACAGCGCTGAAAAGGTGGGGGCTCCCCAGCGCGAACAGGATGGTGAGTCCGGTTTGTAGGCTTCGCGTCGATCCGAGCCTGCCCATGAGACTCCAAACGAGGGCCACGTTGAGCGCTCCGAGCGCCATGCAGAACGCGCTCTGGTCGGTATCGAGGCCCCAGATGGCGACGAGGGGCAGGAGCAGGATCGCGGGACCGGGCCCGTAGGGAATGATCGTTCCGTTGGGACCGGGCACGTGCTCGATGTGGGCGGGGAGGGTCAGCGGGGTCGCGACGCCCGAGAGCCAGGCGTCGGCGAGGCGGACGTGGGCGTTGTAGGGCGTGGATGGTCCCATGGAGAGCAGGGCGTAAATGGCGAGCGCCATGAGGAAGACCAGGCCCATACCGAGCCATTCCCGCTGGGAATTAAGGATTGAGGGAGGTCGCATCGACGTCGGAGATTCCGATGAACGGCTGTCAGCTTCGGTGGTCATGTGAGCCCCTCTGCAAGCGGCGGAAATGAAGGACTTGCCCAGCGTCGCGCCCGCCTGGGCTCGCCGCCTGGTTACGGAGCCGTTTTTTTCCGTAGTTTCGATTCCTTCGATCGAGGCATGGCGCTTCGCGAAGCCTCCTTTCCGCCTGGAATAACCGTCAACGTACCTTTACCTTGCGGACGCTCTTCGGCGTCAATGACGATACGGACGTCGTGACCAAGGGCATTCAGGAACTTGAGCAACCGCTCCATCGAGAAGCCGGTTAGCTGGCCTCGCAGCAGGGCCGAGACCTTGGGCTGGGAAATCCCCAGCACGTCAGCAGCTTGGATCTGCGTCATTCCGTGCGCTTGCACGAACGCCGTGATTGCCATCGCAAGCTCTGCCTTCGTCAGGGCTTCCTCCGCGTCGGGAAGCCCGAGATCGGCGAAGACATTGCCACTGCTTTCGAGGACCGGAATATCATTCGTCATGGCTGACTCCTCTTCTGATGCCGTTGAGCGTGTATCTCTTCCGCTCGCTTCAAGCGTGCCCGGATCAGATCGAGATCGCGTTGAGGGGTCTTAATCCCCTGCTTGGACTTCTTCTGAAAGGCATGCGGGCAAGACCCTATCCAGACGAGCGGTTTTCGAGGCATCACACTCATAGCAAGAATATACCCAGACAGGGATAATCTTGTCTACTGCCGTCATGCCCGCCAGGAATCATCTTCCTCGCGAACCAGCACCCCCAGGGCCTCCAGGGCTTCGAGGCGCTGGCGGATCGTCTCCTTGCGTGAACTCTTGAACCGATTCTGAATCTCGTCCACGGGCCAGGCCCGAGCCTCGCCCCGCAAGAGGTTCCGGATGGCGGTGAACTGGGTCTCGGGCGCCATGGCATCATCGGGCTTCTTGCGGCTCCTGGAGGCAGCGCCATGGGTCGCGACCGTCTTCTCGAAGCAGTAATCCGGATCGTTGGGGTTGGGCTTTGTGACTCCGAGCGCGTCGCAGAGTTCGTTGAAGCAGGAATCCCTATACGCTCGCTCGCTGCCAAGCGGCGCACGGCATGACTCCTGATGTGACTACGAGAGGGAGCCCTTCCATTATAACCAGTCGCGACGTGACTTTCGGTGGGTTCCGGGCACAATAAAGCAGTCGTTGATCAGGAGAATGCCCATGTCGACCGCTCCCATCCCCGCCCAGCTGACCCACAAGATAGACCACGTGCTCTTCCCCGGCTGGGAAGAGGGTCCAGCGCCAATGCCCCCCTCGTTCAGAGGGCGCATGCTGTGGATGATGGGACGATTATCCGACTGGTCCATCGTAATCCTCGCCGTCCTCAACTTCGCCGTGGTCATCTTCGACTTCACCTACCTCGACCTTCGCCACCACTACCTGAAGCTCGCGCCCCAGGCCGTCGAACGCTACGATCCCGTCAAGGGCGTCGCCCCCCACCGCATGACCGAGAGCTACCTCGAACGGGCGGATAGCGCCTTCGCCCACCTCAAGGTCGATAGCGCCAGCCCCCAGGCCCGCTCCCTGCTCATGGAGATGCGCGCCGTCTCGGCCACCCTGATCCACGAGGATCCCTTCTCGGGCGCCGGCATGAGCGGCGTGCTGGAGCAGATCAAGAACAAGATGCGCCGTCATACCGGCCGCGAATCGGCCAAGGACGGCTTTCAGGTCTTCTGGTCGGCCGAGAACATGACCCCGGAGCGGGTCACCAAGCAAGCAGCCTTCTTCGAGCGGGAGATCAAGCCGCTCATCGCCCGAAACTACTTCCGAGGATTGGGCGAGAACGGCCGCCCCTTTGACGCCTTCTGGATCATCGACCTGATGTTCGTGCCCTTCTTCGCCCTGGAGTTCCTGGTGCGCGGCGGGATCGAGATCGCGCGCGGCCTGCACCCGAGCTGGAAAGCCTTCTGCTACGCCCGCTGGTACGACCTGGTCTACTTCCTGCCCGTGGGAGCCTACCTCATTCCATTCGGCCAATCCGGCTGGGTTCACCTGGTCCGCGGCATCTCGGTCGGCAACCGCATGCAGCGTCTGGGGCTGATCAATCCGGTCCGGGTTCCCCAGGAATTCGCGGGGAAGCTGGTCGATCTCGTCACGGATCTCGTCAGCGTCCGCCTGCTCACCAACTCCCAGGATTCGGTGAAGAAGTTCGACCTGTCGGAAACGCTCGAAACCCTGACCCCCGAGCAGCGCGAAGCCGTCCTCGGCTTCTTCGATCAGCAGCTTCATGTGGTTTTGGCGCGGGTTCTGCCGCAAGTGGCCCCCGAACTCCAGGGCCTGCTCACCTATGCGGCCTTGCAAGCCCTCAACGAGTCGCCCGCGTATCAGAACATCAAGCAGATCCCCTTCCTGGGGTCGCTTCCCGAGCGCCATCTGCCCAGCCTCGTCGCGGAGGTGGTCGAAGGAACCCAGCGAATCGCGATCAACTCGCTCCAGGACGCGGAGCACCGCGAGCAGCTGAACCGGCTCGTCGACAAGGCCTGGACCATCATGGTCGAAGAGATGCACCGCAACGGGACGGAGGATCACCTGAAAGGGATTCTCGTCGACGTGCTCGAGAAGCAGAAGCGCAAGCTCCTGGCGTAACGCTACGCGCCCTTGAGAACGTCGAGGGGCATGCGGGAGACGGCGGCGAGGCCCAGGGGGGCGAAGCGCTTGAGCTGATAGAGCTCGCAGCCGAGGCCCGCGATCATCGCGGCGTTGTCGGTGGTGAGGTCCAGAGGCGGAATGGAGACATTCCAGCCGCGCTTCGAGGCTTCGAGGGAGAGGCGCTCGCGAAGCTCGCGGTTGGCGGCCACGCCGCCGGCAAGGGCGACGGTCTTGATGCCATGATCCTCGGCGGCCTTGATGGTCTTGCCGACCAGGACGTCGGTGACGGCCCTTTGAAAGGCCGCCGCGGCGTCCTCGGGCTTGACGGCGATTCCGGCCTGTCGGCTTCTTTCCACCATGCGCAGGACGGCGGTCTTGAGGCCGCTGAAGGAGAAGTCGTAGGTGCCGGGAAGCCAGGAGCGGGGGAAGTCGTAGGCCTTGGGATTGCCGGTCTCGGCGAGCTTGTCGATGATGGGGCCGCCGGGATAGCCGAGTTCCAGGAGGCGGGCGGTCTTGTCGTAGGCCTCTCCCGCGGCGTCGTCGAGGGTTTCGCCGAGGGTCTGGAAGTCTTCGGGGCCGCGCACGAGGACGAGGGAGGTGTGGCCGCCGGAGACGAGCAGGCAGAGGAAGGGCATGGGCAGGTCGGGGTTGGCTATCTTGTTGGCCCAGATATGCGCCGCGAGGTGGTGGACACCGACGAGGGGGATGCCTCGGGCCCAGGCGATCGCCTTGGCGGAGGTGAGTCCGACGAGCAGGGCTCCCTGGAGTCCGGGGCCGAAGGTGGTGGCGATCGCCGAAAGATCGTCCCAGCCGACGCCGGCCTGGGTCAGGGCGGCGTCGAGAAGGGGACCGATGGCTTCCATGTGGGCGCGGCTGGCCACCTCGGGAACGACCCCGCCGTAGCGACGGTGGAGGTCGATCTGAGAGGAGATCAGGTTGCTGAGGACCTGAGTGCCATCCTTGACGACGGCGCAGGCGGTCTCGTCGCAGGAAGTCTCGATCCCGAGGACGATCACGCTCACGATTCGGTCTCGACCCTCTTGGCGTCGGCGGGAATGGCGGCGTCGACTTTGTCGGGCCGCCCGGCGTTCGTGGCGATGGCGTCATCCTTGTGGCGGGCGGCATGGTCGTGGGGGGAGAGGCGCTTGAAGTACTCGATGGCGCCCTTGCCCATGGCGAGAGTGCCGGAGTAGCCGACGCCGGCTCCGACGATGGCTCCGATGGGGATGAACTTGGCAACCTGGCGGGCAGCCGAGCGGAGGGCGAAGCCGCCGCCGACGACGGCGAGGAGTTCGCGGGCACGATCGACCGAGATGGGCATGTCGTAGATGGCGGCGATTCGGAGGATCATCTTGAGCTGGTTGGCGGTCATCAGGGGAAAGTCGGCGCCGGGGATGGGAATGGCGCCTATCAGGGCGTTTTGCTTGGAGGTGGCGGAAATCTCCTCCCAGGCGGCCGCTTCGCGGAAGATGGGGAACTGGCGGGAGAGCGGAATGCCGAGTTCCGGGAAGTGCGAGATGAGGCGCTTGGCGAAGGGTCCGGCAAGATCCCTCAGGCTTTCGAGGAGGACGATGCGGTCCTCGCCGAGTTCGAGGGCGTGGTGGACTTCGCGCTGGCGGGCCGCGGCCTGGTGCTCGGGCACGGAGACGAGGACGACGAGGATCTTCTCTTGGGGGAGCTTCTCGATGACGGGGAAGGCCTGGACCAGGGGAATGGAAGCGTCCGAGGTCATGACGACGTAGACGTCGGCCGGCACGGGGCGGGCGGCGTCGGGTTCGACGATGTGCAGCATGTCCGGGTAGAGCGAGTTGATCTGCATGGCATCGCGCCAATGCTCGCGTTCGGGGCCGGCTTCGGCCACCAGGGCGAGGGTCGCGGGGCGGTTGGCCGCACCCTGGATCTCCCGCCAAACGTTCCAGACTTCTTGCAGCGGCTGGGGCAACGCGAGCATTCTGCACTCCCTCCTGTACCGGTGATTCGAGCGGCCTCATGATACCATGCCGGCCGGGACGAACGGTCATGCTTGCCTAATCGCCCGGAGGCCCATAAGATGAGGATAAACGACGCCCCAAGACCGCTTGAGGAGAGATAAATCGTGTTGAAACGCGCCTTTCTGGCCGCCACCGTATGGCTGGTCGGCACCACCGGGACCTTTGCGGCCCCCGTCGATCTCACCATCCTGCATACCAATGACACGCACGATCACCTGCTCCCCTACGACTCCCGCGCCGGCAAGGACCTCGGCGGCGTGGCTCGCCGCGCCGCGCTGATCAAGCGGATCAAGGCCCAGACTCCCGGCACGCTCGTCCTCGACGCCGGCGACGTCTTCCAGGGAACCCCCATCTTCACCTTCTACCAGGGGGACGCCGACTACCGGACCATGGATCAGGCGGGATACGACGCGACCACCGTGGGCAACCACGAGCTCGACAACGGCCTCGCCAATCTCCTCAAGCAGGCCAAGGGTCGATCGTTCAAGGTCATCAACTCGAACATGCTCGACAAGACCGGCAAGCACATCTTCCTGAGCAAGCATGTCTTCGAGCGCAACGGGCTCAAGATCGGCGTCTTCGGCGTTCTCGGCGATGACGCCCAGGGCGCGGTCGCCAAGAAGCATCAGCAGGACTACGTCTTCGTCCCGCCCCTGGACGTCGCTCAGCGGTTCGCCGACGAGCTTCGCAAGGAAGCGGATCTGGTGATCATGCTCAGCCACAGCGGGCTCGAGGAGGACACCGACCTCGCCCGGAAGGTCAAGGGAATCAACCTGATCGTCGGCGGGCACTCGCATACGAAGCTCGACGTCCCGCGCGAGGTGCCGAACGGCGACTGGCGCACCTTGGTCGTCCAGGGCTTCCAGTGGGGCGAGTACCTCGGTCGACTCGACCTGAAGGTCGAGAACGGGAAGGTCGTGGGGTACGACGGCAAGCTTCTCCCGATCACCCGCGCCATCACGGAGGACGCCAGCGTCGCCGAGACGGTGGACAGCTACAACCGCAAGATCGCCAAGGAAATGGGCATGGTCGTGGCCCAGGCTCCGACGGGCCTCTCCTCCGAGGGCAAGTACCAGGGCGATTCGGCGCTGGGGAACTGGACGGCCGATCTTCTCAAGGAGCTGACCCGCTCGGACATCGGGATCGTCAACTCGGGCGGAATCCGGGCGAGCCTTCAGCCGGGCAAGGTGAGCGTGGGAGACGTCTATTCGGTCTTCCCCTTCGACAACGCGCTGGTCACGGTGGACGTGGACGGGAAGCTCTTCCAGAGGATCCTGGACATGACGGCCTCGTACCTGGGCGGATCGGGCTTCCTTCAGTTCTCGGGGGTGACCTTCCGGATCGAGGACCAGCAGGCGAAGGACGTGCTGGTGAACGGGAAGCCGTTGGAACCGTCGAGGGTCTACCGGGTGGCGACGGTGGACTACGTGGCGCAGGGTGGCGATCGCCAGCCGCTCTTCGCGGAGTCCAAGAACTACCAGAGTCAGGGCGTGTTCCTGCGGGACGCCATCCTGGACCATTTGAGGAAGAATCCGACGATCACGCCGCCGGCGACTGGCCGCATCAAGGTTCCGGCGACCCATCAGCCGGCCAGGATTCGCGATTAGCGCCAGCGGCTTTTCCGTCAGCCGCGAGAGAACGCCGTCGAGCTATGCTCTAGGATGACTCAGGGAGAGGTGAGCCGGACGAGAACCACCGCCTGGCCATCCGCTCCTCGGCCGATACCGTAGATCCGGTAGGTCGATCCTGAGACTTCGTAGACGAGCGCCCCGAAATCGGAGGGGCGCTCGATCTTTTTGGCGTCCCTGCCGGATCCGACGACCCAGCGTTGGTCGCCTTGGGTGGCGACGGCGCGTTGCAGGTCGGGGGAGAAGCTGAGGATTTCGGTTTGGGTACCGCCCCAGGGGGAGCGGGGCAGCTTTCCGCCATCGAGTCGGGGAAGAACATCCTGGTTGAAGGCCTGGGCATCGGGCGGGAGCTTGCCGTGCTCCTGTCGGTGCGCTTCGAGGGCGCGCTGTACCTGGACGGCATTGGCGAGCACGCCGCCGTTGAGGGCGGCATCGTTACCCACCGGGCGCTTGGTTCCCTGAAAGAGTCCGCGCTGAGGGATCGTGGCGTCATCTGGTTGCGAGAGGCGTTGCCAGGCGAGCACACCGCCGAGGGCGACCGCAGCGAAGAGCGTGCCCACCAGGATCTGCCGGCGGCGACGCGCCTGGGCCTGGCGTCGCGCGCGGGCTTCGAGGGAGAGCTTTGGCCTGTGGCTTTGTGGGGACGGGAGTTTCTGGGTCATCGGCAGTCAATCCTCCGATTTCATCTTATCATACCGCCACCGACCGCCCGAAAAGGGCAGAAGGAACGAGGGCGGGGTATTTGAGCGGCATGCCATGCGGGCGAGGGAAAGACCCTCCGGTAGGCAGGCTTAATCCAAAGTTCAACAAGGGTTTACTCAGTTCGGGGCGGTCACCCGCTATAGGAATCAAACCGGCCGCCACCGGGAATAGGAGGAGCCATGCAGATTCGTACGCCGTTGATGGGAAGCCTGACGACCGTCCAGCCCGCGAAGGTCGGCGATCCGATCCCGGAAGAATTCAAGGCCCTCCATGCGCTTCTCTACGACAAGGGCAACATGCCCAACGGCAAGTTCACGCCTCAGCCCCTGATTCACATCCCCGAAGTTCAGCCCGTACTCGCGGGGGGGGGAATCTCGAAGCCCGCCGTCATCTCGATGCCTTCGCCCAACTATAACGACCGCCCGGCTGGTACCGACATCGACACCATCGTGCTTCACCACACGGCGGGCGGCGACACTGCCCAGGGCGTCGGAAACTTCTTCAAGAATCCCGCCGCCCAGGTGAGCGCCCACTACGTCGTCGGCAAGGACGGCGCCATCGTGCAATCGGTGCCCGACTCCAAGCGCTCCTGGCATGCCGGCACCTCGGAGTTCAAGGGCAAGAGCGACGTCAACGACTTCTCGGTCGGCATCGAGATCGTCAACCATGGCGACGACAAGGACCCCTACACCGACAAGCAGTACGATGCCCTGATCAATCTGGTCGCCTACCTGATGGACGCCCACGACGTCCCCATGGATCGGATCACCGGGCACAAGGACGTCGCGCTTCCGCGTGGACGAAAGGTCGATCCCTCCGCCAACTTCGACTGGAATCGCGTTCGTCAGGGCGTCGAGGCCAAGCTGAATGGCAAGCCGACTTCCGCTCCCAAGCCCGCGGCTCCGACACCCCCCGCCGCGCCGAAACCGGGACCCGGCGGCAGCTACACCGTCAAAAAGGGCGACTCGCTCTCGAAGATCGCCCGCGACGTGCTGGGCGACCTCAACCGCTGGCGCGAGATCTACGACCTCAACAAGGGGGTCATCGGATCCAACCCCAACCTGATTCACGCCGGCACGTCGCTGAAGATGCCCGGCAAGGCCGAGGAGCCCCAGCCCGCCACGACGCCCACGGTTCCCGCGGCAGCGCCTGCAATCCCGACAGTAGCGCCCCCGGCGGCAACGCCCCCTGTAATCCCGGTGGCAGCTCCCCCGATTGCAGCCGCTCCATCGACCCCCGTGCTCCTGGGCGTCTCCCCCGCTGCCGTCTGGGCGCAGATCCAGGCCTTGACTCAGTCCTTGAACGCCCAACCCTTGCCCCAGATTGCCTACCAGCCGCTTCCCATCGGGAGCTACCCGCAAGCCACCTACCCTCAGGTCGCCGTCCAGACCTACCCCACCTATCCTCTCCCGACGGCGGTTCAGGTCCAAGCGGCGCCTACCGCCGTCACTCAGCCAACCTACATTCCGGCTCCCGCCGGACAGTGGACCGGCCCGATGGTGGCACAGACCTATCCCGCGACGCCAACCGCCTATGCGACCCTCCCGACCGCGTACCCGACCCAACCCTTGCCGATCCCAGCCCCGAACCCCCTGGGAGTCGAGTGGGTGGGCTGAGGCGCCCCCGTTCCGCCTTCACTCCCATGCCGCGTCAACCGCCCCCGGGGTTTCCCGGGGGCTTCTTCGTCACTGGTCAAAACGTTACAAATAAGTTAAAACTATCCTTGGCAATCGAATGGAAACGGAGCGTCGCCCATGAAGCCTATGAAACCAGTGAAGCCTGAGGATCCCGTGAAGCCCATGAAGTACAAGCTCGTCATCTTCGACTTCGACGGAACCCTGGCGGATTCGTTTCCCTGGTTCGTCGGCATCGTCAACCAGGTCGCCGACAAGTACCGTTTCAAGCCGGTCGCCGACCACGAAGTCGACATCTTGCGGGGCTACGACGCCCGGAAAATGATGAAGCACCTGGGCGTGTCCTGGTGGAAGGCGCCCCTGATCGCCCGCCACGTTCGCACCTTGATGGCCGGCGACATCCACCAGATCGCCCTCTTCGAGGGGGTCAGCAGCGTCCTGCAACGCCTTGCCGACGACGGAGTCACCCTCGCCGTCGTCAGCTCCAACTCCTACGAAAACGTCCTCAAGGTGCTCGGCCCGCAGAACTCCGCCCTCTTCGCGCACTTCGGCTGCGGGGTCTCCCTCTTCGGCAAGCAAGCCAAGTTCCGGGAAATCCTCAAGAAAACCGGCATCTCCCGCAGCGAAACCCTCTGCATCGGAGATGAAACCCGCGACATCCAGGCCGCCAAGAGCGAGAAACTCGACTGCGGAGCCGTCACCTGGGGCTTCGCCACCGTCGAGTCCCTCGTAGCCCATGCTCCCAACGAGGTCTTCGCCGACATCGACGGCATCCTCACAGCCGTCGGTTCGGTTTCAGAGATTTCGCTCCTGAGGGCAAATAATGAGGGAGGGCGCTGAGAGGCGTCCTCCCTGAAT
>DAZV01000001.1 GCA_002083825.1 Candidatus Sericytochromatia bacterium S15B-MN24 CBMW_12 | reverse complement strand
ACCCTCCCTGACGATCAGAGCGTCACCGACCTCCTGAACTCAATCCCCCTCAAGCCCAGCTTCCAGCGCCTCCATGCCTGGGTCCGTCGCGTCGCCCTCGGAGCCGCCCCCCAATCCCGCACGCTCGTCCCCTGGCTTCTCCGCCTCCGTCCCGATTCTCATCTCCTCCACTTGCTCGCGAGCCAACTCCCCTCCTTCGCAACCAAGTCCCCTGACGAGAAGAAGCGCCGCATGCTCGGGGAGGCCCATCTCCTTCGAACGCTCATCCTAGACACACCGGAAATCGCGCCACGCCACCCTTCCATCGCCTGGCTCGCTCAGCTTCATCGTCTCCTGCAAGGCATCGAGGCTGCCGTCCCCCCTCTGGCTCGCGGGCGTCCACCCGGTTCGTGACGTGGCATCGGGAAGCTGAAACGCTATCCTCCGACCTAGGAGGAACCATGCTCATGAACGACAACAACCATGCCCAGGAAGCGGCACTCGCTCGATTCGCCGCCATCGCCCCCCTCGTCAGCCGCACCCTGAGCCCCGCGGAGGCCGCCCTCATCCGGCGGTCCATCCTCGAGGCTACTTTCCTGTTTCCAGGAGAGCGCCCCCGTCGGATCAGCGAAAGAACCCTCAGGCGCTGGGTCGAAGCCTACAAGAAGGCCTTGCCGAAAGGCACGATCGCGGCCCTGAACGCCCTCTACCCCCANCCCCAACCTCGCTCCGACAAGGGCGTGCCTCGCGTCTTCGACCCCAAGGTGATCGAGGACGCCATCGCCCTGCGTAAGGAATTGGCCACCCGCAGCACCGAGGCCCTGCTAGCGCACCTCGACGGAGCCCCGCTCGGCCCCACCCTCGCCTACCATCTGCGTCAGCGCGGGGCCACCCGCGCTCTGCTCAAGGCTCAGAGTCGCGCCTTTCCTCGCTACGAGGCGGCTGCCCCCAACGTCACATGGCAATCCGACGTCATGGACGGCTTCTACCTGCCCGACCCGACCGACCCCAGCAAGTTCAAGGAGGTCCACCTCATGGGCTTCATCGACGACCACAGCCGCCTGATCGCCCATGGCGAGTGGTACTTCAAGGAGTCCCTGCCCTGTCTGCTCGACTGCCTGAAGAAGGCGGTCGTGAAAAGGGGCATACCCGCAAGGCTTTATTGGGACAACGGCCCGATCTACAAGTCCCGCCAGGTCAGCCTGATCGCCGCGAGACTCGGCAGCCAAATCATCTTCTCGACCCCCTACGCGCCGGAGGGTAAGGGGAAAATCGAACGGTTCTGGAAGACCACCGCCGGGGACTTCCTCAACGAGGCCGCCCATGCCGGGCTCGCGACCCTCGACGAGCTGAACCAGGCTTTCTGGGCCTGGCTCGAACGCTACCACGAGAGAAAGCACCGGAGCACGGGGCTGACTCCCCTGGCGCGCTGGGAAATGGGAAAGGAGGCGGTGCGCTATCCGCATGCCACCGACGTTCACGACCTCTTCCTCTGGGAGGAGAAGCGCCTGGTCAAGAAAACCGGCACGCTCTCCCTGGCCGGTAACGAGTACCAGGTCTCGGAAACCTTGATCGGGCGTCGCGTGGCGGTCCGCTTCGACCCGCTGGACCTGGCCACGATCAAGGTCTTCGTGGACGGGCGCTTCGTCGAACTCGGCATGCCCTTTCGCCTCCTCGCCCATACCCATAAGAAAGCCACGCCGCGGCCCAAGGACGAGAAGTACCTGCCTCTCCCGAGCTCCAAGCGATTGCTGCAAGGCTCGATCGCGTCCCGGAAGCAGGCGGTCGGCGAGGAGATCGCCCAAGCGATCGGCGGCGAGGAGTTCGACGGACGACTCACGCAGGATGGCTGCGTCTCGCTGGTCACCACGGCGCTCTCGCGGGATCTCGGCAAACACGAGCTCGCGGATCTCGCGACCTTCTTCAAGCGCCACGCCCCCCTGGAAGCATCCGCCGTTGAAGGGGCGCTCCACGCGGTGGTGTCCCGGAAGGGGACGGATCGCCATCTATCGTACTACCTCGGCGAGATCGCCCAGGTTCGTTTTGGAGGAAACCAGTGAGAGGCTACAAGGAATTCTTCGGGATCACGGGTTCGCCCTTCGGAAAGGGGATCGCGACCAGCACCCTGCATCGCTACGCGCAGTTCGAAGAGCTTGCGAGCTACCTCACCTGGGTGGCGGAAGAGGGCAGCACGGGGCTCGTTACCGGTGACGTCGGGGCCGGGAAATCGACGGCTATCCGGGCTTTCCTCGAGAGCCTCGACGAGCGGAGATACCATGTCTGCTACGTCGGAAACACGGATGAGACCCGCAGCGTGTTCCGACAGATGGCTTGGGGATTTGGGATGCGGGCGAAGCACCTGAAGGGGGACCTTCGGGACGACGTCCACGGTCGGGTTATGGCCATGTGGCAGGAGCATGGAAAGCGGACGGTGCTCGTGGTGGACGAGGCGCAGGGACTGGGAGCTCAGGGTCTGGCCGAATTGCGCCTCTTGACCAGCTTCGCCTGCGACTCGGAGTCTCCGCTGGCGCTGGTACTGGTCGGACAAGTGCAGCTACGCCAGAAACTGAGGAATCTCGACAACGCGGCGCTCGAGGATCGGATCTTCCTGCGCTACCACTTGGCGGGGCTGAGTCTGGCGGAAACACGAGCTTACGTTCAAGCCCATCTCAAGGCGGTAGGCGCTAACCCGGATGTCTTCACGAAGGATGCGGTGAACGTCATCTTCCAGAATGCGAAGGGGCTGCCCCGGCGGATCAACAAGATCGCCATCCTGTCGCTGCTGAAAGCGGGGCACAAGGAGGTCAACCCAATCGACGCCGCGCTCGTGGAAACGGTCTTGAAAGACCTCATGCAGGACTGACGGACGGGATGCCGGCGGGGCCGCTCAGAATAGGGCGGCCCCGCTTAACGTTGGTGAGCGCTCGGTGGCCAAATAATGCTTACAAAAGGCGGCCATCCAATCTTGACGCTTACA
>DAZV01000010.1 GCA_002083825.1 Candidatus Sericytochromatia bacterium S15B-MN24 CBMW_12 | reverse complement strand
AAACCCCTGATGCCCGTCATCTCGCGGCTGGAGTACATCAAGAGCCGCCTGATCCACGAGGATCTGGAGGTATATTTCTCGGACCTCGGCGACCACCTCGCCCGGGTCTGGGAATCGCTGGAGGACCAGAAGGGAATCATCGAGGCGCTCAACGACACGCATGACTCCTTGATTTCCCACCGCACCAACGAAGTCATCCGGGCTCTCACCGTCATCTCCGTCATCATCCTGCCCTTGACCCTCGTATCCGGCCTCTACGGCATGAACGTCCGGCTCCCGTTCGGCAATAGCTCCTACGCCTTCGAGGCCATCCTCGCCCTGATGGGCTTCACGGCCCTCGCCATGCTGGCTTTCTTCCGCCATCGCCGCTGGCTCTGAACCTGGCAAGCAAGCCTGCCGATCGGCATGAGTCGCTGTTCATGAGATAATAGGCCCGCTAGCAAGTACGGGTTTTAGAATCGGGTTGCCTCATGATCGTATCCGTGCACACCGCGGCGTTAATCAGCTACGACCCGGATCTCGTCATCCTCGGGGCGAGCGTCGCCGTCGCCTTCGTCTTGTTCATGATCGTCTTCGTGCGTTCCTACCAGCAGCGCGTCCAGGAAACTCTGCGGTCGCAGGCCTTCGAGGCGCTCCAAAAAACCGAGCGGAAGTTCCGCGGGATCCTGGAGGCCTTCCCCGACCCGACCATCCTGGTCGACCATCAAGGCCGGATCACGCTGGCCAGCCGACAGACGGAGCGCGTCTTGGGGTACCGTCCGGAGGAGGTGGTGGGCCACTCCGTCGAGATCCTCATGCCGGAACGCTTTCGAGAGACCCATGGCCATCACCTCCGGAGCTTCTTCGCCGCCCCGCGCATGCGGCCCATGGGCTCGGGGCTCGAGCTTGCCGCCCAGCGCAAGGACGGCAGCGAGTTCCCCATCGAGGTGAGCCTCAGCCCCCTGGAAACCGAGGATCAAACCGCCGTGCTGGCGGTCATTCGGGACATCACCGATCGAAAACGGCAGGAGACCGCGATCGCCCAGCGGTCCGCCGAGTTGGAAACGGCCAACGAAGCCTTGCGAACCGCCGACCGCTACAAGGACGAGTTCCTCTCGGTGATCAGCCATGAACTCAGGACCCCGCTCAACTTCATCACCGGTTTCGCCAGCATCATCGACGACGAGGTCGCCGGCTACGTCAATCCCCAGCAGCACGCGTATCTCGCGAAGATCATGTTAGGCGCCGACCGCATGCTGGAACTGGTGAACAACCTTCTCGACATGAGTCGGATCCAGGCGGGGAAGCTGCATATCGAGCCGGACCCCATGCCCTACGTCCCCATCGTGGCGGAGGCGCTCGCTCAGCTGCGTCCGCTGATCGATCAAAAGCGGATCTCGCTCATCGTCGACATGCCGGACGAGGAGGTGGTCGTCATGATCGACGCGCGGCGCGTGATCCAGGTGCTGACCAACCTGGTCGACAACGCCGTCAAGTTCACCCCTGAAGCGGGCGAGATTCGGGTTCGAACGCGGGTCGAAGGCGACCACCTCCTGACCGAAGTGATCGATAATGGTCCCGGAATCTCCACTGAATCTCAAGAGAAGCTCTTCAAGCCCTTCTCCCAGGTGGACATGAGCTCGACCCGTCACGTGGGGGGCTCGGGCCTGGGCCTGACCATCAGCAAAGCGCTTGTGGAGGCCCATGGCGGCACGGTCGGCGTGTGCAGCCAACCCGGCGACGGCAGCACCTTCTGGTTCAGGTTGCCGCTCCGCAAGGGGGAACCGAACGCCTGAACTCCGATATGACTTACCAGCGGGCAAGTAGTATTTACGTTGTCACCTATCAAACGAGTATCCTATACTGGGGGTTAAACCCCTCTTACCCATGCTTGCCTGCTGGAGACCGCCCATGTCGCAACCGAAACGCCGCCTTCCCTTACTCTCTTTACGGGAGGAAGTCGTGCTGCCGGCATGGATCATGCTCGCGGTGGCGCTTTTTTGCACCGTTCTCGTTTGGTCGCTGGCCGGAAACCATGACAAGGAGGCCGCTCACCAGCGATTCAACATGAAGACCGACCAGGTTGCGAGCGCCATCCATGCCCGCATGCTGACCTACGAAGGGCTGCTGAGCGGGGGAGTCGGACTCTTCGAGGCCTCCGAGCAGGTGGATCGCCATGAGTGGCAACGTTTCGTCCACTCCCTGGAACTCGAGAAGCGATTTCCAGGCATCCTCGGGATCGGCTTCACGCAACGCATTTCCCTGGCCGATCTGGAAGCTCACCAGCGCGACATACGGGCGGGGGGACTCCCCGACTACCACGTGATGCCGGCCGGAAAACGCGACGAGTACCATGCCATCGTCTACCTGGAGCCGTTCGCCGAGCGGAACCACCGGGTCTTCGGCTACGACATGTTCTCGGATCCGATCCGAAAAGCCGCCATGATCAAGGCCCGGGACACGGGCATGCCGGTACTCAGTCGCAAGGTCACCCTGCTTCATGATTCGGCCCGGAACCGGCAAGCAGGCGCGCTTCTCTACCTTCCGGTCTACCACAAAGGCATGCCGGTCGCCACCCTCGCTCAGCGGCGCGAGGCCCTGAAAGGCTTCGTCTACTCCCCGTTCCGGGTGAACGATCTCATTCACCGCAGCCTGGGCAGCCAGTTTCCCGAGCTCGATCTCGAGATTTACGACGGGGACGAGCCGAACTCCGAGTCGCGGCTCTACGGCATGAGCCCGGACCTCGTCGATGGCGAAAAGGCTCGCGTCCCCCAGTTCATCCTGACCCGCCCCTTCCCCCTTAACCAGCACTCCTGGACCCTGCGCGTAAAGAGCCGGCCGGAATTCGAAGCCCAGACAGACACCCTGCATAAAGGCTGGATCCTGGCGGGGGGACTCGTCATCAGCCTGCTGCTCTTCGGGATCACCTGGAGCCTGGTGACGACCCGGGTTCGGGCCAAGTCGCTCGCCCGAACCATGACGCACGTCTTGCGCGAGAGCGAGGAGCGGTTCCGGGCGGTCCACGACTTCGCCGCCATCGGCATCGTCCAGAGCACTCCCGAAGGCCATGTCATTCACACCAACCCGGCCTTCCAGCACTTTCTCGGCTACTCGGCCTCGGAACTGGCGGGATGCCACTGGTCCCAGTTCACCGTCTTCGAGGACCAGACAGAGAGCCAACGCCTACGCCGCGACTTGATCCGGGGCGAGCGAGATCACTACGAGATCGAGAAACGCTACCTCCGCAAGGACGGTCAAGTCACCTGGGGAAGAGTCTCCGTGACCGGCGCCAGGCGAGAGGACGGCTCTCTCGAATTCGTGCTGGCCTTGATCGAGGACATCAGCGCCCGCAAGCGGCAGGAGGCCGTGATCGCGCACCAGGCCTTCCATGATGCCTTGACCGGCCTGCCGAATCGCCTCCTCTTCACGGATCGCCTGGATCACGCCATCAAGAAGGCAAAGCGAAACAAGACCTCCCTCGCCCTCATGTTCCTGGATCTCGATCACTTCAAGGAAGTGAACGACACCCTGGGCCATGCCGCCGGCGATGCATGTCTCCAGGACGTCGGCGAGCGCCTGCGCGGCTGCGTTCGCGAGAGCGACACCGTCGCCCGCATCGGCGGCGACGAGTTCACCGTGCTGCTCCCCAACATCAACGGAGTAAGCGGAGCCCTCCAGGTCGCCCAAGAGATCCTTCAAAAGCTTCCCATCACCTACGAGGTCGCAGGAGGCACCCTCACGATCACCCCGAGCATCGGCATCGTCCTCTACCCCGATCATGCCAGCGACGCCGAGACCCTGATCAAGATGGCGGACAGCGCCATGTACGCCTCGAAGGAGGCAGGAAGAAACCGCTACACGCTTCACGCTCGGCAGCAGACCGAAAAGCTGAACGTCATTTCAGGTTGAAACCAGGAGGAACCATGTCTCCCACACTTGAAAATCCCTCACTCGGTGCACTGAGTTCGGCACTTTCCGCGGCGGGTCCCGCCATGCAGGCCGTCTTGCGGATGGGAGCGGGCCTTCTCTTCATGCAGCACGGTGCCCAGAAGCTCTTCGGCGTACTCGGCAAGGAAGCGGTACCGCTCTTCACGCAGTACGGGTTTGCCGGAGTGCTGGAGTTCTTCGGTGGCCTTCTGATCGTCGTGGGACTCGCCGTTCGCCCGGTCGGCGCCCTGCTCACGCTGCTCATGCTCGTCGCCTACGGCATGGCGCACATGCCTGAAAGCATCTGGCCCATTGTGAACCGGGGCGAGTTGGCGCTGCTCTACGCGCTGATCTTCGCTTACTTCGCGGGTAACGGCGCGGGCATCTGGAGCCTCGACGCCTGGCTTTCCAGCCGACGGAAATCTTGACGACGCCTTAAACTTCCCTTTATCGAATCTCGGGTCATCGGGCCGACCATGCATGTACGCGCGCACGGGAGGCCTAAATGAACGCAGCACGACCCAACACCTACCAAGGACTCCTGCAGCGCCTGAACACGCTTTCAGGCGGTCGCGCCCCGTCGCAGACGCCTGCCGTGAGCCAGCCTTCGGCCCCCACCCTCCTTCCCGACCAGCTCCAGCGCGCCTCCTACGGCTTCTCCATGCCTACCTGGGGCTACTTCGTGGGTGGCCAGACCGGCCCCGAGGTCGCGGCCCTTCAGACGCACCTCGCCGCCCTGGGCTACCTCGCGGGAACCCCCGACGGCATCTACGCCTACGGCACGATCGAGGCCGTCCGCTACTTCCAGCTCGAGTACGGCCTTCAGGCCACCGGCGCCTTCGACCAGCGCGCATACGCCACCATGATGGCCGTCTTCGCGGGCCAGCTTCCTCGCACGCGCGGCATGACGCCCAGCGTTCCCCCGACGGCAACGCCGGTCCAGCCGGTCGCTCCCACCTCCGCCACCTACACCGTGAGAAGCGGCGACACGCTCTCGACCATCTCCCAGGCCACGCTGGGAGACAGCGGGCGCTGGCGCGAGATCTACGAACTCAATCGGGGCGCCATCGGATCGAACCCCAACGTGGTCGTCCCCGGCACCATGCTCAAGCTGCCGGACGGCGCGAAAGCCCCTTCCGCAGCGGCGCCGTCGACCCCGGCTCCTTCGGTGGACTTCGGCTTCCCGCTCAACACCGATCAGATTGCCAGCGCCCTGGGGGCCCCGGTGGAAAACGTACGGAACTTCTGGCCCGAGATCGCCAACTCTCTGAAGAAGCGGGGCATCACCTCGACCAACGCCGTGATCGCGGTTCTGGCCACCATCCAGGTCGAAGTCGGAAGCTTCAAGCCCATCCCCGAGTACGCCAGCGGGGCAAACTACGAAGGCCGCAGCGACCTGGGAAACACCCAGCACGGCGACGGCGTGAGATACAAGGGACGAGGCTTCATCCAACTCACCGGACGCGCCAACTACGCGTCCTACGGCCAGAAGCTCGGGGTGGATCTCGTCGGTAACCCTGGTTTGGCGCTGGATCCGCGGATCGCGGCGGAGGTATTGGCGGAGTACTTCGCGCAGCGGGGGATTCCCGCCATGGCGGATCGGGGCGACTGGCAGGCGGTACGCAAGGCCGTCAACGGGGGCCTGAACGGCTGGAACACCTTCATCGGTGCGGTCAACCGCCTAAAGGGCGCCCTTTAGCCGTCAAGGGTCTTCGGGCCAAATTTTCTTCCCTGATTTCGTCTCTTTCGACAGTGCCCGGCCTTCGCCAAACCCCTATGATGATCCTATGAAAACCGAACCCCCGGCGGCGCCGCCGGGGGTTTACTCTTTTCAAGATCCTTATTTCTTAGCCCAAGCTTTAGGCTCGCTTTACCGATTTCGGAGCGCATGGCGGGATAACTCCTCTGGTGGCCGTCGGCCCGACACGGAGGAACCCGCATGAGCGCGATCGCATCTTATCAAGCCATTCTTCAGCGCCTCAACGTCATGGTGAGCGCCGCTCCCTCGCCGATCGCGCCGCTTCCGAGCTGGACCCTGCCGACGCCAAGCGCGACTCCGCGCCCTTACTCGCCGCTCGGCCAGGATCACTTCGTCCGCACGTCAAGACTTCCCTCAGCCACCACCGCGCCGGTCAGCCGCCGACTCTCGGCGGATCCCAACGCCTACTTCGTCACCCAGTTCTATCATCCCCGCTGGAACCCCCAGGGCCCCGACGGGTCCACCAACTGCGGCCCCGCCAGCCTGACCATGGCCCTCAAGGCCTTCGGCCTCGCGCCCGCGGGAGTGATCGATCCTCGAAACATCGAAGGCTTCATCGACAAGACCCGCCGCAGCATGATGGGCACCGAAAACGACCTGCAGCTCTCGTCCGACGACGACGTCCTGCGCGGAGCCCTGGCCTCCGGCGCGCAAGCCCAGAAGGTCCACGGACTGGCCGGCGTCGAACGCGCCGTCTCCGAAGGCAAGCTGGTCGTGCTCGCGGGCAACCCCGCGGCCTACGGCTACCGCTTCGGCGAAGATCAGCTCAAAGCCTTCGATGGCGGGCACTTCATCACCGTGACCCACATGGTGGGCGATCGCGTCTGGATCAACGACCCCCTCTCCCAGATCGGCAGCCTCGAGATCACCCGCGCCGAACTCAACCGCTACATGGCCCACCAGAACTGGAACGTCGGCGTCGCCGTCTGGGCCTAGCCCCCGTCACTCTCGCAGGAGGCCGCCATGCCCGCCGACGCTCGCTACGATCTCAAGCCCATGCGGACCCCTCGGACCGCCGGCCCCCTCCTGGACCTGCTCGCCCGCCTGCTGGAGAACCCTCTCACCGGCTCCTTCCTGGCACGGCAACAACTCATGACGCTGGGGCTCGCCGATCTGCGCAGGATCCCCGTCTCGGATCCCTTTCCGGTCGTTCATCCGCTCTTCGACGGCGCGCCGCTTGCGGAGAAGCACCCAGCCAATCCGGCGGTCGAGGAGCTTCCCTTCGAGGGCTTGGGCTTCCGGTTCGAGAGCGCGGCGGATCTCGTCCATGCCTATCGCTCGGGACAGACCACCCCTCTCGAGGTGGCGGAGCGCGTCCTGAGCCTCTCCGAGCGACTGGACCAGCAGGATCCGGCCATGCGGATCTTCATCGCCCAGAAGCGCGAGGACCTGCTCGCGCAGGGGCGGGAGGCCACCGAACGCTACCGGCACGGCGCTCCGCTAGGGCCGCTCGATGGAGTTCCCGTGGCCGTCAAGGACGAACTCGATCAGGTGGCCTATCCGACGACGGTCGGTACCCGCTTTCTCGGCAAGGAGGCGGCCCAACAGGACGCCGAATGCGTTGCTCGCCTGCGGGCGGCCGGGGCCATGCTCATCGGCAAGACGAACATGCATGAGATCGGACTGGGAGTGACCGGGATGAACCCGCATCACGGCACGGCGCGCAACCCCTACGATCCCCGCCGATTCCCCGGAGGATCCTCCAGTGGCTCGGCGGTGGCGGTGGCGGCCGGCCTCTGTCCCGTGGCCGTGGGAGCGGACGCGGGCGGCTCGATCCGGATCCCCGCGGCGCTCTGCGGGGTGGTGGGGCTCAAGCCGACCTTCGGCCGCGTCAGCGAGCACGGAGCCGCGCCGGTTTGCTGGAGCGTCGCCCACCTCGGCCCGATCGCCGCCACGGTCCGGGATGCGGCGCTGGCCTATCTCGCCATGGCGGGCCCGGACCCCAAGGACCGTCATAGCCTCTTTCAGCCGGCTCCCCATCTCGCAGGGATCGAGCAAGGAAGCCTCAAGGGAGTTCGGCTGGGGGTCTTCCGCCCCTGGTTCGAGGACGCCGAGGCTCCCATCGTCGCGGCCTGCGATCGCATGATCGAGGTCTTGAAGGAAGCAGGAGCGGAGATCGTGCCGGTCGAGATCCCCGAACTCGGCCTCCTGCACTTCGTTCATAGCCTCACCACGGTCGGGGAGATGCTGGCGGCCCATCAAGCGGACTACGCGCGCCACCCCGAGGCCTTTTCCCGCGAAACCCGGGTCAACTTCGCCCTCATGCGCCACCTGCGCCCGGACGACGTCTTGCTGACACAGCGCCACCGCGCACGCCTTCACCGGCAGGTCATCGACGCCATGCGCGGGGTGGACGCGCTCATCACCCCCGCCACGGCCTGCACCGCCCGTCCCATGCGGGACGACGCCCTGGCCCACGGGGAGTCCGATCTCGGCCTGATGAGCGCGCTGATGCGCTACACCCCGCTCGCGAACCTCACGGGGCTTCCGGCGATCACCTTCCCGGCAGGTTACGATCCCGAGGGCATGCCGATCGGCTTTCAGGTCATCGGCCATGCATGGGAAGAGGCCTTCCTCCTGCGTGTGGCACGCGTCGCAGAGCGTCAGGTCGAGCGTCGGGCCCCGGTCGTCCATCACCGGCTGCTGGGCGTGGCAGCACGGCCGGCAGCCCTCTCGAACCGAGACTAGCCTCCGAGACCGGCCTTGAGCGCCCGGGCCTCGGCGTCGGTCTTGACCCGGTAGACGCGCTGCGGGAAGGGAATCTCGATCTCCTCGCGGTCGAAGGCCTCCTTGATCCGGCGGCGCCATTCACGCGCCACTTTCCACTGCTCCAGGGGAGCCGTCTTGACCATGACCCGCAGGGTGATCGACGAGTCGGCGAAGTTCTGGACGCCGAGTGCCTCCGGGGCCTCGATCAGGTGGGCGGGCCACTCCAGGCGAAGCTTCATCCCCTCGTCGAGCATGACCGCCAGCGCATGGTCGATGTTGGCGTCGTAGGAGATGCCGACGTCGACGACCGCCCGGGCCCATTCCTTGGACTGGTTGGAGACGACCGAGACGGAGCCGTTGGGGATGGTGATGAGCGAGCCGTCGAGGTTGCGTAGCTGGGTGATGCGAAGGTTCATCCGCTCGACCACGCCGGACTTGTCCCCGATGGTCACGACGTCGCCGACCCCGTACTGGTCCTCGAGCAGGACGAAGAACCCGGTGATCACGTCCTTCACCAAGCTCTGGGCGCCGAAACCGACAGCCAATCCGACGATGCCGGCGCTGGCGAGGATGGGGGTGACGTTGATGCCGACCTCGGAGAGGGCCATCATGACGCCCGCGAAGAGGATCAAGGTCTTGATGGTGCTGCGGAGGATCTGGGTGAGCGTGGTGGTCCGCTGGACCACGCGGACGCTGCCGGTGGGCGGGAAGCCCGATTGAATGGCCCTGCCGATCCGGTCGATCAGGAAGCCCGAGAGCCTCAGAGCCAGGTAGGTGATCCCCATGGTGAAGAGCAGGGGGAAGCCGTTGGAAAGGATCCACTCCGAACCCGAATCCCAGGCCCGATCGAGGAATTGGGAAAGCTTGGGGTTCATCGCCGCTGAGAGCACGCATGCCTCCTTCTGGAAGTAGACGGGTCATTGTACTCCGCGCGGGAAAGGACATTCGGGTTCGCGCGGCGGAGGAGGGGTCAGAGCACGAAGTTGAGGCGGCCTCCCAGGTCGAGCCGGCTGGCCTCGAGGGCGCCCGAGGGGCCCGAGAGTCCCCAGGCGGGGCCGTAGGAGGCGTGGAGATCGGCTTGAATCAAGCCCAGATCGAGCTTGAGGCCCACGCGCGGGGCGATGCCGAAGGGGTTCCCCGTGATGCCGGTAGGACGGCTCAGGGCGTAGCTTCCGTACCCCTCCACGCCGACGAAGGGCATCACGACCTCGAGGGGGAGGCCCAGGTTGACGGCGAGCCGACCACTGAGGAGCGAGAAGCCCCCCGAGGATGCAGCGAGATAGCCGTAGCCGGCGTCGACTTCCAGCCCCAGAGGGCGACGGGGGCTCTGCAGCCAGACCAGGGGAACGAAGACCCCCTGGGCCCGCTCTCCGTCGTAGGTCAGGCGCTGGTAGCTGAGCGGAAGGGCGTACCGGAGGGCAGCGTCAGCCGGAAGGGCCTGGAAGAGAGGCGCCAGAAGCGCGATCGCCAGGCCCGCGGCGCCGGCCGCTCTCCTCACCTAGACCGATTCCAGGAAGTAGCGGATCTCGCCCGGCTCGTTGAGCTGCGGCGCCTGAATGGTCTTGCGAGTGACCAGGAACTTGCCGCTGGGACGATCGGCCAAGCCCATCTCTCTCAAGGAGATCAGGCTGCCCTGGCCGACATGGAGATCGTCGTTGAGGGAGATGGTTTCCCCGTCCTTGAAGATCGCGTAGATGCGATGGTCCTTGAGCGCCATGTTTTTCTAAAGCCTCGTCAGTAATAAGGGTTGACCCCTCTATCATACCGCAAAAGGAAGCGGGGAGACCCTGAGGGCCTCCCCGCTTCCTTTTGCTAGATGACGAAGCGATCGCTTACTTCGAGACGGCCTTGAAGGCGTCGATCCGGCCGTGGCCGAAGTTCTTGTCGAAGCCCTTGTCGCCCAGATCGACCGAGGTCTTCTCGATGAGGGCCTTGACCTGCGCGGGAGCCATGTTGGGGTAATGGCTGCGAACCAGACCCGCGAGACCGGCGACGAGCGGGGCGGCCATAGAGGTGCCCGAGAGGCTGGTGTAGCCCTTGGTGCCGCCGATCTGGACCGGGTACGTGGGGAAGGTCGACATGATGTCCGTGCCGGGAGCCGCCACCGAGATCCAGTCGCCGAAGTTCGAGAACTGCGACTTCTTGTCGGCGCTGTCGGTGGAACCGACCGCGATCACACCGTCGAAGGCGGCGGGGTAGCGGCGACGCTCGATGTTGTTGTTGCCCATGGTGGCGACGATGACGACGTTCTTCTTCAGGGCGTAGGCGACGGCCTTCTCGATGACGTCGGGCTTGTCGTAGAAGCCCAGGCTCATGTTGATGACGTCGGCGCCGTTGTCGGCGGCATAGATGATGCCCTCGGCCACGGTGGCGGCCGAACCGCCCGAGGGGCCACCGAGTACCCGAACCGGCATGATCATGGCGTTGGCGGCGAGACCCGAGATGCCCTCATTGTTGTTGGTGATGGCCGCGGCGATGCCCGCGACGTGGGTGCCGTGACCCATGTCGTCCTTGGCGGTGGCATCCACGGTGCTCTTGGGCTTGACGAGCTTGGCCTTGAGGTCGGGGTGATCGAGGTCCACGCCGGAGTCGACGATGGCGATGGTCACCGACGTCTTGCCCATGGTGATGCCCCAGGCGTCGTTGGCGTTGACCATGTCCAGGGCGTACTGCTTCGAGCGCTGGGGATCGTTCACCTTGACCTCGTCAAGGATGGCCGCCCGGTCGAACTCGGCGTAGGCGACGCTCGGATCGGCCTTCAGCTTGGCAACGGCCTGCTCGGGGCTGAGGTTGCCGGAAATCTCGATCGAGGCGGCGTTGAGCGGGGCGATCACGCTCGAAACGCGCATCTTGGTGCGGGTCTGGAACTGCTTGAGATCCGTCTGACCCTTGAAGGTCACCAGGACCTTCTTCTTCGAAACGCCATCGGCGCGGAATACGTTGAGGTTCACCGAACCCGGCTGGTAAGTGAGAGAGCCATGGGTTGCCGTGGGAGTTCCCACGCCGCAACCCGTCAGGATCGAGGCGCCGAGCACGAGGCCGAGAAGGGACTTGATGTTCTGCTGCAATGGATTCTCCTTCACTCAAGGCGTCATCCGGCTCCACCACCTCGGGCGATCGCCTACCTAACATATCCTTAACTGAAGCAGAAACTTGCGTAAAAGTTTCGGTAAATTTGATCGGCTCTAGACGCAGGGAACGTTCCGGGTGACCTCCCCCAGGAGATACCGAATTAACATGGCCTGGGCCGCCGTGGGCACCTCCCCGAAGGCCACTCCCAGGGCGACATGGGACTCATCCAGCGGGCGCGTCCAGACGATCTGCCCGCTAAGCGCGAGGGGCTCGCTCTGATGGGGTAGCCGCAGCTCCAGCACGATCTCCTCGCCGATGGTCGCCCCCGCCGGCGCGCTCGCTATCCGCATGCCCCCGCCGGAAAGGTTGTCCACCATCCCCACCCGGTAGAAGTTCTGCCCGATCCGGTAGCGCAGCGGGATCTCCACGTCCATGCGCATGCACTGGCGGCGCGAAGACCGATGAATCCCCCCCTCGAGCGTCACTTCCAGCTGCTCCTGCCGGCCCTGAACCGATCGCCCGGTAATGATGGCTTGCCGATAAATCGCGTCGTCCTTGCCCTTGAACTGAAGCTCGCCCACAGCACCCGAGTCGAAGTTCCCCCCATCATCCGGGCGCCAGGTGGGCATCCGCAGCAAAAGCCGCTCACCTTCCCGGTCGTCAACCCGAGCGGCGTACGCATGCTCGCTGTTCTCGGCCGTCAAGGAAACCACCTGCCCCTCGGAGATCCCCTGGTTCAGGAACTGAACCACCCGACTGACGACCACGGCCGTATCGAGCGGTTTGACGAGCACGTCCAGGACCCCCCAGTTCATGGACTGAAGCGCCTCCTTGGCCGAACTGGAGGACGCCAGGAAGATCATCGGTATCTGAGCGGTCGGTGGATTCAACTTCAAGCACTTCAGCAGCGTTCGACCATCGATGTCCCCCAACGCCGGATCGACCAGCGCCAGATCGACATGATGAATCAGGCAGTGGTTGAGCGCCTCCTGCCCGTTGCCGGCCAAGAGCACCTCGTAGCCTTCCGCCTGGAGGATCTGCTGGAGGTTGCGACGAATCTGCACAGAGGCGTCGGCCACCAGAACGGTTTTGAGCGTCATGCGTTCTCCTCGGAGTATCAGCCAGACTCACCATACCCGCCACGGCCCATTCTTTGCGCTCGCGGGCCTGTCGATCGTAGAATGGCTAAACGACGCGACAATACCGGCTCGACGAGGTGCCCCATGCTGACGACCCCCACGACCCTTCCCGCCGACCTGAACGCCCTTCTCGAGGGCCAGGAGCGCATTCCCCTCCGCGCCCCCCGCGGTACCCAACCCCACGCCAAGGGCTGGATCCAGGAAGCCGCCCTGCGCATGATGCTCAACAACCTCGACCCCGAGGTCGCCGAGCACCCCGAGGAACTCGTGGTCTACGGCGGCTCCGGAAAAGCCGCCCGCAACTGGCCCGCCCTGCGACAGATCGCCAAGGCCCTCCTCTCGCTGGAAAACGACGAAACCCTGCTCGTCCAATCCGGTAAACCCGTCGGCGTCTTCAAGTCCCATACCGACGCCCCCCGCGTCCTCATCGCCAACTCCAACCTCGTCCCCCACTGGGCCACCTGGGAAGAATTCCGACGTCTCGAAGCCGAAGGCCTCATGATGTTCGGGCAGATGACCGCCGGCTCCTGGATCTACATCGGAACCCAGGGCATCCTCCAGGGCACCTACGAGACCTTCGCAGCCTGCGCCCGCAAACACTTCGGAGGCACCCTCAAGGGCCGACTGATCGTCACCGCCGGCCTCGGCGGCATGGGCGGCGCCCAACCCCTCTCCGTCACCATGAACGACGGAGTCGTCATCGCCATCGAGGTCGACCCCACCCGGATCGAACGCCGGCTGTCCAAGGGCTATTGCATGGTGGAAGCCACGGACCTCGACCATGCCGTCGCCATGGCACGCGACGCCCAGGCCGCGGGCCGCCCCCTCTCGATCGCCCTCAAGGGCAACGCCGCCGAGGTCATCCCCCAGATGGTCGCCGCGGGCGTCATCCCCGACGTCGTCACCGACCAGACCTCCGCGCACGACCCCCTCACGGGCTACATCCCCGCCGGCATGTCCATGACGATCGCCGCCCAGATGCGCGAAGCCGAGCCCGACCGGCTCATCAAGCTCGCCAAGGCCTCCATGGCCATGCACGTCCGCGGCATCCTCGCCATGCAAAAAGCCGGCGCCATCGCCTTCGACTACGGCAACAACCTCCGCCAGGTCGCCAAGGACGAAGGCGTCGCCAACGCCTTCGACTACCCCGGCTTCGTCCCCGCCTACATCCGCCCCCTCTTCTGCCAAGGCAAAGGCCCCTTCCGCTGGGCCGCCCTCTCCGGGAACCCCAGTGATATCGCGCGTATTGACCGGTTGATCCTCGAGGAGTTCGCGGACGACGCCGATCTCTGCCGCTGGATCAAGCTCGCCGGCGAGCAGGTCCAGTTCCAGGGCCTCCCCGCGCGTATCTGCTGGTTGGGCTACGGCGATCGCATGAAGCTCGGCCGCCGGATCAACGACCTGGTGGCCGCCGGCGAGGTCTCGGCCCCCATCGTGATCGGCCGCGACCATCTCGACTGCGGCTCGGTTGCCTCCCCCAACCGCGAAACCGAAAGCATGCGGGACGGCTCGGACGCCGTGAGCGACTGGGTCTTCCTCAACGCCATGATCAACGCGGTCGGCGGCGCCTCCTGGGTCAGCCTCCACCACGGCGGCGGAGTGGGCATCGGCTACTCGCAGCACTCCGGCATGGTGATCGTCGCCGACGGCACGCCCGAGGCCGACAAGCGCCTGGAACGGGTGCTCACCACCGACCCCGGCATGGGGGTGATCCGCCACGCGGACGCCGGCTACCCCGAGGCGATCGCCACCGCGCACGCCAAGGGCATCCGCATCCCGATGGAGTCCTGACATGCGCGCCGACCTCATCATCGTTCACGCCGAGCAACTTCTCACCATGGCTCCGAGCGGCGACGCGCCAAGCGCCGGTTCGCCGGCCTCCATTCCCTTCGCGGGAATGGATCAGGGGCGGATAGGCCTGATCGAAGGCGGGGCGATCGCCTGCCTCGACGGCACGATCGTCGCCATCGGACCCACCGAAGACATCATGGCCCGGGTCCAGGAGGATCCCGACATCACCACGATCGACGCCCGCGGCAAGATCGTCACCCCCGGCCTGGTGGACGCCCACACCCACCTGGTCTTCGGCGGCACCCGCGAACGCGAATTCGAACTGCGGGCCCGCGGCGCCACCTACGCCGAGATCATGGCCGCCGGCGGCGGCATCCACTCCACCGTCCGGGCCACCCGCGAGGCCTCCCGAACCGAACTCTTCGAACTCGCCCACGCCCGCGTCCAGACCATGCTCGAACTCGGCACCACCACCGTCGAAGCCAAGAGCGGCTACGGCCTCGACCTCGACACCGAGGTCAAGCAACTCGAGGTCCTCATGGAACTCTCGCGCCGCCACCCCGTGGACATCGTCCCCACCTTCATGGGGGCTCACGCCGTCCCTCGCGACCAGGACCCCGAGACCTTCGTCACCTGGCTGGTCGGGGACGCCATCCCCAAGATAGCCATCCGCGGCCTCGCGCGCTTCTGCGACGTCTTCTGCGAAAAGGGCGTCTTCACCCCCGAGCAAACCGAACGCATCCTCAAAGCCGCCCAGGCCAACGGCCTCGGCGCCAAGCTCCATGCCGACGAACTCTGCGACACCGGAGGAGCGGCTCTCGCCGCCAAGCTCGGAGCCGTATCCGCCGACCACCTCCACCATGCCAACCCCGAAGGC
Source organism: Candidatus Sericytochromatia bacterium S15B-MN24 CBMW_12 (assembly GCA_002083825.1). Classification (GTDB taxonomy): domain Bacteria; phylum Cyanobacteriota; class Sericytochromatia; order S15B-MN24; family UBA4093; genus UBA4093. The sequence goes on along the minus strand of DAZV01000010.1, from coordinate 1,298 downwards.
CTCGCGGCCATGGCCCAGGCGGGCACCGTCGCCGTCCTCCTCCCCGGAACCGCCGTCTTCCTCGGCATGACCGAGCACGCGCCGGCCCGGAAGATGGTCGAACTGGGAGTGCCGGTGGCGGTGGCGACCGATTTCAACCCGGGTTCCTGCTTCTCGGAGTCCCTGCCCCTGATGATGAGCCTGGCGGTGACCCAGCTGAAACTCACGCCGCAAGAGGCGTGGGTGGCGGTGACCCGCAACGCGGCGCATGCCGTGGGGCGCGGACACCGGGTGGGATCGCTCGAAGTCGGCAAACAAGCCGATCTGGTGCTCTGGAACGCCCCCGACTACCGCATGGTTCCCTACCGCATGGGCATCAATCTGGTCGATACGGTCGTCAAGCTGGGCCGCATCGTCCATCGACGCGGTGCTCAGCCGGAAGCCCTGCGAATCTAGGTCATCCCAGCCTTCCCTCACGAACCAATGATTATTCACCCGCTCTCCGCGAGCTGCCCTCGGGAACCCTGAACGGTTCCCGAGGGCAGCTTTCCGTTTCAGCCATCGAACTGCTGCTTCGATGCCCCCTGGACGCTACGCCTCGGTAGCCGTACCACGACTCGATCCGAAGCCAGTTAACCAGTGACGGTAATTACCCAGAATGAGCAATTATTAAAATTCTTCATGAATTTATGTACTACTTTTGTTCATGAACTATTGTTAAATAGCCTTTGGCCCGCGTATTTTCCTGCCTATACTGTCAAAACAACGTGAGGTTCAAGGGTCGGATCAATTAACGAACCGGCTCATTTTTTTTGGATTTCCCGCGCTAACGGCACTAGAGGAGGTTGCATGAAGATCAAGGCCAAGCTTTTACTGAATTTCGGACTGATTCTCGGGTTGATGGGCGTCATGGGAGGGGTCGCCCTCTTGGGACAGCGCCAAGCGACGGACGTGACCCGCGATCTCTATCAGATCGAAGTCACGGGGCTGGCTCAGCTCGCCGAGATCCAGTACCGGCTGGCCTTGGTGCGCACGGCGGCCGCGGTGGTGGTCAACCAAGAAGGCCAGGCCGCACGGAATACGGTCGATCAGGGCCACAAGGACGAGAACCGGGTGCTGGAAGTGCTGGAGAAGTACAAGGCCCTTTCGTTGTCGAAGGACGCGCGGGAGAACGTCGCGAACCTCGAGAAGGCCGTCACGCTCTACCTGCCGGCCAAGGAGATCACCTACCAACTCTCGCTCAAGGGTCAGTACGAGGCGGCGAGAGAAAACATGGTCACCAATGCCCGGACCGAGTTCGCGAAGGTCGTGCCCTTGCT
>DAZV01000047.1 GCA_002083825.1 Candidatus Sericytochromatia bacterium S15B-MN24 CBMW_12 | reverse complement strand
ACCGCTCCGCCATGCTCGCGGACATCGAGCGCGAACTCACCGAGCTTCGCGAACGCCGCGAGCGAGAGGGCGATCCCGCCGCTCCCCTCCCCCCGAGCCCCACCCGTCCCATCCCGTCCGACGCACCCTTCGCGACCGCCGAGATCGGGCGGGGACTGCCGGGCGCTCCCCTGTCGGCTACCCTCTGGGATCGCTACCGCCACTGGGTGGAGGGGGGCGTCGCGAGCGGCCGGATCCTCGTCCTGCTCGAATCCTCCACCCGCACGGCCTGGACCAGCCTGCTCAAGGGCGAGCCCCCCGAACACATCGCTCCGAGCCTGCGCCCCGGCACGACCTCGGATGGCCTCGCCGTCCCCACGGGCGAAGAGCGGGTCTTTACTCCCATCTCGTGGGTGCGCCGCGAACTCACCCGCTTCTGGCCCCTCGTCGAGGCGCAACTCGAGCGCATGAACCTCCCCACCTCGAAAGCGGTCGACGCGCCCCTCTTCGTCGAGGTCACCCTAGCGCAGCACCTCATGGAGCGCTTCAGCGCCGATCTGAGAGACGGCGACGACGCGCTGCTCTCCAAGGCCGCCACCCCGCGCCCCATGCAAAACGTCCAGATGCTCGACGCGCTGGGGCGATCCATCGAAAACGGAGCCTCTCTGGTGAACCCGGGAGGCGGCCCCCCATGCGAGTCCCTCGCGTGCGAGGTCGCGCGCCGGCTATCCGCGGGCTCGGATCCCGCTCCTCAGTCACAGCGGCTGATCACGGAGGTACGCCGGATACTCGTGCGCTATCTGGAAGGCATGCTGGAGCACCGCATCCTGGACTTCGCCCTCGCGCAGGATCTCTACCTCGGCATCCTCTGGAAGGAACCGCACTACCGCGAGCACCTGCTCGCCACGACGAGCCACCTGCTCCTGGAAAATCTCGACGAAACGTCGCCCCGCTTTCTGGCTTTCTACCGGGAACTCTGCGAAGCGGGCCTCACGGCCTACGTCACCCTGCAAGAAGACGATCCCGAAGCGCCGGCGCTGGAGATCTTCCAGGGAGGCTTGCGCGAGTACGTCGGCGCCGACCCGTACGGCGCGCGCGCTCTCGCCTCCCGGATGAGCCCCGCCGCGGAGCTCAGGCCGACGTTGCCGTTCCTGGGCTTAGGTCGCGCGCTCCACGACACGCTCCTGGGCTCGCCGCGCCCGCTGGCCGCGCCTCCGGAGAAGGTGACGCTCCGGCTCGACCACGTCACCTACCCGGAGATGGTGGATGCCGTGGGTCGCGAGCTGGAGACCCTGCTTCGAACGGTTCCGCCGGCCGAAATCGCGCTCGTGGTGCCGACCCTGGACCCGCTGGTGATCTGGACGATCCGGCGTCAGATCGAGCGACTCGGGCATTCGCTCTACGTCTTCGCCGGCACCAACCGCCTGACGGACTACCACTCCGCGCGGCTGCTCCTGACGCTGGCGAAGCTCGCCTACCCGGGCTGGAAGACCGTTCCCTCGTCTTTCGAACTGCTGGAACTCCTCGAGCACGTGACCGGGCTCGACCCGCTCCGGCTCGCCAAGGCGGGAGAGCTGCTCTTCGCCGACACGGGGCTCGTGACGCCCGAATCCCTGCGCCTGCTCGCGCCTCAGTTCCCCGAGTCCGCCCACGCGCGCTTCGAGCGCTTCCACCTCTGGCTCGAGCATGGCAAGGCGCGCCCTCTCGACGATTTCTCCACCTTCTTCCGGGACGCCTTCGCCCGGATCTACGTCCCCTTCGCGAGCAGCAAGGGCTCGGGCGAACCCGACGAACGCATGCAGCGCGAGATCAGCCAGATAGGACAGCTGATCGAGGTGGCCGCCGAGTTCCGCCACGTCGACCGCCGCTGTGACCCCGACGGCGAAGCCGAGAGCGGACGCCGCTTCATGGAGCACCTGGCATCCAGCCCGATCCTCGAACGCCCCTTCTTCAAGCGCGAGCCCCGCCGAGATGCGCTCATGCTCAGCACCGCCAACCAACTCGCCGAACGCGCCTACCGCACGCCGAGCGAGGTCCTGCGGCACCTCTTCATGCTCGACCTCGGCTCCGAACGCTGGTGGAAGCCCGATCGCAAGGAGCTCACCAACTCCCGGATCCTCTCGCAGCGCTGGCCGGGCGGCCGATTCACCCTCGAGGACGAGCAACGCATGATGAACGAGAAACTCGCGCGGGTCCTCTTCGCCTCCTGCGTGAAACCCACCGAGGGCCTGCACCTTCACGGTTGCCTGGTCGATGCCGAAGGCCGCGAGAACCTCGGAGAGCTTCCCTCCATCCTGGAAACCGTCCTCAACCCCCGCCTCGCGCCCATCACGGAGGGCTCGGCATGACGCTGAATCTACGTCCCGCTCAGCGGCGCATCCTCGATTACCGGGAAGGCAAGCTCGCGATCTCGGCCGTGCCGGGAGCCGGAAAGACCTTCATCTTGACGCACCTGGCGGTGAGGCTGGTCAGGGACCTGGGAGTCTCGCCCAAGCAGATCCTGATCCTCACCTACATGCGCAGCGCGGCGGCCAACTTCAAGGGGCGAATCGCGAGCGCGCTCGCCGAGCAGGGACTCACGGCCTACGGACTCCAGGCCATGACGATCCATGCCTTCTGCCTGTCGATCCTCAAGCGCCATCAGGCCGCCCATGGCAACGACTCGGAAGGCGAACGCCCGCTCGTGGTTCTGACCGAGATCGAGCAGCGGCGCATCCTGGTCGACGGCATGCGGCGCTTCGAGCAAGAGGTCGATCCCGAAGGCGCCTGGCGGAAGCGCTACGCGTCCAACCGCGAAGGCCATGACCCCCAGGAGGCGGCCGCCGGAAACGCCCGCCGGCTCATCTCGGCCGCCAAGCACTTCCGCATGGACGCGGCGCGGCTCGACGCCCTCCTCGGCGAAAGCCAGCCCGAAGTGCCGTTTCTCTATCGCCATTACCTCGCGGCCCAGCAGAAGGATGGTTTGGTGGACTTCGACGACCAGGTCCAGCGCGCCATCACGCTCCTGAAGACCGATCCCGACCTCCTCGACTTCTTTCACCGGCGCTACTCCTTCGTCCTGGAGGATGAAGCCCAGGACTCGACCCCCTCGCAGCATGAGCTCATCTCGGTGCTCACGGACCGAGGTTGGGGAGGAAGCGGCAACCTCGTGCGGGTGGGAGACCCCAACCAGGCGATCACGACCACCTTCACGTTCAACGACCCCGCGTTCTTCCGGGACTTCTGCCGCGCGCTGGAGGCGCAAGGGCGCCACGAGCGCATGGACGAGTCGAGTCGCAGCGCCGGCACCGTGATCGATCTCGCCAACGCCCTGGTCGAGGTCACGGGGACGCACCCGGTTCCCGAGGTGGCCACGGCCTTCGCGGCGCAGGCGATCCGGGCGGCGACCGCGGGACGACCGAACCCCGAGCCTCATGGGCCCCCGACCTGGAAGGTCTACGCGAGCCCCGACGAGGAGCGGGAACGGGTCCTGCTCTCGGTGAGAAGCTTTCTGCGCGAGCATCCGCAGGCGACGGCGGCGGTGCTGCTCTATCGGAACGCCGACGTGAAGCGTTACGCCGAGACCGCCCGGGCCCTGAAGATCCCGCTCTTCGAAGGAGGACTGCGGAGCGTGTCGACCTACGACACCCTGAAAGTCCTGGATGGCTTCCTGGACCTGCTGGCGCGCTCGGGCTCGGGCGCCGAGACGACCTTCCGGGGACTCGTCCAGGCCTGGCTCGAGCACCGACACCAAGAAACTCCCAGCACGGCCGGCGGCTGGGCCGCGCCCGAGACAGCAAAGCGCTTTCTCAAGGAAACCCCCCTGGCATCCCTCGTCTACCCTGAGTTCGATCTGCCTCCCAGGCGACCGCCCGCGCTGGCCGAGCAGGACTACGGGGCCATCCTGACGGTGGCCGGCTACCTGCGACAACTGCTGGATGCGCGCCACCTGCCCGCCGAGGAGCTGCTGCCCCTCATCGCCGAGTCGTTCTTCGCGGATCCCGACGCGCCCCTGATCGCGGCCAAGGCGCTGCGGGCGGCGCGACGGCAACTGGCACTCGCCGATCCCGCTCCCGGCAACCCCTGGGAAGGCATCCGCCGGGAGTTCGCCCAGCTGCGGGCCGCCGCCAAACGGGGGGAGCTGCTCAGCCAGGACCCGACCCTCGCCAAGCCCGAACCCGGCCAGTTGCAAGTTCTCACCATGCATCGCTCCAAGGGAGCGGAGTTCGAGGCCGTCTGGCTCCCCGCCCTGGGTTTCGGGCCATGGGGCAACAACTCGGACTTCCCCTGGATGGGACCGCAGGCCTACGTGGGGGACGTGGCGCCCTTGATGGCCGAAACCGCGATCAGGCGAGGTTCGCGCGACGGGCTCCCCCCGAAGGCCGTGCTGGAAGCGGAGGCCAAGGCCGCGATGATCGGCGAGCGTCTGCGACTGCTCTACGTGGGGATCACCCGGGCCGAACGCGCCCTTCACCTCTCGTGCTCCTACGCGCGCGAAGGCGGAGAGCCCGCACCCCGACACCTGTTATTCCTCGCGAGCCGCTGCGCGGCACCCGACGGGAGGCCCTGATGTCCCGAACCGAACTGCCCCGCCTCAGCGCCCAAAGCTTGCGGGTCCTCGATCAATGCCCCCGCAAATTCGCCCTGCGCTACCGCCTCAACCGCTACTGGCCCGCCGTGGACCCCGGAACCCTAGACGCCAGCCGCACCCGCTCGACAGGCATCGGCGACGCCTTCCACCGTTTGGTCGAAGCCCAACGCCTGGGGCTGGACTGCCAACGCCTCATCGCAGCCATGGAGGACGACTCGCCCGGTCTGGGTGACCTCTGGGCGCGGTTCTTGGGGTCGCCGCATGGGGGGATTGCCGAGGGCGAGCAGGTCTGGACCGAGCAAGCCCTTCACTTCGCCCTGGGCGGCGCTCCGTTCATGATCCGGTACGACCGCCTGACTCGAGCGGGCGATCGCTGGACCATTCTCGACTGGAAAACCGGTGAAATCAAGGCCGCTACCTTGCAAACCGCGTGGCAGACCAAGCTGTACCTCTTCGCACTCGTCGAAGCCGGCTCGGTGCTGGGGCAAGGCCCGATCGCGCCTCAGCAAGCGTGCCTAGTCTACTGGGAAGTCGGGAAGGGAAGGGGGCACGAAGTCACGTACGACGCGGCCATGCACGAGGCCGCCAGGCGCGAATTCACGAGCAAGGCGGCCGAAGCCCTGCGCCCGTTCGCCGCGGAACGGGCCGACGATCCGGCCTTTCCCAGACGGCCAAGCCATTGCCCGCGTTGCGTCTTCGACTCGCTCTGCAACGTCGATCGCGCCCAGGCCCCGCCGCCGGAACCGCCCCTGCCTCGGTTCGCCATCGCCCCGGACGCGCCGGATCCATCCTGAGCATCAGGCCTTTCTCCCAGGAGGTAAAAGTGGCCCAGTGGTTCGTGAAACCCGCCGACGAAAGCATGGTAGGCGCGATCGCCGATCGCTTCTCCCTGCCCCGCGTGGTCGCCCGCGCGCTCGCCCTGCGCGGGTACGACTCGCCGGAAACCGCCCAGGGATTCCTGGCGGCCCGAGAGTCCCTGGCCTACCTCCAGGATCCGATCATGACCCCCGGCATGGAACGCGCCGTCGTCAGGATTCGCCGCGCGGTGGATACCGGCGAGAAGATGGTCATCTACGGGGACTACGACTGCGACGGCGTGACGAGCACGTCCCTGCTCTACCGCTACCTTCGCAAGATGGGAGCGAACGTCGAGGCCTTCCTCCCCAACCGCTTCCGCGACGGCTACGGGGTCACGCCGCAAGCGGTGGATCGGCTGGCCGCGCGCGGAGTGAAGCTGATCGTGACCTGCGACAACGGCATCGCGGCCCACCAAGCGGCGGCCTCCGCCAAGGGCGCCGGGATCGACCTGATCGTGACCGATCACCACCAGGTCCCCGAGACGCTGCCCGACTGCCATGCCATCGTGCATCCCGGGGTCGAGTTCCGCCACCTCCAGGACCTCGCGGGAGTCGGAGTCGCCTACCTCCTGGCCTTGGCGCTCGAGGGCGGACGCACCGCCCGCATGGACTCCCTGCTCGACTTCGTCACCATCGGGACGGTCGCCGACATGGTGCCGCTCAACGGCCCCAACCGCCCGCTGGTCTGGACCGGCATCGACCGCTTCCGCAGACAGGGCTCGGTTTTCCCGGGCATCAAGGCGCTCGCCGAGATCGCGCGAACCGACTGGGAGCACTTCGGAGCCACCGACATCGGGTTCCGCTTCGGCCCCCGCATCAACGCCGCGGGCCGCCTCGAGGAACCCGACATCGGCTTCAAGCTGCTCACGACCAACACCATGGCCGAGGCCAAGGTTCATGCCCAGGAGCTGGAACGAATCAACACCGAACGCCGCACCCTCAACGCGGAGCTCGAGGAACGGATCCTCTCGCAGATCGATCGCGAGTGGGACCTCGAAGCGGAACCCTTCGTCGTGCTCGGAGACGCCGAGTTCCACGCGGGGATCACGGGCATCGTCGCGGGACGGATCAAGGAGCGGTACCGGGTCCCCGTCCTGCTCTTCTCCGATCACGGGGACGGTCTCTGGAAGGGCTCCGGCCGCAGCCCCGAGGGCTTTCACCTCTACGAAGCCCTGCACGCGGTTCGCGAGCACCTCGTCGGCTTCGGCGGGCACGCCCAGGCCGCGGGATGCTCAGCCTGGGGCGCGAATCTCCAGGCCCTGAGGGAGAGCCTGAACCGCGACCTGCACGAGCGAGCCTGGAAGCGCCCACTGGACGTGGTGGCCCTCGATGCCGAGCTGCCGTTTGCCGAGGCCACCCCCGAGCTACTGACCGCACTGGATCGGCTCGAACCCTTCGGCCAGAAAAATCCCGCCCCCGTCTACGGTCTGCTGGGAGTGCGCGTGCTGAGAGCCCAGGCCCGCAAGGGCCATGCCTTCCTGCATGTGGACGACGGGCGGGACGTTCGCGAGGTCGCGGCCTGGGGACGCGGGGACGACCTCTCGCAGTTCGAGGGTCACGTCAACCTGACCTACCGCATGCGGCGCTCGCAGCGCGAACCCGGAAAGCTGGACTTCGCCGCCGAGCGCCTCGAGCCGGCGTCGGCCCCCCGTCCGCTCGATCTGGATCTCCTGGCGCCGAAGGCCGTCATCGTCGATCGGCGCGAAGACAGCCTGGGAACGGTCCTCGGGCAGTTGCCTCCCAGCACCAGGATCTACGGCGCGGCGAGTGGCATGGCGGCGTTCGAGACCTTCGAACTCGAGACGGCAGGCCGCGTACGCGAACTCCTGGTGGTGGGACCGCCGCCGGATGAGCCGACCTGGGATCATCTGAGAGCCCGAGCGGATACCATCACGCTGGCGACGGGCGCCGAACGCGACGACGAGCGCCATTTCGCGGTGGATGAGCTTCGCACTTTCTACCAAAAGCTCCTGGGACTGCGGGTCTTGCCCTTGCCGGAAGCCATGAGGCTCTCGGGGATGGACGCCTACCGCGCACGCGAAGCGCTCGCCATCTTCCGAGAGGCTGGGATCTGCGTGGTGAGCGGATTGGAGTGGCGTTTGCTGCGGGCTCCCGCCGACGACATTCCCTTGCAGTCACTCGATAGCTTCCGCAATCACCGCGAGGCGATCGCCTTTCGGGGGACCTGGAACCGGCAGGACCTCCCGGCAATCCGAGAGGCCGGCGCTCCGCCCGCCTGAAGCCCCTTCCCCACGGCTTGCGCCCCCTATCATCCCCGCCGGGAACCCGGCGGGGATTTCTCGCTCAGGGAACAAAGGAGCGAACGAAGGCGTCTACCGCATAGGAGGCGTCCAGCTAGGCCGAAACCGGCTCTCCATGGGGGAAGGCGAGATTTCGAGCCTACACGCGACGGCAATCAAACCGACACACTCAGGCTAGGTACATCACTTACGATAGTAACCAGGCGTCGGGGTTTCAGGCTTTTCCGGCGCGACGAGACAGCCCCTGCGGGGAACGTCGGCAGGTAATGAAGGAGGCACGTGATGGCAGGCAAGAAGCGCGGTCCCGCCAAGGGAGATCCAAGGATGAAGGAGTTCGGGCGCCGCGGCGGCCTGGCCCTCGCCGCCGAGCGCGGCTCCGAGTTCTTCGCCCAGATCGGGCGCAAGGGCGGAAGCAAGACCAAGGAACTCTACGGCACCGACCACTACGCGGAAATCGGCAAGAAGGGCGGCGAGACGATCAAGGCGACCCGAGGCGTCGGCTTCTACTCGCAGATCGGTCGGCGCCCCAAAGCCAAGCCCCCGAAATAAACCATTCCCCATCGCCCCCTCTCTCATCGAGGGGGCTTTGTTTTGACCTCGTTAAGCGCGCGTCAAATCATCGTTTCAGTACGCCAGATGCGAGCGGAAAAGGGGCATAAGAGAAGTAGCCCCCCGGAATCGGAGCGCTGGCAGAAAAACAGCGTCGGCGGCATCAACCTGGCGTCGTCAGCTGATAAGTTTTAGGAGTCCCGCATGGCATCGGTCAATGAGAATCTGAACCCGCAGCGCGCCGCCTCGGCAGGTAATCCCCTCGCTTCGCCTACAACCAAGCCCCTGATTCCATCGATCAAGCCTAAGATTCCGTCGATCAAGCCGCCGATTCCGGATATCAAGCCCCGGGCGCCGATGGACAAGGCCTTGATTGCCGTCCGTCCCCAGTCCGATGCGGAACGGCAGCATGACATCCTCCAGTCCGTTCGAGCGGCCCAAGGCCATCCCGCCGAGCCCACGAACACCGCGAACGGCAACGGGACGCCCTCCGCCAAGATAGTTGCCGACAGCATCGGCATCGTTGACGGAATTCGAGAAGGAGCGCGGGTCGCGACCAGCTCGGACGAGATCGCGCGTCTGCCGCTGATCGGAAAGGCCGTTCGGGGCGGGACCCGCGTCGGCAGGGTTTTCTCGGCGGTCGCCGACAGTCAGGCCGGCAAGGCAGTCGCCCTAGCACTCAAGCAGCACAAGGTTCTCGCTCCTGCCGCTCGCTTCCTGGGGCGCGTCGCTCCCTTCGCCGGCGTGGCGGTGGCTGGTTACGACATCTACGACGCCACCAAGACGAACAAGGATCCCAAGGCCAGCATGGCCGAGAAGATCCTCGCCAACACCAAGGCGACCCTTTCCGGGATTGCGGGCGCGGCGGGCGTGGCGACGCTGGCGCTGGCCCCCACGGGAGTCGGAGCGGCAATAGCCGGCGGCATCGCCCTCGGTGCCGGCCTGCTCTCGCTCGGAGCGGATCTCTGGCTCGGAAGCCTGCGCAAGGACCGTGGCGAGGCCAAAGATTAGCCTGTAACCTCTTCGTCCATCTCCTTCAAGCCGGAACGGCAAGGAGGTGACCAGCACGACTGTAGGCGAGGAGTTTTTCATCTCGAGTCACCAGCGTGGCTTCCAGGATACGGGCAGTCGCAGCGATCATCCGATCCGCAGGGTCTCCGTGAATTCCCCCCGGTAATTGACAGCTCTCGAGCGCGACTTCGGGGGAGAATTCGGCCAGGTGGATACCCGGAGCGGCCAGGGCACTTCGCACCCAATCGCGGCAAGGCATGCGCAGCATCAAGCGCCCCTTGGCGACCAGCATCCCCACCTCCCAGACGGAGATCGCCGGAACGCGAATGGCGCCCTGATCGGCGGCTTTTCGAATGGTGGCCTTTGCAACATCCGAAATCGCATCTCCGTTTAGCAGCCAAATCCAAACATGGGTATCGAGCACGACCAAATCAGGCATCCGCGTCCCACGCCTCGCCGACGGGAGCCAGGAGATCGCCCTGAGAAACCACGGAACCCTTCATGAAGCCGAAGAGTTCCGGCGACTCTTGATCGACGGGAACCAGTTTGGCAACGGGCCGGCCATGCTTGGTGATGATGACAGGCTCACGCCGCAACTCGACCTCATCCATAATCTGCAGGCACAGGGCCTTGAACTTTCCCGCAGCCATCTTCCTCATGAGACGCACCTCCCCTAGGTAAGCCGACCCGATGGTCGATCTTCGCAAGCCTATGGTTACATGACTATGGTCACAATATACCCTACCCAGAATAGGCTGGGAAGTCCCAACCTAAGTAACGTTTGGTCTTAGCGCCAGCGGCTGTTGATTAAGGCCGCGAGAGAACGCCGTGACGAGCTTTGCTCTAGGAGTCTTGAGCTGCCGGCAGCGAGGCCAAGCGACGCTGGAGATCGGCGCGATTGCGTTCAAGACGCTCGCGGTTGGCCGCATCCCAGATGTTCTCCGTCCACATCACCAAGGCATCCTCGCCGTCGTCCTGATAGTAGCCCCGGCGGCGACCGAGTGCCGTGAAGCCGTACTTGGCGTAGAGTCTCTGGGCCGAGGCATTGGAGGCACGCACCTCGAGAGTGAGCCACTTGGCGCCCTTCGATGCGGCGGCGTCGATCAAGGCCAAGAGCATCTGCTCTCCGATGGAGCGGCGCTGCCACTGGGGGTGAGTGGCGATGGTGGTGATGTGGGCTTCGTCGAGGATCAGCCAGAAGCCGGCATAGCCCACGATCTTGCCGTTTTCGCGGGCGACGAAGTAGGTGCTCGCGGGGTTCTCGAGTTCGTTGGCGAAGGCCTGAACCGACCAACGGTCCCCGAAGCAGAGTCGCTCGATAGGGACCACGTCGATCAGGTCGGAATGGCGCATGAGGCTGATCTCGGCCATGATTCAAACTCTCCGTCGTGACAGGTTGGGTACGAAACACCCTTGAAAGTTTCTAGCACATGCAGCCGCCGAGAGCAACCGAACGAAGCGACGTCTTTGCCGCCTGGCGGCTCCCGGAGCGTCCGAAATCAAGGCCCCGGTGGGACGAAACGTTCCCAGCCGGCGACGGCGGTGGGTTCGCGCATGTAGGAAGGCAGGGCGTCCAAGGGGTCGATTCCCTCGGCGCGCTCCAGCATGGCGGCACCCAGGAGGGCGACCGAGCCGGCGCGCAGGAGGTGCAGCTCTTCGGAAAGAGCTGCCGCGGGGAAGCGCTCGGCGATGGCCTTCTGCTGCCGCGACGCGCCCTCTCCCAGCAGGGCGACCGCTTCCGGACTGAAGTCGGCGAGCCGGTCGAGCCAGTCCGGGAGGTCGTGGAGGCTGCCGGGGATGAGCTCGTGAAGTCCCGCCTCGTCGCGGCGGTAGAGGGCGGCGAAGACCTTGCCCTTGCGGGCGTCGAGCATGGGGGAGATCAGGCCGTTCAGGGGGTACTGGGCCGCCAGTGCCTGCAGGGTGGGGACGGGGGCGACGGGGAGTCCGAGGGCGAAGGCGATCGCCTTGGCGGCGGCCATGCCGGTGCGCACGCCGGTGAAGCCGCCGGGCCCCGAGGCGACGGCGACCCCCGCGAGATCCGTGGGCTTGATTCCCGCGAGCTCGCAGAGCTGGGCGATGGCCGGCTGGAGGCGCTCACCGTGACCGCCTCGGAGGGAGTCGGGCACGAGGACCAGCTCGGCGCGCAGGGTCGCGCCCCGGACGAGGGCGACGCCCAGGGTTTCGGAGGCGGTGTTGATGCCGAGGATCCAGTTACCAGACAAGGTGAAGCTCCTTGAGGAGGGGGGGGGCGCGTGATTCGTGCTACGGCGAGTGCGTTCCAAACATACCGTCCCTAAATGAGGGCCTCGAATTCGGCGGCTTTCTCGGGACCGAATAGGTCCTCTACGAGAAGTAGCAGCGTCAACCGTATCATCTGGGGGTTTCCGATAAAGTCCGTGTCGCGGTAGCGCTCGAGGAGGGTGTCCGCAGCGAAGGGAGTGTGGCGGTGCATCTCAACCAAAGCCGCGATGTCGTGCGACTCGCCACGGGCCATCTTCATGATGGCCAGGTCGTGTGCTTCCGGAATAAAAATTTCGAGGTTGGCCAGTTCGCTTTCGGGCACTCGCTGCAGTCGGTCCTCGAAGTCGTAGGGTTGGCTGGAGACTCCAACCGAGGAGATGGGGACGGCTCCGGGGAGATGCTGACAGGCTCGGATGGCTTCCTCCAGTTCGGGGGGGAGCCTACCGTAAACGTCCACGTCGGACGTCGCACGCGCGGGATGCCCCGCCAGCGCGACCGCGCAGCCGCCAATCACGATCAACTGCACCGGAGCCGTCAGAAGCTCGTCGATTGCCTTCAGAAACTGGAGAATCTCGGTGAAGGGAACCCGCTTAAACAAGAGTTAAATCCGCGCAGTGCTTGAGAACGAAGGACTTGACGCTGTCGTTTGACACGTTCACTCCGACGTTCCAACGGCGGGTCAGTGCGGGATTGCGTAGATCCGCGAGTTCCCGCTCGTACTGGTTGCGCACCTCCGGGAAATACTTCCGGGGCAGTTTTTTCGTGGACCCCAGCCTGGCGACTTGCTTGGCCAACTCCTTGGCGGCCACGGGGCCTGCGGCACTGCGCGTCAGGTCCAGCAAGACCCGCAATTCCCGGCGTAAACCTTGCCTCGTCGCGAGCTCGTTCAGCCTCACGAAATCGAGGCGCGGCCAGTTCTTGAGCAGAACCACGGGCAGAACACGCAGCAAGAGCGCATCTTTTCGGGAGGCACGAAGCGACGCGACCACCACGCTCTCCAGCGTAACGCGCTGCGGTGCCGCGACGGGATTCTCCATGAGCGGAGCGCCGTAGCTGGTCAGGATCCCGCGCAACTCGCGTTCATCGAGCACCTGCCGGAGCGGCGCCAAGTGCATGCGAACCGGATTGGGGTTCGATTTTCGTCGCATGGTCGCCATCGCCCACCTCATGGTCCTACGGAGATACCTGGGGAATTATACCCCAAGCCACGGGAAAAGCTGCTTGTTCGCCGCAGCTAATATGGCAGGCGGCATGCCGTCATCGCTCGGCAGGAGGGACGTCGGGACAGCAGTCGGTTGGTGGTGACGCCGTTGTACGCGGACATGGCTGGCGACGCCATAAGGATGGCGCGTTCGCAGATTTTGACGCAGTCGGCGACGGCAATGCTCCAGCGGGGTGGGTGAGCGCCTGCGGGCGCAGGAGTTGAGCATGTCGGGATTACCCGGGTAGCGAGAATGTCGCCTCTCACCAGGCGAGGTGGAGTTCCTTGAGGAGGTGGCGGGGGCGATCGCCTGTGGCGGTCAGGGTCGCGAGGCGGCCGTCCTCCCGGATGGCAAGCGTGACGTCGAGGTGCTCGGCGGGACCTTGCTCGCCGAGGCGCTCCGGCCACTCGATGACCGCGACGCCGCGGCCGTCCTCCCAGATCTCGTCGAAGCCGAGCTGGCCGAGGTCGGGCGTGTCGAGGCGGTAGAGATCGAAGTGGTAGAGGGGAAGGCGGCCTTCGTACTCATGGAGAAGGGCGAAGGTGGGGCTGGTGATGCGGTCCTGGATATCGAGTCCCCGGGCCAGCCCCTGGGTGAGGGTGGTCTTGCCCGCCCCCAGGTTTCCGTGAAGCAGCAGGACGTCGCCGGCTTCAGCGAGCCGACCGAGGAGCGCCCCCAGCCGCTGGGTCGCTTCGGGATTGGGTAGAATCAGGGTTTGCGAGTCGATCATGGCCATGGTTTCGGAGAAAAAAGGAGCCCTGTCGAGGTCGTGGGCGGGAGTTCTTGAACCTGCTTTTGGCAGGTGGGTGCCCTCCCGGAGAGTTTCGGTTTCCGCCTACGAGGGCGGTATACTTCCATCCCCAGAGTACAAGGCGCCCTTTTTGACATGATTGTAGCCCAAGAACTTGACCGCCTCACCTACCCGACAGGGTGCACCCAAAGTAGCACAGGCGACATGGGTTGGCAAGCCGGAAAAACATGTCCGAACGCACCTCGATCCGCCTAGCCACGCGGATCCAGGTCGGGAACGGGCGGCCGCTATTCCGCGACTCGAGACGCGTCTGAATCTGCCGGCGATAGCCCGATCCCTTCGCCGCGCGCATCACCTGAACGCGCGGCGCTCGAAGCCAGCTTCTGTCAGCCAGGGATTATAACGCGCCGCCATCAGGGTACATCTAACTCATTCGAGCAAGACTATGAGGATGTCCAATGAGTAAGGTCGCATTGATCACGGGTATCACGGGGCAGGACGGTTCGTACTTAGCGGAACTGCTGCTCTCCAAGGGCTACGAGGTCCACGGCATCAAGCGCCGCGCCTCGCTCTTCAACACCGATCGCATCGACCATCTCTACCAGGACCCCCAAGATTCCGATCGCCGGCTCCATCTTCACTACGGGGACATGTCGGACTCCACCAACCTGATCCGGATCGTCCAGCAGGTCCAGCCCGACGAAGTTTACAACCTGGCCGCCCAGAGTCACGTGCAGGTTTCCTTCGAGACCCCGGAGTACACGGCCAACGTCGACGCCGTCGGTCCGCTGCGCCTCCTGGAGGCCATCCGGATCCTGGGCCTCGAATCGAAGACCCGCTTCTATCAGGCCTCGACCTCCGAGCTCTACGGGCTGGTCCAGGAGACTCCTCAGCGGGAGACCACGCCGTTCTATCCGCGCAGCCCCTACGCGGTGGCCAAGCTCTACGCCTACTGGATCGTCGTCAACTACCGGGAGGCCTACGGCATGCACGCCTCCAACGGCATCCTCTTCAACCACGAGTCCCCGAACCGCGGCGAGACCTTCGTGACCCGCAAGATCACCCGCGCGGTCGCCAACATCAGCCTCGGGCTTCAAGACAAGCTCTTCCTGGGCAACCTCGACGCCAAGCGGGATTGGGGACACGCCAAGGACTACGTCGAGGCCATGTGGCTCATGCTGCAGCAGGAGATCCCGGAAGACTACGTCATCGCCACCGGCGAGCAGTACTCGGTGCGGCACTTCGTCGAAACCGCCTTCCGGGAGGTCGACATCCCCATCCAGTGGGTCGGCGAAGGCGTCAAGGAGAAGGGCATTCACGCGGAGACCGGCCGGGTGCTCGTCGAGATCGACTCCCGCTACTTCCGGCCCACCGAGGTCGAGACCCTCCTCGGCGATCCCACCAAGGCCCAGATCAAGCTCGGCTGGAAACCCCGCCACACGTTCCAGGAACTGGTCTACGAGATGGTGAGGGAAGACCTGAAGGCAGCCCAGCAGCTCGACCTCGTCAAGCGCGAGGGGTTCGAGGTCTACCAGGCGCATGAGTAATCCGACGATGAACAAGACCTCGCGCATCTACGTCGCGGGTCATCGCGGATTGGTCGGCTCGGCCATCGTCCGCCGGCTCGAAATGGACGGCCACGAGAACCTCTTGCTGCGAACCCGCACGGAGCTGGACCTCCGGGATCGGCAGGCGACTTTCACCTTCTTCGAGCAGGAATGCCCCGAGTACGTCTTCCTGGCGGCCGCCAAGGTGGGGGGGATCCTGGCCAACGATACCTACCCCGCGGACTTCCTCTCCGAGAATCTCGCCATCCAGCAGAACGTCATCCAGGCCGCCCACCGGTTCGGCGTGACCAAGCTCCTCTTCCTGGGGTCGAGTTGCATCTACCCGCGGGAGTGCCCGCAGCCCATCAAGGAAGATTACCTGCTCACGGGGCCGCTGGAGCCGACCAACGAGTGGTACGCGATCGCCAAGATCGCGGGCATCAAGCTCTGCCAGGCCTACAACAAGCAGCACCGCACCCGCTTCATCTCGGCGATGCCCACCAACCTCTACGGCCCCAACGACAACTTCGACCTATCGACCTCGCATGTCCTGCCGGCGATGATCCGGAAGTTCCACGAGGCCAAGGTCCAGCAAGAAACCACCGGCGAAAAGGCCACGGTCACGCTCTGGGGATCCGGCAACCCCCGCCGGGAGTTCCTGCACGTGGACGACCTGGCCGACGCATGCCTCCATCTCATGCGGCACTACGAGGGGAACGACCCCATCAACGTCGGAACGGGCGAGGACGTCACCATCCGGGAACTCGCCGAGATCATCGCCGAGGTGACCGGCTTCGAGGGGGAGGTCGTATGGGATGCCTCGAAACCCGACGGAACCCCACGTAAGCTTCTAGATGTCACTCGTATGCAAAATCTCGGATGGTCGGCCAGCATCCCCCTAGCCCATGGAATCCGCGATACCTCCCATTGGTTCAGGAGTTCCGCTAAGTCATCCGAAACGGTGCGGGGATGAGCATGGTGCTTTGATGGGAAGAGCATCTTGCTGTAACTCCAAGGGTAACCGTTCAGAAGGACGCATGTTGGTCTTGTAGGTTGAAGATGGAAGACGCGGGTAGATGAGGGAAGTGATCATAGCCTGACTAGCTGGCCATAACTCGTTGATGGGGCTGGTGTTGAAACGGACGACAAACCGATGAACTTGAAAGAATCGAAAATCCTGGTGACCGGAGCGGATGGCTTCATCGGCTCCCACCTGGTCGAAACCTTGCTCGCGGCAGGCCACGACGTTCGCGCCTTCGTGCTTTACAACTCCTTCAATTCCTGGGGCTGGCTCGATCAGCTGGATCCCGTGCTTAAGGGCGGGCTCGACGTTTTTTCGGGTGACATCCGCGACCCTCATGGGGTCAAGCAAGCCATGCAAGGCTGCGACGTCGTCCTGCACCTGGCCGCGTTGATCGCCATTCCCTACTCTTACCATTCACCCGCCACCTACGTGGAAACGAACATCACGGGAACCCTCAACGTGCTTCAGGCCGCGAGGGATCTCGGGGTGTCCCGGCTGGTCCACACCTCCACCAGCGAGGTCTACGGAACGGCCCAATTCGTCCCCATCACCGAAGAGCACCCCCTGCAAGGCCAATCCCCCTATTCGGCGACCAAGATCGGGGCGGACCAGCTCGCCCTGTCGTTCCATCGCTCCTTCGACACGCCGGTTTCCATCATTCGCCCCTTCAACACCTATGGCCCCCGCCAGTCCGCCCGGGCCATCATCCCGACGGTCATCACCCAGATCGCCAACGGAAGCCAAAAGCTCAAGGTCGGCGCGCTTCACCCCACCCGCGACTTCAACTTCGTGAAGGATACCGTCCAAGGATTCATCGCCGTGGCCAGCGCCGATCAAGCCGTCGGCGAGGTGATCAACGTGGGTAGCAACTTCGAAGTTTCCATCGGCACGACCTTGCAACTGATCGCCGACCTCATGGGGGCCTCAGTCGAGATTGAAACCGATCCCGTTCGCATGCGTCCCCAGAAGAGCGAAGTCGAACGCCTCTGGGCCGACAATCAGAAGGCCGCCCGACTTGCCGGGTGGCAGCCCGAATTCGGGGGCATCGAGGGCCTGAAACGGGGGCTCACCGAGACCATCGACTGGTTCCGCGATCCCAGGAACCTCCAGACCTACAAGTCATCGATCTACAACGTATGAACGACCGCATCCTGATCGACTCCGTCGTCTCGACCCTCCGTGACGTGCTTGGCACGGAGCGATCGGCCATCGCCCTTCACGAACCCCTTTTCCAGGGAAATGAATGGGCCTACGTCAAGGAATGCCTCGATTCCGGCTGGGTTTCCTCGGTCGGCAAGTACGTGGATCGTTTCGAAGCCAAGCTTGCCGAGTACACCGGCTCCCCGCATGCCATCGCCGTCGTCAACGGCACTGCCGCACTGCATCTCAGCTTGTTGCTCGCGGGAGTCGAGACCGGGGACGAAGTGCTGGCTCCGGCCATGTCCTTCGTGGCCACGGGTAACGCCGTCGCCTACTGCGGCGCGATTCCTCACTGGGTGGATAGCAGTCCGCTGACGCTCGGATTGGATCCCGAAAAGCTCGCCGATTACCTGGAAGACATCGCCGAGGTAAGCCCAACCGGATGCCGAAATCGTAGAACCGGTAGACGGATCAAGGCGGTGATCGCCATGCATACGTTCGGCCATCCCATCGATCTCGAGCCTCTCTTGGCGCTCTGCGAGCGATTTCGGCTGGAACTCATCGAGGACGCCGCCGAGTCCCTGGGCTCGTTTTACAAGGGCCGACACACGGGCACGTGGGGGCGTCTCGCCGCGCTGAGCTTCAACGGCAACAAAGTCATGACCACCGGCGGCGGCGGGGCCGTCTTGACTCACGACCCGGTCCTGGCAAAGCAAGCCAAGCACCTCTCCACCACCGCCAAGGCTCCCCACCGCTGGGCCTTCAACCATGACCAGGTCGCCTTTAACTATCGCATGCCGAACCTCAATGCGGCCCTGGGGTGCGCGCAGCTCGAGCAACTGGAGGGCTTCATCGCCTGGAAACGACGGCTCGCAGGCGCCTACGCCCAGGCCTTCGAAGGCCTCGAAGGCGTCGCCTTCTTCGAGGAACCCTCGTTCGCTCGAAGCAACTACTGGCTCAACGCGATCCTGCTCGACCCGTCGCTATCGGGTTCACGCGACCCCCTCCTGGACGCCACCAACGAGCAAGGGATCATGACCCGGCCCGTCTGGACACTCATGCACCGCCTGCCGATGTACAAGGATTGCCCGCGCATGGACCTGAGCGTCGCCGAGAATCTGGAATCCAGGCTGATCAATCTGCCCAGCAGCGCGGTACTGGGGAGGCAAGATGTCGAAGCGTAAGATTGCCGTAGTCTCGGGAACCCGTGCCGATTACGGCTTGCTCTACTGGCTTTTGCGGGAACTTCAAGACGACCCGGGCATCGACTTGCAAATGCTCGTCACCGGGATGCACCTCTCTCCGGAGTTCGGCTCGACTTATCGCGTGATCGAGGAGGACGGATTCCCCATCGCCGCGCGCGTCGAGATGCTGCTTTCCAGCGATACGCCGGTCGGGATAACGAAGTCGCTGGGCCTCGCCACGCTGGGATTCGCGGATGCCTTGGCCCGGCTACAGCCGGATATCCTGGTGGTACTCGGCGATCGCTACGAGATTCTCGCCGCTGCCCAGGCCGCCATGGTAGCCCGCATTCCGATCGCCCATATCCATGGAGGCGAATCGACGGAAGGCGCGATCGACGAAGCCATCCGCCATGCCGTGACCAAGATGGCCCATATGCATTTCGCTGCCGCGGAGCCGTATCGCCAGCGAATCATCCAGCTGGGCGAGCACCCGGGCCGGGTCTACAATTTCGGGGCTCCCGGCCTGGACAACTTCAATCGCCTCTCCTTGATCTCCCGGCAGGAACTCTCGGAAAGCCTCGGTTTTGATCTTAGCGGCCCGTTCTTCCTGGTTACCTATCATCCTGCAACCCTCGATCATCGTGGACCTCGAGCGGCGACCCAGTCCCTGCTGGATGCCCTGGACCGATTTCCGGCGGTCAAGATTCTCTTCACCAAGTCCAACTCCGACACGGATGGCCGAATCATCGGCCGAATGATCGACGCGTACGTGGCGGCCCATCCGGAACGGGCGATCGCCAGCACCTCTCTCGGTCAGACCCGTTACTTGAGCGCCTTGACGCATGCGAGCGTGGTCATAGGCAACTCCTCTAGTGGTATCATTGAGGCCCCCGTGGCCCGAACCCCGACCGTCAACATCGGATCCCGTCAACGGGGGCGCCTGCGGGCAGAGTCGATTCTGGATTGCGACGAATCCCCCGAAGCCATCTCACAGGCCATCGCTCTAGCGATCTCTCCTGGCTTTCAGGCCATCGTCTCGCGGGCCCAGTCCCCCTATGGTGACGGCAAGGCCTCGCCCGGAATCAAGGCGGTACTTGCAACGATAAACTTGCAGGACCTGCTGCTCAAGTATTTCCACGACCTGCCGAACGGATCATAGTACTCTCGCTCCATAGGGGCTGGCGCCCCTGAACTCGATAAGGATAGGGACATGAAGACGTTCATCATTGCCGAAGCGGGAGTCAACCACAACGGCTCTCTGGATCTCGCCAAGCAACTGATCGATGTCGCGGCGGGCGCGGGAGCCGATGCCGTCAAGTTTCAGACCTTCCGGGCGGAGGCCCTGGTCAGCCGTCAAGCGCCGAAAGCGGACTATCAACTTGCGACCACCGGGAGCGAGGAATCGCAGCGGGAGATGATCAAACGGCTGGAACTGGATGAAGCCGCCCATTTCACGCTGAGGCAACACTGTCTCAGCCGCGGGATCGAGTTCCTGTCCTCCCCCTTTGACGAGGAGAGCGTAGATCTGCTGGTCGATCGGCTTTCCGTGGCCCGCTTGAAACTGCCCTCCGGTGAAATCACGAATGCCCCGCTCTTGCTCAAGGCCGCCCGGACCGGTATACCCATCATTCTCTCCACCGGCATGAGCACCTTGGCCGAGGTCGAGGACGCTCTCGGAGTCCTCGCATTTGGCTACCTCGATCTCGGCATCGCTCCAGGGCTCTCTGCTTTTAAGGAGGCTTTCGGCTCTCCGGATGGTCAGTCCAGCTTGCAGCGTCACGTCACGCTCCTGCACTGCACGACGGAGTACCCAGCCCCTTTCATGGAGGTGAACCTTCGCGTCATGGATACGCTGCACGCAGCCTTTGGGTTGCCGGTCGGGTATTCCGATCATACCGAAGGCATCGCCATCGCCATCGCGGCAGCCGCATGTGGCGCGACAGTCATCGAGAAGCACTTCACCCTGGATCGAACCCTTCCGGGCCCGGACCACTTAGCTTCATTAGAGCCTTCAGACTTGAGGGCCATGGTCAGCGCCATCCGACAAGTGGAGATGGCGTTGGGCAAGACCATCAAGGCTCCCAGCCCAGCGGAACTGAGGAATCTGCCTATCGTGCGGAAGAGTTTGGTGGCAGCCGGGGCAATCGACCGGGGCGAACCCTTCACGCCGGAGAACCTCACGGTGAAACGGCCGGGGACAGGAGTCTCGCCGATGGCGTACTGGGACATGCTGGGTCGAAGCGCCGATCGTGACTACGCGCCGGACACCGTGGTGCGGTTATGAGGTTTCCCGCGTTGATTCTAGGGAGCGGCGGCCATGCGAAGGTCCTCGTCGATACGTTGCTTGCTTCGGGCACCCCCATCCTCGGCATGCTGGATCCTTCGCCTGCACGGTTAGGAGCGGAACTCTGGGGAGTCAAAGTGATTGGCGGCGACAGCCTCATCGCGGATTACGCTCCCAATTCGGTTCGATTGGTGAACGGTTTAGGCTCAGTGGCATCCACCGAAAGCCGCCGCCTGCTGTTTGAACGATTCAAGCGTCAAGACTACATCTTCATGCAGGTGATCCACCCCTCGGCCATCATCTCTCAGCATGCCGAGCTGGAAGAGGGCGCGCAAATCATGGCGGGCGCAGTCATCCAGGCTGGCAGCCGAATTGGACGGAATGTCTTGGTCAATACCGGCGCGTTGGTCGATCACGATTGCGTTCTAGGCGACCACGTTCATATCGCCCCAGGCGTCACCCTTTCGGGAGGAGTTCAGATCGACGGGGGGGCTCATATCGGCACCGGGGCGATCCTGAAGCAGGGCGTGCACGTCGGGGAGTGCAGCTGTATCGGGGCCGGATCGGTCGTTATCCGCGACGTGCCTGCGGGATCCACGGTAGTGGGTGTGCCCGCCAAGGAGATAGCCCGATGAGTCCCGCCATGAGCGCCTGGAAAAAAACCTTGATTCCAACGTCGGCGTCAATCCGCGACGCGATCGTCGCCATCGAAGCAGGCGTCATGCAGATCGCCATGGTGGTCGATGATCAGATGCACTTGCTCGGAACGGTCACCGACGGCGACATTCGGCGCGGCCTACTGCAAGGGCACACCCTGGAATCTCAGGCCAACCTCGTCATGAACACCCTGCCCACGGTGGCCCGTTCCCATGAGGACTCGCAAACTATCTTGGCCCTCATGAAGCTCAAGCAGTTGCGCCAGATCCCAATCGTCGACGAACTCGGCAGGGTGCTGGGCGTCGAACTTCTCGATGAATTGATTCAAAGCAAGGAGCGGGAAAACCGGGTCTTGCTTATGGCAGGCGGGCTTGGAAGCCGTTTGGCTCCGTTGACCGACGGCTGCCCAAAGCCGATGCTCAAGGTGGGAGGGAAGCCCCTCTTGGAAACCATCATGGCCAACTTCATCGACCATGGCTTCTGCCACTTCTACTTCTCGGTCAACTACATGGCGGAAACGATCATCGATCACTTCGGAGATGGCTCGCGCTGGGGTGTTCAGATCACCTACCTCCATGAGAAGGCCCCCCTGGGCACGGCAGGCGCGCTCACCTTGATTCCCGACGAACTCACGCATCCCTTGCTGGTAATGAACGGGGACCTGCTCACCAAGGTCAACTTCCGCCAGCTCCTCGACCTGCATCTGGAACAGCAAGCCGATGCCACGATGTGCGTCCGCGAGTTCAACTTCCAGGTACCCTACGGCGTGGTCCGGATCGATCGGGATCGCCTCGTGGGGATCGACGAGAAGCCCGTCCAGAAGTTCTTCATCAGCGCGGGCATTTATGTCCTCAACCCTGAGGTAATCAGGCTGTTGCCCAAGAGCACCTCCCTGAACATGCCCAACTTCTTCGAAACCCTGATTGCGCAGCGCTACCACGCTTCGGTCTTCCCTATCCGTGAGTACTGGCTCGATATCGGGCAGATGGACGACTTCAAGCGCGCCAACGGCGAGTTCGAAGAGGTGTTTCAATGATCGGCCTGTTCATCACGGCTCGCCATGAAGCTACCCGGCTGCCGGGCAAAATGCTGGCTCCGGTCTGCGGCATGCCTGTATTGGCCTTGGTGATCGAGCGTGCGAAAGCCGCATCAGGCATCGATCGCGTGGTCCTTTGCACCACCCGGCGAGACTCGGATGACGCCTTGGTCGACCTGGCATGCTCCGAAGGGATTGAGATCCATCGCGGCTCGACCGAGGATGTTCTCGCCCGGTATCTTGGAGCCGCCCAGGCGTTTGGAATCGAGAACGTCGTCGTGGCGGATGGTGACGATCTGTTCTGCGAGCCCCAAATGGTGACCCAGGTCGCGGATTGCCTGTCCTCTGGCACCGCGGACTTCGTCCAGATCAAGGGGATGCCCTATGGGACATTCCCCTATGGCATGTCCACTGCGGCATTGTCCACGGTTTGCGGCATCAAAGACGAGCAGGATACCCAAGGCTGGGGGCGCTACTTCACGCAGACCGGCCTATTTCGGGTGACCACCCTCGAGGCGCCGGAACCCTGGCACCATCCGGAATACCGCATGACCCTGGACTACGAGGAAGACCTGGAGTTCGTGCGGATCGTGTACCAACGCCTCTATCAGCCTGGCCGGCCCGTGGATCTTGACGACGTCTTCGCGTTGCTACGGAGTGAGCCCGGGATTTCGGAAATCAATGCCTGGCGCCAGGCGGAATATCAGGCTCGCTTCGATCGCCAGTACGCCCACATTAAGCTCAAGAAGGAAATCCCATGAAAGCACTCGTCATCGGTCTGGGATCCATGGGCAAGCGGCGCGTCAGGAACCTGATAGCCCTGGGATTTGAGCAAATCATCGGATACGACGTCCGAAACGACCGGCGCCATGAGGCGGCCGAACGTTACGGCCTGATCCCTTTTGATCGCATCGAGGACGCATTGGCAGAAAACCCGGACGTGGTGGTGATTTCTGTCCCCCCCGATCGGCACATGGAGGTTGCTTTCAGGGTGGCTGCTGCCGGCAAACCCATGTTTATCGAGGCGAGCGTCGTCGATGACGGCATGGCGCAATTGCAGGAGCTCATCGAGGGCACCGACCTTTGCGTCTTTCCGTCCTGTACCATGCGCTACTTCCCCGGCCCGAAGCGAATTCTTCACTTGGTGCGAGAAGGTGCCATCGGCAAGGTGCTCGCTTGGCAGTATCAGAGCGGACAGTACCTTCCGGATTGGCATCCCTGGGAGTCCATTACCGAGTTCTACGTATCCAACCGGGAAACCGGCGGGTGCCGCGAAATTGTTCCCTTCGAGATGGTTTGGCTGGCTCAGGTCTTCGGACCCGTGGTCGACCTTGATGCGCGGAAAGCCAAGCGATCCGATCTGCCTGTCGACATCGATGACATCTACATGCTTCAGGTGCGCCATGCCGACGGGGTCTTGGGCCAGCTGACCGTGGATGTTCTCAGTCGAAGCGCCGTGCGCGCGATGCGCATCACGGGACAGGATGGCACGATCGAATGGGACGGCGTGGCGCAGCGCCTCCGGATCTACCGGGTCGCCTCCGGGGAGTGGCTGGAGGAAGACCTGGGACGAGGCACGGTGGAGTCCCAGTACATCAATCCCGAGGAGCCCTATATCGAGGAAATGCGCGCGTTCCTGCATGTCGTCGAGACCGGCGAGGCACCGGATTACACCTTTGAAGACGACATGGCGCTCTTGGCACTGCTCAAGCAGGCCGAGCATGCGGACGAGACCGGCCGGCGACAAGTAGTCGCCATACCCATCAAACCGATGGCCTAGGCAGGGGAAAACATGATCGACGATCTGAAAACCATGCTCGATTTCACCGAGTCTAATCGCCTGCGCGAGCGGGCCAAGCACCTCATCCCAGCGGGGGTCCATACCTACAGCAAAGGAGACGATCAGTTTCCCCAGTTGTCACCCGGTTTCATCGTGCGGGGAAAAGGCACCAAGGTCTGGGATCCGGACGGCAACGAATTCCTGGATTGGGGCATGGGCTTGCGCTCGGTCATCCTGGGACATGCCTACGAACCCGTTCTCGCGGCCGTGCGCGAGCAGCTCGAACTGGGCTCGAACTTCGTTCGACCCAGTCCCCTCGAGGCGGATGTCGCCGAACTATTGGTTGATCTAATTCCGTCGGCGGAGATGGTGAAGTTCGCCAAGAACGGATCGGATGTCACGACAGCAGCGGTGAAGCTCGCTCGGGCTTTCACCGGTCGTGATCTGGTGGTTCGCTGCCAGGACCAGCCCTTCTACAGCGTAAACGATTGGTTCATCGGGGATACTCCGGTCAACGCGGGAGTTCCCCAGGCCATTCAGGCGCTGACTAAACGCTTCCGTTACAACGACGCAAACCATCTCGAGCAGGTCCTCTCGGAGTATCGGGGTCAGGTGGCTTGCGTCATTCTCGAGCCGGCGGCGACGACCGCCCCGCACCCGGGCTTCCTCGAGCGCGTCAGGGAACTCACGCAGATTCATGGCGTCGTGTTGATCTTTGACGAAATGATCTCGGGGTTCCGCTGGCATCCCCAGGGGGCGCAGCACTACTACGGGGTCACCCCCGATCTCTCGACCTTTGGCAAAGCACTGGCCAATGGCTTCGCCCTCTCGGCCCTCGTAGGACGTCGAGACCTCATGGAGCTCGGCGGGCTCGACCATGACCGCGAGCGGGTCTTTCTGCTATCGACGACCAACGGGGGGGAAACTCATTCCTTGGCGGCAGCGAAGGCGACCATCGAAGCGATGAGGGACGGAGAGGCCACCCGCCGAATCTGGGCCACCGGCCAAAAACTGCTGGAGGGGTTCAACGCGCTCTCGCGGGAGTTCGGCCTGGCCGACCATGTTCGGATGGAGGGACTTGCCTGTAGCCCTTACCAGATCTTCCTGGGCCCGGCGGGAGAGGTGGATCTCGCCCTGCGCACGCTGTATCTCCAGGAGACGATCCGTCATGGCGTCCTCGTCCCCTACATCGCGATCTCAGCGGCCCACAGCGACTTGGACGTCGAGCACACTCTCGAAGCCTCCCGCAAGGCGATGCCCGTCCTCCTCGAGGCCCTCGAACGCGGAAGCACGGACGGCTTGCTCGTTGGACCAGCCGTCAAGCCGGTTTTCCGGAAGTACAACTAGATCAAGGCTATCGATGGATCGCCAAAACGCTTGAGCGCGTTGATCGGGTTTAATCCTCGGGTTAAAGAACCAGCCGGTGCGTGCCGAAACACCATGAAAGGCGAGCAATGGTTTAGAACTCGCCCCAATCGGTGCATATGTCTTAAATACCTGGCGCCAGCCGTCGCACGATGAATCGAGCTGCGAAACTAACACGGAAAAGCGAGACAACATGGATCACTATGCGATTGATAGCCACAAGCTGATATACCACCCGAAACGGGTGGCGCAATGGCAAGAAGTTGGCGATGATTGGGAGAAGGCCAAGGAGGTCTATCCCCTTTACGTCGAAGTCTCGCCGGTGGGCGCATGCAACCATCGCTGCACCTTCTGCGCGGTGGACTACATCGGCTACAAACCCCGGTCTCTCGACCTCGATATGCTGCGTCAACGCCTGCCCGAAATGGGCAGCCTCGGCGTGAAAAGCATCATGTTCGCGGGCGAGGGCGAGCCCATGCTCCACAAGAACATCAACGACATCGTCTCGATTACCAAGACCGCAGGCATCGACGTTTCGTTCACGACCAACGCCACCATGATGAACCAGGCCTTCGTGGAGCGTTCCCTGGCGCTGACCTCGTGGATCAAGGTCTCGATGAACGCCGGCACCGCGCCCACCTACTCCAAGATTCACCGGACCAAGGAGGGTGATTTCCATCGGGTCGTCGAGAACCTCAAGCGGGCCGTCCAGTATCGCAACGATCACAAACTCGAGTGCACGCTGGGTGCGCAAGCCCTCTTGCTCCCGGAAAACGCCGATGAGATGGGCGAACTTGCCCGCCTTTGCCGGGATGAGATTGGCCTGGATTACGTGGTCATCAAGCCTTACTCCCAGCACCTCTCGAGTGAAACCCATGTCTATGAGAATATCGACTACAGCCAGTATTTGGCGCTCGAGGACGTGCTCGAACCCTACAACACGGATAAATTTCACGTCGTCTTTCGCCGCAACACCATGAAAAAACACATGGAGCCCGAGCACACTCGGTACTCGAAGTGCCAGGCGACTCCGTTCTTCTGGGCGTACGTCATGTCGGATGGTTCGCTCTATGGCTGCAGCGCCTATCTGATGGATAACCGTTTCGAATACGGAAACCTCAACGAGCAGTCATTTCAGGAGGTCTGGCAGGGGGAGCGGCGCCGGGAGAATTTCAACTATGTCCAGCACGAGTTGGACATCAAGGAGTGCCGTAAAAACTGCCGGATGGACGAGATCAATCGCTACCTCTACCGGATGCAAGCGAACCAGGTCCCTCATGTGAATTTCATCTAGCCGAGGAGCGAGAAACCATGAAAACCGTCGTAACGGGCGGCGCCGGGTTTATCGGCAGCCACCTAGCCCAAATTCTCCTCGCCGAGGGACATGAGGTCCTGGTGGTCGACAACCTGAGTTGCGGGCGCATCGAGAACTTGCGAGAGTTCCAGGACCATCCAGCCTTTCGCTTTCGACAGATGGATATTCTGGACGGCGACTCTCTGCTGGAGTGCTTTTCGGGAGCCGATTGGGTCTTTCACCTGGCAGGCATCGCGGACATCGTTCCCTCCATCGAGGATCCGGCTCGCTACTTCCAGATGAACGTCCAGGGAACCCTCACCGTCCTGGAATGCGCTCGGGCGGCAGGGATCAAGCGAGTGATCTACGCGGCCTCGTCTTCGAGCTACGGGATACCGGATGTCTATCCGACTCCTGAGACCAGTGCCATTCAGCCGCAGTATCCCTATGCGCTGACCAAGTACATGGGCGAAGAACTTGTGCTCCACTGGGCGCATACCTATCAACTCAGCGCGGTCTCGCTCCGGTTGTTCAACGTGTACGGCCCTCGTTCTCGGACGACGGGGGCCTATGGCGCCGTCTTCGGGGTATTTCTCGCCCAGAAGATCAAGGGGCAGCCTTTCACCGTGGTGGGCGATGGCACGCAAACCCGGGACTTCACGTTCGTCACCGACGTGGCGGATGCGTTCATCCGTGCGGCCGAGTCCGACGTCACGGGCACGGCGCTGAACGTCGGCAGCGGCCACACCTACAGCGTGAACCGCCTCGTCGAGCTGCTAGGAGGCGACAAGACCCACATTCCCAAGCGACCCGGTGAGCCCGATTGCACCTTCGCCGACGTGCGCAAGATCGAGCGCTTGCTCGGGTGGCAGGCAAAAGTACCCCTGGAAGCAGGGGTCCATCGCATGCTCGAAAGACTCGACGACTGGAGGGACGCACCCGTGTGGAATGCCGCAACCATCGCGCAGGCCACGGAGTCGTGGTTCCGGCACCTCGGAAAGGAGGACGCCCATGTCTGACTCCCCCTCGCTCAGCGACTGGTCCAGCGAGCTACACCAGCTCGTTGGCGCGTCGATCTTCACGGAAGGGAACGATGTGCCGCTCGCTCAGGAGGCGGGCGTCTCGCGCGCGCTCGAGATCCTGCGCGACGCCCGACGGCGGGGCGGCAACATCTATCTGGTCGGTAACGGGGGAAGCGCCGCCATCGCCAGCCATGCCGCCAATGATTTCGTGAACGTTTGCAATCTCAGGGCTTTGACGCTCACCGACCCTGCGCTGCTCACATGCATGGCGAATGATTATGGCTACGCTCATGTCTTCAGCGAGCAGCTCTCGCGTCATGCCCGGCAGGATGACGTCTTGATCGCCATCAGCAGCTCCGGGCGCTCGCCCAACATCCTCAACGCGGTGAGCGTCGTGAGGGAGCTAGGCGGCCTCACGATGACCCTCAGCGGCTTTGCTGCCGATAACCCGCTGCGCGGTCTCGGCGACCTCAACCTCTACCTCCCACGGGCCGATTACGGTCTAGTCGAGATCGGCCACCAGTTCATCCTCCACCACCTGGCGAACGTTCTGCATCGGGAAGGTATTCCAGCTCATGCCCAATAAGATTCTCACGCTCGACGAGTTGGCCGATAAGTCCGCTGATTATTCCCGGCAAGGCCAACGGGTCGTCCTCTGTCACGGAACCTTCGACCTCATGCATGCCGGGCATATCCGGCACTTGCAACAGGCTCGGGCGGCTGGAGACGTCCTGCTCGTCACCGTCACGGCCGACGCCTACGTCAACAAAGGTCCTGGCCGGCCGGTGTTCTCCGACACCCTGCGAGTCGAGACCCTCGCGGCGCTCGCATGCGTCGATCACGTCGCCGTCAACCATGACGTGACCTCCATCGAGCTGATCAAGAAGGTCAAGCCAAGCCTCTACGTCAAGGGCAGCGACTATAAGTCGGCCGAGAACGATCTGACCGGCAACATCACCCATGAGGCCCAGGCGGTCCAGGAAGGCGGCGGGGAAATCTTCTTCACCGACGACATCACCTTCAGCTCCAGCACCCTCCTCAACGAGCACTTCGGCGTCTTCTCATCCGAGACCCGCGATTACCTTCGCAAGTTCAACGTCACGTATCAGAACTCCGACGTCATCGGCATGCTCAAGACACTGGGCGAACTAAAAGTCCTGGTGGTCGGCGATGCGATCGTCGACGAGTACCATTACACCACTCCCCTGGGCCAGACAGGCAAGGGCAACGTCCTTGCCGTCAAGTACAATACCCAGGAGCAGTTTGCCGGCGGCTCGATTGCCGTCGCCAATCATGTGGCCGGGTTCGTGAAAGACGTCACGCTGGTCGCGGGCCTCGGCAAGACGGATAGCCACGAGGCCTTCATCCGTTCCAAGCTGGCCGAGAATATCACGCCGATCTTCTTCTACCGCGAGGATGCTCCCACGGTGGTCAAACGCCGTTTCGTCGACGCGGACATGGCCAAGCTTTTCGAGGTCTACTTCTTCAACGAGGATCCGATGCCGGAAACGCTCGAAGTCGAGATCTGCGCCTGGCTCGAGGAGAAGGTGGCGGAGTTCGACGTCGTGATGGTTCCGGATTACGGCAACGGCTTCATCACCAACGCCATGATTCAGCGGCTCTGCGACCACTCGCGCTTCTTGGCCGTCAACACCCAGATCAACAGCGGGAACCGCGGCTATCACGTCATCAGCCGGTACCGGCGGGCCGACTTCATCTCGCTCAACGAGCCTGAGCTGCGCCTGGCGGCTCACAGCCGTCAAGAGCCGCTGGAGGATGTCGCGGAATACGTGGGCAGCATGCTTTCGGCACCCTACATGGCCGTCACCCGCGGCACCAAGGGGGTTTTCATGGCCGATCGCAAACATGACAAGCGGCATGTGACTCCGGCGCTGTCCACCAAGGTCCTGGACCGGATCGGGGCGGGCGACGCCTTTCTCTCGCTGGCGAGCCTCTGTCTCGGGGCCGGCATGCCCTCGGAGATCGCCTCCTTCGTCGGAAGCGCCGCCGCGGCTCTGGACGTCCAGATCGTGTGCAACCGAGAGCCCATCAGCTCGGTCATTCTGTTCAAGTACATCACCACCCTCTTGAAGTGGAGCTGACGCGATGCCGACCATGACGACCGAATTGACGGCACTCTATCGCGAGATGCTGCGCATCCGCCGGGTGGAGGAGGCGCTCGCCGAACGCTATGGGGAGCAGCAAATGCGCTGCCCCATGCATCTTTCCATTGGCCAAGAGGCGGCGGCAGTGGGGGTCTGTGCCGCCCTGAACGACGGCGATCTCGCGTTCAGCAGCCACCGGGCTCATGCCCACTATCTGGCCAAGGGCGGTGACCTCAACCGGATGGTCGCCGAGATCTACGGCCGTGCCACCGGTTGCTGTGGCGGTTTCGGCGGCTCCATGCATCTGGTGGATCGGGAGGTCGGATTCGTCGGTTCGACGCCCATCGTGGGCGGAACGGTTCCCCTGGCCGTGGGGGCGGCATGGCAGTTGCAGCGCCGCAAGTCGGATCGGGTCGCCGTCGCCTTCTTCGGTGACGGTTGCTTCGAGGAGGGGGTTGTTCACGAGGCGCTCAACTTCGCCGCCCTGCGCCGCCTGCCGCTGATCTTCGCCGTGGAAAACAACCTTTACTCGGTCTACACCCAACTTGCCGATCGGCAGCCCAATCGCCCGTTGCATGCGATCGCCGAGGCCCATGGCTGGAGCGTCTCGATGGGGGACGGCAATGACGTGCGGGAAGCCGCCAGGCTGTCGCAGGAGGCCGTGCGGCGGGCACGGGCGGGAGAAGGTCCCCAGTTCCTGGAACTCTTCACCTATCGCCATCTGGAGCACTGCGGTCCAAGCGACGACGATCACCTGGACTATCGTCCAGAGGGAGAGCTCGCCGATTGGCAAAGGCGCTGCCCTATTCGCCAGACGAGAGGACTCCTGGACATCTCCGATGCGGCACATGACCACATGGAGGCCGGGATCGCCGCAGAAGTCGAGGCGGCCTTCACTTTCGCCCTCACGAGCCCCGCTCCTCAGGGCCACGGTTTAGGGAGCATCTATGCAGATTGAGACTCGGCAACTCACCTACGTCCAGGCGATCCACGAAGCGCTCGTCGAATCGATGAGCGCGGATCCCGACGTCGTCGTCATCGGCGAGGGCGTCCCCGATCCACGGGCCATCTTTGGCACGACCGCAGGCCTGAGCGAGCGATTCGGCTCCGAGCGCGTCATGGACATGCCGCTTTCCGAGAACGGCATGACGGGAGCGTGTATTGGTGCCGCGCTATCGGGAATGCGACCGGTCTTGGTTCACCAGCGGCTTGATTTCGCCCTGCTCGCCATGGACCAGATGGTGAACAACGCCGCCAAGTGGCATTACATGTTCGGGGGACAAGCATCGGTGCCGATGGTGATCCGGATGATGATCGGCCGCGGCTGGGGACAGGGACCTCAGCACTCTCAAAGCTTGCAGGCGTTTTTCGCGCATGTTCCGGGCTTGAAGGTGGCGATGCCGACCACGCCCCATGATGCCAAGGGTATGTTGATCGCAAGCATTCGCGACAACAACCCCGTGATCTTCCTGGAGCACCGCTGGCTTCATCACGTGAGCGGCCCCGTTCCGGAAGGCGACTACGAGGTCCCGCTGGGAAAAGCGACGATCGCCCGCGAAGGTCGGGACCTGACCATCGCCAGCACCTCGTACATGACGCTTGAAGCCCTGCGGGCCGCCGAATGGCTTGCCGAAGAGGGAATATCCGCAGAGGTGATCGATATCCGTAGCTTGCGGCCGCTCGATACGCAGACCATCCTCGCCTCTGTCCGCAAGACCGGTCGGCTGATTGCAGCCGATACCGGCGGCGCCTTCTGCGGATTCAGCGCCGAGATTCTGGCGCTGGCCAGCGAGGAGGCTTTCTCGGCTCTCCTGGCGGCACCCCGGCGGGTCGCGTTGCCCGACTATCCCACGCCGACCAGCCATGAGCTCGCGGAGCATTACTACCCGAGAGCCATCGATCTCTACCGAGCCGCCTGCGAATCTCTCGGGCGTCCACCCGGAAGT
Source organism: Candidatus Sericytochromatia bacterium S15B-MN24 CBMW_12 (assembly GCA_002083825.1). Lineage (GTDB taxonomy): Bacteria > Cyanobacteriota > Sericytochromatia > S15B-MN24 > UBA4093 > UBA4093. The sequence goes on along the minus strand of DAZV01000047.1, from coordinate 216,514 downwards.
CCCGAGCCCCCCATGCGCTCGACGCAGCTTGATGTGCCGAATCCATCCTTTCGCGGGCCCTTTTAGCGGGGCGTTAGTTGAGGAGAACCATGACCACCCGCAAGATCGCCGTCCTCGGCAGCAATTCCTTTTCGGGAAGCGACTTCATCGACCTCTTGCTAGAGGACGCCGGCAACGACGTGCTCGGCATCAGCCGCACGCCGAACAAGGGCCCCTTGTTCCTTCCCTACCTTCGCCATCCGCAGCCGCGCTTCCGCTACCATCCGCTCGACATGAACCGCGACATGCCGGAGATCCTGCGGACCCTCGACGCGTTCGAACCCGACTACATCGTCAACTTCGCCGCCCTGAGCGAGGTGGGACCGAGCTGGATCAACCCCGATCATTGGTTCCAGACCAATACCGTTTCCCTGGCCCGGTTGCTGAACCATCTCAAGGACCAGCGCTACCTTCGCCGCTACGTGCACATCTCCTCGCCGGAGGTCTACGGGACCTGCGAGGGAAACGTGACGGAGGAGGCGCCGCTTTCTCCCTCCACGCCCTACGCGGCCTCCAAGGCCGCGGCAGACCTCCTGCTCGCCACCTACCACAAGAACTTCAAGTTCCCGCTCGTGACGGTCCGGGCTACGAACGTCTACGGCGCCCATCAGCAGCTTTTCAAGATCATCCCGCGCTCGGCTATTTACCTCAAGCTCGGCAGGTCCATCGAGTTGCACGGAGGCGGACATGCGGTGAAGTCCTACATCCACATCCGGGACGTGTCGCGGGGCGAGCTGGCGATCATGGAGCGGGGGCGCCCCGGCGAGATCTATCATCTGTCTCCCGATCGGGGCCATGCGGTCCGCGAGATCGTTCAGGTCATCTGCGAGAAGCTCGGCAAGAATTTCGAGGCCGCCGCCAAGTCCGCACCGGAACGACTGGGTCAGGATGCCGCCTACGTGATCGATTCGACCAAGGCCCGGATCGAGCTCGGCTGGCAACCTAGAGTTTCCCTGGACGAAGGGCTATCCGGCGTCATCGACTGGGTCGAGCGAGATTGGGAGGCAATTCGTCAGCAGCCCTTGGAATACCTGCACCAACCCTAAAGTAAGGAAGTGAGCCCTCATGGCCGAAATCAACCTCATGAATCGATACCCCCGCAGCAAACGCCCGATTGACGAGCGCGCCAAGCTGATCACCGAAGCGCACCGCCAGGTCGCACGTCAGTTCGGCCCTGAGTTCTTCGACGGCGATCGCCTCCACGGTTACGGAGGCTACTCCTATCACCCTCGCTTCTGGCAAGAAACGGTCAAGCTTTTCCGCGACCACTACGGCCTGGCGGATGACGCCAGCGTGCTGGACGTGGGCTGCGGTAAGGGCTTCATGCTGCATGACTTCAAGGAGCTGATGCCAAACCTCCAGGTAGCCGGGCTCGATATCTCCGAGTATGCGATCGCCAACGCCATGGAGGACGTCAAACCATTCGTGCAAGTAGGCAACGCCAAGGCGCTTCCCTATCCCGACGACTCCTTCGACCTGGTCATCTCCATCAACACGGTTCACAACCTGCCGCTAGAGGAATGCAAGCAGTCCCTGCGTGAGATCGAACGGGTAAGCCGCCGTCATGCCTTCCTGATCGTGGATGCATGGCATGATGACACTGAGAAACTGCGGATGCACCAATGGAACCTGACGGCCCTCACCTATATGCACGTCGACAACTGGATCCGCTTGTTCGATGAGGTGGGGTATCAGGGCGATTATTATTGGTTTATTGCCGAATGAAGACTAAAGCCGCCATCCTGTATGAGATCGACCAGCCCCTACGCCTGGAGGAAATCGAGATTCCGGCCCTGAAACATGGGCAGGTCCTCGTCGAGATAGCCTTCAGCGGAGTATGCCATAGCCAGCTCCTCGAAGTCCGGGGAAAGCGGGGGCCCGATCGCTTCTTGCCCCATACGATGGGCCATGAGGGCTCAGGGATCGTTCTGGAGACCGGGTCCGGAGTCACCAAGGTGAAAACGGGCGATCGCGTCGTGATCTCCTGGCTCAAGGGAACAGGCCTGGACGTACCGGCCACCCAGTACCAGGGAGAGACAAACCTGGTCAATTCCGGGGCAGTCAGCACGTTTCTCGAGATGGCGGTCGTGTCGGAGAACCGCCTGACGCGCATTCCGGATGCCTTGCCTCTGCAAGAGGCGGCATTGCTAGGCTGCGCGATTCCGACAGGTGCCGGCCTGGTCCTCAATACGCTGCGCGCCCAACCAGGCAGCAGTATCGCCGTTTTCGGAGTCGGTGGAATTGGACTGAGCGCCGTGCTCGCGGCCGCCCTCGTGAACGCCAATCCCCTGATCGCCATCGACGTGTTGGATCATAAACTGGAGCAGGCACGAGCCCTCGGCGCCACCCATACGATTAATGCCCGTCATGGGGATGCCCATCAAGCTCTGATGGAGATCACCGGCGGGAAGGGGGTCGACTTCGCAATCGAGGCGGCCGGTCTCAAACAGACCATGGAGGCTGCCATGGCATCGGTCCGGGCCCCCGGCGGGTTGGCTGTTTTGGCAGGCAACCTACCCGCGGGTGAGCGGATCAGTCTCGATCCGTTCGATCTCATCAAGGGAAAGCGCATCGTGGGAACCTGGGGCGGCGAGTCGGATCCCGATCGGGACATCCCCCGCTTTGCCGCCTTGCATCAGGCGGGGAAACTTCCCCTCGATAAGCTCATCACCCATACCTATACCCTCGAGGATATCAATCAGGCCTTGGAGGATCTCGAGGCGGGTCGGGTCGGGCGCGCCATGATTCGCAACGCCACGAGGTAAGCGGTGGAACTGGGCTTGAGAGGAAGAACCGCGCTGGTGGTGGGGGCAAGCCGGGGCCTCGGAAGGGAAATTGCACTCACCTTGGCCCAAGAAGGGGCATGCGTCCTCGCCGTCGCTCGCAGCGAAACCGCCATTCACTCGTTAGTCGAGCAGATGGGAGGGGACGAGAAAGGACACTGGGGGATCGCCGCCGATCTGCTGCCGGACGAGGCACCGGGCGAACTCGTCGCCCGGATCACGGAACGCTGCCCGGCAGTGGACATCATCGTCCACAATCTCGGAGGCACCCTGGGAATCCGAGATCCCTTCTGCGCGCTACCGGAATGGCGCGCCATGTGGCGGCTCAATTTCGAGATCGCCGTAGATCTGAACCGACTCCTCATCCCCCCGATGCAACTCCGTCGGTGGGGACGGGTGGTGCATATCTCGTCGATTGCTGCGAACTTGAGCCGGGGATCGATCCCCTACGGGACCGTAAAGGCGGCCCTGAATGCCTACGCGAGAAATCTCGGCTGCACCGTGGCCCCTGATGGCGTGGTGGTCTCCTCCGTGATGCCGGGCGCCATCCACGACGAAGGAGGCCATTGGGATCGGATGCTGAAGACGCAGCCCGAGATGGCGGCTCGCTACCTCGAGCAGCGAATGGCCATCAAGCGCTTCGCGAATCCCCAGGAAATCGCCCAATTTGCTGCATTCCTGTGTTCGGAGAGGGCCTCCTTTTTCACGGGGGCCTTACTTCCCATCGACGGCGGCTCCTATTAAGATGAGTCAAACCTGCCTCTCGTCAGCAGGATTCTCTCACAACCGGAAAGAAACGGTAGAAGCATGATCGCAGCCCCCCCCCCTTTGATAGGCTATATTTCGGCCACCCGGATCGGTCACGTGGCATGGGAGACGATCGCGCATTGCAGTTACGCCCGATCACAGGGGCGCAAACTGCTCCTCATCATGTCCCCCAGCGTGGTCAACTCGGCGTTTCCCTCGCTTTTCTCGGATAGCGCGCGGTTTCTTTCCCTCCCATCGATTCACGAGGAGCTCGACAACCCGCGCGAGCCCAGCCCCGCTCAATTATGGCCGGGACAAGGTGCCGACGTCCGCATGACCAGCGACCATGACGGCCTCATTTTCGACAGCTATACCACGCTACGACCCGACCTGCGCTCGCGCCCGTTTGAAAGCCTCTTCGACGGCTACTGGAAGTGCGAGCGCGTCGCCAAGTACTTCGAGCCGCTGAAGATCCATGACGCTTACGAAACCGAGGGAACCGAACTATTAAAGAAGCTGGGGCTCTCTCGAGGGGATTGGTTTGTTTGCGTGCATGCCCGCGAGTCTTCCTATCTGGGAGACACTCAACGTGAAAACATGAATCAATCGATCTCAAACTACTTCGCGGCGATCGAGCACATCACCGCGCGGGGCGGTTACGTCATTCGCATGGGGGATGCCGGAACGACCAAGTTGCCCCCCATGGACCGCGTGATCGATTATGCGCATAGCCCGCATCGATCCGACTTCGCAGATCTCTATCTCTGCGCCAAGGCGAAGTTCTTCCTCGGATCGCGTTCGGGCCTCTCGCTCGTGCCGCAGATGTTCAATACTCCCTTGCTCCGAGCCAACTTCTGGCCCATCACGCCCCATGACGCCAACAACCTGGGCCTAACCCTCTATGCCAAGGCATACTCCCATGAAAAAGGCCGTTGCCTGACCATGAGGGAAGTCCTCGCCGACCCTAACCTCTGCTACCGCGAATGGGACGACGAGTACCGGCAGATCGGCCTGACCTTGGTCGAAAATACCCCCGAAGAGATCCTCGATGGGGTCATCGAGATGTTCGAGATCCTGGACGCCGAAGGCGGCAACAAGCCTTGGACCCCCGAGCAGGATCGGTTCCAATCAGACGTGAGAGCCGCCATCGCCCAGGCGCCGCTCACGATTATGGAAGCCCGCTGCAATACCTTTCCGGATTTCTTCTGCCGAGTCGCGACAAAATACCTCGCCGAGAACTGGTAATCGAGTGTCATGTCGCGACAAGGAGCTTTGGAGGTCAAACTTGGATAGCGCCACCCTCAAGACAATCGGGGCCAGGCTGATCGGGGAGGGTATCTCCTGCTTGATCGCGCCGACCAGCTTCGAAACAGCCGCGCTCGGCTCACTGTCGGGCGAAGCGCCGCCTCACGTGATCCACAACCACCAGCTCTTCACGGAACTGGTAGCGGCCCGCGGGACGGAGTTCTGGGAGGGGATGCAAGAGGGGGCGGTCCTGGTTACGCCGAACTGGGCCCTGCCCGAGGATGAATGGGTGGGAGCACTTCGTTGCCTGTCCACCCACCTTGACCAAGCAGCGCGGATTTCGATCGGAATCACGCTGCCCGCCGATGGCTCCATTCCGGACGCCTTGAGAGACTTGGCGGAAGGCGTCGAACTTGAGATCCTGGCGCTGCCGGCTCCTCGCGACTTGATCGACTGGCTGGGGTTGCTCTCGAAAACCGCGCTCTGGATCGGAACCGCTCCCGATCCCCCGCTTGAGTTTCTCGCTCAATGCCTTGGCTTCGTGCCCCTGGAGGGTGACGCCGAAGGAGTCGCGCTTGCCTAACTCTGGGGACCGTTTTCGACTAGACGGCAAGGTGGTCGTCGTCACGGGAGCCACCGGAATTCTGGGGCGTCTCTACAGCCAACGCCTGGCCGAAGCGGGCGCCCGGGTGGTGATTGCGGATCGAGATCCCGAGAACTGCCGGCAGTTGGCTGAACAGATCCGTGCTGCCGGCGGTCAAGCTCAGGCGAACCCCGTGGATCTCTCCCAAGAGGCATCCGTGGAGGACTGGGCACGCGAGATCCTCGACTCACCGGGTAGAGTGGACGTCCTGGTCAATAACGCGGCGACCAAGTCCCCCCAATTCTTCGCCCCGCTGGAAGCGTTCCCCCTTGACGACTGGAACCACGTCATGGCGGTCAACGTGACCGGGATGTTCCTCGTGCTGAAGCACCTGGGCCCCTCCATGGTCGCGCAAGGCCATGGCAGCGTGATTAACGTCAGCTCAATCTATGGGGTAGTGGGACCTGACCAGCGCATCTACGAAGGGTCCTGGTACGAGGAGTTGGGTGGGCCAATCAATACTCCGCTGATTTATTCGGTCACCAAGGGTGCGGTCATCTCGCTGACCCGGCACATGGCGACGCTCTGGGGGCCGAAGGGCATCCGGACCAACACCTTGACCCCGGGCGGGGTTTCCTCGGGACAGAACAGCGCCTTCGCCGAGAAATATAGTTCCCGCGTCCCGCTGGGAAGGATGGCTCAAGCCGAGGACCTAGTGGGAGCGCTGCTATTTTTGGCCTCGGATGCCTCCGTCTATGTGAACGGCCAAAACCTCATCGTCGACGGGGGATGGACCGCGTGGTGAACAAAAACTCAAGATTCTTAGGAGTTCGAGCTATTGGGGGAGCGGCGACCCGGGTAGGGTGATAAGAGATCCCTTCTGCCAGAAAGATTTGACGCGATGAACCTGTGGTCGTTATTGCAAAAGAACCAAGCCCTGCGGAAAGCGCATGCAGGCAAGCGTGCCTTCATCATTGCCAACGGTCCCTCCCTGGCGCAGCAGGATCTCCGGCGCCTGCGCGACGAGGTCACCATCGTCGTCAACTCCTTCTACCTGCATCCCCACCTCAACGAGATTCAACCGAAGTACTGGGTCATCGCGGACCCCCTCTACTGGACGTCGCCGGAGCAGTACCTCCTGCCCATCATCAACGGCATCCGCTCTCATGAGCTCAATACTCGGTTGGTGATGCCCTCGGGGGCCATTCCCCTGATGTCCCAGCTGAATTTCGGCCCGGCCATCGAACCCTACTTCTTTCATTACGATTTTGATCACCAGGATCCCGTCAAGACCGTCGACTTCACCACCGGCGTCCCGCCATTCGGACAGACGGTCGTCATTCCCGCCTTGATGCTCGCCTACTTCCTGGGCTGCGATCCGATCTATCTGCTCGGCTGCGACCACGACTGGTTCAGCTGGACGGCCGATACTTACGGCGCGGCCGAGTTTCCCCACTTCTATCAACCCGACGGGAAAAAGGAGGCTGGATCAGCTCACCAAGAGCTCTACGATTTCAACGAGATCAGTCGCATCGTCAGGGTCATGAAGCACCAGTACAGCCGTCTCCTGGAATATGGGGAGGCGAAGGGCTTCAAGGTATATAACGCGACTGCTGGTGGCTATCTGGACATCTTTCCTCGGGTCGACTACTCCTCGCTGGTCGCGCGGGGGGAGCCGGCTTTCCCGGAGGAACGCTTTCTCGATAGCCTTTTGATGGATGCCCAGCAGCTGGCCATGGCGGCGATTCGGTTGATCCAGGCGAGCGATCCGACCGGGGCGCTGGTCTTGCTCGAGAAGGCAACCGAAGCCAACGTCGATCGCTATGCCCGCGTGGCTGGCCTCGAGTATCTCAAGGCCAGCTGTCTCGCCCGGATGGGTTTTGGCGTTCAAGCCATCCACCTGGCCTCTCAGGAGGTGGTGAACAACCCTGCCAACAAGGTGCATGCCCAGCAGTTGATAGACGCACTACAAGGCGGGGAGGGGACCTTCCCGGAGATCTCGCCTGAGAATCTGGGGAGCGTCGATGGGGCCAAGACCCTTGCACGCGAGCTGCGAATGGAGTGGGTCCGCCAACACGTGGCCGAGGGAGAGCGCCGTTTCGCCGAAGAAGAGGATCTCGCGGGGGCGCTCCGCGAGTTTCTGGCCGCGCTGGATCTCGATCCTGATCAGGCACCTACTCACAACAACCTAGGAGTGCTTTACTGGCAGGTGGGCCTACGTGAGAGAGCACTGGAGCATTTCGAACGCGCACGGGCCTTGGATCCTGAAAATTCCGACACCCTGGCCAACTGCGAGGAGGCCTACCGTGCACTGGGGCGGGTCGACGACCTCACCGCCTCGCCCGATGAACAAGGTGTTGCCACGGTTTTGAACCAGGAGTCGACGCCCCGATAGAGGAGAGCATCACGTCATGGGAATCGCTATTTCTGGCAAGACCATCCCGGAATGCATCGCACGCCATGCTGAGCAGGATCCTGATGCGCACTGCCTCTCGATCTTTCACCGGGGGCAGTGGCAGCGCGTTTCACGATCCCAGTTCCAGGATGCCGTAGAGCGTCATGCCAGTCGATTTTCCACGGCATTCGAACCCGGGGAACTCGTGCTCTTCATCAAGCGCCTGGACCTCGATGCCTTGGCCGCGTACATCGGGGCAATGCAAGCAGGAGTCTTGCCGGCGATGCTCAGCCCGACATCGTCGAAGCTATCCGTCGAGGAGTACCGCCGAAAGCTGGAGCACGTGCTCGAGTTGACACGAGCGGGCGGTATCTTCGCGGATTCGGATGCGGTCATCGCTCCAGCGGCGGTGACGTTCCTGACGCCCGATACCCCCATGGCGGAATCGCCCTGCACCTCGCGCAGCCCGATTCCCCAGGCCCTGGTGCAGTTCTCCTCGGGGTCGACGGGCCTGCAAAAAGGAGTCGTGCTGACTCATCAAAACGTGATCGCACACATGGAAGATTACACCGCATCCATCGAACTCTCCGCCGAGGACACGATCATTAGCTGGTTGCCCTTGTATCATGACATGGGGTTGATTGCCTGCTACCTCATGCCGTTGATGAGCGGGGTGCCGGTCATGCTCATGGATCCCTTCGACTGGATCCTCAAGCCCGACCTCCTGCTCGAGACGATCGCACGCGATCGCCCCACCCTCTGCTATCTTCCCAACTTCGCCTACCATGTCCTGGTCAATAAAGGAAAAGAGCGCGACCTGAGCAGCGTGCGCCTGTTCGTCAACTGCTCGGAGCCCGCGCGCGACCTGACGCACCGAGCCTTCCGCGACAAGTTTCCCTCCGTTCACCCCGCGGCACTTGCAGTTTGCTACGCGCTCGCGGAGAATACCTTCGCGGTCTCCCAGACCCTGCCGAACGCTCCCGAGAGTTCCCGACGTATCGCGGACAAGGTCGTTCCCTCTTGCGGCCAGGTTCTGCCTCGCACCGAAGTTCGCATCCTGGAACCCAACGAGGATGGGGTAGGCGAAATCGCCCTCCGCGGGCCGTATCTCTTCTCGCACTACCTGGGAAGCGACTTGCCGCCGGAGCAAGACTTCTATCGAACGGGAGATCTCGGCTTGCTCACCGAGGATGGCCAACTCTTCGTGACGGGACGAAAGAAGGATCTCATCATCGCGAACGGCAAAAACATCTACCCCCAGGACGTCGAGCAGGTCTGCAGCATCCAGCCAGGGGTATATCCCGGCCGTGCCGTCGCCTTCGGGGTGACCAATGAGACCGCCGGCAGCGAGGAACTCTACGTCATCGTCGAGCGTGATGGCTCACTAGAGGATCTTCCGCTAAAGCTAGCGGTTCAAAAATCCATCGAAAACGAAGTGGGAATCGTGCCTAAGCGAGTCGAGGTGGTCGATCACATGCGGCTCGTCAAGACCAGTTCGGGCAAGATCAGCCGCTCACGCAACAAGGAATTGTACCTTCTGGGAGAACTGCGCTAAATGCTCATCGTCGGCAACAGTCACGTTTCAGTCTTCTCGCGCGGGGCGCGCCTCATCGACGCCCCCGAAGCGCCCTTCCTCGTTCACTGGGTTGGCGCCCTGGAGATCGATCATTTCTTCACTGACCATCCGGCGGGTCGCAAGGTCCGCCAGCTCTTCGCGCAAGAGGCCGGTTGGAAGTTCCTGATGATTGGCAACCATGATACTTTCAAAATGCTTCGCATGGCTCAATCTCACCCCGTTGCCGACGTACTCGATCATGTCATTGGTCAGTATCAACAAGTCTTCACGGAGTTGGCCGCCGGCGGCCAATTTGGCTGGATGCTGGGCGTTCAGCAAACCAAAAACGTACCGGTTGCAGGGGTGGGGGAGCAACAGGTCCTGTCGTTGTCCCAGACTTTCGCCGCCAGGCTCGCGGATTGGTGCGAAAGCCAAGGGATCCCCATCATCAACCCTCTCGACAGGATCTGCGGAGAAGGCGGCAAGCCTCATGCCCATTTACTCAGGGCCGATGGACTCCACCTTAGACCCGAGGCGGCCCCACTTTACTTCGACTCCATTCGAACGCAGACGGGCATCGGACTCCAAAGCCAAGCCATGGGACGCGGCGAAACGATCGAGCCCCTCACTGAAGCTGAATCCTTCAGTGATTTACTCATGACCGAGCTCGGAGTCCCCGTGAAGGGGGTAAGTCGAGAGGCTATTCAGGATGCCGTGCTTGCCTTCCTGCGCGAAAGGCTTTCCGAGCGCGGGTTGGAAGTTCCCCTCGACCCGGATACCGACTTCGTGAATAGCGGTCTGCTTGATTCGCTCGATCTCGTCGAGGTCTACACGTTTGCCAGTGAGTGGCTCGGACGCGACCTTGATTTCGAGGTCAATCTCCGAGAACTGGACACAGTACGTAAGCTTGTCGAGCAACTACTTCCTGAGCGAAACGACATGTCGGGTTGGCGTGATGAGGTGACTCAAAACGACTTCTTGATTTCCCTCCGGGGTGACTTTAACGACCCGGAACAGCGCCCCGCCATACTGGCTGCCGAGATGAGGATAGGCCGCGAAGGCCATCGCCTTCGCGCCGCCATCGGCGATGTGTTGAACACGACCACTGGAGGTCTGAGCCCTTACGGTATCGTTTCGCTCTGGCTTGCCCTTTGCAGCCATCATGAAGGCCTCTTCGATCATGCCCTTCAGCAGCTCACTTTCGCGGCAAACCCCGATCAACCGTTCCCTTGCTCCGCCTCTGTCGCCCGTCATTACCTCGAAACATGGAGCCGCATTCCTGAAAAGATCCCAACGGGTGGCGAAGGAATCGAATTCGAACTGCGGGCAACCCCCCGGGACTACCCGGTAAGTGCAATCGTTTCCACCTACAATTCTGAACGTTTTCTTCGGGGTTGCCTCGACGATCTGCTTGCTCAGACGATTCGGAACGGAGTCGAAATCGTCATCATCGATAGCGCTTCCCAGCAAAAAGAGAGGGCAATCGTCGAGGAGTACTGCCAACGGTTTGATAACATCACTTACATCCGCACGATAAATCGCGAATCGGTCTACCAGGCCTGGAACCGAGGCATTGCGGCGGCCTCCGGCAAGTACCTCACCAACGCCAACACGGATGACCGCCACCGTCCCGATGCCTTCGAACGCATGGTGCAAACCCTCGAGGCCATGCCCGATGTCGCGCTGGTCTATGCCGACGTCTTGATCACCGAGGTCGAAAACGAAACCTTTTCAAAGTGCACGCCGGCAGGGCAGTATCGATGGTTCGACTGGGATCGGCACCCCTTGCTGCACCAAGGTTGCTTCATGGGTCCGCAACCCATGTGGCGAAGCAGCCTCCATGAGGAGTACGGACTCTTCGACGGGAGCTTCGTCACCAGCGGGGACTACGAGTTCTGGCTACGCATCTCCCAGACCAACCACTTCTTCCACATCCCGGAGTTTCTGGGCCTCTACCTGGCATCGCCTACCAGCATCGAGCACGCCAACCGTGACAGGCAAGTCGTGGAGAACCAGCGAATCCTGCGCATGTACCAGAGTGCCGATGCAATCGGCACTCTCATTCGACGGAACTACAGAGACGAGTCCTCCCACCTGCTACAGGTCCATAACCGCAAGGGCGAGGAACTCTTCGAGGCGGGTGAGGTCCATCTGGCTCGCATGATCTTCGAGCAGATCTTGGAACGGAATCCGGCGCTGGTGGAACCTCTGAACAACCTGGGAGTGGTGCTCTTCCAGATGGGTGAACTAGAGCGGGCGAGTTGTTGTTTTGAAGGTGTCCTTCAACAGACCCCCCACCATCTCGAGGCCATGGAAAACCTCGCTCAGTGCTACTGGATGCAGGATAAGCATCACGAGGCGAGCCAGCTCCTCGAGCCATTGTTGCGACTCGCGCCCGAAAACATGGAAGCACGCGAGACGCTTGACCTTTGCCTCGCGAAAAAAACGCGGGTTCGAGACGATGAAATCGGCGGGGGATCCTAAACTTGCCTGAATTACCGTCGAAATGACTGGTAGTTACCTCTAAAGGCCTTCAATCATCCCACTCAGAAAGGAAAGCCCATGGCGTTAAAGATCACCAAGGTTGCGAAAAATAAGGCGAGCAAATCCCATGAGATGCTCGGCGCCCGGGCTTTTGAAGTCGGCGATCTCGAAGGCGCCGCGGTCAATCTTCTCTCGGCGCTGGAACTGGATGAGCGGAATGCCGGATTGTACCTCAAGCTTGGTGCCGTCTTTCTGCAGCAAGGCAAAGTAGACAAGGCCATCATAGCCCTCAAGCGCAGCATTGAACTCGCTCCCTACGAAGCGGACACCTCTAACGCGATGGGCAGCGCCCTCTTCCAACTGGAGTTCTGGGGAGCGGCGGAAGCCTTCTACGGTCGGGCCCTGGAACTCGAACCCATGCATGCGGCGGCAAAGGCCAACCTGATCGAGGCTAGGAAGCGCCTGCGAGGCGGCGACGTCGCGCTTCCCCCCGAGTTCGACTCGGTCATGGCGCTGCTGAGGACGAAGGATCCGACTCTCAGCCTTTGCTTGATTGCCAAGAACGAGGAGCTGTTCATCGGAGATTGCATCGCCAGCGTTCGAGACCTCGTCGACGAGGTCATCCTGGTCGACACCGGCTCCACCGATCGAACGATCGAAATCGCCGAGAGCTTCGGAGCGAAGATCTACCACCACCCCTGGCAAGGTGACTTCGCGACGGCGCGCAATGAATCTCTCGCGCATGCCTCGGGCGACTGGATCCTGGTGCTGGATGCCGACGAGATGATCCCCGCCGACTATCACGGCGAGATGAAGAAAGCCCTCCGGCAACAGGAAAATGCCGGCTACAACCTGATCATCGAGAACCTGCTCGGCGAGAACGGCGAGACCCTCCAGTTGGCGCTGATCTTCAGATTGTTCCGCAACCGCCCGGATATTCGCTACGAGGGGATCATCCACGAGCAGGCGCTCCCTTCCGCCGAACTCACCGGCCTGCCCATCCAGAACTTGCATGCCCGGATCATCCACCGGGGCTACCTCGATCGCCATGTGCTCAAGCGCGACAAGCACCAACGAAACCTCGCCATTCTCCTGAAGCAGGTCGAAATCGAACCCGAAAATCCATACGTCCACTTCAATCTGGGGCAAACCTACAAGCTCTTGGGCCAGCAAGGTGATTCCGTGAAGGCCTATGACCAAAGCTTGAAGCTCCTCTCCGAGCAGAACGCCCCGACGACGACCGCCTACTGGCCCCACCTTTACTTCAGCTTCATCGACCTCCACCGGCTGATGGGAGACTTCGACAAGGGCCTGGCTCTTGCCGACGAGGCAACCGATAAATACCCGAGTTACCCGGACATCCTCATGACCAAGGGGCTCGTCCTCCTCGACATGGAACGCTTCGCCGAGGCCATCGCATGCTTCGAGGCTTGCCGTGCCTTCAAGGATGTGGTCTATTCGTCCGGCAATGATCCTTCCGTGCCGACATACAAAGCCTCGCAGGCGCTGGGTGTCGCCTACTCGCGGATGGGGCAGCACGTCCAAGCGAAAGGGTGTTTCGCTCGGGCTCTGCAAGAACGAGAACACCCGACTGCGGAACTCTACATCAATCTGGGCATCACGCACCTGCAACTGGCGGAGCTTCAACAGGCGCTCGAGTACTTCGTCAAGGCGATCGAACTGGACCCGAAGAATACTCAGGCGTGGTCCAACATCGGCCTCATCTGTCAGCAACTGGGCCAGCATGCGGAAGCGCTCGCAGCCCGCCAAAAAGCGCATGAGATCGATCCCCAAGGGAATGGCTTCGTCTTCGGAACCTCTCTCTTGCACCTGAGGCGCTACCCCGAGGCGGAGGCAATCTTCGCCAAGGAGACGGAAAACAATCCCAGCTTCGCCTCGGCTTGGATCTACCTGGGGCTAGCCAAGCTCTGTCTCGGAAAGGCGGACGAAGCAGGCGAGGCATGGCGCATGCTCGCAACGTCCTCGGCCGTTGGGGAGGCCTCTCGTGAGGACGGCCTGGGTCTGATGCTCCTTTGCCGTCTGATCTCGGAGGAATTGCCGTCCCGCGCCGAAGCGAGCAGCATTAGCCATCGAAACGGAGAGCTTTGGGCCTTGGTGCTCAATCATCTCCTGGTTGCCGAGCGTTATGCCGAAGTGGAAAAAGCGTTGGCGGCACTGCAGTCGTTCACCGCCCCGGGGCTGGAGGTCGCTTTGGGACGTTTGCTGATTCACCATGGGCTGCATGAGGAGGCCATGGTCTTTCTGCTGAAGGCGCGCGATCACTCCCCCGAGGCCTCCGAGATCTATGTCATGCTCGGCGAGGCCGCCGAGGGCCTGGCGAACGTCGAAGATGCCCAGGTGATGTACCAGATGGCCCTGAGCCTGGATCCCAGGCAAGCGGCTATTCGACAACGACTGGGACGACTTCGCGTTCTGGCGGCGAGCAATTAATTTTCAGTCCGGGCCTAAAGTCGGCGTTCAAGCGGCCGATGAGATCCTTGTTCCCTACGGGGAGGTCCTCGCGAATCGGGACCAGGTCCAATGAGGTCGACAGCGGGCCCAATGAGATTCACGGAAAACACGGATGTTTTCTTTCACTTTTTAAGGAGGTTTCACCATGGGACTACGGATTAACACCAACGTCGGCGCCATGAACGCGCACCGTCAGCTCACCACGAACGACACGGCCCTCGCGAAGTCGCTCCAACGGCTCTCGTCGGGTCTTCGGATCAACGGCGCGTCGGACGATGCGGCGGGTCTGACCATCGCCGAGAAGATGAACTCGCAAGTGCGCGGCCTCAACCAGGCCAGCCGCAACTCGCAGGACAGCATCTCGATGCTCCAGACCGCCGAAGGCGCGCTGATCGAGACGGAAGCCATCCTTCAGCGGATGCGCGAACTCTCGGTTCAGGCCGCCAACGACACGTTGACCGGCTCGGATCGCGCTGCCATCGGAACCGAACTGACTCAGCTCAGCTCCGAGGTCGACCGGATCGCCACGGCGACCCAGTTCAACACCCAGGCCTTGATCAGTGGCGGCTCGGCTTCGACCACCGGCTTCACGCTCCAGGTCGGCGCCAACGCCGGTCAGAACATCAACGTGACGATCGCCAACGCCAGTGCGGCGTCGCTGGGCGTATCCGGCATCGGATCCAGCGTATCCACGGCGGCCTTGGCCAGCGCGTCGATCTCCAATCTCGACACGGCCATCGCCAGCGTCTCCGAGAGCCGGTCGAATTTGGGTGCGTACATCAACCGCCTCGATCACACCATCAAGAACCTGAACGTCTCCGCGGAGAACCTCTCGTCGGCCGAGAGCCGCATCCGCGACCTGGACATGGCGTCGGAAGTCATGACCATGACCCGCAACCAGATCCTCACCCAGTCCAGCACCTCGATGCTCGCCCAGGCCAACCAGTCGACCCAGAACGTCCTCGGACTCCTGCGGTAAACCAGGTAGCCTGGATTCCATCCAGGTTGACCGGAGAGGGAAGGTTCGCCTTCCCTCTCCGGTTTTTTTTGCGCGCGGGCTAAAGTCTCGCCCGATCTCGCCGATACCATGCTTGAATACGAAGACCAACCGTAGAAAGAAATGAGGGGAACCATGAGAATCGAAGGTGTGATCGCCACGACCGGAATGGCCTCTCAACAGTTGATGGATTCCGAAGTTCAAAAAAACGGAAAGGCCCCTGACGCCCAGTTGCGCCCGACCCCGACGCCGACCCAGCAGCAGGCGACGGATGAAACGAAGGCGGCCGGCTCGCGGCTCTTGCCCGAGGCCGTCAAGCAACTCGAGCAGATCGTTCAGGCCTTCGACCGCAACGTCAGGTTCCACATTCACGAGGATACCCACACCGTGATGGTGCAGGTCCTCAACGCCGAGACGAACGAAGTCATCCGGGAGTTCCCTTCCGAGCAGATTCTCGACATGGTCTCCATGTTCCAGAAACAGCTCTCCGGATTGTTCGTCGACAAGCTCCGCTAGCCGGACTTCAGCGCCAAGGAGGGCAACCATGTTTCAAATCGGCGGAATGGCCTCGGGCCTCGACACCTCCACCATCATCGAACAGCTCATGTCGTTCGAGCGCAGGCCGGTCACGACCTTGGAAAAACGCAAGGCTCAGCTCAGCAAGGCGGACTCCGCCTTCCAGTCGATCAATACGCGGCTCTCGGCTCTCAAGAGCCAACTCACCGACCTGACCCTGGAGAAGAACCTCAAGGCCAAGAAGGTGACGACCTCCGCCGATACCGTCCTGACGGCGACCGCAGGCTCGGGCTCCGCCGAAGGATCCTACCGGGTCAAGGTCAATCAACTGGCAACCTCCACCAGCGTCGGCGGTTCATCGGCGCTCGCGACCCCGGCGGCAGGCACGCTCAAGCTCTCCGAACTCAAGCCCTCCAATACCACGGCCATCAGCACCGGAACCTTCACCGTCGGGGGAGCCACGCTGACCATCAACAGCACGGACACGACGCTCGACGAGGTGGTCGCGGCCCTCAACGGAACCGGTTCAGCCAACATCTCGGTATCCGGCGCCACGGGGCTCGGGGCCTCGGCGGCAAGCCTGACGGCCGACGGTCAGATCCGGCTGGACGTCGCGCTCAAGACGGATGTCGCCGTCGGCAGCGGCTCGGACACCTCCAACTTCCTGACCATCGCGGGATTGAAATCCCCCACCAGCAGCGGAGACCTCCGGACCGGAGCCCGCATGAACGTCACCCAGGTCACCCAGACTCTCAACAGCGCCGGAGCGAACGGGGCCAACCTCGCCACCGCCATCACCGGGGATGGGAGCGGCGACGGCGTCTTCAAGATCAACGGGGTCGAGATCACCTACAACGTCGGCACCTCGGCGATGAACGACGTCCTGAACCAGATCAACTCGTCGTCCGCCGGAGTGGTCGCGAGCTACAACTCCATCGAGGACAAGATCGTCCTCACCAACAAGACGACCGGCAACGCGGCCATCGGCCTCGAGGACGTGACCGGAAACTTTCTTGCCGCCACCAACCTGCTGGGCGCCTCTCAGACGACGGGGCAAAACGCCAGCATCACCGTCGACGGCATCAGCGGCAACCTCGAAAGCGCCACCAACGAGTTCAAGGGCGTGGTTCCCGGCTTGACCTTCACCGCCAAGAAGGTCGAGACCGCCGACTGGACCACGATCACCGTCAGCTCCGACACCGACGCCACCGTCAACACGGTCAAGAGCTTCATCAGCGAGTTCAACGCGACGATCGACGCCATCGATGCCGCGCGCGGCAAGGGGCAACCGCTCCAGGGCGACGGCGCCCTGGGAAACATCATGAGCAAGCTCTACCGGCTGGTCTACGAGCCGATCGATGGGTTGTCGGGAACACCGAACACCTTGTCCTCCCTCGGAATCGGCACCACGTCGACCGATCGCAAGCACCTCTCGCTGGACGAGACCAAGTTCAAGGCGGCGCTGGCGGACAATCCCGATCGCGTGGCCGAGATCTTCAACAAGGATGCGTCCGCAGCCACCCCCACGGGGATCGCCGGACGACTCAAGACCTACCTGAACGATATCGGGGGAACCGAAGGCGTCTTCGCGACCCGCAAGAACTCCGCCGCCCGCCAGACCAAGTACATCGACGCTCAGATCACCAGCTACGAAGGCCGGCTCGAACAACGACGCAGAATCCTCGTCGGTCAGTTCGCCGCCATGGAAAAGGCCGTCGGCATGATGAAATCCCAGCAGTCCGCCCTGACGTCTCAGCTCTCCGCCCTGCAGAACTAGGCAAGCTAAAGGAGTTTAGCGCACATGAATCCACTTCTCGCTGGAAATCCCTATGCCCCGTATCAGCAAGCTCAAGTGGACACGGCCTCGCCCGAGCGTCTGCTCCTGATGCTCTACGGCGGAGCGATCCGCTTCCTGAACGCAGGACGCAAGGGCATCGTCGATCGCAAGTTCGATGTGGCGCACGAGAACATCGTGAAGGCCCAGGACATCATCCTCGAGTTCATGGCCACCCTCAACATGAAGGACGGCGGAGAAGTCGCCCAGAATCTCTTCGATCTCTACGAGTACCTCAACGGCCGCCTCGCGCAGGCCAACGTCGAGAAGAACGTGGCCATCGTCGACGAGGTCCTGGGCTTCGTGCGCGATCTCAACGAGGCCTGGATGGTCGCCGCCAAGAACGTGGCGGCCGAGCGCAAGCTCAGCGCCAGCGCCTAGTCATGCAAGAGGAGCTGGCCCAGGTCTATCGGGAGGCTATCGCCATGACCGATAAACAGGCTGCGGCGATCGCCCAGGAAGACTGGGAAGAGCTCGGAGCCCTGCTCATGAAGCGCGATCGCCTCATCGCACGCGCCGAGTCCCTGATTCATGACGGCGGGGCGCCCGACGACCGCAAGGAACTCATCACCCTGCTCACCCAGCTCCGGGTCAAGGACCAAGTCAATCAGACCCTCATGGCCCGCAAGGTCGACGGGGTCAAAGAAGAGATCCAGTCCCTGCAACAGAGCAATAGCGCCGTGACGGGCTACCTGGACAACCTGCGGGGGACCGACGAGGCGCACTTCATCGACCATGACCAGTGAGCCCCGACGCATCCTCGTAGACCACCGCGGCGAAAAGGGCATCGGAGACATCGTCTGCGAGCTGAACACCTACCCAGCGCTCAAGGCCCGGCATGCCGATAGCACACTCGTCTCCCGCGGTTCTCGATCCCTCGCCTGGGGAAATCCCCTCATCGACGCCTTCGACGAAACCAGTCCCGACGAGGCCTTCGATCAGATCGTTCGATTCCAGCCCAACTCCCGGAACCTGAAGGAGTCCCTCGCCCAGGGTCGCAGCATCTTCGCGCACTTCCTGCAATCGCATGGCTTCGACCCCGCTGCCGATCCGCCCCGGCTCTACGCCTTGCCCGATGAGGTCGACGAGGTCGGCCTCGCTCCCGATCAACCCGATGACCTGGTCATCGCCTACTCGGTGGACAGCAAGGAGCCGGACCGGCGCTGGGGCGAGGAACGGTTCGCGGAATTCCTCCATTCCCTCCAGGCCACCTACGGCGGAACCTACGTCGAACTCGGAAGCGGCTTCACGGCGGGTCATGTCGGGCTCGGGTACGACCTGGTGGGCCAGACCGATCTCCGTCAGACCATGGCCCTGCTGTCTTCGGCCGATCTCTTCATCGGAAACCATGGCGGGCTGACCCATCTGGCCGGCGGGGTCGGAACTCCCATTCTGGCCCCCTGGGGGGCCAGCACGCCCTACTGGGCCTACGCCTACGACGCGGACTCGATGGTGGTGGAGACCTCGCCAGATTGTCGCCATTGCGGCTGGACCGGCAACGTCCTGCCGCAATGCCGCGCCACGAACGTCTTCATGGGACGCACGCCGTGCACCCAGGAAATCTCCGTGGCGCAGATGGTTCAGGCGGCAGACCTGCTCTTGCCCCGCCTCATCCGGGATCGGGATCGGCTCCGGCAGGAGCGCGAGAGTCGTCGCCGCGCGGCACGGGATCCGCGTCTATTGGAGCCCTTCGAACGGCCCGATTCCCTGAATCCCTATGCGAACCTGCGCCTCTACATGGGGGGGACGCCAGGCTGGGGGGCCGAAAACCGGATAGACGGCTTCGCACGCATGCGGCAAATCGTCGCGTTTCCGGACTGGAACAGCCCTGCGAGCGCGTGGGACGGCCTGATCATGGCCTACGTCTCGGCCTTCGATGCCGAGTCCCCCTGGGCCCTGACCCTTTCCGTCGCACCGCTAACCGGACCGGAGGTCACCAAGCTTTTGACGGATTACCTGAAGCTCCTCGATCGCGGGGACTCACTTCCCAAGATCATGCTCATCCTCGGAAGCTTGAGCGAGACGGAACGCCGGGATCTCATCGAGCAGGCGGACGCCTACGTTCCGCTCATCGGCCCCTACCACCTCGAGGGCGTCGCTACCGGTCGAAACGTGACGCGACTCGACGAGCTCGGTCTATTGGCTCGCGTTTGAGTCCGGAATTTTGGACATGCCTTAACCGGGCAAGGTAGATGAGAACCCGATCGGGGTACAAGACATCGGTAGATCGATCGTGCTCCGGGCGACCGGCGGCTGAAGGCACAAGGAATCATGCGCATTTCCGTTGGAATAAAAATCCTGATAGCCCCCTTGATCGCGCTACTCTTGCTCGCGGGCTGCATCGCGCCGAGCTCGGCTCCGGTCGCCGCACCGGCGCAAGCGACCGGCACCTTGACGATCTCGCTGAAGATGCCCAAACCCGGGTATCGCGCACAGCACCTGGTCAGCGACATTCAGAGCCTGGTCTTCGGTCTGGTCGACGTTTCGGATGATCCTTACTTTGGCTACGCGGACGGCGGGGAGCTGGTCACGGCGACCAGCCGCTACCACGCTGCTCTCGCGGGTGACGGCACGCCGAGTTCCGGGCTGCTTAGCGGCCTGGGTCTGACCGATGCCCAGCAGGCCCAGGGCAACCGGTACCTTTACGTGTCCACAGGCCTCACGGGTAGCCGCTCGATGACCTTCGGCAACATCAAGCCCAGTGCCACCGCGCGTTACGTGGCCTTCGCCGCCGCCTTCGCAAAGAACGCCACCGCCGCGACCGTCGCGAAGAGCGATGCAATAGGCTTTACCCAGTCCGCCGCCTTCTCGGTGGCGACGGATGGGAGCACGACCGTTCCGCCGCTGGCGATGGCGCTCGACCGGGGACTTGGCAGCCTGAGGGTCTTCCTGGATATCGATCAGGCGACCAACGGCGTGCTCTTGAGCACCATGTCCCGGCTCGTGGTCGGCGTCGCGGACGTGAGCCCGTCGGCTTCCCGGACCCCTTATCTCGGCTACGAGACCAGCGAAGCGGGCACGCGAACGCTCGACGGAACAAACACCGATCCAACCTATCATCAGGCGATTGCCGGCTTCTGGGTCGGCGATGCCTTCACCTCGCAAGGGTTTTCCTACCTGGGAACGCCCCTTTCCGTCAGCGCCGATCGGGGCGATAGCGACCGGTTCCTCTACCAGGTGGATACCACGACGCTGAACGACCCGTCTTCGCGCGAGATCCTCTTCAGCAACCTGAAAACAGGAGCGAATTACCGAGTTTTCGCAGTCGCCTTTCAAGGGGGGGACACTTATGCCGATATCAAGGGAATCACGCAGACTGGGGAACTGGCGATCACGGATGGCCAGGAAACAGCGACCTACCAACAGCTGACACTCACAAATTGAAGGAGAGGCACTGGGGATGAACACCACGCGTAACATCATCGGCGGCCTGATCGGCCTCCTGGCAATCGCCCAGACGGGCTGCGTCGCCATGGGAATCGCCATGGTGGGCTCCAGCATGGCTCCGGGTACGCCGCTCGATACGGCTCAGGCGCTCGATCCCAGCATTCCCACGGTGGGACTGCCTACCAAGCCCGGGAACGTCAACCTGACCGTCAAGGTCGACCTTCCGCAGACCTCGGCCTATCGCACGCAGTTCGTGCTCAGCGAGATCACCCAGTTGGTGGTCGGGCTGGTGGACCTGAACACGAACACGGCCACCACGCCGCTCTACCTCGGCTACGAGGGAAGCAGCAAGAAAACGTCCACGAGCTACCACACGACGGGCAACATCGTCGCCGAGTTGCTCGGCAGCGACCTGGGGAACGTGAACCCCTTGACTCTGACCCAGAAGCGCGAGTTCGACCGCTATCTCTATTTTTCCCTGGCG
This sequence comes from Candidatus Sericytochromatia bacterium S15B-MN24 CBMW_12, assembly GCA_002083825.1. Classification (GTDB taxonomy): domain Bacteria; phylum Cyanobacteriota; class Sericytochromatia; order S15B-MN24; family UBA4093; genus UBA4093. The sequence continues at coordinate 194,993 of DAZV01000047.1, read as the reverse complement.
GGTAACGATGCCAAGGCTGCGGCCACGCGGGCCGTCACCTTCACCAACATCAAGCCCAACACGAGCGTGAGGGCCTTCGCCGTCGCCTTTTACGGGAGTGGCGTCAGCAAGGACAGCAACGTGGCCGGCTTCTCCGAAAGCACGACCATGACGGCCTCCTCGACCACCCCCGCCATCGCCCTCAACCTGACCCTGGACCAGGGCCTGGTCGATCTCGGCGGCGACCTCACCATCACTCCGGCCACCCCTTCCGCCTCCTTGCAGTAAAGCGACATGTCGCATCGGCTGACCCATTGGGCCCTCTTCGGGGCCCTGGCGTTTCTTCCCAGCGGCTGCGTCGTTTTCGACGCCACGACCGCGGGCTTCGCCATGGTCTCCGGGCAGCGCCTCGTCACGGTATCCGGCGAGGCCGCGTGGGCCCAGCCCAAGCAATCGGTCACGGCCATCGACCTGAAAACAGGAGCCATGGTGGCCCAGGGAACGCTGGACGACTCGAAGCGCTATAGCGTCCGGGTTTCGTTGCCGCTGAACGACGACCTGGCGATCGCCCTCCATGCCCCCGGAAGCGCAGCCCTGCTGCTCGCCCCTCGCGGCGAGAAACGCCAGGAAGAACGCGAACTCGACCTCACCCGCGGCAGCACGACCGTCGCATGGGCCCTCGGCTCCGCCCTGGGAGGCCTCCCGCTTCCCGGCAACGATGCCTGGAAGGGCTCGAACGACCAGTGGAAAGCCGTCGGCTCACGCTTGCCCGTCACTCATGGCGTCCTGATCGCCGGAAGCGCCAGCGTGCTCGACGGCGTCGGCGTCGGTAGCCCCGCCACTGCCGCTTCGGAACTCGATCAGGCGCTGAAGGCCTCGCTGGACACCTTGCGCGTCGCCTCCTTCGGACATCCCCGCGACCTGGTGCTCTGGCCCGCGCTCGTCCTGGGCTGGTCGAACGCGCTCGCGCAATTGCCAGCCGGCACCGGAGATTCGATGGCTCCTCAGGCCGCCGCCGGGCTGGATTTTCTCACGGTAGCCGAGCAAATCTGGGCGCTTTATCCCCACGTCGATGAACTCGGCGCGCTCGAAATCAAGGTGCCGCTCCGGGAGCCGGAGACGGACCTCATTCCCCAAGCCCTGCCCGCCGTGGTCCAGGGCCTGCGTTATCAGGTCAGCGGATCGATGCTTCCGGCGCCGCGCGTGGGAACGATCGCTCGCAGCGCCATCCGCTTTCAGGCGGGTTCGTTGGTCTTGAGGGTTCCCGACATGCCGGAAGGGTTCGCTTCCGTGGACGTGGAGATCCTGGGCGCGAACGCGGCAACGCTGGGCAGGGCGGAGTCGCAGGGCCTGGTGAATCGGGCGGTGATCCGCGCGCTGACCGCCGCGACCGTGGCGGTCTCGATGGAAGGGACTCCCACCTCTCGGCCGGGAGTTCGTTAGAGCAAACATCGTTTCTTCAGGCCAGCGAGGGCCACGACTCTATCGCATCGGGGCAACGTCACGGCTATCCCTCGCTGCCTTACGAAACAGCCGCTGGCGCTAGTCCCCCTAGACCGTCGCCGAAACCGTCGTCACCTGGGTGAAGTAGGCCTTCAGCACTTCCTCCATGGGCTTCTGCCCCGGAGCCCATTCGAGCGGGCGCTGGATGAAGAGGGTGGCGGCTTCCTTCTTGATGGGATTGAACCAGTCCACGACCGACAACTTCTTGACGTTGATCTCGGAGATGCCCGAGAGCGCTTTCATGACCTCGGCCGGCTGAGCTTCCTTGAAGGTCTTGTCGAGGAGCACGAGTTCATCGAGGGCAGTGTACCAGTGCCCACCCACCGGCCAGACGATATGAACCGGATGGCCCGATTTCTCGGAGACCTGGCGCTCGACGTCGGGGCGCAGTTCGGTGAGGGCTTCGGCCGCGCGCTTGTCGATGGCGTTCGAGAGGAAGGGCAGGAGTCGCGCGAGGCCAATCTTGTCGAGGCCCTCGCGGGCGGCTTGCAGCGTGCCCTGAGCGACCAGGGCGTTGCCGGATGATACCGTTCCCAACTGGTCGAACTTCAGCAGCGAGGCTCCCCATTGCCAGGCTCCCTTGATCACGCGCAGGGGATGGGTCAGGGCGTCGATGACTTCCAGGCCCTTGCGGGGATCCGGAGTGGGGACGCCGGCGGCTGAGGGGTTCGGGGCCGATGCGAAGTGCGTTGGGGATGCGGCGTGAAACGAGTCCGGAGGTGAAACCCGACCTGCGGCTCGAGCCGGAGAAGTCGGGGGGGTCGTGGCTTTCGGGAGCTGAACTCCGTAGGAGCCCCCCGCCCTGACCGGCATGGTGGTGTTGGTTCGAATCGCCATCTCACCCTCCCTCTTAACAGCCCATGAACGGCACAGCGAGCCGTTTCTAGCCTGATTGTCGCGTGAGCGAGGGGGGATCTTTCGGCTTCCCTCGAAGCTTAAGGAAGGCTTAGCTCGGCCTTAAGCTCAGAGGGAGAGTCGCTAGCGCCGGATCGGCTGCACGCCGCTGGGCAGAGGGGCGAGTGCGCTCTCGCGCAAGCTGACCACCGAGCCACTGGCGGCTTCGACGCCGGCCGAGAGGGGCCCGTCACCCAGGTCGAGAATCCAGACGGGCAGCCGCAAGAGCTCGAAGCTGGGAAGAAGGGCGAAGGTGGCGTCATCGGTCAGCCAGGGCTCGCCGCGGGCGATCAGGTCATCCTTGAGGCTCGCCATGGCGGCCGGACTATCGACATGCCAGTTGTTCGGGAAGTCGGACGGCTGCTTGTAGGTGTTGTAGGCCGCGGGAGCCGAACGAACGGCGGGGTTGCCTCCGAAGATGGGCACGGAGACCTCCCAGGCGTCGAGCTTGGTGGGATGGGTGAAGAGGTAGTTCCAGGCTCCCTGCTGAACCTTGCCCGAGGTATCCGAGAGGTCCGCGGTGTAGACCAGGTAAAGCCGATAGCCGGGACCTTTCTGCTTGGTGATGATCTTGACGGCCTCGCGGGCATAGAAGGCGGCCGAGCCCTCGGATCCCAGAGGGACCGAGCCTGGCAGGAGGTTGGCGTCCTGCGCCGTGGGGGCCGAGACGGTGGCGCCGCCGGTGGCGATGGGAACGTCCGCGGCGAGCAGGTTCAGCTCGTCGAGCAGATCCTCACGGGCCAGCTTGACCTTTTCGTGGGCGACTTCGGGCTCCAGCAACTGGGGGATGACCCAGCCCAGGCGCTCCGAGACCCACTGGACGGCGGTGGCGGTGCCGTAGGTGACGATCGCTCCCCCCGCGAGGGTCAAGAGGAAGGAGCGAAAATCGGTGGAAGGGTAGGGGGCGAAGCGAGCGGGGGGAAGGCCGGATATCGGAGACCGGACGGAGCCGTAGAAGTTGTCATAGAAGAGGTAGCCACCCAGGGGAATCATCGCCCCCCATGTGAGCTGCCAGATCGCGCGACGCTGGATGTCGCGGTGCAGGCGATAAGCCAGATCCTCGTCGCCGGCAGCTTCGGCGAGCGTCAGATCCCCGATGCGTCCGGTTCCCTGAAAAAGCTGGTAGGAGCCGGAGGCCGGCTCGGTCAGGGTGATCTCCCGCTGGCGGAACTCCTCGATGCGCCCGGACTTATCGTCAGGGATGTCGGCAAGCGCCGGTCCCGCCAGGAGCAAGGACAAGGCCAGAGCCGCGATGGGCCGGCCGATTCGCTTGCGGGATTTGGTTGAGTTGGCGGGCATTATCCCCTTCCCCTCCAGGTCGACGACGACTCAATTGTACCACTGCGACTAGCAAGTAATTGCTTTGAGAGGTGCTTTCTTGCTAGGATTTGACCGGGAACGGGCGTCGCGAAAGGGGAGCAAATGACGGATAGGGAATCGAAGCAGGAAATCCAGGACTCTCGCTTGGGGCAGATCCTGCTGCGCCGGGGCCTGCTGAGTGCCGAGAACCTCGAGTCCGCACTGGATACCCAGGCCCGCACCGGCGTGAAACTGGGCGAAGTCTTGATCGCGGAGGGCGTGCTGACCTCGGATGATCTGCAGGCAGCCTTGCGCGAGCAGCTCCAGAACGCGCGGCTGGGTCAGATCCTGCTCCGGATCGGCGCGGTGGATCATGCCGCGCTGCAATCGGCGCTGGACGAGCAGACCCGGACGGGCCAGTTGCTCGGCGAGATCCTGCAGGCTCATGGGGCCTGCTCCCGGGAAGCTGTCGAATGGGCGCTATCCCAGCAGAACCTCGAGCGTCGAGTGGCTCAGGTGCTCTTGAACCGCAAGCTCGCGACCCCCGAGCAGATCGAGCATGGCTTCGCGGTGCTGGCCACCCAGCCGGATCGGCTGCTTTCGGAGATCATGGTCGAGCTGGGCTACCTGACCGCGGAGCAGTTGCACATGACGCTTCGCTTTCACCTCCAGGAGCTGCGGCTCGGTCAGATCCTGGTCAAGCAGGGTGTGCTCGACGAGGAGCAACTGAGCCTCGCGCTCTCGCATCAGACGGTGACGGGCGGCCTTCTCGGCGGATCGCTCCTGGCGCTGGGGCTATGCGACAACGAGCAGATAGCTAGGGCGCTCGCAGAGCAGCTTTCGCTGTCGGTTTAGCGCCAGCGGCTGTTTCGTAAGCGCCGGCGGCTTTTTCGTCAGCCTCGAGAGAACGCCGTGAGGCAGGGATCATGGGGCGTATTTCCATCTCTCGCTGTCCTGAAGAAACGAGCTTTGCTCTAACGAGCTTTGCTCTAAGGAACTCCTCAGCGACCTGCCCCCTTCGAGGAGAGGAATGGCTTTGTCGAGCCAGGTGACTAGGCCCGCGGGGCTCGATCAGGGTACAATGAGGGGGGGTTCTTTTTAGCGAGGAAGGCTGAGCGTGTCGCGCATCGTCGTATCGGGCTACTACGGTTTCGGCAACCTGGGTGACGAAGCCATTCTCGCCACCATCATCCAGCAACTGGGCTCTCGAGCAGAGATCGTGGTGCTGTCGGCAGATCCCGCCCGGACCGCGGTGGAACACGGCGTGAAGGCCATCGGACGCATGGACATGGCCGCCTTCTTCCAGGAGCTCGGGGGCGCCAACCTTTTTCTCAGCGGCGGCGGCGGGTTGATGCAAGACGTCACCGGCCCCTTTTCCGCCGCCTACTACAGCGGACTTCTGTCGATCGCCCAGCTCCGGGGCGTGCCCACCATGGTCTTCGGCCAGGGGGTCGGGCCGTTGAAGTCCGCCTTCAACCGCATGCTCGTCAAGGCCACGTTCGGCAGAACCCGCGTCATGACCGTCAGGGACCAGGCCTCCGTGGACCTGCTCACGGAGTTGCGGCTGCCGGCGGATCGCATCGTGCTCACGGCCGATCCGGTGCTCTGCCTGGAACCTGCCGATCCGGGTCGAATCTCGCAGATCTGGGCGGGAACCGGCCTGCGTTCGGACTTGCCCACCATCGGCATCTCCGTTCGTCCCTGGCATACCTGGTTCGAACGCCAGTTCAAGACCTTCGCGAGCGTCATCAGCCACGTGGCCAGTTCCTGCGGGGCGCAGGTCCTGCTCCTTCCCTTCCAGCAACCCGGAGACGAGCGAATCACCGAGGAGCTGCGCGATTGCCTATCCTATCGGCCGGACGCGCAGATGCCGCCGGTCGCGATGCTCAACGAGATCCTCTCGAGCCAGGAGATGCTGGGGCTGATCGGTCGGCTGGACCTGGTGGTGGCGATGCGGCTTCACGCGGTCATCATGGCGGCCGCCGGCGGGGTGCCGGCCGTGGGAATCGCCTACGATCCGAAGGTGGCGCACTTCGCGGCGCTCTGGAACTTCCCGGTGATCGCGTCGGTGGAAGCCCTGGAAGAGGCGAATCAGCTCGAGGAGACGATCATGGGGCTTTGGCGCGATCGCCACGATTTCCGCACCCGCATGCGCGACGCGTCCGCCGAGATCATCGGGCGCTCGAGGCTCAACTTCGACCATGCGGACCGGATCCTGGGGTTACGCCCCGAACCGCAGAGGGTATAGCCATGGGAGAAGTTGCCATGAAACGCTCCGACGTCCTCGGCTTGCCGGTGGATCCGCTGGGTCTCGACGAAGCCCTGTCCCGGGTGGGCGAGCATTTGCGGGATCGCAAACCGCTACGGGTGGTGACGATCAACGCCGAGATGGCGATGCAGGCACATGCCGACCCGGAACTCGGGGCCATCATCCGGGAGACGGGGTTGGTGATTCCCGACGGTTCGGGAGTGGTCTGGGCCTTGCGACTTCGCGGTCACCGGGTCGCCAAGCTCGCGGGCGTGGACTTCGTCGGCCATCTGGCCCGGTACTGCACGGCGGGCGGGCATCGGATCTTCCTGCTCGGGGCCGCCCCCGGAGTGGCCGAGACGGCCGCCGCGGTCTTGAAGGACCTGAACCCGGGGCTGGCGATCGCCGGCATCCGGGACGGCTTCTGGAAGCCCGAGGAAGAAAGCGCCGTGCTGGACGCCATCCGCGAAACCCGCCCCGACGTGATCCTTGTCGCGCTTGGGGTTCCCCGCCAGGAGAAGTGGATTGCGCGTCATCAGGAAGCGCTTGGCATTCCGGTGGCAATGGGAGTGGGAGGATCGTTCGATATCTTCGCCCGGCGAATCCGCCGGGCTCCGCAATGGATGCAGCGCTTGCATCTCGAATGGCTCTTCCGGCTCTACCAGGAGCCATGGCGCTGGAAGCGCATGGCCGGAACACTACCCCGGTTCGCGTGGCTCGTGCTGCGTGGCGTCAAGGAGAGGAATGCCGCGTGATCAAACTGAAGCAGGTTTCAAAAATCTATCCCACGGGGGTGAAGGCGCTTCAGGGGCTCAACCTGGAAGTCCAGTCCGGGGAGTTCGTCTTCCTGGTCGGCCCGTCGGGTGCCGGCAAGTCCACCCTCATGAAGCTCCTTTACCGAGCCGAGCAGCCGACTTCCGGCCAGGTCCTGGTGGGCGGAGTCGACATCACCCGGCTCTCCGAGACCCAGATGCCGGGCCTGCGTCAGCGCATCGGCGTGGTCTTCCAGGATTACAAGCTTCTTCCGCAGCGGACGGTCTTCGAGAACGTCGCGTTTGCCCTGAAGGTGCTCGGCGTGAGCCGGGTCGAGATGCAAAAGCGAGTTCGCTCGTCCCTCGACCTGGTAGGTCTGCGCGACAGCGCCGATTGCCTCCCGCATCAGCTTTCGGGCGGGCAGCAGCAGCGGGTCTGCCTGGCGCGGGCGATCGTCAATACCCCGCCACTGCTGATCGCGGACGAGCCGACAGGGAACCTGGACCCCGAGACCTCGTGGGAAATCATGCGGCTACTCACCAAGATCAACATGCACGGAACGACCGTCGTGGTGGCCACCCACAACAAGCTGGTCGTGGACAACATGCGGCGCCGGGTCGTGACCATCGACCATGGTCGCCTCGTACTCGACCAAGCTAGAGGAGTGTATTCGGTTGGAGTCAATTAAGCGGTACTGGCGGCAAATCGGCTTCATCGGCGAGGAAGCCCTCGCCTCCATCACCCGATCCGGCTGGATGAGCTGGGTGGTGGTGATGACCATGGCGGTGAGCCTCACCATTCTGGGGGGCTTCTGGCTCCTTTCCGACGATCTCTACAGCCTCGCCCGATCGGTCGGGTCCAAGGTCGAGATCATGGTCTTCACCAAGGACTCCGCCAACGTGAGCGAGATGGCCGCCGACATCCGCGCGATGGACGGCGTTCGCGAGGTCAGCATCATCCCCAAGGACGAGGCCTGGGCTTCGCTCCAGCAGGAGATGAAGGGGCGGGTTCGCTTCGACGCGCTCCTGGATAATCCGCTTCCCGACACCGTTCGGGTCAAGGTGCTGGACGCCGAGGACACGCCGGAGATTGCCGCCGCCATCGCCCAGATGAAAGGGGTCGAGGACCTCAACTGGGGCCAGAGCCTGCACGCGAAGATCCAGCAGATCGCGACCTTCACCCGGCTGATCGGCATCCTGGTGACGGGCCTGCTGATGGTGGCGACCTTCGCGGTCATCGGGAACACCATCCGCCTGGCGGTCCAGAGTCGCCGCAAGGAGATCGAAATCATGCAGCTGGTGGGGGCCGGCGAGGCCTTCATCCATTCGCCCTTTTTGCTGGAGGGCATGATCTTCGGCCTGGCGGGCGCGCTGCTCACCGGCGGCGCCCTGGCCGGCTGGCGTACGTTCATCATCATGCGCTTGCAGGAACTCTTCCCCTTCGTGATTCTCGACGCGAGTCCCACGATCATCTTCCGGGTTCTCGGCTACCTGGTGGCTATCGGGGTGGGGATCGGAGCACTCGCCAGCTGGGTTTCGGTTCGTCGGCATCTGAGGCGTCAAACGACCTGACAGGTGTCGGGGAACCACATCAGGAGGGGGACCCATGCAGCAGCCTCCACGTAACCCGCGGTTCCCTCAACGCCCCGAGGACGGCGATCTGCCTCCGCGCGGGACTCCTCCTGCGCCTCGGACGGGCCCCATCAATCCCGACGATCTCTACGATCTTCAGATGGGGCCGGGGGATCCCTACGTTCGGGCTGCCTTCGACCGCATCTCGCGCCAGGATCAGGGGCGGGGTTCGGCCGTGCTCCGGGACATGGACGGCACCGATTCCCTGATGATCGCCAAGTCGGCCAAGCGCAGCCGGGCCCTGAACTTCACGGTGCAGGGCATCGTCTGGAAAGCGGGGTTCGCCAAGGGGCTGGAGCAGACCCCGCTCGGGCAGGCCACGCGCTGGAAGGTGCTGCCTCCTCAGGCTATTGCCGAACCGGGAGGCTGCATCTTGCGGATCGCCGACGCCTCGATCGAGCAGGTCTTCCGGGAGCTGATTCCGCCCGCCCTGCTGGACGCGGGCGATCGGATGTACGGGATCGTTCGCAAGCTCACCCAGATCACGCTCTTCTACTTCCCGCGCGACGAGGGAGCGACCGCGGGGGTGATCGCGCTTTACGGCGATGGACCGGCCACGCGCAGCCACTACCTCTACCTCCAGACGAACATCAAGAAGGCGGATCCGGCGGTGCTCGACCAGATCGAGCAGACCTTCCAGCTGGCCGTGCCCAAGGCGGTGGCCCAGGGCCAGAAGCCGAAGCCGGTAGATTTCTGGCAGGAGTTCGAGCGCTCCATGTACCAGATCCGCGCGACCTACCATACCTCCGCGCTGCATCAGAACTCGACCAAGGCGAAAGTCCAGGCGACGCAGGGCCTGAAAGTGGCAGGGGACCAGTTGGAGCGAGCCCTGAGCGTCTTCGATCGGCTCGAGCAGGGGGTCATCTGGCTCGCGGCCCTGCCGGTGCGAGGTCTCATCGGGTTCACGCGGGGCCTGACCCGCTTCATGGTGAGTCTGATCGAGGCGAGCGATCGCATGTTCAGGCGCTAGCTGCTTCTCATCCCCGAAGGGAAGCTCCCCTAAATCCCCCCCTTGCTCAGGCGCAGCCTAACTGGGCCCGCAGGCCCAATGGGGGGGGCGGGGGGGTGTTACTGATCCCAGGTTCCATCTCATCCCCGAAGGGGAGCTTCCCCTAATCCCCCCCCCCTCGATGGGGGGGGCGAGGGGGGGGGGTTACTGATCCCTGGTTCCTTATCTCTCCCCATGGTGAGTCAGAAATAATAAGGAACGCCATGGCTTCGCCGGCGAACACCCCCCGTAGCCCCCCATCGAGGGGGGCGGATTAACGGAAGATTAGGGGCCATGGCTTCGCCGTTCATAGCCTTTAGCCGCGGGCGCTCACCCCCCGTAGCCCCCCGTCGCTAGGCGCAGCCTAACTGGGCCCTCAGGCCCAATGGGGGACGAGTTTTGACGGGGGCTTGACCCTCACGTAGCGTCAGGCCTTACGTTGTATCTCGGGAGGTGAGCGCATGGCTTACACGGTAAAAGCTGTGGCCGAGTTGGCGGGGGTCAGTGTCCGGACGCTGCACCACTACGACGCGATCGGCCTGTTCCGACCAGCCGAGGTTAGCGAGGCGGGATACCGCCAGTACTCCGACTCCGACCTCGAGCGCCTGCAGCAGATCCTGTTCTTCCGGGAACTGGAGTTCAGCCTGCAGGAGATCAAGGCCATTCTCGACCGGCCGGACTTTGACCGGCGCAAAGCGCTCATCACCCACCGTAAGTTACTGTTCGAAAAGCAGAAGCGGCTCCAGGGGATCCTCGCGTCGGTGGATCAGACCCTGGACGCCATGAAAAGAGGTGAAGCGATGGATAAGAAGGCAATGTTCGAGGTCTTCAACGACCCGAAATTCGAAGAATACCAAAAAGAAGCCCGCGAACGCTGGGGCAGCAGCGATGCGTACGAGGAGTCGGAGCGCCGGGCCCACGCGTATACCAAGGCGGATTGGACGGCCATCAAGGCCGAACTGGAGGCCGTCACCACAGGAATGGCCAACCTGGTGGGCAGGGATCCCGCGTCGGCGGAGGTCCAGGAGCAGATCGGCACCTGGTTCAAGCTGATCAACGATCGCTTCTACTCTTGCACGCCCGAGATCTTCAGGGGTCTGGGCGAGATGTACGTCGCGGATCCGCGCTTCACGGCGACCTACGACAAGGTGAAAGAGGGACTCGCCGAATTCATGCGCGATACGATGGCTATCTACGCCGACCGCCTGGAGGCCCTGGCCCGGTAGCCGAGGTAACCCCCGTCGCGCCCCGTGGGGCGACGGGGGTTACCTGCCTGATTCCGGCATGTCCGCGGCATGGGAAGCCGACGACAGCGCGAGCGGCAAGGTGAACCAGAAGGTACTGCCGTGGCCCAGCTCGCTTTCGACACCGATCTTACCGCCATGGGCCTCGACCAGGGCCTTGCTGATGCTCAGCCCCAGCCCCGTTCCGCTTGCTCTGCGGGTGGAGCTCATGTCCAGCTGGCCGAACTGCTTGAAGAGCTTGGGCTGGTTTTCCGGGGCGATCCCGGGGCCGTTGTCCCGGACCTCGCAGCGGAGCTCCCACGGCTCACCAGCCGACGGATCGCCCTCGATGCAAGCACGCAGGGTGATAGTTCCCCCCTCCTGGGTGAACTTGACGGCATTGCCGACGAGGTTGATCAGGATCTGATTGACCCGCTGGGCATCGGCCATCAACTCGGGGAGATCGCGGGGCACCTCGTTGAGTAGGCTCTGCCGCTTCTTCTCGGCAAGGGGACTCAGGCTGGCGAGCACCCCACTGACGAGCTCAGGGAATCGGATCGGCTGAGGGGCAAGCTGGAACTTACCTGCCTGCATCCGGCTCATGTCCAGCAGATCGTCCACGAGGGCGATCAGAGCGTCCGCTCCGGCGAGCATCTTGGTCAAGTAGTGGTGCTGATCCTCGGTGAGCGGACCTGCGACCTCATCGTCGAGGATGCTTCCGAAACCCGTGATGGAGTTGATGGGCGTTCGGAGTTCATGGGAAACCACCGACAGAAACTGGTCCTTGAGCGTATCGACCTCCCGCAGTTCCGCATTCTTGCGTTCGAGTTCGTCCGCGCGCTTTTGATCCTCGATGTCGGTCTTGGTGCCCACCCACATGGCCGACCGACCCAGCTCGTCCTGAAGCGGCGTGGCCTTGATCAAGTGCCAGCGGTAAGCGCCATCCCTGCGTTCGTATCGGGCCTGGACCTCGAAGGGGCGCTCCGAACGCATGCCGAGTTCCCAGCTCGAGCGGGTCTTGAAAAGATCCTCCGGGTGAATGGCGCTCTGCCAAGCCTCGCCCAAGGAATCGGATACGGCGAGTCCGGTGTACTCGAACCAGCGGGTGTTGAAGTAGTCGATCTGGCCGTCGGAATCGGCCGTCCAGACAATTTGGGGCATGGCTTCGGCGAGCTGCCGGTAACGATGTTCGCTCTCCCTCAGGGCGATTGTCATGGCGGCGGTATCCTCCAAGGCCGTCACCATGGTCTGATAGGCCTCCTGGCTGCGCGCGTTTTCGGCTTGAAGGGCCTTGGCCTCTCGCTCGAGGGACTCTGCCAGGTGGTTCGAGCTTTCGGCCAATTGAGCGAGTTCGAGGAGCGGGCCGGGGTTGCGCATGCGCGCGGTGAATCCACCCTTGTTGAGGGAGATCAAGACCTGATCGAGCTGGTTCATCGGCTGGATGACACTGATCCTGAAGGCGTGATTGGCCAGGCGAATCCCGATCAACGCCAGTCCCCCGACGGTCGCCCCCAGGCCTGCCAGGACGAGAGTAGGCAGCGTGAGGACAGCGCGACCGAGCGCAACTTCCTGAAGCAGCCAAGCCCCAAGCATGAAGAGCAAAGCCGCCATGCCCCAGCAGCTCCACGTCGCGACCGAGAGGTAGAACTCGAAGGAGCGCTTTGCGAAAAAAGAGGCCTGGGAGGGGCGCGTCTGGGGTGGGCGGTCCCGGGCAGATTTTTCCATCGGGCTACTCTCCGCGGGCGTCCAGGCGCGCTCGCAAGGACGCGTTCTCCTCGCGAAGCACCCGGATGCGCTGTTCTCGTTCGCTCATGACCTTCAGGGTGCGGTCCCGCAAGGCCATCTGCTTCTGCAGATCGTCGTTCATCGTGACAAGGCGGCGGTTGGCGGTTTCCAGGGCCTCGTTCTGGTCCTCGAGGACCGCCTTGGACATGGTTTCGAGGTAGCTCGAGACCGTTCCGCTCCGGAGCAGCCGCGGCATGAGGGGCGCCAGCACGATGGCGGTTCCGACCGAGGCCGCGGCGGTGATGGCTCGCACCATGGCGTCGACCCAGTAGACGGGATACCAGATGGTGACGATATCGAAAAGGTGGGTGGTGCCGCAAGCCAGGATGAAGATGGCAAAGAGGGTGAAGAGTAGCGGGTTCGGCACGTCCGGCCGGCGGCGGATGAAGTAGAGGAGCAAGAGGGGAATGGCATAGTACGCCAGGGCGATGAGCAGGTTGGTGCTCACCTGGGCGGCGATGAGGGAAGGCTGCCAAAGGTAACACATGCCATGGGGCATGAACATGGTGGTCATGTCGTGGCTCATCGCAGCCCCCTCCGGGTCTCACTCGGGGTTTCCGGCTTCATCCTCTCTCCGTCGGGGATGGTTTGTCATGCGCCAGGCGACGTGTACCTGGGCCGGCCTTGATTTTAAGACCGCGTTTCGGGGTGTTTGGCTTGAAATTAAGCCTCGTTTTCATTTCACATAAGTCCGGTGCACCCATCGGGTCGTGCGGGTATAGCGATCGAGAGTGTCGCTGTAATCTTTCCAGGAGGGCCGGGACATGGAGATTCGCCAGCCGAGTATCACGCCAACGGGCCCCCTGATCGCGTCATCGGGACCGCTCGGCATTTCCGGCGGCTCGCAGGCCGTTGCGGACGCTCCCGCGGTTCCGGCGAAGCCCCGATCGTCGGCGAGCATCTCCGTCAGCACGGATCTCCGCGACATGATGGGCGCGGGAAACCTCGAACCGCTGGTAAGCGGAAATCTTCAAGCCATCGCGGACCTCGAGGGACTTCAGGCGTCCGGAAAGATCACCCCGGAGATCCTGGCGGGACTCGAGCAACTGGCGACTCAGCCGCTGGCGGCCGGCATCGATCGGGGCGATCTGATCGCGACGGCGCTGAGGCAGCTCAGCGATCCGAGCACGGTGAATCAAGGCGACAAGTTCACCTGCGCGCCGGCCGTGGTCCAGATGATGGTCGCCGAGGAGAATCCGAGTGAGTACCTGCGGCTCATCTCGGGCTTGGCGAGCCCCGAAGGCAAGGTCACGCTCCAGAACGGGGCGACCATCGCGCGGGACGCCAACTGGCAGAGTGACCCGACCCGCTCGGTGATCGACAATCTCATGCAGCCGGCGCTCATGCAGTACGCGACGGGCTCGTACGACAGCCTCACGGATGCGCGCTCGACCGCGACGGGAAGCGGCCAGGGCCTTTACGCGTCGGAGCAGGACAAGCTCATTGCCGCCGTGACGGGGCGCGACAACACCTCGATCCTGGGAAGCGGCCCCGAGGTCATCGGGCAGCTCGAGAAGGCCACGGCGGCCGGCGAACCGGTGCCGGCCATCATCAAGTACAAGGATGAAAACGGACAGATCAAGGGCCATGCGGTCCTGGTGGAGATCGTCAAGAACGGGCAGGTCACCTACCTCGATCCGAAGGCGGGCCGCAAGACGGTCAGCCTCGAGGAGTTCCAGGCCAAGTTGCAATCCGTGAGCCTGCCCACGGTTTTCGTGACGCCGACGCTGGCGAAGTCCGCCATGAAAGCGGACGACGGTCTGCTCGCGGGCGGGTTCATGCGCCGCTTGCGGCGGGCCTTCCGGCGGATCACGAACGGCATATCGAAAGTCGTCAAGTCGGTCGTCAACGTGGTCAAGAAGGTCGTCAACGTCGTGAAGAAGGCGCTTTACCAGATCGCGGACATCATCGGGCCGATCCTGCCGATTCTGTCGATCGTGGCATGGCTCATTCCGGGGGTGGGGCCGGCCATCGCGATGGCCTTGAAGATCGCCCAGGCCGTGGTGGCCGCGGCGAATGCGCTCCGCGCGGCGGAGTCGGGGGATTTCCTGGGGGCGATCGCCGCGGGGGCCGCGGCTTTCAGCGGGGTCGCGTCGGGACCGGCGGCCGGCATGGCAGCCAAGTTCGCCTCCTACGCCAACACCGCCAAGCAGGTGGTCACGGCGGCCAAGAACGGCGACTTCGCGGGCGCCCTGGGCGCCATCGCCGGAGCGACCGGCAACCAGAACCTGGCCACGGCGGCCAACGTCGCCAACGCCGTCCAGAAGAAAGACGTCGGAGCCGCCCTCGGAGCGCTGGGAAGCGCTACCGGGAACCAGACGCTCAACCGTGCGGCAAGCCTGGTCAACACGGCCCAGCAGGTGAAGTATGCCGTGGACTCGAAGGATTTCCTGGGGGCGGCACTGGCGGTCAACGGGATGGCGGTCGATGCGAAGATTCTCGATGCGGGGGAAGGCAAGGACGTCCAGCGCTGGCTGGAGCGGGGTCAGGCGCTCGATCATGCTCGCCGGACCGGAGACGTGGGCGGCGTGATGGATCTGGCGGCCCAGACCGCCGAGGAACTGGGAGTCGTGAGCCGGAAGGATTACCAGAAAGTGCTGCCCCAATTGAAGCAGGGGGTGGAACTGTACCAGGCGGCAAAGCGCGGAGACACCGAAGCGGCCTTGCAACTCGGAGCCAAGGCCCTGGCGGGAGCGGGAATTATCGACCAGCAGACCCTGGACAAGGCCCAATCGCTTGTCCAGCAAGTAGCTCCCCTCAAGCAGGCCATCGACGCCAAGGATTACGCGAACGCCGCCAAGTTGGCAGCCCGGATGGGCTTCGACGCCGGGGTGGCGGGGCTATCGGATCCCGCGGCGCTCAAGAAGGTGGAGGACCTGGCGGCAACGGCCTCCAAGCTCCAGGAAGGGCTGGACGCCGCGCGCCGGGGGGATACGGGACGGGCGGCCAAGATTGCCGACGAGGTCTTCACCGACGGCAAGATTCACCGCGAGCTCGAGGAACGTCAGAGAGCTTTCGAGGCCAAGGCCAAGGATCTGGGCAAGCAGATCAGCCAGAGCATCACGGGGAGGTAACGTGTCGAAGCGACAGATCAAGAAGACCCAGACCCTCCTGGGTGCGGTGCTGGCGAGCCCCCGCCGCGGCACCCGGGACTTCGGCAAGGTCGTCGAGGCCCTGCGCGCGGGGAAGACCAACGTCGTGGTCGAGGTGCCCTGGGCACCCGGCAAGTATCAGCAGCTCGTCCTGCGGCGACTCGAGCGCGATCGGGTCTACTTCTTCAACCCGCTGAAGGGGGATCTCGCGACGCCCTTCGCGCGGCGCGCGGAGGAGGAGGGCGAGAGCGCGTTGCTGGCCGACCTGGAGGCGCACTTCCTGAAGGGCAAGGGCGAAGCGCTCGTGCCGTGAGGTCCGTCTACTCGAACTGGGCGAGGAAGGTCTCGAAGAAGGAGTCAGCCTTGGCGGGCGTGTAGTCCGGCGACCGGCAGATGTTGACGGCGACCGGGTTGTCGATGGCTTCGAGCCGGCTCAGGGTGGTGATCCGGACGGGGACCTCCATGCCGAAGCGCTTCAAGATGAAGGGCCGCTCGTATCGAGCGGCCATTGCCGCGTCCGCGAAGCGATCGTGGTCGCGCATGCGCGCGCGCGCCTTCTGCTTCTGACCGAGAAGCTTGGCGAGGGCGGCGTCGGCCCAGGCGTCCTGGGCTTGGTCGTCCCAATGCTTTTGGGCGGTTTCGTTGGGTTGGAAGTGGATGAAGGGGCCTTCGAGCTCGACGTTGAGATCGCGCCGGAACTGGGGTTCGGGGACGATCCAGACGATCTCGTCGGTGAGGCCCAGGTAGATGGCCCACCAGAGGTAGTTGGCCTCGTGGATGAGGTCGGGCAGGGATGCCTGGAGCTCGTGGAGGCGGTCGACCTGGGTGAAGTGCGCGTCGGACTCCTCGTTCCTGGTGAGGAAGAGGTCGCTGTGGGCGTCGAAGTGGTAGACCTTGAAGGGGACGGTGATCTTCCCGGAGTGGACGAGTTCGAGCCAGAAGGGGATGGCTTCCTGGTGGTGCTGGAAGCCGGATCGATGGGGGATGGGGGGCACCCCGAGTTCGCGAAGTCGCGAGCTCAGGGTGCCGCGGGTCATCCAGAAGCGGTACTTCCGGTTCCAGGCGATCCGTTTCTTCGTGGATTGACCATGGCGGTTGAGCCACTGGGCCCAGAAGGGGTAATGGATCGGCGGGAAGAGGAAGTAGTCGAGGTCGAAGTCGAGGATCGCCGGCTTCAAGGGAGCAGGGGCATGAGGTTGGCCATCTCGATGGCCGTGACGGCAGCTTCCCAGCCCTTGTTTCCGGCCTTGGTGCCGGCGCGTTCGATGGCTTGCTCGATGGTGTCGGTGGTGAGGACGCCAAAGATGACGGGGACGCCGGTTTTCAGGGCGATCGAGGCCACTCCCTTGGCGGTTTCGCCGGCCACGAAGTCGAAGTGAGGGGTGGAGCCGCGGATGACGGCGCCGAGGGTGACGACGGCGTCGAACTTGCCGGAGGCTGCGACCTTCTGGGCGACGACGGGGATCTCGAAGGCGCCGGGCGCCCAGAAGACCGTGACATCCTCGTCCTTGGCGCCGTGGCGTTCGAAGGCATCGAGGGCGCCCGACAGGAGGCGCGAGCCGATGAACTCGTTGAAGCGGCCGATTACCACCGCGAACGTCCGGCCTTCGGCCAGGAGCTTTCCACCGACCATCTGAGGCATGAGAGGTTCCTTTCTACGTTAGAGCGATCGTCCCGAAACAGCCGTGGGGTCCGAAACAAGCGCGTGTATCAAAATAGCTGCGTCTTCCAAATTGCCGTGTGTACCAAAACAGCCGCGTTCTTCAAGATTAGCCGCGGGCGCTAATTAGCCGCGTTCTTCAAAATTAGCCGCGGGCGCTGACCAGCCGCGGGTGCTAGCTCAGCATGTGGCCGAGCTTTTCTTCCTTGGTCTTGAGGTAGTGCTGGTTGTGGGTGTTGGACGGGACTGAGATGGGCATGCGCCCTTCGACCTGGAGACCGTAGCCGTCGAGTCCGGCGACCTTGCGCGGGTTATTGGTGAGGAGCCGCATGCTTTGGATGCCGAGGTCGACCAAGATCTGGGCGCCGACGCCGTAGTCGCGCAGATCGGGGGGGAAGCCGAGCTTGAGGTTGGCCTCGACGGTATCGAGACCGGTGTCCTGAAGCTGGTAGGCGTGAATCTTGTTGAGGAGGCCGATGCCGCGGCCTTCCTGGCGGAGGTAGACGAGCACGCCGCGGCCCTCGGCGGCGATGGCTTCGAGGGCCAGGTCGCGCTGTTCGCCGCAGTCGCAGCGGAGGCTGCCGAAGGCGTCTCCGGTGAGGCACTCGGAGTGCATCCGGACCAGGGTGCCGGGAATGGTGGGATCGCCCATGACCAGGGCGACATGGTGGGAGCCGTTGAGCATGTTCTCATAGCCGACGATGGTGAAGTCCCCGAACTTGGTGGGGAGCTTGGATTCGCTGCGGCGGACGATGAAGCGCTCCTGGTGGATGCGGTAGGCGATGAGCTTGGCGACCGAGGTGATGAGGAGGTCGTGTTCGCGCGCAAAGTCCGTGAGGTTGGCGAGGCGGGCCATGGTGCCGTCGGAGTTGAGGATTTCGCAGATGACGCCGGCGGGCCGGAGGCCGGCGAGGCGGGCGAGATCGACGGCGGTCTCGGTGTGGCCGGCGCGGCTGAGGACGCCGCCGGGCTTGGCGACGAGCGGGAAGATATGGCCGGGGCGGCGCAGCTGGTCGGGGTGGGCATCGGCGGCGATCACCACCTGGACGGTATGGGCGCGATCGGCAGCCGAGATGCCGGTGGACCCGCCGGATGCCGCGTCGACGGAGACGGTGAAGGCGGTGGAGAAGACGTCGGTGTTGGTCTGGACCATGGGGTCGAGATGAAGTTGCGCGGCCCGCTCCGGGGTGAGGGCGAGGCAGATGAGGCCGCGCCCGAAGGTGGCCATGAAGTTGATGGCTTCGGGGGTGGCGTGCTCGGCGGCGATGATCAGGTCGCCCTCGTTTTCGCGGTCCTCGTCGTCGGCGACGATGACCATCTTGCCCAGCTTGAGGGCTTCTAGAACTTCCGGGATCTCGGCAAAAACACTCATTGATCAGCCATCCATGAATCCGCTCTCGGCCAGTTTCGCCCAGGTGAGGCCGCCCTTGGGGGCGGCCGGCTGAACGTAGGCCGTGAGCATGCGCTGGACGTACTTCGCCAGCATATCCGCTTCCAGATTGACCGGGTCCCCCGGGACCAGGTCGAGTAAGAGGGTTTTCTGCGCCGTGTGGGGGATGACGGTGACCGTGAAGCCATCGGGCGAGACCTCGTTGACGGTGAGGCTGGTGCCGTCGATGGCGATCGACCCCTTGGGCACGAGGAAAGGCGCCAGTTCCGGGGGCATGTCGAAGGAGAGTTTCCAGGACTCGCCGAGCTTGCGGCGTTCGCGCAGGGCGCCGACGGCGTCGACGTGGCCGCTGACGAGGTGGCCGCCGAGGCGATCGCCCAGGGCGAGGGCGCGCTCGAGGTTGAGCTTGCGTCCCGCCTGCCAGGATCCGGCGGTGGTGGCATCGAGGGTGGTGGCGGAAACGTCCGCCGTGAAACGGTCGCCCCCCAAGCGAGTGGCGGTGAGGCAGATGCCGTTGACGGCCACCGAGTCGCCCAGCCGAAGGCTAGGAGCGAGGGATGGCGTGAGGATCACGACCTCGTTACCCATGCCTTTGGCGTCGCGTCGGGCGATGAGCGTTCCGACTTCCTCGATGAGCCCCGTGAACAAGTGAATCCTCCTCGAATGCTGCCCTCATCATACGCTGCCGCCCCATCGGGGACAAGATCACGGCGCGAACGGGTTCCACCAGTTCCACTTCCCCATCAGGCGCATCGAGCACGGGACCAGCAGGAAGCGCACGACCGTGGCGTCGAGTACCAGGGCTGCGCAGAGGGCCAGGCAGATCTCCTGGGTCTGAGGGGAGGAGGACGTGACGCCCGTGGCGAAGACTCCGAGCAGGATCAGCACGGCTCCGGTGATGAGGGAGCCAGAGCGGCTCATGCCCTCGACGATGGCGTCTTCGAGGCTTTTCCCGCGCCGGTAGGCTTCCTGGATGCGGCTCATGATGAGAATCTCGTAGTCCATGCCCAGGCCGAAGGTGAGGCAGAAGACCAAGATCGGGACGATGTTGGTGACCGCGCCGTTCACGGGGGTTCCCAGCAGCTGGTGGAAATGGCCTTCCTGGAAGACGAGGGTGAGGAAGCCCAGGGCGCCGAGGATCGGGGCGAAGTTGACGACGGCGGCCTTGAGGGGCAGGACGAGGCTGCCCATGTAGCGCATGAGGATGGCGAGGACGCCGGCTATCGCCAGGGCGATCATGAGGGGGAGCGGGCGATAGAGCTCGTGGGTGAAGTCCCGGACCCGGGCGACCACGCCGCCGGCGAGCACTTCGAAGTCGGGATTTTCGCGGGCGTAGGCGTCAACGGACTCCAGGATGGCGCGGGTATCGTCGAGGTTCATGAGATCGCGCGGGGCGACGGCGATCAGGGTGACGTCGCTCCCGCCCTGGAGGTTCACGAGGGCCTCCAGGCCGTTGGCGGGGGCCAGGGGGCCCAGGCGTTCGATGAGGCCGAGCGTGCGGACGTAATCCTCGGTTTGGAAGCCGGGACGCCAGGTGGTGAGGCTGTTGACCTCGGCCACCCGAGGATGAGCCCCCAGGGTCCGCGTGAGCGCGGCGACGTAGCGGACGGCTTCGGGATCGAGCATGGAGCCGGAGGGCTTGGCCTTGATGGCGAGGATGACGGGCATGAGTTCGCCGCTCCAGCCGTCGGAATGCAGGCGCTGGTAGCCGATGAAGGACTCGGAATCGGTGGGGGCGATCGCCTGGACCGGCTCCCAGAGTCTCATGCGGCTTGCCGGCAGCGCGAGGCCGCCGATGACGAGCAGCGAGAGCAAAAGATAGCGGACGGGACGGCGAACGACATGGCGGGCGAAGGGGGCCCAGTAACGCTCGGGGTCGAGCCTCCCGATGGCCCTCGCGAGCGGTCGGGGCCAGTCCAGCAGGGCGGGGTTGAGGCCTAGCATGGCGGGCACCAGGATCAGGGTGGTCGCCAGCGAGAGGCCGATCACGAGCAGGAGGTTCATGACGGTCACCCGGCTGATCGAGACGTCGGGGATGGCGAGGGGCAGGAGGCTTGCGGCCATGACGAGCGCCGCGGTGACGATGGCTCGGCGCGGGTGGGAAAGCGTGGCGGCGATAGCGTCTGCCGGGCCGGCGCCATGTCGCTGCTCCTCGCGGAAGCGTCCCACCAGGAAGATGGCGTAGTCAATGGCCAGCGCCATGCCGAGCAGGGAGGAGAGCACGCGGGAGACCGGGGACATGGGCAACTCGAAAAGGGCCATGACGGCGTTGAAGTAGAGAATCGTGGTGGCGCCGACGAGCAGCGGGATGAGGGCGGCGCTGAGCGCTCCGAAGATCAGGATCAGCACGGCCAGGGAGACCAGGAGGGAGAGACCTTCGCTGCGCCGCGAGTCGCGATGGCTCTGGGCCTTGGCGTCATGCTGGAAGGCCGTGGATCCCGTGACCCAGGCCTTGAAGCGACCTTGCGAGATCCGGGAGACGTGCTCGCGGATCTCCGGAGTCAGGCGCTGAGCGTCACTCAGGGGGATCTCGGGGTCGAAGGCGATCTGGAAGAGGCGTACGGAATGCGAGCGGCCGGACCGACGCTCGCGCAGGCTGCGGATGGCGGGGAGGGCCGCTCGCAGTTCCTTTTCAAGCAACTGGGGATCGATTCCCGGAGAGTCCGGGGGAACCTCGATCACCAGGCCCGCGGTGCTTCCGAGTTGCTGAGCGAAATCCCGCTCGAGAATATCCTCGACCTGGTGGGCCGGAGTGCCCGGCGCCCCGGAAAGGGGAATATCCGGCAGCGTGATGGGCCTGAAAGCCAGCAACAGGACGCAAGCCAAGAGGGAGGCGAGCCAGACGCCGAGGACGAGACGGGGCCTGGTCAGCTTCCTCACGCGCCCTCCGATACCGAGTGAACTTCTTCCTCATACCCGCGTTTCCGCGGGTTCACTGCAAGATCCGGCTGCTACATTGGTATAATAGCCTCGCATGGCAGATTACCGCGACACTCCCCCCCAAAAGACGCTCTCGGCGCTGCTTCGGCAGCGCACGGAGGAACACGGCGACGCGCTCCTGATCCACCTCGCCGAGGATCGCGGAGGCGATCGGCTCTTGAGCTACCGCGATCTCTGGGAGGCTGCCGAGGCGGCGGCGGCGGCGTTGCAGGCGAGAGGCGTGAAGCCAGGCGATCGCGTCATGCTCGGCCTCCCCACGGGAGTCGATTTCCTCGCGATCTTCTTCGGAATCTCGCTGGCGGGAGCCGTTCCAGTGCCCTTCTATCCGCCGGCGAGAACCAAGGGGATGACGGACTACGAGGCCAACCTCGCGGCGCTGATTCACCGGGCCGATCCGCGCGTGATCGTGACGATGGACCGCGCCAGGCTCCTGACGGAATCCGCGGGCCTCGCGGCGGGGTCGCGGGCCATGGTGCTGGAACCCTCGGGCCTGACGACGGGGGAGCGCTACGTGCCGCCTCCCGAGGATGCCAAGGCGCTGGCGCTGGTCCAGTTCACGTCGGGAAGCACGCGCGCTCCGCGCGGAGTGATGCTCACGCATGAAGGGCTGCTTGCCAACGCCCGGGCTTTTTTGCAGGCGATCGAGGCGAACCCCGCGGATCGGACGGTTTCCTGGCTGCCGCTTTACCACGACATGGGGCTGATCGGGACGGTCTTGATGCCGCTCTACGCGGGCATCCCGGTGATGCTCATGTCGCCTCAGGTCTTCCTGCTGGACGTGAAACGCTGGCTCTGGGCCATCCACCGCTTCCGGGGAACCATCTCGACCGCCCCGAACTTCGCGTATCAACTCGTCCTGAACCGGGTGACCGATGCGCAGATGGAAGGGCTCGACCTTTCGAGCTGGCGCCTGGCGGCCTGTGGAGCCGAGCCGATTCTTCCCGGCACGCTGGAAGCCTTCGGGCGTCGCCTGGCACCCTACGGCTTCGACGCGCACGCGCTCACGCCGGTCTACGGCATGGCCGAGGTGGCCGTGGCGGCGTCGGCCCCGCCCATGGGCCGCGGCATGTGGGTGGATCGCGTCGAGAGCGAAGCGCTGGAAGTCTCGGGAAGGGCGCAGCCTATCGCGCATGCGGGGACAGCGACCGCGGTCGAATCGACGGGGATCGAATCGACGGGGACGGCGACCGCAATCGCATCGACGGGGATTGAACCGGTGGGCATTGAACCGACGGGGATTGAATCGACGGAGATTGAACCGACGGGGGTCGTCGAGATAATCGGGAACGGGACGCGCGACGTCGTTTCGGTGGGCCGAGTGCTTCCGGGCTACCGCATGCGCATCGCCACGCCCGAAGGACTAGAGCTAGCGGAGCGCATGACGGGCGAGATCCAGCTCCAGGGTCCCTCCGTCATGCCGGGATACCTGGACGATCCCGAAGCGACGGAAGCGGCGTTCGTCGATGGCTGGCTGAAGACCGGGGACGTGGGCTACATGGTGGGCGACGAACTCTTCATCGTGGGCCGGATGAAGGATCTCATCCTCAAGGGGGGCCGCAACTACGCGCCCCAGGACCTGGAGGCATTGGCCGCCGAGGTCCCCGGCATCCGCCAAGGCTGCGTGGCCGCCTTCGGAACCCTGGATGAGATTACCGGAACCGAGCGGATCGTCGTGCTCGCCGAGACGCGCGTCGGGGCGGCGGAGTATCCGGCCCTATCACGGGCGATCGCCGACCGCATCGCCCACGGTCTAGGCGTCCAGCCGGATGAAGTGAAACTGGTGGAGCCTGGCGTCCTTCCCAAGACCTCTTCGGGCAAGATTCAGCGGGACAAGGCTCGCCAGAACTGGCAACGAGGAACCCTCTCGGCCCCGATCGAGCCGAGCATGCTATCCAAGACCCGCATCGTGGGCCGCGCAATGGCTCAGCGAGTCGTTGCCAGGCTCGGAAGAGAGAGCAGCGATGTCTAATCCTTTGGCCCCTTCCTCGACCGCCGAGATCCTGACCCTGCTTCACGAGGTGCTCGTGGAAGCGGGAATCGAACTTCCGCCGGAGGAACTCGAGCCCGAAACCTCGCTCACCATGGACCTGGGCATCGACTCCTTTCACCTGGTCGAAATTGCCACCCGGATCGAAGCCGCCTTCGGCGGCCACTTCACGCTGGTCGACTGGGTCGTCGACCAGCAAGACGCCCCAGACCCGCCGTTCACCCTCGCTTCGCTCGTCGTTTTCATCCAGGCTCAGCAGACTGCTTAGGTTTCAGCAGTTCAATCAAGGAGTTCCCGATGCCCGCGCTTCCCGTTCGCATCCTCGGTACCGGCAAGGCTCTTCCCGCGACGGCGGTGAGCGCCGCCGACATGGACCGCCGCCTGGGCCTCGCGCCGGGAACGGTCGCCAAGCAATCCGGAGTGCTAACGCGTTACTTCGCGGACGGCGAGACCACCAGCGGCATGGGAGCCGAAGCGGCGCGCGCGGCCCTGAAAGCGGCGGGCATCGAGGCGTCCGAACTGGATGCCATCGTCGGGGTCTGCGGGGGGCAGGAGCAGGCCATTCCCTGCACGGCAGCCCTGGTTCAGAAGGCCCTGGGGCTATCGACCTCGGGGATTCCGTCCTTCGACATCAACTCGACCTGTTTGAGCTTCGTGACGGGGCTGGACGTGGTCAGCCACATGATCGCGGCGGGGCGCTACGAGCGGGTCTTGCTGGTGGCCAGCGAGATCGCGTCGGTGGGGCTCGACTGGAGCGATCGGGAATCGGCCACCATCATGGGCGACGGCGCGGCGGCGGTCGTGATCGGCCGCGCGCGGGACGGCGAGGGTTCCCGGATCCTGGGCGCTCGCATGGAAACCTTCAGCGAGGGATCGGATTTGACCCGGCTTCGCGCGGGGGGCACCCGCTACCACCCGCGGCAGGCCACGGACCTGGCTTCCTACGTCGCCGAGTACGGGCTCTTCGAGATGGACGGCAAGGCCGTCTTCAAGTACACGGCCCAGCAGCTGCCGGGGTTCGTGGAACGGTTCTTCGAGCAGGTGGGATCGTCGATGGCGGAGGTGGACATGGTGCTGCCGCATCAGGCGAGCCCGACAGCCATGTGGCTGGTCCAGCGGCGTCTCGGGATAGCGGTCGAGAAGTTCATGGTGATCGCTCCGGAGTTCGGGAACACCATCGCCGCCTCCATTCCCATGGCGCTTCATGAGGCGATCACCCGCGGCAAGCTGAAGCGCGGCGATCGCGGCATGCTGCTGGGGACCTCGGCGGGATTCTCGATGGGGGCGCTGCTTTTTGAGTACTAGCGCCGGCTCGGGTTCCCAGGTTCCCCTTCATCAGGAACTTGATTGCAACACCCCCCCCTGCCCCCCCCATCAAGGGGGGGGAACTGACGAGGGGGGCCCATGTCGTGGGGGGGGGACCCCACGTCGCATCCTTTTGACGGGCGGGAGGGCGCCGGTCACGCTCGAGCTGGCGCGGCTGCTTCACGGCGCGGGGCACGAGGTGCACGTGGCCGAGAGTCTCGCTCAGCACCTCTGCTTGGCTTCGCGGGCCGTTCGGAAGAACCATGCCCTTCCCTCGCCGCGGTTCGACCGCGCGGGTTTCATCCGGGCGCTCGACAGCATCATCCGCGCGCACGGAATCGATTTGCTGATCCCGACCTGCGAAGAGGTCTTCCATGTGGCGGCGGGGCGCGAGCAGCTGTCCTGCGAGGTGCTGGCGCCGTCTCGGGAGCAGCTCGGAAGGCTTCACAGCAAGTGGCAGTTCATCGTCGACCTGGAGGCCCGCGGGATTCGGGTTCCGCGGACGCGGCGGGTGGACGGGCCTGAGGGTCTGGCCGAGGCGATCGCCGCCTTTCCCGAGGGCGAGCGCGTCGTCCTCAAGCCCGTCTTCTCCCGCTTCGGCACCCGGGTTCGGATTCACCGCGTCGGAGAGGCACCGCCTCGGCTCGACGCGACCCCCGAGCAGCCGTGGGTGGTTCAGGAGTTCATCGCGGGGCCCATGCTCTGCGCCTACGCCGTCGCCATCGAAGGGCGACTTCTGGCGTATGCCGCGTATCGGGGAGATTACACGGCGGGGCCGGGAGCCAGCATCTACTTCGCCCCGCAGCAGCATGCGGAGCTCGAGGCCTGGGTGCGGGACTACGTTTCCGCCGAGAAGCTCACGGGCCAGGTTTCCTTCGACTTCATCGAGTCGGAAGGTCGGCTCTACCCCCTGGAATGCAATCCCCGGGCCACCAGCGGAGTCCACCTCTTCGAGGCCGGAGACGGCCTGGTGGAAGCCCTGCTGGGGACGCGCGCGGACACGGCGCGCCCCAAGCCGGAGACGCGAAGCATGCTCGGCCTGGCCATGGCCGTCTACGCCTTGCCCAAGGTCAGGTCCCGGCGCGAGCTCGGCAACTGGTTCTCGGCCATGCGCGCGGCGAAGGATGCGATCTACCGGCGGACGGATCCGCTGCCGCTCCTCCAGCAAGTCGCGCTCCTGGCAAGTTTGGGGGGCGTGGCCTTTCGCGAGCGCATCTCGCTGACCGAGGCGAGCACATGGGACATCGAATGGAACGGAGACGCATGAAGGCACTCGTGACCGGAGCCACCGGTTTTCTGGGAAAACGGCTCGCGCTGAGACTCGCCCAGGAGGGGCATGAGGTCGTGGGCCTCGGTCGAAATCCCGAGGCGGGGGCCTGGCTCGAGGCGCGGGGCGTTCGCTTCGTCGCGGCGGACCTGGGCGATCGCTCGGCTGTCGCGGAGGCCTGCCGCGGTCAAGAGGTCGTCTTTCATTCGGGAGCCCTGTCGTCGCCCTGGGGGCCTTACCCCGACTTCTACCGTTCGAACGTCGAGGGAACCCGGCACGTCGTGGAGGGCGCTCGGCAACACGGAATTCGCCGGTTCGTCCACGTCTCGACCCCGAGCCTCTACTTCGGCACCGAGGAGCGTTTGAACGTCTCGGAGGAAGAACCGCTCGCGGCGCGGCCGGTGAACGCCTACGCAGCGACCAAGCGCATGGCGGAAACCCTGGTGGACGCCGCCCATGCCGAGGGGCTTCCCGTCGTGACCATCCGGCCCCGGGCCCTCTTCGGGCCCGGCGACACCACCATCCTGCCGCGCCTCATCCGGGCCAACCAGCGCGGAGCGCTCCCGCTCTTCGGCGCGGAGGGTCCGTGGGTGGACGTGACCTACGTGGACAACGTCGTGGACGCCCTGCTGCTGTGCGAATCGGCTCCCGATCACGTCCTCGGCAAGAAGTACAACATCACCAACGGCGACACCGTGAGGATGCGCGCCCTGCTGGAGAAGCTCTTCGCGGCCCTGGACGCGCCCATGCGCTTCCGCCCCATGCGCTACCCCATCGCCTACGGCCTGGCGGGAGCGCTGGAGATGGCGGCGAACGCCTTCATGGGCGGGCGCGAACCCCTCTTGACGCGCTACAGCGTCAACGTCCTGGCCAGGAGCCAGACCCTCGACATCTCTGCAGCCCGTCGAGACTTGAACTACAATCCCCGCATCTCACTGGACGAAGGACTCGCCGAGTTCGTCGCTTGGTGGAAGGAGGCTCATGGTGCCGGTTAAACTTCGAATGATCCGGGCGGGGTACTGCACCCATCCCGAGCGCGTGGTGCTGCAGGGGGGCTCATGGCAGACCTGCAGCTTTCCCGCCATGGTCGGGGTGATCTCGCATCCGACCGAGGGGCTCATGCTCTTCGACACGGGCTACTCCGAACGCTTCCAGAAGGAGACGGCCCACTATCCCAACAAGCTGTACGCCCAGCTGACGCCGGTCTTCTACCGCCCAGAGGACTCCGTGGTCGCTCAGCTCGAAGCCCTCGGTCACCGGGCCGAGGACGTTCGCCACGTGATCCTGTCTCACTTCCACGGCGATCACATCGCGGCCGCGGGAGACTTCCCCTCCGCGTGGTTCGTCTGCTCGGAGGAAGGCTATGCGGCACTTCGGCCGCTCAAACGCATAACGGCCCTCAAGAAGGGCTTTCTGCCGGGCCTGCTCCCCAAGGACTTCGACCTGCGCCTTTTGCCCTTCGAGGGACGGAAGAAGATCGATCTCGGCGGGCGCCTGGGGCCCTTCGACACGGGATTCGACCTCTTCGGCGACGAGAGCCTGATTGCCGTTCCCTTGCCGGGTCATGCCGACGGCCATTACGGCCTGCTCGTCGAGAGCGAGAAGGGCCCGGTCTTCCTGGTGGGGGATGCATGCTGGACCAGCCAGGCGTTCACCGAGCAACGCCTCCCGAGCTTCCTCGCGCAGATGATCTTCTCGGATCGAAAGGCCTACGTCGAGACCCTTCGCGGCCTGCACGCGCTGAGCGTGGAGCGCCCCGACGTGGCGATCGTGCCCAGCCATTGCCAGACGCTCTGGGAGGGTTTCGAGCGAGAGGCGCAAGGGTGAGCTGGCAGGCCGTTCCCCGGATCCTCTGGCACTACGCGCGAACGCGAAATCGACGCTTCGAGACGCGCGAGGAGCTGCTGGCCTGGCAGGACTCGCGGGTGAAGCGCTTCCTGGCGGAGATCGTGCCGCGATCGCCCTACTACCGCGAGCAGCACCGGGAACTCGGGATAGCGAACTGGAAAGACTGGCCGACGATCGACAAGGCCGAGATGATGGGGAACTTCGACCGATTGAACACGGTTGGAATTCGCGCGGAGGAGGCTTTTCGCGTGGCGTTGGAGGCCGAGCGTTCGCGGGACTTCGCGCCCATGCTCGGCCCCATCACGGTGGGCCTCTCCTCGGGAACCTCGGGAAACCGCGGCCTCTTCCTCGTCAGTCCCCCGGAGCGTCACCGGTGGGCCGGCGCCATGCTGGCGCGCTTGCTTCCGGGCAGCATCCTGGGTCATCACCGGGTGGCTTTCTTCCTGCGGGCCAACAGCAACCTCTACGAGACGGTGGGAAGCTCCCGGATCCAGTTCGAGTTCTTCGATCTGCTGGATGCCGTGGAGACGCATGTCGAGCGGTTGAACCGGCTGCAACCCACGGTTCTTATCGGTCCGCCGTCCCTGTTGCGGCTGCTGGCGGAGGATCCGGGACTGGCGATCGCCCCCCTCAAGGTGGTCTCGGTCGCCGAGGTTCTCGATCCGCTCGACGAGCGCTGCTTGCAGGAGCGCTTCGGCGGGATCATTCACCAAGTTTATCAGTGCACGGAGGGATTCCTCGCGGTGACCTGCTCCCATGGCACCCTTCATCTCAACGAGGACCTGGTGGCCTTCCAGCGCGAGGTTCTCGACGCCGAAAGCCGCAAGTTCGTTCCCATTCTCACCGACTTCTCGCGGACGACCCAGCCGATCATCAGGTATCGATTGAACGACATCCTGACCGAGCGGGCCGACGCGTGCCCCTGCGGCTCGGTGATGACGGCCCTGGAGCGGATCGAGGGGCGTTCGGACGATCTCTTCTACTTTCCGGCGCGGGATGGGTCGCGCTTGCGGCCGGTTTTTCCGGACTTCATCCGGCGCGCGATCATGGAAGCGGCCCCCGAGGCGCTCGAATACCGGGTCTGCCAGCATAGCGAATCGGTCATCGAGGTTTCTCTCCGCCTGCCGGCGGGGTCGGGAGACGCTGAGGGGCGCGTCTCCGGGCGACTGCCAGGAGAGTCCGGCGACGTCGAGGATCGGGTCGCGACGCGATTTTGCCGGCTCGCGGACGACCTGGGGGGGATTCCGCCGACGATCACCTTCACGCCCTACGAGGCGCATCGATCGGATCGCAAGCTCCGGCGGGTGGAGCGGCGCTTCACCCCGTGATTCGCTCGTTCCCCTTGACGGGGGCCCTATCCCATCGCAATCTCGACGTGATAGACCGTTTGGCGGTCCGGAGCGTCGGGGGGCAGGGCTTCGTTCCCCAGGAGTAGAAGCTTGGATCGGGAGGCCGGAAGGCCTCGCATCTGCCGAATCAGGGGATCGCGACGATCGAGGGCGATCCCCAGAAAGAGCGCGCCCTGTTGCCTGGCGCGCCCCAAACCGGCATGAATGAGCGGGAGGAAGGCGCGTTCATCGGCGACGCAGAGGTTCGTGGCCGCGAGGAAGGGCAAGACTTCGCCCGCCTTCGGGAAACGAGGCAAACCGGAACCCGACGAACCGGTTCTCGATGCGCCCAGCAGCCGGCGCCCCGCGTTCCATGCCCGCCGGATCCAGCGCTGGGACGCGGTTTCGCTGGCTAGCATGAAGCGGCGCACGGGACTCATGTCCCAGGCCGCCAGGAAGCCCAGGAGTTGACCGGCGGCATCCTCGGCGAGGGCGTAGGCCTCGATGCCGAGGCCGGGACTGTTCAGGACCCAGTCCGTCCACTCGGCGCGGGTGAAGCTTCGCGACAATTCCCGCTTCGAGGCAACCTGCCGCCAGAGGTCGTGCATGCGCGGCAGGTCGTCGAGTCGGGCGGGCCGGATTCGGACGGACGAAGAGCGCGCGGGGCGGATCCAGGGGAAGAGGAAGAAGAGTTCCACCTCGGCGATGGGGCGCATGGTGGCGGTGCCGTCGCGTTCCAGGTTGGCGTTCATCTTGAGGCCGGCGGGATTGTCGGCCATGACGGCGGTCACGATGGGGGCCTCGGGGCCGAGAACATGGCGGCAGGTACGGATGCCTTCGCGCATGAAGCGATCGCCCAGTCCCTGGCCGCGGACGGAGGGATCCAGGCGAAGGTCTCCGGTGTAGGCGATCTCGCGGGGTTGCCCGCCGAGGTGGACCCGGTCGAAGAGGACGGAGAGCAAGCCCCAGATTCGGGTCGACTCGGCGATCAGGATGCGATGGTCATGGCCCTGGAGGCGGCAATAGCGGAAGAAGTCGGGGCTTCGGTCGATGCGATAGGCAAAGGACGCGCTTCCCACCGTTTGCTCGGCGAAGAAGGCGGCCAGTTCGGCGGCGTGCTCGGGACCCGCCGTCGTGATGGGAAGAGCCGACAAAATGAGAGTCCCCCTGTCATCCCCCATGGTGATTCAGAAATTATTAAGGAACGCCATGGCTTCGCCGGCGAACACCCCCCGTAGCCCCCCATCGAGGGGGGCTGATTAACGGAAGATGAGGGGAATCGCTGGCGGCTAATCGAGGTTGAAGGCGCTGGACTCCATCGAGGGGTTCAGGCGGGCATTGTCGATCTGAATGCGCATCAGCAAAGTCTTGCCGTTGTAAAGTTCGCGGAAGGCGGGAACGAAGTTGTCGACGTAGATGCCGAAGACCTCGTGGGTCACTCCGCGCAGCTTCATCGGGGAGTCCACCCGAACGACCGCCACCGGACGGCCTTTTAGCGATCCTTCGCTCATGAGCTCATGCTTGGCCTGGGCGTGAAGGAAGGTGGCGAACATTTGATCCAGGGAGGTTTGGTTGATCCGGTAGCCGCGGGCGTCGGCGATGCGGCTATCGTTCACGTCGAGGCTAGTCTTGAGCCAGAATCCCATCAGCTTGGTCTTGATCGCAACGTCCTTGCCGCCGGTCCAGACCAGCTTGGTGCCGACGGTGCCGCCCTGGCTGGCCTCGGTGATCTCCATCGAGGTCTGGTTGGGCTTCTTGAAGCGGAACTTGCTCTTCATCGACGACGTGGTGCCGTCGTCCTTGCGGAAGAAGGCGATCAGGTCGCAGGCCACGGAGTTGTTGCGCGAATGAGCCTGAGCGACCAACTGCACGAGCTGGAGGACGCGGTTGGGATCTTGCTGAGGATTCTGGGCCCCGGGCTGAGACTGATTGAGTTTCAGGTCCTTGAGGCGGGAGCCGCGGTCGACGACCTTGCCCGGGGGATCGATGCCGCAACCGGTCAGGATCGAGGCCAAGAGCACGAGGCTCAGCAGGGATTTGAACCCGATTTGCTTCTTCATGCTCCGCTCTCCTTAACCCTTCAACCCTTCGCGACGACGCCCCGGTTGGCCCGTTAGTGATCCGTTACTTGACTTATCGGGTCGTCGCCGCTGAAAGTTCTTATCTCCCGGTTAATTTGGAGCGAATACGGAGTTAAAACGAGCTAACCTTGCATGTAGACGGTCTGCCATTCGGTGTAGAAATCGATGGCCGTGGGGCCCATCTCGCGGCCGCCGAAGCCCGAATCCTTGATGCCTCCGAAGGGAAGCTGGATCTCCGAGTAGATCGACGAGCAGTTCACGTGCAGCAGGCCGGTCGCGGCGTTCCTGGCGTAACCCAGAGCGGCGGCGAGATCGCGCGTGTAGAGGGCGCTGGAAAGACCGTAGGATACGGCATTAGAGACGGCGATCGCCTCCTCCAAGCTCTCCACCTCGATCACCGAAAGAACCGGCCCGAAGATCTCCTCCTGGGCCACCGTCATCACGGGCGAGACCCCGGTGAGCACGGTCGGCGCGAAGAAGTAGCCGTCACCGCTCAGACGATGGCCGCCGATGGCCACGCTGGCGCCTTCCTGACGGGCAAGATCCAGGTAGCTCTCGATCCGAGCCAGGGCCGACGCCTCGATCACCGGCCCGACCTTGACCTCCGGGTCGAAGCCCGAGCCGACGCGATAGCCCGGCGCCAGCGCGAGCAGCTTGCCCACGAGTTGCTCCGCCACTTCCCGCTGGACGATGAGGCGGCTGGTCGCCGTGCA
Organism: Candidatus Sericytochromatia bacterium S15B-MN24 CBMW_12; assembly: GCA_002083825.1. Taxonomy (GTDB): domain Bacteria; phylum Cyanobacteriota; class Sericytochromatia; order S15B-MN24; family UBA4093; genus UBA4093. The sequence goes on along the minus strand of DAZV01000047.1, from coordinate 163,079 downwards.
GCGCTGGCCGCTCGAACCCCAGGCCGCCGCCGCGATCTCGCGGGCGGCCAGATCGAGATCGGCATCCGCCAGAACGATGGCGGCGTTCTTGCCCCCGAGCTCCAGTTGTACCTTGGCGAGCCGCGAGGCCGCCGCCGCGTTGATTTCCTTGCCCACGGCGGTGGATCCGGTGAAGGAGATGCCGCGAACCAGCGGGTGAGCCACGAGTTCCCGGCCGACGGCACCGGCGCCGTGAACGACGTTCAGCACCCCGGGAGGCAAGCCGGCCTCCTGAAGCGCCTCGGCCAGCAACATGGCGCAGATCGGCGTCTGCTCGGCAGGCTTGAAGACGACCGTGTTTCCCGTGATCAGCGCGGGAGCGAGCTTCCATGCGGGAATCGCGAAGGGGAAGTTCCAGGGGGTGATGATCCCGACCACCCCCAGGGGCCGCCGCTGACTGAAAGCCAGCATATTCGGCTGCGCCGAGGGCAGGGTCTGCCCCCCCATGCGGCGCCCTTCGGCGGCCAGGAAGGCCATGGCATCGAGGCCCCGGCGGACCTCGACGCGGGCCTCGGCGATCGCCTTGCCTTCCTCCCAGGTCAGGGCATAGGCGAGCTCCTCGGCGCGGGCCTCGAGCAGAGTGATAGCCCGGTCGAGAATACGGGCGCGCTCCGGAGCGGGCATGGCGCTCCAGCCGGGAAGGGCCTCGTGCGCCGCCTCGACGGCGTCCTGAACGTCCGAGGGCTCGGACGCGGGAAACGCGGCGAGCAGGTCCCCGGGCGCGGCGGGATTCACCACCGGGAAGGTCTCACCGGATGCGGCGGGCGACCAGTTGCCGCCAATCAGGTTGAGGGAGTGGCACGTGAGGGCCGCTCGAAGGCGAGGGGGAACGGTTGAGTTCGCGGTCAGCATGCGGACATCCTCTCTGATGAACGGGGCCCCTTATTGTACCTCCACGTAGGCCTCGAGGCGGACATCCTCCCCGCTCGGACGGCATGTGAGGCCGCGCAGGCGAAGCGCCTGATCCATGGTGTCAAAGGCGGGGCCGCGGGTCGGGGGGATCCCGTCGCCGGCGAGCAGCTTCGGGGCCACGAAGGCGACGACCTTGGAGACGATGCCGGCGCGCAGTGCCGAGGCATTGAGGCTTCCGCCCCCCTCCAGCAGGAGGCTCGTCAGGCCTCGCCGACCGAGTATCGCCATGAGGGCGTCGAGGTCGAGGTGCCGGCCGTTCGCCGGCTGAGCCCCATGAACCAGGACCGGCACCTCGATGAGTTCGGCTCCCCGGGCTTCGAGCGCCTGGCGGCGCTGGAGGTCGGCACCCGGCGCGACCGCCAGGATCACGGGGGAAGGATGCGCGAAGAGCTTGGCGTCAGGCGGGGTCTCGGCGCGGGGATCGACGATGACGCGCACCGGGGCGTGGGCCTCGGGAAGCCGGCAGGTGAGGGATGGGTCGTCCGCGAGCACGGTGCCGATTCCCGCCATGACTCCCGCATAGGTGGCGCGAAGCTCCTGGACGTGCGCGCGCGACTCCTCGCCGCTGATCCATTGGCTGTGGCCGCGGGGGGTCGCTATCTTGCCGTCGAGCGTCATGGCGGTCTTCATGACGACGAAGGGACGCTGATGGCGGATGAAGTGGAAGTAGGCCTCGTTGAGGCGTTGGGCTTCCGCATCGAGAAGGCCGACGTCGAGGCGGATGCCGGCGCCCTCGAGGGCTTGGCGGCTCTGGCCTTCGGTCAGGGGGTTGGCGTCCCAGGTGGCGGCGACCACGCGCTGGATGCCGGCCTCCATGATGCCCTTGGTGCAGGGAGGAGTGCGTCCCCAGTGGTTGCAAGGCTCCAGGGTCACGTAAAGCGTCGCCCCGCGGGCTTTTTCGCCTGCTTCTCGAAGGGCGAAGACCTCGGCATGGGGTTCGCCGACCTTGGGATGAAAGCCCTCGCCGACGATCTGGCCGTCGCGCACGACGACGGCCCCCACCATGGGGTTGGGGTTCGCCCATCCTCGGCCGCGTTGGGCGAGTTCGAGGGCGCGCTGCATGTAGATCCGATCGCTCATGATGCTGGATCGTAACATCCGCGGCGGGCCACGGCAACGTCGCGGCGCGACGGCTTGCATGTCGCGGGGGTATTCGGGCCCGGAAACGGGCTGATCGTTTGATTCCCTAGGAGCCCAGGGTACAAGGGGCTGGAGACTTTGGGAGCTTACTTAAGCATGAAGAAGATCGTTCCGCTCGGCGCGCTGTTCTGGGCCTTCCTGGCCCAGCCGGGAGCCGCATTTACAGTCAACACGGCAGGATCCTACGTTCCGGAGATCGGGCAGTTCGAGATCCTGGAGTACCTGAGCTACTCTCCCTATGAGTTGAAGGCCATCAACGGGCAGCTCTTCGCCGCGAACGCCGAGGAGCCGGGCTATCACTTCGCGGAAGCGTGGAGTAGCTTGGAGGTGGGGCTTGGCCACGGGATCAGCACCTCGCTGGTGGTGCCTTTCGATGTCTGGCGGTCTTTCGACGGTCAGGGCGGGGCGACGGGACTTTACGATCTGACGTGGACGCTGGCGCGCAAGCTTTGGGACGCGGAGGCGCATAGCGGCCGGGTTCGGTTGCGGGTGGATCTCGCGACGGGGAACGCAGACCAGGGGCTGGGCGCGGGGGTTCCTGGCCTGGGGTTCGAGCATGCGAGCGAGTACGCGCTGACGTCGCAGCTCAAGGGCATCGTGAACCTCAACTATTTTTATCGCCTGCGTCGGACGATGGTGGATGCGCAGGGGGGGCTGGTGACCGATTGGCCGGGCCAGCGGATCCAGTTTCACACGGCGCTGGAGTGGGGTCTCAACGATTCAGTGGCGTTGATCGTGGAGCAGATGGCCTCCTGGCAGGAGGCCGCGCATGAAGGTCGTCGGGCGCAGTCGGAGTCGGGTTCGGCGCTGGTGCAGCTCGCTCCGGGAGTGACGTGGATGCTGTCTCCACGGGTGGCCTTGCAAGCGAGTGTCCTGATCCCGGTGATCCGTCAGGGCTATCAGGACGCGTACCGTTGGAGTGCGGTCTTTGGAACGGTTTGGGATTTTTAGACTCCGCGCGTTCCCTTCCCCAACCTGCCCCATAAAGATTGGTCATCCGAGCCGAGCGCAAAGCGGCTCGGATGGCCAATGCTGTACATCTGGGATCGGCGCCGCCGGATTTCCGGGGAGAGCCGGGTATCGGGTCAGGTGGAGAAAGGTCGTGGGCGAGCCGAGAGACGATCGTGGGCGTATCGGATGAGTGCAAGAAGAAAGCGCAGGATGGCCATGACGACATTTGGAACCAACCTCTTCCGCGTAGCGAGCACCTCCAACCCGGCGTCGGTGGCGGGTGCGATCGCGGGAAGCATCCGGGAGAAGGGGCGCTGCGAGATGCAGGCGATCGGTGCGGGGGCGATAAACCAGTCGGTGAAGGCGATCGCGATCGCACGGGGCTACGTGGCACCGGCGGGGATGGATTTGATCTTCGTGCCGGCCTTTCTGGACATCGAGATCGGGGGCGAGGAGCGGACGGCCATCAAGTTCGTGATCGAGCCCCGGAAAACATGACGAGGTCGGGTGGACATGGGGGGTGCCCCCATGTCCACCCAAGCGTCCAATCAGGACATGCGGCTTCTCGGCGAGAGCAGTTCGCTACGCGTCGCAGGACGATGCAGGGAATACCTTGAGACTTCGCCCGCGCGACGACGAGGTTGACCGAAATCAGGCCAAGCGGAGGCCGAACAGAGCGCAGACCATCTGGAACTCGGGCATGCCGGCAGTAAGCGCAACGGGCGTCCCACGGAGTGCGAGGCTGGAGCGCGTTTCGAAGAGGACGTAGCAATCGGCACCGTCGAGCTTCGAGGGGAAACGGATGACGTCGTACCCGTCCTCGAATGCTCGCCTCGAGATGGCCTGGGTGAGCTGCCGATTGTTCCCCTGGATGTCGCTGAGGTCAAGGTGCTGAATGCCGAGCCGAACCATGAGGACGGCAAGTCTTCGGGAGAGTTCTTGCCGAACCGGAATGTGGGCCAAGTGAAGGACAATTGCGGTTTGCGGCTCGATCTCCGCCTCGCAGAGGACTCGATTAGCGAGGTGCTGGGTGGTAAGCACCCCCGCCATGTGCTCATCCATGCCATCCTCTGCGTCTGGCAACTGAGAGTAGAGAGCAAGCGCCTCAGCGTTCGGACGGAGGTCCTGGAAGATCTCCAGGAAGCAGGTCACGTCCCATATAGTGGTGTAGCTTCCGAAGGACCTTGATAAAAAGGTCGCCGCCATGGTCTTTCCGTTATTGCGAGTAACTGGAAAGGACGAACCATGACGACGACCAAGAACAGCATGACCGTGGGCGAGCTTGTCGGCAAGATCCTCGGCGAGGGAAACCCTGATTTCTTGCAGGGGGCGCTGGTCGCCATCCTCAAGCAGGTGATGGCGGTGGAGGTCGGCCAACTCGTTGGGGCAGAGCCCCACGAACGCTCCGAAGGCCGAGCCAATCAGCGAAACGGTTACCGGGAACGGCGCTTCGATACCCGTGTCGGCACCGTCGACCTCGCCATTCCCAAACTGCGCCAGGGGAGCTACTTCCCCAGTTTCCTCGCGCCGCGCCGCCGCTCGGAGGAGGCGCTCCTGAACGTCATTCAGGAGGCCTACGTCCACGGGGTGAGCACCCGCAAGGTTTCGGACCTGGTCAAGGCGCTCGGCGTGGATGGCGTCTCCAAGAGCGAGGTCAGCCGCATCTGCGCGTCGCTCGACGAGCAAGTCGACGCCTTCCGCAACCGACCACTCGACAAGCGTTACCCCTATCTCTGGCTCGATGCCACTCACCTCAAGGTGCGTGAGGCGGGCCGCGTGATCTCCAACGCGGTGGTCGTCGCCTACGGCCTCAACGAGGACGGCTACCGGGAGGTGATCGGGATGTCGGTCGGTACCAGCGAGAGCGAGACCTTCTGGACGGAATTCCTGCGCAGTCTGGTTGATCGCGGCCTGAGCGGCGTTCAACTTGCGATCACGGACGCCCACAAGGGCCTCAAGAAGGCGGTTGCTACCGTGCTGACCGGTGCGAGCTGGCAGCGCTGCACCGTGCACTTCATGCGCAACGTGCAAGGCAAGGTGACGAAGGCGGCGCAGGGGATGGTGACGGCCAGCGTACGGACGATCTTCAACCAGCCGGATCGCGAGAGCGCCCTCGCCCAACTGCGACGGATGGCCGACACCCTCCTGAACAAGTATCCGCAGGTGGCCGAGATGCTCTGGGAGGCCGAGGAAGACATCCTGGCTTACATGCACTTCCCAGAGAGCCACTGGCGCCAGATACGTTCGACGAACCTCTTGGAGCGTCTGAACAAGGAAATCGCCCGCCGGGGGGACGTCGTGGGCATCTTCCCGAATGCGGCGTCGGCGATGCGGTTGATAGGGATGGTATTGGCCGAGCAAAACGACGAGTGGCAGGTGGGACGGCGTTACATGAGCCTGGAGATGCTGGCTCACCTGAAATTGCGGGTACTGGAGGGTGCCCCGGTTAGCCTGCCTGCACCTCAAGCGATGGCGCAGGTGGCGTAAGAGATCCGGTGGAAAGACCGGCAGCTGAAGTTACACCACGTCCGGGGACTTGACCAGGAAGCATGTGAGTCGATCTTGAGCGACGTAGAGCGTTCGATACTCCCGCTTGGAATCGTCGAAGCGGAAGGTCCAGCTGCATAGCTCGCGAGGAACGTATCCCACCGGGTCGCTCGGGTGACCCAGGCGCCAAACGATGGGAAGAGTGTTCACTCAGCGGCCCCTGCAAACGCTCGAGCAGTCAGGAACACCATTCCCAGGGTCTCTGGCTCCGTGGCCTCCCGAAGAAGCATCACCGGGGCCTTATCCCCGAGCCTGGAGTTCGTGCCGAATAGCCAGGCCTTGGCCGTCGAAGCATCGTACGCGTTCGCGAGCAAGCGAACGATTCGATAGCCGTAACGCAGACGCTGTTCATTCTCAAATTGCGGGGCATTCTTGCCAGTTGCCCAGCGCCCGACGACCTTGGGATCGTTCAAGCCAGCCATAAAGGCCGTGAGCTTTTGCCCGACGGTATCTTGCAGAAACGTGGCCAACTCAGCCGGGGAAGAGAGGGTTGATTCCCTCTCTACCTGCTCAGGGTCAATAGTCAGCATGGACGCGCCCCTTTCCATCCATTCTTCTTACCACCTGAAATTCTACCAGGTTTTCCACCCTCAATACACCGCAAGAAGGATCCTCGCGGTGTATTCGCGCGGAAGATCGCACCTCCGCCCCCCTGGGCAGAGCGTTGGTGAGCTTATCATCACAGTTCGGAGAGTTCCGGAGGCGCATGCTCTATTACTCTTGCCTTCCTTCCGGTTCTTCCCGTCCGTTGAAGTCTTCATGGTCTCTTCGAGAGCCCTATCAGCCATCAGGGGCTTCCAAAGCTGGCCCTGCGGCCGTTTCCATCAGCGAAAGGGCAGGAGTTTCGAAGAGAAAAAAAACGAGCCCAGCCGAATAGCTGAAAACCCGTTTCATGACTAGCTCCCCCGGAGGGATCCGCCCCCCCGCCCCTCACATTAGGGCAGACATTCAGGCTACTTTTACCCAGCTTATGGGAGTGGCGCGGAGGGGTCAAGAGGTGCGTGGATGCAAGGTTTCCGGCGGATTCGAAGTTGTCTGAGGCAGGCTCAGTTTTTGGGGATTTCGCCGAGTTGTTGAGCAGGAGTTGAGCGGAAGATGGGCAGCATCGGTGCCGAAAATGCGGGAAGACTCCCACTTGGGAACCTACCTACCACCCCCTCTAGCGATGGCCTTTAGCGCCGCCTGAGCCTCGTCTGCATCCCCACGGACATGGGAATCGATGACTTCGTCGATTCGATCCATAGCCAAGAGTTCGCGGGCAAAGGCCTTGAGGTATGCTCGGAGCTCCTCGTCCGCGGTTTCGATCTCCACGAGAAGGAAGGGACGACATGCCAGCAAAGTGAGAAAATCCTCCAAGTCGTGGCTCAACCATGGGTCGTCCTTGCCACGATCTCGATAAGCCTCGGCCTTGGCTGCCGCGTAGAGGGCAGCAGGAAAAATCCTGATGCTCACTCCTTTTCCAAGGTCGCAAGGGATGGACTGCTCGTAATCTGGTTGAAACCAGCGGTTCCCGAAGCCGAGAACATCAGGGGCCATCGGCATGACGTCCAAGAGGTAGCCCTTCGGGGTCTTCATCCGGCAGATGGGAGCGCGGGGTGTTCGGCGGCATGATGCCAAGTTGCATCAGTTGAGCCTGCATCCCGGCCCAGCGAGCATTAGACGAGCAAGCCACGACAGCATCGGCATCGAACGTGGGTCGGAGGCGATCGCTCGGTTGCCGCTCGAAGTACAAGGGGAGCACCAAGCCGCCCGTGAACACCATGTCCTCTCGGAGGTTTCCAAGTTCGGCGGCAATTTCCCGTAGAAGCTCAAGTCCCGTCATGCGCGCAGCTCTTCATCGAGCGCTTCAGCGGCCATCTTCCTCTCTCGGGCCCGCCCGACTCGCAGGGCGTCAATCAACGCCAATCGGCGGTGCAACTTGGGGTTTCGGCGGGCGGCCTCCGGAGCCGAACGGTAAAGCGGCTCGATAGCATCACCGAACTCGGTGCCCTCAGGATGGGGCCAAACGAGTCGATCATCATCGCCCACGACAAGCTTGCCCAATAGCGGCTCCGCGCTATGCGCGGTCACGATTCCCCGAGACCTCGGCAAGCGTTTTGCAGGGAAGACGTAGGGAATCCCATGTACGGCGAGTTCCAGCAGGGCATGCTCCCTAACCTTGCGCTTCCTCGGGTCGTAGAGGCCTGATTCAGATGCGCGTTCGAGGGCCGCATGCGTCTCGGAGACGCTCATCCCCAGGTCGCTCGCGAGGCTCTTGAAGGTCCAATTCGAGGAATCCCCGGCTAATCTCAGCAATACGAGGACATCTTGAGGTTTCAGCATGCGCTCTCCTCCTGCATGGCTATATTGTATTCGCGAATTGCGAATACAACAAGATTCGCATTTGACTTCGATGACGAGCAAGACCCGCGGTCTTCGTTCGCATGCGTTCGCTGTCAGGAATAGCAGGACGGACGCCCAGGCTACTTTCGCCTATATTGGGGGGCGCCGAGTTGAGTAGAAAGCAAAAAGCGGGTCTGGCAAAGTAGCCAAAACCCGCTTCATTACTAGCGCCCCCGGAGGGATTCGAACCCCCGACCCTCTCCTTAGGACGGAGCAGCTCTATCCAGGCTGAGCTACGGAGGCCAGTGTCCCATTAGTATAACATATCCGATTTTCAGTGACCGGCGACGGCAACCTTCCCGGAGACGTGAAGGGGGATGGCCGCCTCGCGCGGCATCAGTTCGGTGAGGTTGCCGTTGGATCCCAGGGCGATCGCCAATCGAACTTCGGCACCAGGCTCCTGATGCAGCGACTTCAACGGCAACGCGATGTCGAGCACGTCCTGATAGGCACTCCGCACGTAGGTCTTGAGCGCATGCCAGGTGTCGTACTCGCCGGCCTGGGAGAGCACGGCATCCATCGGGTCCCAGGTCACCCGAACCTCGTGCGCGAAGCGCCAGTCCTGGATCGGGCAGTTCGGCAGCTTGTCGTCGAAGGCGATCGCCGCGTTGAAGCGCGTCTGCCCCGGATAGCAGAGATAAATCGCCAGGACGTCCCCAGGGCCCGGCTCGAAGGAATCCGCGAATTCCACGCGCAGGTACAAGTTGGTGGCGTCCGTCCCGTACCGCAAGCGGCGAACGCCGTGGGTAGCGGCGTGCATGGCCCCCTGGCCCACGGTGGGGTCGAAGACTCCGGCGCCCTTCCAACTCTCGGAAGAACTGCGCCGCCCATCGATCGCGGGAGTCAAGGCAAATTCCTTGACGGTCGGTATCAGTACGGCCGGCCGCGCCACCGGCTCGAGAAGCTCGGATGGAACGGGAAGGTCCAGCAACTGGTATACGTTCTGGAGGTGAAGCCTGAACTGCCAGTCGAAGAGATCGTCCTGACCCGAGTTATGGCCCTCGCCGAACCACCAGAACCAGTCGCTTCCCTCCGCGATGTAGATTTCTTCCCGGGCCGCTTCGTGGCGGGGATGCCGGGAATGAGCGGCGAGAGCCTGGCGGGCCTCGTAAAGGTAGTCCCAGGCCCGGTTCTTGGTGGACTCCCCGATCCAGGTGGTAAAGTCCGAATAGATCCATGACCCCGAGTACAGCCGACTCAGGGTCTTTCGCGGCTCATGCGCGCGCAGGTACTCGCTCACGGTGACCATCGCGAGTTCTTCGTCCGCGGATACCAGCGCGTAAAAAGCATTCAAAAAATCAGCCCCGTCTCTGACGTAGTATTCCCAGCAGTTTTCGCCGTCGAGAGCGATGGTGACGAGGTGGCTCTGGTCTTTGGGTAGACGGGAGTGAATGGTCTTCAGGCGGTCGTAGAGATCGCGCGCGGCGTCCTGGGGTGCCATGCGGGAGTAGGAGAAGCCGATCAGATCCGATAGGACGATGTCCCGGAAGACCATGGCGACGCGTTTGCCGTTGGACTCGGCCCAGTAGGGTTGGTAGAGGATTTCGGGCTCATTGACCTGCCCATCGGCGTCTCTCGTGAGTTTCGCTCCCAGCGAGTGGGCGAGAATGCCTTCGTCACTGACGATCCAGGCGACTCCCTGATCGGCGACGAGCTCGACGACGGCGGGGCTGACGGATTCTTCGGAGGGCCACATGCCGCGGGGGCGATAGCCGAAGTTCGCTTCGAAGTACTCGAGGCCCTTGCGGACCTGAGCGTGGGCGTCCTCGGGATGCTGGAAGCGGTGCTCGGGCAGCGGCAGATCCGGACGCGCGACCCGCGCCGACTGGGTATCGACCAGGAGGGGGAGGATCGGGTGGTAGAAGGGGGTGGTGGTGAGTTCGATCTGGCCTTCGGCTTGCATCCGGGTGTAGGTGGGAATGATGGCGCGGATGAGCTCGCGCTGCTTGGCGATGAGGAGTTCGCGCTCGCTCTGGGTAAACCCACGGCCCTTCCGGGCGAGGGCCATCAAGTCAGGATCGCGCGTTAGCCACATGGGGTCGAACCAGGCGAGGTTGAACCAGACGGTGAGGTCGAGCAGCTCCTGATCGGAGAAGCGCGAAGCGGCTTCCTCGGCGGCCATGTGAGCCAGGAGATCGGTGCGCTTGTTGGCGAGTTCCAGGTAGCGCGGATAGGGGCGAAGCTGGTTATCCCAGTTCAGATCGAAGAAGCGCTCCAGGAGGTAGGTCTTGTCGTCCGGCGTCAGCTGGTCGATGGGCCTGAGGGTGAGCTCCAGCGCGCGATCGACGGCCCCGTTATGACCGTAGTCGACCAGCTGTTCGAGCAAAGAGGGGACGAGATTGAAGGTCTGGCGGATCTTGGGGTACGGTTTCAGGATCTCGACCATGTCGAGGTAGTCCTTGATGGCGTGGAGCCGGACCCATGGCATCAGGTAGCGGCCTGTCAGGCGGTCCTTGTAAAGGGGCTGGTGCATGTGCCAGACGACGGCGACGCTCAGCTTTGGCATTCCAGCACCTCATCCAAAAACAGATCAGCCGAATGGCCTCTACTATACCATACCCAAGGCCTTGACTACTTTTGAGGCCCTCGCAGCCATGGTATGATGGGGGGAACGTCGTTGCATTGCAGTTGAGAGGTTCGAATCGACATGATTGGCCGTAGGTCGTTCGGAGCCCGGAACACCGGACGCCCGCGGAATTCCAGGACCGTCAAGCCCGCCTTGGCTTCGTTTCTGAGTCTGACGCTGGCGCTGATCGTGACAGCTCCTGCCGCGGCCCGCAACATCGGTTTGACGGTCCTGGGGGGAAGCGCCGCTCGCAACAACGGCCTCATCACGGTCTGGGCCAACTCGCCCCAAACGGTGTTGACCCTCGACAATCCCGACGCTTCCTTTTTCCAGGCCAAGATCCAGTGGCTGAACGTGCCGACGGGCGCCTTTCTCACCACTCCGCAAGGGGTTTCGGACGGGGCCAGCCGGGACGGCACGCTCAGCACCGCGATCAGCGTGCCGGGAGGCTCCCAGGGGGTCTGGACACTCGATCCCAACCTCAAGGGCAATTTCCGGTTCGTGGTCACCGGCGGGGGACTGGGCGGGCTCGCCAAGGCCGACACCCCCAACTTCGCCATCCATCTCGGCAACTCGGGGCGAACGGCGACTCATCTATCCGAAGCGCTGAAGGCCAATCGCTTCCCCACCTACACCCTGCGTGGCACCCGCGATGCGGCCAAGGCCTACCAATCGACACTCGGGAAGGCTCCTAGCGCCTTCGCCGTGGACGGTACGGGCTTCATCTTCTTGGACAACACCTCGGGCCGCCTGGGGCCGAGTCAGCATCGCTGGCTGGCGGAGCGCTTCGCTCAGTTCCGGGAAGCGAACGTGAAACGCAGCTTCGTCTTCCTCCACCTTCCGCTGGTCGACCCCCGCAAGGGCCGCAGCGTGGCGATGCGAGACCGCAACGAGGTCCTGAAGCTCCTGCAACTCTTCAAGCAGAACCAGGTACAGGCGGTATTCGCCGGCAACCTTCCGACCGTCCACCAGTCGACCTGGCGCGGAGTGCCCCAGGTGGTCGTGGGCGGAGCCTACGCCATGGCCGTGGACGTGACCCCCGAGTCGGTCGCTTTCCGGCGGCTCTAGACCGCCCGTCAATACGCTTCCGAGGCACCAAGCCCTAATGAACATGTCCCCCCTTGACGGAGGGACGGTGGGGGTGTTACTGATCCCAGGTTCCTTGATAATCGGATGATTTATTCGGGCTTGGGGGCTTCGACGAGGGGGCTGAGAAGAAGGCGTACGCGCCAGGGTCCGTGCGAAGTCATGGCAGCTCTCCATATCAATACGGGAAGGCACTGTCTTAATATTTCCTTAAGCAACCTTAAACCAAATTTAGCATAAGACCCAGAAACGATCAATAGGGATTTCCACCGAGGAGGAGCGATGCGGATATTCGTGACCGGAGCACAAGGCATGCTGGGGCAGGATCTGGTTCCGGTCCTGCTGGCGGCAGGGGACGAGGTCATCCCGAGTGACATGCTACCGAGCGAAGCACGGGGCTTCGTACCGCTGGACATCACGGACTTGGAGGCGACGAAGCGGGCGATCGCCCTGGCCCGCCCGGACGTCGTGGTCCACTGCGCCGCCTACACCAACGTCGACGGTGCCGAGGCCGATCCCGACACGGCCTACCGCGTCAACGCCCTGGGCACATGGAACGTGGCCTTGGCCTGCCAAGAGACCGGCGCCTCCATGCTGCTCGTGAGCACGGACTACGTCTTCGACGGCGAGAAGGGCTCGGCCTACGACGAGTACGACGTGCCGAACCCCCGGAGCGTCTACGGCCGCAGCAAGTATGCCGGCGAGCAGCATCTCCAGCAGGTACTGGGGCAGTTTTACATCGTTCGGACGGCCTGGCTCTACGGGCACCACGGCAAGAACTTCGCCGAGACCATCTTGAAGGCGGCGGCCGAACGGCCTGAACTCAAGGTGGTGAACGATCAGTGGGGATGCCCCACCTGGACCCGGGATCTCGCCGAAGCCATCAGCCGGATCATCCGGACCGGGCGCTACGGCATTTACCATGCCACCGGGCAGGGGGAATGCACCTGGATGGATTTCGCCCGCAAGATCGTGGAATTAGGCGGACTGAATACTCCCGTGCTGCCGCAAAGCACCGAGGAACTCAATCGCCCCGCCCCCCGTCCCAGGTACTCGGTGATGAGAAACCGAGCCCTGGAACTGAGCGGTCTAATGGCTTTACCCAACTGGGAAGAGAGTCTACGGGATTATTTTCAGTGCCGTCGTTTCACTCTCGTCTAGAGACATCGTATGCTCGAGCTACCCGGCCGTCGTTCGCTGCATGTCTGAGGAACACTCTTTTGCCCACTTCGCCGTTCGCCGAATTGCATCAGGAAGCTCGATCAGTGTTTGAAGACCGAGGTCTTCGTATGCACGTCGCGTTGCCGGCACGTAGCGCGATGGGAGCTTTCCGGAGATAGGCGGCAATGCGATTCGCACATCCACCGGATGACTTCCGACGGCATGTGCCACCGTACCTGCGAGTTCGGAGATGGTGAGATCTTGTTCGGACCCCACGTTATAAGGCAGGCAACTGTCACCTTTGAAGAGGATAGTCCAAAGCCAGATGACGAGATCTGCTGCATAGAGGTACGAGCGGTAAGGAGTCCCGTCTCCCCCCACGCGAACGGGACTTCCCGCCAGGGCATCTCGAATGAAGTTCCCGATGGCAAAGTGTGAATTGAGAGGTAGGTAGGGGCCTACGAAGGCGAAGCAGCGCGCGATCTTGGTTTCCAATCCGTACTGCCGGTGGTAGATGGCACACAGTAACTCAGCAAGCCGCTTGCCCTCCCCATAAGAGGACGCGAGGGCCATGGGATCCGGTCCCCCCAGGTACTCCTCGCCGACATGTGAAAGTTCGGAAGGCTGCGGGCCATACACCGCACCGGAGCTAGTCAAGAGGAACTTCTCAGCCTGGCAAGAACGGGCAAAATCGAGTGTGCGCCGGGTACCTTGCATCACCGTATCGAGCATCAAGAGGCCGTCTTCCTCATTGAGCTTGGCGCTCGCCGCGGTCGCAGCGTGTATTACGTAGGCAAACGTCCCCGGGGGAAAGTCGAAGCTTCTCACATCGCCATGGTGGAAGCGTACTGCTGGATGATTTGCCAGATGAGGAGCCTTCTCGGCGAATGCCTCCTCGCTTCGGGTCAGGACATGGATCTCGGAGTTCAGGCTGAGGTGGTCATTAGCCCAGACAAAGGATTCAAGAAGCCAGCTCCCGAAAAAGCCGGTCCCGCCGGTCACAAATATCCGTTTGCCTCGTGTTTCCTCCCAAAGTTCGCGCGTGCGGGCGAGGACGTGGTCTAGGTCATCTGCCAAGCGATTCATATTGAGAACCCTGCGCTAAGTCGAGAGGTTCGCGAGGAAACCGGACATCATCGGAGCAACCTGCTCGTCGAGAGACAAAGGTACCTTCTTCAGGGCCCCAGGCCCCTCAGTGAGGATGCAGTTAATCACAGAACCTGTGTTCTTCTTGTCGAGTTTCATTGCCTTGAGAATCCGCTCGGGTTCAGCTGCCAGCAAGTGCTCGTGGTAAGGCGCAAAGAAGGGATAGAGCATCCGAACCATGGCGCGATAACTGCCATTCTCAACCATTCCGAGTTGCTCCGAAAAATAGGTTGCCGTCGCGATACCGAGGGTCACGGCGATCCCATGCGGAATAGCATAGTTCGTGGCGGACTCATAGGCATGTCCAAAGGTATGCCCGTAATTAAGGAGGTTGCGCACTCCCTTGTCTAACTCGTCCTGCTCGATGTAGCGTTTCTTGATGCGGAGGGATTCATGAATCAGCTCTTGGAGCACCCCTGGATCCTCAAAGTCATCTAGTCGTTGCGCCAACCCATCGAACGCGGCACCACCTGCGACGATAAATAGCTTGATGATCTCTCCCAAACCCGAGCGAATTTCGTCTGGAGGAAGGGTCTGGAGAATGTCGGAGATCATATGGATACGGTGGGGCGGGTAGAAAGTACCAATCTGATTCTTGAAGGCTCCAATGTTAATCGAGCTCTTGCTGCCGATACAGCTGTCACACTGGGCCAACAGGGTCGTCGGAACGAGCTCCCAGCGGACCCCTCGAAAAAGCACCGAGGCAATAAAGCAACCAATGTCCTGCAGAACACCGCCCCCGATCACCAGCAAAATGCAGTCCTTGCGAAACCCCGTTTCCAGGAGCTGAGTGAAGAGAGGGGTCAACTGCTCGTAGGACTTCTGCTCCTCGGTAGCCTCGATGCTGAAAATTCGATTCGTCGCCACGCCATCCGAGAAGGCACTTGGATAGAGTTGCTGAACATTGCGGTCGACCAGGATGAACGTTTGCCCTGGGGGGCAACGGCCAGTGATCACTTCATCCAGGCTTTGGGCCGGCTCGACGGTATAGGAATGAAACTTGCTCGAAATGGAAAGCATCGCAACCTACTTGCAGGTGAAGCCACCATCCACTGCGATGGTTTGGCCCGTCAGATACGTGTTCTGCTCGGAACAGAGAAAAGCAACGAAACTAGCAATCTCGAAGGGCTTTGCGAGCCGCTGCATGGGGATGGACTCAGCGATTTGCGCCAAGTCCTGGGGGGAATTGTTCTGGCGGGTGAGTTCGGTCTCCACGTAGCCGGGGCAGACCGCGTTCACAAGTACGCCATAGGGAGCGAGTTCAACGGCAGCGGTCCGAGTCGCACCCAGCAACCCGGATTTGGTTGCCGAATACGAAATTCGCTTCTCCTTGGTGACAAGCGCGAAGACAGAACTGACATTTACTACCCGGCCCCAACCCCGGGCTTTCATTCCCGGGGTGAAGGCTTGCATCAGCTGCATGGGAGCGGTCAGATTGATCTGGACCATCTGCTGCCAGTCAACGTCGCTTAGGTCGTCGAGAGAGCTGAGGAGGTTGATTCCGGCATTGTTGACCAGGATATCGAAGCCTACCTCACGGTACTTTTCGGTAAAGCGATCGATCGAACTCGAATCGGATAGATCCAATTCGTTTCGCCAGGGCGTGACGACCTCGACACCTTGGGCGCGAAGCACCTCGGCGATGGCTTCGCCGATACCTCGGCTCCCCCCGGTAACCAGCGCTTTACGCATCAGACAGACTTAGACTCGGGAAACCATCTCGAGCGCACCGCCGTCGATCGTTTCGATGGATTTCCGGTAGCGCGCCTCGAGCATCGTCAGACGGCTATCGTCCTCCCGATGAATGGCACCGTAGTAGTTCTTCTTGTTTTTGAGCCAGAGCAGCTCGAATTCCACCGCCTTGAGGAAAGCCTTTTCGGGGTTGGCCAAAGCGCCTGGGCAGCCGAAGACCACTTTGCGGGTCTCGAAGCGATCGAGATGCCCCTCGGGGAAGGCCTTGAAGAAAGGCAGCGAGTGGATCGAGACGCCGCCGCCGACCACCACTTCCAGCCCTGCGGCCTTCGCCTTGGCAGCCGCTTCAAGGGCGACATCCAGGATTTCCTGATCGTTGATCGAGTCGCGGCCCAAGCCCATGGAGCCCGACAGATCGACGCGGCCGATGACGACGCCTTTGAGTTTTCCAATCTCGGGCAACTTGAGCATCTCATCAAAGTTTCTGCAGGCGGTGATGGTTTCAAGATTGATCAAGAAGTCAACATCCTCTTGATCCTCTTCCGAAAACGCGATATTAATGGCGCCCAGATACTTCTTGAGGGCGTATGGAGTCTCGACCATAGGGGCGACGACGTGGACAACGCCCAGGCTAGCCGCCTCGAACATGTCCTTGATGGCCTCGCAGCCGCCGATCTTGAGGGTGAGCCCCAGGCCTGCCTTCAGGCTGACTTCCTTGAGGCGCATCGCCTCCTCCATCCGGGTACCCTCGGCCTCGAATTCGGCCTTGACCCCGATGACGTTGTAATTTTCCTTGAGATCCGTGAGGATGTCGACCATCCGCTTTTCGAGTCGGTTCATCTAAGCATATCCTTTTTATCATGGGGGCTAGGGGACCTAAGGAAGGCAAGTAGCCCAAGTGTAAACCAAACAGTATAAAATTACCAACCAAATGGTTGTCGTTCCTGGATCAGGAGCCGCGGCGCCTTTCGAAAGCTTGATAGTTACTCAGTCAGCGGGGCAATCAGCATGTTATGCATGAACTCCTCGCGCTCAAGGAAGGGAAACATGTCCTCGAGTGGTGCCGATACCATGCGCCCATCAGCGAGAGCCTTCGAGGAAAGCTTGGGGGCAAACGGCTGGTTGGGGTCTAACACAACCTCGCACAACTGAGGACCTTCACCGGAAAGGGTCTCCCGCACGATCTGGGGGAGTTCATCAAGCTGGTCGCAGTAGCGGTAGGGAATGCCGTAGGCATAGGCAATCTTTTCGAAGCTCGGAAAACTGACGCCGCTGGCGGCGTCGTAACCCACCGAGTTATCGGAGAAATAGGTGTTCTGGGTTTGGCGGATCGAGTGGTAGCCCCCGTTGTTGAGTACGAAGATCTTGATGGGCAGTTGATTGCCCGCGATGGTCTGAAGCTCTTGGAGGTTCATCTGGATGCTACCATCACCCGCAAGACAGATGACCCGCTTCTTACCATGACCGAGGCATGCCCCGATTGCCGCAGGCAGGTCATACCCCATCGAGGCCGTACCGGAATTCGTGTAGAGACGCTGCCCCTTTTTGAGGTGGGCCGCCTGGAAGGTAACCACGCACGCGGTACCATCGCCGGTTACGACGATCTCATCTTCCGGGAGCTCGGCATACAGCGTCTCGGCAAAGCAGTAGGGGTTGATGGGGCTCTGCTGATCCCGGTACTCGGGTAGAACGACCGGATAGCGCTGCTTGCGCTCCAGGCACCAATCGAGCCACTCGCGGTGCGCTTGCGGAAGCGTGTGCGGTTCAGCCGCCAGCAGTTGACGCAGGACGTCCGCGACGTCGGCGTGGATGGGCAAATCCGGGCGAATGGTCGGCTTTTGTAGTTCGGCGCCGTCGACATCCACGACGACCTTGAAGGCCGCGCGGGCAAAGTTCTCCCAAGCGTAGCTGATCTGCCGTATATTGAGTCGGCAGCCCAGCACCAGCAGCAAGTCGGAATTCTGGACGGCGAAGTTGCCTGGGCGATCCCCGACGGTCCCAGGTCGCCCGACATAGTTAGGATGGTCGTTCCATATCAAGTCATGGGCGTTCCAAGCGGTAACCACGGGGATGCCCCAGCGTTCCACCAGCCGGATGAAGTCCTCATGGGCCTTGCCGAGGCGGATGCCTGAACCGGCGAGGATGACCGGGCGTTTCGCCTGTTTGAGGCGCTCCAAGAGCTCCGCGCACGGGGCATCCAGGTCGGTTTCGGGAGCCGCGAGGGCGTCCTCTCGGGGATCGTAGCCTACGAGTTCGTTCTCATCGACCATCGCGCCCTGGACGTTCAGGGGGATGTCCAGCCAAACAGGGCCGGGGCGCCCCGTCACTGCCAGATGAAGCGCCTTTTCGAGGTGATAGCGGATCGTCTCGGGATCGATGACCATTTCCGCATACTTGGTGATGGGAGCGACCATCGGGACGATGTCCAGCTCCTGATCTCCCAGTTGCCGCAGCGGGAGACCGGTGCTCCGTACGACGGTCTCGTACTTCACCTGGCCGGAGATGACGATCATTCCGAGGGAGTCCTGCCATGCGCCGAGGACCCCGGTGATGGCGTTGGTGCCGCCGGGACCGGAGGTCACGTTCACGGCTGCAAGGCGGTTGGTCAAGCGGTAGTAGCTTTCGGCAGCCATAGCACAAGCCTGCTCATGGTGGAAGCAGTGATACTGAAGATCGGAGCATCGCCCGAAGGCATCGTTGAGGTGCATGGCCCCACCGCCAGTCACCAGGAAGACGTCCCGAATGCCGTGCCTGGCGAGTGTCTGAGCGATATAGTCCGAGACCTTGATCATTTGGCGATACTCCCTCTGAGATTAGGTGACAGTTCAGGCTCGGTGTCGAAGTTAATGCGCTCTCGTTCGACCACCATCGGGCGCTTGAGCACCTGCGTGTAGATGGCGCCGATGTACTCGCCCAGAATGCCGGTAAAGAAAAGTTGAACCGAGGCGAAAAAGAAGATGCCGATGAGGATGGGGGCCTGGCCAAGCGAGAAGGAGCTCCAGAAAAGCAGCTTGGCGACGAAGTAGCCGAAGGCAACGATCAAGCTCAAGGTCGCCAGCATGAAGCCAGCCATGGTTGCGAGACGCAGGGGAACCTTCGAGTGGTTGGTGATCCCGAGCATGCCCATGTCGTAGAGGGTGTAGAAGTTGTTCTTGGTGATTCCGCGCTTTCGAGCGGGCTGCTTGTAGGGGATCTTGGCGCTCTCGAAGCCGATTTCCGAAATCAAGCCGCGGAAGTAGGGGTAAGGGTCATCCAACTCACGGATGATCTGGATGAGGCGCTGGTCGTAGAGACCGAAGCCCGTGTTGTTCTTGGTGAGTTCGATCTCGGAGACCCTGGCGATGAGGTTATAGTAGGCGGATCGAATGGCGAACATGAGCGGGGTCTCCTCGCTCTCGATCTTGACGCCCAGGACCACCTTGTAGCCAGCCTCCCATTTCTCGAGGAAGTCGGCAATCATCTCGGGCGGATCCTGCAGGTCGGAGACCATGAGGATGACCGCGTCGCCATGGGCCTGCATGAGGCCGTGCATGGGAGAGCGGATGTGGCCGAAGTTCCGGACGTTGAGGATCACCTTGACGTTGGGATCCCGGCTCGCCAGCTCTCGCAGCTTGGAATGAGTGCCGTCCTTCGAGGCGTTGTCGATGAAGATATGCTCGTAACGGTACTGCGGGAAGCGATCGAAGACGGCCTTGATACGGGCGTGAAGCTCATCGACATTTGCTTCTTCGTTGTAGCAGGGGGTCACCACAGAAATGAGATTCACGTTCCCTCCGAAAAGACGAACCGCTTGTTCAGGATGAAGGACAGCAGGGCCATGGGAATCACGAGCGAGGCGGAGGCGACATATACGCCAAGCCCGGTCGCCATGAGGACCTTGAGCAGCGAGAGGTTGATCCCGTAGAGCAACGAATAAACCAGCACGAACTTGACGATCAACCGATTGTTACGGTTCGCGAAGACGATGCCCCCTGTGGTCTTGAAGTTGAAGAGGACTCCCGCAACTGTCGAGAGCAAGAGGGCCAAGCTGGGCGCAAGTTGCAAGAAGGTCAGGAGGACGAAGACCGAATAACCGAAAAGGGTGTTCACTCCACCGACGAATAGGAACAGGATGAAGCGGCGATCGATCCTTGAGAGCAAGCGGGAGGGCGTGCTGGTCATGGCGCCTCCTGATCATCGAGGGCAAAGTTGATAACTCGAAAGTAGAGCTTGCGAGAGTCGCCGGGCGGCTTATGCCGCGAGGCGTTGGTCTCGAGGGCGATGACGTTGCGCCCCGGATGGAGGCTCACGATCTTGGCCACCTGAATAGAGCCCGAGCCCATGGGAATCGCATCGGATAGCCCGCCCCCCTTGACCAGAAGGGTGGACGGCGCCTGAACGCCAGCGTCGACGTGCATCTTGAGAATGGCCTTGCGCACGGCCTGCGAGGGATTCTCGATGATCAACTCACCCTGCTTCGCACACCAGCGCCATTCGTTATGGGATTCCGGCCCCCATGATCCCTCTTCATGCTGGTAGAAGCCCTTCCCCCACGTAAACGAGAGAGGGAAGGCGTGGAGGGCCCTGCGGCTCCACTCATCCGCCGGCATGCTTGCCGCAAGGCGTTCCCGGTAGGAGCGCATGCCGAAGAAGCTGAGCCGCTGGTTCGGGCTGACGACGGGAGCGACCCCGAGCAGTTCCGCCAGTTGACCCTCCAACTCGGCGGCGCGATCGGCGTAGCCGAAGCGATCGATGTAAATGCCATTAAATCCCACGAGGGCCAGCGTCTCGACCATCTGACCAATCGGCTTGGTGACGAGGCTGCGCTGCCAGAGGTCTCCTGGGCGTCCCTTCATGCCGCCGTAGCTCCATTTGAGATCCTTCGAGTGGAGGTACCCCCGGAAGAGTTCGTAGTCCTTCATTTCATGGAGAGGAGGGTGCTCCGGGAAGGGCGCGTAGGGGAGCTGGAAGATCATGGCCCCCTTCGGGAGGGATACCTCGATTGATTGAATGAAGGCCTGATCATGCTTAAACTCTTCGCTGGCCTGCGCGTACTGGGGGACGTAGTACGCCGTGTTCTGATCGAGGATCCCCAGGGTCAGCACCACGACAAGCACCCCCTGGAACGTGATACGTTTCCAGCCCTGAGGGAGGTAGCGCTGCTGGAACCAATCCAGAAGCAGGGCAACCTGAAACAACGCGAAGAAGGCGATGAAGATGCTGATCCGGTTGTAGGCCCGGATGCTCGGCGAGACGAAAATCGCAAACAGAGCTCCGAAGCCTCCGATCGTTCCAAGCAAGACGGCCCCAAGATTCAAAAGCGCCAGACGAGGGCTCAACGACTGGGAGAGGCGCCGCCCCTTGAGCAGCAGGAAAATTAAGCTTAGAAAGCCGATGCTGCCGATGGCCCCCAGGGTCTCCATGTTCTCGTTCGGCAGGGGGAACCCGTCGTATTTCCGGGCAATTTTCTCGAAGACCGGCAGGCGATGGCCACCCTGAGGTAGCACCAGTTGCGTGATCTTCATCGCGAAGACCTCGGCCTCGACAGCCCCACGCACGGCCACGTCAGGATTCTGCCCGTGCTGGGCCTGATAGATGAGACTGGGGGCGACATTGAGGACGACGGTGCCGGCAATGGCGCCGACCAGCACGGCCGCCGAGACGAGGGCCTTGAACTGCCTTCGGTTCACGTAACTCGAAAGGGCGGCCACACCAATAAAGAAGCAGGCGAAGAATGCGTAGTAGACCCCTGCCGAGCCGATCAGCAAGCAGGCCAGCAGGAACCATGCCGAACGGTGGCTCCACTGGAAGCGCCCCTGCTCGAAGAAGGGAGGATTCTTGCTCCAGAGTTCAAGAGCCAGCAGAGTGATGATGGGAATCGTGTAATACGCAGAAAGGAGTAGGTGAGACAAGCCCCGCAGGAAGTGGAACGGCATGAACGCATATAGCAGCGAGCAGACCGCAGCCGTCGAGCTAGAAACCTTGTAGTAACGAAGGACGAAGAACGCGCTGATGGCGACTAAGGGAAAGGTGAGGATGAAGAAGCCGTTGATGGCGGCCCCAAAACTCGGAAAGAGCAGGGTCATCAGCTTGATCAGCAACATGTTGGCCGCATCGGCCAGCGGGAAGTCCTGCATGTTCTGAACGAAGGGAGCCCCCAGGTTCGGATTCTGCAGGTACCAGCCATGGTCGACGATGGACTTGACCGACATCGAGCTGAAGAGAGCGTCGCCGTTGGAGTAGGTCAGGGGAACGGTCAGGTCCCCCCGCCAGAATTGCAGGACTCCCGTTAGGATCAGCAGGCTGCCGAACGCGACGAGCGCGTAGGTGAGAAGGCGTTTCACGAGGCTCCCCGATGCAATGCTATGCCGGAAGTTCCGGCGAGATCCCCCTCGACGCCATGAAGTCCGCAATCACGCGGATGATGTAATCCATGCGGGGCCCATCGATACCCGGGTAAACGCCTACGATCAGGAAGTCGGTCATGATGCGATCGGTGTTGGTCAGGTCGCCCACGACCCGGTGCTGGATGCCCTGGTAAGCGGGCTGGCGTAAGAGGTTCCCACCGAAAAGCATGCGGGTCTGGATTTTGGCGTCTTCGAGGTAGCGCACCAGCTCCAGGCGCTTGAAGGATGCACCCTGCTTGACTCCGAACAGGAAGCCGAACCAAGAGGGATCGGTCCCAGGCGTTGCCTCCGGCAGATCGAGCACAGCTTCGTATTGGCTGAGGGCCTGGCGCAGGGTCTGCCAGTTACGCTTCCGGGCCTCGGTGAAGGCGGGCAGTTTCTTCATCTGCTCGAGCCCGATGGCTGCCTGGAGATCCAGGGGCTTGAGGTTGTAGCCGATGTGCGAGTAGGTATACTTGTGGTCGTACCCTTCGGGCAGGCTGCCCAGTTGCCAGCCGAAACGCTTGCAGCAGGTGTTGTCCTTGCCCGAGGGGCACCAGCAGTCGCGGCCCCAGTCGCGCAGAGACTCGACGGCGCGCTTGAGCAAGGGGTCGTTCGTGAAGACCGCGCCGCCCTCACCCATGGTGAGGTGGTGCGGGGGATAGAAGGATTGGGTGGCCAGGTGGCCGAAACCACCGGTGTTCTTGCCCTCGAAGGTGGAGCCCAGCGAGTCGCAGTTGTCTTCGACCCACCAGAGGCCGTACTTCTCGACCACGGCCTTGATGGCGGCGATGTCGTAGGGGTTGCCCAGGGTATGGGCGACCATGATGGCCTTGGTCTTGGGGGTGATGGCCTCTTCGAGGCGGCTCACGTCGATGTTGGCAGTCTTGAGGTCGACATCCAGGAAAACCGGGACGCAGCCGTACTGGATGATAGGATTGATGGTGGTCGGGAAGCCGGCCGCGACGGTGACAACCTCGTCCCCGGGCTTGATCCGGCGATCGCCGAGTAGCGGGCTCGTCAACGCCGCGAAGGCCAGGAGGTTCGCCGATGAGCCCGAGTTGACCAGCAGACAGTACCGCGTACCGACGAGCGCGGCGAGCTGCTTCTCGAGCTCCTTGCCATGCTTGCCGAGCGTGAGCCAGAAGTCGAGGCTGGAGTCCACAAGGGCGACGATTTCGTCCTGATCGTAGACCCGTCCCGCATAGGGGACCGAGGTCGTGCCAGCCACGAAGGGCGCCGGGAGGTGCTCCACCTGGTAGAGTTCCTCGACCAGCTGGGTGATTTCCGCCCGGATGACTTCCTGGGTGCGGGTTTGAGTGGTCATGAAATCCTCTATTACTTACTCAGCGCCGGAAGCGCCTGATTGTTCTCGGAAAGGAAACTGCGGTACCACGCGATGGTGTGATCCAGCCCCTCCACCAGCGTGTGCCGCGGATGCCAGTCGAGCATCGTGCGGGCCTTCTCAGCCGACAGGTACTGATGCTTGATCTCCCCGGTGGCCTGGTTGAGGACGAGGGGCGCGAGGTCCTGGCGACCCATCAGCTCGGCGATCCGATTGACCAGCTCGAGTACGGTGATTTGCAGCTCGTTGCTGAAGTTGAAGGCATGCCCGCCGATGTCCTGGCGATCCATGGCTTCGGCGAGGTGCAGGTAGGCCTCGACGCCGTCCTCGACGAAGAAGTAGTCGCGAATGTAAGACCCATCGCTCCGGATGACCGCCTTCTCGTCGTTGAGCAGGGAGCGGATCGTACCGGGGATGAGGCGGTTGAAGTTGAGATCGCCGGGGCCGTACAGGTTACCGCAACGAGTGATGCAGACGTTCATCCCGTAGGTGTGGTGGTACGACTGGGCGATGAGGTCGGAGCAGGACTTCGAAACGTCGTAAGGGTGGCGCCCGATGAGGGGGGCGTCCTCCTGGTAGGGCAGAACCTCGTGATCGCCATAAGCCTTGTCGCTGGAGGCGAAAAGAACTCGCTTGACGGTAGGGACTCTACGGCAAGCCTCGAGGAGCTGCCAGGTCCCCTTGATGTTTGCCTCGAAGGTCGAGAGCGGGCTGCGGTTGGCGGTCCCGACGATAGTCTGGGCGGCCAGGTGGAAGACAACTTCGATCTCGTACTCGTTGAGGGCCCGTTCGAGGAGGACGTAGTCCTCCAAGGAGCCATGGACCACGTTGATCTTCTGGAGAATTCCCTCCCGAGCTAAGAGGGAACGCGGCACGCTATCGCGGACGAGGCCAACGACGTTGGCACCCTGTTCAACGAGGTGCCGGGTTAGCGACGAACCCAAAAGGCCCGTGCAACCAGTGACGAAGACGTTACGGTTTTTCCAGTGGCTCACTGACGATCTCCTGCAGGGACCGGGGGAAGGGCGGCGGGAATCTTGCTCTCGATCTCGATGGGCTGGCGATCGCCCCAGATCCGCCACGGAGACTCTCCGGAGGCCCAGAGGTCGTTGAGGAGCTTAGCATCGCGAATGGTGTCCATACACTGCCAGAAGTCGCCGTGACGGTAGGCCAAGAGTTGGTCGTCCTGCGCGAGGCGCTCGAGGGGAGCCCGCTCGAAGATGCAGGCATCGTCGCGCTCGAGGTAGTCGAAGACGCCGCGCTCGCAGACGAAGAAGCCACCATTAATGAAGCCCTCGCCCATATTGGGCTTCTCCGCGAACGACGTGATCCGCTCCCCCTCGAACTCCATTGTGCCGAAGCGGGAGGGCGGATGGACGGCGGTCATCGTGGCGAGCTTGCCGTGGGACTCGTGGAATGCGAGCAACTTATGCAGATCGACGTTGGAGAGACCATCTCCGTAGGTGAGACAAAAGCGTTCGGCCTGAACGTAGCGCTCGATGCGCTTGATGCGGGCTCCTGTCATTGCTTCCAGGCCGGTGTCGGCCAGGGTGACCTCCCACTGCTCAGGATGGGACGAGTGAAACTGAACGCGTTTCTTCGCCAGATCAATGGTGAAGTCGCTGTTCATGGTCTCGTAATTGTAAAAGTATTCTTTGATGTAGTCGCCGCGGTAACCGAGGCAAAGAATGAAACGATTGAACCCGAAATGGGAGTAATACTTCATCAGGTGCCAGAGGATGGGGCGATCTCCCACCGTGACCATGGGTTTCGGCTTGAACTCGGTCTCTTCACGCAAGCGTGTGCCTTGTCCACCGCAAAGGATAACGACCGGGATATCGGAAGGTTTCATGTGGATCTCACTCTTGGGGACGGCGAGCGCGAGGACAAAAAGAATTGCCCTTTAAATCTTAACTGATATCGGTAGCGAGAGCCCGCAAAGAATTGTTAATAAGCAACTTCATGGAGCGTAGATCACGTGAAATCCCTTATCATAAAGCCAAGTTAAGCTAATCTTCGCCTAGGAGAATCCATGGCCGAGGAGGATCCAGGGCCGAGGAGAATCCATGTTGGAGAGAAAAGACGCATTCAGGGCTCACCGCGCCATCGGGCTGCTCAGCCTGATAGGAGCCCTCATCGGCTTCCTCATTCTGGCCCTGGCGCTAGAAGCATGCTCGGGCCATCAAGCCACCGACATGTCCTTGGTGGAGGCCATCTTCGCGGCCCCTCCAGCCGATTTCAAGCCCGAAGCCCCAGAGCGCGCGATGTTCCTGCTGGCGATCGCGTCGTTTCCTCTCATGCTCCTGACATTCAACGTCATCGGGCTCCGGCTTCTTGGCCAGCCAAGGTGGCTTGACCGGCACTTCGGCAACCTCCTCGCCGCTGTCGTCTTGGGCGCTGCCGGATTCGGGACCTACGTCCTTGCCCAGGCGCCCTTCTTTTGGCAGGCCAGCCTGATCTCGCTCCATCCGATCCTGTGCGCTGCGGCCGTAGGCCTCCTCGCGCTGGCCATGCTCTGGCGGCGACATAATCTCCAACTTTCGCGCGGGCTCTACCGCGCCCTCTGCGTGTCGATCCTCCTGCCCGTCGCGGGCTTCTATCTCGTCGGCCCGGAAGAAATCCAGGACAGTTCGACGTATGCCCTGCACTTCAATGCCGTTTTTCACTCAGTCGTCCAGGTATACCTTGGCAAGGCCTTACTGATCGATTTCTCTAACCAGTACGGCCTCTACCCCCATTTCCTCGCCCCCCTGCTGCATCTGCTGGGGCTGAGCATCTACAAGTTCAGCCTGGTGATGGCGGGCCTTGTCCTCGTGGCCTACGCCTCGCTCGGGCTCTTCCTGGAACGGACCCTGCGCTCCAGGTTGCTCGCGTTCGTGGCGTTCGCAGGGGTCGTCTTCTTCTCGAGCGCCTTCTCCCTGATTCTCGTCCCTGAAGACCGGTACTTCCAGTATGTTCCGATCCGTTTCGTCTTCCCCGCGGTCGGCATCCTCATGGCCTCGATCTACGTCTACGCCACCCGAGCCAAGGCCAAGCAGCTTGCCTATTGGAGCACGCACCTGCTCTGCAGCGTCGGGGTGCTCTGGAACTTCGACTCCGGAGTCGTCCTGTTTCTGGCATGGATCCTGCTTCTGCTGTACCTCGAGTGCTGTCAGCGCAACCTTTCAGCGATCACCCTGGGAATCTTGAAGCAAGGTGCGGCGGCACTTGCCGTGTTTGCCGGCGTCATCATGGTCTTCTCGCTGACCCTGTTGGTGCAGCATGGAGCGGTTCCCGACTTCCTGGGAAGCGCCTCCTACCAGAAGTTCTTCTACCTATTCGGCTTCTACATGCTGCCGATGCCCCTGCTCCATCCATGGAACTTGGTGGCGCTCGTCTACCTCGCTGGCCTCGCCTATGCCATCCAGGCCATGCTTGGCGTCGGTTCGGATCGGAATCGTGCCGCCATCATCCTGTTCATCTCGCTGCTGGGCATCGGGCTCTTCAGTTACTACCAAGGGCGAAGCCACGACTTCAACCTGATCCATGTCCTGTACCCGGCCATCCTCCTGCTCGCACTCTACCTGGATGGCTTGCAAACGAGCAAATGGGAAGCCTGCGGTGATCGCTGGACTGTGGCCGGCAAGCGGATGGCACGCATGGCCATGGCACTACTCCTCGCCATTCCCTGCACCTCATTGCTGGCCAACTTGCCGAACATCATCACGATCGCTGCGCGTCATGCGCGCATCAATACTGCCCACGCTACCGTCACCCGCGATGCCGAAAAGCTGGCAAGGCAGCTCAAATCCCAGAAGACCGCCCTGATGCTATCGTTTCACTCGGGGGTGTACCACCTCTATTCCCGAACGGCGAGCCCCCTGGGAGTCCCGGGAATGAGCGAGCTGCTGCTCTTGACGGATCACCAGAAGATCAGTGAGTTCCTCATGGCCAATCACGAAGCTCCAGTTGTCCTCGACGAGACGCTCTTCACGTTTGGCTACCCACCGGTCGTCGACGAGCACCTCCGCACCCTGTACTCCCTATACGAGCCCTTGGAGGCGGCTCCCGTGAGCAACCCCATGGTCTTGCGCAGGCGAGCGACGCCGCTCACGTCTGCTTCCGCGCTCCAGCACCCCCTCGGTGGGCATCCGCGGGAGCTGTTCTACGCCGAAATGGATACCACATGGCCACTCATCCGTATCCAGCAGGGCGATCAATCAACCGAGTTGCAGCTTCCCAACCGTCTCGCTCTCGGCCCGCTTAAAACCGGCCCCCTCTTCACGATCGAGATGCTGGTCAAACCGAAGCGCGATCAAGT
The DNA here is from genome assembly GCA_002083825.1 of Candidatus Sericytochromatia bacterium S15B-MN24 CBMW_12. GTDB lineage: Bacteria > Cyanobacteriota > Sericytochromatia > S15B-MN24 > UBA4093 > UBA4093. The sequence goes on along the minus strand of DAZV01000047.1, from coordinate 135,447 downwards.
CGACCATGCCACGCTCATCAGTACCCATCCGGGCCTCAACGACCACGAAGGCTTCGTCGCCCACCAAGAAGGCGCAACTGAGAATGATTACGTTTTCGGGTACGGAAGTGGCACGTGCTGGGAGGCCCCCCTCCGGTTCACGATGACTCCGGACGCGTGGCATTACCTCGCGATGGTCAGCGAGGGAAAGCGCCTAAGCCTCTACGTGAACGATACTAAGGTCGGCTCGGTAGCCACCGAGGCCCCAATTCAGGACAGCGACATGCCGCTTGTCCTTGGGGACTGGATCAAGAAGAGCCGTCCATTCAACGGGGAGATCAAGGCCGTCGCGATCTCGGGCACGCCGCTTTCAGACTCCACGATCGCCGAGAATTGGCAAAGGATCCGGCAGCACCTCGGCCGTTAAGCGAGGGCAACGACTGAGTCCAACTGGCTGCCGAGAGCCTCGGCGAAGCGCTCGGCGATGACTTCCCAGTCGAAGCTCTCCTCAGCCAGAGCCCGCGCATTCGATGCTAGCCGGCCGCGTAGCTCGGAATCGGCCAAGAGCTCCCTGATGGCGGCCGGGAAGCCTGAGATGTCGCTCACGTACAGCGACTGCCCGTGTTCCGCACCAAGTCCCCTTCCCCCGAACGGGGTGGAGACGACCGGGATGCCCGCGGCGAAGTAATCCAGCATCTTGAGATTGGTGCCTGAGCCCGAGGTCATCGGGTTCAGAGCTAGAGATGCCCGATGCAGTAGAAATGCCTTCATATCATCATCCACCAGGCCGATGCGCGCGACATTGGTCGGCAGGGAGCGGCCTTCGAATGCCTGGCACTGGCTGCCGATCAGGAAGAACGCAACCTGCGGCAATTGGCGAGCAAAACGGAGCACATGCTCTGCGGCCTCCAGATTCGGCGGATGCCAGCTACCCATGAAAAGAACGGTGGGAGTAGCCGACTTGGAGATGGCAAGGCCCTTCTCCCGCTCTGCGGGAGGCATGTATGGCACCGTCGAGAGCTCGACTCCGTTCGGGACTACCGCAGACCTCGAAGCCAGCGCCCCGTAGAGCGCACAGAGCCGACGCTCATCCGCTTCGGCGCAGGTCACCAGCAGCGAGGCCTTTCGGAAGGCCTCGGCCTCGATCTGGCGAGTAAGCGCAATCAGCTCGCGACCAGCTTTCGTGCCTCCGAGCACATGCTCCTTGAGATCGGCCTCGACATTGTGCGCCTCATATACGAGGGGCACGTCTCCTCTCAGCTTTTCAATGACTGGCACCAGGTAGGGGTGGGAGGCGACGACGGCATGCGCACCGATCAAAGCCCGGCTAAGGGCCTCGGCGTAGGCTGGAGTGAGCGAAATGAGACGGGGCATTGCCACATCAGTCACCGGCATCCCCGCCTGGCGCTCCAGGTCGCTCTCCTCGAGCTGATGGCGCTGACTCTTTGGAACGCGAGTCTCGATCATGCTCGGACCGATCTCGCCTCGGAACGGCTTCTCATCCGCAGGCACCACGCTCACGATCTCGACGTCATAGTGCTTGGCGAGCGCCCTGTAGAGATAGTAGATCCGGTTCTGCCCGCCCCCTAGCGGCGGGTAGACCGAAAAGGTGGAGGTGACCACCACCTTGGGGCGTTTTTGCCTCACCACTGCGGTGGCTTCCGTCTCCGCTCGAGGTTTCCTAGGCTCGGCCAACAGGGTACCGACCGTGTTCTCCCAGGTGATTCCCGCCACGCGTTGGGCGGCGTTTCGCCCCATCCGCTCCGCAGCACCCGGGTTCTCGACCAGATAGTTGATCTTCTCGGCCAACGCCTTGGGCTCCGGCAAGACGGAGTAGCCCGTCTCATCGTCCACGACGAACTCGTTGGGCCCACCTGAATCACAGACCGTGAGGATCGGCTTGGCGCAGCGCATGCCCTCGATCGTGATGAGACCGAAGTCCTCCTGGTAGGGGACATACGGCACCGCCAGCGCATCCGCATACAGTTCAGCCAATCCCTCATCGTTGACGAAACCCAGAAACTCGATTCGAGGATCGTCGCCGGCGAGCGCGCGGAGTTCCGCTTCGAGCGGCCCCGTTCCGACGATCTTGAGACCGACATCATGCGGAACGTGCCGCATGGCCTCGACGATGAGTCCGATGCGCTTGGGACCATCGAGCCGGCTCGCCGTGAACAGGTAGCGGTAACGACCCCGTGGGTGCTCCGCGAGAAACGACGGATGATGAACGACCGTGACCGGAGCTCCCGCCGGGAAATACTCCTTGCGGTCGGCGACGGTCTGCGAAATGGCGTAAAAGCGCTTGATGGCTCCGTCCGCCATGGCCCGATCATCGAGGAAATGAAGAATCTTGCGGATGAAGGGTCCCGGGAAGCGGAAGACGTCCTGGGGAATAGAGGCAGCCGCGGCTCGTAGCTCATGCAGTGCGGCGAAGACGCGTTCGATGCCATCCCGCCCCCGGACCGACGGATTGCCGATCAGGTCCAGCACCCTCTTGACCGCCGGAATCGACGACTCGTAGGCGGTGGGCTCTCCGCAAAAATGGTAGGTGTCGTAGAGGCCGCGCAGGCGGTGCTGGACGTAGGCCACATGGTTGGGATGCTGAATCATCCAGGCGGGATACTTCGTGGTGAGCACCATGTCGAAGTGCGACAGATCCAGCCGAAAAAAGGTCTCGTAGGTATCGAGCAGCTCCCAGAACGACCGCTCCCGCGACGGCAGCTTGATAAGCTCGGCATGGTGCTCGGTCTTCTGGTTCAAGGTTTGCTGCAGGCCCCAGAGGAGGTTCTCGACTCCCCCGACGACGAAGGGCACGGGACTGGGTCCGACGATGGCGATGTTCATGGAGCTACCCCCTAGGCGGAGACGGCGAGCAACGCCGTCTCAATTTGGTCGAACGCCCGGGTCCAGGTGAATTCGCGGCTCTTCCGGTAGGCGTTCCGGCCCATTTCCCGAGCGACCTCGGGATCGGAAATCTTGCGGATGGCCTCGGCGATCGCCTCACCGGTAGGCGAAACGATGAAGCCATCGACGCCGTCCGTGATGAGCTCGCGGTACCCGCCGCCGTCCTCGCACGCGATCACGGGCTTCCCGAAAGCCATCGCCTCGATGGCGGTCAGCCCGTAGTCCTCCTCGTACGAGGGGCAAACCACGCAGAGCGCATGGGCGTACTCATGAACGAGCTGCTCCTTGCTGACCCGGCCGGTGAAATGCACGTTGGATCGGATGCTGCGAGCGGCCAGCTCCCGCTCCAGGCGAGGAATCTCCAGACGCTCCGTCTCGAAGACGAGCTTCTGCCAAAGTTCCGTATCATTCACCTCTTTCTCCGCCACGAAGTGCTGGTAGGTGAGGTAAGTATCGATTTGCTTCACGGCCTCGGTACGCCCGCCGATCCCCACGATTCGCCCCTCCATCTCAGGCAGGTGCTTCATGGCGTGGGCGAAGAGCTCGGGGCGCTTGGGAAACTCATGGCGACCGACACTTATGGGGCTCCGATAAGCCGACGGCCCCCGGTAGTTGAAATACTCATGATCGATACCGGCATAGTAATAGCCGACGTTGTCCACGAGGCCGTTGTAGTCCGCGAAGCGCTGCTTGACATGCTTGCTGCAGGCCAGGATGGGCAGTTCCGGGGTCAGGTAGGCCTGGTCTATTTCCCGGACGATGTCAGCTCCTTGATGAAGGAGCTCGCCGGGATAAAGCCCGGCGGCGGTCGCCGCCAGCTCGAGGTCGTAGCAGATCTTGAGGTGATGCGAGAAGAGCGAGAGGTGGCGAGGGTGACGCACCGCGTAGGACGGAGGCTGGGTGCTCATGACGACATCGTAAGCGCTCAGGTCCATCTCCTCGAAGCGTAGGGCGAGGTTGGCGTGATTGAAAAACTCCGGCAGAAGGCGCCGGAGTGACTCGGGCACGGGAACCGCCAAGTGCGAGGTCGGGTCTCCGGTCGCATCCAGCATCGCCATCTCCACGAGGTGGCCCCGGCGGCGCAGACCGTCGGCAATCTGCTCGAGCACGATCTCGTAGCCCCCGTGGATCCGGTAGTCGGGTTTGGCTATTGCAACCTTCAAGCCCATTTACCCAGCCCCCTTTGAGGCGGCAGCCTCGAGGGCGTCGAGGCGATCCCGCAGCTCGCGGTTCTCCTTGACGAGCAGATCGCGATCCTGGAGCAAGCTGTTCAGGAGGGCGAAAGACGCCTTGTTGAAATCAGATTGCTGACGGGTCACCGGGGTGAGCATCTTCCAGAGAACGCGTCGCGCCACCATGATGAAACGTCCGACCTTCCTGCGATGGGAGTGCGGAACGGCAACGTCGACCACGTTCGAGAGGTGCTGCAGTTGTTTGAGGTGAACGCCGTCCATGTGGCGGTGAAAATCGTTGCGAACAGCGGGAATTTGTCCGCGATGGCGACGAAACTCCTCGCGGATCTGCTCCATGACGGCCATCGCGTCGACGACCTGCTCGTCTGGCTTGGGGGTGATGAGCGTTTCTTGGGTCATGGGGTATTTCCTCTTAGTTCGTGGAATCGGGGCGTCGGACGATGACGGCGTAGTCCATGTAGCGATCGCCGCTTTCGGGTTGCCCTTGCCGGGCATGCAAAGTCGCCGGCAACTCTCCGAGCGGGGTGCTGAAGAGATACTCGACAGGTTCGAAGCCCTTGGACTCGGCCAGGAACATCAGGAGCTCCGGATGGACGGGCCGCTCGTGAGTGGGATCCAGGTAGAAGTTCGCGAGCGCCGTGGAACAGATTGGGTTGACGGTTTCAGCAATCAGGATCCCGCCGGGACGCAGCTTCTCGAGGCCTATCCCGAGCAAGGTCGCCACGGCGCCGGGGGACATGTGCTCGACGACTTGGCCGAGAAAGATAGCCCCCAAGCTGCCATTCTCTTGGCGTGAGAGATAGGCGAAAGCATCGTCATGCTGAACATCGAGGCCGATCGAGCGGCAGAAATCCGCCATATCGAAGTCCAAGTCAACCCCCATGCAGGGGATGCCCGAGTTCTTCAATAATTCCAAGAACTCGCCTCGACCGCAACCGATATCGAGCACCGGGGCTTGCGCCTCGACATAGGGCAGGTACATCCGATGGAGCTCGCGAATGGCCTCCCGAGAGCCGCGGAAACGCGCCTCGAACTTGAAGTAATCGATCGCCCCGCCATAGGAATCCGGCAACGAGGCGTGGAGTCCCTCGGCGGGTTTGACGGGCTGAGCCGCGGGACCCGAGGTAGAAAGCGCCCGCTCGAGGCGATTGAGCCGGTGCTCCATGACCTCGCCGTCCGAGACGCGCCTGAAAGAATCGAACTGATCGTTGAGTTCGAAGAGCCGTTTGCGCAGCGCCCGATTTTCGTCCTCCAGGGTCTGCATCTGATGAGCCAGTCGGTCAATGGCGCCCACCGAAGCCTTTTCCTGCCCCAGCCGGCGAAGTGCATCCTCCGCGAGCGAAAGGGCGGCGGTGAGGCGCCAGTTAAAGTTGGCCTGTCGCTTGAGGTAGGTCGAGAGGAACCGGCGAATCACCCGCTTGAGGAGATTGCTCGGGGGAGCCGCCATCGGATCCCAATCCTGCTGCATTCGCCGAATTTGCGCGCCGAGTTCCAGGACCGGATCCGCGATCGCCTCGTCCCCCTGAGAAGCCTTGGTTTCCATCGCCATACCTTACCTTTCGCTAAGCGATTCAGGAGCCCGTCCTGGTCGCCCGGCGCTCAACTCAGCGTTCAAGTTCGTCAGTCCGCTAGCCTTTCGGGTGCCCAGAACCTTGAGGAAAACGGCATCATCCACCCAGTCGCAACTGAGGCCATCCGCCGTGTGAACAGCGACCGTCACCGCGTAGTCCCCCTGCCCGAGCCAAGCATTGAGCCTGAAGCGAACCGCAAGCTCTTCGCCCGCCTCGACGGGGCCCAAGGGGAGATCTTGCAACTCGGTGTTGGTTCCGTAGAGGTCCAGGCCCATCCGATTGCGCAGCATGATGCCGACCACAGGACTCTCGAGAGAGCGATGAATTCGAACGCAGACTCGCACCGTGACAGGATCTCCTGACGCCACCACTTCAAGCGCACAGTCCGCGTCGTCCACCAAGTCCACGCTGACGATCTCGGCATCCTGGTTTCCGTGACGAAAACTGCCCTGAACCTCGCCCGCCCCGACAGCAACGACCTGAAGGCTCTCCTCCGCCGCCATCACGATTCCTTGGTACTGGTTGATAATGGAGTAGGGCTCCCCCTGGTTGACGAGGCGACCCCGATCGATGAGCAGCGCATGGTCGCACAGGCTTTTGATTGCGCTGAGATCATGCGACACAAAGAAGATGGTGACCCCTTGGTCCCTGAGCTCTTGGATCCGCCGCATGCAGCGGTACTGGAAGACGGCGTCCCCCACAGACAGCGCCTCATCCACCAGCAGGATGTCAGGGTCCACGTTGATGGCCGTCGCAAAAGCCAGGCGTACGTACATGCCGCTGGAGTAGGTCTTCACGGGCTGATCGATGAAATTCCCGATCTCCGCGAACGCACAGATGCGGGGAAACCGCTCCTCCATCTCAGCCTGATTGAAGCCCATGATGGCTCCATTGATGAAGACGTTCTCCCGGCCGGTGAACTCGGGATTGAAACCCGCTCCGAGCTCCAGCAGGGCCGAGACCCTTCCGTTGACGACAACCTCTCCCGCGGAGGGCTGAAGCGTGCCTGCGAGGATCTGCAGAAGCGTGCTCTTGCCGGAGCCGTTTCGTCCCACCACACCCACCGTCTGCCCTCGCGGAACCTCGAAGCTCACGTCATGCAGGGCCCAGAAGTCCTGGTGATAGGCCTTCTTTCCACGCGTCATCAACTCCTTGAGCCTATCGACCGGCTTCGAGTAAAACTGGTACTTCTTCGAAAGGTTCTGAACCGAAATCGCCTTGTTCATTACAGAACGTCCGCAAATCCCTTCTTGGTCTTCAAGAACCATGCGTATCCCAGCAAAAAGACGAGCGCCCCAAGTACGGTCGTGAAGAGAATCGGCCTCCATGACGGAAGTTGGCCTTCAAGAATGAACTTCCGGTAGCCATGAATGATGACCGCCAGGGGGTTGAGGTTCATGAGGGCCTGATACTTGGCTGGTATCATCGTCTCCGGGTACATGATGGGAGTCATGAACATCCACGCCGTCAAGGCGAGGCCGATGAACTGTCCCACATCTCGCACGAAGACCCCCATGCTCGCCAATAGCCAGCCGATTCCGAGCGTCCAGCAGAGTTGAGGAATCAGCAACAGGGGAGCGAGCAGCCACGTCCATGAAATGGGCACCCCCTTGATCAAAACCGCCGCCAACAGCACGAGGGTCCCGATGCCCTGAGTCACCACGGCCGCCAGCACAACGTTGAGCGGTAGGATCTCCAGCGGAAAAACCACCTTCTTAACCAAGTTAGTGTTCTCGATGATGACCGACGTCGAGCGGCTCACCCCCTCGCTGAAGGCAAGCCATGGCAACATGCCGCAGAAGAGGTAGAGAGCAAAAGCCGAGGTCCCGCCGTTCACGCCGAACTTGACCTTCAGGATCACCGAGAAAACAAAGGTGTAAAGGGCGAGCATCGCCAAGGGATTGAGCAGTGACCAGAAGATCCCGAAGATCGAACCTCGGTAGCGAAGCGCCAAATCCCGTCCGACCATCACGCGGATCAGGTGACGATGCTGGGCGAGGCGAGGTAATGAGGAGGTACTCCGAGAAAGGAAGCTGATGGCCATGGTCCTTCGTGACTCAGGACGAGTGAAAGTCCGCTTATTATATGCCGCTCCACCGGATCATTCAAGTGGAATGCCCCTTTCACCCTTTCCCGGCAAGCGGCGACGACTTCGCCCGGAAGGGCGGCTCTTGCCACTGGTTCCCGCCCGTCCTTTACTTTATAATGGCTTTGACAAAGGCTTGGCGCATTTTCGGCGGTTCGAGAATAAAGCCACACCGCCACCTAGGCCTAGGAATTCGTAACGTGCATGCCTGAGCATCCTTGCCGGTCGATCGTCCCATCGGCCCATAACCAATCCCCCCGCCTGTCCGAGCCACATCGAAGCCTCTCCAAGGCTGCGGGGAGGGTTCCCCCCTCTCATCGCCCTTGCCGCTGATGCGAGTCGCACTTTATGCAAACCCTGTCCTGGATCACGGGGTCGGAGTGGGCACCTACTGCACGGAACTTGCGCGCCACCTCCCCCTCGTCGCCCCCAATCACGAGTTCGTCCTGTTCTACAACTCCTTCAAGCGAGCCAAAGAGGCGGGGCCCATCCTCAATGCCCTGGCCCCGAGTCCCAACGTCAGGGTTCAACTCAACACGGGATTTAATCGGGCGATCGCCAAGGCCTGGCGCTTCGGCTTTCCACCGATCGAAGCCTTCACCGGCTCACTCGACGTCTACCACGGCACGAACTGCTTCTCGGCACCTACTCGCAAGGCCCGCCGAATCGTCACCGTTCACGACCTGACGCCCTTGCTGTTTCCTCAGTGGCATACCCGGGAGGTTCGGAACTATGCGAGCGAACTTCGCCGAACCATCCATCAGCAGGACCTGATCATCACCATCTCGGAAGCAACCCGGCGGGATCTCGAACGCTGTCTGGGAGTCCCGCCCGATCGCGTCAGAGTGATCCCCCTCGCGGCCGCGGGGCACTTCCGCCCACCCACCTCGGCAACCCTTCCGGAGGTCCTGGAGCGCCTCGGCATCCATCGCCCGTACGTGCTGCACACGGGAACCCTGGAGCCACGCAAGAACTTGGTGCGCCTGCTGGCGGCATTCGCCCAGGCCACGGACGACCATGACCTCGTGCTGGTCGGAACCCGAGGTTGGCTCAGCAGCGAGATCCACTCGGCCATCGAACGGTTAAACCTGGGCGATCGCGTGAAAATCACCGGCTACATCGCTCCCGAAGATCTTCCTGCCGTCTATGCGGGGGCGGCTGTTTTTTGCTACCCTTCTCTATACGAGGGATTCGGTCTCCCGCCCCTGGAGGCCATGGCCTGCGGGACGCCGGTCATTACCAGCGGAATCTCCTCACTGCCAGAGGTCGTGGGGGACGCCGCCATCTTGATCGATCCGAACGAGGAGGAAACCATCACCGATGCCCTGAGTCGCGTCCTCTCGGACCGAACTCTTCAACAAGACCTCCGGCAGCGTGGCCTTGCGCGAGCCGCGACCTTCGATTGGGCACGGACGGCACGCGAGACGGTCGCCGCCTATCAGGAGGCCTGCGACCAGTGAGAATCGCCATCGACGTCCGAACGGTTCGCAACCGGCGCGCGGGGATCGGAATTTACACCCAGCATCTGGTTGGCGCTCTGGCTGAAATCCGGCAAGACGAGGACTTCATCCTCCTGGGAGCCTCGGATACCGCCTGGGGATTGCTGCCATCCGGCTCAGGCTTCAACCACCGCTCCTTGACGGGCGCCACCCTCCGCTGGCACCTTCAGGCCGCGTCGATAGCGCGGCAGGTCGACCTTTACCACTCGCCGAGCAGCCTCTTCGTTCCGGCGATGGTTCCCGATCGCGCCGTTCTGACCATTCACGACATGGTACCCTTCTTGATGCCCGAAGTCAGCAATGCCAAGACCTGGTGGACACATCGGGCTTTCCAATCCACCGTCGGGCGCGTCAAAGCCCTCATTGCGGTCTCCCAGAACACCGCCACCGATCTCTTGAAGGTCATGCCGGGCCTCTCCACGCCTATCTCGACCATCTACGAAGCCCCCCGCCCAGCATTCCGGCCGCTTGGACTGATGCCGAAGCCCTATCCGTTCGACTACTACCTGGCTGTGGGGACGCTGGAGCCACGAAAAAACCTGCCCATGCTGCTACGAGCCTACCGGAAGGCGACGGAAGCCGTCCCAGACCTTCCCAAGCTAGTGATCGCAGGGGAGCTGGGATGGAAGAACGACGAGTTCGAAACCCTATTGGCAGATCCTTGGCTGCGCGAGCGCGTCCAACTCGCCGGATACATCTCCGACGAGGATCTGCTTCGTCACATTCAAGGAGCTATCGCGCTCGTCTACCCGTCTCGTTACGAAGGCTTCGGGTTGCCGGTCGTGGAAGCCATGGCATGCGGCACCCCCGTGATCACCTCGGCATGCTCCTCGCTACCCGAAGTTGGCGGAAACGCGGTGCTTTACGTCGACCCCGGGGATGAAGCGGCGCTTTGCAACCAGTTGTTGAAGATACGGGAGCCCGAGGTCAGGGCCGAACTGTCGAGGTTGGGCATAGCTCAAGCTGCGCGCTTCAGCTGGGAAGAAACGGCCCGCCAGACGCTTGCCCTTTACCATGAAACCCGGGAGCGGGCCCAGTCCGAGACCAAGGCGAAGATTAGCTAGCCTTGGCCTGACGCATCGCCAAGCGCCGGGCCCAGCGCGCCAGGAGTCCAATGGCGATGAAAAGCGCGGTGATGGTGGCCGAACCCAAGCCGTGGAACTTGTAGAAGTAGCGGATACGGTTCTTGTGAAGTTGAATGGCCATCTTGAACGGCCGCTGCTTGATCGACTGGCTCGTCAGGTGAACGATCGACGGCTGCGCCACGTAATGGACTTCCCAGCCGGCATCCCAGAGGCGCTTGCAGTAGTCCACGTCCTCGACGTTCATGAAGTAGCCCTCATCGAGCAACCCGATCTCCCCGAGCGCCGTGGCGCGAACGAAGAGATACGCCCCGATGACGCAGCCGACCGGTCCATCGGACTCGTAGCGGGACTCAGGGTAGCGATCGCTCGATCGAAGCGAACCCAGCAGGTACTCGGTCGCGACGCCCTTGAGGGTCGGCAACCTGGCGGCGGACGGCTGGAGGCTGCCATCCCCGAAAAGCAGGCGGCAGCCGATCGCGCCGACCTTGGGATGCGTTTCGAGGTAGGCCAGTGACTCATGCAAGGCATTCGGCAGGACGATCGTATCGCTGTTGAGCAATAGCGAGTACTCGCCCTTCGCGCGCGCGAGGGCCAGGTTATTCCCTTGCGAAAATCCCCCGTTGCGATCGTTCTCGATCACGATCGCCTCGGGAAAGGCCTCGCGGATCGCGGCGGCCGAGCCGTCGGAGGACGCGTTGTCCACCACGTAGACCTCGCCTCCCGGCGGCATGTTCGCATAGAGCGATTTCAGACAGTCGAGCGTCATGTCCCGGGTATTGTAGGTCACGATCACCACCGAGTACTTGGTCATGCTTTCCTCTCAAACGTGCGAACGAACTGACCGAGGAACGCCGTCGTTCCCTTGCGATCGAATAGGAAGTTCAGGCTCAGGTAGCCCAGCATTCCGGCGATCAGCATGGCTGCCAGAGTCAATAAATTCTCGATTTCCACGGCCCGGGAGGCCAGGTGCAGCACGGCTGCGGTCAAGCCCGAAGCGAGCAGCGGCGGCCAGATGTGACGGATCAAAGCGTATCGGAAGCGCTTTTGCAGAATGTGGTTGGTCACGGGGTGGACCCAGTTCGAGAGGAGGGTGGCGTAGGCCACCCCCATCACTCCGAATGCCAGCATCAAGGGAATTCCGAAGAGCCACATGGTGAGCGTCACGGCGATATTGAGGCGGAAATTCAATCGGGACTCTCCCAAGGCGTTGAGCACGCTGCCGTTGGGCACGGACCAGGCCGAGACGTAGAGGCCCAGGGCCAGGAGGGTGAAGATGGGGACCGACGGCTGCCACTTCGCCGAGAAGACATGCACGATGATCGGCTCCGCCAACCCAAGCAGGAGCGCGGCGATTCCGAACATCATGAGCGCGCTGGCGCGTTGCAGCTTGAGAAACGCGTCGGCGAAGGCGGATTCCTCACCCTGCATGCGGCTGAACGCTGGGAAGGATACCCGGTTGATCACCCAGGCCGGCATGCTGGCATAACCCACCAGAGACGCGGCGAAGTTGACAAAGCCCACGGCGGCGGGGCCGAGCGTCGCGCCAAGGATGACCGGGGTGAGGCTGCTGTTGGCGAAGCCCAGGAGATTGGAGCCCTGGAACGGGAGCCCGAATCGCGCCAGTTCCTTGATGGCCGGGAAATCCCACCGCAACGCGACGCGCCACGGGGCGATTCGAAACATGACCGCGGCCCCGACAGCCGCCCGCGCGATGGCTGCCCAGGCGAAACTCCAGACCCCGAAACCACTCACGGCGAAGGCGCTACAAAGCAGGTAGTAAGTCAACGCCTCCGCGATCTCGACCTTGGCTATCTTCTGGAAGTCCACGTTCCTCTCGAGCACCAGGGCCGACACGGCCCGCAACGACGTGAAGCCCAAGGACAAGATCGTCAGGCGAACGAGCCAGACGTATTCCGGGGGAAAGTGGTAATAGCTTATGAGCCAGGGAGAGGCGAACCAGACGGCGAGGACCAGGCCAAGAAGCAGCACCTGCTGAAAGGTAAAAACGACGGCCAGCAAATCGTTCGAGAGGCGTTCACGTCGTTGAACCAGCGCGGCGCCGAGGCCGGCATCTCCCAAGAGCATCGAAAGCTGGGTCACGACCGTGACGAAGGCGAAGGCGCCGAAATCCGAGGGAACAAGGGCTCTGGCGAGGATCAGGTTCGCGACGAACCCCACTCCTTGAACGACGACATGCCGGAGACCCAGCGCCATGCCGCCGCGAACGGCTTTCTGGGCGACAGGAATGGCGGTCTCGGAGGGAGATGGGGCTGAGGCGTCAACCACGAGCTTCGGAGCCCCGCGAGGGCTCAGGGGACGTGCCGCGAGCCTGCTGCGCATACTCGGCGAGAACCCGAGCCGCGACCTCGTCGTAGCCCTGGTGAATGCCGTCGGCGACCGCCGTGCTCCCATGGAGGTGCATGAGGCGGAGCTTCTCGGCGGCGGCCAGGCGATAGGAGACCATCAAGCTCGCGAGCACGAGGCCCTGAAAGCCGTCACGATAGCCACGCTTGAAGACGAGACGGTTGACGACTTCCCATGCCGCCCGGAGCAGGGTGCGGCGCAAGTTGAAGGGAACTCCCGCCTGGAACTCGTTCTCGGCCTCGATCGTGGTGTAGCGGTTGAGCTTGCTGAGAAAGTGCTCGACGTCGAGGTAGTTGAAGTGAATGAAGCCGCAATCCGGATCCAGCAAACGATAAATCCGCGCGGAGGGATCCAGTTGGGCAAAGCGGTGGACGCGATTGCCATAGGACATCATGGTCTTCTTGAAGAAGCGAACGTGCATGTCCTGCAGGGGGGCCCATCCGCTGCCCGCCATGAGGCGGCCGAAGATGTAGTTGCGGTGAGGGATGAGGACGGCATCGAACGGTTCCGATGCGGCGATGGCCAAGAGCCGCTCGGACAAGGCAAGGGGGACCAGTTCGTCGGCATCCACGACCAAGACCCAGTCGTGGCTCGCCTGATCCAGCGCGAACTGTCGCGCGGGATCCGCGTATCCCATGCGCGGATGCAGATGAATGCGGTCGGTGTACTCGCGGGCAATCTCGATCGTGCGGTCATCGCTATGCATGTCGACGACGACGATTTCATCGGCCCATTTGACGCTTTCGAGGCAGCGCCGGATGTTGCGCTCCTCGTTCAGCGTGTTGATCAGGACCGAGACTTTCGGCCGCTCAGGGAAAGGGATCATCGTGGGTCCTGCTATTCAGACGTTCCAGCACCATTATCGCTCAGATTTGACCGGTAGGCGAGTTTCAGGCGGCTCGATCGATGGGAATCCTGGGATGAGCACCATATGTACGATCTGCCGATAGTAAGGCGAGCGATTCATCTTGCGTCCGTACTTGAAAGCCAGGTAAATCCTGAGACCCAGGCGCTGAAAGCGATCGTGGTAGGTTCCGTAGTAGCGGAGCTGGCTGGCTCGGTAGTAACGCTCCACGAGGTGACCGATTTGCCTGGAGCTGGTCCCGCGGGCGTGCACGGCCGTGGCTCCAGGCTCCAAGCGCACCAGGTAGCCGGCTCGGCGAACGCGCCGGCAGAAATCGAGATCCTCGAAGTAGAGGAAGTAACGCTCGTCAAAGCCCGTGACCGACTCCCATGCCGACCGCCGGATCAAGCAGCAGCCCCCCGTCACCCAGTCCACGGTGCTCGGTTGAACGGGAGCGGCAACCGCGCGCGCATGTTCGTGTTTTCGATTCCACTCCCGGAACAGCGTTGGATCCGAGCCCCAGGACAGTTCGAGTTCGCCGTCGACGTCGCGGATCAGGGGGCCGACGACCCCGATGGTCGGATCGGCATCCAGGACGCGCCGCATCGTCTCGATGCTTCCAGGTTGAAGCGCGGCATCCGGGTTCAAGAGCAAGAGGTCCATGCCGTCCAGGTGGGTGGCGCCAAGGTTGCAGGCAGCTCCGAAGCCCAGGTTTCGCTCGGCAGCAAGGAGCATCGCTCCCGACTTGGCGACTCGTTCTCGCGTGTCATCGCTCGAGCCGTTATCCACCACCACCACGGGCAAGCCCGCGGGGATCGAGGCGAGGCAGGAGTCGATGGTCGTCGCCGAATTCCAGGTGACGATCACCACTCCGATACGCCCGGAGGCTCTCTTTTCTTGCATGAGCGACGTCCCCGCTTCTAAACCCGGCAATGGGAGCCGTCGCTCGTTCGGACCGACGCGCGGCGAAGCTAGCTCCCGATGATGCAGGTCCCTGGCCAGTTGAAAAAGATACACGAAAAGCGCCACCATGGGAAACAACCAGAACTGATAGAGCACGAGGTTATTGAAGAAGCTGGCGAAAAGCACGCAAATCGCCAGGTAAACGAAGAGATAGCGTACCAAGAGCCCGCTCTCAGGCTGGAAACGGTCCAGGATGGGAAGTTTTCGAGTCAAATTGAAGATTCCGAGGCCTCCCAAGAGTATCAATAACCAGGTAAAAACCATGCCGAAGTTAGCCGTCATGAAGAGCAAGGATGAATCGATCGGCTGGAAGGCAATTTCGCGCGGTCCCAGTACGGCGAGGTAATTGTAGCCCAGCCCGAGGAAGGGGTGATCGGTGATGACGTCTAGCCCGTAGTCGAAGGACTTGAAGCGCTGGAGCGCGGAAGGATCCTTCTGCATGGCCCCCAAGCGTTTCACGAGCCGCATCATATTGTCGAGGTAAAGCGGGCCTAGCGCAAGGGCGGCAAAAACGGTCAGACCGAAAGAGCGAAGCGCCGTCTTGGTGGTCTTCAGCGAGGCGAGGCGTAGCAGCTTGGGACTGCCGATGGCGAGCAGGAAGAGCGCCACGGCGGCGATACCGCTCCGAGACCCCGACAGAATGATCGAAACGAGGAACAGTACCGCCAAGAGCGAGTAAATCAGGCGCTTCGTGGAGCGAAACATTACCAACGAGAGCATAACGGGAAGGATGGCGATCACGGAATAGTAGTTGGGATCGAAGTAGGTCGAGTAAAAGCGGTTGACATGCGGATCTCCCACGAACACGATCCCATACTCGTTCAGCAGGAGCCAAAGATCGTCCGAGCGGGGAAAGAGAACGTAAAGTGCCGCCCCAATCAACAGAAGCACGGTATAGGTCGACAGGAAGTAGCGACAAACCTGACTGGCGTTGTCCTCGATGAGTTCGAAGAGGATCACGCCGGTTATGGTCGCGCACCAAAGCTGTAGCGGCAACCGGACGGCATACATGAGCGCCTTCATGTCGAAACCGTGCAGAGCGGTTCCCCAGGCAAATGATAGCCCGATGAGGATCGCGATCGGGGAGATGATGCGCAACGCGGAGAGGGCCTTCCCTTGGTAGATGGCGATCAAGGGGATGAGTACGTAGACCAGGATTTCCGTGAGGGCGAAACTATCCTTGAAGCCCGGCACCGGGAGAAGGCGGGGAAGATTGCCTAGCGAAAGGTAGCAAGCGACGATGACGAGCAGCGCGTAAGAGGTGAAAAGGCGAAGCCCTTTGGCAGGATTCATCGGAAGAGGTACTAGGCCGAAGCCGGTGAACCGGTCAAACGCAAGCGGAGGAATGCCAGGAACACTCCGAGCGTCAGCCCCGCGAGTGCCGCGAAGGGAACGAGCAGGATGAGCCTGGACTTTTTTGGCTTGCTGAGGGCCACGGCCTTGTCGTTGGAGACAAACTCGGCAGAGATCTTGCTTTCGGCGAGGATGGCGGCCTCACGTTGCTTGAATAGCTGCACGTAGAGCGCTTGCCTCGTCGCCAAATCTCGGGCGAGGTGCTCGCGCTCTGCTCCAGCGGCTCTGCCGGCCTGTAACAAGGCCAGCTTCTGCTTGCCCGCATCGAGCGCCTGCAGGTTGACGGCCATTTGCCGCTCCACCCACGCGCGCTTCCGGCTCGCATGGTCGCGGGCGACTTCATCCATGTAGTCTTGCAGGCCAGCAACATAGGCGTCCGCCACTCCAACGGCGACATCCGGCGAGGCGGCCCGAGCCTGAACGATCAAGGCATGGGACTCGGGATGCTGGGCGATATCGACCATGCCTTGCAGTCGATCAGCCAGATCGTTGGCCGTCGCGGCACCCTCCGGGTAGAGATCGGTTCGAATGCGTTCCGCCACCCGAGTCGCCAGATCTCGACTCTCTAGAACGTCGGCGAGATCGGGCATGCGATAATTTCGAGGGTCGTTCAACTCGGCGTCCACGGGGTCCATAGCCTCATCGGCAAGCGAACTTACGGCGTGATCCCAATTTCGTTCGAGGGGGAAGACGGTCACTTCCGCCACGCGGAGTTGCGGTTGCAGGACGTAGAGCCCAAATGCGAGGCTCATGGGGATCACCGTCGACCACAAGACCAGCAAGCGTTCGCGCCAGATGACCTGAATGACCTCCAGAAGGTCGATCTCGTCATCGGAACTGGCCGAGGAACTTGCCTGAGAGGAGGGTACTCTGTTCATGTTCTGCTTGATGCTCCTCGCTTAGGCTCTCTCAAGGAGAGCATAGTGGAAATCGTGAGGGGCTGGGACTTCCTTAAAATAATTTAACCGGGCGTTCAAGCTGCGCTCAGCGGATGATGATCGGGCGCTCTCGATTACTCGTCCCCGCTCTTCGAGCTCCGGATCATCACCGAAACGGCCATGGAAGTCCTGTCCCGAAAGGACGGCAAACACATTCCCGAGCGTGGGCCGCCCCCTGAATTCGCCCCACTCTTTCCGGCATGCTACGATGTCGTTCGGCACGGTTCGACCAAAGGGAGGGCGAGTTGGCCCCATTGATATCCGTCATTATCCCCATTTTCAATGAGCGGCAGAGCTTGCCGGAATTACTGGCTCGTGTTGAGGCCGTCGATCTGGATAAGGAAATCATCCTCGTGGATGATGGTTCGACGGACGGGACGCGCGAACTCCTCGACGGCTACCGGCAGCGCGCAGGGTACCGCGTCGTCCTTCAGCCCAAGAACCAGGGCAAGGGCGCTGCCCTGCGGGAGGGCTTCCGGCATGCCACCGGGAAGATCGTGATCATCCAGGATGCCGACCTGGAATACAATCCGGCCGAGTATCCAAGACTGATCCAGCCGATTCTCGAGGATCTCGCCGACGTCGTCTACGGCTCGCGCTTCGCGGGGTACCCGCGCCGCGTCCTTTACTTCTGGCACTCCGTGGCGAACAAGTTCCTGACCCTGGTCTCCAACATGCTCACCGGCATCAACCTGACGGACATGGAGACGTGCTACAAGGTTTTCCGACGCGAGATCATCCAGCAGATGCCGCTCAAGTCCCAGCGCTTCGGGTTCGAGCCCGAAGTCACCGTCAAGGTGGCGAGGGCGGGCTATCGGATCTACGAGGTTCCGATCAGCTACGCGGGGAGAACGTACGCCGAAGGCAAGAAGATCGGCTGGAAGGACGCGTTCGACGCCCTCTGGACGCTCTTTTTCTTCCGCTTCGTCGATCGCGCGGCGATCCCGCGCCCCGCGCTGACCATGATCGTCCCGGCGGCCGCCGCGGAAGTCGACGTTCGGTGAACGCGTCTACACGGGACGTCGGCCACGAGACGCTGGATCGGATCTCGGGAGCTTTGGGGCGCTACAACGTCTGGATGTACGAGCAAATCGCCTCCGCCGTCGGCGAGGACGTCCTGGAGGTGGGTTCCGGGATAGGCAATCTCTCGGTTTTTCTTCAGGACCGGCGAAGGGTCTGC
This sequence comes from Candidatus Sericytochromatia bacterium S15B-MN24 CBMW_12, assembly GCA_002083825.1. GTDB lineage: Bacteria > Cyanobacteriota > Sericytochromatia > S15B-MN24 > UBA4093 > UBA4093. Next base: position 117,488 of record DAZV01000047.1, on the reverse strand, counting down.
CTGACGGACGTCTCGCCCGGCTACCTGGATATTCTCGCGGAGCGCTTCGCCTCGCGCCCGCAGGTTTCGGTTCATGCCTGGGACCTGGGAAAGCCCGTCCCGCCGGCCCTGGAAACTCAGCGCTTCGACACGATCATCTGTTTGAACGTCCTTGAGCACATCGAGGACGATCGTTCGGCCCTGGATCGGATGCGCTCCCTGCTCAAGCCCGACGGGCGGCTTGCGTTGCTGGTTCCGGCCCACCCGTTTCTCTACAACGGCTTCGACGCGGGACTCGATCACTACCGGCGCTATTCGAAGCATGGGTTGAAGCGGCTGCTGACCGAGAGCGGCTTTCGGACGCGGCGGCTGGAGTACTTCAACGCGCTGGGCGCCCTGGGATGGTTCGTGAACGGCACCTTGCTGCGCAAGACCTTGCTTCCGACCGGACAGATGGGTCTTTTCGACAAGCTGGTGCCGTTATTGAAGTTCGAGCGCTATATACCGCTGCCCTTTGGCATCTCGGCGATCGCCATTGCCGAGACGCTGCCGGACATGGAGGAACGCTAATGGAAAGGCCTTGCCTGTCGGTGGTCGTGCCGATCTTCAACGAGGAGCAAGTCATCGCGGCGCTCTACCGTCGCCTGACGAGTACGAGTGAGGGACTTGGCGCGACCTACGAGCTCGTTTTCGTGAACGACGGCAGCACGGACCGGAGCATGGTTTTGCTCACGGAGCTCGCGGCCGCGGACAGGCGGGTTCGGGTGCTTAATTTTTCGCGCAACTTCGGCCATCAGGTGGCCATCACCGCCGGCATGGACCATGCCCGTGGGGAAGCGGTCGTCGTCATCGACGCCGACCTCCAGGATCCTCCGGAGCTCATCGGCCTGATGCTCGAGAAGTGGCGGGAGGGGTATGACGTGGTATACGCCGTTCGGGAGAGGAGGGAAGGCGACACCCTCTTCAAGCGTGCGACCGCAGCCTTCTTTTATCGTCTGCTCAAGCGCATCACCCACGTGGAGATTCCGGTGGATACGGGGGATTTCCGCCTGATGAGCCGCAGGGCCATCGAGGCCATGAAGCTTTTCAACGAGAGGAATCGCTTCGTTCGGGGCTTGGTGAGCTGGATCGGCTTTCGGCAGACCGGGATCACCTTTTCCCGCTCGGAGCGGTTCGCGGGAGAGACCAAGTATCCGCTGAGGAAGATGATTCGCTTTGCTCTCGACGGGATCGTCTCCTTTTCGTTCATTCCGCTCCAACTGGCCACCTTCTTTGGGTTCATCGCCTCGGCCATGAGCTTTCTCGGAATTCTCTGGGTCGTTTACTTGAGGCTTTTTACCCAGGAGACCATCACGGGCTGGGCCTCGATGATGGTGATCATGTTGTTCCTGGGGGGAGTGCAATTGCTCACCTTGGGGATCGTCGGCGAGTACATCGGCCGAATCAGCGACGAGGTCAAGCGGCGGCCGCTCTACCTGATTCAGGATGCGCTCGGGTTCGATTCGAGAGAGGACGGGGCCAGGCCACCCGCCCCCCGGAAAAGCAGCCACATGTGAAGCGCCTCGCCGCGTGACGCTTCGTCGATCGACGAGAAACCCTGTTCTCGACTCCCTTGCGGCAACACCGAGCCCCGCCTAGAATAAGAATGCAGCCGCTCTATTCACGTGATGCGATCCGGCCATGGCTGGCCACGACAGAAAGGGCACGAACCAATGAAAGGGCTGATCCTGAGCGGGGGAAAAGGGACGCGTCTGCGCCCCATCACCCACACCGCCGCCAAGCAACTCGTCCCGGTAGCCAACAAGCCGATCTTGTTCTATGCCATCGAGGCCATGCGCGATGCCGGGATCCGAGAGATCGGCATCATCATCGGGGACACCGGTCCCGAGGTCCGAGCGGCGGTCGGCGACGGCTCGGCCTGGGGCGTGGCGATCACCTACCTTCCCCAGGAAGCCCCCCTGGGACTCGCCCACGCGGTCAAGATCTCCGAGGAGTTCATGGCGGGCGAACCCTTCGTCATGTACCTGGGCGACAACCTGATCCGCGGAGGCATCACCAGCTTCGTCGACGAGTTCGAGGCCTCGAAGCCGGACTCGCTCATCCTGCTGGCCAAGGTTCCCAACCCCAACCAGTTCGGGGTGGCCGTCCTCAACGCCGAGGGCCGGGTCGTCACCCTCGAAGAGAAGCCCAAGGAACCCAAGAGCGACCTCGCGCTCGTCGGGGTCTACCTCTTCACCGAAACCATCTTCAAGGCCGTCAACGCCATCAAACCCTCGCCCCGCGGCGAACTCGAGATCACCGACGCCATCCAGTGGCTCATCACCGAGGGCTACCGGGTCAACCCCCACCTCGTCACCGGCTGGTGGAAAGACACCGGCAAGCTCTCCGACATGCTCGAGGCCAACCGAATCATGCTCGACGACATCAAGGACTCGGTCATCGAAGGCGAACTGATCGGGGACTGCGAGATCCAGGGCCGGGTCGTCATCGCCAAGGGCGCGCGCCTCTCGAACTGCATCGTGCGCGGACCCGCCATCATCGGCGAGAACTGCAAGCTCACCAACACCTACGTCGGCCCCTACACCGCCATCAACCGCGATGTCACCATCGCCAACGCCGAGATCGAACACTCGATCATCCTCGAAGGCAGCTCCATCCTCAACATCAACGGCCGGATCACCGACTCCCTGCTAGGCAAGAACGTCGAAGTCACCCGCGGCGAGATCAAACCCAAGGCCTACCGCCTCATGCTGGGAGACAACTCCCAGTTCAGCATCGTTTAGCGCCCGCGGCTGTTGATTAAGGCAGCGAGAGATAGCCGTGAACTTGGCTTTCAGGATTGATTACCCTTCTCTCGCTGTCCTGAAGAAACAACCTATAAAACGCGGCTGTTTCGTAAGGCCGAGGGCCTGAAGAAACGATTATATAGGAGTCGCTCATGAAGCTCTTGATTACCGGCGGTGCGGGGTTCATCGGCAGCAACCTCGTCCGCCACATGGTCAAAACCTACCCCCAGTACCACGTCGTCAACCTCGACGCCCTCACCTACGCAGGCAACAAGGACTCCCTCGCGGACATCGACGGGATGGCCAACTACCAGTTCGTCCACGGGGACATCACGGACGCCGATCTGGTCGACGGCCTGATGCCAGGCGTCGGTGCGGTACTTCACCTGGCCGCCGAGAGCCATGTCGACCGCTCGCTCACGGATCCCGGATCCTTCGTGCGCACCAACGTCATGGGCACCCAGGTCCTGCTCGACGCCGCCAAGCGCCACGGCGTCGAACGCTTCGTCCATGTCTCGACCGACGAGGTCTACGGCTCGCTCGGAGCGACCGGCTTCTTCACCGAGGAGACCCCGCTCGCTCCCAACAGCCCCTACTCTGCCTCCAAGGCCGGCTCCGACCTTCTCGCCCGGGCCTACTTCGAGACCTTCAAGTTCCCGACCCTCATCACCCGCTGCTCCAACAACTACGGCCCCTTCCAGTTCCCCGAGAAGCTGATCCCGCTGTTCATCACCAACCTGATGGAAGACCAGCAGGTTCCCGTCTACGGAGACGGCCTCAACGTCCGCGACTGGCTACACGTCCAGGACCACTGCCTGGCCATCGACGCCGTGCTCCACAAGGGAATTCCCGGCGAGGTCTACAACATCGGCGGCAACAACGAAAAAACCAACATGGAGATCACCCGAACCGTCCTCTCCAAGCTGGGCAAACCCGAGAGCCTCATCCGTTACGTCCAGGACCGCCCCGGCCACGACAAGCGATACGCCATCGACGCCGGCAAGATGAAGCGAGATCTCGGCTGGGAGCCCCTCTTCACGTTCGAGACGGGGATCGAGCAAACCATCCAGTGGTTCCTGGCCAACGAGGCCTGGTGGCGTCCGCTCAAACAACGCGGACTCGACGCCCAGCGCGCCAAGGCCAACCAAGCGGTGAAAGCGTAGGACTCAGGATTGAACGTCTGCGTCATCGGAACGGGATACGTGGGGCTGGTCACGGGAACGTGCCTGGCCTACCTGGGGCATGAGGTCGTCTGCGTGGACAACGATCCCCAGAAGATCGCCAGGCTCGAAGCAGGCAAGAGTCCCATCTACGAGCCGGGACTCGAAGCCCTGCTCGAACACGGGATGTCCCGGGGAGCGCTGACGTTCAGCATGGGCCTCACCGAAGCCGTCAGGGCTGCGGAGGTCATCTTCATCGCGGTGGGGACCCCGCCGTTGCCCAGCGGAGAGCCGGATCTCCAGTACGTGGAGGCGGTGGCTCGGGGAATCGGGGCCGCGGTGGATGACGCTCGGACCCGGGTCGTCGTCAACAAGAGCACCGTGCCCATCGGTTCGGGGAACTGGGTCGAGATGCTGATCGAGGACGGCATGACCGTGAGCCATCCCCTCCCGGCCGGAACGGGGGCCTTGAAGGCTCCTGCTCCGCAGCGTCCCCGCTTCCTGGTGGCCTCCAATCCCGAGTTTCTGCGCGAGGGCTCGGCCATCGGAGACACCCTCTTCCCGGATCGGATCGTCATCGGGGCGACGGATTCCGAGGCCGTCAGCACGCTCCGCGGGCTCTATGCGCCGCTGCTCGATCAATCCTTCGAAGCTCCCCGCGTCTCGCCTCGCCCTGAAGGCATGCGCTCGGTGCCGCTGGTGACGACGGACCTGGCCTCGGCGGAGATGATCAAGTATGCAGCCAACGCCTTCCTCGCCACCAAGATCAGCTTCATCAACGAGATGGCCAATCTCTGCGAAAAGGTCGGAGCGGACGTCACCCAGGTGGCCAAAGGCATCGGCCTCGATACCCGCATCGGAAACCGCTTCCTCAACGCCGGCGCAGGCTGGGGCGGCTCATGCTTCGGCAAGGACGTCTCGGCCCTCATCAGCATCGGCCGGGAGTACCAGTACGAGATGGAAATCCTCCGGGCCACCGTCTCGGTGAATCATCATCAGCGCCAGCGCCTCATCCAAAAGTTGCAGGAAGCCCTCAAGATCCTCAAGGGCAAGACCATCGGGATTCTGGGATTGGCCTTCAAGCCCGATACCGATGACCTGAGAGATGCCCCCGCACTCGACGTGGCCCAACAGCTTCTAAAAATGGGGGCCCGAGTCAAGACCTACGATCCTATCGCCATGTCCCATTGCCGGCAGCAGCATCCCGACCTCGAGATGGTCTACGCCGAGAACATTGAGGAGCTGGCCGCCGGTTGCGATGCCCTGGTCCTCATGACCGAGTGGGAGGAGTTCAAAACCATGGACCTCACGATCGTTCGAGGCCTCATGCGCACGCCCGTACTCCTGGATGCCCGGAACGCGCTGTCGCCGATGGCTTGCCAGAACTACGGGTTCCACTACATGGGGGTGGGAAGATGAGACTACTCGTCGCGGGGGGAGCGGGCTTCATCGGCTCACATCTGGTGGACCGGCTGCTGGCTGATGGCTTTCATGTCACGGCCGTCGACAACCTGATCACCGGCTCGCTGTCCAACATCGCGCACGTTCGCGAGCATCCGGCCTTCGAGTTCCTGCACCATGACGTTTGTCACCCGCTGATCCTCGACGGGCCGCTGGACTGGGTCCTGAACCTCGCGAGTCCCGCCAGCCCCATCGACTACCTGAAGCTTCCGCTCGAGACCCTCAGGGTCGGGGCCATGGGCTCCCACTCCCTGCTGGAGCTCGCGAAGAGCAAGGGTGCCAGCTACTTCTTCGCCTCGACCTCGGAGGTCTACGGGGATCCGCTGGTTCATCCCCAGGAGGAGTCCTACTGGGGGAACGTGAACCCGATCGGTCCTAGGTCGGTCTACGACGAGGCCAAGCGTTACGGCGAGGCGATCACCATGGCCTACCACCGGGAGTACGGTCTCGACACGCGGATCATCAGGATCTTCAACACCTACGGCCCGCGCAACCGCGCCAACGATGGGCGGGTGGTGCCCAGCTTCATCAGCCAGGCGCTGCGGGGAGAGCCGCTCACGGTCTTCGGAGACGGCTCCCAGACGCGCAGCTTCCAGTTCGTCTCGGACCTTGTGGAAGGGATCCGCTGCCTGATGGATTCCGACGTCGCCGAACCGGTGAACATCGGGAACCCCAGTGAACTCACGGTGCTGGAGTTCGCTCGGCTCATCCTCGAGCTCACGGGAAGCCCGAGCGTCATCGAGCACCGGCCATTGCCGCAAGACGATCCCAAGGTCCGGCGGCCGGATATCTCGCGGGCCAAGGCGTTGTTGGGCTGGGAACCCCAGGTCCCCGTCGAGATCGGTCTCGAGGAGACCATCCGCTGGTATCGGGAGCAACTGATGCATTCACTTTCTTCTCCGGCAGGCAAGTAGCTGGACATCCCCCCTGACGGAGGGGACAAAGAGTCGCCACCCTTTGGGAGAGCGAAGCCCAAGTACACGTAGAAAGACCATGACATGCGCGTCGGGATCGACGGGCGGATGCTCTACCACACGGGGATCGGCCGCTACATCCAGAATCTAATCACCTACCTTCCCCGTGAGGGGGTGGAAGTCGTCGCCTGGGTCAATGCCCAGGGGATGGCGGACGAGCAGCTATCGAATCCCTTCCTGGAGCGCCGGCTTTGCGCGGTGCCTGTCTTTCATCCGTATGAGCACTGGGCGATCGCCCAGGCCGCCCGAAACGCCAACCTCGATCTGCTCCATGCCCCCCACTACAACGCCCCCGCCTTCTACCGAGGGCCGCTCGTCGTCACTATCCATGACCTGATCCCCCTCCACGTCCCCGGAACCATGCGCATCAAGTCGGCGGAAGCCTACTTCGCGGCGCTGGTCAAACACTCGGTCAAGCATGCCGACAGGGTGATCGCCGTCTCGGAACACACCCGACGCGACGTCCTGGACTTCACCAAGGCCCCCGAGGCCAAGGTCGTCCCGGTCCTGCAGGGAGTGGACCTCAAGTACGGGAGAACCGTCCCCGAGCTTGCCCTGCGAAGGCTTCGAGAAAAACATGGCCTGGCGGGACGGTATCTGCTCTACGCCGGCCAGCAGAAGCCCTACAAGAACGTCGCGCTACTGATCGACGTTCTCAGCTGCCTGCGACAAGACCGGGACTTCAGCGACGTGAAACTCGTCCTGGTGGGGGCGAAGGAACCGAGCAACGTGCTCGAAGCGGCGATCGCCCGCGAAGGTCTGCAGGACGCCATCGTCCAACCTGGCTACCTCGGGGATGAGGAGCAGTTGATCGCCCTTTACCAGGGAGCGAGCGCTTTCGTTTTCCCCTCGCGCTACGAGGGCTTCGGCTTGCCGCCGCTCGAAGCCATGGCCGCCGGCATCCCCGTCGTCTCGTCGAACCGCACGTCCTTGCCCGAAGTGGTCGGCAACGCCGGGCTATTGGTGGATCCGGACGATGTGCTAGAATGGAGCCGATCGATCAAGCGGGTTCTCAGCGAGGAAGCCCTCCGGGACTCGATGATCGACCTGGGACGCAAGCGCGTGCGGGACTTCAGTTGGCAACGCACCGCCGACGCGACTCTCGACGTGTATCAATCGGTGGTTAGCGCCCGCGGCTCTTCTCGACCCGCGGCTCTTCTCGATAGGAAACGGCATTGAAGGTTGCACTGGTCCACGAATGGCTCACCACCCTCGGCGGGTCCGAGCGCGTCGTCTGGGCCTTCCACCGGCTCTTTCCCGAGGCTCCGGTCTTTACCTCCGTCCATCGCAAGGACCTCCTGCCCCTCGAGTTCCACGAGCTCGACGTGCGCCCGTCCTTCCTACAGCGCATTCCCGGCGCCACCCGCCACTACCAGAAGCTCCTGCCCTTAATGCCGCTCGCCTTCGAGCAATTCGACCTCTCGGAGTACGACGTGGTCCTTTCGAGCCACCATGCCTGCGCCAAGGGGGTCATTACCTCGCCGGAAACCCTCCACATCAGCTACGTCCATACCCCCATGCGCTACGCCTGGGACCTCTTCCACCCCTACCAGCAGTCGATGTCCCCCCTCATGCGCCCTGTGGCCGCCATGCTGCTCAGCCAGATGCGCCAGTGGGACGTCCTCAGCGCGAACCGCGTGGACCACTTCCTCGCCAACTCCAAGGAAGTCGCCAAGCGCATCGAGAAGCACTACCGCCGTCCCGCTCACGTCATTCACCCGCCCATCGACACCGGCCTCTACACGCGCTCCGATGAGGTCGGCGAGCACTACCTGGTGGTCTCCCGCTTCGTGCCCTACAAACGGGTGGATCTCGCCATCGAGGCCGCGAACCGCCTCGGAGTCCCCCTGAAAGTCATCGGGGCGGGCCCCCTCGAAAGCGAGCTGCGGAAACTCGCGACCTCCAAGAACATCACGTTCATGGGGCACCTCACCGACGAGCAGGTTCGCCAGGAGATGGCCCGCTGCCGCGCGCTCCTGTTCTGCTCCTTCGAGGACTTCGGCCTCGTTCCCATCGAAGTCCAGGCCGCAGGTCGCCCGGTCATCGCCTACGGATCCGGCGGAGCCCTCGAAACCGTCATCGACGGAGTCACCGGCGTCTTCTTCCGAGAGCAGACCGTGGACAGCCTCTGCCAGGCCATCCGACGGTTCGAGACCCTCGCCTTCGAACCGGCCACGATCCAGCGTCATGCCCGCAACTTCGACTTCGAGGCCTTCTCCGAGCAACTGCTGGCCTTCGTGACCCAGGCCCATCATGCCCGCGGCCTGGGCGAAGTTCTATCCCCGTCCGAGGTGGCTCGTGGCTAGCATTCCGACCGCTCAACAAAAGCAAGCGCGGCCCAAGACGGTCCCTCCGACCGCAGGATCCCAGCGAAGCTGGCTGCGCAAGAACATCTTCTATGCAGGCCTTCCCCTCGTGCTACTTGCCGACTGGCTGATCATCAACACGGTCTTCCACCTGACCTACGCCATGCGCTTCAAGTGGGACATCCTCGCCCCGGTCGCCGTCGCGCCCCCCTGGCAACCCTACTTCTACGCCACGGCCTTCCTCGCCACGGTCTGGGTCCTGGTCTTCGCCGGCTTCGGACTCTATAAGTACCGCCGGGCCGCTTCCAAGTTCGACGATGCCGTCCTGCTCGCCATCGGGCTCTTCTTCGGAACCCTGGTCGGCCTCGCCATGGGCTTCTTCTATCGCGACTTCTCGTATTCCCGCCTTCTGCTGGTCTATGCCGTCGGCTACTCCTACGTCACCCTCGTTGCCGTTCACCTGATCCTCCGCACCCTCCAGGCCAAGCTCCAAGCCAGAGGTTGGGGAGCGCTCAACAGCCTGATCATCGGCTGCAACTCCCTGGGGGAGATGATGGCGCAACGAATCCAGGGGGCGCCGCACCTGGGTTACCGCCTGGCGGGCTTCGTTCCGGGACCGGGCGAATGGGGAGAGGGCAACCAGTGGATTTGCCCCGTCAACACCGAGGAACTCCGGACGAGTTCGATGCAAACCTACGGCCAGGTCCTCGGAGAGCTCGACGAACTCCCCATGGTCCTGGAGCAACACGACATCGACCAGGTCATCCTGGCCCGCCCCGGCGCTCGCATGTCGGAGTTCTTCGACCTGATGCACCGCTGCGTCCCCGCCGACCTGAACCGCTCCCGGAACATCCAGTTCCGGATCGTTCCCGATCTCGTCGAGATGGCGACGGCCAAGTTCCACATCACCGAACTGGACGGCATCCCCACGCTCCAGATTGCCGAAGTTCCGCTCAGGAAGCGCTATAACCGCATCCTGAAGCGAACCATGGACATCGTGTTCTCGCTATTCGGACTGCTGGTCGCAGCCCCCCTGATGCTGACGGCGGCGATGGCCGTCAAGCTCTCTTCTCCCGGCCCCATTTTCTACCGCCAGGAACGCATGGGCCGAGACGGGCGACTCTTCAACATCTACAAGTTCCGCTCCATGGTCGTGGACGCGGAAGTCCAGTCGGGACCGGTCTGGGCGAAAGCTCACGACCCGCGGACCACGAGAGTCGGCATCCTGATCAGAAGACTCTCGATCGACGAGCTCCCCCAGATCTGGAACGTCTTGAAGGGGGACATGAGCCTCGTTGGCCCGCGCCCGGAACGCCCTCACTTCGTTCACCAGTTCAGCCAGAACATCCCCAAGTACATGGACCGTCACCTCGTCCGAAGCGGCCTGACCGGCTGGGCCCAGGTAAACGGCCTGCGGGGCGAAGAAGGCACCATCGAGGAGCGCACCCGTTACGACATCTACTACATCGAAAACTGGTCGTTGCTCTTCGATCTCCGGATCATCATCAAGACCGCCATGGAAGTCCTCACCCACGAGGCCTATTAGCGCCGGCGGCTGTTTCGTAAGGCAGCGAGAGAACGCCGTGAGGCAGGGATCATGGGGCGTATTTCCATCTCTCGCTGTCCTGAAGAAACGAGCTTTGCTCTAAGAATCCCGCTCCAGGGGTTCGAATGGTTGCCCTCAGCCAGCATGAATGGTAGGAATAGAGCGGGATTACCGCGCTTTCGGCGCCGGAAAGCCTCCTACGGCCATCCGGCCTGAGTAACGGGATTGTCACGCCTGGAGTGAACGTGTTCTATTCGATTGCTTTGATCCTGGCATCCGTCCTGGTGGGCGTCCTCGGCCAGCTCTTCCTCAAGGCGGGGGTCGCCAAACTCGGCACCATCGGCGCCGAGACCCTGGCGCATCTCCCCCAGTTGCTGGGGACGATCGCGACCAACCCCTTGATCATCGTGGGGCTCGCCTGTTACGGTTTAGGAGCGGCGATGTGGATCGTCGTCCTCTCGCGGGTGGAGCTCAGCATGGCGTATCCTATGCTCGGGCTCGGCTACGTCTTCGTCCTGCTGACCTCCTGGTTGGTTTTCGGCGAAGCCGTCACCCCGCTTCGCTGGGCCGGTGCCCTCATGATCGTCGCTGGAGTCGTGCTGGTCGCGCGCTCGTAATCAGGAAGGATTCGCCATGTCCGCGAAATCGAAGGGAAAGATCCTGGTCGTCGGCGGGGCCGGCTACATCGGCTCCCACGCCGTCAAGGAGCTCAACCGGCAGGGCTACGAGACCGTCACCTTCGACAACCTCGTCTACGGCCACCGGGACGCCGTCAAGTGGGGCGCCTTCGAGGAAGGCGACATGGCGAACGAAGCCCGCCTGCGCGAGCTCTTCTCATCCCATGAGATCGCGGCCGTCATGCACTTCGCCGCCTACGCCTACGTGGGCGAATCCGTCACCGACCCCGAGAAGTACTACTTCAACAACGTCGCCGCCACCCTCAACCTCCTCAAGGTCATGCGGGCGTTCGGGGTCGACAAGTTCATCTTCTCCTCCACCTGCGCCACCTACGGAGAGCCCCAGGTGGTGCCCATCCCCGAGAACCATCCCCAGAATCCCATCAACCCCTACGGGATGAGCAAGCTGATGGTCGAGAAGATTCTCGCCGACTACGGCCGCGCCTACAAGCTCAAATCGATCGCCTTCCGCTACTTCAACGCGGCCGGCGCCGACCCCGAAGGTGAGATCGGCGAGCGCCACGACCCCGAGACCCACCTGATCCCCCTGGTCATGGAAGCCATCCTGGGCGGCCGCAAGCTCAAGATCTTCGGCGACGACTACGCCACCGAGGACGGCACCTGCGTTCGCGACTACATCCACGTCGTTGACCTCGCCCGCGCCCACATCCTGGGGCTGGAGAAGCTGCTGGCCGGCGGCGAATCGGCGGTCTACAATCTCGGCAACGGCAACGGCTACTCGGTCAAGCAGATCATCGAGACCACGGAAAAGGTGACGGGCCGCAAGGTGCCCTACGATGTCGCTCCGCGGCGCGAGGGGGATCCCGCGGCGCTGATCGGGTCGGCCGGGAAGGCGGTCTCCGAGCTCGGCTGGAAACCCGAGTTCGCGGACATCGAGCGAATCGTCGAGACGGCCTGGAACTGGCACGGCTCCCGCGTCGAGAGCAAGGTTTAGCGCCAAGAAACGTTTTTTGCAATCCATAAGGAGGACGGACGGTGGGTATTCTTTTCGGCACTGACGGCGTGCGCGGGCTGGCCAACGCCAAGCTCACCCCCGAACTGGCCTTCAAACTCGGTCGCTGCGGAGCGGCGGTCCTGCTCGCTCACGTCACCGACGGCCAGGCCACGGTGCTCATCGGGCGCGACACCCGCCGCTCGGGCACCATGCTGGAAGCGGCCCTGGCCGCCGGCTTCTGCTCGATGGGCGTCAACGTCGTGAAGCTCGGCGTGGTCCCCACTCCCACCGTCGCCTGGCTCACCCGCAACCAGTCCGTCACCGGCGTCGGACCCGCCGGCTCCGCCGCAGTGCGCCCCGCCGCGGGCGTCATGATCTCGGCCAGTCATAATCCCAGCCCGGATAACGGCATCAAGTTCTTCGACGCGAAGGGTTTCAAGCTCCCTGACGAGATCGAGGCCGAGATCGAGGCCCTCGTGCTTGCTGGCGACGATGCCCTTCCTCGTCCCGTCGGCAAGGAAGTGGGCACGATCACCGAGGATCTCACCCTGGTGGAGGCCTACGTCGATCACGTCACCAAGCTGGCTCCCGAAGGCCTGGAAGGGTTGCGGATTGCCGTGGATACGGGGCACGGCGCCGCCTGGGAGATAGCTCCCTTCGTGCTGCGGGGGCTCGGGGCCGACGTGAAGGTCCTCCACGACGCTCCCGACGGGGATAACATCAACGACGGCTGCGGCTCGACCCACCTCGACATCCTCAAGCGCGAGGTCATCACAAACTCCCTCGACCTGGGCCTCGCCTTCGACGGCGATGCCGACCGGCTTCTTGCGGTCGATCATGCGGGTAACGAGGTGGACGGTGACCACTTGATGCTGATCTGCTTGAAGCATGGCCTCGAGACCGGCCGTTTCGCCGCACCCTCGGTGGTGGCGACGGTCATGAGCAACCTCGGCTTCGAGCAGGCCATCGGCGAGCTGGGGGGCGAGTTGGTCCGGGCCAAGGTGGGCGATCGCTACGTGCTCGAAGAGATGGTCAAGCGCGACATCCGGCTCGGCGGCGAGCAGTCGGGGCACTTGATCTTCCTCGACGACAACACCACCGGCGACGGCCTCATCTCGGCTCTGCGGGTACTCTCGGCCATCCGAGCGGCCGCGAAGCCGCTGCGGGAACTGGCCGCCGCAATGAAGGACTATCCCCAGGTCTTGAAGAACGTCCGGGTCGGCTCGACCGAGGGCTGGCAGGAGGATGCCGTGATCCAGCGCGAGATTGCCGCCGCCACCGCGACCCTCGCGGAGACCGGCAGAATCCTGGTACGCGCGTCGGGTACCGAGCCGCTCATCCGGGTCATGGTCGAGGGACAGGAAGCCGCCTTGATTCACCGGCTGGCCGATCATCTCTGCGAGATCATCCAGCAGCGGCTCGTGGGAACTCCCCAACCCGCCTGATAGCAACGAAGCAAAACCGCCTCCTTTCGGGGAGGCGGTTTCGCTTGGTGGGTGTCGTAGCGCCGTTAGCGGGAAACTCGGGGTTCCATCCACTCCCGGACCCGCGCCATCAGGGCGTCTCGCTCCTCGATGGAGTAAGCCGAGGCGTCGATGGGCTGCCCGAACTCGACTTCGACCCGCTGACCGAGAGACAAACGGAAAGATTTGGGGGGAATCACTCCCGCCGCGCCGTTGATGGCCACCGGAACGATCTGCGCGCCGGTCTCGAGGGCGAGCATGAAGCCTCCCTTCTTGAAGGGAAGCAGCGTTCCGTCCTTGCTGCGGGTGCCTTCCGGGGCTATCCAGACGTTGATGCCGCTTTGCATGAGGCGGGCGGCCTCCTTGAGGCTCTGGACCGCCTTGTAGCGATCCTTCCGATCGATGCAGATGAACTCGGAGACCTTTAGGGCCGGCCCCCAGATGGGAACGTCGAAGAGCTCTTTCTTGGTCACCATCCGCAGGCGGCCCTTGAGGACGGTGAAGAGGATGGGGATGTCGTAGAGGCTCCGATGGTTGGACATGAAGAGGTAGCTCTTGCTGAGGTCCAGCTGCTCCAGGCCCTTCACCTCGAGGGTGATCTTGGCATCGTCGAGCCAGCCTTTGCCCATGGCCTCGCAGCGCTGATCGACCAGCTCGCGGGTGAGTTTTCCCCGGCGAGCGTCGATCACGGTGGCGGCGCTGGTAGAAAGCAAACGTCCGATGGCGCGGAAGGAGGCGGCGGCACTGCGGCGCTCCCTGACGGTCGGGGTAGGGCGAGGGGTTTCGATCACGGTAGGCTGACTCCCAAAGCACTCTCAGCATCACGCTAAAGCGACAGTCTATGCTGGCTGGCCGTTGCCGTCAACCGCGGCACCGGCTTGGCGGCGCGCGAACGGTACGGCCCATCCCGCTTTTCCGGGAGGATGCCCTATCGCCGTGAAAACACGATTGACATGAAATATACTTCGTTGTAAATTGATCATAATCAAGCGTTTGAGAAAGCAGCCGAGTCCCGAGTATCGCAATGCAAGTATCGCAATGGAGGATACATACCATGAACCGGATCTGTCTCACGGGGCGCGTGATCGCGGACCCCGAGTTGAAGACCCTAGGCGATCGGGTGGTCGCGACCGTGCCCGTCTCCGTCAATCGTCCCTACAAGCGCAAGGATGCTCCTTACCCGGAGTCGGATGTCTTCCGGGTGGACGTTTGGGGTTCGCGCGGGGAATCGCTGGTGAACCACGTGGCGAAGGGGACGCATATCTGGGCGAGTGGGCGCCTGGAGTTGCGCAAGATCGAGAGCGGCGGCTGCTACGTCGACGTTCGAGATGGCGAGTGGGGTTTCGTGGGGACGCGTTCCGGCGCGGAGCGGGATCCCGACGACATGATGCCCATGTCGGAAGACGAAAGCGCGCCGATTGAGGCCTCGCGTCCCCAGGGCAAAGGAACCCGGGCGAAAGCGGCGCCCTGAGCGAATCGCTCGGCGCAACCCGCGGGGATCGCACCCCGCGGGTTGCGTCGTTCGAGGGATGGCTGCGTTCTCCATGCGGTTCAGCGGCCCAAGGAAATTCTATGCCTTCTTTCGATACGCTTGCTGGCGATGACTAGGCTGGTCCGGGTAGCGAAGCTCCAGTCGTCGTCGGCGATCTTAGAAAGACCTTTACCAGGTCTTGGCTTAGAAACAAGAAAGCTCGCGGCTTTCTCCACGACAACTGCTCTGTACGGAGTTGCGAGGAGGTGACCGCATGGCAAACATGATTTCAAGCGCGGGGCGCCTCGATGCGCCCATTCAGCGAAAGGCCCCGGCCAAGGCGCCTCAGCCCGCGGCCAAGGGCTCGCTCAGGCCCGATTCCCTCGCGCTCAGCTCGAAGGCTGCCTCGAGCACGCAGGTTTCCGAGAGCTACGGCGACAAGTTCTGGTCGGGCCTGAACCACGCGGCGACCAAGCCCGTACAGTTCATGTTCAAGCACATGAACAACGTCGCGCCCGATACGACCGGCGACGTCAAGCGTTTCGGGAAAGCCGAGCTCAAGGAGATCCTCGATCGCGCGAAGCCCGGCGATTTGATCCTCTTGGGGGATGCGACCAGCTTCGTCCACGCGAGCGTGTACCTCGGCGACGGCGAAATCATCCATGCGCTGGCCGCGCGGGCGCCGCAGGGCCAGAAGAACGGCGTCGTCCGGGAAAAGATCGAGGCCTATCTCGAGCGCGTGGATCGGCAGCGGGTCGCGATCCTGCGGTCCAAGAATCCCGATCCCGCGAGCGCCCAGGCCACCATCGATTTCGCCAAGGCGCAGGTCGGCAAGGATTACGACTACCTCTTCCGCACCGGCAAGGACGATGCCTTCTACTGCAGCGAGCTCGCCTTCTCCGCCATCAAGCACGGGCCCCGCGCCCCTCGCGTCGAGGCGCACCGTGCCCTGTACGGCCTCAAGCCCATGGCGACGAACGACGACCTGCGCCGCAGCCCGGACCTCGAGGAGGTCTGGAGCAAGAACGCGCCGCCCGTCGGCAAGCCGGAGCGCTTCACCCTCAGCTGAGGGGCATCAGTAGCGCGGCCCGATCCCTTCATTCAGCAGCCCGCTCCAAAAGGGGCGGGCTTCGATCACGGCGGGCGTGGTCTCGTCGCCCGTCTTGACGACGACCCGGGTGCCGGGGGCGACGTGCGCTCCCTTCATGAAGCCGAGGCCCTGGGCCAGCTCGACCTGATCGGCCTCGGGGTCCTCCTGGTCGGCGGTGTGGTCCATCCCGGCCTCGACATGGATGTGGCAGCTCGAGCAGGCGCAGAAGCCGCCGCAGGCATGGTCCAGCCAGATGCCGTGGTCGAGCGCCGCTTGCAGCACGTTCTCGGGGGGCATTGCACCTTTCAGGGGGGTACTTGCAGCGATTTGGCATAAATCCGGTATGAATCCGCCCTTCCGAGCGCCACCATGACCAAACAGAAAAACCCTGAAACCTTGTAGGCGTCAGGGTTTTTATAGAGTGGAAGCTCTGGGATTTGAACCCAGGACCAAGGGATTATGAGTCCCCTGCTCTAACCGCTGAGCTAAGCTTCCCGAACACGTAAGAGCTTCATTATTCCTGAACTGGCCCGGAAGTTCAAGGCATGCAGCGGAGGATTCTGCCTAGCGGGTGATTTCGCGGCGCCGTCCGGCGATAATACTGCGCCGGATCTGGCTTCCCCCGTTCAAGGAGGCCCTATCCATGCCCGTCGGCCCCGAAGTCGAAGCGCTGGAGGGGCCGCACGAACTCCGCGAAGCCCAGGGCTTGCGGATCGAGGGCCTCCCAGCCATGGCCGTAGTGCATCAAATGGGTGATTCGCTTGCGCTCGGGGGGCAACTCCCGGGCGAGTTGCTCCAGGGGAGTGTGGACGTTCGACGAACCACCCACCAGCTGGCAATCCTGGAAGATGGCTTCCAGCGGCGCACCACTCAGTCCCTCGCCCGGCGGCAACAACTGAGTATCCGACGAGTAATAGACGCGGTCCCCCAGGAAAACACTGAACGCGGGCTTTCCCTTCACGTGCAGCGTCGGCTGCAAGGTGATCTCGGGAAGGCCCGCGATCGCGATCACCGGCGCCCGCTCATGAAGCACGTGAACCTCGAAGAAATCCGCCAGCGCCAGCATGGCCGGCTCGCCCTCCCGGTTCTGCGTGCGGGACATGCCGCCCCGAAGCGAGCCGTCCCAGAGCTCGTCCAGCAAGGACTCATGCACGTAGAGATGAGGGCGCTGCTGCGTGATGAAGCGGCTCAGATGCCCGACCACCTCGAGCCCGCCCACGTGATCGGCATGCACGTGGGTGATGAGGATGTGCTTGACCTCGGATAGCCGCTTCATGTCCAGGAGCTTGGGAGGCGTGGTGTAGCCGCAGTCGATGAGCAAGACGGCGTCAGGATCTTGGCCTTCGACGAGAACGTTGTTATTGCCAAACTCGGGAGTCAAGCCACTACCGACTCCCAAGAACGTCATGCTGAACTGGGTCTGCACCACCCCTCCTTTCAGGAAGGTCTCGAACAAGGATCAAAGTAAATGGGGTTATACCCCGAAGCAAGCGTTCCGGCTCATCGTCTCGAAGTCGACGGCGGCGAAGGGTGGTTTCCTAGGCCGGATCCTCGCCTATTCCCGGATGCCGGGAAAGGAGATTGGCCAGGTAGCGCGCGAGACCGGCATAGGTGGCGTCGTCCCAGAAGTTCATGTACTGCTTGAGGAAGCGGTCCTGGTCCTCGGACCCGAAGCCGAGCTGAGAGAGCGCCTTCATGGTGGTGGAGATCCGGTGGCCTTTCAGCTCGAGGTGAGGCTCGTACGGGACCTCGATTCCGTGTCGCTCGCGGAAGAGGTCGCGTACCAGGTAGTCGGCTCGTTGGCGGGAGGTGAGCGTCATGCGGGTCATCCTTGATCGAGGGGGCCTTGTCATGGTGCCCGAGATTGGCCGAAACGGCAACGGGGGGAAGGCTTCCCCCCGCTGCTTCGGGTAGACGCGTCGCCTAGAGCGACGTCGGCTTCAGCTCGACCTTGAGCCAGTCCGAGGCACGCTTGTCAAATTCCCGGAACGCCTCGATGACGGTCTTGACGGGACGTTTCTGGGTGATGATCGTGCTGGGGTCGATGGCCCCGGTCCGCACCAGCTCGATCAGATCCGGCAGGTACTTGCGGTGGTTGCAGTTGCCCATCTGGAGGGTGAGGTTCTTCATCATGGCGGCCCCGATGGGGAAGAGCTGGACGGTCTTGGGATAGACCCCGATGATCGAGAGCGTGCCCGCCTTGCAGAGGGCGTCCACGGCCCAGATGAGAGTCTGGGACGGGGCGTCTCCGGGATGCCAGTTATCTCCCTGGGGGTTGGCTTCCGGGGCGACCTGCTCGAGCTCCTGCCGGAAGATCTTCTCGAGCTTCTTGGCCTCTTCGGCGGCGGGGCCGTGGTGGGCGTGGTTGGCATCCACCCCGACCGCATCGATCGCGCGGTCCACCCCGATGCCGCCGGTAAGGCGCTTGAGGGCCTCCACCGGGTTCTCCCGCTCGTAGTCGATCACCTCGGCTCCCTGCGCGCGGGCCATCTCGAGGCGGGAGGGAATGCAGTCGACGGCGAAGACGCGTCCGGCTCCCATGTGCTTGGCGCTGGCGATCGCCATCTGCCCCACCGGCCCGCAACCGAAGACCGCCACCGTGTTCCCCGGTTCGATCTCGGCGAGCTCCGCTCCGAAGTAGCCCGTGGGGAAGATATCCGAGAGCAGGATGGCCTGGTCGTCGGAGATCTCTTCGGGAAGCTTCACGAGGTTGGCGCTGGCGAAGGGCACCCGGACCTTCTCGGCCTGCATGCCGTCGAAGGGACCGGTTTCGGCAGGCCCGCCGAAGAAGGCGGTGCCGGCCCACGGACCGTTGGGATTGGCGTTGTCGCACTGGGAGGTGTAACCCGCCCGGCAGTAGGAACAATAGCCACAGCAAAGGGTGGAGGGGATGACGACGCGATCGCCCACCGAGAGGCTTCGCACGTCGGATCCCAGCTCCTCGACGATGCCGACCCCCTCGTGGCCCATGATGGTGCCGGGTTTCATGCCGGTCATGGTGCCGCGAACCATGTGCAGGTCGGTTCCGCAGATGGCGCTGGCGGTCAGGCGAACGATGGCATCGGTGGGATCCTGAATCTGGGGGTCGGGGACGTCCTCGAGCCGGATGTCTCCCACTCCTCGGAAAACGACAGCTTTCATCAGGCCTCCTCGTAGGGGGTGAGCGGCGCGATTCCGCGGTTCGCAGCCCAGGGTCGGCGAAAACGAGGTTCGCGCTCAGGGGGGCGCGCTCTCAGGATAGTCGGGGAGGGCGAAGATTCCAATCGGCGAACAGGGCAAATCGCGCCGGCGGCGGCGGGAGGCCTTTCGGCGGCGCGTACCGCCGAGCGAAGGGTCAGCTCAATCGAGGAGTTCCGGGAGGGTGTCGTGCTGGGTGATCTGGACGTCGCGCATGCGGCGCAGCTTGCCCAGCCTCAGCTCCTCCTCGAAGAGATCTCGGTTGATCGCCTGCGCAGCGATCGCCCCCTGCCCCGCCGCGACGATCATCTGGCAGTTGGCGGGCGTCAGGCAGCCTGCGGCGTAGAGGCCCTTCACGCTGGTCTCGGCGTTCATGTCCACCCGGACTTGTCCCTCGGCGTCCGCCTCGGCGCCGAGCATGCGCGCCAGGCGATTGTGGTAGAGCTCCCCCTGGACGGCGAAGAGGACGTCCGTCGCGATCCGGCGCCCCCCCTCGAAGGTCAGGGCCCGGAGCTGGCCGTCGACATGATCCACCTCCGAGATGCGCCCCGCGCAGAGCGGGATCTCGTACTCGGTGAGCCAGCCGCCATGCGTGTCGCTCCACATCGGGGGGTGGCCGTTGGTCACCAGCATGACGGTGGAGCTGTAGTAAAGCATGCCGAGGGCGTATTCCACGGCCTCGTCGTTGTGGCCGAAGATGGCGATTCGCTTGCCCTGCACCCGAAAGGCGTCACAGTCCTTGCAGAAGAACATGCTCGTCCCGAGGCAGGGCTTGACCTCCGGGATATCCGGGGGGACGTGGGTGATGCCGGTCGCCAGCAAGAGCCGCCTGGCGAGATGCGACGCTTGCGAAGTCGTGACGAGGAAGCCTGCGGCATGCGGGCTGACGGCAAGGACCTCGTCCTGGAGGATCTCAGCCCCGTAGTGCGCGACCTGCAGGCGGCCGCGCGCGAGCAGGTCGTCTCCGGAGATGCCCTCGGGGAAGCCCAGGTAGTTCTGGACGTCGGGCTCCCAGGTGGCCATGGAGTGCCCCGAGTCGATGAGCAGGGCGTCACGCTTGGCGCGCCCCAGGTAGATGGCCGCGGAAAGGCCCGCGAACCCCCCACCGACGACGATCACGTCGCGAACCGCCGAGTCCCCCTGCGCCATGCCCCGCTCCCTTTTCCCGCTCCCGGCTCCTGGGCCCGGTTTCTGGGCCCGAGGGTGCCGCCCGCGGCTCGACGTCATGGTAACGCTCCGAGCGAGGCTCGCGGCAGGCCAACATGCCCGAGCGCCGTTGTGAGGCTTGGCTACTTGATGCCTTGGCCGGTGAGCAGGATCCAGGGGGTTCGCCAGAGAATCGCGAGGTCGAGCCCCGCCGAGACCCGTCGGGCGTACTCCCGGTCGTAGGCGAGCTTGGTGGGGATGTCGAGATCGTCCCGGCCGTGAATCTGGGCCCAGCCGGTGAGGCCGGGGCGAACGGCGAGGACGCGCGCGCGATCGTCCGGGGTCCAGTCGGCTTCCACGATGGAGGGAACCTCGGGGCGCGGCCCGATGAAGCTCATGTCCCCCTTCAGGATGTTCCAAAGCTGCGGGAACTCGTCCACCGAGCTGCGGCGCAGCAAGCGTCCGAGCGGGGTGATGCGGGGATCGTTCCGCGCGGTGAGCTCGGGGCCCAGCCTGGGGGCGTCGGCGACCATGGACCGGAACTTGTAGATGGTGAAGCGCTGGCCCAAGCGGCCCATGCGGACCTGGCGGAAGATGGCGCCTCCCGGAGATTCCAGGCGGATGGCGATCGCCACCGCCACCAGCAAGGGCAGCAGCATGAGCCCCAGCAAGAGGGCGAAGAAGATGTCCGCCAGGCGCTTGAGGGGAAGGTAAGCGTTTCTCGTCACCGACGGTGGCGCTCCAGGATGGCGAGCGTCCGGGAGATAACCTCCTCGACGTCCTGAGGAGTCATCTTGGGGTAGAGCGGCAGCGACAGCATCCGGGCGTAGTTGGCGCTCGAGACCGGAGTGTCGTCGGGAGTGACGCCGAGCGCCTGCTGATAGAACGGGTGGTGGGTGATGGGGATGAAGTGGACGGAGGTTCCGACGCCTGCGGCCTTGAGCTCCTCGATGAGGGAGTCGCGATCGAGCGTGACGGCTTCGGGGTTCAGGCGGATCACGTAGAGGTGCCAGGCATGGACGTCGCCTGCCGCCAGGTCGGCCGCGGGAGGAAGCTGGATGGCGGGCTCGGCCGCGAAGGCCTGGTTGTAGCGTTCGGCGTACTGCCGCCGGACGTCCTGCATGTCCTCGAAGCGCCCGAGCTGGGCCAGTCCCAGGGCGGCGGCCAGGTCGGTCATGTTGTACTTGAAGCCCGCTTCCTGGACCTCGTAGAACCAGGTGCCGGCGGCGGTGTAGCGCTTCCAGGCATCCCGGGAGATGCCGTGCAGGCCGAGCACGCGGATGCGGTCGGCGGATTCGGCGCTGGCCGTCGTGAGCATGCCTCCCTCGGCGGTGGTGAGGTTCTTGGTGGCGTAGAAGGAGAAGGCGGTATAGTCGCCGATGGAGCCGACCGGTCGGCCGCGATAGGAGGTGCCGACGGCATGGGCGGCGTCCTCGATGAGGACCAGCCCGTGTTGGCGGGCCAGGGCGAGGAAGGAGTCCATCTCGGCGGGATGACCGGCGTAGTGGACGGGGACGATCGCCTTGGTGCGAGGGGTGAGCTTGGCCTCGACGCTCGCGGGGCTCAGGCAGAGGGTGAGCGGGTCGATGTCGGCGAGGACGGGCTTGGCACCCACGTGCAGGATGGTGTTGACGGTGGCGCAGAAGGTGAGGGGGGTGGTGATCACCTCGTCCCCGGGACCGATTCCGGCGGCCAGGAGCGCCAGGTGCAGGGCGGCCGTGCAGGAATTGAGGGCCATGGCGTGGGGGGCGTTCACGAACCGGGCGAAGTCGGCCTCGAATTGCTTGGTCTTGGCGCCGGTGGTGAGCCAGTCGGAGCGCAGGACGTCGGTGACGGCCTGGACTTCCGAGTCGCCGATCAGGGGGAGGGCGTAGGGGATGTAGCGGGCGGTCACAGAGCTTCCTCCTGGCGGGCGGTTCGGGTGAGATCTTGGGTGGGGGGACGGGACTGGTCTTGGGCGATCGCCCCGTCGAGCAGGCTCCTTACCGCCTCGTCCGAGTGACAAGCGACGGCCTCGCGGAGTCGCGCGACCAGGTCGTACCACCAGCGGGCGTCGGGGGGCTTGGGGGCGCGGGCCGCGAAGACCTGGGGGTGCTCGGTGGGGCGGGTGCCCTCGGTGGTGACCAGCAGCTCCTCGTAGAGCTTCTCGCCGGGACGCATGCCGGTGAAGACGATCTCGACGTCGTCCTCCCTGAGGCCCGAGAGCTTGATCATGTTGCGGGCGAGGTCGAGAATCCTGACGGGTTCGCCCATGTCGAGCATGAGCACCTCGCCGGAGCGGCCCAGGGCCCCGGTCTGAAGCACCAGGGTGACGGCCTCCGGGATGGTCATGAAGTAGCGGGTCATTTCCGCATGGGTGACCGTGAGGGGACCGCCCTTCGCGAGCTGGCTCCGGAAGAGCGGGACCACCGAGCCCCGGCTGCCGAGCACGTTGCCGAAGCGAACCGCCAGGAACTTGGTGCCGTCAGGGTGGCGGCCGGCCAGATCCTGAAGCGTGAGTTCGGCGAGACGCTTGGTCTTGCCCATGATCGACGTGGGGCGCACCGCCTTGTCGGTCGACACCAGCAAGAAGCTCTCCACGCCGTGGTCCAGGGCGGCCGTCGCGAGCGCGAGGGTGCCGAGGACGTTGTTCTGAGCGGCCTCGGCGGGGCTCGCCTCCATCAAAGGGACGTGCTTGTGGGCGGCGGCGTGAAAGACGACCTGCGGGCGGTGGGCGGCGAACAGTTGCTGCAGGCGCCCCGCGTCTCGCACGTCGGCGACGACGGGAACGATGGTGACGCCCAAGGGGGCCTGGGACTGGAGTTCCTGGTCGATCTGGTAGACGGCGTGCTCGTGGTGGTCGAGCATGATCAGCTGCTTCGCGCCGAGCGTCACGAGTTGGCGGCAGAGCTCCGACCCGATGGAGCCGCCGGCGCCGGTGACCAGGATGCGCTTGCCCTTCAGGTAGCCCAGGAGCGAGGAGTCGATCACGACGGGATCGCGGCCGAGGAGGTCCTCGATCTGGATGTCGCGGAGGTGGCTGATGCTGACCGTTCCGGTGACGATTTCATGCAGGGCGGGGACGATCTGCACCTTGGCGGGGGTGGCGGCGCAGCGCTTGAGGATGTCGCGCTGTTCCCTGGCGGGGGCCGAGGGCATGGCGAGCACGACCAGGTCGACTCGGAGGCGTTCGACGGTTTCGGCGACGGCGCGGCTATCGCCGACGACCGGCACGCCGTGGATGCGCATGCCGCGCTTGTCCGAGCGGTCATCGAGGAATCCGATCGGTCGCAGACCGCGTTCGGGCTGGCGCAGCATCTCTCGCACGAGCATCTCTCCGGCGTCGCCCGCCCCGATGACCAGCACGCGGGTCTCGTCGGCGCTGCGCGACACCGGCTGCATCTCGTGCCAGTAGCGGAGCATGAAGCGGGAGCCTCCCATGAAGACCAGGCTGAGCACGGCCTCGATCGCCACGATGGAGCGGGGGAAGCTCGCGTTGGAGGTGAGGTAGAGCAGGAAGGCGAAGGCGGTGGTGCCAGTGGCCGTGGAGATGGCGACCGCCATGGCTTCCCGGACGCCCAGGTAGCGCCAGACATGCTGGTAGAGTCCCCAGGCGGCGTTGGCGGCGACGCGGAGGAGGGGGATGGCGAGGAAGAAGAGCCAGAACTGGTGGATATGGGCGACGTGAACCTGGCCGTCGAAGCGCAGCCAGAAGGCGAGCCAGTAGGCCAGGACGACGGCCATGAGGTCGAGCGTCGGGGCGGTCATGCGCAGAAGGGAGGTTCGAAGCGTCAGCAAGAGCGGCATTTCCTTATCGGGTCCCGGCCCTGTGGGTCCCGGGCTTGCGGAAGAGGCCGACGAGGTGGCTCCGCAGGAAGGGGAGGGCTTCGAGCAGCGTGCAGAGTTCCCAGGCGGCGGGCGCCAGCCGACGCGCCAGGGGCGGCAGGAGCGTCACGGATTTCAGGTGGCGGTCGAAGCCCGGGAAGAGCCTCTCGATTTCGGGGGCGGTCATGGGCAAGAGGTCCGGATTACGAGGGTTCGTGATCCGCATATCGTACCACAGCACGCTTCCGCCGGGACGCAGCACGCGGGCCATCTCCCGGGCCACCTGGCGTCGGACGGTCGCATCGAGGATCGAACTGAAGGCGGTCGATTGCATGACGAGGTCGAAGCGTTCATCGTCGAAGGGTAGGCGCTGCGCGTCCGCGAGCTGGAAGTCGAGCTGCGGGGCAAGCTGGCGGGCGCGTTCGAGGCGATCGGCGAGGAGATCCACGCCGTGGAGGTTCTCGGGGGCCGCGCCGAGGTCGAGCATGCGGCGAAGATCCCCGCCGGATCCGCAGCCCAGGTCGAGGATCCGGCAATTCGACAGGTCGGCGAGTCCGTTTCCGGCGAGAAGGCGCAGGATGGCCCGTTCGCGGCCCTGCGAGACGAAGAGGTTTCCGGGATGAAAGGGCGAGTAGTAATCGGCCGGCAAGCGGCGCGCGCGGTCCGCGTAGACCTGCTCGAGGCGCATTTTCTCGTCGGGCCCGCTCATCCTCGCATCACCTCGAGGAAGCGTTTCGCCAGGACGCGGTAATCGTGATGCTCCGCCACGAAGGCCCTTCCTCTCGCTCCCATGGCCTCGCGCTCGGTCGGGTCCATGGCCAGCAGCCGGCGGATGGCCCCCGCCACCGCCTCGGCGTCCTCGGGCGGCACCGAGAAACCGCAGGCGCTTTCGGCGACGGGATCGTTCCCCGCCTCCACCGAATGGACGATGGGCTTGGCGGCCATCATGTAGTCCATGAGCTTGTTGGGGCTGATGCCGAAGCGGTAGAGCGGCATACGGTTCCAGCCGAGGTAAAGGGCGTCCATGGCTCTTAGCAGGGCGGGGATGGCCGACTTGGGGACGGGGGGCAGGAAGACGACGTTGGACATTCCCAGGGCCCGGGCTTGCAGGGTGTCCTTTTCGGGGCCCTGGCCGACCAGGACCAGAGAGGCGGGAAGATCGTCGAGGAGGCGGGCGGCATCGATCAGGTGATGCAGGGCGTTGGCGACCCCGTGCGAGCCGGCGTAGCCCACGACGAAGCGCCCCCGAGCCCTGAGATCATCCAGGACCTCCCGGTGGGTGGCGGGAAGGGCATCCGTGGCGTCCTCCCATTCCTGAAGATCGATGCCGTTGGGAAGGTAGGCGAACTTGCCCGGGGCCAGGCCGTGCTCGCGCATGTGGGTCTCGGCCTTGGGGAGCATGGAGACGACGCGGTCGGCGGAGCGGTAGGCGTCGTTTTCGGCCTGCTGCATGACCATGATGAAGGGGTGCCAGGGGGGAAGGTTGCCGAGCTCCATGGGCGAAAGGGGCCAGAGGTCATGCACCTCGAAGATCAAGCGGGCATTGGCTTTTCTGGCGATGCTTCGGGCGGGATAGAGGTCGATCGGGTAGGTGGACGAGGCGATCACGACGTCGGGTTCGAGCTCCGAGGCGAGGCGAGCGGCGTCGCGCCAGAGCCGGCTGGTGAAGGCGAGCATGTTGCGGATGCGTCCGAGACCGTTGCCCTGGTAGGGGGGGGTGTCGAGCCAGCGGTAATGGATGCCCGCGAGGGTCTCGTCGCCGGCCGCGGGGTTCCGGATGCGCAGGTGACTCTGGTTGGCGGCGAGAACCGTGACGGCATGTCCCGCCCGGACCCATTCCCGGGCCATGTAGAAGGGGCGGTGCTCCATGCCGTGGGCGGGACTACCCGCGTAGTGGTTAATCAATAAGATAGTCATACGCGGAGCGGGGGAGCGCCTCTCTGACCGAGTGATAGAGGGCTTCCATCTGACTGGCGTTCTTTTTCCAGTCGTAGGAGTTCCGGACCATGGCTCGGCCGTTGGCGCCCATTTCGGCGCGGCGGACGGGGTCGTCGAGCAGGCGTTCCAGGGCATCGGCGAGCATGTGGGGGTCGTTGGGGGGGACGAGCAGGCCGGTGACCTCGTCGAGGACGACCTCGCCGATGCCGCCGACCCAGGTGGCGACGACGGGCAGGGCGCAGGAGGCGGCTTCCACGGCGGCCACGCCGAAGCTTTCGGAGTGTTCGACCGAGGGCATGGCGAAGAGGGTGAGGCCGCGCATGAAGCGGGGAATCTCGTCATGGGCGAGGTGCCCCATGAAGGTGGTGCGGTTGGCCATGGCGAGGTCGCGGGCGAGGTTTTCCAGGCGTTCGCGGGTGGATCCGTCGCCGGCGAGCAGCAGGCGCAGGGGGCGGTCGGGGTCGCGCTCGACGATGAGGCGCAGGGCGCGGATGAGGACCTCCTGGCCGTACTTGGGTTCGAGGAGCTTGGCGCATCCGATGGTGGGGGTCTCGGGTTCTTCGCCGGGGGTGAAGGCGCCGAGATCGACTCCGAAGGGGATGACCTCGATCTTGCGGTCGGGAGCATAGTGGGCGGCTTCGTGCGCCATGGCGTGGCTGGTGGAGGTGATGGCGTCGGCCTTGGCGAGGTTGCGCTTGAGGATGGCCTTCTGGATGGGACCCTGGCGGGGGAAGTCGTAGACGTCGGATCCCCAGACGGAGATGACGAACGGGTGATAATCGGTCCGGGCGCCCAGGAGCCCGTAGCTCGTGGCATAGTGGGCGTGCAGGATATCGGGCTGGAGGTCGTAGACGCATTCCTTGATCTGCTTTGCCACGGTGAGGTAGCCGATCTTGCCGGGTAGCTTGGGCAGGAAGGTATGGACCTCGACGCCCGGGATGCCGCCCATGCGCAGGGAGATGACGTGAACGTCCCAGCCGCGCCGGGCGAACTCGCTGGCCCACTTGGCGGTGTGGCTGCTTCCCGCGTCGGCGAGGAGGACGAGGCGCATGCTCATGGGTGTCCCTCCGAGGGCACGGAGGGCTTCCGGGCGACGAGGTCCATGCAGTACCCGGCATTGAGGAGGCGTTCCGTCTTGAAGATCATGGTTTCGACCTGCTTTCGCAGGCCCGAGGTGCCCGTCGAGGCGGCCTCGACCCGCGCGTCGTAGCCGGTGACCTGGAAGCCCTCCTGGTTCAAGAGGCGGGTGAGCGAGCGCCGCGAGTAGCCGTAGATGTGATAGGGGGTGTAGAGCGGAGCGAGGTGGTAGGTCGAGCCGTCTCGCCAGTGCTTCAGGGCGCTGGCGATGCGGAAGTAGAGGGAGTTCTCGTTGGGAACGCTGAGGAAAACCGTCCCGCCCGGTTTGAGGAGGCGGTGGATGGCTTGCAGGTACTGTCTCGGTTCCAGGACATGTTCGAGGACCTGGGACATGTAGACGAGGTCGAAAGAAGCGGGGGGCAGGACCACCCCGGGAAGCGCTCCGAGATGGGTCTCGATGGGGGCGAGGCGCTGCAGGGCGTCGATGAGATCCGGGGAGATCTCGACGCCCACGGTTTCGAGGCCCAGCTCATGAGCCGCCAGGATAACCTCGCCGCGGCCGAAGCCCACCTCGAGCATCCGAACGCTTGGCGCTGTTCTCAGGCCGGATCGTTCGAGGATCGTTGCCAGGCGCGCGGGGTTGGGGGTGACCGCGGCGGGAGACTGAGTGAAATAGGCCGTGTGGTAGAGGCTTCCGAGGTCGATCTGATCGAGAACCGGCATGGGGTCGGCGTAGATGAGGGCGCAGCGGCGGCATTGGATGGCCCGGACCAGGTCGGCGCGGGTCCAGGAAGCGGAGCGATCACCCGCGAAGGCGTCATGGGTGGCGACGCCTCGGTTACCGAGGACCCGCTTGTCGGCAGGATCTCGGGAGTCGCAGAGGTGGCAGGCCTCGACGGGCTTCAGAGCTTGGAGCAGTCGCTCCGCAGCGTTTTCAGCTTGGCGATTCACCGAAGGGATGCCTTTCTTTCGCGCTGCGGCTCGAGCCGCTCAGCAGGGTTTCCAGCACGGTTCGCGCCCGGTCGTCCCAGGAATTCCCCGCCGCGATCGCCGCTCCGGCAGCCGCGCTGAGCCGGCGAGCCTCCTCGGGATCCAGCAGCACGCGAATCAAGCCGTCGGCTACGGCCTCGGGAGACGCCTCCACGACATGGCCGCAGTGATGCTTCGCTATAAAGGCTACCACGTCCGACCAAGGAGTCGCTACGACAGGCATCCGGTAGGACAGGTAGTCCAGGAGCTTGACCGGCAGGGCCGGATAGTCGGCCTGGCGGAAGGGAATCACCGCCACCGCCGCGCGGTTCATCTCGGGAAGGAGGGCATCGGTTTCGAGGTGCTTCAGCTCGAGCCAGGGGCGATCGCGCCAGGGCGCGATCAGGTCATGCGCTCCCGGCGCGCAGATGAAGGAGAGCTTTGCCTCGGGAAGACGCTCCACCACGCGCTCCATGGCTTGCATCAGGAGGTCGCTCCCGAGAACCTGGCTGACTCCGCCGACGTAGACGATCCGGGCTTCGGGCGCCGAGCGATCGGCCCCCGGGTGGAGACGCCCTCCCGGCGGCAAGAGCAGCTTTCGGGGATGGTGGAAGTGCAGGGAAAGCCCGTGAGTGGGGAAATAGAGGGCGCTCGCTTCCCGTTGGTACCAGTGGATGCTCACCTGCCATGCGAGCTTCAGGAGTCGATGCTTGAGGGGCTTCGCATCGTACTGGTAATCGTAGAGGGGATAGGCATCCCGGACGTAGATGCCGAGCGGAATCCCGAGCCTGCGGCACAGGGAGTAGAAGAGCAGATCGGTTTCGGTGGCCGTGGAGGTGGCCGCCTCCACGTAGACCGCATCGAACTGCCGGATCCGCGGCAGCAAGGCCAGCAACGGCTTGCGACGGCCCTCCCTGGTATCCGAAAGGAACGTGAGGTCGCAAAGACCTTCGAACGCCTCCCGCATGCGGGTGATCCGGACCTTGGGGGCGGCGTCGAGCCGATCCAGCGGGTAGCCGCCGAGCATGAGGAGGCGAGGACGGCTCATGCGAGCTTCCCCATCGGCCGGACGTCAAAAGCCTCCATCCACTGCCCAAAGCTGATCAGGCGCCAGGCTACGAAGCTGAAGGGCGCTTGCCCAGTTATCATGCGCTCCAGCAGGGGCAAAGCGGCCTCGTTCAGGATGCCCCGCGAGGCCATCACCGCTTCGGCCAGGGCCTGGCGGAAGCGCTCGGGGCTCTGCTCCCGAACCCAGGTTTCCTCCGGGGTGACGAAGCCCATCTTGTCCATGCGCATGCGGATTCGTTCGGGCAGGATCCCGCGCATCGCCTCGCGCTGAACCCGCTTGGTCACCCCCTCGGAGAGCTTGAAGTCGTCAGGCAGGCCCAGCACGAACTCGACCAGGCGGTAATCGAGGAAGGGAACTCGCGATTCGATGGAATGGGCCATGGAGTCGCGATCCTCCCAGTGGAGCAGCAGGGGGAGGTTCGTCGCGGTCAGCTGCGCATGCGAGATTTCTTGAATGGTCCGGGGCATGCGGCCGCGGGCGGCGATCGGGTGAAGGGGAAGCGCCCCGAGGGTCTCGAGGTTCAGCCAATCCGGAACGGACGTGGAGGTGCCACCGGTCCGCCTGATCTTCGCTTGCAAGGCTTCCGGCAGGAGGACGGTGGCCATCATGCGAAGCGCGCTCATCGCCCCGTACCCATGAAGCCGCTCGCTCGCCTTGATGTCCTTCCAGAGGGTCCGCCAGCGAAGCGTCCGGAAGAGCTGCGCGAATCGCGCCCCGAAGAAGCCGTGGTAACCGGCCAACTGCTCATCCGCCCCCTGGCCGTCGAGCATCACCTTCACGCCGTTCGATGCCGCCAGCTTGAAGACATGCCACTGCGCGTAGATGCTGGTGGAGCCGAAGGGTTCGTCCTGATGCCAGGTCAACGGCCGGAGCGCCTCGAAGAGGCCGTCGAGGGCGGGGGTGACGGTTCGGGAGTCGATGCGGCGGGAAAGGACGACCTCGTCGATGTACTCCCGCTCGTCGAAGCGCTTGATGTCCGAGCAGGCGGAAAACGTCTTTTGCAGACCGGCGGAATCCCCCAGGAGATCGTTCGCGAGGCAGACGATCGAGGACGAGTCCAGGCCGCCCGACAGGCACGATCCGACCGGCACGTCCGCGCGCAGACGCAGGCTCACGGCATCCCGGAGCAATTCCTCGAACGATCGGGAAGCCGCCGCCATGTCCCCCTCGAAGGGACGGGGTTCGAGCGTGTACCAGCGGTAGACCGGAACCTCGGCACCCAGAGTCTCGAGGCGGGTTTCGAAAGCTTCTCCGCCCCTTAGCTGGCGAACCCCGTGGAAGAGGGTCTCCCCGGTATGATCCAGCATGCCCCAGGCCAGGAAGTCATAGGCCCGTTGCCCGTTCACCCGAGCCTGCCAGCCCGGAAGGACGGTGAATTGCTTGATCTCGGAGGCCAGCGCCAGGAAACCCTCGGAAGAGACCCAGTAGTAGAGCGGCTTCACCCCGAAGCGATCCCGGGCGGCGAAGACGCGTCCCTCCTGGCGATCGAGGAGGACGAAGGCCCACATGCCGTTGAAGCGGTGAAGGCAATCCGCCCCCCACTCGGCATAGGCGGCGAGGATCACCTCGGTATCGGTATGGGTCGCGAAGCGATGCCCCGCGCCTTCGAGTTCCGAGCGCAGTTCGCGGTAGTTGTAGATTTCCCCGTTGTAGGTGATCCAGAAGCGGGAATCCTCAGACGCCATGGGCTGGTGGCCGGCGTCCGAGAGGTCCAGGATGGAGAGACGGCGGTGCCCCAGAGCGGCGAGAGCCTCCGTGGCGACCGACGCGTCGAACCGCCCCTCGGGGGCATAGACGAGGCCCGAATCGAAGGCCGACGGCGGGGTATCCGCTCCTCCCATGGGAAGCGCCGGACGTTCGTCGAAGAACAGGGCGAAGCCCTCGTCATCCGGCCCGCGGTGGCGAATGAGGTCGGTCATCGGACCGATACCCGCCAGGTTTGCCCCTGGACGAAGGCGGATCAGGGCTGCGATGCCGCACATGAGGGTTCACCAAGGGTTTGCTCGACCAGCGCCAGGAACTTCTCGGCGTTGCGTTCCGACGAGAGGTCCCGGGCAACGGCATGCGAACGAGCCTTGAAGGCGTCGATCGAGGACGCGTCCAGGCGATTGAGGGCATCGGCCAGGGACCGCGGGGTGAAGGCGGCGGCGACCACTCCGAGTCCATGCTCCGTGACGATCCGGGCCATCTCCGGGGAAGGCCCGATGGCCACGGCGAGCCGCCCCTGGATGAACTCGAAGAACTTGTTGGGGAGCGCCATCCGGTTGTTGAAGTTGTTGGGTTCCAGCAGGTAGAGACCGATGTCGTAGGCTGAGAGGGTCCGCGCGATCTCGCGCATGGGGACGGGGGGAACGAAGCGAATCCGCGGATCTCCAGCCGCCAGGCGCTTGAGTTCGTCCACGTAGTCGCCCGACTCCGGCACCAGCATCAGGTCGAGCTCGAAGCGGGAGTCGAGATGGGCCATCATGCGGATCATGAGCTCGATCTTCCGCGAGCGGGTCGCGCCGCCGTGATGGATCATGCGCATGCGCCTCGGATCGGTGGGATGCGGCTCCAGCGGCTCGGCATCCGGAGCGTTGGTGATCACCCCGGGCATGACCCCGAAGCGGTCCCGGTACTCCGCGGCGATCCCGTCGCAAACCGTCACCATCGCGGCGGCCCGGGAGAGGTAGCGTCGACAGAGGGCGACCTTGTAGGGCTGAACGAGCAGGCGCCACCAGAGGCTTTCATCGAACTCCCTCGGGGCGTATTCGTGGGCGTCCATGATCACCGGCTGGCCGCCGGAAGCCGCCAAGGCCACCGGGAGCGCCTCGAGGTCGTTGGCGACGATCGCGTCGACCTTCAAGCCCGCCAACAGCTCCCTCGCCTCGCGGTGATGCGCCTGCGACCAGTAGTAGGCCTCGTGGCGGCGAAACAGCAGGCGAAGCAGCACTCCGAACTTGCCCAGGGTCCCCCGGTTCTCGAAGCGGCACGGCACGAAACGGACCCCCGGAACATTGGGATCCGCGAGGCCGAGAGCGACGACCGAGTACCGAGACGCCAGCCAGCGGATCTGCCGGTTGACGCGGGGGTCGGAAGCGAGATTGGTGAAGGAGAGGACCGCGACGGTCTTCTCGCTGCGGGCAGTCGGGTCGTGCAAGGGCTACCGGGCTCCGACGGAAGCATGCTTGTTCATGCAGGCCTCGATGAGCGCGAGGTTGTCGCGGGTCCAGGCGAGGGTCCGTTCCACGCCTTCCGCGAGGGGGGTCGTCGCCTTGAAGCCGAGCTCGCGCTCGGCCTTTTCGGTGCTGCCGAAGCGCTTGCCGGAGCGATCCCAGTCGCGCTTGGGCCCCCACTCGATGGGAGTCGGATTCTCCGCGCCCGCGTTGACGCGTTCCGCGAGATCGGCGATGGAGGTCTCCACGCCGCTCGCGAGGTTGTAGACCTCACCAGGCAGGCCTTGAAGCGCGCAGCTCATCAAGCCCCGGGCGATGTCCTCGACGTAGATGAAGTCGCGGGTCGCTATCCCGCCGTTCTCCACAATCAGGGGCATGTGCTTGAGGGCGCGGTAGACGAAGCTCGGAGTGACGTTCCGCCAGATGGTGGCCGAGGTCCCGCGCCAGAGGCCGGCCCCCAGGATCTCGCCCGGCCCGTAGACGTTCTGGAAGCGCGCCTTCACCACGGGAAGGCCGTGCTGCTTGAAGTAGTAGTTGGAGTAGTACTCCCCGATGATCTTCGAGATCTGGTAGGGGCTGTCGAGCCAGAGCGAGACGGGGGCGTCCTCCGGGGTGGCCTCGACGTCGTCGAAGGTCTTCTCCGCGACGGTGCAGCCCGCCGAGGAGTAGACCAGCTTCTTCAGGGTCTTGAACGACTTGAGGCGCTCGAAGAGCTTCAGGGTGGTCAGGGTGTTGTTCTCGTGATCGGCCAGGGGGTCGGCCATCGAGTTCTGGTTCCCGTGGAAGGTCGCGAGGTGGAAGACGACGTCCAGGTCGTCTTCCAGCCCCATGAGCACCCGGTCATCGGTGACGGATCCCTCGATGAAGGTCAGAAGCGGGTGGTCGGGGACATTCACCCGCTCGGCGGAGAGCAGGTTGTCGATCACCACGATCTCGCGCGGGTTCGTTTCCAGCAGCAACCTCACGAGGTTGCTGCCGACGAAGCCCGCGCCTCCGACGACCAGGATCTTCCGTCCTTCGAACGTCATGAGGTCTCTCCTTCCAGCTAGCTCTTGGCCGTAGCCAGCTTGAGGTGGGTGTAGGTCTGGCTGATGCCGTTTTCCTTGTACCAGTCGATCGCCGCGCGGACGCCTTGCTCCAGCGGGGTCGAGACGCGCCAGCCGAAGTCCGCTTCGGTCTTGGAGGGATCGAGCAGGATGGTGAAGGCGTCATCGGCCCCGCGCGGACGAACCTCCACCTCCTGGGCGAGCGTCATGGAGAGCGCGGCGAGGGTGGCGTCGAAGAGTTCCTTGATGGAATAGTCCGAGCCGCTGGAGATGTGGTAGACGCCCTTCTGGCCCATGCCGTCGATCGCCTTCATCACCACCTGGACCAGATCGTCGACGAAGATGAAATCCCGGCGGGTGTCCATCACGAAGCAGGGCTTGTCGCTGGTGAGGCGGTGGAAGAAGGTCGGCAAGGGGCCGCTCAGGTTTCGGGGACCGTAGGCGTTGGCGAGCCGGAAGGAAAGGGTCTCCATGCCGCTGAGCTGGACGTAGTGCTCGCCGGCGGTCTTGCTGATGGCGTAGGACGAGTCCCCGGGAGTGAGCGGGAGGCCCAGGGTGATGGGTTGCTCCAGCGGGTTCAGCCCGTAGCAGAGGGCGGTCTGGAAGTAGAGGAAGCGCTTCACTCCGTGAGCCTTGGCGGCCTGGACCACGTTGGCCGTTCCCAGGACGTTGGTGCGGGAATCCTCGGCCCAGTCGTCGGGATCCTTGTAGGAGGCGGCGGCATGCACCACGATCTCGGGCTGGAACTCGGCGAAGGCCCGGTCCACAAGCTCGCGATCGGCGATGCTACCCTCGACCAAGCTGAGGCTCGGACCGGGAGCGAGATTGTCCCGTCGGCCCGTGGCGTAGTTGTCGATGACCATGACCTCGTCGCCGCGCTCGATCAGGCGATCGGCCACGTGCGAGCCGATGAAGCCCGCTCCGCCGGTAATCAGTACTTTCAAACCCTAACCTCCTCATCCAAAAGGGACCTGTACATGGGGGCCTTGTCGTGGAACTCTTGCTGCCAGAGCTCCAGCGACAGAAAGCCCCAGAGCTTGCGTCCGAACTTCCTGTCGCGATCGAGGTTGTTCAGGACTTGGCGGTTGTCGATCATGTCTCGCGACAACGCGCTTCCCGAGGAGAAGACGTCCACGACGAAGTCCCTCACCTCGTGCTTCACCCAGTCGTTCAACGGAACCGGAAACCCCATCTTATCCTGTCTACCGAGAATTGCAGCAGGCAGGTGATCTTTCATGGCCGTTTTCAGCAGCTGCTTCATGGTCCCGTCCTTGAACTTGACGTTGGAGGGGATGGTGGCGGCGAACTCCACCAGGGGATGATCCAGGAAGGGGACGCGGCTCTCCACCCCGTGCGCCATGCTGACGCGATCCTCGACGTGCAGGAGGGCGGGCAGGATGGTCTTGAAATCGAAGTGGGTCATCCGGTCGAAGTAGGATTCCTTCTGGATGTTATCCCCGTTGAAGATCCGCTGAAAAGCCGCGAATGGCGCGTAATCCCCGAAGCTCTCCCAGCGGATCTCGCTCTGCAGGTGGTTCGCGCGGTTGACCAGGCGGAAGTAACGGCTATCCATGCTCTCGAAGAGGCCTTCGCTCCAGAACTCCTGCAAGAGGGGCTTGTACTGCTTGAGGGCCTTGAGGTTCGGGATGATGGACTCGTAGGTGACGATGAAGTTGCCGTCGTTCATGGTGCCGTCGATGGCCGCCTTGATGCATTGCTCGAAGTAAGCGACGAGGTAGCGAGCGTAACCGCCGAAGATCTCGTCTCCGCCCTGGCCGCCGAGCACCACCTTACGGTGAGCGGCGACCCGCTTGGAGACCATGAACTGAGGAAAGGAGCCAGGACCCGCCACCGGGTGATCGAGGTGGTAGATCACCCGCCGGATGTTGTCGATGAAGTCGGTCGCGGTGATGCTGACCTCTTCGAGCGGAAACCCGCGCCACTCGGCCAAGCTCCGGGCGTAGGGGCTCTCGTCGTACTCGGGGCCCCGGTCGAACTTGCCGGTGAAACCCATGAACCCGCTGGCTCCCTGCCGGCTCGCCAGCGAGGCGACGATGCTGGAGTCCAGCCCGCCACTCAGGTAGGCCCCCAAGGGAACGTCACTGAGCAGATGATGGCGGACCGAATCCTCCATCAGGTCGTGCAGCTTCTCTTCGAAGTAAGCGGGAGAGTGATCCCAGTCCAGGTGGTAGTAGACGTCCCAGTAGCGCTTCACGTCGACCCGGCCGTCGCGGACTTCGAGGAAGTGCCCCGGCATGAGTTCGTGGATGCCCGCGAAGAGGGTCTTTCCGGGCAGGCAGAACTGGAAGGTCAGGTAGTCCCGCAGGGCCTCGAGGTTGGTCTCGATCCGCGGGACGAAAGGCAGGAGGGCCTTGATCTCGGAGGCGAAGTAGAAGACGCCGTCGACCACCGTGTAGTAGAAGGGCTTGATGCCGAAGCGGTCACGCGCGCAGAACAGCGTCTGACGGGCCTCGTCCCAGAGGGCGAAGGAGAACATGCCGCGCAGGCGCTGCACGCAATCGGGACCCCAGTGCCCGTAGGCCCGCAGGAGGACCTCGGTGTCCGAGGCGGTCCGGAACTCCCCGCCGAGTTCCGACCGCAGTTCCCGGTAGTTGTAGGTCTCGCCGTTGTAGGTGATGGCGTTCCCCGCCGCGTCGCGCATGGGCTGCGCGCCGGTCTGGACGTCGATGATGGCCAGGCGCTGGTGCGCGAAGCCCGCATGGCCGCGGGGATGGGACCAGTAGCCCTCGCCGTCGGGTCCCCGGTGACGCTGGAGACGGCTCATGACCCGCAAGTGGCGCTCCAGGTCGAGCAAGGGTTCGTGCTGCAGGGAGAAGGCCCCGGCGATGCCGCACATGGCTACCTCCTCAGACGTTGGCGCAGGGGCCGGAGCCATGCGCGGTAGAAACGGTACGCCCCGGGGATCGCGGCATCCTCCAGGCGAGCCCAGGCGAACCAAAAGGCCTCCCGCACGCGTTGCTGGGGAGTCCGGTGCTTGGGGGGCGGGGACGCCCCGAAAATGGCCTCCACGTAGTGGCGGTAGGTGTACCGACCGGATTGGACGATGTCCTGATAAGCCTGACGCGTCACGTTCTCCCTCAGGTGATCGGAGCTGACGAGTTCGAGGACCTCGTCGAGGTTGCTGAAGTCCGGCTTCAGCGCGATGTAGTGCCGATCCGCCTCCAGGATACCATTGTAGTCGCCCTCGATGAGGATCTGGCAGGTCCGGGTCGCGCAGGCCTCCAGGTGGCGCGGGGAGATGGCGAAAAGAGCGAGCGACCCGTCGCGGCCCGGGAAGCAGTTCGCCTCGATCTCCTCGAATCCCGCCTCCGGGTGGAGCTGGGTGTAGGCCTCGGTTTTCGCCTTCAGCGCTCCGTCCCGGTCCAGGATGCTCGCTCCGCCCTCGACCCCGATGGTGTACTTGCAGCGCAGCAGAAAGGCATACCAGTCGTCCCCCAGGAAGGTGTCGGCGGGATCCGTGGAGACATCGACCACCAGGCCTTTCCGGGGGGCCGCTTCCTTGAAGACGTCGTCGATCCGGGCCTTCAGGATGCCATGCCGTCCGAGCCAGGCCGCCGCGCGCCAGGCCCGGTACCCGACGTCGATCGCGCGACTCGTATGCTTGGCCGCCAGGGCCTCGATTCGCGCCAGGGTCGCGTCGCTCAGGTAACCGGTGAGCAGCGTTTCGAAGCGCACCCGTTCCCGGTTCACCGACGGGTAAATCTTCGGCCACTCGGATTCCGGAGCCACCGAGAAGACCTGGTCGATCTCGAAGGCGTCGATGAACTCGCCGAGGATGTCCGTGTGAATGAACTCGTCCTGGGGGAGGGCGATCTTCAGGGCGCCGGAACGCTTGAGGGGCTCGACCTTGCGCTGGTACTCCCGGAAGACCTCGGGATACCAGCGCTTGGAAAGAAAGGTCGTGTGGAAGAGGATGGCGTCGAACGCGATCGCCTCGAGGTATCGCGGCAACCCGCGAAGGTCGAGATTCACGTAGTAACAGCGAAGCGACTTGCCGTACTCCCGGAACGCGTATAGGTGATCATGAATCGTCGCCCGCATCGGGAAGGTGGTGTTGCAGTAGAGAATCAGGACGTTGCGCATGGAGCCTCGGAATGGGGAACCCAGGCACGTTTCCTGACGACCACGTTGATCTCGATGGGCAGGAAGAACCGCCTCAGCATGGCCTGGTAAGTAGGCGGATGGACGGCCTTGAGCAGTGAAAAAACCCGCCGCAGCAGCGCGTCGCGCTTCGGGAAGTTCAATGGAAACTTCAATCGCCCCCCGTAGGGAGCGTAGGCGGCCAGGGTCGTCTCCACGACCTCGCAGCCCATCACGCGCTCGAAGAATAGGCGCAGGGATGGCTCGTCGAACGTGCGCAAATGAACATAGCGGTACGGGCACTCGGGCGAGGCGTAGTAGGTCAGGTCCTCCCGGTAGGGAACGCGTACCACCAGGATCCCGTCCGGCTTGAGGGTCGAAAGGATCCGCTCGCAGCTCCGATTCAGATCCAGGACATGCTCGATCACGTCGGTGCAGACGACCATGTCGAAGGCTTCATCCCGGTAGGGCAGATCGTCGGCCAAGGCATAGCAAACCTCGACCCCGTTCGCTCGCGCTTCTTGCAGGTACTGGAGGCTGATATCCGTGCCGAAGCGCCTCAGCGTCGGAAAGTGCGAGAGCAGGCGCGCCAGGCCCACCCCCACGTCCAAAATGGCCTCCCCGGGACGGGAGTACTTCCGGACCAGGGCGATCGTGGACTGCTCGGCCTGGTTCCAGATGTCGGCCTCGATGAACGGGTTGATTCCCGTCTCCCTCAAGGCCGCCAGGTGATCCCCCGAAATCTGCTCGTAGTTCGCCGTGTAGGCGTTTCGCTCCGAGAAGATCGGGATCTCCTGCTCGAAGCCTAGCGGTTCTCGGGAATAGAAATCCAGGTTCATTCGCTCGTCCTCGGGCCCGTTCGGGGCCAATTCGCCGGGATCCAGGGCCTCAGCATGCCCAGTAGGGCCTGCTTTTCCCCTTTCGTCAGCATCCGTTCACAACATACCAGCAGCAGCCCCCCCGACGCCATCGACAGCAGCAACTCCACGGGCAAGGAAAGGCTCCTCGGCACGAGGGTCAATGCCCCGAAAGCCACGTAGACGAGCGCGAACCGCCCGATGCGGGCCCAGTCGTAGACGACCTGAAGATAGGCGTCCCGGCGACGGACGTTCCAGCCATACTGCATTCCCGCCATGATCGCATAGCCCAGCGGCAGCGAAAGGGCCGCTCCGAAGAGCCCGAAGAATGCGATCAAGGGAATGCTCAGGATGATCGCCAGCAAGGATGCGATTCCCTGCACGATCGTCACCGAGGCGACCTCCTTGGCGAAGTATACTGCCGGCAGCAGGACACTGAAGACACCGGCCAGGACCTGGGCCGTCGCAGCCAAGCCAACGACTTGGTAGGCCTGGTGGAAGGCGGGCGCCGTCATCAGCATCACCAGCGGCTTGGCCCCGATGAAGAAGAGCAGGCTCGCCCCCCCCAAGCCGAGGACGTAGTAGGTCATGATCCGTCCGAAAAGGATGCGCGCCTCGTCCCGCTTGTCGGAG
This sequence comes from Candidatus Sericytochromatia bacterium S15B-MN24 CBMW_12, assembly GCA_002083825.1. Classification (GTDB taxonomy): domain Bacteria; phylum Cyanobacteriota; class Sericytochromatia; order S15B-MN24; family UBA4093; genus UBA4093. The sequence goes on along the minus strand of DAZV01000047.1, from coordinate 78,648 downwards.
AACGAAAGGAAGTACGGTAGCCAGGCGGTCTGGAAGCCTGAAACCGCGATGTTCATCACCATGCCGAAGTTGAGACCGATCGAGTAGATCCCCACCGGCGACAACCCCGCGAACCATTGCAGCACGTAACGATTCGCCTGGCTGAGCAGGAAGAGGAACGCGAACGACGGAACCATCGGAAGGCCCAGCCGAAGCAGTTCCATGGCGATCCGAGGATCCACCCGGAACCTTGCGATCCGGATGGCTGCCGCCAGGAACACGATGAGGTTGAGGGCCTGTCCGAGCAATCCCGCCCACAGCACCCCCTCCACTCCCCCTCGGAGAAAGACGACCATCCAGATGCTGATCCCCAGGGTAAACAAGGTCGTGAGCATGGTGAGAGACACATAGGTCCTCGCCCGCTCCTCGAACTGCAAGCAAAGCATCAGCGGCTGGGCCGCGATGCTCAAACATGCGGTCAACAGCGTCAAGGTGACCAGGTGAGGGTACTGGGTCGTCCCCAGTGCCAGTTGGCTGATGGCCTCGGCGGTCTGCGTCCCCAGCACGGCCAGGGCCGCCGCGCTGAGCCCCAGAATCCCGAAAGCGGTCCAGATGGCGGCCCCGCGCTTCTCGGCGGTGGATTCCTGAAAGTAGCAGATGCCGAGCGACGTCCCCAGGCCCAAGGAGAAGACCGAAACCACGACCATGGAGACCATGCCGAGCAGGCCCGTGATCCCGTAGTCCGTCGGCGTGAGGTAGGCCGTGAACAGGGGAAGGATGAGCAGGCTGATGAAGCGGCTCAGGAATCCTCCGGCCCCGTAGATGAAGGCTCCGGTGCCCAGCCGCCGGAGGGATCCCAGCTCTGCCATCGAGGCTAAGCGATCCCGCTCGACAAGGACTTGGCAACCCGGTGGCTAGCCTGGCCATCGCCGAACGCCATCGAGGGCCGCTCGGGACGTCGGAGCCCGGAAAGCGCCTCCCGGATCCGTTCGGGATCGGTTCCCGCCAGCGTGTTCCAGCCGGATTCCATGGTCTCGAGCCACTCCGTCTCTTCCCGCAGCGTCACGCACGGCACTTGCAGGAAACATGCTTCCTTCTGGACCCCGCCGGAATCGGTCAGAATGGCCTTCGCCCGGGACTCCAGCAGCAGCATTTCGAGGTAGCCGACCGGCTCGATCAGACGGATGCCGGCCGACAGCCTGATTCCGAACGCGTCCAGTTGCTTGCGGGTTCGGGGATGCAACGGCAAGACGACGGGGAGCTCGAGTTCGCCCAGCGCCTCCATGATCGAGGTCAAACACTGCGTGTCGTCGGTGTTTTCGGCCCGATGCACCGTCGCGAGGTAGTATTCGCCGGGCGCGAGGCCCAGCTCGGCAAGCCGATCGAGGCGCTCCTCGGCCCGGGGCAGGAACATCAGGGTCGCATCGTACATGACGTCCCCGGTCTGTTGAACTCCTCGGGTGATGCCCTCCGCCTGCAAGCACTGGACCGCCGTCTCGGTAGGGGCGAAGAGCCGGGTCGACAGGTGATCGACGAGCACCCGGTTGATTTCCTCGGGCATCCGGCGATTGTAGGACCTCAAGCCGGCCTCCACGTGAGCCACCGGAACGTGCAGCTTGGCTGCGGCCAATCCCCCCGCCAAGGTCGAGTTGGTGTCCCCGTAAACCATCACCCAGTCGGGGGCTTCCTGCTGGATCACCTCTTCGAGCCGAGCGAGCATCGCGCCGGTCATCGCGCCGTGAGAGCCGCCGCCCACGCCCAGGTGGTAATCCGGCTCGGGGATGCCCAGTTCCTTGAAGAAGACGTCCGACATGTTCGCGTCGAAGTGCTGGCCCGTGTGGACCAGCACCTCCTGGGCGACCTTGCGGACCTCGCGACTGACCGGAGCCGCCTTGATGAACTGGGGGCGAGCCCCAACGACCGTGAGAACCTTCATCTAGACCGGGATTCCATCCTCGACGGCCTGACGAAGCGCCTCGGCCACCTCCCGCTGCTGCTCCATGGTCAGCTCCGGGAAGATCGGCAGGCTCAAGACCTCCCGAGCCGCCCGCTCCGAGATCGGGAAATCCCCCGACTGATGGCCCAAGTCGTCGTGGACCTTCTGGAGGTGCAGCGGCACCGGGTAGTAGACCATGCTCTGCACGCCCCGGGCTTTGAGACCCTCGTGGATGCCGTCCCGATCCTTGATCCGGATGGTGTACTGGTGATAAACCGGCACGGTCCCCGAAAGCTCCTCGGGCGTCATCACGCCGGGAATATCCTTCAAGAGCGCGTTGTAGCGCTTGGCGACCTCGCGCCGGGCCTCGTTCCACCGGTCGAGATGAGGCAACTTCACCCGCAAGACCGCCGCCTGGATCTCGTCGAGCCGCGAGTTGATTCCGAGCTCCTCGTGGTAGTACTTGACGCGACCGCCATGGCCCCTCAGGGCCGTGATGCGGGCCGCCAGCTCCGGATCGTCGGTGACGCATGCGCCCCCATCCCCATAAGCCCCCAAATTCTTGCTGGGGAAGAAGCTAAAGCAGCCGACAGCGCCGATCGTGCCTATCCGCTTGCCGTGGATCGTCGCCCCGATAGCCTGGGCGCAGTCCTCGACGACGGGAAGGCCATGGCGCTTGGCGATCGCCATCAACGCATCCATGTCCGCCGGCTGACCGTAAAGGTGAACGGGCAGGATCGCCTTGGTGCGCGGCGTGATCTTCGCCTCGACCTCCTGGGGATCCATGTTGTAGGTCACCGGGTCGATGTCGACGAAGACCGGCGTGGCCCCCACGATGCCGATGGCCTCGGTGGTGGCCACGAAGGTGAAGGGCACGGTGATCACCTCGTCGCCCGGCCCGATGTCCAGCGCGCGGAGTGCCAGGTGCAGCGCGTCGGTGCCGGAGTTCAGCCCGATGGCATGCTTGGAGCCGAGGGCGCTCGCGAGCTCCTTCTCGAAGGCCTTAACGTTGGGGCCGTTGATGTACTGCCCCCCTCGGACGGCGGCGAGAATGGCCTCGTCCATCTGAGGTTGCAGGGATGCGTACTGGGGCTTGAGGTCGAGAATCGGAATCATGGTTTATAGCCTCGCGACCGACGCGGGGCCGGTCATCTGATACTGCTGGCCGCATTCGGTGCAGGCCGCATGGTCCTCCGCGAAGTTCAGTTTGACGCCGCACATGCAGGCCCAACCCTTGAGCCGGGCGGGATTGCCGTAGACCATCGCGTGAGCGGGAACGTCCTTGGTCACCACCGAACCCGCCCCCACGAAGGCGTACTCGCCGAGGGAGTTGCCGCAGACGATGGTGGCGTTGGCCCCGATGGAGGCCCCCTTCTTCACCAGGGTCTTGGCGTAGTCCTTGTCGGGGTCGTTCCGGCGCACGTGCGAGCGCGGGGTCGTGACGTTGGTGAAGACGCAGGAAGGCCCGCAGAAGACGTCGTCCTCCAGGATCACCCCGGTGTAGACCGAGACGTTGTTCTGGATCTTCACGTTGTCGCCGATGACCACGCCGGGGCTGATGACGACGTTCTGCCCGATGTTGCAGCCGGCCCCTATCACCGCGCCCTTCATGACGTGGCTGAAGTGCCAGATCTTGGTACCCTCGCCAATCGTGCAGGGTGTGTCCACGTAGCTCGATTCGTGGACGAAGTAAGGGCGACTTTCCGATGCGGGGGCGTTCTCCAGCTGGGTGGTCATCAGATCACGGCTCCTTCAGAGGGCAGAGGGGAATTGGATTGCTGCAAATTTTGTCGGGCCGCCTCGAGAATGCCGAGGACCCGGGCCCCTGACCAGCCGTCGGTGCGGGGACGCCTTCCGGTCCGGACGCAATCGAGGAAGTGCGCGCATTCGCGCGTCATGGGCTCTCCGGGCTCGTAGGGCAAGAGGGTTTCCTCGCCCCGACGTAGTTCCCAGCCGGACTCCGAGAGGTCGAAGCCGCGGTCGTAGAGGCGCAGCTTGCCCTCGGACAGGGTGTCGTCGAAGACGGCCATCTTCTCCGAGCCTATCACCGTGAGGCGGTGGCGCTTCACGGGTTCCAGCCAGCTGAGGTGGATATGGGCGGTGACGTCATCCGAGTAGCGAAGGTCCATGGTGACGACGTCCTCGACGCCCTCCTGCAGGATGGCATGACCGCTGGCCCTTACCTCCTGGGGATCGCCGGCCAGAAGTTCGGCGAGCAAGCTCGCGTCATGGGGTCCGAAGCTCCAGAGCACGTTCTCTTCGCTGCGCAGCTTGCCGAGACTCAACCGCTCGGAGCGTACATGCCGCACCTTCCCGAGCTCCCCGCTCCGGACGAGCGTGACGAGGGCCTCGAATGCGGGATGGTAGACGAGGATGTGGCCGACCATCAGGGTCAGGTTCAGGCGATCGGCCTGAGCGGCGAGTTCCTCGGCCTCACTTCGGCTCAAGGCCAAAGGCTTCTCCACGAAGACGTGCTTTCCCGCGTTCAGCGCCTGTTTGACCAGTTCGTAATGGGTCACGGCGGGGGTGGCGATGACCACCGCGTCCAGGCTCTTATCCGCCAGGATCCGAGAGTAATCCGGGGTCGTCTTGGCCGACGGGTACACGATGGCCAGCTTGGACAGGGCTTGGGCGTTGCGGTCGCAGATGGCGGCGAGCGATTCGAGAGCGTGGAAGTTTCGGGCGAGGTTGGGGCCCCAGTAGCCGGATCCGACCAGGGCCACCCGGGGAGGACGGTTAAAAGAGGACAATCTGCGCCCTTCCTTCCTTGACGATCTTGGCGGCTTGTCGGGTCTTGCCCCCCGACGCCCTATCCTATCCGAGAACGAGACGCTCCTTCCACCCCTCGGAGGGTCATGTACCCTTGGGATCCCGGTGGAAACGGAACGAGCATGCCTACGGCAGCCGATGGCGGCGAGCGCTCGCCGCCATCGGCTGCCCCAGAGGCGTTCGAGAACAGGCTACCCCAGGCGGCAGGTGAGGTCAAGCGCCGCGGCGTTTTGAGGTATCATGACCCCGTATCCGCGTCATCGGCAAGAGGTTTTCCAGTGGCTCGCAAACCCCAGTACTCGCCCAGTCGGCTCGGCACCTACCAGACATGCCCCCGCCAGTACTGGTTCCAGTACATCCGCAAACTTCCCCGCCGGGCCTGGGCCAACCAGAGTTTCGGGAACTCCCTGCACCGCACGCTGCAGCAGATCCATGAGACCGGAGGCCCCGGGAAACTCGAAGACGGTCTCACCACGCTCGAATCCGCCTGGACCGGAGCGGGATACGCGACCCGGGAGCAAGAAGCGGAAGCCCTCCTGCGCGGAAAGGACCTGCTGGCTCGGTACTACGCCGACTGGAGCGTTCAGGAAGGCACGCCCATCCTCCTTGAGAAGCGCCTGTCCGCCCCCTACAAGGACGTCATGCTGCTCGGGATCATCGATCGGGTCGATCGGCATGCCGACGAGAGCCTGGAGATCATCGACTACAAGTCGGGGACCATGCCGGAGACCCTCCGGCCGGCCACCGTGCAGCAACTCGCCATCTATCATCATCTGATCCAGGCTCGTCTCGAGGAGACGCCGCGCCGTCATTCGATCCACTATCTTTCGAGCAACGCCCGGATTTCCCTTCCCTTCACGGAGAGTTCGCTTCAAGAGGTGCTCGAAGGAGCTTACGAGACCATCCGAGCGATTGAAGGGGATCAGCGCTACGTGCCGCGGGTCGACCGCCACTGCCATTTCTGCGACTACGCGCGCCACTGCGAGGCAGCCGACGAAGCGCCACCGCGAGAAGCATGACGCGACGCGTCAGCGCCCTTCGAAGTTCTTGAGGAAGTCGCGAAGCTCCGCGAGCTCATGGACGAGGACCTCGCGCCGCTCGACGGGGGTGGAAAGGGTCCCGAAGGCATCCGTGAGCCTGAGTTCGACGATGTAACCACCCGGCTGCTCGGGCACGAAGAGGGATTCCGCGAAGACGTACCGCTGGCCCGGGAAGACGTCGTGACGCAGCGGGAAGCGACGCACGCGCGAATGCCCCTCCATGAGTTCGGCCTCCGTCCGGCGCTTGCGCCAGCGAACCTCCAGCATCACCTCCCCCGCCCCGCGCTCGACGATCCGGCGAGGGTGCTCGCGGAGCCACTCCGGATGCGAGGCCAGCCGTTGCCGCCACGTCGTTCGCGATCGCCAGACGCCCTCCCCCTGGTTCAGGACCTCCCAGCGCAACGGCATGACCGTTCCGGGCACGACCTTGTCGGAAGGCTGCGGCTTCACCCAGGTCATCCTGGCGTCGAGGGGCCTCGAGAGGCTATCGGCAGCCTGCCAGTTCGCGACCTCCACCGAAGCCGTGGCTCTCAGGGAGGCCCCCTCCACCGTGAGCCGGTAACGACCCGGAGCGGACGGAGTGCGCAGCGGAATCCCAACCGTCTCGGGACCCTCGACGGTCAAGGGAACCCAAACGGGCTTCGTCACTTGCGTTCGGGCGGGGCCTTCCCAGCGGACGGTGAGGGGCTGGCGTTCGGGAGGAAACGGCGCCACCCAGATGGTCTTTCCGGGGACATTGAGCGCCATGCCCAGGGTGAACTGCCAGCCGGCGGGGAGGCGTTCCGGGAGGAGCAGGGTGGCATAAAGCAGATCGGCAGGCTTCGGCTTGCGCACGATGTGGTAAACCGCCGCGACGTTCTCCTCGAACCAGAGAGGAACGAGGCCCAGGGCGGAGGGATCCCGGTCGAAGCGCCAGCGTTCCCGCAGTCCCAGGGGCATCTGATCGAAGCGGATGACGAGAGTTTTCACCCCGATGGCCGCGAGGGCGTCGAGGGCCTGCGGGGACGGCCCCTGCTCGAGCTTTCGCGCCAGATCCAGGAAGCTCGGGGGGGTGAAGCCGGAGGTGCCGCTGACCAGGGGGAGCCCGTGGATCAAGCTGCCGATCATCCGCGACGTCTCGAGGCCTCGATCCACCTCCCCCCCGTAGCCGGGCATCGGGAGGGTGATGACGGGACCTTCGGCGCGGCGGGCGAGGAAGGCGTCGAGCTGGGTGGCTCGGGGCCGAGGGTAGAGGGTTAGCGGATGGATCCAGGTCGTCGCGAGCGCCGAAACAACGAGCACCAACCCGACGCCAGCACGTCGTGACGGGCTTTTGCCCCAGCGGCGGAGGGCGAGTGTGGCACTGTATCCGGCGATCAAGGCCATGGCCAAGGCAAGAAGCAGGGCGGGCCAGGCGCTCAGGGCACTCGCGAGGTCGGCACCGAGGGGCGTGCCCCAGACTTCGCTGTGATGGAGGTAGGGAAGCAGGAGGGGGAGCAGGGCGACGGCAGCGAGCGCCGCCGCGACGGCGCCCTTCACGGTCAGGTCTCGGCGCCGCAGCATGGGCTCGCGCCGCAGGCGCAGGGCGAGAGTGGCGCTCATGGCGAGCAGCAAGAAGCAGCCGAGCGATATCGAAGAAGCGAACTGAGCGACCAGGAAGGCGGCGGCGAGCAGGGCGTCTTTCCAGCGACCCCGCTCGAGGAAGCGGCTGGCCATCCAGATTGCGAGCGGGCTCCACCAGATCCCCGCGACCTGCATCTGCGGCAGCAGGCTCAAACGCGCGGGGGACAGCGCGAAGCAGAGGGCCGCAACGAGCGCGACGAGCCGGCTTCGGGTGAGGTGGAGCGTCAGGACGAAGGAGGCGACCACCGTGAGGAAGGCCGAGAGCAGGATGAAGGCATTAGCGGCCCAGAAGGCATCGCTCGAAAGGGCGAAGAGCGGACCGAAGAGCGGAAGGTTGCCCACCAGGTTTTCGCTGAAGGCGAGGGTGTTGGAAGCGGGGTAGAAGAAGGGCGCCTGGAAGAAGGAGAAGGGGTCAGCGGCGAAGGCCTTCGAGCCCCAGGCCATGATCCAGGTATCGAGGGCTCCGTTGCTCGCGCGAAGCGCGTCGGGGGCTACCGGCTCGAGGGCGGTCAGGGTTCCGGAGCCGAGCGACCATGCAAGGGGTCGGGTGGCGAGCACGGTCGCGACGAAGAGAAACGCGACGACGCCCGCCCATGCGAGGGGGCCTCGGGCCGCGCTCAGGGCCCATTCCAGCCGGCGGCGAATCGCTTCGAATGCCGGTGATGAGGGGATTCGCGGGCGGTAGGATGCCATGGCCCCAGCTTACCATGATTGGAAATCCTCGGAGATTGGAGATCCTCGCAACCCTGGTGATCATCCGCCAAATTGCGGATGACGAGGGCTCGGCATTCGTGGTTAGCTTGAAAGGGATCCCCTCGTAAGAGGCTTCCGCACCGGGTACGCCGTCGCTGACCAAGAGGAATCCGCATGCCCTCTGAGATGCTCGCGCCTAAAAAATATCTCCCGCGCCTGAAGCCTTGGTTCATGGCGCTCTTGGCCATCGTCATCGCGGCGGCGCCCGCCCTTCCGAGCCATGCGGAAGAAACCATCGCCCGACTGCTGGAACTCCAGGGAGTCGTCGAAGTACGCCGAAATGGCGACACCACCTGGATCAACGCCGAGGAGAACAGCGCCCTGAACTCCGGCGACAGTGTTCGAACCATGGGCCGCTCCCAGGCGATCCTGCTCAGGCCCGATGGAACAACCCTGGAACTCTACCCCTTCTCCGAAGCGACGGTCGAGGACGAAAAGGCCGTCATGCTCCTGCTGGGCAAGATCTGGTCCACGTTTCAGAAAGCCCTCGACCGCCCCCATTCGATCCGGACGCCCACCTCGGTCGCGCTGATCCGGGGGACGGTGCTCTCGGTGGAAACCGAGGCGAGTGGAGCCTCTCGCATCGCCGTCGTCGAAGGATTGGTCGAAGTGGTCGATCGACAGGGAGAGCACCGCGAGATGGTCGGCGCCGGTTTTTCCGTTCGCGCCGACCGGGAAGGTCGGCTGGCGCGACTGGAGCGGGCGCAGGCCGGCATGCTCGACGAGGGCCGCGGCTTCATGGAGCGCGTGGAGCGCGGGCGTCAACAGAGGCAGCGGGGCGCCGAACCGGGCCGTCAATCCTCCGGGCGAGACCCGAAATCGGACGCGGGCCGATCCCGCGGCGAGATGCGCCCAGAGCATGGCGCCGCCCGGGAGCGCGGCGAACGGCAAGACCTGAAGCTGCGACTGGAGCAAAGGCTCGAGCGCGGGGCAGGCGCACGGCTGGAGCACATGATCGATCGGACGCAGCGCGAAGAGCGCCGCAAACATGCCGAGGAGCGCCGCGAGCAGGCGGCGGAACGGCGGGAAGAGCGCGTCAAGGACCGAATCGATGAGCGCTTGAAGCGGGACCCCTGAGCATGCGCCTCGCCCTCGCCGGCATCGCCGAAACCCGCGCCCTCGAATACACCGTCATGGAGAGCTGGGGCATGCCCCAGCTCTTGCTGATGGAACGAGCTGCGCTGGCCGTGGCGGAGATAGCCCACCGGACGGCCGCCAGTCGGGGGCCCCGTATCGGAATCGTCGCCGGCTGGGGCAACAACGGCGGAGACGGCCTGGCCACCGCGCGTCTCCTCAAGACATGGGGCTACGATCCGGTCGTCACCTTAATCGACGGTCCTCTGTCGTATGCGGCCCAGCAGCAACTGGAATGGGCGCGTCGGTGGGGGGTGCGGATCGAGGGTCTGGGCGATCGCCTTCCTGATGCGGACGTCTACGTCGACGCCCTCTTTGGGTTTGGCCTGAACCGTCCTCCGGAGGGGGAGGCGGCAAGGGCGATCGCGCTGCTCAACGGGTCCCAGGCATCGGTCCTCGCGATCGATCTGCCGTCGGGTCTGGACGGAACGACGGGAACCCTTCCGGGTGGGCGTTTTCCGGGCGAAGCCTCGAGCGCCGAACTGGTAAGAGCCGAGCAGACCGTTGCGCTCGGAGTTTTGAAGTCCGGACTGCTGGCCGATGCGGCTCTCGACTGGGTCGGGGAGCTCTGGCTGGGAGACCTGGGATTTCCGGAAGCCCTGACGGCCGAGTTGCCTGGGGACGTGATCACGAGCGAGCGCTGGCCCGGGCGGCAGCGGGCGGCCCACAAGGGGAACGCGGGTTTCGTGCTGGTGGTGGGGGGATCGCGGGCGATGAGCGGGGCCCCCTTGATGGCTGCGCTTGCCGCGGCGCGGGTCGGCGCGGGGTTGGTCTACGCGGCGGTTCCGGCGGGCATCCGGGACGTGGTGGCGGCGGGGATGCCGGAGGCCGTGGTGGTTCCGCTGCCGGAGGACGCCGAGGGCGGGATCGCCGAGGAGGCCTGGGGGACTCTCGCTCCCCTGCTGGAGCGTTGTCACGCGGGAATCGTGGGGCCGGGGATGGGGGTCGGGGTGGGCGCCATGAGCGTTGCCGGCCGGTTGTACCGGGAATGGGATCGTCCGCTGGTCGTGGATGCCGACGCGTTGCGGGTCGCGGGGGATTCGGCGGGCGGAGCCCGGATCCTGACGCCGCATCCCGCGGAGATGGGGCGATTGATGGGGGCATCGGCCGCTGAAATTCAATCGGACCGCATCCGCTGGGCCCGGGAAGGGGCGAAGCGACTGGGTTCCGTGCTGGTGCTGAAGGGGGCGCGCACGGTGGTAGCGGAGTCCGGGGGGGGCTACGGGGTGAACGCGGGGGGGCATCCGGTCATGGCGACGGCGGGCTCGGGGGATGTCCTGGCGGGTCTGATCGGGGGGCTGCTGGCGCAGGGGATGGATTCGCGGGATGCGGCCCGGCGGGGAGTGCGCTTGCATGCCAGTCTGGGAGAAGCGAGCGCGATTGGCCCGACTGGCCGATCCATGCTGGCCCTGGATATGTTAGACTGCCTGACAGACGTTTTAAGATCCATGACGTCATTTTCAGTCGTTTCCGGGTCAACGCCGATCCGGGTCGCGCGCTTCGCGAAAGGAGAGACGAGCAACAATGCTGGCAGATACCCCGATGAGCCGCCGGATTACCCAGGGGGCCCACTCTCTGGAGCGCCGCTTCGCGGATGACTTCGTACAGGTTTGCGAGGCCGCGGCGCTGTCTTCGGGTCGCTTGATGGGCCGGGGCGATCGCCACGCGGCTGACCAGGCGGCGACCGAGGCGATGCGCGACACCCTCAACCAGATGACCATGCGCGGAACCATCGTGATCGGCGAGGGCGAGCGGGACGAGGCTCCCATGCTCTACATCGGCGAGAAGGTGGGTTCCTGGCAGGACGACGACATCGAGATCGACATCGCGGTGGATCCGCTGGAGGGCACCAACCTGGTGGCCAACGGGATGCCCAACGCGATCGCGGTCCTGGCGGTCTCCACCAAGGGCGGGCTGGTGCATGCCCCCGACACCTACATGGAGAAGCTGATCGTGGGTCCGGCCGCTGCCGGCAAGATCGACATCACCGCCCCGGTCAAGACCAACCTCGCCATCATCGCGATGTCGCTCAACCGTGAGATCGAAGATCTGACGGTGATGATCCTCGAGCGGGATCGCCACGCGGAACTCATCGAGGAAGTCCGGGCGGCCGGCGCTCGCATCCGCTTGATCGGCGACGGCGACGTCACCGCGGCGATCGCGGCGGCTGTTCGCGGTACCGCGGTCCACGCAGTCATGGGCATCGGTGGCGCGCCCGAGGGCGTCCTCGCCGCCGCCGCCATGAAGTGCCTGGGCGGCGAGATCCAGGCCCGCTTCAAGCCCCGCAACGAAGAAGAAGCCGCCCGCTGCGTCCGCATGGGAATCGACCTGGACAAGGTCTACTCCACCAACGACCTGGCACCCGGCGAGGAGATTATCTTCGCCGCCACCGGCGTCACCGAGGGCGACACGCTGCACGGCGTGCGTTACTTCGGCTCGGGCTGCCGCACCTACTCGATGGTCATGGGCGCCAAGTCCGGCCTGATCCGGTTCATCGACTCGGTCCACGTGACCGACAAGCGCAACCCGGTCTCGCTCTCGCGCTACTAAACCCATCCTGTCTAGGGGACCGGCTTCGGCCGGTCCCCTTTTTGCTTTTCATTTCGTATCGCCGCTGGTCGCGGACCGCTCGGCGGATTGACAAGAGCCAGCGGCATCCCTTACGCTTGCCCCTAGATGAGAATTATTATCATTAACACTCACCGAGGCGACCCACGGGTCACAGATGCCTCGATACACGTGGAGGAACCGGATGAAGCAATTTGAAAGCGATGAAGCGGCCGGCTACGACCTAAGCATGCCCCTGCGCGTGCCGCTCTATCTTGGAATTCAGCAGCTGGCGGGTACCTTGCTTGAAGCCCATCTCGGGCCGTCAGCGCGCGTGCTGGTGGTCGGGGCCGGAACGGGAACCGAGATCACGGCCATGGCGCAGGCCAATCCCGGATGGCACTTCACGGCGGTCGACCCATCCGCGGCGATGCTCGGAATCGCCGCGGAGAAAGCGGCGCGGAACGGGGTCCTGGATCGCGTCCGGCTCCTCGAATGCCGGATCGAGGATCTGACCGTCGAGCGAGAGTGGGATGGGGCGGTGGCCCTCCTGGTCTCCCACTTCATGCCGGACGATGGGGCCAAGGCGCGATTCTTCGGCGCTGTTTCCGACGCGCTGGCACCACGAGCTCCCTTCGTCCTGGCGGATCTGATCGACATGGAAGAGGGCGGAGCCCTAGGCCTCCGCGCGACCTGGCCGCGATGGGCCACAGCCCAGGGGGGAGATCCGCAAGCGGTCGCCCGCATGATGGCTCGCGTGGAAACCGCGTTCCACCCGGTTACGGAGTCGAGACTGCATTTGCTGCTTCGAGAACAAGGTTTCGATGTCTTCGGCCGTTTCGTTCAGGCTCTGGAATTCGCCGGTTACCTTTGTTTCAAGAGAGGATCAGCCCATGAGTGACGTTCGACGCAAGGTGATGGTCGTGGGCGGCTACGGCGAGGTCGGCAAGTCCGTCTGCGCCGCCTTGGCAGCCAGTTCGCCCGGTGAGGTCATCGTCGCCGGACGCAGCCTCGAGAAGGCCGAGGCCTTTGCGGCCCGATTCGGGGGCGCCCTCGAGCCGATGCGCCTGGATATCGAGGCGGTGGGAACGGCCCTCCCGCCGAGCTTCGACGCTGTCGGTACCGTGGTGATGTGCGTGGAGCGCGACACGGCCGATTTCGCCCATGCATGCTTGGCGTCCGGCCGGAACTACATCGACGTGTCGGCCAGCGACGCCTTCCTGCGCCAGGTCCAGTCGCTGCACGACGTGGCTCGCATGCATCAAAGCACCGCAGTCTTGAGCGTGGGGGTGGCCCCCGGACTCTCCAACCTCCTGGCCAAGCGGTGCGTCGAGGATCTGGACGAAGTGGACCGGATCGACATCGGGCTGCTGCTTGGCATGGGCGATGCCCATGGCGAGGCCGCCACGCGCTGGCTCATCAATGCGCTGTTGGAACAGCGGCGCATCGCTCCTGGGACCAAGAACGACGTCATGGACTACGGCTTTGGTTGGGGACGGCGCACGATGTACCCCGTCGACTTCGCGGATCAGCACGTGATCCGGCGGACGCTTCAGGCGCGGGCGGCGTCGACCGCCGTTTGCTTCGATCCGTCATGGCTGTTCGATGCGCTCTCAGCCTTGATGAATGCCACTCCGCTCGCCATTGCGAAGCGAGTGTATCCGGGGCGGGCCTTCGTGGAATGGAGCCGGAAGATGCGAGTGGGTTCCCATCGATTCTCCCTGCGAGTCGAGGCGCGAGGACGGCGCGGGGGCGAATCCGTCAGGGTTCTGGGTTACCTCGAGGGGGAGCGCGAAGCCGAAAGGACGGGTCAGGTGGCGGCCTGGGTTGCAAACCGCTTGAGGGCGCGCCAATGGGATCCGGGCGTCTACCACCTGGAACAACTCACCGATCTCGCCTCTCTGCTTGGCGAGGTCCCCTCCCTGTCCACGAGGCTCGAGATTCTCGATTCACGGGATCCATCATAGACGGGGGGTGCGATCCGGCATGGGGACGGGCCCTTCGGGCGCGTTCGGGAACCAGCGCCGCTTGAGCCACAAGGAGACGTAGACCAGGCCGACCAGGGCGGGGACCTCGATGAGGGGGCCGACAACGGCGGCAAGGGCTTCCGAGAAGATCTTGGCCTTCTCGGAGAGCCCCTCTGGGAACTCCGGCGCGTGCACTGGCTCGGTACAGCAGTCGGCGAGTCGCTTGAGCGTCATGCGGTTTTGCCCTCTTGACAAACGAAGCTTACTTAGCGAATAATATCGATACATCGATATTTGCCGATTTGAGTCTCGTTGTCAAGAAGGGAGCCCAAGCTGCACGTCTCGCTGTCCTGCTGTTAACAAGGAGCTCCTGATGAAGCACGTTCTTTTTGCTTGCGTTCACAACACCGGTCGAAGCCAGATGGCCGAGGCTTTCTTCAACCGGATGGCTGATCCCGCCAAGGCTCGGGCGCTCTCGGGAGGAACCGAGCCCGCTACCGGAATGAACCCGACGGTTCTCGAGGTGATGAAGGAAGTCGGCATTGACCTGGTCGCCGAAGGCCATCATCCCAAGATCGCGGACCTCGACGCCCTTCAGGCGGGTGACCGCGCCATCTCCATGGGCTGTGGCGTTAGTCTGGCCTGCCCCGTGCACCTCGGCAAGATGGAGGACTGGGGCCTTGATGATCCCAAGGACCAGCCGATTTCTAAAGTCCGGGAGATCCGGGATCAAATCAAGGACCGGGTCAGCAAGCTCGTTGTCGAGCTTGGAGCCGCAAAATAGGCCCATTCGCGAAAGGAGCCATCGGATGAGTACGTCGGTAACGACCAAGGTACAGGTTTACGATCCCGCCATGTGCTGTTCGTCGGGCGTCTGCGGACCCGCCGTGGATACCGTTTTGCCGCGCTTCGCCGCGGACCTCGCCGCCCTCCTAGCGAAGGGGGTCAGCGTCGAGCGCTACAATCTCTCCCAGCAGCCGGAAGCGTTTGCCGCGAACGCGAAGGTGACCGAGGCGCTCCGGGCCAATCCCGACTGCTTGCCGCTCATCATGGTGGATGGGCAGATCGTTTCGCAGGGTGCCTATCCCGAGTCCCGTGAGCAACTTCTGGCCTGGGCAGGCCTGATCCCAGAGCCTGCGGGGGGTGATAGCGTTCCGTTGAAGATGGCGAGTTCCTGCGACCCCGCTTCCGACTGTTGCTAGGAGGCGGTCATGTCTACCCATTCGCTCCAGTCGGGTCTCCTTCGCCAAGCTACGCGCCACTTGTTCTTCACGGGCAAGGGCGGGGTGGGCAAGACCTCGTTGGCCTGCGCCACGGCGATCGCCCTGGCCGACGAAGGGAAGCGCGTGCTCTTGGTGAGCACCGATCCGGCCTCGAACCTGGATGAGGTCCTGGAAACCGTGCTTTCTGGCGAACCTACGGCGATCGCCTCGGTGCCAGGCTTGTGGGCGGCGAACTTGGACCCCGAGGAGGCGGCCCGCACCTACCGGGAACGCGTGGTCGGGCCCTACCGCGGTATCTTCCCGGAGGCCACCATCGCGAACATGGAGGAACAACTCTCGGGGGCTTGCACCGTGGAGATCGCGGCCTTCGACGAGTTCACCCAGCTCCTGGCGGATCCCCGGCGCAGCGCGGGCTATGACCACGTCATCTTCGACACGGCCCCCACGGGCCACACCCTGCGCCTGTTATCGCTTCCCAGCGCGTGGACGGGGTTCATCGAATCGAACATGACCGGGACCTCTTGCCTGGGGCCTCTGGCCGGACTCCAGAAGCAGCAGGCCTTGTACGAGGCCAGTGCCAAGGGCCTCCGGGACCCGGAACTGACGACGCTCGTCCTCGTCACGCGTCCCGAGTCCGCCTCGCTTGCCGAGGCGGAGCGCAGCCGCGCCGAATTGGCGGAGCTCGGCGTCACCAATCAGCACGTCATCGTCAACGGCTTTTTCGAGGCCTCTGATTCAGCGGACGATGTCGCCGCGGCCATGGCGGACCGCATGCGGCGGGCGCTCGCTGAGATGCCAGAGGGCCTATCGGCCTTGCCCCGGACGACCGTACCTCTGCGGGCCGTCAACATGGTCGGAGTGCCGGCCCTGCGCTCGCTCCTCTCGGGGCAGAACGGTCCCATCCCTCAGGATAGCCCGGATCATGCAGCCGCGGTCCCCAATCAATCGGACCTCCTGGCCTTGGTGGACGAGCTGGCCGAGTGCGGGCATGGCGTCGTGATGACCATGGGCAAGGGAGGAGTCGGAAAGACGACGGTTGCCGCGGCACTCGCCAGGGAACTGGCGAGGCGGGGCCATCGGGTTCACTTGTCGACCACCGACCCCGCCGCGCATGTCGAAGCTGCGGTCGGCCAACCCTCAGCGGGGATGACCGTGGGGCGGATTGACCCCGCGGAGGAGACGCGGCGGTACGTCGAGGAAACCATGGCTCGCTCAGAGGGGCTCGATGAGAACGGCAAGGCCCTGCTGGAAGAGGATCTACGGTCACCCTGTACCGAGGAGATCGCGGTCTTCAATGCGTTTGCCAAGACCGTGGCCAAGGGACAGGATGGATTCGTCGTCCTGGATACCGCTCCTACGGGCCACACACTGCTGTTGCTCGATGCCTCCGAGAGCTATCACCGTGAGGTGGCTCGCACTGGAAGCGATGTCGCTCCGGAGGTCCGGGAACTGTTGCCTCGATTGCGCGATCCGCAGTACACCCACGTGTTCGTCGTAACTCTGCCTGAACCAACGCCTGTTCACGAAGCCGAGCAGTTGCAGGCTGATTTGCGGAGGGCAGGCATCACTCCGTTCGCTTGGGTCGTCAACCGCAGCCTGAGTCACAGCGGGACGCGAGATCCGTTGCTTAGCGCGCGAGCGCGCACTGAGGGGCGGTATATCGGAGAGGTTGAGAAGCTCAGCAGCCGATTTTCGGTCTTGCCTTGGAGTTCGGTCGAGCCGATAGGCGAGGCTGGCCTTGCCGCCTTGTTGCGAGGCCGGAAGGGCGAAGCTCCTGTGGCTGTGAGCTAGTTGGCCCAAAGGGGTGGTGTTGAAAAACGCCACCCCCGCTGATCCTGCATTCTTTAGTTCCTCTTTCCCGCCACCCGCGGCACCGGGAGATTCATCACGATCGGCCTCCCGAACCCCGAGTTCCTCGGCCCGTTTGTGGGGACTTTCGAGACGCTGAGCGGCCTGGCGATCCTCCTGGGCCTACTCACTCGCCTCGCCGTCTTGCCGACGCTCACCATCATGGGGGTGGCCATCGTCTCGACAAAGATCCCCATCCTGCTGAACGAAGGGTTCTGGGAGATGGCGCACGCCATGCGAACTGACTACTCCATGCTCTTGGGAAGCCTCTTCCTCCTTATCGTGGGAGCCGGGCCGTGGTCCATCGATCGATTCATCCATTCGAGACTGAAGTGACGACCAACGCTCATGTGACAAGCCAAGCTCCGACCCAGGTGCCCCTCTCGGAAGTGGCGCTGCTCTTCTTGAAGCTGGGGACGATCGCTTTCGGGGGGCCTGCTGCCCACATCGCCATGTTGGAAGACGAAGTGGTCCGCCGCAGGAAGTGGATTTCCCGAGAGCATTTCCTCGATCTGCTGGGGGCCTCCAACCTCATCCCCGGCCCAAATTCCACGGAACTCGCCATCCACGTCGGGCACCACGTGGCCGGGTGGCGGGGATTGCTGGTGGCCGGGGCATGCTTCATCCTGCCTGCGATGCTGATCGTGGGCGCCCTCGGCGGGGGCTATGTCACGTATGGGGCCTTGCCCCAGGTCGACTGGATTCTCTACGGGGTCAAGCCCGTCGTCATCGCGGTCGTGTTGCAGGCCCTCTGGGGCTTGAGCCGCACGGCTATCAAGAGCCGGTCGCTCGCGGGTCTCGCGCTGGCCACCCTCATCCTGATGTTGCTTGGCGTCAACGAACTATTGCTGCTGTTCACGGCGGGTCTTGTCTGGGGTATCAAACGATGGCCCAACCGGCCCAGACAGGACGGGACGACGCTCATGCAGGCTTTCACCGCCCTTCCCCTCTTGGGGCTGGCGCCGGGCGTGATCGCTGCCGGCAGCACACCGTTCGGGCTCTGGCCTCTGTTCTGGTTCTTTTTGAAGGTGGGGTCCGTCCTCTATGGCAGTGGCTACGTGCTGCTGGCGTTCCTGGATGCAGGCCTGGTCGAGCGAATGGGCTGGATTACCCGCACCCAGCTCCTGGATGCCGTGGCCATCGGCCAAATCACCCCAGGTCCGGTCTTCACCACCGCAACCTTCATCGGCTACCTGGTCGGTGGGCCAGTCGCCGCACTCGTGGCGACCGTGGGCATCTTCTTGCCCGCGTTCTTCTTTGTCGCGGTGAGCGGACCGTTGATTCCCCGCATCCGAAAGTCACCGATCGCCGCGTCGGTGCTTGATGGGGTCAACGTGGCCTCCCTAGGCCTCATGGCGGCCGTGACGATCCAGCTCGCCCAGGCGGCCGTCACCGACTGGCTCACGCTGACGCTTGCGCTGCTCAGCGCGGTCTTGCTTATTCGATTCCGCCTGAACTCCGCATGGTTGGTCCTGGGGGGAGCCCTTGCGGGATTGCTTGCTTGGCAACTCCGCTAATTGTAGGGCCACCAGAACGCAGTCAAACTAGACCGTGGACTGTCTGTAGGTCGACCATCACCGCGGAACTTGGGCCTGAACCCCTCGTCATCTTTAGGTAACTGAGGCTGTCTCGTTCGGTCTGGGTAGCCCGAGGCCATGCCTGTAGACGGAAGAGGCCACTCGAAGCATTGAGCGGAACGGAAGTGCGCTGTGATGCATTTCAGGCTCAGCGCATAATAATCAAGTTACTGAGAGGCCCCCAGGCGTGTTGCTTGAGGGCCTCTCAACTTGCGTCACGGCTCATGCCAAGGTGCTGCGCGGGGCCGGTGAACTCCCTGCCGATCGTCCACGGCTGGGGTCGGGGCCCCAGGTGATAGCGAACCGTTGACGAGTGGTGAGGGATCCGCGATTCTGGGCAGCGGCGAGAGTGGCCTCGCTGCTATCCACGAAAGGGCGGTACTCGCTCACTAAATTCTCAAAGAACCTGTCTCAAAGTTGTTGACACATTCCGCCCGAATCAACGCATACTTGTCACGACGGCCATTGCCGAAGAGCCCCCCTCACCTCGTCTGGGGGCTGATTTAATGTCTGGGTATTGGGAATGATCAAGGTGAAAGGATGTCGCTTCCAGGGGTTGCGATGATGACTCCGTTGATGCTGGGAGGAGCTTGCCGTGGGTTGGATTGCGGTTGTCACGACGTTGGTTCGTGGAGCCTTCGAGCCGGGGGCTCCCTTCCGTAAACCGTGGAGTATTGCCGCCGATCCGGAAGGGAATCTCTTCGTTTCAGACTTTGAGGACCGCTGCATCCGAAAGGTGCTGCCCTCCGGAGAAGTCGTGACCTTCGTGGGTGCATCGCGGAAGCCGCCTTCCTCGGGAGTGGATGTATACGAGATTCCTGAGGTAGTCAGCGACGAGGTGGGGGCTCTGTTCTTCGCCGATCTTCAACAGAACCGAATTGGCCGCATTGATACGCGCACCGGCAAGGTCTCGATCCTCGTAGAAGAGGGAAGGGCTGGCTTCAGCGACTTCTCCCCTCAGGGGATCAGTCCGACCGTTTGTATTCTCGATAAGGCAGGGAACCTGGTGGTTTCGGACGGAGGCCACCACCGCCTGCTTCAAGTGACTCCGGAGGGAACCATCACCACGCTGGTCGGCAGAGAGCCAGGCCAGGAAGGAGGCGGTGGACTTCGCTTTCCGGGCGCCCTCGCGCAGGATGCCAATGGCAACCTCTATGTCGCCGATTCGGGCAACAGAAGGATCTGTCGGGTCTCTCCGCAAGGGACGATCGAGACGCTCGCCGGAGTTGACGAGCGCAACATCCTCAGCCCTGGAGCCTTCGTTGATGGACGAGGCGAGGAGGCGCGCTTTGGGGAAATTTCAGCGCTAGTGGCCGACCAGGAAGGCTATCTCTTGGTCGCCGACGCTCAGAACAATCGGATCCGGATGGTCTCCCCCGAGGGCGTCGTGACCACCTGGGCAGGAGGCGAAGGAGTGGGAATTGCAGATGGTCCGCGGGAGGCTGCCCGATTCAATCGTCCCGTCGGACTTGCACTGGAGCCTTCAGGAGTCCTTTGCGTCTTGGACCACGACCAAGACGGCTCTCCACTGGTGCGTCGCATTGCGCGAGACGGCATGGTAAGCACCCTTCCGAAGGAAACAACGGTTATTTCTTCGCGCACGGGGCTGCCGATCTTTCCTCGCCTCCGATACGAGAGGGGGACCTACCACTTGCTGGGACCTGCGGGAGACGTTCCGATCCAGAGTTTTCCGACCCCTGAGATCCCTTCGGGAATAGGGTTCGAGCGCCCGACCAATCTTGCGTTGGACGCGCATGGGAACCTTTATGTCGTCGACGATGGGAAACGGATCGGAAAGGTCTCCCCTCAGGGCGAGGTCACCATGCTCTCGGCTAATCCACCCGGCTACCGGGATGGCCCTCTTGCCACGGCTCGCTTTGAATCCATAGGGGCGATCGCCATCGACCCCCAAGGTAACCTGTGTGTGACCGATAGCCATCGCATTCGTAAAGTCGATACTGATGGGATCGTCACGACGCTGGCCGGTTCCGGGGAGAGAGGCTACGAGGATGGCCCCGCCATGTTGGCGAAGTTCGCATGGCCCATGGCTCTGGCTATCGACTCCGAGGGAATGGTTTTCGTATCCGATCAAAGCGATCGCATCCGCAAGATCTCTCCTCAGGGAGATGTCAACCGCGTAGCGGGGTCGTTTGTGGGCTATCGGGATGGAACTGCCGACCAAGCCCGCTTTCATAGGCCACGGGCCCTCGCTGTCGATATTCACGGTAATCTGCTCGTGGCTGATGAGCGGAATGAGCGGATTCGGCTGATAACCCCCGATGGGCGAGTGGAGACCCTGGCAGGGGATCGGTGGGGGTTCCAAGATGGCACGGGGCGAGAGGCCCTGTTTCAATACCCGGTTGGCATTGCCTGCGACCAGCGCGGAGCAATCTACGTCGTTGACCAAGGAAACATGGCGATTCGAAAGCTCATGCTCATTCCAGCAGAACAGGAGCCTGACTCCGCGGCTCAGGAAGAAGTGCCGCAACTTCCAATAAAGCTCAATCGCTGGGAGGATATGCTCGGACGTCGAATTGTGGCGGCCGCAAAGCTACCTGACGGAACCATACGGTTGACCTTCGAGGAAACGATGGTCGAGTTCGAGTCAGCGGATCCCCAACTCTTTATCGCCTTCTACGCCGACCGCTGGCATCGCGAGGAGATGATCGAGTTGCCCACCTTGGTGGGAAGGACGATCGTGAAGCTGGTCGTACCTTATGCGGAGTATGCGCAGAGCGTATCCGTAGGCTTCTTCTTCGAGGACGGCTCGAAGGTCTGGCTGGAGGCCGAACTCCATCACGACGGCGTACGCATTACCTGAGGTCAGATCGATGCCTGATATCTACGACTGGATCCAACTCCCTGGTAGGTCCATTGAGCATGTCCGATTCAGCCCTGATGAGCGGGTTCTGAGCTTTCAGCTCTCGAACAGGCGGTGCGAAAGCAGCTCGGAATACGTGGCCTTCGAATCCTCCGATCCGACCCTTCCCCTGGCCCTGTTCTCGGCGCAACCCGAATCGGGAATCACCCAACCGCTCGATCCGATGGTTCTGCTGGGACGTACCATTGAAGAAGTCTCCGTGCCGTACGTACTGCCGGGGCTTGGGCTGGAGGCTTACCTGGAGATCCGCTTCGAAGACGGCTTCTTGATCCGGGTGTTGTCGGAAGACCCTACGATTCCGGTTCGGATTTCGTAGTCAGAGAACCTCTCAAAACAAACGGGCGGCCAACTCATCGCGGCTCAAGCCGAGGTTCTCAGCAACTTCCGCCAGCACTGCCGAGAGGGTTCCCACCCGCCCGGAGTGATATACTGTCGCCATGCGGTCATGAGTGAATCATTCTCGTTTCATCCTCAGGACTCCCCCGGAAATTCCCGCGCGTTGACAAAATTCGTCGCTATCGGGCGGCGGTGGGCCGTTGAGCGCATGGCCGTGCGCACGACACCCGTCCTTCCGGAGGCTCCTCCCGCCATGAATCAGCCAAACATGACCTTCGCCGACTCGACCCTGAGCATGCGCGACGCCCGCAACTTCCACCTCGCCGCGAACGGCTTCGACGTCCTGGACTACACCCGGATCTGGCGGACGATCGTCGTGGCCGACATCCCGCTGCTCGTTCCAAATCCCGATCTGCGCCGGAAAGAGCAGCCGTATCATGACCTGCATCATGTCTTGACCGGGTTCGGAACGGATGCCCTCGGAGAGGCGGAGCTCGCGGCCTGGGAACTCCGAACGGGAACGCTATCGGGCTGGCGTTTCCGGCGGAACCTCGGCAAGCTCTTGAGGGGGGGCCTCTTTAGACCGGGCCGGGCGCTTCGCGCGTTTCTCGTCGCAGGCGGGCAGCGGAACTTGTTCCGCGAGCCGGGCGCGTACGAGCCGTTGCTGCACATGACCGTGAGGGAGCTGAGGCTCCTCTTGGGCTTGCCTGCTGATGGTTTGGCCGCCGCGCCACCTCGCCTGCATGCGCGAGCCCCCCAGCCGAAGGAAGATCCTCCTCATCGGAGGCATCCGCTGGACGGAAAGCTCGACCTGGCCCATTCGCCGGACGACCTGACGTTCTCGCTCCCCGAGATCGACGCCATCGAGCACTGCTACACGGGAGCGAATGGCGCTCCCTCGCTAGGCAAGGCTTTCGCCATGCTCAAGCAGCGCTGGGGCGCGGGAGCCCGGGACCGGGAGACCGCCCTGCGGCTCATGTTCCTTGCCTGGTACGCCTTCGCAGAGCCGACCCCGTTCACCGGATTGCCCTACGGGGAGGATACCGGAACACCTTTTCGGGAGGCCTTCGAGGAACTGGGAGGGGAGGCTTCGAGCGACGCCGAGTTCCTGTTTTCGATTGGCGTGATGATGGCTGTGGCGGCCTACGGCGTCGGCCATGAGGCGGAATGGGAGGCCATCGGGGAGAGATGCGCCGAACGCGCGCGCCTGCTCCGGCCCGAGGGCTTTCATCCCGAGCATTTCCTCGGGATGGGGGCTTACGGCGAGTACATGGCGCATCAGGCCGAGGGCCATGCCTCCTGGAGCGACTGAACGCGATACACGAAGCCCTGGGCAACGCCTTGCGGCATGCCCAGGGCCAGGTGAATTCAGGTGATTTACTGCTGAGTGGTCGGGGTGGCTTCTACCGGCTGCGGGGTGTAGCTGGCGAACATGTAGCCCGTGCCACGCGCGGTGAGGATGAGCTCGGGGCTGGACGGATCGTCTTCGAGCTTGGAGCGGAGTCGGGAGATGTGGACGTCGACCACGCGCGTGTCGGAGTACTGGCTCAGGCGGTAGCCCCAGACCTGGTGGAGGATTTCCGAGCGCGAGTAGGCGCGTCCGGGGTTGGTGGCGAGAAGCTCGAGGAGGTTGAACTCCATCTCGGTGAGCTTGACCTTCTTGGCGTCCTTGAGAACCTGGCGCTTGCCGGTATCGATGACGAGCTTGTCCACCTTGATGATGGCTTGCTTGGTGACATCGGTATGGGTCCGGCGCAGCACCGCCTTGATGCGGGCTTCGAGCTCGCGCGGGGAGAAGGGCTTGACCACGTAGTCGTCAGCGCCAAGCTCCAGGGCGGCGATCCGGTCGGTAATGTCGCCTTTGGCCGTCAGCATGATGATGGGGGTCATCATGTTCTTGCGCAGCTCCCGGCAAACCTCGAACCCGTCGATCTTGGGCATCATGATGTCCAAGACGATCAGGTCGGGGTTGTGAGCGGCCGCCTTCTCCAAGGCCTCGACGCCATCCGCAGCGGTGATGACTTCGTAGCCGGCCAGTTTCAGGCGGGTCTCGACGATTTGGCGAATACTCGCTTCATCGTCGACGACGAGAATCTTTTCCTTGTCCATCGTGATCCATCTCTCCCTGCGTGAGCGATCTCTCCCTGTCGGCTTGAAATCAAAGCGAAAAGGTGTTTTTCTTCATTAAAGAATACTATCTAACGATAGCATCTAAATCGCCGCACGTAAACCGATCTGAAGTCCGCCGAAGTCGTTCGGAGTCGCCGGTGCGTTGAGATCCCGGTAGCCGACGTACCTGACGCCCACGTTCATCATCGGCAGCAGGGCCATGTAGCCCCCCAGCATGGTGCCGGACACCGGGCGTCCGTAGGTGAGCGGGTAGGAGACGTTGGCCTCGCCCTCGAACCAGATCGGGGAAAGCAGGGGCGAGAACACGACCTGAAGCTTCGCCATCGGCGCATGGTCGAGGGCCGTCGTGAAGACGTTCTGGCCCTGGTAGCCGACGCCCGGCTTCACCGACAGCATCGGGAGCATCGAGAACTCCTTGCGCAGCACCACTTCCATCAGGTTCGCCCCGGTGGTGAAGGCCGACATGTAGCGCCCGGAGAGATCCACCAGGCCCAGCGCCGCGCCCGAGGCTTCGAGCATGAGGGTGGGCGAGCCCGAAGGCACCTGGGTATTGTTCCCGCCCACGGTGAGGCCCAGAAAGGCGGCTCCCGAGGCCTCGACGCCTATCAGCGGCACGGCGTCGGCCGGCGCCGCCAGACCCAGACCGAGGGTGGCAGCACAGGCAAGCATGCTAAGACGACGGAGGTAGGAAATCATGGGCGAACTCCTTTGCTGCGTTGACGATGGCCTGCCGGAAGGCTTCTTCCGGCGCGACGGGACTGAGGATCGGGACGAAGGCGATGCTATGCTTCGACCATAAAATACTACCGGAATCGGCAGCGAGCAGGCGCACGGTCATCGTCACGCAAACTCGCCCTTCGGCGGGCTGGACCTGATAGCCGGTGACGGTTCCCGTCACGAAGCCATCGACCCCCTTGGCCCGCGCCTCGGCCTTGAGCCAGGAACCCGCCAGGCGCGCCCCCGGTCGCGGCAACGGCGCCGCCGTGACCCGATCACCGAGCCGCTCCTGCAGGGCCTCTCCGAAGATTCTCGAAAGATCCTTCGGGATCCGCTGCGCGGTCAGATCGGCGAACTCCACCACGGCCAGGCGCCGAATCCCCTGACCTTCAAGCTCAAGCTTCGCTTGCGGCCCTTGTAGCCAGGCGGCGCATCCCGGAAGCAGGAACAGCGTTCCCAGAATCAGCAGTCGCCTTGGTATTGCTCGCATGTTTCTCAGCCTCAATGAACCGATGTTACGGAATAATTGTTTCCCTGTCTAGCCTAGGTTCGGCGAATGACCTCGATCGGGTCCAGCAGGATGGCCCGGCGAGCCGGCAGAATGCATGCCAGCAGCGAGATGACGATGGCGGCGATCGCCGTCCAGAAGAAGTCTCCGGCCTGCATGACCACCGGCAGCGAATCGATGTAGTAGACATCCGAAGGCAGCGAAATCGGAAACGTCGCGAGCCCCAACGACAGGGCGATTCCGGCCAGCAACCCCATGGCGACGCCGCCGCCGGCGACGATCATGCCCTCGGTGACGACCAGGGCGCCTATCTGCCTACCGGTGGCTCCCACCGCCCGAACCAGGCTCAGCTCCCGGTTGCGCTCCAGCACCCACATCGCCAGGGTATTGGCGATCCCCATGGTGGCCACCACGATGATGAACATAATCACCAGGAAGATCACCCGCTTTTCGATGGCGAGCGCCCCCATGAGGCTCTGGTTCTGGGCGGTCCAGGTGCGGACGTGATAGGCATGGCGATCCTGGATGGTCCGGGCGATCGCCGGAGCCGCGAAGACGTCGTCGAGCCGCAGGGCGATCCCCGTGACCGCGCCGTCCAGCTTGAAGAGCTTCTGGGCGGTTTCCAGGGTCACGAACGCGATGTGGGAGTCGTACTCGTAGAGCCCCGCCTGGTAGATGCCGGTGACCACCACGTCCTGGCTGGTCGAGTTCCCGGTGACAAGCTTCAGGCGGTCGCCCATGCCGGCCCCCAGCTTCTTGGCCAGCTCGTTTCCCAGCATGACGGGCGTGGCGCCGCCCGCGACCGTTTCGAGGTCGCCGACCAGCACGTAACGGGTCCAGTCGAAGTTGTTCGCTTCCTGGGCGGGGTCGATGCCTCGGACGAGCACGCCGGTAGCCTGCCCGCCCCGGGCGACAAGGCCCTGGCCGGCGACGTAGGGAAGGGAGGTCTTCACCCCTTCGACCTGCGCAAGGTCCTTCTGGAGGGCCTCGAAGTCACCCACCCGACCGGTGAGGGCGTTGGTGACCGAGATGTGGGGGGTGGTGCCGAGGATGCGGCCGATGAGATCCGCCTCGAAGCCGTTGGTCAGGGACAGGGCCGTGGTCAGGATGGCGACGCCGACCGCCACGCTCGCCATGAGCATGAGGGTCTGCCGCCAGCGGGCACGGAGGTGGGACGCGGCCAAAAACCAGAGAAGTTGCATCCCTTCACCTTATCATGGAAGGGCGCGGCACGGCCTTCGAATCGGGGGGCTAGAGGACGAGAACCGTGGGATCCAGAGGAGCGGTCCGGTCGCTGCGGCGGTCGCGGGCGAAGGCGGATCCTTCCAGGCTCTTGGCGTACTTCTTGACCTCGGAAGCCAGGCTCGAAAGCTCCAGGAAGTCCCGGATCGGCCGATGCTCGTTGGTGACGATTGCGATCGAGAGCGAGCAGAGCGGGAAGTTCTGAACCTGGCCCCGTCGATCCACCGAGACGATGAAGCCGCGCTCGCGATCCTCCGCGGGGTAGAGCTGGGGAACCTCCGCGTCGAAGACCCGGATGATCTCCTCGCTGAGGCGCTCGGCGATACCCGGCGTGGTGAGCACGATGAAGTCGTCTCCCCCGATGTGCCCCACGAAGTCTCCCGGGTTGTCGAGAATCTGGACCGCCTGCTGGATCGACTGGGAGGTCGTGTGAATCACGCGATCGCCCTGCTCGAAGCCGTAGCGGTCGTTGAAGGCCTTGAAGTTATCGAGGTCGAGGTAGAGCACCGCGACGTCCTCGCTGCGATCCAGGCGCTGTTGGACCTCACGCTCGATGGTCAGGTTTCCGGGAAGCTTGGTGAGCGGATTGCAGTTCTGATCGTTGAGCTTCATGACGGCGAGCGATTCGCTCATGGAGTTGAAGGTCTGGGCCAGCTGTTCCAGCTCGTCGCCGGTGTTGATGGCGACCCGGCCGTCGAGTTCGCCGCGGGAGATCTTGGCGGCCTGCTCCACCAGGGTGCGGATCGGGTTGGTGATGGTGCGGCTCAAGAGGGTGGCGATCACCGAGGCGAGAACGGTTCCGAGCAGGGCGAGGCCGAAGATGAGGAACTGGCTCTGCCGAACCATGTTCCTCAAAGGTGCGAGCGGCTCGCCGATGTAGAGCAGGCCGACGAACTCGCCGTAGTCGCCGAAGAGGGGGGCCCAGGCCGCGAGGTAGTCTTCGCCGTTGAAGGTGGCGTTGCGCTTGAGAACCTCGGCGGAGGCTCTGACCTGATGAACGACGTCGAGGGGAACCTCGCCCATGAGGCGGCGCGAGCTGTCGATCTGGATGGTCTGGGCGAGCCAGTGGCTGACGCGGGAGTTGCCGCCGGCGATGCCGACTTCGAGGCCGGTGATGCCCTTGATTTGATCGACGAAGGCCTGATCCAGCCAGGATCCCACCATGACGGCACCGACGATCTTGCCGCCCGAACGCATGGGGGCGATGCCTCGAATGGCGAGGCCGCGATCTCCGATGGGCTCCACGCCGCTCACGGCTTCACCGGCCAACGCCAGGTGAACGCCGGCGCTGACCACGTCGGTGACCTCGGGAGGAAGTCCTTGGCTACGCAGCGGGCGGCCCGCCGCATCGAAAAGCCGAACGATCCGCTGGGCGGGAAGCATGTTGAGGAGATCTTCGAGGGCGGCCGGATCGGTGGTGGCGTCGGAGTCCACGTAGCGAACGGCCTTGGGGTTGCCGGCCACCATGCGGGCCTGGGACAGGGCGTCCTGCGCGAAGTAGTCGAAAGTGTGAAGGGTGACGGCAACGTCATTGTCGAGGCGCTTCGAGGCCTCGGCCTTGAGTCCCTTCGTGGTCATGACGGAGGCCAGGAGGGCCACCAGGACCAGGAGGGACATGCAGACCAGGGTGAAGACCCCCGCAAGTTTGACGGCGATGTTGATGCGCATGGCACCCTCCCCTGATTGCGCCTCGCGGCGCCGGAAACGGAGTCTCAAACTCGCGTTCTCAGGTCTGTTATCGGAGTGTTTGGGGGGATCCTGACCTGGATTAACACGTTTTTAATCATCGATCGCCTGGTGCTTGAGGCGGCGGGGACCGGGCCGGTATACTAAGAGGGTAACCGAAAAGGTTGAAAGCGCCGACGCAGTCGCCCCGCCTGCCGCAACATGCAGGCTTCAAGGGATCCGAACTCCGGTCATGTGACGGTGCATCCGATACTCTCCCGGGAAAGGACCCCATGCAATACTGCGAAAACGTGCTGGAAGCGATCGGCGGGACCCCTCTGGTCAAGCTCAACCGCGTGACCGAAGGGATTCAAGCGACCGTCTTGGTGAAGGTCGAGTACTTCAACCCCGGCGGCTCGGTGAAGGACCGTCCCGCCCTGCTCATGATCGAGGACGCCGAGCGTCGCGGGCTCCTGAAGCCCAACGGCACGATCGTGGAGCCGACCTCGGGCAACACCGGGGTTGGGCTGGCGATCGCCGCCGCCATCAAGGGCTACCGCTGCATCTTCACCATGCCCGACAAGATGAGCCAGGAGAAAGTCGCGCTCCTGCGCGCCTACGGCGCCGAGGTGGTCGTCACGCCCACCGCCGTCGAGAACGATCACCCCGACTCCTACTACGAAGTCGCCAATCGACTGACCCGCGAGATCCCGGGCGCCTACCAGCCCAACCAGTTCCACAATGCCAAGAACCCCGAGTCCCACTACAAGACCACCGGCCCCGAGGTCTGGAAGCAAACCGACGGCCGTGTCACCCACTTCGTGGCCTCGGTCGGCACCGGCGGCACCATCTCCGGCGCCGCCAAGTACCTCAAGGAGCAAAACCCCACGGTCGTCATCGTCGGAGCCGATCCGGAAGGCTCGATCTACTCGGGCGACACCCCCAAGCCCTACCAGGTCGAGGGGATCGGCATGAACTACATCCCCGACACCGTCGATCTCCGCTTGATCGACCAGTGGGAGCGGGTGGGAGATCGCGAGTCCTTCACCATGACCCGCCGGCTCGCCCGCGAGGAAGGCCTGCTCGTCAGCGGATCCTCCGGGACCGCCGTGGTCGCCGCCCTGCGCGTCGCCCGCAAGCTGCCGCCCGAAGCGATCGTGGTCGTGCTGCTGCCCGGCTCCGGCAAGGGCTACATCTCCAAGATCTTCAACGACGAGTGGATGCGTCAGCACGGCTTCCTCGAGGAGCCCCGCGCCATGCGGACGATCCGGGAACTGCTGGCGAGCCGGCCGGATCGTCCCGAACTGATCGCCATCGCCCCGAGCGCCACCCTGGAGGACGCGGTCGAACTCTTGCGCCGCCACGGCATCTCCCAGCTGCCGGTCCTCGATGGGGAACGTTTGGTGGGATCGATCCAGGAATCCGCCCTGCTCCAGGCCCTCGTCGAGGGCAAGGGCGCGGGCCGCCGGGTCCAGGATCTCATGGGCCGCCCCTACGCGGCCGTCGAGGAGTCCGAGACCCTGTCGCGAGTCTACGGGGCGTTGCTGCGCGGCGACGGCGCGGTCGTCGTCACCCGCAACGGCCATCCCTCCGGCGTGCTCACCAAGATCGACCTGATCGAGTTCTTCGCGGGCGCGGCCACCCTGAAAGCAGGCGTGTAAATGAAGTTCGAGACCAAGGCCATCCACGTCGGCCAGGGAGCCGATCCGACCACCGGCGCGACCATCGTTCCGGTCTACCAGACCTCGACCTACACCCAGGAGGACGTGGGAGTCCACAAGGGCTTCGACTACTCCCGCACGGCCAATCCCACCCGCAAGGCCCTCGAGGATTGCCTGGCCTCGCTCGAAAACGCCCCCTACGGCCTGGCCTTCGCCTCGGGAGTCGCCGCCACCGACGCCACCCTCAAGCTGCTCTCGGCCGGCGATCACGTCGTCGTCTCGGATGACGTCTACGGCGGCACCTACCGCCTCTTCGAACGGGTACTCGCCCGCTACGGGATCTCGTTCAACTGGGTGGACGCCACCGATCTCGGCAACGTGGACCGGGCCATCCAGCCCAACACCAAGCTGATCTGGTCGGAGACCCCCACCAACCCGCTGCTGAAGCTCGTCGACATCGCGGGGCTGGCCGAGGTCGCCCGCAAGCATGGCGTGCTGCTCGCCATCGACAACACCTTCGCAAGCCCCTACCTCCAGACGCCCCTGGACCTGGGCGCCGACATCGTGGTCCACTCGACCACCAAGTACATCGGCGGCCACTCGGACGTGGTGGGAGGCTTCTTCGCCACCCGCTCGGAGGAACTCTACCAGACGGTCAAGTTCCACCAGAACTCGATGGGCGCCGTTCCCGGCCCCATGGACGCCTGGCTCACCCTGCGGGGAATCAAGACCCTGGCGCTGCGCATGCGCCAGCACTGCGCCAACGCCGAGCGAATCGCCCGCTTCCTGGCCGATCACCCGGCCATCGAGGCGGTCTACTACCCCGGCCTGGAAAGCCACCCTCAGCACGAGCTGGCCAAGCGGCAGATGCGGGGCTTCGGGGGAATGGTGAGCTTCGTGACCAAGGGCGGGCTGGAGCCGGCCCGCGCAATCGCTCGCTCCCTGAAGCTCTTCAGCCTGGCCGAAAGCCTCGGAGGCGTCGAGTCCCTCACCTGCCATCCGGTCACCATGACCCACGGCGCCATCCCCAAGGAGATCCGGGAGGCCCGCGGCGTGACCGACGGCCTCTTGCGCCTGTCGGTGGGCATCGAGGACGGAGACGACCTCCTGGCCGACCTGGAGCAAGCCCTGGCCAAGGCCCAGATCCTCACCGCCGCTCGCTAGCGCCAGCGGCTGTTGAGTAGCGCCGGCGGCTGTTGATTAGGACCGCGAGAGAACGCCGTGAGGCAGGGATCATGGGGCGTATTGCCATCTCTCGCCGTCCTGAAGAAACGAGCTCCGCTCTAAGGCGCTCAAAGCTTTGACCCCCCGAAGCCCAATGGGCCTCGGGGGGTCGCGCTTTTCGAGTTAGAGGAGGAAGTCGACCGCCTCGTAGAACTTCCGCTTGACCTTGTCCATCAGGGGCGCGCTCTGGATCTCGCTGAGGGTGGCCTTGCGGGCCGAGTTCCAGTCGGGGGTGATGATCTTGTCGAAGAACTCCTTGACGGCCTTCTTGTCCGAGATCAGCGTGTTGAGCTCGTGGTTGGCGCCGAAGGTGCGGGCGTCGGCGTTGGCCGAACCGATGCTGAGGAGCTTGCCGTCGACGGCCATGCCCTTGAAGTGGCTGAAGCGAGCGACGTCCTTGCCGTCGATCTTCCCGCCGTCGAAGAAGCGGACTTCGACTCCGCCCTTGAGGAGCTGGCTGGCGGATTCCTGGTTGAGATGGTAGTACATGCTGCCCTCGCGGCTGGCTTCCTTGTTGCCGGGCAGAAGCACCTTGACCTTGAGCTCGGGGACGGCCTGATCGATGGCCTTGCGATCCCACTTGTTCCGGGCGGCCTTCATCAGGTCGGCGCGCTTGGCGGTGTTGGAGGCCTTGGCGTCGATCAGGTCCTTGACCAGCTTGTCGTCCGAGAAGTAAGGGAAGATCGCCACGATCTCCTCCTGGGCGTTCGAGATGGCCTTGGAATGGGCCTCGCGGATGCCGAAAGTCTGGGCATGGGGATCGGTCACGATGCTCTGAACCTTGGCCATGCCGGTCGCGTGGGGCACCGCCGCGGGCATGATCTTGGGAACGGCACCGCCGGCCCGGCCCCAGTTCTCGAAGAACTCCCGCTGGATGCGGCCGGCCTCGTCGCCGTGGACGGTGAAGAGCAGATCGTGCCAGGCATTCTCCAGGCCGTTGGCACCCTGGAACTGGGGCTTGAGGTACTCGTTGCCGATGTTCCGGCCGCCGGTGATGAACTTCTCGCCGTCGGCGATGTAAAGCTTGCGGTGGGTGAGGGGAATGCCCTTGGCTTCCATGGAGAGGAACTTCGAGTTGAACTCCCGGACGTCGATCCCGGACTGCTTGAGCTTGTCGACGATGACCGCGTCCTTGGAGCCGCCAGAACCGCCACGCAGGCCGATCGAATCGATCAAGACCTTGATGTCGAAATCCTTGCCGGCTTCCTTCGCGACGGCCTTCCGCTTGGCGAGGGCCTGGACCAGCTCGTTGCCGGCGTCGTCGTTGTGCCAGATGAAGGTCTCGATGTGGAAGGACTTCTTGGCGTCCTTGACGGCGTCCAGCAGGGCCTGCTGGGAAGCCTGCGGGGTCAGGTGGTAGGTGATCTGGTTGCGCAGGGTGGGGTTGCTGAGCAGGAGCTGATCGACTTCCTGGGTCAGCTTCTTGATCATGGTCTTGCCCTGGGTCTCGACGATCTGGGCTCCGGTGTTCGCGAGTTGACGGCGAACCTGCTCGCTGATGCGACTTCCCTTGAGCACTGGTATCATCGTAAACCTCCTCTGCGCGAACACCCTGTTAACAGAGATATCGGGCCGGAGGCCGAAAAGGTTTCTTATGCTGGCTTTAAGTCCAAGCAAAAATCGCGCAAACCTCAGAGCAGGAAGTCGAACGCCTCCAGGACCTTCCGCAGGATCCGCTGGAAGAACGAGGCCTTGCCAATCTCCGCCAGCGTGAGCGGCCTGGCCGAGTTCCAGTCCGGATTGACCACCTGTTCGAAGAAATCCTTGACGGCTCGCTCGTCCGCTATCAGGGTGTTGAGCTCGTGGTTGGCGACGTAGGTGCGGGCGTCGGCGTTGGCCGAGCCCAGGCTCAAGAGCTTGCCGTCGATCGCCATGCCCTTGAAGTGGCTGAAGCGAGCAACGTCCTTGCCGTCGATCTGCCCTCCGTCGAAGAGCCGCACCTCGATCCCCGCCGAGAGGAGCTGCCGGGCGGTTTCCAGGTTGAGCTGCGGGTAGATGCCCCCTTCGAGACCGGTTTCTTGCTTGCCCGGGAGGAGAACCTTGATCGAGAGCTCGGGAACGGCCCGCAAGACGGCTTGCCGTTCCATCGGGGTCCGGGCCTTCGATGCGAGCGCTTCGCGCCTCTCGGCGTTCTTTCGCTTGGCGGTGATCAGCTCCTGGACCAGTTGATCGTCCGAGAAGTACGGAAATATCGCCACGATCTCCCGCTGGGCGTTCGAGATGGCCTTGGAATGGGCCTCGCGCAGGCCGAAGATCTCCTCGTGCGGATTGGTCACGATGCTCTGGATCGTGACGGTTCCCGTGGGATGCGGGACCGACTTGGGCATGACCGCGGGGACCTCGCCGCCGGCCTCTTCCCAGTTCCGGTAGAACTCCCGCTGGACCCGCCCCGCCTCGTCGCCATGCACGGTGTAAAGGAAGTCATGCCAGGAGACTTCCGGGCCGTCCTTGGCCTGGAAGTTGGGCTTGAGGTACTCGTCGCCGATGTTCCGGCCGCCGGTGATGAACTTCTCCCCGTCGGCGATGTAAAGCTTGCGGTGGGTGATGGGAACGCCCACGGGGGCCAAGGAGACGAACTTGGCGTTGAACTTCAGGACCTCGACCCCGATGGCCTCGAGCTTCGCCACGATCAGCTTGTCCTTGGCACCGCCGGTTCCCTCGCGCAATCCGACCGAATCGATCAGGACCTTCGCGTCGAAGTCTCGGCCCTCTCGCTTGGCTTCGGCCTTCTTCTCCGCCAAGGCCCGGATGATCTCGTTTCCGGATTCGTCGTTGTGCCAGATGAAGGTTTCGATGTGAAAGGAGTGCTTGGCGTTGCGGATGGCGTCGAGCAAGGCCTCGCGAGAAGCGTCGGGGGAAAGGTGGTAGGTGATCGCGTTGCGGGTGGTGGCCTTCGTGAGCAAGACCTTGTCGACTTCGGGGCTCCACTTCGCGAGCAGGTCCTGGCCCTGACGCGCGATCGACGACACGGGCCCGGGTTGAGCGCGTTGCAGCGTCCCCTTGAAGCGTGGCGTATCGAGCGCTGGAAGCATGACTCCCCCTTACCTGAAACCCGCGGCAAGAACGCCGCGTTGCCATGGGTTATCGGGGGGAGGGACGGATGACTTTCTTAATCGCGGGTTAAGCCCGCGGAAAGAGCCGGGTTGCCAAACGCTTAGCGGCCACCCGAGGCGCGGCGGCCTCCGAGGAGGCCGCGGCCGGAGCCGCGACGCGCGGGGAGGTTCAGTTGTCCCGCGAGGGCCACGGCGTGGGCCTTGAGTTCCGGATCCGGGCTGGAGGCGAGGCAGTTGGCGATGGCGCCTCCGGCTTCGACGTCTTCGCCCTTGATCCGGTAGGCCAGGGCCAGCTGAAAATGGATTTCGGCGGTTCGGGGCCCGGCGCTCTCGGTGGCCCGGTTGAGGACGTCGATGGCGGCGTTGGGCTGGTAGTTGCGCTGGAGGGCATGGGCCATGGCGATGGAGGCGTCGGAGTTGCGAGGATCGAGCTCCAGGGCCTGCCGGTAGTGGGCGATGGCTTCCTGGAGGCGTCCGGTGCGTTCGAGGACGGAGCCCAGCAGCAGGAAGGAGGGAGCCCAGGGCGCGTGCGAGATGGCGGCGACCAGGTGTTCTTCGGCCTCGGCGAGGCGGTCCTGGGCGAGCCAGAGGTAGGCGAGGTTGTGATGGGCCTTGGCGTGTTCGGGCATGACGACGAGCAGTTGTTCGTAGGCTTCTTCGGCATCGGCGAGCATGCCGAGTTCGTGGGAAGCGGAGGCGAGGTTGAAGAGGGTATCGGGATCCTTGGGCATGAGGCGGCGGGCGGCGGCGAATTCGGTGCGGGCGCGTTCGACCTGATCTCCGGCGTAGAGCAGTCGGCCGAACTCCAGGCGAGCGGGGGCCCAGTCGGGATTCTGCTCGGCGAGGATCTGGAGCTGTTCGAGGGCTTCGGCGTTCATGCCGTCCGCGCGGTAGGTCATGCCGAGGGCGAGGCAGGTCTCGCGGTTGGAGGGTTCGAGGACCCAGGCGCGCTGGTACATCTTGATGGCGGCCTGGAGGTTGCCGCTCGCGCGGTAGGAAGCGCCGAGCGAGCGGAAAGAGGGGACGTGGGCGGAGTCGAGGTGGACGACCTTGAGGAAGCATTCGCTGGCGGGATCGGGTTGCCCCAGCTCTTGGAGGGATTGACCGAGGTGGAACCAGGCGAGGGCGCTGGAGGTGTCGAGGGAGACGGCCTGCTGAAAGCAGTGGTTGGCGTCCTTCCACTCGGATTGTTCGGAGTGGATACGGCCCTGGGCGATGAAAAGCTGGGGGTTGCCGAGCTCGGCCTCGATGTCGCGGGCGAAGCTGTCGGCGCTGAGGTAGCGGTAATCGGGGTCCTTGGCGAGGCACTTGAGGAGGCGTTCGGCCAAGGATTTGGGGAGGTGGGGGTTGAGTTTCAGGGGGTCGGTGGGCTCGGCGTAGAGGAGGCGGTGGGCGACGTCAGTGGGGCTGGCGCCGGGGAAGGGCAGCTCGCCGGTGAGGGCCTTGAAGAGGACCACGCCGACGGCGAAGACGTCGGCGCGGCCATCGACGGAGGTGGCGTCGAGAAGCTGCTCGGGGGACATGTAGTTGAGGGTGCCTAGCATCATCTTGGACTGGGTGATGCCGGGGGCGAAGGCGCGGCGGGCCATGCCGAAGTCGATGATCTTGAGCTGTCCGGCGGGTGAGATGAGGCAGTTGGCGGGTTTGACGTCGCGGTGGACGACTCCGATGTCATGGAGGGCCTGGAGGGCATGGCAGAGCTGGAGTCCCCATTCGAGGATCTGGGGTAGGGGGGGGCGTTCGCGGTCCATGATGTCGCGCCAGGTGTGTCCGGGCTGGTACTCCATGACCAGGAAGTGGCGATCGCCGTCCATGCCGGCTTCGACGGCTTTCACGATGTTGGCGTGGGAAAGCTGGAGGTGGATATCGGTCTCGCGCTTGAAGCGAGCGATCTGCTCCTCGTCGGATAGGCCGGATTCCGGCTCGAGCAGCATTTCCTTGACGGCGAGGAGCTGCTGGGAGCCGGGGGATTGCGCCAGCAGGATGCGGCCCGAAGCGGTTCGGGCGATCTCGGAGATCAGGTCGTATCCGGCGATGCGCTCCGTCATGCGGGCCTTAGCCCGCCTCTAGCTGAGGCGGTTGAGAACGGCCTTCGAGACGGCCTTGAGGGTAGCAAAGACACCCGAGCCCTCGACGGCCACGGCCTCGAACGAGGGGACGTTACGGGGATTGAGGACGCTTTCGAGCTCTTCGTAGGCATTGACGTTGGGAAGGTCGCGCTTGTTGTACTGGAGGACGTAGGGAACGGCGTCGAGGTTCAGCCCGTACTCGGCGAGGTTCTCCTCCATGTTGCGCAGGGACTCCATGTTCTCTTCCCACTTTTCCTTCTGGGAGTCGGCGACGAAGACGATGCCGTCGACCCCGTTGAGGATGAGCTTGCGCGACGCGTTGTACTCGACCTGGCCGGGGACGGTGTAGAGCGAGAACTTGGTCTTGAAGCCCTGCACGGAGCCGAGATCGAGGGGCAGGAAGTCGAAGAAGAGCGTGCGCTCGGTTTCGGTCGCCAAGCTGATCATTTCACCCCGGATGCCGGGGGCGAGCTGCTTGAAGATGTACTCGAGGTTGGTGGTCTTGCCACCCAGTCCGGTGCCGTAATAGACGATCTTGCAGTTGATTTCGCGGCTGGCGTAGTTAATAAGAGCCATGGTTCTCCACTCTCTAGAAGAGGTCGTCGATCTTGGGAGCTAGGGCCTGGCCCGCGCGCAATGGGCTGGACGGAGCACTGTTGTACAAGGTCTCGATCTGGTTATTGAGGGAGTCGAGAATCTGTTCGACCTTGTACTTGATCTTTCCGACGGTGATGGTGTTGGGGAAGACGATCGCCACGATGTCATGGGAATCGAGGGCGAACATGAAGATGGATTGACTTGATCCCTGCTGGAACATGCGCTTGAATTCCGATTCTCCCAGGAGCGTGGCGATCGCCTTGGTCGAATTGAAGGATCCCGTGATGAGCGCGGAGAGCGACATGGTATCGAAGGCGTTGGTTTCGCCTTGAGCGGAGATCATCTGGCCCGACTTCTCCATCAGAAGTGCGGCCTTGGCGCCCGTATCGAGCACCAGGTTCCCCAGGGTGTTGTTGATGGCCCGAATCCCCTCTTCAGTGATGACGAGGTGTCCAGCCCCACGGTTCAGCATTCCAGCTCCAATCCTCTAGACCCTTTCTCCCACATCCTTGCCAAGATGCCCCCTTGCTGCTCGCCAGCTTCCTCGGCGGAGAAGCGCCCAGGCGGCCATCCTGTTTCTAGGCGCGCCCGCTCTCCAGCGATAGCGCCGCTTCAAGTCCCAGCGCCGTCCAGCTTCCACGCTCCTCGGCCGAAAAGGTCTCGAGCAGTCCCTCGATGGCACGCGAGACGAAGCTCTCGCCATGGGTCTTGACCACGTAGCCGAGTTCCTCCAGCAGGAAGCCGCGATAAACCGGCAGCAACGCGGAGGCCTCCAGCACGGCGGGAAGCCCGTCCAGCACCCGGCCATGACGCCAGCGCAAATCCACTCCCTGCTCGCGGGCCCAGGTATTGAGGCGCGATTCGAGGCCTTCCGTCATCTTGAGTCCCGAAATGGAGGCGAAGCGCTCGAAGACTCCCTCGCTCACGGCCTGGAAGACCGAGCGAAGCGCCTCCTCGGGGGCCGTTTCGATCTGGAGCAAGCCCTCGCGCCACAGCTCCAGGAGTCCCTGGGCAGCCGCGAGATCATCGAGGCCGGTCGCCTTCGCGATTTCGGGCAAGGTCTGGCCGGCGGCGCCATCGAGGTGATCGACGAGATCCGCGGCGGCCGACGACAAGCTGCAAGACGCGCGATCCACCACCCGGAAGCAGGCCCGAAGGGTCATTTGCGGCATATCCCGGCGAATGGAGCGCCATTGATCGACGCGGTGAATGCCTTCCTTGGCAAGCTCGGACAGGGGCGAGCGAACGTTCTGGAGCGCGGCGCCGCCGGAGTTGGCGGAAAGCGCGTCCCGCTCGAAGGTGAAGGTGCCGCTCTCCCAGTGGAAGAGGGCGTAAACAGCCTCTTCGCCCAATCGATCCAAGGCCTTGGCGCCCTTGATCTCGCCGGCATGGCAATTCAGCAGGCCTTCGCGCCCCTCGCTGATCAAGCGGAGCACGCCCGTCTCGGAGTTCAGACCGATGATCTGGAGGAGATCACTGAAGCTGAAGTCTTGGAGGCTGCCTTCGGAAATCATGCGGTTAGCGTTCTCTTTCTCTAGCGCGTGAGCTAGGCCTCGGAGGCCATGTGAGTCGCGGCCGTCGTGCCGCCTGCGATCAGCAATCCCACCTGAACCGGTTGGGCGCCGGGATTCGGCACCGATAACGTTTCCCTCGAAAGCACCGGCCGATGACGCGAAACGGCCTCCCAGACCTGGTCCGCCATCGCCCCCTCGTAAGCCAAGGCCAGCGAATCGAACTGCCCCGAAGCTCGAACGAGCGATTGAATCGCCTCGACGTGGGCCGCCGGCGACAGCGCTCCCCCGAGATCTCCGGCATCCAGGGGCGGATACGGAGCCTGGGGATCACCAACCACCCATTGTTCCCAGAGGCGCGGGGCCAGTCCAAGACTCCCTATACCCTCGACCGGTGGCAAGTAACAGTATAGCAGATCGAAGGAATGCTTGACCAAGGCCTCTGAAGGCAGGCCCTGCAAGGCCAAACCGGACCCTGCCCACCCCTTCATACCTTGCGCCCGGAGATTGGCTTCCTCCACGTACTTTCGCAAGGCCGCCACTGGCGGCATGGGCTTGAATCCCAGCTCTCGGCAGTTCCACTCCAGCCAGTAACGCATCACCCAGAAGACCGCGACCACCCCGATCGCCTTTTCTCCGGCCGTGGCCGACCCCTTGACGATCGCCTCATGCCAGATCCCCAGCCAGATGGTCTCTTCGGGGGTGAAGATCTTGTTCGCCCAGGGGAAGAAGCGCTTGACGACGTCGGGATCCTTCCGCAGGCGGACCCAGTCGCTGACGGTCCGTTCCCGGGCGGGTTCGGCTCCCTCGACGAAGGCCCGGCACCACCAGGCGCTGGAGACCAGCGGGTCGACGGTCGTGACCTGCATGCCCCGGCGGCGGAACTCGCGCGCTTCGGCGCCGGGACCGTTGAAAAGCGAAAGGACGGTCTTCGCGCCGAGCGGGGCCACGCGTTCGGTCACCCACCGGGCGGGAGGGCGAACCATGGGAGTGAGACCCACCGGATCCAGGCTCACGGCGCCGAGCACGTCCGTCACAGCGCGAAGTCGTCGAGGTCGCGGACGGTCGGACAGTCCGGCAGGGCCCGCAGAATGGCCGCCCCGTAGTTCTTGGTGAAGAGGCGGTTGTCGAGAATAGCCACCAGCCCTCGATCCGTCGAAGTGCGGATCAGACGGCCGAAGCCTTGCTTCAGGCGAATGATGGCTTCGGGCAGGGTATACTCGCGGAACCAGTCCTTGCCCTGCATCTTGAGACGCTCGACGTGAGCCTGGACCACCGGATCGTCAGGCACCGAAAACGGCAACCGGTCGATGATCACGCAAGAGAGTGCTTCACCCGGCACGTCCACCCCCTCCCAGAAGCTGGAGGTCGCGAACAAGACCGCATGCGGAGTCGCTTTGAACCAGTCTATCAGCTGGGCCCGCGGCAAATCCCCCTGCTTCTTGGTCGGATACGGCAGCAGGGGCCAGAGCTGAGTGAACGCCGCGTGCATGGCCTTGTAGGAGGTGAAGAGGACGAAGGCGCGCCCCTGGGTGGACTCGAGGATCCGGCGGATCGCCTCGCGGGAATGAGGGGCGAACTCGGGAGCGTTGGGTTCCGGCAAATAGCGCGGCACGTAGAGGGTCGCCTGCTGTTGATAGTCGAAGGGGCTGGGAGTCTCGAGATCGAGGGTATCCGAGAGGCCCACCTGCTGCTTGAAGTAGCTGAAGTCGCCGTCCACTCCGAGGGTCGCCGAGACGCAGACCGCCGAGCGCTGGCTCCAGAGGTGATCCTTGAGGGCGGGGGCGATGTCGAGGGGGGCCGACTTGAGGTGGAAATTGCCTCGCTGACGGTCGACCTCTACCCAGTTGACCCGCTCGGCCAGCGTATTGTCGGCGAACGAGCCGAAGTACTCCCAGCGGGCGGTGAGGCCGTCGAGTTGGGCGATGAGGCGCTGGCGATGGAGGGGCGCCTTCTTGGCCCGCTCCGGATCGTCGATGCCCGCGCCCAGGGCCACGTCGCGCTCCATCCAGGATCGCAGGATCCGGAGATTGTCGAGGATGCCCTCGGCGATTTCCAGGAAAATGGCGTCCGGATAGAGCCTGAACTGGGCCCGCTCGGGCCGCATGACCCATTCCATGAGACGGCTTTCGAGCCCCACGAGGTTGAAGACGACGTCGTCGGGGACCATGCCGATGCGCTTGCGCATCTTCTGCATGAGCTTGGTTATGGCGTAGCGTCCGACCGCGCCGGTGAAGGCCCGGGTGGCAGCCTGCGGGACGTGATGGGCCTCGTCGAAGATGGCGGCCTTGTGGGCGGGCAGAATGCCGCCCCCCGCGGCGAGGTCCGCGAAGTAGAGGGCGTGATTGGCTATGATCAAGTGAGCATGCGCCTGCTGGGAACGCGCCACCCGGTGAGGGGAATGCTCGTAGAACTCGCACTTGGAGCCCAGGCAATCATCGGCCTCCGAGGCGATCTCCTGCCAGAGCTGAGGCGTGGGAACGAAGGGAAGGTCCGCGACGTCCCCGTTCCATGGATCTCCTATCTCTGAGCCGTTGCCGCTGAGAAGGGCCTTGATGCGGTCGAGCTCGGGCCGCAGGGGGTCGGCGTCGGGAAGTCGGCGATCGGCCTCCCAGAGCTTTTGAAGGCAGAGGTAGTTGCCGCGTCCCTTGGCGAGGGCGACGCTGAAGTGCCTTCCGGAGGCTTCCTGGATGAAGGGGATGTCCTTGCCGAGGAGTTGTTCCTGGAGCGCGATGGTCCCGGTGGAGATGACGAAGGGGCCCTCCGCGTCGAGGAGCGGGACCAGGTAGGCGAAGCTCTTCCCGGATCCGGTGCCGGCCTCGACGATGGCGTGGAGGCCCTCGGAGACGGCCGCGTGGACAGTCTCGGCCATGTCGCGCTGGCCGGGGCGCGGCTCGTACATGGGCAGTTTCTGGACGATGGCATCGAAGCGGGAGAGAAATTCGGGCGGGGTCATTCATCCTCAGGGGGGGCGTCCGGCCTTCCGGCAGCCTCGGATCGGGGCTTTTGCGGTTCGGGAGGCATCACTCCCAGGACCAGTATAAGCTGTTGGCGGCGGCCCTGGCGAGACAAAGCGACGCGAACCTCGTCCCCGACGCGGCGATCGCCAATGGCCCGGAGGATGTCCGTGGTCGCCGAGACCTTCTTACCCTCCAGTTCGAGGATCACATCCCCCGCCAGGATTCCCGCCCTCGCGGCGGGACCGGCGGGGGAAACCTCGCTCACCCTCAGGCCCGAGGCGTCGAGCGCGATGAAGAGGCCCATCCAGGGTCGCTCGACCTTTCCTTTTTGGCGCAGCTCGGAGACCACGAAGCGGGCCGTCTCCACGGGGATGGCGAAGCCGATGCCCTGAGCGCGAGCGGCGATGGCGGTGTTGATGCCGATGACCTCGCCGTCGAGGTTGAGCAAGGGCCCGCCGGAGTTGCCGGGGTTGATGGGGGCGTCGGTCTGAAGGAACTCGACCCGCTCGCTGATGGGCACCGAGCGCTTGAGGGCCGAGACGATGCCGGCCGTGACGGTCGTGGAGAGCCCCAGAGGGCTGCCGATGGCGACGACCCACTCGCCGACCCTGACCGCGCGTCGCTCGGCGAACTTGAGGGTGGAAAGACCCTTGGCGTCGATCGAAACCAGGGCGAGATCGGTCTCCGGGTCCTGGCCGATCACGCGGCCCTGGAAAGTCCGGCCGTCGGGAAGGGTGACCGTGATCGCGGCGGCGTCCCGGGTGACGTGGTGATTGGTGACGATCAGGCCCTGGGGATCGATCACGAAGCCGGAGCCCACGCCCTTTTGTTCGAAGTAGCGGGGCAAGCCGCGATGCTCCGAGCCGAGGAAGCCGTGGAAGAACGGGTCGAGATCCCCCATGGGGTTGGCTCGGCGCTTGACGGTGTCGAGGTTGACCACCGCGGGGGCGGCCTTGGCAACCAGATCCGCGATGGTGTTCGGCCCCATGGGGACTGCGGCGGTGGCACTCGTGGCCAGCGTGAGGCCTAGGACGCCTCCCGAGACGAGGCAGGTGACGCGTTGCCAGGACTTGCGTTGACCGGACGTGGCTCTTGCTTCGTGCATGCCCGCCTCCTTTCGGCTCCCCTTCATCCTAAAGAGGCAATCGAGCAGGGTCCACGGTCGAAACAGCCGAAATACCATGGACGGCCGGAGAGCATATGCTATACTGAATCCCGTCGTACCTGCCCTTAGTGGCGGTCGGGTTCCACGCGGCATCGGGCTGCGAACTCCGCTAGGCCCGGAAGGGAGCAACGGTAAGTGGATTCCGATGGGTGTTGTGGGCTCACCTGGCCACTGCTGGGGGCAAGGGCGGCATCAGACGGGCTTCGGTCCGTCTTTTTTCTTGCTTGTCCTTTCCTCGACCGATGCTTATCATGAAGGCGCAAGGGTCATCATGAAGCATCATGAGACGTCAGGCCAATTCTTGAAGGGACAGCCGTGAGCGCTCCGGACTACTACCAAATCTTGGGCGTGAAGGCCGATGCGTCGGAAGCCGAACTCAAGCATGCCTTCCGCAAGCTCGCCCGCGAGCACCATCCCGACCGCCACCAGGACTCCGCCAAGGTTGGCGCCGAGGCCCGCTTCAAGGAAGTCACCGCCGCCTACGACGTCCTCTCCGATCCCCAGAAGCGCCTGCAATACGACCAGATGCGCTCTTACTACGCCGCCGCAAGCCCCCAACGACCCCGTGCGGCGGGACGCCAAAGCGCAGGATACGGCTTCGAAAGCCCGCTCGGCTGGGAAGACCTCCTCGGAACCTTCTTCGGCGGCCAAGCCTCGGAGGCCCCCTTCCCGGGAAACCAGGCCCCAGCCGGCCGCAAGCGGGCGAGCGAGACCGAAAGCGCG
The DNA here is from genome assembly GCA_002083825.1 of Candidatus Sericytochromatia bacterium S15B-MN24 CBMW_12. Lineage (GTDB taxonomy): Bacteria > Cyanobacteriota > Sericytochromatia > S15B-MN24 > UBA4093 > UBA4093. The sequence continues at coordinate 35,831 of DAZV01000047.1, read as the reverse complement.
ACCCCGCTCGAGATCTCCCTCGAAGAGGCCTTCCACGGGGCGACCCGGGAGCTGCATAATCCCCGCACCGGCAACCGGATCCGCGTGAAGGTCCCCCCCGGCGTGAAAACCGGCTCCACCATCCGGGCCGGCGATCTCACCCTCGCCATCACCGTCCTGCCCGATCCACGCTTCGAACGCGACGGCGACGACCTGAGACTGGAACTGCCCGTCACCTTCCTGGAGGCCATCGACGGGGCCGAACTCCCCGTCCCCACCCTCGACGGCTCGGTCAAGATCAAGATCCCCGAGCGCACCCAGAGCGGAAAGACCTTCCGACTCAAAGGCAAGGGCATGCCACGCCTCAAGGGAGAAGGCCACGGCGACCTCTACGCCAAGATCGCGATTCACCTGCCGCCCGAAATCGACGAACAGGCCCTGGCGCTCTGGCGCCGCCTCGGCAAGTTGACCCCCTACGATCCCCGCGCCACGCGGTAGCGCCCGCGGCTGTAAAATGGCGCCCGCAGCTATTCTATGGCGCCCGCGGCTATAAAAAAAGGAGGCCTCATGCTCAATACGCTCAAGCAGACGTCACTCTTCGGGGAGCTCGAGGACTCCGAACTCGCCCCGATAGCCGCCCTCTGCCACAAACGCAAGGTCCCCAAGGGCTCCATCCTCTTCTACGCCGGCGATCCCGGAAACTCCTGCTACATGCTGCTCAGCGGCAAGATCAAGATCGTCGTGACCGCCGACGACGGCCGCGAGCACATCCTCGGCCTCCTCGGCCCCCATGACCTCTTCGGCGAGATGTCCCTTCTCGACGGAGAACCCCGGTCGGCCTCGGCCGTCGCCGTCGAGGAATCCCACGTCGTCGTCATCCAGCGCGACGACTTCCTCAAAGTGCTCTCCGAAAAACCCATGATCCCCCTGAAACTCCTCAGCGTCCTCAGCCGCCGCCTGCGCCGCACCGACGGACACGTGGAGAGCCTCGCCTTCCTCAGCGCGCCCGGGCGCGTCGCCCGCCTGCTGCTCGGACTCGCCGAGGATCTCGGCAATCGCACTCCCGAGGGCCTCGCGTTCGAGACCCGCATGACCCGCCAGGAAATGGCCAACCTCACCGGCACCTCCCGCGAAACCTTCACCCGCGTCCTCATGGACTACCAGGACCGTGGACTCGTCGTCCTCGACCGTAACCAGTACATGCTCAAGGACGAAGCCAAGCTCCGAAGCCTGATCAACTGAACCCCCTCATGTGATCCTTCATGTGATCGCGGGACGATACGCTCGTCATGTCTAAGTCGGGCCGACTGAGCATCGATCGAGGCCCTGAGAGTTCGCGCCATCGGCGGCTCAGGACCAGGTATAGAATCAGACGCTCCAAGGGTATACCAAGCTAGCCGGCCCCAGCCCCTCGTCCCCGAAAGGAGATCCCATGCGCCTCAAGCGACTCGCAGCATTCCCGCTCATCGCCTTGCTCACCGGCTGCCCCGGCCTGCCCGGTATCAACGGCAACGCGGAACTCAGCCCCAAGATCCTCGCCGTCACCCAGAGCAACGGGGCAGGCACCACCGCCAACGCTTTCCTCGAATGGCAGGGCGTCACCAATGCCTCCTCCTACCAGGTGCTCCGCACCATCGGCGAAACCACCGAACGTGCCGTCACCACCGAACGAACCGCCTTCACCGAACCCGTGCAACCCGACTTCACGGTGACCTACAAGATCGTCGCCAAGGACTCCAGCGGCCAAGACAAAAGCACCTCCGCCAACCTCTCCGTCAAGGTCCTGGCAGCCTCCGTCACCAAGCCCACCAGCATCGTCGTCGACGACCTGCCCGCCGCCAGCGACCTCTTCCGCACCAGCAAGCCCCGGCCCAAGATCTCCTGGGCAAAGGTCGACGCCGCCACCCACTACTACGTGAAGGTCGAAAAAGACGGAAAGACCCTCTACGCCTCCCTGACCGACCAAACCCAGGTCATCGTCGGCAGCCTCACCCATGAGAGCATCAAGATCCCCAACTACCCGCAGGTCAAGGATCAATCCCTGCCCGAAGACCTCGTCGACCTCACCGTCACGGCCATTCGCGCCAACGATGCCGACCTCGCCAAAGCGACCGCCATCGACGTCACCCCCTCCGCTTCTTACCTGATCCTGTATAAATAGCCATGAGTCCCGGCACCTGGCCCGCAGAACCCGATACCCCAACCGTGGCCCTGGCCCTGGGCTCAGGGCTCTCCGGCACGCTCGCGACCTGGGGCATGCTGGATGCACTCAAGGCCGAAGGCTACATTCCCCAGGCCATGGCGGCCGTCGGATGGTCCGCCCTCTGGGCCTCCCTCTGGGCCAAGGGTGCCGAAATCCACGAACTCGAAAGCATCCTCGACTCCGTCCCCGCCTTCCACTGGGATGACGAAGGCCCCTTCGAGGACTGGCTCGAACTGACCTTCGCACCCTTCTTCACCGGAGAACGCCTGGAAGACTGGGAACCTCGCGTCGGAATCGTCCTCACCGACCTCAACACCGGCGGACAGTTGGAAGTGGATCGGGGCGCAGCTTGGCCGACTATCCTGGCCTCCCTCGCCACCCCACCCCTGCGCTCGCCCTTCGAGTCCCCGGACGGACCGCTTGCCGACGGCAGCCTGGTATGCCCGCTGCCCGTCGACTTCGCCCGCTTGCTCGGAAAGGGCGCCCCCGTCATCGCGCTCGACCTGCTCTCCGCCCCCAGCACCCCGTCCGTCGGTCGCGTGGGAGCGTGGCAGCGAGGCATCCAGCTCATGGCAAAACCGCTGCTCTGGGAACAGCGGCGCATGGCCGATTACACGGTGACCCCGGATCTCACCGGGCAGGTGCCCATGGACTTCACCTCCTGGCGCGAAGCCATCCAGGCCGGCAAAAAGGCCGTCTCGGAGAACCTGGGCCGCATCAAGTCGCTGGCGAGCCCGTTCAGCTTCTGAGCCGCCGATCCGCCCCCCCCGCCCCCCCAGGATCCGCCAATGGGCCAGAGGCCCTACCCTAGGCGTGCTACCCCGCGACGACCTGCCCGACTTCGGGCAGGTCGTCGCCTTGCAAATGACACGATCACGCCCTCCTCCGTCTCAAGTCTAAGCTTCACTCGGGCTTTACCCAATCACAAGAAGGGTTTCGTTCAAACGCGGCCATAACGAAAGCAGCGGCAGAAAGATGCCAACTTGAAGGAGGATGGTCATGAAGGGCGTTACCAGCAAGCAACAAGCCAACCTATTGTCGAGCGCAAAACACGTCATTTCCCAGTACGATGCCGACAAAAAAGGGTACCTGGCAGTCGAACCGACTTCCCGGGATGGCCAGTTTGTCAAGGGCAAGGTCGTACCGCACGTCAAACGGAAGGATGCCGACCGCCTGGTGATTTCCTCCACCTATCAAGAGACCCGCATGCTGCCGGAAGCCTTGGTCAAGGCCAAGGATGCCCGGGGCCACATCAAGCCGGAAGCCCTGGTCGAAGGCTACTTGAAAGCCTTGGACAAGAACGGGAATGGCACCATCGACAAGAACGAACGCTATACCACGGAGACCACCTATAGAGCAGGACTCGGCTGGTTCCTGAGCATGGGCATGGCGGACAAGACGGCCCACACCGAGAAAATCGACCAGCTGAAAGGCGGCATTTACCACCTGTATCACGCCACCGACTCGATGGGCAACCGCCCGGAAATTCAGTGGACGCTACCGGAACAGGAAAAGCCGCCGATCGATTCCTATGATGCCCAGAATTGGACGGTTCGCCCGGGTTACCGCGGCTTGCCGAGCACCATCGACACCCAGTTCCAACTGGAGTCGCCGCAGGCCTCCCAGGAATATCTCAAGGGAGTCGACGCGTTGGTCGACGGGAACATCCAAGGCGCAAGCCAAGCCTTTAGCAAGGCGCTCGCCATGACCAACGACCCCAAGGAACTCAAGGCGCTCGCCGTGAAAGTCCGATCCATTTTCCAGGCCTACTCGAATCACGAGACTTCCGAGCCCGGGGCCTCCTCGTCGCTTTACGGCAGGGACGGCATCTTCCAAGCCATCAGTCGGGCCGAGCAACGCGCCCAAGTGCTAGAAGGCAGCAAGTAGGCGATTTTTCCGGTTTCAAGCCCCCGAGCCAGTCTCGGGGGCTTCACTTCTTCATGCGCCTCCGCCAGCCATGGCTGGGTCGCGGGTCGAATCGCTCGCTCGCCCATTGGCTTTGCCGGGCCGCATGACCCTCAACAGCTTCGGAGTCCGGCTTCCAAGCAGATACAGGCCCTCACTCCCCCCGGGGAAGGACGAGCTTGGGATGCAGGCGAGCGCCTCGACGCTGAGCCATCGCCAACAACTCGCCCTGCTCATCCAAGATCCGCACGGTCTCGCCAGTCAGGCCTTCGGGAACCGTCAAAGCCCGCCCGTGCCCGATGTCAACCACCTCCTGGCTTGATGCCCGGTGCATGGGAAGATGGCCGAGCGCCTCTCCGACGCTGATCCAGCGGGGCTCCTCTTCGAACGTCGCCGCCGTCTCCAGCGGAAAGTCCCCAGCTCGGGTCCGAAGCAAAAACGCCAGAGACGCCACGCCTCCCAGCACCTCGGCCATGTCCACCGCGAGCGATCGGATGTACGTTCCCGCCGAGCAAGAAACCAGTATCTGGGCCCGGGGGTACTCCCCGGGCCAGAACCTCACGAGTTCCAGCTCGCTGATCGTCACTTCGCGCAAGGGGCGCTCGACTTCGATGCCTTCCCGGGCCAACTCGTACAGGCGCTTCCCGCCGATCGAGATTGCCGAGACCATGGGCGGGCGCTGGGAAATCACGCCCCGAAAGCGCGGCAGGATAGCCAGGAGATCCGCCTCCGTGATGGGCATCGGTGCCTGCCGAAGCACCGTCCCGTCGGCATCGGCCGTGGAGGTCTCTATCCCGAACTGGATCTCCGCCAGATACTCCTTGCCGGATCTCAGGTACTGAAGCAAGCGCGTTGCATGGCCCACCGCCAGCGGAAGCACTCCGACCGCCAGGGGATCCAGCGTGCCCGCATGCCCGATACGCTTGGTGCCCAGGCGGCGGCGCATGACGGCCACCACGTCGTGGGCGGTCATGCCGGGCGGCTTCAAGACGTTGAGAAAGCCGTTCATCGTTCGATCTCCAGCTGCGCGCGCTCCGCCCCCGAAACGAGCCGGATGGCCTCGATGACGCGCGCGATGGCCACGTCCATGGGAAGCTGAAGGGACGCGCCTGCGGCCCGCCGATGGCCACCGCCCCCGAAATGGGCGGCTACCTGGTTCACGTCGGCATTCTTGCTACGCAGGCTCAGCTTCAGGCCCCGAGCGGTCTCCCTCAGGTAGAACGCGACATCCACGCCCTGAATGCTTCGCAACTGCTCGGACAAACCATCGAGCTGAGACTCGTCGGCTCCGGTTTCAGCGAGCATGGCGGGAGTCACGACCGTCCAGGCGATCGTTCCATCCGCGCTGCGCTGCATGCGCGAAAGCGCCAGGGACTTGATCCGCATCTCGGAGAGCGGAACCTGCTCGAAGAGCAACTGCGTCATCTCGGCGGGGTTCACGCCCCAGCCGATCAGCTCGCCCGCAATGCGATGGGTCTCGGCGGTGGTGGCCTCGTAGGCGAAGCCCCCGGTATCCGTCACGATGGCGACGTACATGGCCTGGGCCGCCTCGAGGGAAGGTTTGACGCCGAAGTGCTCGAACAGGCGGTAGATGATCTCGCCGGTGGCCGCGGCACCGGCGAAGACCACGTTGACGCTGCCGTAGGCGGGGTTGGAGATATGGTGATCGATGTTGACGCGCAAGGGCAGGGCCGCGAAAAGCGGGGCCCAGTCTCCCAGGCGGGAGATCTCGGCCGCGTCGATCGCGACGAGTCCCCAGTTTGAGAGGTCGTCGGGAAGATGGGTTACGACCTCGTCGGCACCCGGAATAAAGGCGTAACGGGCCGGTACCGGATCGGGACAAACGTGGAGGACATGGCCTCCGAGGGCGCGAAGCAGATGCTTCATGGCGATCGCCGAGCCCAAAGTATCTCCGTCCGGGGAGAGGTGAGAGGCCACGATCCAAGATCGTGGCCCCTTCAGAACTTCGAGTTCCGGGATCAGCGCCGAGGGTAGGCTACTCGCCATGCTCGGGCTTTTCCTGTTCGCGCTTGATCCTGCTCAGCAAGGCGTTGATGCTGGCGCCTTGCTCGAGGGACTTATCCAGCAGGAAATGGATCTCGGGGGTGATCCGGAGCTTGACCTCGCGGCCGACCTGCGTGCGAACGAATCCCGCGGCGGCTTGCAGGCCCTCCAGGGTTTCGCGCTGTTGGTCCTCGTCCCCATAAATGGAGACGAAAACCTTGGCATGACCCAGGTCTCCCGAGACCTCCACGTCCGTCACTGAGATCAGCCCGGTGATCCGCGGATCCTTGAGGCGACGGATGGTCTCGCTTGCGACCTCCTTGATCACCTCGCCGACCCGTCCGGCTCGCTGACTACCCATGGTGAACCCCCTTCTCAGGCCTACTTCTTCGGCTGGCGCGTGTAGGTCTCGATGACGTCGCCTTCCTGAAGGTCGTTGAAGTCATCGAACGAGACGCCGCACTCGTAACCCGAGGCGACTTCCTTGGCATCGTCCTTGAATCGCTTGAGGTTGGTGAGTTTACCCTCGTGGATCTTCGCACCGCTCCGCATGACGCGAGCCATCGAATTACGCTGGATCTTGCCTTCCTTGACCATGCAGCCGGCAATGATGCCGGTTTTGCCGACCTTGAAGATGGCGCGAACCTCGGCGCGACCGCCGAAGACTTCCTCGTACTCGGGCTCGAGCATGCCGTGAAGGGCGGCTTCCGCGTCTTCGATCGCCTTGTAGATGACGTCGTACTCGCGGATATCGACACCGTCATGAGAAGCCTTGGCCCGGGCGCGTTCGTCGATCTTGGTGCGGAACGCGATGATGATGGCGTCGGAGGCCTCGGCCAGCATCACGTCGGCCTCGGAGACGTCACCGGTGCCCGAGTGAATGACCCGGACCTTGATGTCGCCTTCGCTGGCGCTGATCTTGGAAAGGCTGCTCTCGAGGGCCTCGGCGGATCCCTTGACATCCGATTTGAGGATCAGCTTGAGATCCTTGATCTTGCCTTCCTGGATCTTGGAGTAGACGTCGTTGAGCGAGATGTGACGCGTCTGGTTGATCCGCTCGGTACGATCGAACTCGGCGCGCTGATTGGCGATCTGGCGCGCAGTTTTCTCGTCGGCCACGACCTGGAAGATGTCGCCGGCCCTGGGGACCGTCGGCATTCCTAGGACTTCCACGGGCATGGAAGGCCCGGCTTCCTTGACGCGCTTGCCGTGATCGTTGATCATCGCGCGGACCTTACCGGCGATGGCGCCCACCACGAAGTTATCGCCCACTCGAAGGGTGCCGTTCTGCACCAAGACCGTGGCTACGGGACCCATGCCCTTGTCGAGCTGGGCCTCGATGATAAGACCGCGCGCATCGCGCGTCGGATCGGCCTTGAGTTCCTGGACTTCGGCAACCAGCAGGATCATCTCCAGCAGGTTCTCGAGACCAAGCTTCTGCTTGGCGGAAACCGGGACCATGATGGTCTGACCGCCCCACTCCTCGGCAAGCAGACCGTACTCGGTGAGCTGCTGCTTGACGGTCTCGGGGTTGGCATCCGGCTTGTCGATCTTGTTGATGGCGACGATGATCTGGACGCCGGCTTCCTTGGCGTGGTTGATGGCCTCGATGGTCTGAGGCTTGACGCCGTCATCAGCCGCCACCACCAAGATGGCGATGTCGGTCGCCTTGGCGCCGCGAGCACGCATGGCAGTGAACGCCTCGTGACCCGGGGTGTCGAGGAAGGTGATCTGATGATCGCCGGTCGTCACCTGGTAAGCACCGATGTGCTGGGTGATGCCGCCGGACTCGCCACCCGCCACGTTGGCCTTGCGGATGGCATCCAAGAGAGAGGTCTTGCCGTGGTCGACGTGACCCATGATGGTGACGACCGCCGCGCGACCGATCTGGTTCTCGGAACTCTCCTCAGCCGCGGCCGAGACGATTTCCACGATGTTCGGGTCGACGAGTTCGACCTCGTACTCCATCTCACGAGCCACGCTGTCGGCTACGTCGAGCTCGAGCGTCTGATTGATGGTGGCCATGATGCCCTTCATGAAGAGCCGTTTGATGATCTCGGTCTCCCGGATATGCATCTTTTCCGCGAGTTCCTTGACCGTGAGCGAGCCCGAGAGCTTCACTACCTTGGGCATGGTTGACAATGCTGCCTCCGCGCCGCGATCGCGGTCACGACCGCGCCGTCCCTTGCCATCACGCTGAGCGTCATCCCCCGGGCCCCGGCGGGGACCCTTGCCAGGCTTCTTGGCACCCGACGCACCTGGGTGGGACGCAGGACGACCCGGCCCTCCCTGACCCGGACGCGACGGCTGACCCGAACGCGGGGGCTGGCCCATCGGCTGACCCGGACGCTGAGGCTGACCCATCGGCTGACCCATCGGCTGGGCCGGACGCTGAGGCTGGCCCATCGGCTGACCCATCGGCTGAGCCGGACGCTGAGGCTGACCCATCGGCTGAGCCGGACGCTGAGGCTGACCCATCGGCTGAGCCGGACGCTGGGGCTGACCCATCGGCTGAGCCGGACGCTGGGGCTGACCCATCGGCTGAGCCGGACGCTGGGGCTGGCCCATCGGCTGACCCGGACGCTGGGGCTGACCCATCGGCTGAGCCGGACGCTGGGGCTGGCCCATCGGCTGAGCCGGACGCTGTGGCTGACCCATCGGCTGCCCCGGACGCTGGGGCTGACCCACCGGCTGAGGAGCCTGGGTTACCGACGGAGCGACAGGGGCCTTGACGGCCGGAGCCGCAGGAGCCGCGGCGGCCGCAGTCACAGGAGCCACGGCGGCTGGAGCCTTGGCTACAGGAGCCGGAGCGACAGGAGCGCCCTTGCCATGCTTGGCGGTGGTCGTCTTGACCATTTCATCGCTCACGGCGTTGAAATTGCTCTTGATCTCGGAGAAGCCCAGATCGTTAAGGACCGTGATCATCTCCTTGGGGGGAATATTCAGCTGCTTAGCCAGTTCGTGTACCCGCATTCCGTTATCTACCTCCATCGCCTGGCCCGAGCCGGGAGATCGTTTGATCCCGACCGCAACCCCAGAGCACCTTCAAGACCCGACCGATATTGTCTTCGCCGCCCCTGGCAGCACTTCGGAACGGTTTGCTCGGCACTCACCCGTGCTCCTGACCCAAAGCGGTGATATTTCTAGCCAGCTCTGCTGGGAGAGTCTTTCTCAGGGCCTTATCCAACAACCGTCTTTTGATGGCGCTCTCGGTACACGCCATCTTCCGGCAAACATAGGCCCCCCGCCCCTGGACCTTTCCCGCGGGATCCATCGTCACTTCGCCTTCCGGCGTACGAACGACTCGGATCAATTCTATCTTCGATCCTAGCGCGCGACAACTCACACACCGCCGATGCGGCGCTTCGCCCGCAGTTTGACTCATTCAGCCTCAAGCGCCTGCGGCTCAGACAGCGCCGGCGGCTCAGATTTGGAAATCTGCGGCTCAGACAGCGCCTGCGGCTCAGACTTGGAAATCCGCGGCTCAGCAACTTCCTCGGCCTCTACGAGCGTCTCCTCGCTCTCGGTCGGCGTCGACTCGAAAGCCTCCGTGACCTCGACTTCAGGCTCGACCGCATCGGTAGGCTCGATCGACTGATCCGCCAAACCCTCCGCGCTCTCCAACAGGCCACCATTCTCCGAATCGGCAGTTTCGATCGCTTCCACGTCGCCGACCGTCTCCACCTCTTCCGAAACGCCATGGCGTCCGAAAGCTGCGTCGAAGGCCTGCTCCATCGCCGTCGGAGGACGGGAAATCGTATCCATCGCATCGGAAAGCTGGAGCGAGGTGAGCTCGCGCTGCTGCAACTCGCTCTTGATATCGATCTTGAAGCCGGTCAGGCGTGCAGCGAGCCGCACGTTCTGGCCTTCGCGACCGATGGCCAGACTCAGCATGGCATCCGGCACGATCACGCGCGCCGTCCGCTCGAGCGAATTCACTTGCACCGTGATCACCTTGGCGGGAGAGAGCGAGTTCGAGATGAAGGTCGCAGGATCCTCCGACCACCGAATGATGTCGATCTTCTCGTTCTTCAACTCGCTGACGATGCCCTGGATGCGACCACCCCGGGCGCCAACGCAGGCCCCCACAGGATCGACCGACGCGTCGCGACTGCGTACCGCAATCTTCGTCCGATAACCGGCCTCACGAGCGATCGCCTCGATCGTCACCGTGCTGTCCATGATCTCAGGAATCTCCAACTCGAAGAGCTCCCGAACCAGGCCCGGATGTGCGCGGGAACAAAGAAGCTGCATCCCGCGGGTCGTCTCGCGAACCTCGATCAAGAAGACCTTGATCCGGTCGCCAACCCGGTAATGCTCACCCGGCACCTGCTCGGAGCCCGGCACGATCCCCTCGGCTTTACCGAAGCTCACGATGATGTTCCGACCTTCGAGGCGCCCGACCGTCCCGATGATGGTCTCGCCTTCCTTGCCCTTGAACTGATCCATGACGATCTTGCGATCGGCCTCGCGCAGCCGCTGATTGAGCACCTGCTTGGCCATCTGAGCCGCAAGACGCCCCATCTCGCTCGCGGGCGGCGTCACGTCGATCGCGATCTCTTGACCCGCTTGGATCTCGGGGTCGTGCTGCTGAGCCTCCGACAGCGGAATCTGGGTCAGAGGATCTTCGATCTCCCCCTCCACGGCCGTCCGGATGTCGAGGATCTTCAGGCTTCCCAACTCGACGTCGAGCTGCGCCTTCGCATTCTCGCGGGCGTTGGCGGTCTTCTTGTAAGCCGACTCCATGGCCGCCTCGAGGGCTTCATGGAGGACCTCCGGAGCAATTCCGCGCTCCCGCTGGAGGGCCTTGAAAAGCTCCTTGATGTTCACTTGCATGTCACAACCCCCCGTTATATTTCGATCGTCAGACGGATCAGCGATACCTGATCCCGCGAAAACGTCATCTCACCCTTTGGACCCAGAATGCGAATCTCGAGATCCGTCGCCCCCAGAAGCTCACCCTGCCAGCTCTTCTTGCCTTCGACCGGTGCAAAGGTCTTCACCAGCACCTGATGACCCCGAAACCTCTCGAAGTCCCGCTCCGATCGTAATGGGCGCTCCGCGCCGGGCGAAGAGACTTCCAAGCAGTAAACCCCGGCGATGAGATCCCGTTTGTCGAGATCCTCATCCAGCCGACGGCTCAATGCCTCGCAGTCCTCGTGGGTGATCGGGCGATCCTCTCGGTCGATGTAGACCCGCAGGATCATCTGCCCGCCCTCTTTGACGTATTCCACGTCCCAGACGTCGAGGCCCAGATCCTGGGCCAGAGGCTTTGCCATGCCGGCGACCTCGTCGGCGATCTTGGCCATTCTATCTCCTCATTCAGCGCTAGACGGCCCCACTGCCCCCGATAAACTCGGCAGGACCCCCTAGAAAAGAGAGAGCGGGTGCCACACCCACTCTCCCGAAACCTCTCGATTTGGGCGGAAAGCCGAAATGTCGGCTTCAACCACCCCCATTGGGCAGCTTCCATTAGCCAGTATATCACAGATCGTTAACCGGGGAGTCCCCGCCAACGATCGACGCCCGCGGCTCACGCGAAGCGCATCTGACTCAGCTTGAGGATGCCGACGAAGCGCCCGCGGCCCAGGCGTCCGAATGCCGGAACGCTGAGCTCGTTACTTGCTGTAGACTTCCGGCTTGAGGATGCCGACGAAGCGCCCGCGGCCCAGGCGTCCGAATGCCGGAATGCTGAGATTCCTACTTGCTGTAGACTTCCGGCTTGAGGATGCCGACGAAAGGAAGGTTGCGGAACTTCTGGTCGTAATCCAGCCCGAAGCCCACCACGAACTGATCCGGGATGGTGAAGCCGACGTACTTGACCGGAACCTCCACCAGGCGACGTGCGGGCTTGTCGAGCATGGTGCAGATCTCCAGGGATGCCGGACGGCGCTCCATGAGCGTACGCACCAGGTACGAAAGCGTAAGCCCGGTGTCGATGATGTCCTCGAGGATCAGCACGTGCCGACCGGTGATGGTCTCGTCGAGGTCCTTGAGGATCCTCACCACGCCGGAACTGCGAGTGGAGGCGCCGTAGGAGGAGACGGCCATGAAGTCGATCTCGAGCGGTAGGTCGATCGCGCGCATCATGTCGCCGAAGAAGAGAGCCACACCCTTGAGAACCCCGATCAGGACCACGTCCTTGCCGGCGTAGTCCCGGGCAATCTGCTCACCGAGCTCCCGAATGCGATCCTGGATCTGCTCCTCGGAAAACAAAACGGATTCGATGGCGTCGACGAGGCGAGGATAGGGAAAGCTCACGGGAGGCTCCTTCAGCGTGGATTCTGTGGCGGGCATCATTACTCCAAGGCTGGCGCGCTACCACTCGAAGTGGTATTTCGCCGTCATCTGCACGAGATCGCGGTGGCAAAGCAGCTTGACCCGGACGTTGGGGTAGAGCTGCCGCATCCGCCGGATCTTCCGGTTCTTGCGGGTGACCAGGCGCTGGCGCATGGCCGTCAACTCGATAAAAACCCCTTCGGCCGGGAGAAAGAAATCCGGAGTGAACTGCTCGACGATTCTCCCGTCTTCGGCCCAGCGCAAGGGAAAGCTTTGAGGCTCGTATTCCCAGGCGATCTGGTAGAAATCGAGAAGTTTCGCGAACTCCCGCTCCGATGGATGCGCGAAGCGCGTGGAGTCGCGCTTCGATTCACCACCACCCGGTGCGTCCACGCTTCATCTCCCTGGTGGCCTTTACCACCCCCTGAATCCTAACAAATTTGGCGACATGCTGCCAGGGGAAATTCCCGCACCTCCCCTTGCCCTTGCCGGTAATCATTTCCGGAGCAACGGGGTACAATCAACTTGCCTGGCTGCCATGCGCGCGTTCAGAGCCAGATGTCCGTCACGACCAAGTTCACAAGGAGCTTACCTGTGCTCAAAAAGACCTTCGCCCTGGCTGTTGGACTCAGCCTCCTCACCGGCTGCATCGCCAGTCGCGAATTCGGCAACCTCAGCGATACCCTTTCCAAGGGAACCTTGCTCACCCGCTCGCTCACGGCGAGCAACCCTGGAGACGGCAACGTCACGGTCACGAACTTCCTCGGCTGGATCATGCTGAACCAATCGGGCGCCGGCACCCTGAAGCGCGATGGCAACATTCTCAAGAGCGACCTCTCGGGCAGCGCCTACACGGACAAGGACGGAGATCCGGTCGGCAACGACATCGCCCCCGACACCCTCTACACCTACGAGCTGACCTTCGGGAATTCGACGGCCACCCAGAGCATCCGGACCCGCAGCCTGCCCGACACCACGTTCAGCGCCCTGACGCCCAACGGCCCCCTGCCCTCCGACGACGTCGCCGCGGGTTCGAAGCCTCAGCTCAGCTGGACCAAGAACTTCGAGACCCCCAAGGGCTTTATCGTGACCGTCACCCGCCTCGGGGACTACACCGCGGGCTTCGGCGGCGGTGGCATGTCCGGCGAACCCTACTACGTCTCCTTCCTCAACGCCGCCTCCCACTCTGCGGGCGTCACATACGGCACCCCCTCGGACCTCGACGCCATCGTCAAGGACGAGCTGCTGAGCAAGACCCTGTCCGAGATGCCGGGCGGCTTCTTCAAGGCGGAAAACAAGGACCTGGTTTCGGGTCGCTACATCTGGACGGTCGTCGCCATCGATCACGACGACGCCAAGACCGCCTTCGCCATCAGCAGCCCCACCACCGTCGCCACCTTCGGCGTTCAGTAAGCCCGAGAAAGAGGAGAAACGAATTTCATGAAACGCTTTCTTGCCCTCGGGCTCGCCCTCAGCTTCCCCCTCGCCGCCCTGCCGGCTCAGGCCAACGTCACGAGCATGTCGTATGACGCCCGCTCTCTTTCGCTCGGCGGCTCCTTCTCCGCGTGGGGAAATCAGGACATCAACTCCCCCCTCGGCAATCCCGCCCTGCTCTCGCGCCAGCGCGGCTTCTTCTTCCTCGGGCCCAACGTCGGCCTCAACGTCGGCAACAACGCCGTCGGCACCGGCGAGATCCAGGGCCTGCTCGACTACGGCCAGTACATCTCGGCTTACCAGGCTTCCGCCAACGGCGGTGACGCGCCTGCCGCGGTCGACTTCCCCAACATCCTTCCCGACGACGGCCTTCGCCTCTTCGCCGGCACCCAGGTGGGCATCATCGGCCTCAAGATCGGCAACCTCGGCATTCGATCCTACGCGCGCGCCGGCGTCGAGGCCGTCGTCTCGGCCCCGGAGATCTTCACGGTCCTGCGCAATTTCGACGCGACCGACCGGACCATCGCCACGGAGCTTCAGCAGCTCAACGCCAACCTCAGCTCCAACTCGCCCGACTTCAATGCGGCCGTGACGGCCGTAACCAACATCAAGGGCCATATCAACAGCGCCGAGGGCTTCGGCCCCCTGCTGACGGATCCCAGCAAGGCTGGCGATACCGGCGAACGCAACGTCACCATCACCCTCAACGAGCAGGCCTATGTGACCACCGGCGTCACCTACGCCCAGCAGATCGGCAACTTCGGGCTTCCCGGCAAGCTGACGGCCGGCGCCACGGTAAAGCTCTTCAACGGCTTGGGTGCCATGGGGCTGCCCGGAAGCACCTTCCAGACCGCGAACAACCAGCCCGTTCCGCTCGGAGTTCCCGGCCGGGTCGAGATGACCACCAAGATGAAGATCGCCGCCCCCCTCGCCAACATGAACAAGGCCCTCGACGAGTTCGCGGCGGACCCCATCAACAACGCCTCGGCACTTTCATCAGCCGCCGATCAGTTCTCGGTCGACATGAAGGATCCCACCCTCATCACCACCGAGTACACGTCCTACGCGGCGGGCGCCATGGGAACCGGCCTCGACCTCGGCCTCTCGTTGGCCGTCAACGACGCCCTCACCGTGGGCGGCGCCGTCACCAACGCCGTCGTCCTCTGGCCCGGCACCAAGTCGAGCTACACGGGCGGCTACAACGGTTCGAGCTTCCAGCTGACCCAGAAGGGCTCCACCGAGACCATCAACTTCGCCGACACCGAGCCCATGGGCCTGCAGGTGGGGGCAGCCTACACCACTCCCATCCCCGGCCTGATGGTCGCCGCCGACGTTCAGCAGAGCTTCGACGGCTACGGCCCCAGCCTCCAGGTGGGTGCCGAGGAGAGTCTCTTCAACCTCTTGATGCTTCGAGCGGGCGGGCGCTTCGGCGGGCGCTACAGCTTCATCGGGGGGGGCGTCGGGCTCAACCTCTGGCTCACCCGGGTGGATCTTGCCGCCGCCGTCGATACCGCAGGTCGTGGCGCCAACGTCGCGGCCTCCTGGTCCCTCGGCTTCTAGGCTCACAATCCGATACGGCGGGGGCCTTTGCCCCCGCCGTTCGCTTATAATGGTTACCATGCCCCAACCTCGACGGCCCTTCGACTCCCGCTCCTCAGAGCCCCCGACCTTTGCGGGCGAAACCCGCGAGGTCACCGTCCTGTTTTCGGATCTCGAGGGCTTCACGGCCATGACCGAGCAGATCCCTCCCCGGGAAGTGCTGAGCTTCCTCAACCGCTACTTCACGGCCATGGCCGAGCCCCTTGCCTCTCACGGCGGGCGGATCGACTCCTACATGGGCGACGCCATGCTGGTCGTCTGGGACGGGACCGATCCTGGCGAGGATGCCCGAAACGCCGCCAAGGCAGCCCTTGCCATGCTGTCACGCATGGAGCGGCTCCAACATGAATGGCTGGCCGAGGGAAAACGCCCGGTGAAGGTCCGAATCGGCTTGTCGTCCGGATCGGCTATCGTCGGGGAGATCGGCTGTCCGCGTTTTCGGCAGTGGACCGTGATAGGAGACGTGGTGAACACCGCCAGCCGCCTGGAGGCGCTCAACAAGGAGTTCCACACCGACATCCTGCTCTCCGAAGCGACCTACCAGCAAATCCAGCCCTGGGCAGACGTTCGGGCGCTGGGATCGGTCATGCTCAAAGGCCGGCGGGAGGCGCTTGATTGCTATGCCCTCTTGGGCTGGAGGGACGCATGACCTGGGGAGACTGGGCGGGGTTCCTGCGCGACCTGGCCTCGGTGGGAAGCCTGGCCGCCGTCATCATTCTCACCGCCAAGCTGATCCGACCGGGGCATGCGCATGATCGGCTGGCGGCGATCGCCCTGGGCATCGCCACCCTCGGAGCGGCCCCAGCACTGTTCCTAGGACCGACTTCAGGTGGCCGAATCGAGGCCTGGGCGCTCTTCAGCGCCCCGGTGCTACTACTTTACTGGTGGTTCGAGACCGAACTCGGAACTCGCATCCTGGGGCTCGCCGCCGGCGTCGCGACACTGCCGGCCCTATTTTACATGCCGCGCGACAAGGCGATCATGCTGGCGGAACTGGGTCACTGGCCGGAACTCGCCATGACCGGGGGGCTGCTCGCAGGGGGGATGCTCGCCTTCGCGGCCAGCAACCTGATCTTGGCGTTCGCCTATCGTCAAACCGGGGCCATGACGGCACGAAAGACCGGAAGGTACTTTGCGATCAACGCGGAGACCATCGCCGAGGTCATCTACCGGCTGGTCGCATGGGGACTGCCGTTCGGGGTCTTCACGGCGATCGCAGCCGTGGCGGGGGTCGCATCGGGCCAGCTGAACTGGCCCTCGTCAATCCCGTGGGGCCTGGCGGTGCTTTTCTGCGGGCTTTACGCCTGGCGTTGCCGCCGCCAGGGTTACGCGGTGGGACTCCGGCCCTGGCTACTGCTTTTCGCGACGGCGAGCACCCTGCTGGGGCTCGGAACGCTGGGAATGCTTGGTTCCGTGTTTTAAGCCCGCCGCAACCGTGTTAGAATCGGACATCCAAGGAGGAGAATCCGGATGCTGAAATCACTTGCCCAGGCGTTCAAGCGCGAGCGGGCTCCCAAATCCAAGACCCGCGAGACCATCGAGACCTTCGTCGTGGCCATCGTGCTGGCACTCGGCGTTCGCGCCACGGTGGCCGAAGCGCGCTTCATCCCGTCCGAATCCATGCTTCCCACGCTGGAAGTGGGCGATCGCCTGATCGTCGAGAAGATCTCCTATCGCCTCCATGCTCCCGAGCGCGGCGACATCGTCGTCTTCGATCCCCCCCCGCGCAGCGGCTTCGAACGGGGCAACGCCTTCATCAAGCGGGTCGTCGCCCTCCCCGGCGAGACCGTCGCCGTGCGCGAAGGAAAGGTCTTCATCAACGACCAACCCCTGCCGGAGCAGTACCTCATGGAGCCCCCCACCTACGAGATGGAACCCCTCACCCTGGCCGCCGGCAACGTCTTCGTCATGGGCGACAACCGCAACAACTCCGCCGACTCCCACGTCTGGGGAGCCCTTCCCATCTCCAACATCATCGGACGCTCCGCCGTCCGCTTCTGGCCCCCGGTCCGCATCGGACTCACCGAGTAATCCCGCCCCATGCCAGCCGCAGCGAGCTTCATCCTCAAGGCTCGCCTGCACGCTTGCCTGCTGGCGGCCGGACTCGCCGCCCTCGCCGTCGCCCCGGCCGATGCCGTTTCCCTCCGAATCGGCATCGCCGATGGCGTCCCCACCCTGCGCTTCGCCTCCTCGACTCCCGCACGCATCCTCGATGCCCAGGGCCGAAGCGTCGCCAACATGAAGCCCATGGAGGCCTGGAGCGCCACGAGCTCCGAGCCCCTCCAACTCATCAACGCCGAGGGCAAGTCCCACATCGTGCCAAGCCCCTGCCGAATCGTTCCCTCCGAATCCAACGGCATCCCCTTGGTCTTCATCGACGATCACTGGTACCGCGGCCAACTCGAAATCCGCATGACTGAAGGACAAATCGTCGGAATCAACCTAGTCCCCCTCGAAGACTATCTCTACGGCGTGGTCCCCGCCGAGATGCCCTCGAACTGGCCCGCCGAAAGCCTCAAAGCCCAGGCCGTGGCCGCACGCACCTATGCCATGGCCAACCGTGGCCGCTTCGGCAGCCGCGGCTACGACCTCAAACCAACGGTCGCCAGCCAGGTCTACAAGGGAGCCGCTGCCGAAACCACCCCCTCGAACGGCGCCGTGAACGCCACCCGAGGCCAGGTCGTCACCTACAACGGCAAGGTGATCCGAGCCTACTTCCACGCCTCCGCCGGCGGCTACACCGAAAGCGCGGATGCCGTCTGGGGCGAAAGCCTACCCTACCTGCGACCCGTCCCCGACTTCGATCAACGCTCCCCCCGCTACTCTTGGCAACGCTCATTCTCCGCCGACCAGATCCAGTCCGCCCTGGCTAAAAACGGCCATGACGTCGGAGACGTCATCCGGATCGAGCCCCTCGAACGCGCCTACTCGGGAAGAGTCACCAAGGTCCGCGTCACCGGCACCCGCGGCAACCGCGAACTGGCCGGAGAACAATTCCGCCACGCCATCGGCCTCTTCTCCACCCTCTGGAACGTCCTCGGCACCCCCCAAGCAGCTCCCGCACCCACCAACTTCGCCTTCGCCGGCCGAGGACACGGACACGGCCTCGGCATGTCCCAATGGGGAGCCAAAGGCCTGGCTGAAATGGGCTACCCCTACTCCCAGATCCTCCTGCATTACTACCCATCGGCCCAAATCAGCACGCTACCCAATGACGGGCAGTAATCCCACCTGCTATGCTTGAAACCACCTGGATCCGCTGGGCCTTCTACGGAGCAACCTGGCTACTCATGCTGGTTGGCGGCCGCGAGTGGGTTCGGAAGCGCGGAAAACCCATCCCCATGGCCTACCTGCTTCTCATCGGCATCCTGATCGTTCTGCAACTCTACTCGGAAATTGGCTTCAAATGAGCACACGACTTAGCGACTACGACTTCGACCTCCCCGAATCTCTGATTGCTCAACTCCCAGCCGAACGGCGGGACCTGAGCCGTCTGCTGGTCCTCTCGCGGGCCGAAGGCAGCATCGAGCATCGTCAATTCCGAGACCTCTCCGACTACCTGCGAGAGGGAGATCTCGTCATCCTCAACGACACGAAGGTGATCCCCGCCCGGCTCCACGGCCATCGACCCACCGGTGGCAAGGTCGAAGTGCTGCTGCTGCAAGAGAAAGAGCGAGATCTCTGGGTGGCGCTCGCTCGCCCCGGGAAAAAACTCCCCATCGGCACCAAGGTCCACTTCGGGACCGCCGAAAAGCCCGCCTCCGCAACGACCGAAGGTCAAGCACCCGAACTCGTCGCCGAGGTGATCGATGTCCTGCCGGGCGGAGAACGGCTGGTACGACTATCCAGCCAGACCGGGGAACCCACCATGGCCCTCGTGGCCCGGCTCGGCGAACTGCCGTTGCCGCCCTACATCTCGGGACGACCGGCAGATCCGGATCGCTACCAGACCGTTTACGCCACGCACGAAGGGGCGGTAGCAGCTCCCACCGCGGGGCTGCACTTCACTCCCGAACTGCTGGACCAAATGGAGCAGCAGGGCATACGCTTCGCCCGGGTCACCCTTCACACCGGCCTGGGGACCTTCAAGCCGGTGGCGACCGAGGACATCCGAGAGCACCCGATGCACGCGGAGTGGTACGCGATTCCCGAAGCGACCGTACAGGCCATTCGCGAGACCCGCGCCCGCGGCGGGCGCGTCGTGGCGGTAGGAACGACCGTCGCGCGGACCCTCGAGCATGCAGCCAAGGAGCTGGGAAGCCCGGATCTGAAGGCCGGATCCGGCGAGACGCGACTCTTCATCTACCCGGGCTATCGCTTTCAGGTGGTCGATGCGCTGGTCACCAACTTCCATCTACCGAAGTCGACCCTCTTGATGCTCGTGAGCGCGTTCATCGAACAAGAAGCGCCTCCGGGCCGCAAAGGGCGAGAGACGCTGCTGGAGACGTATAGAGTGGCGATCGCCGAGGGGTACCGGTTCTACTCCTTTGGCGACGCCATGTTCATTTACTAACATCGGTCCGATCACTCGCCGAGTCCAGCCGCAGGCGCTTGGCGACGCCATGTTCATTTACTAATATCGGTCCGATCACTCGCCGCGTCTAGCCCCCGAAGAGTCCCTTGATCATCCCGAAGAGACTGTTGAGAGCGGGCCCGAGCACGGTATCCCAGATGTTGCTCAAGAAGCTCTGGGCCTTCTGGGCGAAGGCGCCGAACTGCTGAGCGAAGGCCTGGCCAGCCTCGGCGGCCTGGGCGGATGCGGTCGGAACTTGAGGAGTCGCGGTGCGAGCGGCGGTCTGAGCAGGTGCTGCCTGAGCAGGTGCGGCCTGAACGCTCGGAGCGGCCATCGAACGAACCATGGGATAGCTGGGCTGAGAACCGATACGCATGGCTTCCTCCTCGTGGCTGAACCGGACAATCTGGTTATCCACCGTTCAGAGGCCGTTAAGAGTAAAAGCGCGGTTAAGTATCCGTTAATCTTAAGGGCCGAATGGCGACCTCAAGACGAAGTCCTCCGGACGGGCATACGAGCGGGCCTCATGCTGCCTCCTCGGCCAATTCCCCTTGCCCATTGCGGCTGGATTCCGACATCCGGCCCCGCTATGATAAGGACCAAGAGGAGGGCGATGGATGAAGCGCCAAACAAGCATCATGGGGGTTCTAGCGGTCCTGCTGGGGACCTTGCCCGCATCTCCGGCGAGGGCGTCCGATCGCTCGACCGTGATCAAGGGAATCGACATCGTGGGGGTTCCCTCGGCCCAGGTAAGCGATCTGCTACGCGTGCTGGGATTAAAGGAAGGGATGCAGGTTCCCTATATTCGGCTGAGCGAAGCGGTCGTTCAGCCGGCTGAGGCGCGGCTGGCGGGAACGGGGCGCTTCCGGGAGGTCTCGGTACGACCGACGACCTTCATCGGGGGGGACGAGGACGGGGCGACCTACCTGAGCATCAGCGTGATCGATCGCTCCGTCGAGATCCGTTCGAAACCACGATTTCAGGGGCATCGAGAGCTCCCAAAGCCGGTCCAGGCCTTCTTTTCAGAGCGGGTTCGCGGGCTGGGAGCTTTCCGTGAGACCTTGCTCCCCAGCGATCGGGATCGCCTGGAGGGGCTGGCCGAGGCGCATGCTGCCGAACTCGAGGCGGCGCTCCGGGAAGCCGCCGATCCCATGATCCGGAGTCGCGCGGCGCAGACGATGGGTTTCCATCCGGATGCGCGGCATGCGCGTCGGCTCTTGCAGGAAGCGCTTCTCGATCCGGACAGCGGCATGCGGCGGGACGTCGCGCGCGCGCTACAGCCCCTGGTCGAGCGGCAGATCGGGCGCGAGCCGATTCCGTTGGAGCCATTTCTGGCGTTGATCCGATTTCCGGAGCCCGCCGATCGCATGAATGCCACGAGCATGCTTCTTACGATCGCGCGGCAGAGGGAGGGGCGCGATCGCCTTTTCCGCGAGGCGGGCGCGCCGCTGCTCGCGATGGCTCGGCTGAAGCATCCCGGCGAGCGTGCGCTGGCGCTGGAGGCGTTGCAGGCCCTCTCGCAAGCTCCTGCTCCCGAGAGCTGGGAAAGGTACCGCGAAATCTGGGAGAAGGCGACCGCTCAGCGATTCTCGCCGTGAGAGCGGCCAGTGCTCGACCTGGGTGTAATAACCCTTAGCCTGCCGCTATTTTCCTTGCTTAGCCGCCGGTGCTCCGGGGGAGCATGAACTCGAAGGTGGTGCCCTCGCCCTCGGTGCTTTGCACCGAGATCCGGCCATGATGGGCGTCAATGGCTTGCTTGACGATGGTCAGCCCCAGCCCGGAGCCGCCTTGCAGTCGAGATCGGCCGCGGGTCACCCGGAAGAAGCGGTCGAATATATGGGGCAGGTCCTTCGCGGGGATGCCGATGCCCGTGTCCACTACGCGAAAGACCACTCCCTCCTCGCCTTCCTCGGCCATGAGGCATACGTGACCACCGGTCGGCGTGAACTTCACCGCGTTGGATAGGAGGTTGACCAGGATCTGGCGCAGCCGGACCTGATCGGCCTGGACGGAAATCGCGTGAGGGATCGTCAACTCCAGGCCGACGTCGCGCTGCTTGGCCTGAGGGATGACGGTTGCCACGGCCTCCTCGATCACCTTTCGGGCGTCGATGGAGTGGACTTCGAGCCGGCTTCGGCCGGACTCCAGCGCCGCGAGATCGAGCAAGTCGTTGACCAGAACGTGCAGGCGTTCGAGTTCACGGTAAACATCCTCCAGGAAGCTCTGACGAAGTTCCGGGATGTCCTGCGCGCCGTCCAGCAAGCTTTCCACCAGGACGGACAGGGAGGCCACGGGGGTCCGGAGTTCGTGGGAAGCGTTGGAGATGAACTCGCTCTTGAGGCGGTCGGCTTCCACTTCGGGGGTCATGTCGTGGTAGATGACCAGGTGCCCGATTTGCTTGCGATCGCGGTTGTAGAGGGGACTGGAGTAGCGCTTGAGGTACTGGCGAGGGCTCACGAGTTCGACGATATCGGTGCGGGGGGATTCGGGTTGGCGGAGCATCGCTTCCTCGATGAGGGCGTACTGGTCGCTTTGCGCCCAGCGGGTACGGAAGCGGGCCCAGGGGTCCAGAGGGGCGGTTCCGGGGTCGGCGGCCTGCGCCATGGCCTGCAAGGCGGGGTTGGTGAAGACCGGCCTGAGATCGAGGTCAACGATGACCAGGCCCTCGATCATGGAGCAGATGACGTTCTCGAGTTCATCCTTTTCCAGGATGAGGCTTTCGACGTCGAGGGTTCGGTAGTGCTTGAGCTCCTCGGCAATCTGGGCGATTCCGCGCAGCAGCGGGCCGGCTTCCTTGGCCGATGGGGCCTGGGGGAGGTCGAGATTGCCTTCGTTGAGCAGGTCGATCGTGCGGTGGAGCCAAGAGTAAGGGCCCCAGAGGCCGCCTCCCAGCGCGTAGGTGATGGTGGAGGTGGCCAAGGTGGAGAGGCACCAGACCAGCAGCACCGGCGGCCAAGAGCCGGCGGACAGGAGGCCGAGCAGCCAGAGGCCGAGCAACATGAAGCCCGAGACCACGGCGAAGAGGGCGGTGACGCCGATGGTGATCGAACGAGGAGGCTGCCCCGCAAGGGACAGCCTCGACAAGGAACGGCTTGGCATGGGCTTGCCGAAGCGCGGCACGCCTGGCGTTACGCGCGGGCGCCGGCAGCGGTAGCGCGACGTTCGAAGCGGTAACCCACGCCACGAACGGTCTGGATCCGCATGGGGTTGTTGGGATCCTTCTCGATCTTCTCGCGCAGCCAGTGGATATGGACGTCCACGGTGCGGCCCTCGCCGGTGAAGTCGTAGCCCCAGACCTGTTCGATCAGGAACTCGCGGGAGAGGACCTTGTTGGCGTTGAGGGCCATGAGCTTGAGAAGCTCGTACTCCTTGAGGGTGAGGCTGAGCACCCTGGTGGCGATGGTGACCTCGTGGCGGGCGGTGTCGATGACCAGGTCGCCGATTTCGATGCGATCGGGGGTGGCCGCCTTGACTTCCTGGTAGCGAGAGACCAGGCGCAGAAGGGCCTTGATGCGGGCGAGCAGTTCACGCAGGCTGAAGGGCTTGGTGACGTACTCGTCGGCGCCGATTTCCAGTCCCACGACCTTGTCGATCTCCTCGCCCTTGGCGGTGAGCATGATGATGGGGATGGGCATCTCGGAGCGGATCTGCCGGCAAACCTCGTAGCCGTCCAGCGAAGGCAGCATGATGTCGAGGATGACGAGGTTCGGCTTCTCGCGGCGACAGACTTCGAGGGCCTGCTGCCCGTCGGCCGCCGTGACGACCTGATAGCCTTCTTTTTCCAGCGAGTATTGAATGGACTTAACGATGGATGGCTCGTCGTCGACGACCAGGATCTTGGATGACATGGGCCTGTCTTCTCCTTCGCCATGGGCGAAACATGGGGCGGGACCAGGTATCCCTCCGAGGCGGTAAGCAAGCGGAGCCGCTGTCGCTAACCCAGGGGATGCCGAGCAAACCAATGCTAGCCCGATTATACCCCCGTCAATTAAAGGCTTAACAATAAATCAAAAGGGCCTGCGATACATCTCTTAACCTCGCGCCGCCGTTAAGCGCCCGAGGGGTCGGGTATGACCATTTCACCGAGATTACAGCTTCTTTACAGCCCGCCGTCCCGCTCCCTGACTTGCTTTTCAGGAGGTTCAATGGTGTCCGGCCGCATCTGGTCTACGTTTCTCGCCGCTTGTCTGAGTCTCAGCGTTCTCCCAGCACAGGCGGCCAACCACCCGGAGCGGGAGTGGCTGGTACTCGAAACCCCCAACTTCCTCGTCCACCACTACCAGGGCGAAGGAAAAACCGCGCGGCGAATCGCTAAAAGCGCCGAGGACGCCCTCCCGAAGCTCAGCGCGGACTTCGGGATCACGCCCAAGAAGAAGATCCCCATCATCATCGACCGGGATGCCTTCTTCAACGGCACGGCCGAACCCCTCAAAGATCGCGTGACGCTCGACCCGGTGCTGGCCACGAGTTCGGTCATCGGGACGGACCGTTTCGTCGCCCACGAACTCGCCCACGTCATCTCTTTTCTGGCGCTCGACAAGGACTCGGTCCTCTCCAAGCTCAACAACCTCTCGAGCTTCCCGACCTGGTTCATGGAGGGCATCGCCCAGTACGCCGGCGAGTACTGGTACTCCTCGAACGACCGCATGCTCCGCCTGCACGCCCTCTCGGACACCATGCTCAGCAACAGCGAACGCAAGAACTTTCCGTTGCTCGGCGGAGTGGCGGGAGCCGCCGGCTACAACGAAGGCTACGCGCTGACCAAGTTCATCTTCGACACGCATGGCCGCGAGAAGATCAAGGAGCTCTTCCAGCTCGTTCGCGAAGGCAAAGAGCCCAGTTTCGAGAGGGCCCTCGCCGCCGTCACCGGCAAGCCCTATGCCACGATCCTGGCCGACTGGCGCAAGGCCACCGAGGAGACCTACCGCGATCAAACCGAGGGGATGGCCGCCCATCTGCTGGATTCCACCCCGCTCATCGCTCCGTCGAACCGGGACATCAACATGGGAGCCAAGATCTCACCGGACGGCAAGCGTCTCGCCTTCCTGACCTCCCGCGACCAGGACGCCTACATGATGCTCCGCGGGCATGTCATGGGGTTTCTGAGCCTGGCCGTCGCCAATCCCGACGGCTCCGGCATCCAGGATATCCCCGCCTCCAAGGGCCGCATCCAGAGCTTCGACTGGGCCCCCGACGGCCAACGGCTCGTATTCTCGGCCGTGACCGTGGAAGCCGGCACTCCCACGTTCGCGCTCTATCTCTACGATCTCAAGACTCGCAAAGCCGAGCAACTGACCAAGGGCTCGGTCGCTCGTGATCCCGCCTGGCGGCCCAACTCCGAGCAAATCGCCTACACCTCCACCCATGACGGCGAGATGACGTTGCACCTCTACGATCTCAAGCTAAAAACCAGTCTCGACGTTCCCTCCAGCAGTCTCGGAGAGCGGATGGCCCAGCACTTGAGCTGGTCTAGCGATGGCTCAGAGCTTGTCGCGTCGATCTACCGGGTCGGCGAAGGCGGCAAGATCGGCATGATCTCGCCCACCACTGGCGATGTCCGCATGCTCACGAGCGGCAAGGCCGAGGACACGGACTCCCACCCCGTCTCCTCGCCCGACGGCACGGCGATTCTCTTCACCTCCAATCGTGACGGGATGGAGAATCTCTATCGTCTGGGGTTGGCTCCCAAGCGGTTGACCCAGCTCTCGCAGGTCTATGCGGGCGTGGAGCGGCCGGCCTACACGCCGGACGGGCAGTTGCTCTACACCGCCTACCGTTCGCTCGGCTCCGAAATCCGCAAAGCCCCGGTCGCGAGCGCCGGAATCCGGGTGGCCATGTCGGCGCCCAAGCCCGCAGACCCGTTGCCGAGTTCCGAGCCGGCCAGCGACAAGGTGGCGAGCCTCGGGGGCGGAGCACCGGCCAGCGGACTACCCGTTATCGAGCGCGGGGCGTTGGCCTCCGGGTCCGTGGCCGCTGGGTCGCTGGCTCTCGGGACATCGGTTTCCGGGTCGCTGGCGTCCGAACCGTGGAAGCTCCGCTCCTACGAGCCGGAGATGACCAACGACGTCATTCTTCCCCAGATGACCACCGACGAGCGCGGTCAGCAGCTCGGGGTGCTGTCGGTCTTCTCGGATATTCTCAACAAGCAGAGCCTGGGGCTCGATGTCCGCTACGGCATCATGAGCCAGCGCTTCTCGTACTCGATGCAGTACCTGAACCGCATGCAGGACTTCACCTGGGGCGCCATGCTCTACGACGCCCCGACGGTCAGCATGGCCACGACGGTCAACCCCAACGACCTCTACGGTTCGATGTACTGGGCGCAGGAGCGGGGCGCGAGCCTCATGGCGATGAACCAGTTCGGCTCGCAGCGCCTGAGCCTCGGGTTCAACCTCGGCCACCTCTCGGCCCTATCCGATCCCTCGGGAGGCCAAGCGCTCGGCGTTCGCCAGGGCAAGAACTTCACGCTGGGAGTCGGCTGGATGGACAGCCAGATCACGTCCACCTCGGACATGGACATCAACCCGAGCGCGGGCTACACGCTCGCGGCCTCCTACCTGGCATCCCACCGGGTCTGGGGCTCGGACTTCACCTACCAGCAAGTAGCCCTCGGCGGTTCGAACTTCGTGCCCGTCATCCCGCAATGGCGTCATAACCTGGCCTTTCACTGGCGAGCCAGCCTGAACAGAGGCGAGGCCACAACCTTGATGCTCGGCGGCGTCACGGGCGGCGGCGTCATCACGCCGTTGCGGGGCTATAACGTGGGGTCATTCACGGGCGATCGCCTCGCCTACGCCGGTCTGGAGTATACCGCCCCCCTCCAGTCCAACCTGGATCTGCAACTCGGCCCCATCTACCTCAACAAGATCTACGCGACGACCTTCGTCGAAGCCGGAGACGCCTGGAACTCCAAGCAGGGCCCCATGAAGCCCAGCGCGACGGCGGGAGGCGAGTTGCGTCTCCGCACCTCGTTCATGGGGAGGCAGCTGGTGATCTTTCGGTTCGGCCTGGCGCAGCGGCTCAGTCCGGATGGCGACCTGAAGTTCTACATGGCGTTTTGAGCGGGGGACATGACGCCTCACGCCACGCCCGCTGAGGGCGTGGCGTGATAGCGCTGAGGAAAGCGGCGGACGGCTACTTGAGGCGCTTGAAGACGGGCTTGTCCCGGTCGTAGGCGGCGAGTTCCCAGCCGCCCTTGGTTTGATCGTTCAGGGGCAAGACGAACGAGCCCACCTTGTGCTCGAACTCCGGGGCTCCCGAAACGGGGCGCTTGAAGACGGGCTTTTCCCGGTCGTAGGTGACGAGTTCCCAGCCGCCCTTGGCCTGGTCGTTCAGGAACAAGACGCTCGATCCCACCTTGTGCTCGAACTCCTGGGCGCCCGAAACGGGGCGCTTGAAGACGGGCTTTTCCCGGTCGTAGGCGACGAGTTCCCAGCCGCCCTTGGCTTGATCGTTCAGGGACAAGACGAACGTGCCCACCTTGTGCTCGAACTCCGGGGCGCCCGAAACGGGGCGTTTGAAGACGGGCTTTTCCCGGTCGTAGGCGACGAGTTCCCAGCCGCCCTTGGCTTGATCGTTCAGGGACAAGACGAACGTGCCCACCTTGTGCTCGAACTCCTGGGCGCCCGAAACGGGGCGTTTGAAGACGGGCTTGTCCCGGTCGTAGGTGACGAGTTCCCAGCCGCCCTTGGCTTGGTCGTCAAGGGACATGACGAACGTGCCCACCTTGTGCTCGAATCCCTTGGTGGATTGCGCGAGCACGGTGCCGCTGGAGGCGCCATGGATTCCGGAAGGGAGGGCGGCGCAGCCGACGAGCATGACGAGCATGGCGCCCAGGAAGGGAATTATAGCGGATAGCATGGTCATCGGCGTTCACCTCAGTATCTAGCGTTGGACGGAGATCTAGCGTTAAATCTAGCGTTGGACGGAGATCTAGCGTTGGACGTAGGGAGTGTTGAAGCAATAAGGAGGATATCGTTCGGAGAGGAAGTCCCCTTGCCCGGGATAGATTATCTAAAGACGATGTCTTGGTAAAGATTTGAAACTTCAACCAAGCAAGCAAGACTCGTTTCCGCGCTGCTACCGGGGGCACGGGCCTGCGGTCCCCCGATATCTGCGTCTACCGAATCAGGTAGCGGATCGAATTGCGCCCATCCCATTCGGCCGATTCGCCTTGTGCCGGGAACGGGGGTCCGGTATACTCGAAGGGCTTTTCATCCTGCCGACGGAGGTCGCGATCACGTGTCCAAGCCATTCAAGGGGCTCCCTACCTTCTTCGCCATCGCCTTGGCCGCTCTCGGCCTCGATCAGGTCGTCAAGCACTGGGTGGTCGGCAACTTGGGGGTCTATGAGTCGATCCCGCTCATCCCGAACCTCTTCGCCATGACCTACGTGCGAAACATCGGGGCCGCCTTCAGCGCCTTTTCGGGTCAGGTCGGGGGCCTGTCGCTGATCGCGGGGACCGTGGCGATCGCCATCATCGTCTACATGATCCGCCTGAAGGACCGCACCGCCCTTCACGCCGTCAGCCTGGGCCTGCTCCTGGGCGGCACCCTCGGCAACTTCGCCGATCGCGTCCGCCTCGGCTACGTGGTCGACATGTTCGACCTCCAGTGGAACGGCCAGAACATCTTCCCCATCTTCAACATCGCCGACATCTCGATCGACGTCGGGGTCGGACTCCTGCTGCTCCTTTTCTACCTGGAGTCCAGAAGGGAAAAGCGTGAGGCCGCGCTCGAGCAGTCCAAGGGCGCCTAGTCGACTCACACTCGACGATCTAGGCAAGCTCGCGCCGTCAAGCGGCCCACCGACCGTCGTCGAAAGCGCTTCCGCACTCGACCTCGCTCCACGCCTCCTCGGCGCCCTGATCGTCCGCCAAAGCCCCGAGGGCATCCGGATCGGCCGGATCGTCGAAACCGAAGCCTACCTCCCGGACGATCCCGCCTCCCACAGCTTCAAAGGTCCCACGCCCCGCTGCCGCACCATGTTCGGGCGCGCGGGGCTCGCCTACGTCTACCGAATCTACGGCATCCACCACTGCCTCAACCTCGTCACCGGCCCCGAAGGCTGGGGCGAAGCCGTCCTGATCCGCGCCCTCGAACCCCTTTCCGGCCTCGACCTCATGCGGACCGCCCGGGGCTCGCTCGACACCCGCGACGCCGCCCTCACGAACGGCCCCGGTAAACTCTGCCAGGCCCTCGGAATCGATACGACCTTCGATGGAGAAGACTTGCTCGCCAGCGATCGACTCTCTATCATGAAGGGAGACGCGCCACCCGAGCGGATCGTCGCCAAGCCCCGGATCGGCATCACCCAGGCCGCCGACCTCCCCTGGCGCTTTCTCCTGGAGGGCAATCACCACGTCTCGCGTCGGTAATCCGGAAAGGCCCTTCAAGTCGCCCCATGCAAGCCGCCCCCTCCGCCCTGATCTCCAAGCTCCACCAGGCCCTCGCCGCCGAGGCTCGCCGCTCCTACCCTAACGTCCAGGGTCAGCGCGCGCGCTTCTCGGAGTTCGCCTTCGAACAGCTCTCCCTGATTTCCGACGACCTGTCCCATGCACCCGACCTCCAGAACCGCATCGCGGACTTCCGCCACAAGCTCAAAAACTACGACGCCCTCAACCCCATCGAGCGCTCCCTCGTGGTCGACGCCTTGATAGGCGCGCTGAGCCTGTTCACCAAGGCAAGCTACGCCCCCGCGACCCACCGGGGAGATGGGTCCAATCCCGCGCCTCAGGCCCCGGGAGCTGCGCGGAGCGCGAGCAAGGCCTCAATACCCTCGGACAAATCGGGGAGCGGCCTCGACCAGGCCGTCCAGTACGTGAAGGGCGTCGGACCGAAACTCGGCGAACTGCTCGGAAAAATCGGCATCCTCACCATCTGGGACCTGCTCTACTACTTCCCGCGCACCCACCTGGACTACAAGTCCCGCACCCACATCCGGGACCTCGAAGAAGGCCAGCGCGTCACCCTCTGGGGAAGCATCCAGCGCGTCGAAGCCTTCCACCCGCCCACCAAGCCGAACATGTGCATCATGACCGTCCACGTCGCCGACGATACCGGCCGCGTGACCGCCCGCTGGTTCCACGCCAAATCAACCCGCGCCCAGATCGAGAACTTCAAGAAGCGCTTCCCCGTAGGCGCCCAGATTCTCGTCTCGGGAGAAGCGAGACTCGACAGCTACTCCGGAAAAATCTCGTTCGACCGACCCGACGTCGAGATCCTCGGCGGTACCGGGGAAGAACTGGGCGAGTCGATCCACGTCGGCCGCATCGTTCCGGTCTACCCCCTGACCGAAGGCCTCCACCTCAAGGCGCTTCGCAAGGCCATGCATGCCGCCGTCGACGCCTTCGGCAAGCAGGTCCCCGACCCGCTCCCCGTCGCCATCCTGTCTCGCCACGGCCTGATCGATCGTCGAACGGCCATGCGCCACATCCACTTCCCCGAAACCATGGAAGCTCTCAAAGCTGCCCGCAGCCGCCTGGTCTTCGACGAACTCTTCACCCTGCAACTCGGCCTCGCCTACCGGCGCGCGCAGGTCGCCAAGCAAGAAGACGCCATCCAGCTTCCCTCGCACGGAACGCTCGTCACCAAGCTACTCGACGCCCTGCCGTTCGAGCTCACCGGCGCCCAGAAGCGCGTCTTCGCCGAGATTCGCCGGGATCTGGCCGCATCGAACGCCATGAACCGCCTGGTGCAGGGGGACGTGGGCTCCGGAAAGACCGTGGTCGCGCTCATGAGCCTCCTGATAGCCGTCGAAAACGGCTATCAGGGCGCCCTCATGGCCCCCACCGAGATTCTGGCCGAGCAACACTTCCGCAAATTCCAGGAGTGGCTGGCTCCTATGGGGATCCCCAGCGCCTTGCTCCTGGGAAGGCAGGGTAAAAGGGAGCGTGGGCAGTACTTGCAGGCCTTGAAGTCTGGTTACACGCCAATCGTGGTGGGTACCCACGCCCTGATCCAGGAAGGCGTGGAGTTTCAACGCCTGGGGCTCGTCGTGATCGATGAGCAGCATCGCTTCGGCGTCAGGCAGCGGGCGCTATTGCGGGCCAAGGGGTTGCACCCCGAGGTCCTGACCATGACGGCGACTCCCATTCCGCGCACCTTGGCGCTCACCATTCACGGAGACCTGGACGTCTCGGTGATTGACGAGCTGCCTCCCGGTCGAAAGCCCATTCAGACCTCCTGGGTACAGGGCAAGGGCCGGAAGGATGCCTACGAGCGGGTCCGAGACGAGTTGGCAAAGGGCCGGCAGGCGTACGTCGTCTTCCCGCTGATCGAGGAGGGCGAGGAGGAGGAAGGCAAGAAGATGCTCCGCGCGGCGACCGAGGAGGCCGAGCGGCTGCAGACCAAGGTTTTCCCGGATCGCAAGGTCGGTTTGCTGCATGGCAAGATGCCCAGCATCGAGAAGGATGGCGTAATAACGGCATTTCGGGAACGCGAGATCGACATTTTGGTTGCCACCACGGTGGTTGAGGTGGGCGTGGACGTTCCGAACGCGTCGGTGATGGTCATCGAGAACGCCGAGCGGTTTGGGCTCTCGCAGTTGCATCAGCTCCGGGGTCGCGTCGGGCGCGGGGCGGATCAGTCCTACTGCGTGCTGGTCACCGACTCGCGTTCTCCGCAGAGTCGGGCGCGCATGGAGATCATGGTGGCGACCAATGACGGCTTCGTCATCGCGGAGCAGGACCTGAAACTCCGCGGGCCTGGTGAGTTCTTGGGGACGCGCCAGAGCGGCCTGCCGGATCTGGTGCTGGCAGACCTGGTAGAAGACACCGAGACCCTGGAAAAGGCCCGAAAGGCCGCCTTCGAACTCATCACCGCCGACCCCGAACTCGCTCGTCATCCGGGCCTCAAGGCGGATATGCTCCGGCACTTCCGGAGCAACCTCGGATTTCTCGGCATCGGTTAGCCGCACGCGAGGCCGCATCGAAGGTGACGTTGGCATCAGAAGTAGACGTTGGCATCAGAAGTGGACGTTGGGATCAGAAGTAGACGTTGGCATTAGACGTTGGCATTAGTAGAAGGGAAAACGCATGAAGGTTGTCGCAGGGACGCATCGGGGCCGTCCGATCCAGACGCTGAGCGGGGATGGCACGCGTCCGAGTAGCGGGCTGGTGAGAGGCGCCATTTTCAACATCGTCGGACCCCGGATCCACGGCATGCGTGTGCTCGATCTCTACTCAGGCTCCGGAGCGCTCGGGATAGAAGCCCTTTCGCGGGGGGCGGGGTCGGTATTGCTCGTAGAGAACGCGGCTGCGGCGCTGGCGGTGATAAAAAAGAACCTGGACGCCTTGAAGCTGGACGCCAAGGTGATGGCAAGCGACGTGCTCGCGGCGCTCGCGCGGCTGGAAGGGCCGTTCGATCTGGTGCTGGCAGACCCGCCGTACGCGATCGCCGGCGCGGAACTGCCCCAGGTGCTGGCGATCATCGACGAGCGAAACCTTCTGGCCCCGGGTGGCCTGATCGTCCTGGAGCACCGTCGCAAGGAGGCGCTCCCCGAGGCCCTTGGAAAACTCGCGTTGAAGCGGCGTTACCCGTACTCCGACAGCGAGGTTTCCGTCTACGAGATGCCGACGATCTAGGGCGTCACATGCCGTTACAAACCTTGCGCGATCTCCTTGACCCCGCCTGAAGTGCGGGGTAGAGTTTACCTAGGCACGACCTAGGATTTAGGAGGATTTAACATGGCCACCAAAGTCGGCATCAACGGGTTCGGGCGCATCGGTCGTCAGGTCTTGCGCATCGGCCTCAAGAACAAGACCCTGGAGTTCGTCGGGATCAACGACCTGACCGACGCCAAGACCCTCGCTCACCTCTTCAAGTACGATTCCGTGCACGGCATCTACCAGGGTAGCGTCGAAGCCGCCGAAGGGGCCATCATCGTGGACGGTCGCCGGATTCCGATCTCGGCCCAGAAGGATCCCAAGCAGATTCCCTGGAAGACCTGGGGCGCCGAGATCGTCATCGAGTCGACCGGGCATTTCACGGATGCCGACAAGGCGAAGGCCCACCTCGAGGCCGGCGCCAAGAAGGTGATCATCTCCTCGCCGGCCAAGGGTGAGGATATCACCATCGTCATGGGCGTCAACGACGACAAGTACGATGCCGCCAAGCACCACATCCTGTCGAACGCCTCCTGCACGACCAACTGCCTGGCTCCGGTCGCGAAGATTCTCAACGACAAGTTCGGGATCGTCAACGGCCTGATGACCACGGTTCATGCCTACACCAACGACCAGAGCATTCTCGACCTGCCCCACAAGGATCTACGTCGGGCCCGCGCCGCGGCGATGAGCATCATCCCCACCACGACGGGCGCCGCCAAGGCGATCTCGCTGGTGCTTCCCGAGCTCAAGGGCAAGCTGAACGGCATGGCCATGCGCGTTCCCACGCCCGACGTCTCGGTGGTCGACCTGGTCTGCAACGTGGAGCGGGACATCACGCCCCAGGCGCTCAACGATGCGCTGAAGGAAGCCGCGATGAACGGCATGCAGGGCATCCTCCAGTACTCCGACGAGCAGCTGGTCTCGGTGGACTTCACCGGCAACTCGCACTCCTCGATCGTCGATGCGGATCTCACCATGGTGATGGGCGACAAGATGGTCAAGGTGGTGGCCTGGTACGACAACGAGTGGGGCTACTCGAACCGCATCGTGGATCTCGCGGCGCTGGTCGGCTCGAAGCTCACCGCCGACGTTCGCTAGGAGATCTTGATGCCCGCTACTGCACTGAGCAAGCGGAGCATTGAGGATCTGAGCCAGGACGAGCTCTCCGGTAAACGGGTGCTCGTCCGGGCCGACTTCAACGTCCCGCTCAAGGATGGCCGGATCACGGATGATACCCGGATCCGCGCCACCCTCCCCACCCTCCGCTACTTGCTGGACCGGAACGCCAAGGTGATTCTCACCTCGCACCTCGGCCGTCCCAAGGGCAAGACCCCCGAACTCACCCTGGCTCCCGTCGCCGAGCGGCTCACAGAGCTCCTGGGCCGCGAGGTCACGCTCGCCCCGGACGTGGTGGGGGAATCGGTCAAGTCCCTGGTGCTCGGGATGAAGCCCGGCGAACTCGTTCTTCTTGAGAACGTGCGCTGGTACCCGGAGGAAGAGAAGAACGCGCCCGAGTTCGCCCAGCAGCTGGCGGATCTCGCGGAGATTTACGTCAACGACGCCTTCGGGACCGCGCATCGCGCGCATGCCTCGACGGCGGGCGTGGCCCAGTACCTGCCTTCCGTCGCGGGCTTCCTGATGCACAAGGAGATCGCCGTGATGGGCAAGGCCCTGGAAGCTCCCGAGCGGCCCTTCGTGGCCATCATCGGCGGCTCGAAGGTCAGCTCCAAGATCGGCGTCCTCCAGCACCTCATCAACAAGGTCGATCGCCTCATCATCGGCGGCGGGATGATCTTCACCTTCCTCGAAGCCCAGGGGCTGGAGGTGGGCAAGAGTCTGGTCGAAACCGACAAGCTGGATCTGGCTCGCGAGTTGATGCGCGCGGCCAAGGAAAAGGGCGTCGAGTTCATCCTTCCTACCGACATCCTGGTCGCCACGGGAATCAACGCTCTGGCGGCCGAGGCCACGGTCTCGGTGAATGCGATGCCGGCCGATCTGATGGGCGTGGACGTCGGGCCGCAGACCATCGAGCGGCTCAAGCAGGCGCTCGGAGACGCCCGGACGGTGATCTGGAACGGCCCCATGGGCGTGTTCGAGAACCCCGCCTTCGCCGAGGGCACCCGCGCGGTGGCTCAGGTTCTCGCCGAGCGCACGTCTCAGGGCGCCATCACGATCGTCGGCGGCGGAGATTCCGTGGCGGCGGTCGAGGGCATGGGCCTGGCCGATAAGTTCACCCACGTCTCCACCGGCGGTGGGGCGAGCCTCGAGTTCCTCGAAGGGCTCGAGTTGCCGGGCGTCGCCGCCCTGAATGCGAAGTAGCAAGATGACCATGCGCAAGCCGGCGATCGCCGGCAACTGGAAGATGTACAAGACCCTCGCGGAGACGCGGGCCTTCGCCGAAGCCTTCCCGGCCGATGCGAAGAACTCGACCGATCCCGAGGTGATTCTCTGCCCGCCCTTCACCGTGCTCAACGCGCTGGCCGAAGCCTTCAAGGGCACGGCCGTTCAGGTGGGCGGCCAGGACACGTTCTGGCAGGATGAAGGGGCCTACACCGGGGAAGTTTCTCCGGTCATGCTCAAGGATGCCGGAGCCTCGCACGTGATCATCGGTCACTCGGAGCGCCGTCAATTCTTCGGGGAGACGGATGGTTCGGTGAACCGCAAGGTTCAGGCAGCGCTTCAGTGGCAACTCGTTCCCATCATCTGCGTGGGAGAAAAGCTGGAAGAGCGCGAAGCCGGCCTCACGGACAACGTCGTGATCGTCCAGGTCCAGCGGGCGCTCCTGAACGTCGCCCCGGAGCTCGTGTCGGGCGTACTTTTCGCCTACGAGCCGGTCTGGGCGATCGGAACGGGCAAGACCTGCGCCTCGGACGAGGCCAACCGGGTCTGCGGCTTGATCCGGGAGACCATCGCCAAGATGGCCACCCCGGAAGCGGCCGCAGCGGTTCGGGTGCTCTACGGCGGCTCGGTCAAGCCCGAGACCATCGCCGAGCAGATGGCCCAGCCGGAAATCGACGGAGCGTTGGTTGGCGGCGCCAGCCTCGACCCATCGAGCTTCGCCAAGATCGTGGGTTACCGGACCGCCGCAGCGCACTAGCACCGGTAACTCCCCGCTCATCGAGGGGGTGCCGGTAACTCTCCCCCCCTCGGCGGCGGACTTAATCCCCCCCCTCGATGGGGGGGCGGGGGGGGGTTACTGATCCCAGGTTCCATCTCATCCCCGAAGGGGAGCTTCCCATAAATCCCCCCCCATCGAGGGGGGGGATTACTGATCCCAGGTCCATTATCTCGCCTCATGGTGATTCAGA
>DAZV01000005.1 GCA_002083825.1 Candidatus Sericytochromatia bacterium S15B-MN24 CBMW_12 | reverse complement strand
ACGTGCAGTTGCTCGGCGTCCAGCGCGTTGGCTTCCTTGAGACCGTTGCGAAGATCGTCGTAGGGGTAGCCCCCGTCCTTGTTCCAGTGCTGCTCGAAGTGGTAGCCGGTCATGTAGTCGTAGTCATGGCGCCCGTCGGTGGGGCCATGGCCTATCCGGTACATGTAGCGCGCGCCACCCCAGTCGGGGCGCAGCTCCTTGAGCTTTTCCAGCTTGGCCTGGCCGTTGGGGAAGTGGTTCGTGACGTGGTTGCGGTTGGTGGCCAGCGCGTAGCTGCTTGCTGGATGTAGGGACTGGTTGACGAAGACCTTGATCCCCGCGCTACCCTCGGGCAGGGACGGCGGCTGCGCCGCCACGGGTGGCACCTGGGAGCCAGGCTGGGGCGAATCCGGCGAGGTTCCGGGGTTGGAGCCTCCGAAGCCCGGGAAGTTGATGCTCCCGAGGTCGCCCGGCAGCGGGATACTGATGGGGCCCGTGCTGGGGAAATTAGGAAGGGTGGCCTCGCCACATCCCGCCACCACGGAAATCAACAGGGCGGAGGAGAGGAGCGGCAGGGTCTTGCGTTGCATGAACAGAAGGATTTCCTTTCTGAAGGGGGTCCCCGTGTCTGGCGCGACGGGAAGTATCGGGGGCTTTGATTCAGCAGGGCCATGGGTGCCGCTCGGTGGAATCCGCGAGGCGACTTGCTTTGAACTTGCCGTTCAGCAACGCTCCTATACCCGGCATCTCGTGAAGTTACGTAAGGCTTCGCAACTCTTAATTAAAGGAGAGCAATTCAAGCACTCGACGTTCGACGCGGGTCGGCCAGATTTCAGAGGGAGTCGAGGGCTTCTTGGCCTCAACCTCTTCACAAGTGGCTCGCTTCCTGCTTTGATGAGGGCAGGTCCGGTAACCATACTGGTTTCAGCCATTCTCAGGAGGCATGATGACTTTCACCCCCTTCATAGCGGTTCACGGCGGCGTGGGAGCCCCGAAGGTCTTCTCGGACGGTTGCGAATCCGCGACCGCCAGGGGGATGGCCTTGCTGAGCGATGGGCAGACGGCCTTGGCGGCGGCGATCGCCGCGGCGGTCGTGCTCGAGGACGACGGCCGCTTCAACGCAGGATCCGGCTCCTCCCTGCGCATCGATGGCGTGACGCTCGAAACCGACGCGGCGGTCATGGATTCCACCGGCAAGCTCGGAGCCGTGGCGGCCCTCCAAGGCTTCAAGAACCCGGTTCTCGTCGCCGAGGCCGTCACCACCACCCCCCATCTCATGCTGGTGGGCGAAGGCGCCATGGAGTTCGCGAGCAAGCGCGGTTTCGCCCCGCATCCCGGCCCCGGCCCACTGGCCCATCAGCGCCACGCCGAGGTCATGACGGCCATGCGCGAGCATGACTACTCGGATATCCCGGACTTCTGGCGCACCTACGACTTCAAGTCCGACTGGAACTTCGAGCGCCCCTACGACGACGTCTTCGCGATGTGCGACACCATCGGGGCGGTCGCGATGGACGCCCAAGGCCGCTTCGCAGCGGCAGTCTCCACGGGCGGCTCCGCCCCCATGCTCAAGGGACGCGTCGGGGACTCCCCGCTTCCCGGCTGCGGCTACTTCGCCGGAAGCGAAGGAGCCGTGGTCGCCACCGGCATCGGGGAGGCCATCATCATGAAGATGCTCTCCAAGACGGTTTACGACTGGATCGCCGCCGGAACCCCGGTACAAGTTGCCTGCGAGCGCGGCGTGGCGCTCTTCCCCGACGAGATTCCGGTCGGCCTGATCGCCGTCTCGCGCGAAGGGACGGCGACCCACGACAACCGCGAGATGCCGACGCATCAGCTCTCGCTGGCGGCCCGCTAGCCATGCCCCGGGCCGAACGTCCCGCTTGGCCGACGGTCGCCGTTATCGGCGCGGGGGCCATCGGGGCGTTCCTCGCCGCCCGCTTCAGCACGCTCACCGACGTCCTCGTCATCACGCGTCCCCAGTGGGTGCAGCAGCTACGCGAAGAGGGCCTCGAACTGAGGGGCTTCATGCCCGGCCACTTCATGCCGCGAGTGGATACCTGGTCCCCCGACCTCCAGCTCCCCCCCTCCGGTTACGTCTTCGTCACGGTCAAGGCCTACCATCTCAGGGAGGTCTTGACCCTCTTGAAGGCCTACCTCAACCCGGAGCACCAGATCGTGCTCTGCCAGAACGGCCTGGGCATCGCCGAACTCGCGCGCGAGATCCTGCCGGATCACGCGATCATCCGGGCTGCCTGCTGGCTAGGCGTCACCCGGGAAGGACCGACCCGCGCGCGCGTGACCGGTGTCGGTCACGTCGAACTCGCCACGAGCGACCCCGCGCGAACCGATCTCGCCCCCCTGGAAAGCCTCTTCGAGGCCGCCTCCGTGCCCGCGCGCCGAGGACCCAGGGTCTCCGAGACCGAGTGGAAAAAGACCCTTTCCAACATCGGCATCAACCTGATAGGCGCCCTCATGGAAGCCCCCAACGGCGTCATCCTCGAGCATGACGAGCTGCTGCGCGTCTCGCGCATGCTCCTCGACGAGGCCCGCCTGGTGGCCGCCGCCGAAGGCGTCATCCTGGACGAGGAGGATCTCGACGCCGTGTCGGCCCTCATCGCCACCACCCGCCATAACATCAACTCCACCCTTCAGGACATCCGCCGCGGCAACCGCACCGAGGCCCGCTACCTCAACGGAGCCGTCATCCGGCTCGGCCAGGTTCACGGCATCCCCACCCCGGTCAATGAGACCGTCTACCTGCTCCTGCGCGCCGCCGAGAAGATCCGCATCAACATCGAGTCCTGAACCCCAAACCCCCTGACACGCCCCCGCCAAGAACCCGAAGAGGAGAGCCCATGCAAAAGCTGACGCATTTCGATGACGCCGGACGTCCCCGCATGGTGGACGTCAGCGAGAAGGCCGTGACCGCGAGGGAAGCGATTGCCGAGGGCACGGTCCTCATGAGTGCGGAGACCCTGGAAACGATTCGCCTCGGCCGCAACGCCAAGGGAGACGTCCTGGCGGTGGCCCAAATAGCCGCCATCATGGGCACGAAGCGTACCTCGGATCTCATCCCCATGTGCCACCCGCTAGGGATCGACGGCGTGGATGTCGAGCTGGTGCTGGCGGAGCATCCGCCGCGGGTCGACATTCGCGTGAAGGTCCGGCTCGAGGGACGCACCGGAGTGGAGATGGAAGCCCTCACGGGAGTGACCGTCGCCGCCCTGACCGTTTACGACATGTGCAAGGCAGCCGATCGCGGCATGACCCTCTCGGATATCCGCCTCGTCTCCAAATCCGGCGGCAAGAGCGGCACCTGGAAACGGGGCTAATCGAGTTCAACTCCCGCTCGACATGACGTCGCCGCCTCGTCGTCGAGCGGGAAGATGGCCGACATCGGGAGCCTGAGCCCGATGGTCTCTC
Organism: Candidatus Sericytochromatia bacterium S15B-MN24 CBMW_12; assembly: GCA_002083825.1. Lineage (GTDB taxonomy): Bacteria > Cyanobacteriota > Sericytochromatia > S15B-MN24 > UBA4093 > UBA4093. The sequence goes on along the minus strand of DAZV01000005.1, from coordinate 28,087 downwards.
CCAATGCGAGCGAAACCCGCCCCGCATGCGAGCCGGCGTGAATCCCCTCGAGGGCGCCGGCCCCCGCCACCTCCGCCCGGAACCAGAGGCCCCGCAGCATCGGGCGAACCGCTGTCACGATCGCCATGACCCCATTGACGCCCGCCTCTACGGGGTCAACCACTTGCACGTGGTCCGGTCGAATTCCCCATGCCCCATAACTCGCCCCCCGCCGAACGTTCAAGGTGACGGGGCCCCAGCATAGCTGGTCGTTGGTGGGCATTCGCCCGGTAAAGAGGTTTCTAAATCCCATCAGTTCTGCCGCTCGCCGAGTTCCCGGCCGTTCGAGCAGGTCTTGGGGGCGGCCGGTCCGGATGACCGTCCCCTGGTCCAGCAGCAGGATGGTCTCCGCCACGCGGCAGGCCTCGTCCAGGTCATGCGTCACCCAGAGAACCGGGATATCCAGCTCCGCGAGCAGGGGCAGCAGGAAATCCTGCAGCCTTTCGCGCAGGGGGGCGTCCAGCGCCGCGAAAGGCTCGTCCAGCAATAGCGCGAGGGGATCGGCCAGCAACGCCCGGGCCAGGGCCACTCGCTGTTGCTGACCCGCCGAAAGCTGAGCGGGCACCCGGGTTTCCAGGGGGCGAAGTTCGAAGCGATCCAGCATGGCATCGACCCGCGAGGTATCGGCGCCGGCGTACGCCACGTTGGCGCGCACGGACATGCGGGGGAAGAGGGCGTAGTCGTTGAAGACCATACCCACTCGCCGGTGCTGAGGGGGAAGGTGGATGCGTCGGGCGGCATCGAAGAGAACCCGGTCCCCTTGGCGGATGAAGCCCGATTCCGGCCGATCCAATCCCGCCAAACATCTCAGCAAGGTCGTCTTACCCGACCCCGAGGGGCCCAGCAGGGCCGTGATGCCGCTTTCCAGGCTAAGCTCGATCTTCAGCTCGAAGGCCTCTTCGCTGGGGCGTGGCACGAGCGTTTTGGTGATCGCCGCGTTCAGCGCCATCGCGGGCTCCGCGCGTCGAAGACGTAAAGCAGGGCGAGCACGGCGTAGGAGGCGAGCAGCAGCAGCAGCGCCAGCCTGCCGGCCTCGCCGTAATCGAGCGCCTCGACCAGATCGTAGATGGCGATGCTCACCGTTCGGGTCTGGCCTGGGATGCTGCCCCCGACCATGAGGACGACCCCGAACTCGCCGAGGGTATGGGCGAAGGTGAGAATGGTGGCCGAAATCAAGCCGGGCCGGCAGGTGGGCAGCACGACCCGAAAGAAGGTCGCCAGGCGTGAAGAGCCCAGGGTCCAGGAGGCTTCGAGCAGCCGGGAATCGAGCCCGCGAAAGGAGGCCTGCAGCGGCTGAACCGCGAAAGGCAGGCTGTAGATGACCGACGCGATCACCAGGGCGGGGAAGCTGAAAAGCAGGCGCTGCTGGAAGAGCGCCTCCCAGGCGGCCCCGAAGGGTGCCTGGGGGCCGAGGCCCTGAAGGAGGTAGAAGCCGAGCACGGTCGGCGGCAGGACCAGGGGCAAGGCCACGAGGGCCTCCACCCAGGCGCGAAGCTTCCCCCGCGAAAAGGAAAGCCAGTAAGTCAGCGGCAGGGAAAGCGGGATCAGGATGGCGGTGGTCACGGCCGAAAGCTTGAGGGAGAGCCAGAGGGAATCGGTCACTTCGCGAGCTCCAGGCCGAACTGGCCCCAGATTGCCTGCCCCGCGGGGGAGACGCAGAAGGCGAGGAAGTCCGAGGCCGCCTGCGGCTCGCGCGCGGCCTCGAGTGCCACGGCGCCGGCGAACAAGGGAGGATGAAGCGTCTCGGGAACGAGCCAGAAGCGGCCCGCTGGGGCGAGCCGAGGGGAAAGGGCGAGACTCAGGGACAAAAAGCCCACTTCCGCGGCCCCCGAGGAGACGAAGTGCGCCGCATGCGAGACGCTCTCTCCGAAGACGAGCTTGGGGGAGACTCCGGCCTCGAGGCCGGAAGCCCGGAGTGCAGCAGAGGCGGCGTGGCCGTAGGGGGCGAGTCGGGGGTTGGCGATCGCCACCTTGCGAACCCGCGGATCTCCGAGCACCTTCAGCCCGCGGGACGGGTCGACGGGGGATCGGTGTGGGGCCCAGAGGACGATTCGCCCCCTCGCGTAGCGCCGGCGAGCCGAAACGAGCCCTTCTCGCTCCAGTTTCTCGGGGAAAACCTCGTCGGCAGACAGAAAAACGTCGTAGGGAGCGCCCCGGAGGATCTGGTGATAGAGCTTGCCAGAGGACCCGAACGTCGTGACGACCTTGACGCCGCGAAGGCGCTGGAACTCTCGGGCCACGGCGGCCAGTGCGTCCTGGGTGCTCGATGCGGCGGCGACGCGCAGTTCGGCGGCGGACGCCGGAAGGCTCGTCAGCAGAACGATCGCTCCCGCGAAGGCTCCGATGGCGAAGCGGCGAGTTTCCAGCAACATGACACCTCCGACGGGTCGCAAAGTCACTTTCGATTATACCGGCCCGCTGCCGGTGAGGCCATAGGCCGGTCTCAGCGCTTCAGACCTTCGAAGACCCGCGAACCGCCCTTCAGGCTCCAGACCAGGGGAACTCCCGCAGCGCGCAGCATGCGGGCTGCGTGGCGGCTCTGCTCGCCGAAATCGCAGACGAGCACGTAGCGACGCTCCACGGGCAGGGTCGCCAGTTCGTCGAGCAAGCGTGCAAACGGTGCGGGACGCGCTCCGGCCAGGGCGGCGGCGCTCGGAACGTCCCGAACGTCGAGAAAGGTCACCTCTCCGAGGTCTCGCAGATCGGCGGCGTCGAGTTCGAGGTCATCCGCTTCGGCGTAGAAGGGAAGTTCCGCCGGGAAGTCGGCAGTAACCCCCGCATGGTCACCGCAGAGCGGGCAGGCGGGATCGGCCGCCATGCCGATCTCGGTGAAGCGCATCGTGAGGGCTTCCACCATCAGAAATCGCCCCGAAAGCGACCGGCCGATCCCCAGGATCCGCTTGAGCACTTCATTTGCCTGCATGGTGCCCAGCATTCCGGGAAGAACGCCGAAAACTCCCGCGTCGGCGCAGTTGGTGGCCGTCAGCGGGGGAGTCGGGCAAAGGCAACGATAGCAGGGGCCCTCGCCTGGCGCGAAAACCGCGAGCTGCCCTTCATGGCGGTAGAGGCTGGCATGGACGACCGGCAGACCGAGCCGCCAGGCCGCGTCCATGAGCGCGTAGCGCGCGGCGAAGTTGTCGGTGGCGTCGGCGATCACGTCGTAGCCGGTGAGCAGTCGAACCGCGTTCGACGCATCGAGGGCCTCCTCGTGACCCACGATCGCGACCTCGGGATTGAGGGCTTCCAGGCGGGCTTTTGCCGCCCAGACCTTGGGGCGATCGGCGTCCCGGGTCGCGTAGAGGATCTGTCGTTGCAAGTTGGATAGCGAGACCTGGTCGGGATCGACCAGGCCGACCTTTCCGACTCCCGCCGCGACCAGGTAGGAAGCCAGCGGCGAGCCGAGGCCGCCGACGCCGACGATCAACACCTTGGCACCTTTGAGCGCTTGCTGTCCCGCGATGCCCATCTCGGGCAAGCAGACTTGACGCGCGTAGCGTTCGAGTTCCAAGGCCGAAAGGCCGGCTGGCATGTTCATGAGCTCTCCTCTCGTTCGGTGGGTTCCATTCGCCGCACCGCTCCCATTATATGGGGTAAAATGACGAGTCAAGGCTTCCTTCGATGCGCCCGTGCGGTTTCATCGACTGACTTCGTCGAAAGAAGCGCTCCCGCTGGACGACCCGTTGCTGGAGGTCCCATGCTGATCGATGCTCACGACCGGCGCATCACCTACCTGCGCCTCTCGCTCACCGACCGCTGCAACTTGCGCTGCCAGTATTGCATGCCGGCCGAAGGCTTGAACTGGATCCCGCACGAAGCCGTCCTACAAGACGACGAGATCGTCACGCTCCTGGAAACGGTCTTTCTTCCGCTGGGTCTGCAAAAGCTCAGGCTCACGGGCGGAGAGCCGCTGCTTCGAAAGGGCCTCCCCGACCTGGTTTCCCGCATCGCGGCCTTGCCGGGAATGACCGACCTCGCGCTGACCACCAACGGCATCTACCTCGCGGGACTGGCCGAACGCCTTCGCGCCGCAGGTCTCCAGCGGATCAACGTCAGCCTCGATAGCCTAAAGCCCGAGCGTTTCGCCGAGATCACCCGAGGAGGGGACATCGAGAAGGTGCGTCAGGGCATCGCGCGAGCCGTCGCGGCAGGTCTCGATCCCGTCAAGGTGAACATGGTCGTCATCCCTGGCACGAACGACGACGAGATCCTCGACTTCGCCGAGTGGACCCTGAGCGAAAAGGTCCACGTCCGATTCATCGAGATGATGCACGTGGGCGACCGGAACTTCTTCGAGGAGCGGAAATACGTTCCGGTCGAGGCGCTCATCACGACCATCCGGGAACGCCATGGCCTGGACGTCGGCACGCAGCCGGTGACCGGGAACGGCCCCGCCCGGATCTTCCAAATTCCCGGCGCGCTCGGCACGATAGGCTTCATCAGTCCGATGAGCCATACCTTCTGCGACACCTGCAACCGCATTCGCCTGACCGCCGACGGTCAGATCAAGGCCTGCCTGATGAGACCCGAGGAGCAAGATCTCCTGGGCCTGCTGCGCCGAGGGGCGAGCCCCGAGGAGATGCAGCAGCTCGTTCGCAACTCCCTGGGCTCCAAGCCCGAGCACCATGACTGGGGCGCCGGCTTGCCGATTCACCGCACGATGTCTCAAATCGGGGGCTAATCCAGGACTTCCTCGCTCCCCGGTCGGGCGAACGTGCGTTGATTCGCCCTCGCCTCGGCGTAGTCTTCCGGGCGATTGAGATCCCAGAGTGGCCCGGGAACGGAGACCTCTCGCGAGTCGTGTCGGCGAACCACGGCGCGAAGGCCCTGACTCGCCTCGTCGATGGCTCTGAGTTCGGGCAATAGCCTTCCGGCGAAGATCACCGGGTGCCCGCGACGGCCCTCGGATACGGGGATGACGATCGCATCCTCGGCGTTCATCGCCGAGGTGAGACGATCGAGACTCAGCCTATCCAAGGGTTGATCCACTCCGACGACCAGGATGGCCTCCGGCTCGCCGGAAAGCGCCTCGAATCCCACCCTCAAGGACGTGGCGCGCCCCTCCCGGTACTCCGGGTTGATGACCGGGAGGACGTTTTTCGGGAGGCGCAGACCCCGTTGAAGGCGATCGGCTTCGTGCCCCAGCACCAGGCGCACTTCGCCCCAATCGGCGAGGCAATCGACCTGATGCTGGATCAGCGGCATGCCGTTCCAGTCGAGCAAGGCCTTGAGGTGCCCCATGCGCAACGACAGGCCGGCGGCCGTGATGACGGCAGCCGAGCGAGAGCGGTCGATCACAGCGGGAGCTTGGCGGATGCCGGGATCTTTTCCACGTACGAAAGGGGAAGCGCGTCTCGTCCGTTGCGGTGGGCTTGAATCTCGGCCATGACCGAGAGCGCGATCTCCACGGGCTCCTTGCCTCCCAGGTCGAGGCCGACGGGAGCGCGCAGGCGGGGGAGCAGGCCCGAGAGATCCAGGCCTTCGGCAGCGAGGTTCTTGAGGATCTGGACGGTCTTTCGCTTGCTCGCCACCAGACCGACGTAGCGGCAAGGCAGCGACAGGGCCGCGCGCAGGGACTCCGTGTCGGCATCGGCCGTGGCGATCAGCACGTAGTCGGATTCATGCCAGGTGACGCGCGCCATGCCGGCGGCGGCTCGCTCCGGGACGATCTCGCAGTCCGGATAATTCCCCGAGTTGGCCCATTCCGGCCGCTCGTCGATGACGATCACCGGAAAAGCCAGACTCCGGGCGAGTTTCGCGATTTCGATGTTGACGTGACCCGCTCCCACGAGGACGACACGGGGGGCGGGGACGTGGACCTCGATGAACACCTGGACCGTTCCTCCGCACATCATGCCGATTCCGTGGGCGTGCTTCTCGGTGAGGTGATAGGATCCCAGCCGGCTCTCGCGCTTGGCGATAGCTTCGGCGGCCATGTCCAGGGACATCAGCTCGATCTCGCCGCCGCCCACGGTTCCCGCGAGGCGCTGCCCTTGGGGACCGACGACCATCTTCGCCCCGACCGCGTTGGGAATCGAGCCGCTCGATCCCACGATGGTGACCAGGGCGACGGGCTTATTGTCTTGAACGAACCGAAGCAGGCTCTCCAAGGTCTCGCGAGCGCTCACGCTGCTGCTTCTCCTGTATCGCGCGCCAGACGCGCTCTGGGGTGGCGGGAAGTTCCGTCACTTGGGTTCCGATGGCGTCGGCAATCGCCGACAGGATGGCGGGAGGAGTTCCGATCAAGGGCGGCTCGCCAATGCCGCGGGCTCCGTAGGGGCCGCCCGGGTCGGCGTTCTCGAGGTAGACCGCCTCGATGGGCGGGACGTCTCCCATGGTCGGAAGAATGTAGTCGGTGAAGCCGGAGTTGAGGATCTTCCCTTCGCGCCGGATAACCTCCTCCATGAGGGCCATGCCGAGTCCCTGGGTGACGCCTCCCTCGATCTGGCCCGTGACCAGCATGGGGTTCAGGGCCTTGCCGACGTCGTGGACGGCCACGATCTTCTCGACCTGCACCTCGCCGGTCTCGATATCGACCAGTACCGAGCAGGCATGGCTGCCGAAGAGGTAGGTGATGAAGGACCGCGGCGAGAGGCCGTCGGGGTCGCTCGGCAGGGTGGGGGGCTTGAAGATGCCCGAGGCTTCGAGGGAGTAGCTGCGACGGCGTCCCTCCGCGAGCACGGCATCCAGGGGGACGGCTTGGGTGGGATCGTGGCGATCGCGAATCTCGCCGCCGGCGATCGTGAGGTCGTCCCAGTGAATCGGCAGCAGGGTCGCCCCGATGTCCATGAGCTGGAGTCGCAGCTCGGAAGCGGCAATCTGGACGGCCGACCCCGTGAAGTAGGTCTGGCGGGTCGCCGAGCTGGAGCCGGATTCCGGCGTGCGGTGGGTATCCGCCCAGATCACGCGAACCGATTCCGGATCGACTCCGCATTCCTGAGCGGCGATCTGGGCCATGACCGTGGTGAGACCCTGGCCGACTTCGACGGCCCCGGTATAGACCTCGAGCACGCCGTCTTCGGCGAAGCGAACCTTGGCGCGGGAAGCGTCGGGGAAGCCGTCTCCGTAGCCGAGGCCGAAGCAGAAGGCGGAGATCCCGTAACCGCGCCGGAGGGTGGGCTGCGACGTCTCATAGTCGCGTTGGCCCCAGCCGATACGGGTTTGGGCTTCTTCGAGGCATTGCAGGCCGGTCGCCACGGGGATCACCTGGGTGGTGGTCACCGATTCTCCGTTCCGGATGAGGTTTCGGCGGCGAATCTCGAGCCGGTCCATGCCGAGTTCGGTGGCGAGGCGATCCAGCGCGAGTTCGTAGCCGACGGCCATCTGGGCCGCGCCGAATCCGCGCATGGCCCCGCAGGGGCTGACGTTGGTGAAGACGCCGATGACGTCGACCTGGACGTTGGGGATCCGGTACGGGCCGGTGGCATGGCTGGCGGACTTGCGCATGACGGCGTCGCCCGTGGAGGCATAGGCGCCGGTGTCGGCGTGAACCGTGACCTTGGCGGCGACGAGGTTGCCCTCGCGGTCGGCTCCGAGCTGGTAGCGAATCCGCAGGGGGTGGCGCTTGTGGCGGGCGGTCATCGACTCTGCGCGATCGTAGTCCAGGCGGACGGTCTTTCCGGTCAGCAAGGCGGCCAGCGCGAGGTAAATCTGGATGCCCAGGTCCTCGCGACCGCCGAAGGCGCCGCCGGTGGCGGGCTGGATGATCCGGACGCGCTCGTAGGGGAGGCCCAGGGCCAGCGCGAGGAGGCGGCGCTCCTCGTGGACCCACTGGCCGGCGGCGTGGAGGGTGAGCACGTCGCCGTCCATGTAGGCCATGCCGGCCTCGAGGTCGAGGAAGGCGTGATCCACGGCCTGGGTGAGGTAGGTTTCCTCGACCGTGACGTGGGCTTCGCGCATGGCCGCTTCCGCGTCTCCGCGGAGGATGGGCTTGCGGGTGAGGATGTTCCCGATGGCATGCAACTGGGGCGCGTCCGGTGCCAGGGCCTCGTCGATGGAGAAGACGCCGGGAAGCGGGCGATAATCGACGTCGATCAAGGCCAGCGCGCGACGGGCGATCTTGTGGGTCTCGGCGACGACGACGGCGACGGCGTCGCCGGTGTAGCGCACGAACCGGCTGGCGATAAGCTCCTGGTCACGCCGGATCAGGCCGTGGCGGTTGGTTCCCGGCACGTCCTCGGCGGTGAAGACCGCCACGACTCCTTTGAGGGCCAGGGCCTTGGAGGTATCGACGGCGAGGATCTCGGCATGGGGCAGATCGCTGCGGAGGACGGCCACGTGAAGCGCGTCGACTCCCGCGAGGTCGCCGCCGTAGCGGGTCTCGCCGGTGACCTTGCCCCTGGCGTCGTTGCGGCGGACGCTGGAGCCGACGGGCGCGAAATCAGGCTTGCTCATGACGGGCTCCCTTCAGGCTGGGCATCGTCTTGGCGGCTTCGATGACGGCGTCGATGACCTTCACGTAGCCGGTGCACCGGCAGATGTTCCCTTCCATGCCCTTGCGGATCTGCTCGGGGGTCGGATCGGGGCAGGTCTCCAGGAAGGCCTTGGCGGCGATGAGGAGGCCGGGGGTGCAGTAGCCGCACTGGACGGCCCCGAGGTCCAGGAAGGCCTGCTGGACGTTGGAGAGGGTCTCGCCGTCGGCCAGGCCTTCGACCGTCACGAGGTCGGATCCCTGGACCTGGGGGGCCAGGATCAGGCAGGAGTTCATGGGGATGCCGTTGACGAGGACGGTGCAGGAGCCGCACTCGCCTTCGTGGCAGGCGCCCTTGGTGCCCGTGAGGCGGAGTTTGTCTCGCAGGACTTCGAGCAGGGTGTCCAGGGGGTGAACCTGGGTATCGACGGTTTCGCCGTTCAGGGTGAAAGCGACGGGCAGGCGCTCGTCGTCGTTGGCCTGCGAGCCGCGCGGCGGAAGAGAGCTAGGCGTGGACGACATGGGCACCTCCCTGAGTGAGCTGGGTCAGCAAGCGCGTGACGGCGATGCCGGCGATGGCGCGGCGATACTCGGCCGAGGCGCGGTGATCGGTGATGGGACGTACTTCCTCGGAGGCGAGGCGACCGGCCTCGGCGATGGTTTCAGGATCGAGCCCGCGCTGGCGCAGGAAGGCTTCGGTCGAGAGCAGGCGCAGCGGGGTGGGTGCGACCGAGCCGACGGCGATGGAGGGGAAGCCGTCGGGATCGAGGGAGACGCCGGCGCAGATGACCGAGATGGCCACGGAGCTGCGCTTGCCGTTCTTGTAGAAGGCGCTCATGGCGGGCTTGCGGAAGCGGAAGCCCGCGATCAACTCGTCGGGGGCGATCGCCGTTCTCCCCACTCCCTGGAAGAAGTCTCTCAAGGGCATGGAGCGCGAGCCGCGCGCGCTGACGAGTTCGATGGCGGCGTCCAGGGCGAGCAGCGCGACCGAGACGTCGCCGGCGGGGCTGGCCGTGCCGACGTTGCCGCCGATGGTCCCGCGGTTCCGGATTTGGGGGCCGCCGACCTGGCGCGCGGCGTCGGCCAGCACCCGGATAGGCCAGCTTTCGAGCGTGCGGTGAGAGCAGAGCGCACCCACGAAGTGCGTTTCGCCCTCGTCGCGCGTCTCGGCTAGCTCATGGAGCTTGCCGAGGTCGATGACGTCTTCCAAGGTGAGTCGGCCTTTTTTCATCATGACCACGAGGTCCGTGCCGCCGGCGAGGAAGCGTGCCGACAGGCCGAGACGAGCCTTGAGATCCAGCGCCTCGGCGACGGTCTCCGGTTGATAGAACATGCGCGTATCCCTCGTGGTAGAAGTGAAAACGGTGAAAAGCCAGGCGGTCCGAACGACCTCAAGCCTCTCCGTCAATTAAGCCACAGCACTTGGAAGTATATCACTTCGCGTCAAGAGGGCGTCAGGGTATCATGAAGGAGGGCCCAACGTCGCGCCTCCAGGGCAAGTAGATGCTCGCCATGGATCGCGACGGATTGCCCTCGAAGCAACCGGGAGAGCACCGGCAGCAGCGGCAGCTCCGCCGTCGATTCCCGGATCAGGGCGTCCTTCGCATGGTGAGCCATCCCATGGAGATGAGACACTTCTTGCAGCAAGTGTTCGGTCAGCGGGAGCTTGGCCGCAGATTCGAGATCCGATTGAAACTCCCGCATGAGCGCCGAGGCTGCATCGATGCCGCCGATCGTCCGCGCATCGAGTGCATCAGCCAGCGCCTCGCGGCAAACGCGGGCGCGCCGCAGGAATAGCCGCTTGTAAAACACCGAACTCAAGGCCACGTTGACCCCCATAGCGGCCAGGCTGCCCAGCACGACGGCTGCCAGGCGAACGCCGTAGGTCACATGGGGCGTGAGCGGGCTCAACAGGACCACGTAGAGCGCCGTGAAGGCCGCAATCATGGATGCCTGGCGCATCTGCAGCGCCCCCGAAACCATCACCGAGAGTCCCACTGACATACCCAAGGCCCATGGCACCGGCAGCCCCAGGAACAAGGCCGCGTAGGCGAACGCTCCGCCCAAAACGCTGCCTCCCAGTTGCTGGCTACCTCGCTTGAGCCCCGTCAATACCGTCGGAGACGTGCAGGCAGCCGCCACGAAAGCCGCCGACACCGTGTCGACCACTCCCAGGGCTTGGGTGAGCACGAGTGCTAAGGCGGCGGCTAAGCCTGCCTTCACTCCGTACATCGGCCAGTTGGTCAATTCGTGGTTTTTCTTGCGCACAGACCTTCCCTACCCGCTCGCATGGGGCTTAAACCCCGCGTGACATGCCATGACTATGATAGAATCGGGAACCTCTGGCCTCCTGGTTCTTCCCGACCGGCCCCCCTCGCCGATTCACGGAGCCTCCTCATGGATTTCGCCATTCTCAGCCAACGGGTCGTCCTTCCTCGAACCACCGAACCTGCCGCCGTTCGCATCCGCGCGGGGCGCATCGCCTCCATCGGCTCTCCTCGGGACCTTCCCAGCAGTTTGCCGGTACTGGACGTGGGCGCCTCGGTGCTCATGGCGGGGGCGGTCGATACCCATGTCCATGTCAACGAGCCGGGTCGAACCGAGTGGGAAGGCTACGAGACCGCCACCCAGGCCGCTGCCGCGGGCGGCATCACCACCCTCGTCGACATGCCGCTCAACAGCATTCCGGTCACGACCTCGCTCGCGGCCCTGCAAAGCAAGCAGCAGGCCGCAGAGGGCCGCTGCTGGATCGACGTCGGATTCTGGGGCGGTTTGGTCCCGAACAACGCTTCCGAACTCGAAGGCATGATTCACGCGGGAGTCAGGGGTTTCAAGGCCTTCCTGACCCATTCCGGAATCGACGACTTCCCCAACGTTTCCGAACGAGACCTCCGCATCGCCATGCCGATCTTGGCCAAGTTTGGCATCCCCTTGCTCGTCCATGCCGAACTGGACGGGGCTCATCCCGACCTCACCGGCATGTCCGTTCGAGCTTATGGGACCTTCCTCGCCTCGCGGCCCGCCAGCTGGGAAGTCGAGGCCATCCGCCTGATGATCCGCCTCTGTCGCGAAACCGGCTGCCGGGTGCACATCGTTCACCTCTCGGCCGCCGACGCGCTGCATGATCTCGCCGAGGCCAAGCGCGAAGGCCTCCCCATCTCGGCGGAGACTTGCCCCCACTACCTGGTCTTCGCCGCCGAGGAGATCCCCGACGGCGCCACCGAGTTCAAGTGCGCTCCGCCCATCCGGGAAGCCGCAAACCGCGAACGCCTCTGGGAAGGCCTGCGCTCGGGCATCCTCGACTTCGTCGCCTGCGACCACTCCCCCTGCACCCCCGACCTCAAACTCCCCGAGACGGGCGACTTCATGAAGGCCTGGGGCGGCATCTCCTCGCTGCAGTTCAGCCTTCCGGTCCTCTGGACCCATGCCGAAGCGCGCGGCTTCTCCCTCAATGACCTCGCAGGCTGGATCTGCCAGCGCACCGCGACCTTCGCCGGCCTCGACCCGCAAAAGGGGACCATCGCCCCGGACCTCGACGCCGACCTCGTCGTCTGGAACCCCGAAGCCGACTTCTCCGTGGACCAAACCCTCATTCGCCACCGGCATCCCGTGACGCCCTACCTCGGGCGCCCCCTCAAGGGCGTGATCGAACGAACCTTCCTCCGCGGCATGCCCCTCTTCACCCACGGCGTTCTCACCCCCGCCCCCATGGGAAAAATCCTGCTCACGCCCCCGTCCCCCTTGGAGACCATCGAATGAACGACTTCACCGACCTGATCGACCTCGCCTCCTCCCGCCTGGGAGGCCAAGCCCTCGCCGTCAGCGATGACTTCTTCGCCGGAGTGGAAAACCTCCTCCTGCCCTCCACCCCGATCTTCATCGCTGACAAGTTCACCGAAAACGGTAAATGGATGGACGGCTGGGAAAGCCGCCGCAAACGCGAGCCCGGATACGACTGGTGCACCATCCGTCTGGGGCTGCCCGGCCGAATTCGCGGCGTCGACATCGATACCAGCTTTTTCCTGGGGAACTACCCCGAACACGCCTCGCTCGAGGCTTGCTGGAGCGAAGGAGATCCCGATGGGCAGACGGTCTGGACGGAGATCCTGCCCATCTCGGAGCTACAGGGGGGGCATCATAACCTCTTCGCGATCGACAGCTCTACCCCCTGGACCCACCTGCGACTGAACATCTATCCGGACGGCGGCGTCGCCCGCCTCCGCGTCTACGGCGACGTCACGCCCGACCCCAAGGTCTTCCGGAACGCCGAACCCATCGACCTCGCCGCCGCCGTCAACGGCGGCCGCTCCGTGCTCGCCAACGACATGTTCTTCAGCCACCGAAACAACCTGATCATGCCGGGACGCGCCGCAAACATGGGCGACGGCTGGGAAACCAAGCGCAAGCGCGGACCCGGAAACGACTGGGTGATCGTCAAGCTCGGCATGCCGGGAGTCCTCACCCGGATCGAGGTGGATACCAACCACTTCAAGGGCAACTTCCCCGATAGCTGCTCCCTGGAAGGCACCTACGCCAAGGATGCCCCCGACGCCTTCCTCACCAGCCGAAGCCTGGTCTGGGAGGCAATCCTCCCGCAAACCAAGCTAAAGGCCCATACCCAGCACTTCTTCGAGTCGGAAATCACCGCCAAGAAGGCCTTCACCCACGTTCGCCTCAACATCTTCCCCGACGGCGGAATCAGCCGCCTCCGCCTCCACGGCATCCCGGAGTCCCTACAGTGACCCTCCAAACCCTCAATCAACTGCCCCCCGCGGCCGCGAAGGAAGCCCTCCTACGCTGCTGCGGGGCCGACCGCTGGGCCGAAGCCCTCGTGAAATCCCGTCCATACGCGGATTCGAGCGCGCTGTTCGAGATGGCGGACCGCATCTGGCGCGGGCTTGAGGAAGCGGACTGGCGAGAAGCCTTCTTGCAACACCCCCGCATCGGAGACATCGACTCGCTCAAGGCCAAGTACGCCGACACCCGCCAGTGGGCCCAGGGCGAACAAGCCGGAGCCTCCGACGCCTCCGAGGAGGTGCTCCAGGCGCTCGCCGACGGCAACCAACGATACGAAGCCAAGTTCGGCCACCTGTTCATCGTCTGCGCCACCAAAAAGAGCGCCGACGACATGCTCGCCATCATGAACGATCGCCTGCCCAACCCCCCCGACCTCGAACTCGGAATCGCCGCCGAAGAACAGCGCAAGATCACCCGCATTCGATTGGAGAAGATGATCACGCCATGACGAGCCCCATCACCACCCACGTCCTCGACACCTCGCGGGGGAAACCCGCGGCCGGAGTGCCGGTCACCCTGGACTTCGAAGAGACGCCAGGAAACTGGCTCTCGCTCGGCAAGGGCAGCACCGATGCCGACGGCCGCATCCGCGACCTGCTGCCCGCCCAGACCCCGCTGGCAGCCGGCACCTACCGGCTGACCTTCGAGACGGAAGCCTACTTCACCCGGACGGGCACCGACGGATTCTACCCCCTCGTGCCCATCCTCTTCAGGCTGACCGATCCCGACCAGCACTATCACGTCCCGTTGCTGCTGAATCCGTTCGGATACTCGACCTACCGCGGCAGTTAACCCCTGGCCCCCCCTGGCCCCCCTCGATACTCACGGAGGACCCCATGGATCCACACGTCAGGGAGCTGCTCGATCTACTCGTGCGATGGGTTCATCTCATCGCCGGCATCATGTGGGTCGGCAACTCGATGCTTTTCAACTGGCTCGATCGTAATCTGGTCAAAACCCCGGACGCCAAGGATGACGTCGAAGGCGAGATGTGGATGCTCCACAGCGGCGGCTTTTATCATGTCGTCAAACAGCAGCTCTCGCCGGGACAAATGCCCTCGATCCTTCACTGGTTCAAGTGGCAGTCCTACTCCACCTGGATCAGCGGCATCTTCATGCTGGCCATCGTCTACTACATGGGAGACGGCGCCTTCATGGTGGATCCGTCCGTCTCGGCCATCAGCCCGAACGTCGCCATCGCCGTCGGCATCGGCGCGCTCGTCGGCGGCTGGCTCGTTTACGACCTGCTGTGGCGATCGCCCCTCGGCAAAGGCCGCACCGCCGTCGCCCTATCGCTGGCCCTGGCCGGCGGCATCGTCTTCCTGCTCACCAGCCTCCTGAGCGGACGCGCGGCCTACATCCACGTCGGCGCCATGCTCGGCACCCTCATGGCCGGAAACGTCTTCTTTCACATCATCCCGTCCCAGCGCCAGCTGGTCGCCGCCGTCGAAGGGGGCCAGAAGCCCGATCCCGCCATCGCTTGGCAAGCCAAGAAGCGCTCCATCCACAACAACTACATGACCTTCCCGATGCTCTTCATCATGGTGAGCAACCATTTTCCGGGAACCTTCGCCCAGCAGTTCAACTGGTTGATCTTGGGCGTGATCATAGTGGCGGGAGCGACGGTCCGGCACTGGCTGAACATCCGGTTCAACTTCCCTCAGTGGCGCCCCGCCCTCGCCGCGACCCTCGTGGTCGCGGTCGTCTTGCTCTTCGGGCTGATGCAGCCCCGCAAGGCGCCCTCGCGGCATGAGGACGCGTCCCATGCTCCCGTGGCCTTCGCCCAGGCACGGGCGGTCATCGACCTGCGTTGCGCGAGCTGCCACTCGGCGAAGCCGACGGATCCGAGCTTCCTGCAAGCCCCCGCCGGCGTCGCCTTCGATACCCCCGAGCAGATCATGCGGTTTGCCGAGCGCATCAAGGTGCGCGCGGTCCTCAGCCAAAGCATGCCGCTCGCCAACAAGACCGCGATGACTCCGGATGAACGAACGCTCCTCGGTCATTGGATTGACCAAGGAGCGGGAGTCGAGTAGTGAAGGGGCCGCCAATCGGCGGCCCCTTTCGATTACTTGCCGGTGCGGGCGTTGAGGATCTTGACGAAGGAGCGCGTCCGCAGCTCGTCGAGCGTCAACCCCGTCACCAGGGCCTCTTCCTCGGTGATGGCTCCGCAGTTGATACCGCGCAGGAAGAAGTTCAGGAGTCCCTGCCCGGTCGCCGCGTCGTCGAAGACGTCGCCGACCAGGGTGGCCTGCGCCGCCTTGTCGATGAAGTTCTTCAGGCGAATCGACGCGGGCTCGAGACCTTCGAGGAAGAAGGCGTAAACCGCCGCGTAGCGCGTCGGCAGTTGCGCGGGGTGGAGGTCCCAGCCCTGGTAGTAGGCATGGCGCAGGGAGTGCTGGATGTCGTCGAAGTGAAGCTTCCAGGCCCGGTGAACCACGTTCCGGTTCTCGTTGACCTGGTCGATGGTCAGCTCCTGACCTTCCTTGGCGCGGTGAGGGGCCACGGGCATGACGTTGGTGGCACCGTCCGAGAGCATGATGCCGGAGCCGGCGAAGGAAACCTGCATCACGTGGCGAGCGAAGTCGCAGACCGGGTGAGTCATCATCTGGTATGCCGCGGTGACGTTGCAGCCCGCCGTGTAGTCATAGGTCCCGAAGTGAGCGCCCACGCAGCGCCCCGCCGAGGCCTCGATCAGCAGAGGCAGGGTCGACTGACCCTGTCGGTTCAGAATGGCCTGAGGAGTTTCGACCATGAGCTCGAACTTGAGCGCGTTCGTCGGCAACTTCGTCTGGATCTCCAGCAGCCGCAAGATCTCGACCAGGGCCGTGACCTGCTCGGGGATGGTCACCTTGGGAAGGGTGACCACGAAGTTCTCGGGCAGGCCTCCAAGACGTTCCACCAGGGTCGTCACGAAGATGTCGAGCGTTCGGAGGCTGCGGGCCCGCAATTCCTCGTTGAAGGGCTTGATCCGGATGCCGATGTAAGGAGGCAGGGTCCCGGCTTTCATGCCCTTGGCGACCTCTTCGGCAGCCTGAACCGCATGGAAGTCTTCCTCGGCGTCCGGACGGTTGCCGTAGCCGTCCTCGAAATCGATCCGGAAGTCCTCGACCGCCTCGCGGTTCAGCTTCGAGACGACCCGGTTGAAGACGGTGTAGGCCAGCCAGGCGGCGGGGAACGCACGCCGCACGGCTTCGGGATCCTGCGCCAGCTGTGCCGTCAGCGCATCGATCTCCGCCAGGGATTCCGGCAAGGTCTCCGCGCCCTTGAAGCCCACGGCCTTGGCGAAGGAAACGAAGCTCGGAGCGTACGCGTCGAGCGAACGCAATGAAAGACCGCCCATCTTGGGAGCGGTATCCGACTTGAAGAGCTGGGCGCCGCCGTAGACGGTATGAACCGGCTGACGGGCCGAAGAGTCCCCGGGATAGGCCTTGGCGAAGGCGCTATTGGCGGTCTGTAGGTTCGACAGAACGGGTTCCAGGGCTTCGAGGGGCAAGGACGTCTTGACTTGAGTAGGGGTCGACATGGGTCCTCCTGATGCTAGGGGAAAGCCGGTCCGTTTCACATCTTACCGCACGATCGAGTAAGATGAATGCCACCCTTTGCTTATCATAGGAGGCCTCGATGGGAACCACCCGGTTGTCGAACCTGATGATCGCTCCGATGCGGGACGGAGAACCCGCTTACTACGCGGGGGATCTTTTCATCGAGGACGGTCGCTTCGTCGAGGCGAGCGCCGAACCCCCCGCTCGCGTCATCGACATGACGGGCTGCATCGCGGTTCCGGGGCTCGTCAACACCCACCACCACCTCTACCAGACCCTCACGCGCGGCCTGCCGAAAGCCCAGAACGCCGAGCTCTTCGAATGGCTGACCACCCAGTACCCGATCTGGGCGGGGCTCGATTCTGAGATGGTTTACTGGAGCGCGGTCTGCGGCCTCTCGGAACTCGTGCTCTCGGGATGCACGACCGTCAGCGACATGTTCTACGTCTTCCCCGCGGATTCCGACGTGAAGCTCGACGCGGTCATCCAAGCCGCCAAGGACGTCGGAGTCCGCATGCACGCGGGCCGGGGAGCCATGTCGCTCGGACAGCGCGACGGGGGGCTGCCGCCGGATTCCGTCGTCCAAGATCCCGACACCATCATGGCGGACGTCGAGCGCGTGGTCGCGGCGCACCATGATCCCCGCGAAGGCGCGATGACGCGCATCGACCTCATGCCCTGCTCCCCGTTCTCGGTGACCTCCGAGCTCATGGTGATGATGCGGGACTTCGCGCGCGCCAACGGCCTGCTCTTGCACACGCACCTCGCCGAAACCCTCGACGAAGAGCGCTTCTGCCTGGAGACGTTCGGCGTGAGGCCCCTCAAGCTGCTCAAAGACCTCGACTGGCTCGGCGAGGATGTCTACCTGGCCCACGGCATCCACTTCAACGACGAGGAAGTCGCCCTGTTGGGCCGAACCCGGACCGGAATCGCCCACTGCCCCAGTTCTAACATGCGGCTGGGCTCAGGCATCGCACGGGTGCTGGAACTGGTCGACGCGGGCGCCCGGGTCGGCCTGGCCGTCGATGGATCCTCGAGTAACGACGGCGGATCCATGCTCGCCGAGGCACGGCAAGCCCTCCTGCTGGGTCGAATGCGCTATGGAGTCGGCTATTCGGCCCATCAGGCGATGGAACTGGCGACCCGCGGCGGAGCCGAGGTCTTGAACCGTCCGGAAATCGGCGCGATCGCACCCGGCATGCGAGCTGACCTCGCCATCTACGACCTCACGGACGTGGCCTATGCCGGAGCTGCCATGCACGATCCCCTCGCGGCCCTCGCCCTCTGTCAGACTACTCGTCCCAAGCACGTCTTCGTCGATGGCCGCGCGGTGGTTCAGGATGGACACCTGACCACCCTCGATCTCTCCCAGGCAGTGCGCCGGCATAACCAACTCGCCCGTCGACTCGTCGAGAAGTCGACCCTGGCAACCCGATAGGCTAGCGATCGCGCCTGGGCCTCCCTCAGGGGACCGGGCAACAGATCGAAGCGAATCCGACGACAAGAGGCCGCCTCCAATGACTTGGAGGCGGCCACCTGATTGACCCGTGATATTGGCGCTCAGCGCCCCGGCATGTAGCCGCCGAGGAAGTACCCCATGGCGAGTCCCGCTATCATCAGAACCCCGATGAACGTCGGGGGCGCGGGTAGCGGCAGGTTGAACATGCGGCACGCCAACCCGATGGTCAGCGAGAGGACAAGCCCAACCGAAGCTTGAGAGACGAAACCAGCAGATTGCTCCGGCATGAAACCATTCTCCTATTGATACTTGGACGAGGAGCGACGGTTTCGGCAACTCTGCTTCGGTTATCCCTTGCAGCTCCCTTGAATGCCCTCATCATACCGAACTTCCGCCCGAAGGCGCAACCTGACTGATTCCTGACGACTCGAACCGCCGCAAGTCCTGTCGTTGCGGGGTGGCAGGCGGGCATGAGCCCACTCGCGAGTTGCCCCCGAGCTTGCCCGCGACTATAATCGGAAAGAATCCCCGTTTTCAGAGAGGAATCCCATGCCGACGATGACCAAGAGCCCGCTGGCCGCGGGCAATCTATACGGGTTGACCGACGAGCAGCTCCAGCTCCAGGAGATGGTGCGCGAGTTCGTCAAGCGGGAAGTGGCTCCCCATGCCGCCGAGATCGACGAAACCGAGCGATTCCCTGTCGAAACCTTCAAGAAGCTCGGGCAACTCGGCCTGATGGGCATCCCGGTCCCCGCCGAGTACGGCGGTGCGGGCTCGGACACCATGTCCTACGTGCTCGCCGTCGAGGAAATCGCCAAGGCCTGCGGCTCCACCGGCCTTTCCTTCGCCGCTCACATCTCGCTGGGCTCCATGCCTCTCGTCTACTTCGGCACCGAAGAACAAAAGAAAAAGTGGCTCCCTTACGTCACTTCCGGCGAGTTCATGGGCTCCTGGGCCCTCACCGAGCCGCAGGCAGGCTCGGATGCCTCGCGTCAGCAAACGGTTGCCGTGCGCGAGGGTGACTCCTGGGTGCTCAACGGTCGCAAGACGTTCATCACCAACGCCCCCTACGCTCGCTACGTCATCGTCATGGCGATGACCGACAAGAGCAAGGGCAACAAGGGCATCTCGAGCTTCATCGTGCCGACCGACACCCCCGGCTTCTCGGTCAGCAAGCACGAGCACAAGATGGGCATGCGCGGATCGCCGACCACGGAGCTCACCTTCGAGAACGTGCGCCTCCCCGCGGACTGCATGATCAGCGAAGAGGGTTCCGGCTTCAAACAGGCCATGAAGACCCTCGACGGTGGCCGCATCTCCATCGCCGCGCTCGCGCTGGGCATCGCCACCGGCGCCTTCGAAGTGGCACTCGCCTACGCCAAGGAGCGCGAGGCCTTCGGGCAGACCATCGGCAGTTTCCAGCTCGTCCAGGCCATGCTCGCGGACGCGGCCACCGAGTTGCACGCAGCACGCCTGATGATCTACCATGCCGCCCGTCTCAAGGATGCCAACCTGCCCCACACTCAGGCAGGTGCCCAGGCCAAGCTGTACGCTTCGGAGGTCTCGGCCCGGGTCACGGCCAATGCCGTGCAGATCCTCGGCGGCTACGGCTACCTCAAAGACTTCCCGGTCGAACGCATGATGCGCGACTCGAAGCTCTGCGAAATCGGCGAGGGCACCTCGCAGATCCAGCGGATCGTCATCGCCAGGAATCTCGGCCTCTAAAGGGTTCAGGTGCCCTCGCAGCCGTGGCTGCGGGGGCACCTTGGCAAGTTGCGTTCCGGCTTCGCAATGCATCTAGCCAAGTTTAGCAAACTCTTAACGCCAAATTTACCGAGTTTCGGAGGGAAGTTCCGATAAGTCACGAGGATGGATAGTAATCCTACGTCGCCCGAGGGAGGAAATTCCTATGAGCATCGAAGTCAAGAAGTTTAGCAACGCCCTGGTGACCCAGGTCCCTCGAAAGGATGCGGACGCGGTTGATGCCAAGCCCGAGCAGGCAGCTGTCGAGGCTCCAAAATCCGCGGACAAGGCTCAGCTGACCGGCCGCTACACCGTTCAGTCGGGCGACACGCTCGGCAGCATCGCCCTCAAGTTCTACGGCAAGGCTGCGCGCTGGCCCGAACTATTTGCAGCCAACCGCGACAAGCTCCGCCACCCCGACATCCTCTTCCACGGCACCGTCATCCGGATTCCCAACGCCAAGTCCCAGCCCAAGGCCGACGTCGCCATCGACCCCCAGACCGAAGCCAAGCCCAGGCGCAACTGGGACCTGGATGGCGTCTCCCCCAAACCCGGCGTCAAGCCCGCTGTCGAGGCTGAACCCGAGATCGAGGCCAAGCCCGCCGTCGAGCCCGAGGCCGCCGTCGAGCCCAAGTACCCCACTGTCGGAGAGTACGTCAAGGAGCGCTTCGACAACAGCGTCGACTCGTTCACCACGGGCCTGCACGGCGCCGCGGAAATCGCTTTTCCTCCCCTCATGCTCGCCGAGATGGCCGGCATCCACGCCAAGCACCGCAAGAAGGCCCTGGATCAGATCTGGAACCTCCCGATGGATCCGCAGGGCAAGTGGAAGGACAAGGCCGCCGAGATCAGCGACAAGGCCTCGTCCGACGCCAACAAGGAGATCGGTAAGCTTCCCGGCGTTCGCGCCATTCGGGCCACCGGTGAGGCGATCGCCGACGGAGCCATGTACGTGGGACGCGGCGTGAAGGCCGCCGGAGATGCCATCGTCGACGGAGCCGTCGCGACCGGCACTGCGATCGCCGATGGCGCCGCCTACGTCGGAGATGCCCTGGTCACCGGACTCCAGGAAACCGGCAAGGCCATCGACCGCGGCGTCACCGAAACCCGCCAGGGTGTCGGCGGCTTCTTCCAGAACCTCGGCCGCTGGATCTCGGGAGACTAGCTTCCCGTCGCACGTCCACTGTTTTCCTTCCATCCATCAATCCATCAATCTATCCATCCATCCACATTCCGTGGGGAGCTCCGGCTCCCCACGTCTGGTTCTCCCAGCCGGCATAACCTTGGAAAAGGCCAAGCCGAGCCGATTCCCCCCACGATTAGGGCCAAGATAGGCTCAGCAACTTTCACCGAAGCTTAACGGGGAGACAAGACACTTCGGCGCGCCACCGCCGATAACTCGAATAGAACAGCTTTAGGGAGGAACCGTCATGCAGATGCCCAGCACCATCGCCAACTTCGCCAGCAACCTGCGCCAGCGGGCAGCTGGGATCATGGAGAACCTGCCGGGCTCGCTCGACGAGATCGCCACCAAGGCCAACGAAGTTCTCGACAAGACCCCGGATGCCGTTCGCCAGGGCGCGAAGGATCTTCTCGCCAACGAGCAGGTCGCCGAAGGCTTCAAGACCATGTTCGGCGCCGGCGACTCCATCGCGCTCTCCACTGCCGCAACCGGCGGCGAAGCTGCAACGGTCGCCGCTCAGGGGGCCGAAACGGTCGCCAAGGCTGCCAAGGCGGCGCGGGGCGCCAAAACCATCGTCAAAGCGTCCAAGGTGGCCAGAACGGTCAAGGGCGTGGCCCAAAACACCGTCGCCACGGTCAAGACCGCCGAAACCGCGGCGACCGCGACCCAAGGCGCCAAGGGCATCCTCGGTTCGATCAAGGACAAACTTTCGGGTCTCGGCAGCAAGCTAAAAGGAGCCCGCCTGGACTCCTTCAAGGCCGGTCTCAAGCAGATCCTGCCTGGCCTGGGCAAGGCCTTCCGCTCGGGCGCCATCGTCTCGGCCATCTTCTCGGGAATCGGCAACCTCTACATGATGATGAACGGCGAGCGTTCCGGTCGCCGCGCCCTCGGTGGCATCGTCGGCGACACGCTCGGTGGAGCGGTGGGCGGCGTGGTTTCGGCGATTGCTTCGGGTGCTGCCATCGCCGCGCTCGGGGCCCTCGGCGTCATCGGTTGGCCGGTCACCTTGGCCGCTGCCGGAGCCGGCTTCCTCGGCTTCCTCGCCTTCGACAAGCTCTTCAAGGGCTCTGGCCTTCACGACACGATCATCCACCTCTTCACCTAGTTCAAGGCAAACTCACCTGGATCCCCCCGTCGCTCGAGCGACGGGGGGATCGGCTTTTGGGGGATCAGCGGAATTTAACCTTGGCGTGTCAAACCCAGCGGCCAAGGGTATAGGGGGATCAATCAAGCCGCTTGCATGCAGAGGATCTCCATGGCCAACGAAGGTTCGCAAAAAAAGCCAAGCTTTTTCAACAACCTCCTCACCAGCATGGGGTTGAAGAAGGAGAATGAGGAACCGCAGCCGGAGACCTCCGTCCGATCCGCCGGATCCCGGCCGCTGGCGCCCAGCGGGAGGTCCCAGTCGGCACAGTTCGTCCGTTCCCAGGACACCCGGCCGCTGTCTGCCGGCAAGTCAGCAGCGACCAATCCGCTGACGCCCCTCGAGAAGTCCAAGCAGTCCGAAGAGCGCCGCTACCTGATCTCCGCCTTCGAGACGACCCCCACGCTCATCCCGGAGTTTCAGAACCCCCAGTACATGTACAAGCTGATCTCCAACGAACGCGAGCATGCCCAGGAGATCCTCAGCGACCTGCTGCAGCGCCGCAAGGAGATCCTGATCGAGTTCGGCGAGAACCTCCATCCCGAAGCCGAGAGCGAGCTTTCCGAGATCGACACCCGGATCCAGGATCTGCGCAACGATCTCAGCCGCCTCTTCCTCCTCATCAAGCGGGTGGCCGGCATCCAGAAGAGCGGAACCGGCGGGACCGATTTCCTGGATCCCCTCAAGGGCAAGCGCTGATCCCTCCTTCGTGGCCGGGCCGGGCCGACACCGGCGGCCCTTCGCCGTCGCCGTCGAGCCTCCTCGCCTGTTGACCCGCGGATCCGCGCGACCGTATAGTGTTCCCACGGAAATCGAGGTCCGGCTCCGCTCGGACCCGCTGTTCGCCCCCCGCCTCCGCCGCCAAACGGGGTCTGGGTGAGGAGGGGAGCGAACCATTGCGCGAACCATCGCGCGAGGAGTAGGGCCGTGAGACAGCGAGGCATTCGCAACTTGTTGGACCTGACCGTTGTCACCAAGCGCGGAGTGAACATGGGAGACGTTGCCGACGTGCAGATCGATCCTGCCGAGCAACGGGTGATGAAGCTCTCCGTCGACTGGATCTCGGACCTTCGTCAGGTCTACGGGCCGGACCTGGACCTTCCGTTCACCCAGATTGCCAACTTCGACCCCCACCAGCTGATCGTGAGCGACGAGATCGCCGAGACGGCGGGTCTCGATCTCATGAACTACGGCGACGAAGGTCTCTTCCTCAACGCCAAGCAGCTACTCGATCATCCGGTCAGAACGCAGGCAGGCCAGGAACTCGGCCAGCTCATGGACGTCTTCTTCGACGAAGATGACGGCGCCATCATCGGTTACGAAATCGCCACCGAGCTTTCCGAAACCGAGCACACCCGCACCATGATCCTCGCTCCCTCCACCGAGCTGGAATTACGCCAAGACGTGGTCGTGGTGCCGGATCGCATCAAGACCGTCAGCGTCAGCGCGAGTGCGCTCACCCAGCGGGAGACCGAGGCCCACCAAGAGGACCTGGACTACGTTTTCGAGACCGACGAAAACGACAAGCGAACCGATTCGCCGGATCTGGGCTACAGCGACCCCGATAGCGGGGAAGGCTTGGTACCTGATGCCAATGACTACCCCTTCGGTCATCGGGTGGGCTTCCTCGAAGAGGATCCGGAATCTATGATGGGTTAGCTTCCCAACTCCTCGAAGCAAGCGTTATAATCGCAGGGTTTCCCCCGCTTGATCGGAGAAGTCTATGATGCCCAAGCATACCCTCAATGCCGCCCTCCAGAACCGCACCTTCGTCAAGGTCATCGCCGGGATCGACACCTTCGAGTCGGCCAAGGTTCTTCCCATCGTCGACGCCGCCACCGCCGCCGGCGCCCACGCCATCGATATCGCTTGCGATCATGATCTGATCCGCCAGGTCAAGGCCCGCACGTCCCTGACCGTCTTCGTCTCCTCGACGGATCCCCAGAAGCTCATCGCCGCCGCCAGCGCCGGTGCCGACGTGCTCGAACTCGGCAACTTCGACGCCATGTACCGCGAAGGCATCACCCCCACCGCCGACCAGATCATGAACTGGACCCGCGAGATCAAGGCCGCCGTCGGCGATTCGATCCCCCTCTGCGTCACCGTCTGCGGCCGACTGCCCATCAAGGAGCAGATCGACCTCGCCCAGATGCTCCAGGCCGCCGGCGCCGACATCATCCAGGCGGAAGGCACCGTCGGTCCCGCCCCCATCACCGACACCGCCTCGGCGATCGCCGCCATCACCTCCGCTCTCGCCAACGCCGCCGAGATCCGTCGCGCCATCGAAATGCCCATTTTCGTCGCCGGCGGCATCACCCCCGAGAACGCTGCCTTCGCGATCGCCTCCGGCGCCAACGGCGTCGGCATCGGCAAGGCCGTCGCCTCCAAGACCACCGCTTCCGAGCGCGAGGCCGTCGTCCGCGGAGTCGTGAACGCCCTCGAAGCCGTCCGGACCGCGCACCCCGGTCTCAAGGCCTAGATTGCTCCCGGTCACGGCGGCAAGCGCCTCCTGACCCCTCGTGGCAAGGCCGGTCCCCAAGCGGGACCGGCCTTGCCGCATGATTCTCCGCCTGCCCTAGAGAAGACCAGCCCGATGGACTTTCCCGCCCAAAGAACGCTAAGATAAGCAAATCGCCCGAATAAACATGGGAAGCCGAATTCCCCATGCCACTCAGGAGGCCCCGTTGGAACCCACGACCGTAACCGCCCCCGCTGAACTGACCGAACACGAGCGCGTTCGCCGCCAAAAACTGGTCGAACTCCGAGAAAAAGGGGTCGATCCCTATCCCTACCGCTTCGATCGCAGTCATGCCAACGCGGATCTCCAGGACCTGTACCGGGAGCTGACCGTTGGCGCGGAAACCCCGGACGTCGTTCGCGTGGCGGGACGCATCATGGCCCGGCGGGACACCGGCAAGCTCCAGTTCATCGACCTCCTCGACGGAACCGGCAAGCTCCAGCTCTTCATCTCCAAGGCCACCGTCGGAGAGGAATCCTTCGAACGCCTCAGCCTCCTCGATATCGGCGACTACGTCGGAGCCGAAGGCACGATTCGCCGCACCAAGAAGGGCGAACTCTCCGTGGCCGTCACCCGCTGGGAAATCCTCAGCAAGTCTCTGCGGCCCCTTCCCGACAAGTGGCACGGACTGGAAGACGTCGAGACCCGCTATCGCCAGCGCTACCTGGATCTCATCGTCAATCCCGAATCGCGCGAGGTCTTCCGCAAGCGAAGCATGATCCTGCGCGAGATCCGCAACTACCTCGACGACCGCGGCTTCCTCGAAGTCGAAACCCCCATGCTGCACGCGATTCCCGGCGGAGCGGCCGCCCGCCCCTTCCTGACCCACCACAACACGCTCGACATGGAACTCCACATGCGCATCTCGCCGGAGCTCTACCTCAAGCGCCTGCTGGTCGGCGGCTTCGAGAAGGTCTACGAGATGAACCGCAGCTTCCGCAACGAGGGCATCTCGACCCGCCACAACCCCGAGTTCACCATGATCGAGGTCTACCAGGCCTACGCCGACTACCAGGACATCATGAAGCTCACCGAGGAACTCATCGCGCACCTGGCTCGATTCATCTGCGGCGCGACGGTCATCCCCTACGGCGAGCACATGATTGACCTCACGCCGCCCTGGCCCCGCCTCACCATGGAGGAAGCCATCACCCGCCAGATCGGGCAGGACATCGCGGGTCTCGACGTCAACGGCCTGATCGCGCTTTCCAAGGCCAAAAACGTCCCCCTGCCCAAGGAGCTCACCCGCGGCCGACTCGTCAACGAGATCTTCGAAGCCCTGGTCTGCGACGAGCTCACCAACCCGGTCTTCATCATCGACATGCCCGTCGAGATCTCGCCTTTGGCCAAGCGCCACCGGCTGCACCCCCAGCTCACCGAGCGTTTCGAAGCCTACATCGTGGGACGCGAGCTCGCCAACGCCTTCTCCGAGCTCAACGACCCGCTCGATCAGCGCGATCGCTTCCTTTCCCAGCTGATCGAGCGCGAAATGGGCAATGACGAAGCCCACCGGATCGACGAGGACTTCCTGACCGCCCTGGAACACGGCATGCCTCCGGCGGGAGGACTGGGGATCGGCATCGATCGCCTGGTCATGCTGCTCACCAACCAGGCCTCCATCCGCGACGTGCTGCTCTTCCCGCAGCTTCGGCAGCGGGACTAGGGGGGGCCTTGGCCGAGACGCGCACGTTGCCGAGTCTGATTTCCCAGTGGGGGCGGAGCCTGCCCGTCCTGGTGATGCCCCCCGGATCCAAGGTGATCCTCGCGGTCATCATCGCGATCGCCGGCTGGGAAATCGGCCTCAACATGCCCTACGCCGTCTCCGACATCCTGGCCGTCCGCGCCATGAGCGCCGTCGCCATGGGCGTCGCGAGCGGCGAGATCGACTGGCAAGTGGCCTTCTCGGCGCTCTACTCCACCCTAAAGGCCATGCCTTCGCCCTCCGCGCCCGCCGTGATCTCGGCCATCGTCACCGCGACGGCCCTGCTGCTGGCGGCGGGCGGCTGGATCAACACCTCCCTGGCACTCGCCCAGGGACAAGAGCCCGACGAAGCAACCTGGTGGCGGGGCGTCCGCCGGTCGTGGATCTCCACGCTCTGGTTCCTGATCATCTTCGGCTTGGCCTTCGCGGCCATCGGACTCACGTCCATCGCGGGAACGGCCGTCCTGCGCGGGGTCGTGACCGGAGCGCTGACGGCCGGAATGCCGACCATGCTCGCGGCGGGCGGCGTGCTCACCATGGTCTTTCTCTCCCTTTTCGGCGCCTTCTACGGAATCGCCGTCAACTCCCTGACCGGCATCGTGGCCATCGCGGAACCCCAGACGCCCTTTCTACGCATGCCCGGTCGGGCGCGCCGCATCTTCAAGGCAGCCAACGGTTGGCAATTCCTGCGCCAACTCTCCTTGGTGCTCACCGTCTGGGTTCTCCTCAAGACGATGGCTTACCAGCTCGTAATTCCCTTTTCGCCCGTCACCGCGCCGTTCGGTCAGATGGTTTCCGCCGGGGGAGCGCTGCTCTTCGCGCTGCTGACCGCAGGAGACGGCCTTCTCCTCCTGCTGGCCATCATGTTCGCCACGCAGACCTACCTTCTCGGCATGCGAAAGGACTCCTAGCCAATGTTCTACCACAAGCTCTCCGAGGACGCCGAACTCCGCCCTCTGGAGGCGCGCCAGTCCCCTGAGCTCTTCGCCCTGATCGATGACAATCGCCTCCACTTGCGCCAGTGGCTACCCTGGGTGGACCTGACCCGGACCGTCGACGACTCGCGCGCATTCATCGAATTGACCCTGAGACAGTTCGCCCAGAGCAACGGCTTCCACGCCGGAATCTGGTATCAGGACGAACTCGCAGGCGTCATCGGGCACCACCGCATCGACATCTCGAACGGCGCCACGGTCCTCGGCTACTGGCTAGGCGAGCGCTTCCAGGGCAAGGGGCTCATGACGCTCGCCGTCCAGGCCTTCGTTCGCCATGCCTTCGAGGACGTGAAGCTCAACCGCTTCGAGATTCGCTGCGCGGTCGGCAACGACCGGAGCCGGGCGATTCCCGAGCGGCTCGGGTTCAAGCCGGAGGGGGTGCTGCGGGACGCCGAATGGCTTTACGACCACTTCGTAGACCACGTGGTCTACGGGCAACTCGCCCGCGAATACCTGAGATAGCCAGAGGCCCCGCTACTTTCGTAGCGGGGCCTCCCTGGACTTTGGCCTTTTGAGCAGCCGAGGCAGGGATGTCTCGGCTTTCATTTTTCCCGCGTT
>DAZV01000020.1 GCA_002083825.1 Candidatus Sericytochromatia bacterium S15B-MN24 CBMW_12 | reverse complement strand
CGAGGAGACCTCCAGCTCCATCGAGGAGATGGCGGCCTCAATCACCCAGGTGGCGGGCAACGCCGAGACCCTGGGGGCGGCCGTGGGTGAGACCTCGGCCAGCATCGAGGAGCTGGCGGCTTCCGTGCAGCAGGTGGCCGGCAACGTGGTGACGGCGAGCCAGGTATCGGAAGAGGCCACGACGGTGGCCCTGGACGGCCAGAAGGCGGTAAACCAGACCATCGACGGAATGCAACGGATCAGCCAGACCATGGGTGACGTGGTCCGGGTGATCGAGACGTTGGGCAAGTCCTCCGAGGAGATCGGGAACATCATCTCAGTGATCGACGACATCGCCGAGCAGACCAACCTCCTGGCGCTCAACGCGGCGATCGAGGCGGCCCGGGCCGGCGAGCACGGGCGGGGCTTCGCGGTGGTGGCCGACGAGGTCCGCAAGCTGGCGGAGCGCAGCGCCAAGGCCACGGGTGAAATCGCCACGCTGATCAAGGGAATCCAGAAGGAGACCGAGCGGGCGGTGGCGAGCACCCAGCAGGGAGAGAAGGCGATTTCCCAGGGAACGCAGCTCGCCCAGGCGGCGGGGGATTCGCTCGGGGGCATCGTGCGCTCGGTGGATCAGGTTTCCCAGCTGATGGGGCAGATCCGGCAGGCCACGCAGGAGCAGAGCCGTGCGGCCGATCAGATCAGCTCCGCGGTGGGGTCGATGAGCGCGCTAACCCACCAGGTGACGACGGCGACTCGCGAGCAGGCCAAGGGTTCCGAGCAGATCATCAAGGCGGTCGACACCATGAACCGCATGACCGGTGAGGTTTCGGTGGCGACCGTCGAGCAGAAGAAGGGCGGCGAGCAGGTCGTCCAGGCGGTTGAGAGCATCAACCGGATGTCGGCGGGTCTGCAGGTGCAGGCGGGTCAGCTCATGGAAGCGATCGCCTTCTTCAAGGACGAGCAGGGCCAGGGCCATCAGGAGCTTCGCGCCGCGGTTTCCCAGGTCCCGCTTCTATCGAGCGCTCGGAGGTAAATCATGAGCCAAGAATTGCACCTCGTGAGCTTCGACTTGGGCACCGAGGAGTTCGTGGTCGACATCGCCGTGGTCCAGGAGATCATCCGGATGCCCGAGATCACCACGGTCCCGCGCGCTCCCCAGTTCGTCGAAGGGGTGGTCAACCTGCGCGGCAAAATCATCCCCGTGGTCGATCTGCGCAAGCGCTTCGGGCTGACCGCGGGCGAGGCCGCCAAGGGAACCCGGATCATCGTGGTGACGATCGGGGGACGGACGGTCGGGATGATCGTCGACGCGGTGAGCGAGGTCCTACGCCTGAACGCAGACTCGATCGAGCCCACCCCCGAAATGGTGGCTGCCCAGATCGACACCTCCTTCCTCAAGGGCATCGCCAAGCTCGAAGGGCGCCTGCTGATCCTGCTGGATCTCGACCTGGTGCTCAATCCCGAGGAAAACAAGGCGCTCGCGGCAATCTCATAACCACTCCCCTCACGGAGGTGGCCTTCATCGGACATTTGGCCACCGCTCACCCCGTGTCCAAGAAATCCAGCCTCCATCAAGGGCGGCTGGACAGACAAAAACCGTTTGTCTCGACTTAGCTCTAAACCAGGTCGAGACAACGCTTTTCGTTAGATTTCCCTCTGAAAATCGTGACTAGTCAACAGATTTTGCCTACCGCTCATTCCGAGCAGTAGGCAAAATTCTTCATGAATTTATATAGCACCTTAGTTCATGAACAATTGTTAACTAGATAAAGATATGCTCATTTTCCTTACTATACTGTCAAAACAACGTGACGTTTTAGGATTGGACTTGTTAGCAAAATCCGGCCCATTCTTACGGAATCACCGTTCTTTCACACCCCAGGGGCGTGAAACAGCTCTGCCGGACGCACCCAGCGGCAGCTACCCCGCAAAGCGGGGTAGCTGCCGCAGCTCAGAGGAAGCCTAGAAGGAGAAGGCATGCGTGTCAGCGCCGGGCGGCCGGCTAGCTCTGTTGCATTTCGTTCAGTCGTCTGAAGCTCCCGCACTAGCGGTACTAGAGGAGGTTGCATGAAGATCAAGGCCAAGCTTTTACTAAATTTCGGACTGATCCTCGGATTGATGGGCGTCATGGGAGGGGTTGCCCTCTTGGGGCAGCGCCAGTCGACGGACGTCACGCGCGAGCTTTACCAGACCGAAGTCACGGGGCTGGCTGAGCTAGCCGAGATCCAGTACCGGCTGGCCTTGGTGCGCACGGCGGCCGCGGTGGTGGTCAACCAAGAGGGTCAAGCCGCACAGGCGACGGTCGATCAGGGCCACAAGGACGAGACCCGGGTGCTGGAAGTACTGGAGAAGTACAAGGCCCTTTCGTTGTCGAAGGACGCGCGGGAGAACGTCGCGAACCTCGAGAAGGCCGTCGCGCTCTACCTGCCGGCCAAGGAGATCACCTACCAACTCTCGCTCAAGGGCCAATACGAGGCGGCGAGCGAAAACATGGTCACCAATGCCCGGACCGAGTTCGCGAAGGTCGTGCCCTTGCTGGACGAGGCCTTCGGGATCGCCACGAAGAACGCGCAGGCCCGCTTCGAGCAGGTGGAGCGCCAGGCGGCCACCTCGGCGACGGTCACCATGGTCATTCTCTTCGCGTCCATCGCGGCGGGCCTGGCGGGGGCCATGTTCCTCGCCAACTCGCTCTCGCGGGGCATCCGCACGGCGGCGGACGCGGCGCGCGGAATCGCCAAGGGCGAACTCGACCAAAAGATCGACATACGCTCCAAGGATGAGCTCGGGGAGATGGGGCAGACCCTCCAGGAGATGATCGACAACCTCCGTAACGTCGTGGGCCAGGTGCGCGGGGTATCCAGCTCGGTGGCGGCAGGAGCCGAGCAGATTTCGTCCAGTTCCGAGGAGATGGCGCAGTCGGCGCAGACTCAAGCCGCCGCGGTCGAGGAGACCTCCAGTTCGATGGCGGAAATGGCGGCCAGCATCACCCAGGTCATGGGCAACGCCCAGACCCTGGCAGCCGCGGTGGAAGAGACCTCCAGCTCGATCGAGGAGATGGCGGCCAGCATCACGCAGGTTTCCGGCAATGCCGAGGCGCTGGGCGCCGCGGTGAACCAGACTTCAGCCAGCATCGAGGAGATGGCCGCCTCGATCATCCAGGTCTCGGGCAACGCCGTCACAGCTAACGAGAACGCCCAGAAGACGGCAACTGCCGCAGCGGATGGCAGCAAGGCCGTGGAACAGACGATTGCCGGCATGCAGCGAATCAACACCGTCATGGGCGAAGTCGTCACCGTCATCCAGAACCTGGGCAAGTCCTCCGAGGAGATCGGGGCCATCATCGCCGTGATCGACGACATCGCGGAACAGACCAACCTCCTGGCGCTCAACGCGGCGATCGAGGCGGCCCGGGCGGGAGAGCACGGTAGGGGCTTCGCGGTGGTCGCCGATGAGGTCCGCAAGCTCGCCGAGCGCAGCGCCAAGGCCACCGGTGAAATCGCCACGCTGATCAAGGGAATCCAACGGGAGACCGAACAGGCCATCAATAGCACTCGGCATGGCGAAGCAGCCATCCAGGAAGGGACCCAGTTGGCGCAAGGCGCCGGAAATGCCATCAAGGTGATCGTCGAGGCTGCCGAGCAGAGTTCGATCGTCGGGGTCCAGATCAGCCAGGCCACCCAGGAGCAGAACCGAGCGGCCATTCAGATCACCGAAGCCGTAGGAGCCATGAATCGCCTGACCAACGAGGTCATGGTCGCCACCCGCGAGCAAGCCAAGGGTTCCGAGCAGATCATCAAGGCGGTCGAAATCATGAACCGCATGACCCAGCAGGTCAGCGCCGCGACCACCGAGCAGAAGAAGGGCGGGGACCAGGTGGTCCTGGCCGTCGACAGCATCAACCGTTCGGCTCAGGAGACGGCCGACGCCACCGGGTTCGTCGCGCAAGCGTCCACCGATCTGCAAAAGCAGGCCCAGGCCCTCATGGAGGCAATCGCCTTCTTCAAGGATGATCGGACGGCCGTGAAACCCCAAAGCTCGCGTGAACTCAGCTTGGTAGTCCCTAAAGCCGCCATTCCACAGTTGAGCGGAGCGACGAGGTAGCCAGGGCCGACTTTCTGCAACTGGACAGTTTCAACCGCCCTCCACCGCTTGGTGGGGGCGGTTTTACCTATACGCTAAGCCGCCCCTCATAGCCTACTTCCTCGACGGAGGTATAATAATCCGGTCGCCACCTGGTTCTTGGGCTAGTCGGCGGAAATCCGTCCTCAGGAAAGCTAATCAAGGAAAGGTCATCATGGAAGCCAAAGACAGCAACGGCAATCTTCTCGTCGAAGGGGACTCGGTGCTCCTCATCAAGGATCTGAAGCTCAAGGGTTCTTCCACGGTCCTCAAGCGGGGGACGGTCTACAAGAAGATCCGCCTGACGTCGAACCCCGAGGAAGTCGAAGTCCGCGAGGGCAAGGGCACCCTGGTTCTCAAGGCCTGCTTCCTGAAGAAAGCCTGAACCTTCTCGCATCCGCTAAAATGGTACGTGTCTTCCACCCGCATGTCGCACCGTCAGGAGCCTTCGTGAAACTGCGATCCACCCTTGCCTTGCTATTGACGCTCTCGTTCTCCGTCCCGGTGATGGCCCGGGGAGCGGTCGCCTTCGAAGGCTCCGACCCCGCCGTCCGTCCCCAAGACGATCTCTTCCGCCATGCCAACGGCCAGTGGCTCGATCGGACGGAGATCCCCGCGGATCGCCGCTCCTACGGCACGTTCTCGCTTCTCGGCGAACGCGCGGAAGCCGACGTGAAGGCCCTGCTCGAAGAGGCCGCCGCCAAAAGCGACGGAACCGGCGAAGGCCGCATGATCGGCGACTTCTACGCCTCGCTCATCGACCTCGACGCCCTCGAACGCGCCGGCCTCAAGCCCCTCGTGCCGGAACTCGATCGCATCGCCAGGATCAAGAAGCTCTCCGACGTGGCCACCTACATGGGCCACATGCTAGGCTCCGGGGTCGCCGGGCCCGCCGTCGCCTACGTCGGCGCCGACGCCAAGAACCCCACCCTGAACGCCGTCACCTGGGTCCAGAGCGGACTCGGCATGCCCGATCGCGACTTCTACCTCAAGCCCGACTCGAAGGCCCACCGCGACGCCTACCTCGCCTACCTCACGCAGCTCGGCAAGCTCGCGCGCCAGAAGTCCCCCCAGGCCACCGCCAAGACCGTCATGGCCTTCGAGACGGAACTCGCCAAGATCCAGTGGGCCCGGGCCGATCGCCGCGACGCCCTCAAAACCTACAACCCGACCCCGCGCAAGCTCTGGGCCAAGGAATACGGCCCCTTCCCCTGGGAGGCCTTCGCCAAGGCCGCCGGCATGCCGCCCGCATCCGGCGCCATCGTCAGCGAGAAATCCTACTTCCAGGCCTTCGCCAAGCTCGCCGCCAAGACGCCCATGGAAACCTGGAAAGCCTACCTCAGCCTCCGCATGCTCGACTCCTACGCCGAGCACCTCGGCCAGGACTTCCGCAAGGCCCATCACCGCTTCCACGGCGAAGTCCTCAATGGCCTGAAAGCCGAAGCTCCCCGCTGGCGCAAGGCCGTCGAAGCCACCAGCGACGCGCTGGGAGAGAACATCGGCCAGCGCTACGTGGCCAAGCACTTCCCTCCGGCCGCCAAGGCCCGAATGAAGGAGCTGGTCGACAACCTCTTCGTCGCCTACCGCGAGAGCCTCTCGAACCTCGAATGGATGACCCCCGAGACGCGCAAGGCCGCGCTCGCCAAGCTCTCCGGCTTCACGGTCAAGATCGGCTACCCCGACGCCTGGCGCGGCTACCAGGGACTCGTCGTCGAGCGCGGCGACGCCGTGGGCAACCTGCTTCGCGTCAGCCGCTTCCTCTACGCCCGCGACATGCGCGAGGCCGGCAAGCCCGTCGATCGCTCGCGCTGGCACATGATGCCCCAGACCGTGAACGCCTACTACGATCCCACCGCCAACGAGATCGTCTTCCCCGCCGCCATCCTGCAACCGCCGTTCTTCGACATGACCGGGGATGACGCCTACAACTACGGGGCGATCGGCGCGGTGATCGGCCACGAGATCAGCCACGGCTTCGACGATGAGGGCCGCCGATACGACGAGCAGGGTCGACTGCGCGACTGGTGGAAACCCGCCGACGAGAAGGCCTTCCTGGCACGCGCCGAGCGCTTGATCTCCCAGTACGATGGCTACGAGGTCCTGCCCGGCAAGAACGTGAACGGCCGCCTCACCTTGGGCGAAAACATCGCGGACCTCGCAGGCGTCGCCATGGCCCTCAAAGCCTACCGCCACTCGCTGGGCGGAAAACCGGCTCCCGAGGTCGAGGGAATGAGCGGGGATCAGCGATTCTTTATGGGGTACGCCCGGGTGTGGCGCAACAAGGACCGTGATGAACGGGCCCTGTCGAAGCTCGCCACGGATCCCCACTCGCCGGCAGCCTTCCGGGTCAACGGCGTCTTGACCAACTTCGACGCCTTCTACGAGACCTTCGGCCTGAAGGAAGGAGACAAGCTCTATCAGCGTCCCGAGAACCGGGTCCGCCTCTGGTAGGTTGATTTGAAGCAGCCGGCCGCCTCCTTTCGGAGGCGGNCCCACTTTCGGAGGCGGCCGGCTGCTTCTTTGTCGGCTAGTGACTGGCCCAGGGGGTCGCTATCTGGACTTCACTCAGATCGAGCGCTCGGGCGATCTTGAGGAGCGTGGCGCGGCGCGGCATCGAAGCCGAGCCGAAGAGCCGTGACAGCGACGGCTGAGGAATCTCGGTCAGATCCGCCAGGCGCCCAATGCCGCCTCGCTCGTCCACGATGAGGCGCAAGCTATCCTTGAACGCGCGAACATCCTTTGCGATGGTATCCAGGTCGTCGAAGCGCACGTAAGTCCCTTCGGTGAAACCCGTCTTGGCGCAGTCGTCGATCAATTCTTGAAGGAAAGATACGAGGACCTTGCATGGCCACCCGCCTCATCTTCACTCTTGGCGCCACCCTGCTTTCGGAAGCGGAATACCGGATGGATGGAGCGAGCGTCACGACGCGATTTTCCTCCCTCGCGACCCGGAAGTTCTATGATGATCGCGCGCGCCGCGAAGGCCTCCCTCCCATGTCCGAGGCGCATGTCCTGGTGACTCCGGAGACGGAAAAAAGTCCGCTGCTAGAGGATCTGAGGAGGGAGTGGGAAGGCGGACTCGTCGTGAAACGCGCGCCGAAGGGCGGGACGGCCGAAGAGCTCTGGGAACTCTTCGAGGTGATCGAGAGCCTGGTTCGAGATGGGGATCGGTTGGTTCTGGATATCACCAGCGGCCTGCGAAGCATGCCCATCGTCTCTCTCCTCGTCGCCTCGTACCTCAAGGCCGCTCGCGCGCACTTCCGCGAGGCCCAGGAACGAATCGACGGTCGACAAAGCAGGCACTCTCCTTTCAAGTAGGCTCGCTGGCCGCGACCTCGCTCAGGCCTGGTCGGGAATGGTCAGGCGTCCCGTCGCGACCTGATTTACGCGCGGCCCCAGGACGAGACCTATCAACCGGTAGGTTAGCTTCGCTGCCGCATAAGCGCACGAAGGGGGACCGAGTGAGGGGGCGAGCTCATTGACGTCGAACCCCACGATCTTCCGTTTGGCGGCGACGGCGGCGATCAGCTCCCACACCCGTCCCAGCGCAGGCCGCCGGGCTCCGGCGACCCGACGGCCGCCATCTCGCCCGGATCGATCCCGTCGAGGTCGATGGTGACGTAAACCGGGTCGCGCAGCGTCTCGACGATCCGCTCTGGGCCACCCAGCGCCCGGTAGGCTCGGGGCGAGTAGAAGGGCAGTCCTCGCTCGGCGATGAGCCGAGCCTCCTCCGGGGCCGCGCTCCGCAGGCCCACCTGCGTCACCGGGGCGTCGTCGAGTCGTAGGGGACGGGGAGCACGACCACCCGCGCCTTCTCGTCATCGCCAAGGGGGGGCAGGGGCCAGGCGAAACCGCGCCGTCGCCGTAGGAGCGCGCCGTCGGGTCCGTAAAGCGTCATCCGTTCCTCCTCGTTCGGCCTTCTACCCGTGGGCCAGATTCGGCTGCCCGACGGGTAGAAGGCCCCTCGTGCCCCATTACGCCGACCGTCCCCAGCAGCCCCGATGCGACTGCTTCGTTCTAAGGCACCATCTTCCGCTTGGCCATAGGCTCCGACCAAAACGGGGACGCGCCCTTTCGAGGTCGAAGCCGGAAGCCCCGGCGTCCGCACGCCCGCCTTTCGAAATCGTTCGGTCCAAGCGATAGACTCCGGCCTGTCGGTGGCATGAAAGGTATCCAGGGCATGGCAGGGACGACGAAGGCCCTTTCGGAAGACCGGGCGGTCGGCCTCTGCCTCTCACGGTTGTCCTCACATTTCGCCCGTCCACAGGAGAAGGAGATGAACATCCGCACCCTCGCCACGAACCTCGTGGAGGCCAGGTGGTTCCAGGTCGTCGTCGCGACCGCCATCTGCCTGAACGCCGCCTTCGTCGCCATCGACAGCTATGGCCTGGTCGAGAAGCTCTTCCCGGGAAGGAACGCCGGAGCGGCCATCGAACATGCATTCCTCGCCGTGTTCGTCCTCGAGCTCGGCTTGAGGTTGGCGGCCAATGGCCTCCGCTTCTTCCGGCAGCCCTGGAGCGTCTTCGACGCGCTCGTGACCTTGCCGGCGCTCGTTCCCGCCTGGCAGACGCTCTCCATCGCCCGGGTGCTGCGCGTCATCCGGCTCTTCCGGATGATCTCGGTGTTCGACTCCTTCCGCAACCTGACGACGGCCATGGTCAAGTCGGCCGCCGATTCGGTCAGCATGGCCGGCATCATCCTCATCGTGCTCTTCGTCTCGGGGGCCATCGGCAATGGCCTCTTCGGGGCGGCATCGCCCGAGTTGTTCGGAAACATCGGGGTCTCGATGTTCACGTTCTTCCGGGCCTTCGCCTTCTTCGAGGCCCTCTCGATCGCGCAGGCGATCCCGAGCCATACCACGCTGGCGATGGCCGTCTTCATGACGTTCTATTCGGTCATGACCTTCCTGCTGACCAACTTCTTCGTGGCCATCGCCATGTTCCACATGTATGTCGTCCTCCAGGAGCGCCAGGATGCCAAGAAGTCAGCCCTGGAGGCAGAGGCGCCCTCCGAGACGCAGCTCCTGCGCCTGGAAATAGCGGAACTCAAGGCCATGATAGCGGAACTGCGGCCCGAGGCGGCCTCGACGGTCCAAGTTCCAAGATAGCGGAACTGCGGCCCGAGGCGGCCTCGACGATCCAAGTTCCAATGGGGACGAACGGCCCACTTCCCGATCGCCGAGCGAAGCGGCGTCATGGCGATCGAGCGCGAAGCTGAAGGGGTTGAAGACCTTGCGGGTGATGGCTCGGCCCGGTCGCGATCGCTCACGCCCGCAAGCTCCCTCACGCGCGCGAAGAACGGGTCGTCGTTCCAGATCTCGAAGCCCTGAGCCTTGGCCAGGTAGGCGCATGCGGTGCTGCCCAAGCCACCGGACAGCAGGACGACGGCTTTCTTCGACATCAGACTCCTCGTTTCTCGCCCCACAGCAGGCGGTGCAACTGGGGCAGCACGCGCAGCTGGTAGGCTTGCCAAAAGGGATCGGGCAGGATGAGCTCCTCGCTGAGGCGGCGCAGTCCTTCCAGGTAATCGGATGGGCTGACCTCGGCGCGACCCGCCGGTTGCAGAATGACGGGGATCCCCTGGGCGGCGATCGCGGGGAACTCAGGTTGACCCTCAAGGGCGAATCGCATCCGCTGACGATCGCGCCCCGCCGACTCTTGCGCTTCAACGGGCGCTTCCGACTCGAGGGTATCGTCCGGCGTGGCGGCAATCGGCTACAGTTTATCCCCCTGCACCGGATCCGGACGCTGGAACTGACCGGAGAACCGGTGGACCCGGCGACCTTCCCCACCGCCGAGGAGGATCGTTTGCTCGCGGGCTCATGGGGGCTGGACGCCGAGGAGAAGCTCTCGCACCCGGCGAAAAGCCTAATCGAGCGGGTCGTGCTTCGGTTTCACGGGGACGCGATCGCCACGATCGAGGACGAACCCGGCCATCCCGACGCTCGGCTCACGCGCGAAAGGATCCGGGGCCGCAAGGCTCTGCGCTACGAAGTCGAAACCATCCTGGGACCCTACTTCAAGCGCTGGGTTCGGACGTGGGGACCGGAGGTCGAGATCCTCGAACCCCTCGGACTGCGCGCGGAGTTCCGCGCGGAAGCCCAGGCCATGGCCGCAAGGTATGAGGGATGATTCAAGCACATGCTCGGCGACTAGCAGAGGCACCTCAATGGCTTCCTTGAAGTAGAGGATAGTCGGGACAGCTACGCGGAGCCCCAATCGCAGGGAGCGATCTCGTTCATGCGAGACAGGTCGGCGGCCATCCAGGCTCCCGTCTCCGGGTCCAGTTCGCTTTCCTGCTTGGTTTTCAGGCAGCCTATGAAGTCCGCCACCCCCCACAAAGGCGCCGCCAGGCGGTAAGATGGAAGGCATGCTCCCCCTCTTACCGTTGGAAGGCTAACCATGGCAACGAAGCTGATCGAGTGCGTCCCCAATTTCAGCGAAGGCCGTCGCCCCGAAGTGGTCGACGCCGTCGCAGCCGCCGTCTCCCGCGTTCCCGGCGTGATCCTGCTGGATCGCTCCTCGGACGCCGACCATAACCGCACCGTGCTCACCTTGGTGGGCTCGCCCGAGGGCCTGAGAGAGGCCATCCTGAACCTCTACGAGGAAGTCGCCAAGCACGTCGACCTGACCCAGCAGTCCGGCGAGCACCCGCGCATGGGGGCCGTGGACGTCGTCCCCTTCATCCCCGTGCGCAACGCCACCATGGCCGACTGCATCGCGCTCTCCGAGGAAATCGGCGCGGCCGTCGCCGAGCGCTTCCACCTGCCCGTCTTCCTCTACGCCGAGTCGGCCAAGCGCCCCGAACGCAAGCTCCTCTCCGCCATCCGCAAGGGAGAGTTCGAGGGCCTGAGCGCCAAGATGCAGGACTCGGCCTGGACGCCCGACTTCGGCCCCGGTCAGCCCCACCCCAAGCTGGGAGCCTCGGCCTTCGGCGCCCGTCCCTTCCTGATCGCCTACAACATCCAGCTCGGCACCGCCGACATCACGATCGCCAACGCCATCTCCAAGGCCGTGAGAGCCTCGTCCGGCGGCCTGATGAACGTCCAGGCCATGGGAGTCTTCCTGACCGACCGGAACGTGGCCCAGGTGTCGATGAACCTCCTGAACTATGAGAAAACGCCGCTCTACCGGGTACAGGAGCTGGTGAAGGCCGAGGCTGCGCGCTTTGGGGTTCCGGTGACCGGCTCCGAGGTGATCGGACTGGTCCCGCAGGCAGCCCTCCTCGACGCCGCGGCCTACTACCTGCAAATCGAGAACTGGAGCCCCGCTCTGGTCCTCGAGAACACGATCATGGAGAAAGCGTCCGATGCTGAACTCGTCTCCCGCTAAGCCTCTGATGGCCCTTCCGATGGAGGAGTTCCTCAAGCGGCTCGCTTCCGACGCCCCCACCCCGGGAGGCGGCTCGGTTTCCGCCTACGCCGGCGCCATGGCGGGCGCCCTCGTCTCCATGGTCGGCACCCTGACCCAGGGCAAGCAGATGCCCTCGGGTGACGAGTTCGACGGGATGGAAATCCTGATCGAGCAAGGTCACCAGATTGCCCAGACCCTTTCCGAGGCCGTGGACCGGGACTCCGCCGCCTTCGACGCCGTCATGGCCGCCTTCAAGCTGCCCAAGGATACCGACGAGGCGAAGGCCGCGCGCTCGGTGGCCATCCAGGCCGCCACCAAGCATGCCGCCGAGGTTCCCCTGGAAGTCGCCCGCGAATGCCTCGCCGCCGCCGAACTCGCCTTCGTCGCCCTCGACCAGGGCAACCCCAACTGCGCCTCCGATGCCGGAGTCGCGGGCATCCTCGCCGTCGCCGGCCTCGAAGGCGCCATCCTGAACGTCGCCATCAACCTCGGCTCGATCAAGGACAGCGAATGGGTCGCCGCCAAGCGCACCGAGTGCGAGCAACTCCTGGAGCGCCGGCGCGAGATCCGCTCCTCCCTGGAGGTCCGGCTCAAGGTCGCCATCCCCGGCATGGAGGGACTCCTCACCCTATGACGACCCTCGAAACCCTCTCCCCGCTCGCCCTCGACGGCGAGGGACTCACCCTCGCCGATGTCCGCCGGGTAGCGGTCGATCACCAGCCCGTCGCCCTCACGCCCCGGAGCCGCGAGGCCATGGATCGCTCGCGCGCCTACGTCGCCAAGCTGCTCGAGGAAGACCGGGTCGTCTACGGCATCACCACCGGCTTCGGGTACTTCAAGAACCGCCGGATTCCCCAGGACGCCGTCGAGGCGCTCCAGCACAACCTCCTGCGCAGCCACGCCGCGGGAGTGGGCACCGCGCTTCCCACCGACGTCGTGAGGGCCATGCTGCTGCTCCGGGCCAACGCCCTCGCCAAGGGCTACTCGGGAGTTCGCCCCCTGGTCGTCGACCTGCTCGTCGAACTCATCAACCGCCGCGTCCATCCCCAGATCCCTTCCCAGGGCTCGGTGGGCGCCAGCGGAGACCTCGCGCCCCTCTCGCACCTCGCCCTGGTGCTGATCGGCGAAGGCTTCGCCGAACTCGACGGGGAGATCCTCCCTGGCGCCGTGGCCCTCGAACGCGCGGGTCTCGAGCCCATCCAGCTCAGCGCCAAGGAAGGCCTCGCGCTCATCAACGGCACCCAGGCGATGGCCGGCATCGGCTCGCTGGTTCTCGAGCAGGCTCGCAACCTCGCGAAGCTCGCCGACATCGCTTGCTCGATGACCCTGGAAGCCACCCTCGGCTCGAATCGCGCTTACCTGGACTTCTTCCATCAGGTCAGGCCCCATCCGGGCCAGATGACGAGCGCCCGGAACCTCATGCGCCTCACCGAAGGCTCGGGGCTGATAGCCTCGCATGCCGGCTGCGATCGCGTCCAGGATGCCTACTCGCTGCGTTGCGCCCCCCAGGTCCACGGCGCCAGCCGGGACGCCCTCGAATACGCCACTCGGGTCTTCGAGATCGAGCTGAACGCCGCCACCGACAATCCCCTGATCTTCCCGGATCACGACGAGGTCCTCACCGGCGGGCATTTCCACGGGCAACCGCTGGCGCTCGCCATGGACTTCACGGCGATCGCCCTCGCCGAGTTCGCCAGCATCTCCGAGCGCCGCACCGAGCGCCTCGTGAACGCAGCCTACTCCAACGGCCTGCCCATGTTCCTCGCCGAGGAAGGCGGCCTCAACTCGGGCTACATGATCATCCAGTACACTGCGGCCTCCCTGGTCTCCGAGAACAAGGTGCTCTCGCATCCCGCGTGCGTCGACTCCATCCCGACCTCGGCCGGACAGGAAGACCACGTCAGCATGGGCACCACCTCCGCCCGCAAGGCCCGCACGGTGCTCGCCAACGTCGAGCACGTGCTCGCCGTCGAGTTCCTCTGCGCGGCTCAGGGACTGGACTTCCGGCAGCCCTTGAAGCCCGGGGCCGGAGCTCACGCGGCCCACAAGGCGATTCGCCG
Source organism: Candidatus Sericytochromatia bacterium S15B-MN24 CBMW_12 (assembly GCA_002083825.1). Classification (GTDB taxonomy): domain Bacteria; phylum Cyanobacteriota; class Sericytochromatia; order S15B-MN24; family UBA4093; genus UBA4093. Next base: position 2,677 of record DAZV01000020.1, on the reverse strand, counting down.
GCGGGTCGATCATCTGAGCACCGACCGCTACGCCCGCGAGGACATCGATCGCATGGTCGCGATGATCCGCGACGGCTCCCTGCTGCAAGCCGTGGAAGCCGCCCTGGGCCCCCTGGAATGATCCTGGACCGGATCCGAGGAGGGCTGGTCGTGTCCTGCCAGGCGGGAAGCGACGAGCCCCTCCACGGCTGCATGGCGGGCATGGCCCGAGCCGCCATGCAAGCCGGCGCGCTCGGGATTCGAGCGGAAGGCCCCCAGGATATCCGGGCCATCCGGGACGCCGTCGACCTGCCCATCCTGGGGCTCTACAAGATCCGCCGGGAGGGAGTTCCGGTCTTCATCACCCCGACCTTCGAGAGCGCCTGCATGGTCGTCCATGCGGGCGCCGACGTCGTCGCCCTCGACGCCACCACGGACGTTCGTCCCGACGGCCTGACGCTCGCGGAGACCATCGACCGGATTCACCGGGAACTCCATCGCCCGGTCCTGGCCGACGTCTCCACCCTCGAGGAAGGGCTGCGCGCCGCGCGCGCGGGAGCGGACGCCGTGGCACCCACCCTTTCCGGGTATACTCCCCAAAGCCCCCGCCAGGAAGGGCCCGACTGGGACCTTCTCGCGGGTCTCCTCCGGGAACTCACCGTCCCCGTCCTGATGGAAGGCCGGATCTGGGAACCCCGCGAGGCCCGTCGGGCCCTCGACGCCGGCTCCTGGGCCGTGGTCGTGGGATCGGCCATCACCCGTCCCCAGCTCATCGCCGAACGCTTCGCGCAGGAGATTCGCCGCCATGTCTAGCTTCGACCATGCTCCCCTGGCCCTCGGAATCGACCTCGGCGGAACCAAGATCCTCGCGGGTCTGGTCGAAGCCGACGGCTCGGTCCTCCGGACCTGGCGCTTCGCGACCCCCGCCGAGGCCGGCGGCGCCGCCATTATGCAGGCCCTCGTGGACGCCGCGCGCGCGGCGATCGCCTCTCTTTCGAGCGCCCACCAGAGCGCCCTCCGCGGCATCGGCGTGAGCTCGGCCGGCCATATCGATCACCGGAGCGGCGAGGTGCTCTACTGCACCCCCAACCTGCCCGGCTGGTCGGGGATGGCGATCGCCGAGAACCTCCGTGCAGCCTTTCCCCAGCACTCCCGCCTCGCGGTCGTGGCCGACAACGACGGCAACGCCTCGACCTTCGGCGAAGCCTGGTGCGGCGGAGCCCGGGGCGTCTCCAACCTCGTCATGATGACCCTCGGGACCGGCCTGGGAGGCGGCATCCTCGTCGACGGCCGGCTGATCCACGGCGCCCACGGCGGAGGAGCCGAGATTGGCCACACCCTCCTCGTGCCCGACGGCCTGCCCTGCAACTGCGGCCAGAACGGCTGCCTGGAATCCTACGTCTCCGGCACGGCCCTGGGCAAGGCCGCGGAACGCTCCGGGTTCTGGAACCCCGCTCCGAGCAGCCACGAACTCTTCGAGCTGGCTCGCCAGGGGGACGAACGCGCCCTCGGCCTCATCCGCGAGATGGCCGAGCACCTGGGCACCGCCATCATCACGATCATCAACTTCCTCGATCCCGACCGGATCCTCCTGGGGGGCGGCGTCGGGGAGCAGGGCGACCTCTTCCTCCCGATGGTACGCGCGGCGGTTTCCCGCCGCTACGGCCAGCGCGGATGGGATCCCGAGCGGGTGCAGTCGGCCGTCCTGGGCGAGCGGGCGGGAATGATCGGAGCCGCCGGCCTGGTCTTCGAGCGCGTTCGCCACGAGGAACCCGTCCGCTCGGAGGCATGATGACTCACCCCCATGGCCCGCGGGGCTCCCTGCGGCTCTCCCGCGTCAAGGATGCGGCCAGGCCCCTCATCGTCGGTTTGGCGATGATGGCCTTTTGGCCGGCACCACCGGCCTTGGCGGCTACGGTGGGGGTCACGAGCCTGAAGTATGACGACGCGAAGCGATTGATCACGATAGGGATCGAGCAGCCGGTTTCCGTGCGGACCCAGCGGATCAAGCATCCGGATCGGTTGATCATCGATCTCAGCGAGGCGCGGATGCCTCCGGGGTCGGCGCCCCTGGTGGCGCTGAAGAGCGCGCGGCTCCGTTCCGTCCGGATCGGCCAGCATAGCTACGTGCCGGCGGTCGTTCGCATGGTGGTCGAGCTCGTTCCGGGCTTCGAACCCCGGGTCACGATCAGCCAGCCGAGCGGCAAGCTCCTGATAACTCTGGCGGATCCCGCCCCGCCGCGCGGCGAGCGCGACCTGGAGAACCTCCCGGGATTTCCCTTGCCCGGTACCGAACCGCCGGGTAACCGCCCTGATGGCGTGCTTCCGGGATCCGGGGGTTCCAGCACGGTCTCCAGGCGGCCTGCGGTGAAGGATGCGCCGATTCCCGAGGTCATTACGATGCCCGCGCCCGCTGCCGCGCCCCAAGTCCGCCCAGCACCTGCGCCTTCGGCCGCTCCCGCGCCTCGAACCTTTCCGAACCAGCCTTCGTTGGCTCCGCCACCGATCCCCGCATGGGCTCCGGGGGTGGTTCCGACGCCTCAGCCGACGCCTCGGCCTGTTTCTACCCCCCCGATCCGGGCCACGGAGGCTCGGCCACCCGAAGTCCCCCCTTCCGAGAAGCGGCCTGCCTGGGACGCGCCGGCCCCGAGCGGCTCCCCGCGGCCGCCCGCCCCCGCGGGGCCCAGCGGCGAGCCCG
>DAZV01000014.1 GCA_002083825.1 Candidatus Sericytochromatia bacterium S15B-MN24 CBMW_12 | reverse complement strand
GGGCGGTGGCCGCTCACTAAATTCTCAATTTATCTGCCTCGAAGTTGTTGACACATTCCGCTTGCCCCGCCCTCGCGAAAGGACCACCCATGCGTGTCACCGGCCTCGACTTCGTCTCCTACCCGACCCAGGACCTGGAACGCAGCAAGACGTTCTACTCCGAGGTTATCGGACTGCGGATGCTGACGCCCCCTGGCGATGCGTGGCCCGAGTTCGACCTTGGGGACGGCAGCGTGCTCGCCCTGATCGAACCCGAGAAGATCGGTCAGCCCTTCAGCCCGGTCCTCAGCGGCATCGCCCTGCACGTCGAGAACGTGGAAACGGCGACCGAGGAGATGAGGGCCCGCGGGATCACGATCCACCACGCGATGGACAGCGGCGTATGCAAGATGACCTTCCTCAGCGACCCTGACGGCAACGCCCTGATCCTCCACCACCGGTACGCGCCCGAAGAGATCCGGTGCAGCCCGGCGTCGGACTCGAGCAAGGCATGAGCCCCGACGCCCTGGCAGACGGCACGCCCCAGAAGAACCTCGAGTTCAAGGCCCGCCTCGGAGACCTCGCCACAGCACGTCGGCATGCCCTCGCGCTGGGGGCTACCGAAGGGGCCGTCCTCGCTCAGGTTGATACCTATTTCCGGGCGGTGAGCGGCAGGTTGAAGCTCAGGGAGATCAACGGAACCGTGGCCGAACTCATCGCCTATGATCGCCCGGAAGGGGATGCCCACCGGTGGTCGCGGTATCGCCGAGTGGCAGTGGGGGATCCCGCCGGCATGAAGGCGGCCCTGAGCGATGCGATGGGGCTGCGGGGGATCGTGGCCAAGACGCGCCACCTCTACCTCTGGAACGACTGCCGGATCCACCTCGACGAGGTCGAACAGCTCGGGACCTTCCTCGAATTCGAGGTCATCTCGCAGGGCGACGAGGCCTTCGACCGCGATCGCATGGCATCCTTGATGAGCGCTTTCGAGCTCGGCGAGGCCGACGGAATCCTGGCGTCCTACTCGGACCTGCGGGGGCTTTAGACCCCGAGCGCCGACCATCGACCCAGCGCCCGGAACGCTCCTGGGGATCCTTGAGGGAGCCCCGCCGTCGAGGGTTCAAGCAGCCGTTAGCGATCGCACAACGCCGACGCGAGCCCCATGACTCCCCTTCTCCCCCCGCCATGGGAAGATAAAGCCATCGACACACCACCCCTCTCTGAAACCGAGACCCGCCGGACGCACACCCGGCGGGTCTTCTCTATTAGGGTGATTGGGCGGTGCAGACCCTAGCGGCACTCGCCGGCCAGGGGCAACGGGTAGTTCCGCAGCACCTTGTCGCGGGAGTCGAACTGCCCCAGCAGGAACATCAGCTTCACGGCAGCCGCTTCGACCGTCATGTCGGCGCAAGAGATCGCGCCGGCGGAAGCTGCGCGGCTTCCGCATTCGTAGAGACTCAAGTCCACCGCACCGGAAGGACTCTGACTGGCAAGAGCGACGATCTTACCCTTGCCGACCGCCCGCTCGATGAACGGAATCAAGCTATTCTCCGCAATCGGCACGTTCCCCGCCCCGAAGGCCTCCAGAACGATGGCCCGAGCAGGCCCATCGAGCAAGGGATCGAGCAGATCGGGAGCCATCCCCGGCAAGATTCTCAACACCAAGACCTGATCCGAGAACTCGCGGTTCACCCGAAACAACCCGGAGGGCCGCCGCAGCAAATCCGACCGCAGCTCGATGTTCAACCCCACCTGCGCCAGCACCGGGAAGTTCGGCGACGCGAAGGCGTCGAAATCGTCGATGCTCAGCTTCCTCGCCCGATTCCCCCGGAAGAGCCGATGGTCGAAGTAAATGCCCACCTCGGGAACATCGTAGGTCGCAAGCTCGAGCGCACCGATCAGGTTGCTCTTGGCATCCGTCCGAATCGCGGAGATCGGCCGCTGGGCACCCGTCAAGATGACCGGCTTGGGCAAGTTCGTGAGCATGAACGACAGCGCCGAGGCCGTGTAGACCATGGTATCAGTCCCATGGATGATCACGAACCCATCGTAGCGATCGAGCTCACGCTCGATCTCGGCCGCCAGCAGCTGCCAGTTCGAAATCTGCACGTTCGAACTGTCCATGTTGTAAAGGACCCGGACCTCGATATCGGCCAGAGCCTGAGCCTCCGGGATGTACCGGAACAGCTCCTTGGTCAGATCCCCCGGCCTCAGCTCCCCATCGAAAGGAGACATGCCCAGGGTTCCACCGGTATGGAACAAGAGAAGACGCTTCATCGTCCTATTCTAGCAGACCAACGGGGGAGTTCGGCCCCCGCCCCGCCCCATGTCAAGGAAGTGTTGTCCGAGATCGGCCGAACATGGCATGATAAGGGCATCAGAGCGCAAGTCATCGTGCCGATGGACCGAAGCCTGGACGGGCTCAAGGAGTGCCGCATCGTGCCCAAACACTGGGGAACCCTCCTCATCTTGGCCCTGGGGGTGAGTCTTTCCACGCTCACGAGCGCCCTCGCGGCCCCCGAAACCGACCCTGACCCGACCCTCGAAGAAAAGGTTAAACTCGAGAGCGAAGCCATGCAAGGCATCTTCGGACCGATCGCCAAACGTCACGGCGTCTCGGTCGACGTGGCCATGCACCTCGCCACCCAACTGGGCTCCCGAACCTGGGGGAAAACCGCCACCGAAGCTGGAGTTCCCGTCAAGCGGCAGAAGCCCCTGTGGCAGGATCTCAATGCCCTGCCGCACCCGAACTTCGACCAGCTAACCCCCTACAACCTCCTCGCACCCGCGAAAGACCGCTGGGGCCTCACTCCTAAGGAAGCGTTGAAGGGATGGGCCAAGTTCGGAAGCGTGATAGAGGAGGTGGCGATCGCCCATGACCTCGACCCCGTCATCCTCGGCGCCTACGTCTGGACCGAAAGCAACTTCGACACCAACCAGTACACCACGGCCCGCGGCCTGCACGCCGTCGGACTCGGCTCCGTCCAGGCCCAGTACTTCCCCACGCTCGGCGTCACCATGCCCGACAGAGTCCGCAGGCTCCAGCAAGATCCTCGGCTCAATTTGACCCTCACCGCCCGCGAGTTCAAGGCCAAATGGAACCCCCAGGACATGTTCGGCACCGTCATGGACGTCTGGTATCCCGCCTGGCGCCGGGGCGGGAAAATCCCCAACCTCGGCAACGCCTTCGGCTACATGCAGCTCTACTCGAACCGCTACTTCTGGCTCCTGGAACTCGTCGGCGACTAACTGTCATGTGCCCGGCAGGAGTGGTAGGATCGACATATGACTCTCGAGAAATCTCCCGCTTCCCTCGTGCGGCGAGCGACGAAAAGGGTATATCCAAGCTATGAGAACGCTCCGGCCTTACCTGCGCTTCGCGCAACTGACCGACCTCCACTTCACCGCGCAGCGCATCGCGCGCTATCCCACGGTGATGCACGTTCTCGAGCGCACGATCGACGATCTCAACGAACAAGATCTCGACTTCGTCCTGCTCACGGGAGACCTTTTCCACCTGCCTTATCGCGTCGAACGCGATCTCGTCGAGTTCCGACGCATCTTCGATAACCTCCGCCACCCCTACTACGCCGCCTTCGGCAACCACGACGTCGAAGGCGACGAAACCGCCGCCCGAAAAGCCTTGCTCATGGAAGGCCTCGGCGATCGCGGCCTCAACCTCGGCTCCCCCTGGTACAGCTTCTCCCCCATCAAAGGAACCCGACTGGTGGTCCTCGATTCCACCGATTCCGGAGACGCCGACTACCACACCTGGCGCGGCAACTTCAAGTCGCGACAAGCCCGCTGGCTGGCCGAAACCCTCGACGCGCATCGCGACGAGGCGATCATCATCGGCATGCACCATCCTCCCGTCACCCCCTTTCCCCTCATGGACCTTCTGAAATTTCAGGATCGCGACCTCGCCCGCCTACAATGGGCCCTGAAAAATCAGGACCACGTGGCCGCCATTCTCTGCGGCCACTACCACCTGACGGGAAGCCACCCGTTCGGCTCCACCCAGGTTCTGACGGGACCATCGCTGGTCGAACACCCCCATCGCTACCGGATCTTCTCGCTGCACGCCCAGGGCGAGGGAAAAGGCCATCTCGAATACGCCGTGAGGCAAGTTCCCGTCAGCCCCATCGAGGATGCAGCCTGCGCCAAGGGCCGAACGGTTCGCTTCCGGACCGCCGCGCTCAGCCATGTGCTCTCCACCAATCGCAACGGCGGCTACACCATCGCATTGCCCCACTGAACGGATGTGCTAGAGTTAGCATAGCGAGACGGAATCCCCTCGAGGCCTCTGTCCTTCTCCCCGCTCCCATCCGTACGGCCCTGAACACCCCCTTTTTGGCCGTAAACAAACTTTGAAAGTACCGCGTGAGCAGTTTTTCCACGCTGGGCCTACGCCCAGAACTCGTCCAGGCGCTGATTGCGCTAAAATTTGATACCCCCACCGCCATTCAAGCGGCAGGCATTCCCCCCGCCCTCACGGGCCGCGACCTCGTGCTCCAAGCCGAGACGGGAAGCGGAAAGACCTTCGCCTACGCGCTGCCTCTGCTTCAACCCCTGGAAGGCCGCGTCAAGACCGCGCGCGGACTCGTCATCGTGCCGACCCGCGAACTCGCCGTGCAGGTCACCGCCGAAATCAACCGAATCGCCCAAGGCCAAGAGGTGCGAGCGATCGCCATCTACGGCGGCAAGGACATCGAGGAACAACTCGTCGCCCTTCGCGAAGGTGCCGCGGTCATCGTCGGAACGCCGGGTCGCCTGAGGGACATCTTCAGCCGCGGCGTGCTCTCGCTCACCCGAGTTCGGACCGTCGTGCTCGACGAAGCCGACGAACTCCTCGATCGCGGCTTCGCCAAGGATCTCGAGGTACTGCTGGAAGCGGTTCCCGCCGAACGACAGATCATGCTGGCCTCGGCCACGATGCCGCTTGCCGTCGAACGCCTGGTAAATCGCTGGATGAAGGATCCCGAGCGGATCGCCGTCAACCAGGGCGCGCCAGCCACCGGCATCTCTCACTACTGGGTCCAGGCGCATCCGCGCCACAAGCTCATCAAACTCGTCCACGTCCTCGTCAATCAGTCCCCGGATCAAGCCATCGTCTTCGTCGCCAGGCGCGAAGACACCGAGGCCGTCGCCCGCCATCTACGGCGGGAAGGCTTCTCGGCGGACTGGATTCACGGAGAGATGGCCCAGCTCCATCGGCAGGAGGTCATGGAGAAGTTCCGGAACCATTCGATTTCCATCCTGGTGGCGACGGATCTCGCGTCTCGCGGCCTGGACGTTCCCGGCGTGAGCCACGTCATCAACTACGACGTGCCGATGAACCCCGAAATCTACGTCCACCGGGTCGGCCGCACGGGCCGCGCCGGCGAGACCGGAATCGCCATCACCCTGGTGGGAACCGACGAGCGCTTCAGCTTCAGCAAGATCCGGGCGGGCTTCCCGGTCAAGGAACTCAAGGGCAAGGTGGACAAGCCGCCAATGCCGGGTAGAAATCCGGGTTCGGCAAAGCCCACCGCTACGGACAAGCAGCTTGGTGCAGCCAGGGCGCCCGCCAACGGCAAGCCGACGGATACGGAATCGAAGCCCGAGCGCCGTCCCACGCGCGGTGCTCGTTTCGAGCAAGCTTTCCCGGCCGCCAAGGGCAAGAAAGCCTCGCCGAAGAACTTCCCGGAAAAGCAGATTCCCGCCAAGAAGGAGCGCCCGCAAAAGGGCTCCAGCCACCATGACCTTCCGGAAGGCTGGGTGATCGACGATTCGCCGGAGATGCCCGAGAAGAAGTCGAAACCCGTGAAGAAGGACAGCCGTCCTCCCCGCACCCTTCCCAAGACGGGGCCTGGCCTCGACTGGAACGAAGACCGGCCGGGCGACAAGCGTCGGGCCCGCAAGCCTGGTCCCCCGCGCTAAAAAACGCCCCTCAACCCGCGAAGTCCCGCCGTTATCGGCGGGACTTCTCTTTGGGCGGCTATCCGGGCGGCTAGAAGAGTTCTTCGAGGATCCGGGCGACCCCGTCCTCGTGAATTGGCGCCGCGACCCGGTCGGCGACCGCCTTCAGAGCCTCCGACGCGTTGCCCATGGCGACCCCGCAGCCCGCCCACTCCAGCATGTCCAGGTCATTCATGCCGTCGCCGAAGGCGATCACGTCCTCGCGCTTGACCCCGAGACGCTCGGCCAGATGCGCGAGGGCGACGGATTTGTTGATCTCGGCGTTGGCGATCTCGAGGAAGGGCGCGATGGACTTGGTTACGTAGAGCCGATTGCCGAATCGCTCCTTCAGAAGGGGAACCCACCGATCGATCTGCTCCGGATCCCCGATTGCCACGAGCTTCGTGGGCGAGCTCAGCTGGGGATCGTGAAAGGAAGCGACGACGCGGGGTTGTACTTGGGAAATTCGGGAGTAGAGCTCGGACTGGGGGGTGATTTTTTCGACGAGCAGTTCGTCGTTCACGTAGAGGTTGACGTGGAGGCCGGCCTCGGCCAGGGCCTCGAGGGCTTCGGAGGTCAGTTCCGGAGCGATCGTCCGGTGCCAGAGGTCCTCCATGGTGCGGGGATCGCGGATCAGCGCTCCCTGGTAGGTGATGAGCGGGGTGACGACGTCGCAGTCACGGGCGTAGGGAAGCGTGGAGCGGAACATGCGCCCCGTGGCCATGACGAAGTGGACTCCGGCGTCGTGAACGCGCTGAACGGCACGGCGCGCGCGCGGGGAGATCCGGAGATCGCGACCGACGAGGGTCCCGTCGAGATCGGTGGCCACCAGCTTGTACGTCATGACTGCTCCTTGCTTGGCTTGCGCGAGACCCGCTTCAAAGGCCCATGATACGGGCAACTGGGGCAAAACGGAAGAACCGGGGGATTCCTTGTCTCCATGACGGTGACGGCCTATACTGAAGTGTCTTGCAATGAAAGGGCCGTGGTTGCGAATGAACGACGTCACCGACCTGGGATCCGCCCCCCTCAAGCCGGGGCACCGTCCCGCCATCTTCATCGTCACGGGGCTTTCAGGAGCGGGCAAGAGCCTTGCCATCCGTTGCTTCGAGGATCTCGGCTTCTTCTGCGTCGACAACCTGATAGCGCCGCTCCTGCCGCAGTTCGTGGAGCTGACTTTTCCACGCATGTCGCAGGTGGCCGTGGTCATGGACACGCGTGGCGGCACCTTCTTCGAAGCGGTGGGCACGGCTCTCGATCAGATCCGAGAGAAGGGCTACCCTTGCAACGTGCTCTTCCTCGAAGCCAGCGACGAGGTCCTGCTGCGGAGATTCAGCGAGACCCGCCGGCGCCACCCGCTCTGGGGGCATGCGACGCTCACCGACTCCATCACCCTCGAGCGTAACCAGCTCGCCGAGATCCGGGCCAAAGCCGACGTCATCATCGACACGTCGGAACTCACGGGCAAGCAACTCAAGGAGAAGCTGATCAGCTCGTTCATCCTGCCGGATCAGGTCGACTCGGCCCTGCAGGTGACGGTCAAGAGCTTCGGCTTCAAGTACGGTCCGCCGTCGGATGCCGACCTGGTCTTCGACGTGCGCTTTCTACCCAACCCGCATTACGACCCCGCGCTCCGGGCCTTCACGGGTCTTCAGGAGAAGATTCAGGACTTCGTGCTCTCGCACCCGGTCACCCTGGAGTTCCTGGAGCGGTTCATCGACCTGACGTCCTTCCTCATGCCGCACTACCGGAAGGAAGGCAAGACCCACCTGGGGATCGCGATTGGATGCACCGGCGGGCGTCACCGGTCGGTGGCGATCGCCCACTACCTCGCCGGTTTCCTGAATGAGCAAGGCTACTCCGTGATGGAGGACCACCGGGACGTCGACCGACATCCCGAGGCTTACGGCGCGGAACCCGCTCAGGCCTCCACATAGAGACCCGAGTGACGCACCCTCTGGAACCCAATTTACCGCTCTCGCGTCCAGCGCGCGGCGGGCCGGTCCCCTCCGAGTTTCGCGACTCCCTCGCGACGCTCGGCAAGTGGCTTATGCCGGGCATGGGACTCAAGCGCTGGCTGCTTTTGGGTCTCTGCGGCATGCTCACGGTCAACGTGGGGGTCTTCCTGCTCAGCTACGCCGCCCTGAAAGAAGTACGCGGCAGCAGCTTCCCCGCCGCGTACTGGGGTCTGGGAATCGCCGCTTGCATCCTCGGTACCTACATGGCCTATCTCGGTGCCCGCAAGGTGATTCGCCAGGTGGTCCGGGTCCTGACTCCCGTCGACCTGCCCCCCGTCGATCCGTCCCGCTTACTCGATGCGTTCTACCGGTACCGCACCCGCCGCGGCCCAAAGCTGGTCGCCATCGGGGGGGGGACCGGGCTCTCGACACTTCTGCGGGGAATGAAGCGCTACTCGGACAACATCACGGCGGTCGTCGCGATGGCCGACAATGGCGGCTCGTCGGGAAAGCTGCGCGAGGAACTCGGCGCCCTGCCGCCCGGCGACATCCGCAACTGCCTCACGGCTCTGGCGGGCGAAGAAGAGCTGATGACCTCCCTCTTCAACTACCGCTTCAACCAAGGCACGTCGCTCATCGGCCATTCCTTCGGGAACCTCTTCCTGACGGCAATGGCCGAGGTCACCGGCGACTTCCAAAAGGCCGTCCGGGCCTCCAGCCGCGTTCTTGCCGTTCGCGGCCAGGTGCTTCCCGCCACGCTCACTCCGATCGAGCTGGTGGCCGTTCTGGAGGACGGCAGCGAGATTCACGGCGAATCTCAGATCTCCAAGAGCAAGCAGCCCATCGCGCAGATCCGGGTGGAACCCGAGGCTCCCGAGGCGACCCCTGATGCCGTCAAGGCCATCCAGGAAGCCGACGTCATCATCATCGGACCCGGGTCGCTGTACACGTCGCTCGCTCCGAACTTGCTCATCCCCGAAATACGCGCGGCCCTGCGTGCCAGCCGCGCCCCGAAGATCTACATCTGCAACGTCATGACCCAGCCCGGCGAAACGGACGGCTTCGCCGCTTCGGACCACATCAGGGCCCTGCGCAAGGTTGCGGGCGAAGACGCTTTCGACTGGATCCTGGTGAACCAGGACCCTCCCGAACTTCTGAGAGAGCGCTACGAGGCGCAGGGCCAGTATCCGGTGCTCTGCGATCGCGACGCCTGCGAGCGGATGGGGGTCAAGGTCATCGAGGCTTCCCTGCTCGACGAGGGGACGTTCGCCCGACATGAGCCCCAGGCGCTGTCTCTGGCGGTCGTACAGTGGCTACTCACCCTGCGTCGCAGCAACGGCACCAAGATCCTGAGCGCCCCGGGAGAAGGGGATCTCAGCCATCCGAAGGGGTGGTTCCGGTAATGCCGCACGGAAAACCCGCGAGTTTCTCGCACGACGTGAGAAGCCAGCTTGCCAACATGCCTCCCGAAAAGGCCTGCTGCGACCGGGCTCTACTTCTCGCCTTGTTCAGCGTTTGTGCGAAGGACGCGGCCCTGATGGACGGAGAGCCTTGCCTGGCGCTGGCCGTGGACAATGCCGCCGTCGCGCGCCTGCTCTTCCGCTTAGCCAAGCATGCCTTCGCCGCCCAGCCGCATCTCGCGACCCCCGGAGGCGGCAAGGGGCAGGCCTACCGGCTCTACGTGCCCCTGAGCGAGGAAGGTCTCGGGGGTGAAACCTCCCTCAAGGATCTGGAGCGCCAGATCCGCAAGCGCTCTTGCTGCCGTCGCGCCTTCCTACGCGGCGCCTTTCTGGGCTGCGGATCGGTGGTCGACCCGGAGCGCGCCTACCACCTCGAGTTCACGGCCCCCGGCGATGTCAGCGTCTGGATCGTCGATCTCCTGGAAACCGAAGGAATCCGGGCGGGCAACTATCAGCGCGGCGGCAGCGGTCAATGGACCGCCTACGTCAAGAAGAGCGAGGACATCACCACGTTCTTGACGATGATAGGCGCGGTCCATGCCCTCTTGCAGTTCGAGGAAATCCTGATCAGCCGGGATCTCAAGAACAACGTCCAGCGAACGGTGAACTGCGAGACGGCGAATCTCGAGCGCACGGTGACCACGGCTCAGACGCAGATCGCGCATCTGGTGGCCCTGCAAGCTGCCGGCTATTTTTCGGAACTTGCGGGCGAACTCCAGAAAACCGCCATGCTCCGGATCGAGAACCCCTACGCGAGCCTCGCGGAGCTGGCCGAGTTGCATGAACCGCCCCTCAGCAAGTCCGCCATCAACCACCGGTTGCGCAAGTTGCTTCAAGTGCCGGTTTCCGAGGAATCGGAAGTGGCGAACCCTTGATTCCGGGTATGGTGAATCTATCTGACACGCCAAGGTGAGGTACGATGACGACCCCCGACGATCCGCTGAAACAGGGTATCGCGCTCTTCCAGGATCAGAGCTACGATCAGGCCATCGAGGCCCTGTCTCAAATCACCCCCAGCGTGCCGCGAAGATACGCGGAGGCCCTGTCTTACCTTGGCCGCGCGCAGTTCAAGAAGCGGCTTTTCGATCGTGCCGCCGAGACGCTCGAAGAAGCTTACGAGCGCAACCCGCAACCGACCACCCAGTTCTACTGGGCGGAAGCCCTGCTTCAGCTCAACCGCAAAAGCGAAGCCTACAAGAACCTGGAAGAAGCCACCCATCGCGACGAAACCCTCACCGACGCCTTCATCCACCTGGGCATCCTGAAGGACGAGCGCGGACTCACTCAAGAGGCCATCCATTGCTTCGAGAAAGCCCTCGTCAACGATAGCAAGGCAGTGGTCGCGCGATTCCGGCTGGCCAAGATCGCCTTCGACAAGGGCGACCTGAAGCGGGCCGCGACCCAGGCCTATCTGGTGCAGCAGATTGCCGGCAACTATCCGCCCGTCCACAAGCTCATGGGATCGATTGCCCTCGCCCTCGGGGACCATCGGCAGGCGGCGGTGGAACTCTGCCGGGTCATCGAGCTTGGCGAAGGGGACGCCGAGGTCTATCAGCGGTTAGGGAAGGCCTTCGCGAACATCGGGGACCTGCCGCAGGCCCTCATGGCCTTCGAACAATCGATCAAGCGAGATCCCAATCAGCCCCAGATCATTCAGGTGGCGGCTCGGCTCTCCCAGCGGCTGGAAGATCTCCCACGAGCGGCGGCGTACTTCTTCATCCTGCTCGATGATCCCAAGTTCGGCGAGCAGGCGAAGTCCGCCCTGGAAAAACTGGAAGCCCATCTCGCGGCCCTACCGAAGCCCGTCGAAGAGCCTGTCGCCAAGAAGGGCGGACTCAAGGGCAAGCCCATGGGATCCAAGTTGAAGAAGCCGGGCGCGCCTGTTCCCACGCAGGGAAGCGAGGCCAAGCACATCCTGCCGGAAATCCCGGAATCTCCCCGCTTCTCTCCGCCCAGGATCCTCGAGCGCAACACCGAACCCCTCGCGCCCCAAGTCGGAACCAAGTTCGTCGCCGAAACGGGCTTCGCGCCCGGCTCGGCTCCCGGCGCCACCCTCGCGACTCCGCACAAACCTCGGCCCGTTCCCCCGCGCCCCGCTCCCACCGCGCCGCTCACGCTGCCTCCGGCGAACCGCCTCCCCGATAGAAAGACGTCCCCCCTTTCGATGCCGAGCGAAAAGCTCAACCAGGTCACCGATATGGGCCGCGAGAAGTTCAACCAGGTCACGGACATGGGCAAGGAGAAGCTCAACCAGGTCACCGACAAGGGTCGAGAGAAGCTCAACCAGGTCACCGGCATGGGCAAGGAGAAGCTAAACCAGGTCACCGACAAGTTGAAGCTTCAAGACATGAAGCGGGACGTCATGAGCAAGGTCAAGCAAGCCCCCGCGGCCGAGAAGGGCTTCGAGGTCTTCAACAAGGTCATGCAGGGCTACAAGGACGCCGTTTCCCGATTCTCCAAGGTGCCGGGAGCACCTGCCGCATCTAACGCCCCCCCCCAACCTGAACCGAAGTTCAAGCTGGGCGGAAACACGCCGGGCACCGGCAAGCTTCCCGAAAAGCCCACTCCCCCGGATCCACGGAAGCGCTGAGCGATCAGCGGAGTTCGTAGTGGTAGGCGAGCATGGTGAGAATGGCCAGGCTCGCCGTTTCCGCGCGGAGGATCCGGGTACCGAGACTGACCCCCCTAGCGCCCATGGCGAGTAGCTGGTCAGCCTCTTGCGGGGTGAAGCCCCCTTCGGGTCCGACCAGCACGGTGATACCCTCCGGTCGAGGGGCCGCTTCCAGTGCCGCGAACAGGGAGGAACCGGCCCGTTCCAGGCATGCGAGCGTCAATCCGGGTGGGGGGGATGCGACGAAGGAACCGAGCGACATGGGGGCCATAACCTCCGGGATGCGACCGCGCTCGCATTGCTCGGCGGCTTCGATGACGATTTTTTGCCAGCGGGTCTGCTTGTCGGCAGCCTTTTTCGGATCGATCTGCACGACCGTGCGGGAGGTCATCAGCGGCAGGATGCGGCTGACGCCGAGTTCGGTGGCTTTCTGGAGAATCCACTCCCAGCGCTCGCCCTTGGGGATGGCGGCGGCGAGGGTGATGGGAATGGGGGGCTCGCCGAGGGCGGGTTCGGATCCCGTGACGGTACCGGTCGCCTGGGCCTTGGCGATGGCGTCGAGGGTGACGTGGGCGAGTTGGCCTTGGCCGTCGAGCGCGTAGAGGCGATCGCCCTCCTTCAGGCGCAGGACCCGGCAAAGGTGGTGGAAGGCCTCTCCGTCGAGGGTGACCTTGCCGTCGACGAAGGCGTCGGGGGGCAGGAAAACTCTGGGTAAATCTTTCATTCAAGCCTGACTCGGTCGATGCATGTTGACGATGGCGAAGCGCGAATCGCGCGTGAGATCGATCATCTGACCCTCGAGGTCGATGACCGGGCGCATGAGGTCGGCGTGCGAGACCCGGACGACCCTCGCCACCTGCCCGGTGTTGAGAAGGACCTGGGAGCCCGACGGGTAGGGCACGATGAAGCGGACGAAGGCCTGGACGATTCGAGGGTCGAAGTGCTCGCCGGATCCGTTGATGATGGCCTGGTAGACCACGTTGGGGGGAAGCCCGACCTTGTAGGGGCGATCCGAGATGAGGGCGTCGTAGACGTCCACGACGGAGACGATCCGGGCCATCTCGGAGATGGCGGGTCCCGAGAGCTTCATGGGGTAGCCCGAGCCGTTGAACTTTTCGTGGTGCTGGAAGACGATATTCTTGATGTCGGTGGTGGCCCAGCCGTAGGCCGCCAGCATCATGATCCCGTTGGCGGGATGAGTGGCCATGATGTTGAACTCTTCTTCGGTCAGCTTTCCTGGCTTGCGAAGAATGGCTTCGGGAACCATGGCCTTGCCGATGTCGTGAAGGAGCGCGCCGATGCCCAGGACGCGAAGTCGCTCGGGGGGGAATCCCAGGGCGTGACCGACCACCAGGGCGAGACTCATGACGTTGGCGGAATGGGCGTAGGTATACTCGTCGTAGACTCTCAGGTCGATGAGGCTTTCGAGCAGCTCCTTGTTGGTGACGATGCGCTGGATGGTTGACTGGACCGAGGTATCGACGGCTCGGATATCGATCTTCGAGGCCTGCTTGGCTTGGTCCGTGATTTGCCTGACGGTCGAGAGGTTGCGTTGCAGCACCTCATTCTTGACTGACTGCGGCTGGTAGATTTCATTCTGAGGGACCGGTCGCTTCCAGGGCGCGTTGGCCTGGGCCGTTCCGTGAGCCCGCGCGGCGGGCTGAGCAGCGGGCTTTTGGTTTTCGGAAGGGCGGGTGAGGGTGTAACGAACGGGTGCCACGGGGGTGGGAGCGGTGGCGGAACCCGAGGCGCTGGCCGGATCGGTCGCCTTCGCGCGCGCCGTCTCTTGAGCGGGTGGCATCTGAACGGTTTCACCCGTCAGCGGGGAAGAGGTCAGTCCGGGGGAGTTCCGGGCGAAGTCGACGACCTTCAAGCCGCGCAGCTCCATCTTGCGGAGCATCGCGATGTGCTGGTCGGTAAGCGTCGTTCCGCTCGCCCAGATCACCTGCTGCGTGAAAGGGTGGCAAACCGGTTCCGCCAGGACCATGCCGGGACTCAGTTCGAAGACGGGAACCTTGCGTTCGCTCAAATTGACCTCGATCTCCCGCGCCGAAACCGCTCAACCAGTCAAATTATAGCAAAATTGCTGGGCTTGCTGCCGATAAATCCCGCCGTTCAGGAATTAACCTCGGCTTGACCCGCCGAGACCCGCCTGAAAACGAAGGCGCCTAGGCTTTTCCCCGTTTCAAGCGGTGGATTTTTTGGTAACATGAAAGTTCCAAGCGCCATACCGACGAAGAGAGCCATGAGAACGAAACTAACCACCATCCGCTTCATGCAGGAGACCCCGCCCCCGACAGTCATCACCGAGCCAACGGCCCTGCTGGGGCGCTGGCAGGAAGCCTTCGAGCGCCAGGCCCCGCTGCACCTCGAAATCGGCATGGGCAAGGGCCTCCACCTCGCAAGGCTCGCCTACCGCAGCCCCGAGATCAACCACGTGGGTCTCGAACTCAAGCCCGACCGCGTCTTCATGGCTCACGGCGTCTGCCGCCGTTATGGGCTGAGCAACGTCAGGTTCCTGATGGGAGACGCGGACAAGTTGCTCGAAGCGTTCGGGCCAGGCGACCTCGACATGATCTCCGTGCTCTTCCCGGATCCCTGGCCGAACGCCAAACAGGCCAAGCATCGCCTCACCCATCCCGACCGGCTGCGACGCTACCAGCGTCTGCTCAAGCCGGGCGGCATGCTGAACTTCCGCACCGATCACGCCTCGCTCTTCCACTATACCGTCAGCGTGCTCGACGAGCTGGAAATCCCCTATCAGATCGCGATTCCGGTCAATCGGCCCCTCACCAACTTCGAGGAGCGCTACCTGATTCAGGGGCGCGAGGTTTTCGGCTTGATCGCTTGGCCCAACGGCCAGGCCGAGACGCGGATCCCCGAGGCCTTCCTGCTACGAGCCCGCGAGGCGGTAACGCAGGTAGAGCTCGTCGCCGGAACGATATAAACTCACGAGTGAAGCCCCGACGAGCTGATCCTGAGGCCTTCCGCTCCCCTCGAAGAGCGTGACGGCTTGCCGGCCGTTCTGGATCTTGGGCGCGAGCGTCAGGAAGAGCTCGTCGATCAGTCCCGCTTCCAGCATCGCCCCGTTCAAGATCGGCCCGCCCAGGGAATTCAAGCGGCGAATACCGTGGACTTCGCGCAGGGCGCGCCCCATGGCTCCGAAATCCAGCTCCTGTCTTCCGAAAGCGGCAATCCGGGTCTTGCCCAGCAGGGCCCTGAGGGCCTCCGGGTCGGCTGACTCGGTCGTGACGAGCATGGTATCGGAGGAATCCGCCTCGAATAGCCGGAGATCCGGCGATAGTCTGCCGCTTCCGCTGATCACGATCCAGAGGGGCCGGGGCCGCAGACCGAGGTCCGTGCGGCGACGGGTTTCCGCGGGGGTGATGCGCGGGTAGGGAATGTCGTCCACGCGCATCACCCCCGCGCCGACGAGGACCGCGTCGCAGTTCCGCTGGATCTGCTGGAACAGGACATGATCGACCTCGGTGCCGAGGCTCCAGGTCGAACCCTTCCCGCCGACCACGGCCTTGCCGTCAAGCGTGGAGATCATGGTCAGGACGGTGTAAGGGCGCCCGGTTCCCGGCGGGATCCCGAGGTCCAGGTAGGCGTCCTCGGGGTCGATGGGTCCAGCGGGCAGCCCGCGATCGAAAAGGCGTTCCATGCCTCCATGATACGACAGGTCATGGCCTTTGAAGTTTAAAGCCAGGTTATGCCAAGGCGAGTGTGGCTTCTTGGGGGGAAAGGGGGGCTTCGATCCGGCTTCGGGTTTCGGCGAGCAGGGCGTCGAGGCGATCGCGGGAGACTCCCTCGGCGCTCAGGGGCGCACCGAAGACGACCTCCACGACGCCGGGATGGATGCGCCAGCCGCCGGAAGGGAAGACGGGGAAGGCGCCCTTGATGGTGAAGGGGAGGATGGTGGCGCCGGTGTCGATGGCGAGGTGGAAGCCCCCCTTCTTGAAGGGTCCGAGCCGACCGTCCTTGGAGCGGGTGCCTTCGGGGAGGATGACCAGGGACTTGCCTTGGCGGAAGCGTTCGGTGGCGAGAGCGATGGCCTGGCGGGCTCGGACGGGATCGTCCTTGTGGATGGGGATGTTCCCCCATCGGGCCACGATGCGGCCGTAGACGGGGATCTTGAAGTTAGCGGCCTTTTCGACGGCAACCGCGAAGTGCGGGAGCGCGATCGCCACGAAGAAAGGGTCGAGCATGCTGGGGTGATTGCCCATGAGCAAGTACTGGCGCTGGTTATCGACGTGTTGCAGGCCGGAGACGCGCACGTTGATTCCGACCAGGCGGAGTGCGGAGCGGCACATGGCCTTGATGAGACCGAAGGCCGCGGGGGGGGAGATGCTGACGACGAGCAGGATGAGGGGGCCGGCGATCGCGAGGTGCAAGATCCAGAGGGTCCATCCGTAAAGCGAGAACAAGGCGTTCAGCAATCCCATCGGCGCAATCCCTCGGCCCTCTCGGCCCTTCGCATGGCGGTCCGCCGTCCAGAATAGGTGGGCGGGGAGACCTGGTTGTTTCCTGGATCAATTCTAGCGGATTTTGCTAAAGCGCGGGGGTGAAAAGGGGGCGGCGCGAGAATCCCGAGGATTCTCGCGCCTGAGACGCGCTACCGGCTTGGGCTTGGGCCCACTTGAGGCCTTCTTTCGGGGTGGCTACGGGGCGGCGGCTCGGAATCCTACTTTCAGCGGTTCATCTTTTTGGTGGTGCCCGCTCCGCCGCCTTCGAGGCCCACCTGCGCCAGGGTGGACTCGCGGGTGAAGGTGTTCATGAGGGTCCGCGACTGCTCGACGGCCTCGGGACTCCGGTTGGTGATCAGCTGGTCGAGACCGAGGGTTTCTTGCTGGAGCCGGGTGATCCGGCTGGTCACGGCCTCGTCCATCTGCTCGCCTTGCGCCGGCTTCATCCCGTCGAGGTTCTCGCGCACTTCCTTGATGTTGGTAGAGGCTGCGTCCCAGTCTCCCTGGACCAGGCTGATATGCGCCTCGGCCAGGTTGGTGTAGGCCTCTTCGAAGCGATCGCCCGGGTTCGCGCCCACCGCCATCGGGCGCTCGACCTGACGTTCGCCACCGGCCCCGCCACCCGCCTCTTGCTCTGCCGGCTGACAAGCCACCAGCGGTATCCCCAGGGCCAGCAAGAGCGCCATCGCCTTTCGCATCACCATCGGAACCTCCTTCTAATCCTTCGCCCGCGGGCCTCGCCAACGCGCTACAGGGCGCCATCCGGCGAAGCGGGGACACGACTCCGAGTCCCATCCTATGATGGGCGTCTCGGGGAAGACTTCGTCCAAGGTGACAATGAAGCTCCCGGGCGTTTGGCATGCAGCCGATCGTTGCCTCGGCTTGCCGATGCTGCTAGCCTCTGCGATCGGCCAACTCACTGGGGGCCCGATGCGAGAGGAAAGAGAGACAAAATGCTAAAACTGCGATTAGGAGCCGTCCTCGCCCTGGCAAGCATGACCATGCTGGCTGGCTGTCAGCCCAGCCAGGTCCGCCAGGCCGAAGAGCGGTCCGCTCAGGTGGCTTTCGACCCCGCACTGGGGCAGGAGACCATCGTCCACAACGGCATCATCTACCAAACCGTCGGCGAGCCCATGGAAGGTGACGAGAGCAACCTCGTCGCGGTCGGCACCTCCGAAGGCTACGTGCTCTACCAGCTCCCCGGCGGCGGTGCCGGACTCGGCGGTCGAAACCTCCTCTTCATCCGCACGACGGATGGGCGCTTCCAGGCCCTCCAGCCTGTCGCGAACGCACCGGCTCAGCGGACCATGCCGGAGGAAGGTCAAGAGCCGTCCATGCCCCATGACATGCCCTAGCCCGGATCCGTCATGAAGGGAGGGGATGATCGGTTCCCTTGGTAGGCTGTGATTGTATTCGACCTACGAGGAGCCGGTCATCCCCGCCGGTCATCCCCGCATGATACAGTCTGTCCCCCTCCGCGCCCGATCCAATTCCCCGGAAATCTCGCGGCACGCTTCGACCCTGCCCCTGGCGCCTTTGCTGCCGGATGACGGCCAGGAAAGGCTGTCAGACCGATGTTTCGCTTGGCTGATCACGGATGAATCCGGATCGGGCACCTCCCAAAGCCGGCTCAGAATTTTTGCGGGCGTTATTTTCAGATTTTTTGCAGGGATTATTTAGCTATTACTTATTGATTAACTGGCGAAAGCCGGCCGCGAAATCCGCAGACAACCGTCCTTGTAAGCTCTCGTTGAACGGAGGCAGCCGGATGACCCACTCAATTGGTAGTTTTCCAACCATTCAGGGCTTCGGGACGCCTCCGCGCGCACCAGAAGCGTCTGGTGGCCCCATGGCGGCCGACAATGAGGCATCGTACGCTCCGTCGGTCGAGGGGGATACCGTTTCGACGCCGGGGCTCGGATCCGGCGCCTCGTCGCAGCTAAACTTGGACGACTTCGCGCGGGGCTCCTCGGATGCGGCCGGCGGGCCCGCTCAGCCCGTCGATGACTTTCTGGCGGGGTTTGAGAACGCCATCTCTGGCCTGAATGACCTTCCCGGTACGGGCCGAGCTCTAGGCCAGGAGGAACTGCAGGAGATGGTCGTCGACAAGCTCCTGGGGCCCTTGCCGTCGCTACCGGAACTGCCAAAGGTCTCGAGCTTCAAGGAGATGGATTTCCTCCAGCGCGGCCAACTGACTGAGAGCATCCGCGCGGACGCGCCGCTCCAAGAGGCCTTCCAGAACTGGGATCGACTGGGATACGCGGCCAAAATGCAAGCGGGAACTCGGATCTCCGAGTTGCAGGCGAACATCTACGGCTTCGAGGCAGCTCCGCTGCGCCTCGAAGCCGATTTGGTCAAGCGTCCCGGTGCCTTTGGCTACTACTCCCCAGAGAGCGGGAAGATCAGCATATCGCCGTATCATCTCGACAACTTGCCCGAGTTCGTGAACACGATCGCCCATGAGCAGACCCATGTCTATCAGGATGCAGTGGTCAATAGTGTCGGGCGTCGCCTCGATAGCGGAACAATAGATGAATCCCACTTCATGGTGCCGGTTGCCCGGGAATGGGCAGAGAACAACAGGAACTACATCAGCGCCAGCAAAGATCCCCAAGGGTACCGCACACAGCCGATCGAAGCCCATGCCTGGGCCACGGGTGACGGCGTCATGAACGGAGTGTTCGCGAAATGAGTCTCGAGGCTTTCACCTTCTATCTCTGGAAAATGGATGCCAGCACCGGCTACATGCCGAAGCTGAGGGGAAAAGTGACTCTGGAGGGGACTGCGATCCGGGTGGATGCATCCGACGATCCGCATCTGGAGGCCGTCGTTCACGAAGTGAGCGCGCGCCCTGACCTCCCCTTCAAGGGAGAAAGCATGGAGGGCGAAGAAGGCGATCGACGGCTCGTCATGCACCAAGAGATGGTCCGTCCCGGCCAGCCGCAATACGGCTTGGCGCTAAGCCAGGCAATCTGTAGGGCCGGGCAGTACACGGTCTCCTTCACCCCGGAACCGGTCTAACCCGGGTTACTCAGGAAGGGAGGGGATGAGCGGCGCTTTCGCTTGCTCTCCCGCTCTCTGGCGCGTAGGATAAAGCCATGCTTTATCTTTGGTTCAAGGCCCTTCACGTCATCGCCGTCATCAGCTGGATGGCCGGCATCCTCTACTTCTGGCGGCTGCTCGTCAACCACGCCATGGAGACCGAGCCCGTCGTCATCGAGCGCTTCAAGGGCATGGAGCGACGGCTGCGCCGGGCCATCATGACCCCCGCCATGGTCGCCACCCTGATCTTCGGCACCGGCATGCTCGCCGTTTCCCCCGCGCTCCTCCAGCAGGGCTGGATGCAGGCCAAGCTCGTCCTGGTCGGCTTCATGCTCCTCAACCACTGGCATGCCGTTCAAGCCGAGAAGAAGTTCGGCGAGAATCCCCGCGCCTTCAGCGACAAACGCATGCGCCTCATGAACGAGGTCCCCACCCTCCTCATGGTGGGGATCGTCATCCTGGTCATCCTCAAGCCGGTCTTCGGTTGGGCCATGTGATAGACTGGAAGCGTTTTACCGCTTTCGAAAAGAGGATCTGGCCGTATGACCCACCGTCTCATTCAAGCTGCCCGCCGGCAGCCCGTTGATCGCGCACCCGTTTGGATCATGCGGCAGGCTGGGCGGTATCTCCCCGAATTCCGCGCCATCCGCGCCAACATGGACTTCCTTTCTCGCTGCAAGACCCCCGAAATTGCGGCCGAGCTCACCCTCCAGCCCATCTCCCGGATCGGCGTCGACGCCGCCATCATCTTCTCCGACATCCTGATCCCGGTCGAGCCCATGGGCCAGAAACTGACCTTCACCGACTCCAAGGGTCCCGTCCTGCCCGAGCCCATCCGCACCCTGGCCCAGGTAGAGGCCCTGCGTGTGCCGTCTGCCGACGAAACCGTCCCCTTCCTGGGCGAGGCCATCAAGATCGTCAAGCGCGAACTGGCCGGAAAGCTCCCCGTGATCGGCTTCTGCGGAGCCCCCTGGACCATCGCCGCCTACATGATCGAGGGCACGGGCTCCCGCAATTACGCCTGGATCAAGCGGATGATGTACAACGAGCCTCAGGCCTTCGCCCTCCTGATGGACAAGCTCACCGAGACCCTGATCGACTACCTGCGCCACCAGATCACGGCCGGAGCCGACATCGTCCAGATCTTCGAGTCCTGGGGCGGAGCCCTCTCGAGGAAAGATTACCTGCATTACGAACTTCCCTACGTCAAGCGCATCATCGCGGGCATCCAGGACATGGGAGTTCCCGTCGTGCTGTACATGAACGGCGGCGGACACGTGCTCGAGGAACTCGCCGACTCCGGCGCGGACGTGCTGGGCGTCGACTGGAAGGTCGACCTCAAGGACGCCTTCGATCGGGTCGGAGACCGGGTCGCCCTCCAGGGCAACATGGATCCCTGCCTGCTCTACGCCTCGCCCGAGCGAATTGCCGCGGAAGTCAAGGCCATGGTCCAGGCCGTCGGCGATCGCCCCGGCCATATCTTCAACCTCGGCCACGGCATCCTCCCCGACATGGACCCCGACCACGCCAAGGCCTTCGTCGATGCCGTCAAGACCTACTCGGTCAAGCAGTATGCCTAACCCGTTCCTCGTTCCTCGCGACCTGATCGCCAAGTACAACACCAAGGGCCCTCGCTACACCTCGTATCCGACCGCCCCCGAGTGGCGGGAATCCTTCGGAGACGAGGAGGCCCTCGCGGTCTTCGCCGAGAACGATCGCGAACGGCGCGACGTCCCCCTGTCGCTCTACGTCCACGTCCCCTTCTGCGTGAAGCTCTGCTACTACTGCGGCTGCAACAAGATCATCACCCAGAACACCGAGATCGTGGATCGCTACGTCGCCGCCCTGGACCGGGAAGTCGCACGGGTCGCCGGCCAGCTCTCCGGGGATCGCCGCGTGGTCCAGATCCACTGGGGCGGCGGCACCCCCACCCACCTGAGCCCCGACCAGATCCGCCGGGTCTACGGCTCGCTTTCCTCGCGCTTCACGCTCGACCCCGAGGCCGAGATCTCGATCGAGGTTCACCCGACGGTGACCAGCTTCGAGCACCTCGCCACCCTGCGGGACCTGGGATTCAACCGTCTGAGCATGGGGGTGCAGGACTTCGATCCCGAGGTCCAGCAGGCCGTCAACCGCCTTCAGACCTACGAGCTCACCAGGGCTCTCATCGTCGAGGCCCGCCGAATCGGCTTCCGCTCGGTGAACGTCGACCTCATGTACGGCCTGCCCCTGCAGTCGGTGGAAAAGTTCACGCAGACCCTCGCCAAGATCCACTCCCTAGCGCCGGATCGCATCGCGCTCTTCAACTACGCCCACATGCCGCACAGCCTTCCCGGCCAGCGGTTGATCCCGGACGCGAGCATTCCGTCGGCCGACGTGAAGCTGGATCTCTTCGAGCTGGCCATCGACTCCTTCGTTCAAGCCGGGTATCGCTACATCGGCATGGATCACTTCGCCCACCCCGACAACGAGCTCGCCACGGCCCTGGACGACCGCACGCTTCGCCGGAACTTCATGGGCTACACCACCATGGCCGACTCGGATCTGGTTTCCTTCGGCGTCTCCTCGATCTCGGAACTCGATACGGTCTACATTCAAAACCACAAGAACATCAAGGAGTACTTCGCGGCCACCGAGGCCGACCGCCTACCCGCCCAGCGCGGCATGCGGCTCACCGAGGACGATCGCCTGCGCCGGGACGTGATCAACCGGCTCATCTGCCACTGTTACCTGGACAAGTCCGAGATCGAGCGTCTGCATGGCATCGACTTCGACGCGACCTTCGCCATGGAGCTCGCCGAACTCGTCCCGCTGGCCGAGGACGGGCTGATCGTCCTGAACGCGCGCAGCCTGGAGGTCACGGCACGGGGACAGATGCTGCTTCGCAACATCTGCATGCCCTTCGATGCCTACCTGAGGAGGACGGCCCCCGAGGACCGGAAGTTCTCGCGGACGGTCTGAATCCCGCTACGCTAGAAAGCGCGCCCCCTGCGGCCTCCCTGATGGGAAGCCGCGGGGGGCGCGCTTTGATGACGCCCGGGCTAGAGGGATTCCCCGGTCCACCCGGAGATGAGGTTCTTGACCGTGTCGACGTAGTGGCTGGAGTCGTTCTCGGACGGCGGAGCGTAGGTATAGATCTGCTCCTGCAGTGACTTTCCGGCATAGAGCGGGCCGGAAAGCAGCTTGAAGTAGCCCTCGACGCCTTCTTCCCAGGACGCGTAGGAACGGAACGAGCCGGCGGAGCCGGAAACCGTCGGACCCTCCCACGACGAGCCGGGGCGGAGGTTGCCTACGTTGTGGTGTTCGCCCTGCGTGTAGCCTTCCTTGCCGAGGCCCGATTCCATGGTCGCCTGCGCCAGGAACTGAGCGGCGGGAACGCCGTACTTCGCCTCCATCTGCATGACGAATTCGCCCATGTTCTTGCCGGCCAGCGGCGATCCCCGATCGGCGAGGATCGTCTCGATCTTCTCGGCGGAAAGCTTGCCCATGAGCTTGGCGGTGTCCCCGGAGGGAGTCTTGGCAATCTTCTCCTTGTTGGCCTTGACCTGCTTGACCATGTCCTTGGCCATCTTGGAGGCTTGCTCCTTGGGAACGCCCTTCTTCTCCAGCTCGCTGGCGAAGGCGTCCTCCATCTGCTCCTCGCCCATGTTGGAGGACTGGCGGAGTTTTTGCAGGAAACCCGTCAGGAAGTCCATCATATCGTCGGAGAGGTTCTTGGGCCAACCCGCTGCGCCCGCGAGATCCTTGGCCAGCGCCCGATCATCGCCACCCGGCGTATAGTTGCTGGATTTGCCGGGATTCAGCCTGGGCGCCTCCGAGCCGGAACTTTGCGTGGCGGGCCGGCCATGACCGACTCCGACGGCAGCGGCTGGGTTTCTCGATCCCGACGGCGGCGCCCCCGTATCGAAACCACCGGGGCGGGAGGGCATGGCCCCCAGGGACTCCAGTTGCAACGCGGCATCGTTGTCCGCCGTGGCGTCCTTCATGCGGCCCCAACCCACGACGTTGTCGTAGCGGGAATCGCCGGGCTTCATGGTGGTGACCTCGGAAGGCTGGTTGAACTTGCGGGATTCCATCAATTCCAGGGATCCATCGGGATGTACCTTGGTGACGATGGCCACGTGGTCGGGATCCTTGGCGCCGTTCCCG
This sequence comes from Candidatus Sericytochromatia bacterium S15B-MN24 CBMW_12, assembly GCA_002083825.1. Classification (GTDB taxonomy): domain Bacteria; phylum Cyanobacteriota; class Sericytochromatia; order S15B-MN24; family UBA4093; genus UBA4093. The sequence continues at coordinate 56,077 of DAZV01000014.1, read as the reverse complement.
TCCCAGTCGAAGAAGACCACATCCCCGACCTGGGGCTTGGCATTCGGCTTCAGGAGCGTCTCTTCCTTCTGGAAGAACTGGATCATCGACGGACAGTAGTGAGGGTTGTTCATGGGATCAGGCGCGGCCTTCATCCGGGCGCCGATGTCGAGCTTGGGGTTGTTGAGCGACTTGGCGGCCTCGGCGTAGGCATCGGCGACGAAGTCGGCACAGCAACCCACCTTTCCGGGCCTGTGCACGTATTGGCTCGTGAGGTTGGGCGGGTAGACGTAGCCGCCGGCGTGAAGTTTTCGGGCGCCGTCGATCACCGCGTTGCCGATATGCTCGGCAGCGGCCTGGCGGACCTTCGAAGCGACGTCGGCAGTGGACGCGACTGCCGGCATGGCTGTCGACGAGCGGGTCAACGTGTCCGTGCCGCGTTTCCGGGCTTCGGCGGCCTGCTGTTGCTCCGCTTGTTTCTGCGCCGCGCGCTGCTGCTGTGCGCTGCGCAGTTCGGCCAACCGATCGGCATCCTGAAGAGGCTGGGTCCGGCCCTTTTGAGTGACGGGCTGATTGTTGACTGGGGTCATTGTCTACTCCTTAGTAGCAAAGCTCGTCACGACGTTCTCTCGCTGCCTTACCAAACAGCCGCTGGCGCTAAAGCCTGACGCAACTTCATGGATTATCCCCCGCGGAGCCGCCGGACTGACTTAAAGTAATCCTGCCGGGGATTAAGACTCCATTAAACAGCGGAAACACCGCGGACGGAGGCCTCTCAGACTTGCAATCGGCGGGACTGCCCGTTATCTTTCTAATGGTAGGACTTTTCATGGTCACTTCCGGTGGTCCGATTGATTCTTCGCAGCACGCGAGGGGACGCGGCCTGGGGGAAGCGAAAGGTTCCGGACCTCTTCGACCATCATGCGCGCCGCGCCGGCGAGTCCGAGTGCGGCGGATCAATCGTTTCGACAGCAAGAACACGAGGATAATAGCCACCCATGAGGATATTGGTTTCCAACGACGACGGGATCATGGCTCCCGGCATCCAGGCGCTCGCCTTGGCTCTGGCCACCGAGCACGAGGTGACGGTGGTCGCCCCGGATCGGGAGCGCTCGGCGACCGGGCATGCCCTGACCCTTCACAAGCCCCTCCGCGTTGAAAAAGTCTCTCTGGGCGGCTCCATCAAGGCAGCCTACGCGGTGAACGGAACCCCCTCCGACTGCGTCAAGATCGCCAACGGCCCCCTCATGCCCGAGGGCATCGACGCCGTCTTCTCGGGAATCAACCGCGGACCCAACCTCGGCACCGACGTGATCTACTCGGGAACCGTTTCGGCCGCGCTCGAAGGCACGATTCTCGGCATCCCGTCCGTCGCCCTCAGCCTTGCAAGCTTCAGCGACCTGGGCTACGAGAAGGCCGCCGCGTTCGCCCTGGAACTTGCCCGCAAGCTTTCGGATCCCGCCCACAAGCTCCCCGCCAAGGTCCTTCTCAACGTCAACTACCCCGCCATCGAAGCCGAGGACGTGGTCGGCGTGAGGATCACGCGGCAAGGAGAGCGGCGTTACGGCGAATCCTTCGAGATTCGCACCGATCCCCGCGGAAAGACCTACTACTGGCTCGCCGGCGAGGTGATCGAGGCCGAAGAGGCTCCCGATACCGACGTGACCGCCATCCGCGACAACTACATCTCGGTGACCCCCATTCACTACGACATGACCTACCACCCCCTCCGCCAAGAACTAGAAGGCTGGGACATCTTGCCCCGTCCCGCAGGAAAGACGCTGCTTTGATGCCTGTCGTCGCTCTGAGCGCCCGGAACATGGACGGTCTTCCGGGCATCAAGGCCGGCATGACGTCGGCGTTGCTCACGCATGACTATCTGCTCAGGGTCCGGGAGGCCGGAGCGATTCCCGTCATGCTTCCGCCCATCGGCGAACTGCCGCTGACGATTCTCGACCGGGTCGACGGCTTGCTGTTGACCGGCGGCGAGGATGTCGATCCGGCCCGCTTCGGCCAGAGCCCCAGCCTGCACCTGGGGGATGTGGATCCGCGCCGCGACGCGCTTGAGCTCGGTCTCGCCGCCGAGGCCGTTAGCCGAGGAATGCCCGTGCTCGGCATCTGCCGGGGCGTGCAACTGCTCAACGTCGCCCTGGGGGGCACGCTGGTTCAGGACCTGCCTTCGGAGCTTGCGAGCGAGGTTTCTCATCGGCAGCAGGAACCCAGCACGCAGGGAACGCATGGCGTGGCTTTGGTCCCGGGATCCCGGCTGGCTGAAATCGCGGGAACCGATCACCTGGAGGTCAATTCATTTCACCACCAGGCGGTGAAGGCGATTGCCGGACCCTTGCGGGCGTCGGCTCACGCCGAGGACGGCGTGGTCGAGGCCTTGGAAGGTTCGAAAGCGTTTTTGCTGGGAGTTCAGTGGCACCCCGAATGCCAGGACGGCTTGTTCACGGGGCGCCTGTTCAAGGCCTTTGTCGAAGCCTGTCGGGTCTATGCGCGCGAGCGCCGGGCTCCTTCGGCGGTCTAGGGCGACCGAAAGCCCCGCTTCCCGCTCAGGACAAGGGCGGGTGTGATATACTATGATCCCATTATATTTGAGTTTTAGGGCAACATGCCGCAATCGTTGGAGGCAATCGTGAAAGTCACCCTCGAAAAAAAGGAAAAGAACCTAGTCCTGCTCGAAGTCGAAGTCGAAGCCCAGCGTTTCGAGGCCGCATACGATAAGGCCTACCGTAAGGTCGCCCAGCAGGTGAATATCCCGGGCTTCCGCAAGGGCAAGGCCCCGCGCCCGATCGTCGAGCGTCATGTCGGCCCCGAGACCATCAAGCAGGAAGCACTGGAAGTGCTCATTCCCGAGGTCTACAGCAGCGCCATCGAGCAGGAGAAGTTGGAGACCATCTCCGATCCTCGCTTCGAATTGGTCCAGGCCAACAAGAACGAGCCCGTGATCTTCAAGGCGACCGTCGAGGTCCGCCCGGAAGTGACGCTGGGCCAATACACCGAGATCGAGATTTCCGCTCCCGAAGCGACGGTCACCGAAGAACAGGTCACCGAGCGGATCGACGCCATCCGGCGGTCGCGCGCCCAGCTCGAGGTCGTCGATCGGGCGATCGAGATGGGCGATACGGCTACGGTGGATTTCGTCGGCAAGATCGACGACGTGGCTTTCGAGGGTGGCTCGGCCACCGACTTCGCGATCGAGGTTGCCGAGGGTCGTTTCATCCCGGGCTTCGTCGAAGCCATGGTGGGCATGAAGGCTGGGGACACCAAGACCGTGGACCTTCAGTTCCCGGAGGAATACCCGAACACGGAGCTTGCGGGCAAGGCCGTGGTATTCGAGATCGCCGTGAAGGAAGTCAAGCACCGTCAGCTCCCCGAGCTTGATGAAGCGATGGCCAAGGAAGCTGGAGCTGACTCGGTCGAGGCGCTCCAGAGCCGGATCCGCGAGCAGATCGGCCAGGAGATCGAGGAGAACCGGGAGTTCGAGCTTCGCAAGCAGTTGCTCTCGAAGGTCGTGGACAATTCCGAGATGGAAGTCCCCGAGTCGATGGTCGAGCGGGAAGTGACCTTCCTGTTGAACCAGTACGCGAACAACCTTGCCCAGCAGGGCGTCGATCCGAACCGGGTCTTCACGAAGGAAAACATCCAGCAGTGGCGGGAGAATTCGCGCGAGGAAGCCTCGAAGCGGATTCGCACGTCGCTGACGTTGGGTCAGATCGCCCGCCAAGAGGGGATCGAGCCGACGCCGATGGAGATCGAGGCGGCCATCGGGGAGTACGCGATGTCCTACGGCATGTCTCCCGATGCGTTCCGCAAGCAGATCATCGAGTCGGGCGCTTATGCTCAGATCGCCGATGAGGTGCTTTCCAACAAGATCATCGAGTGGCTCTTCGAGCGCGCGAAGGTCTCCGTATCCGCTCCCGAGGTCGCCGAGACGTCGGCCCAAGCCTAGTTCCGTCCCTTCCGCAGCCTTGTCCTAGAAAGAGGTTACCGATGTTGCCGATTCATGCAGGTTTGGTCCCGATGGTCATCGAGCAGACGAGCCGGGGCGAGCGCTCCTTCGATATCTTCTCGCGCATGTTGAAGGAACGGATCATCTTCCTCAACACGCCGATCGACGATTCGGTGGCGAGCTTGGTGATGGCCCAGCTGTTGTTCCTCGAAGCCGAGGATCCGGCGAAGGACATCTTCATGTACATCAACAGCCCTGGTGGCGTGGTCACGGCAGGCCTTGCCATCTACGACACGATGCAGTACATTAAGCCGGATGTCTCGACAATCTGCATGGGGCAAGCCGCCTCTATGGGCGCGTTTCTGCTTAACGCCGGCGCCCCCGGCAAGCGGATGGCGTTGCCGAATGCTCGCATCATGATCCACCAACCTCTGGGCGGCGCCCAGGGTCAGGCGACGGATATCGAGATCCAGGCCGCCGAGATCCTGCGCCTCAAGCGTCGCTTGAACGAGCTGATGGCGATCCATTCGAACCAGGATCTCAAGAAGATCGAGAAGGATACCGACCGCGACTTCTTCCTTTCTTCCATGGAAGCCAAGGAGTACGGTCTGATTGATGAGGTCCTGGTGCCTCGGATCGGCGCGAATAAGGTGCCGATGCCGCCGGCAACGGGAACTGGAGGGGCTAGTGCCACCTAAACCACCGAAATACGAGGATAACAAGGGCCAGCCGAAGTGCTCGTTCTGCGGTAAAACGCAGGATCAGGTTCGCAAGCTGATCGCGGCTCCCGGCGTCTACATCTGCGACGAGTGCGTCGACCTCTGCAATGAGATCCTCGACGAGGAACTCTATGAGGGGCAGCGTAACGCCGAGGCTCCGGCCGTGGAAATCGGGGAGACCCCGAAGCCCAAGGGCATCAAGAAGAGTCTCGACGCCCACATCGTGGGGCAGGACTTGGCCAAGAAGACGCTGTCCGTGGCGGTTTACAACCACTACAAGCGCATCTCGGCCAAGGACAGCGAGGGTGACGACGTCGAAATCGCCAAGAGCAACATCCTCTTGATCGGGCCCACCGGCTCGGGCAAGACCCTCTTGGCTCAGACGCTCGCCAAGCTTCTCAACGTGCCCTTCGCCATCGCGGACGCCACCACGCTCACCGAGGCCGGCTACGTGGGCGAAGACGTCGAGAACATCCTCCTGCGGCTCCTGCAGTCCGCCGACTACGACGTCAAGCGCGCCGAGCGCGGCATCGTCTACATCGACGAGATCGACAAGATCGCCAAGAAGTCCGAGAACCCCTCCATCACCCGGGACGTCTCGGGCGAAGGAGTCCAGCAGGCTCTGCTCAAGATGCTGGAAGGCACGGTTGCCAACGTTCCGCCCCAGGGCGGTCGGAAGCACCCGTACCAGGAGTTCATCCAGATCGACACCACCAACATCCTCTTCATCGTGGGGGGAGCCTTCGTCGGTCTCGACAAGGTCATCGAAGCGCGCGTCGGCAAGAAGTCCATGGGCTTCGGCTCCGACGTCAAGGAATCCGAGCAAAAGGACCTGGGCGCGCTCTTCCGTGCGCTCCAGCCCGAGGACTTGCTGAAGTACGGCTTGATCCCGGAGTTCATCGGCCGCATCCCGGTCACCGCGACCCTGGAGCCTCTCGACGAGGCCGCCTTGGTGCAGATCCTGAGCGAGCCCAAGAACGCCATTTCCAAGCAGTACAAGCGGCTTCTCGCCATGGACGACGTCGAACTCGACTTCACCCCGGAGGCGCTCCAGGCGATCGCCGCCGAGGCCATCAAGCGCAAGACCGGCGCCCGAGCCCTGCGCTCGATCGTCGAGGAGCTCATGATGGACGTCATGTACGAAGCCCCCTCCCGCAACGATCTCTCGAAGATCACGGTCACCCAGGACATGGTGTTGAACAAGAACTTCGCCAACATCCTGCTGATGCCCGACGGAAAGCTCCAGCAAAAGGAAGCCTCATAGCTTCCTGATGCCCGACGTGCGGATCCCTTCGGGGGTCCGCACGTCGCGTTTTTGGGGACACTCGCTTGCCGAGTCTCCCTCTCGAGCCGGAAAGGATGCCCATGTCCCGTAGGAAGCCCAAAGTCCCCATGACCCCCGCCGTCCCCCTTCGCGAGATGGTCGTCTTCCCCCAGACCGTCGTTCCGCTGCTCATCGGGCGCGACCTCTCCATCGCCTCCGTCCACGCCGCCATGAAGCGCGACAAGCGCATCGTGCTCGCCCCCCAACGCGACGGCAGCATCGACTCACCCAAGCTGGACGACCTCTGCCCCATCGCCACCCTCGCCGAGGTCCTGCAAGCCCTGCCCCAACCCGATGGCACCCTGCGCATCATCGTGGAAGGCAAGGAACGCATCCAGCTGACAGCCCTCTCCGACGGGGACAGCATCGCCGCTTCCTACGAACTCGTCCCCCTCGTCATCACCCCCTCCACCCCCGAACTCCAGGCCCTCATCCGGGTCGTCGTCGAGCAACTCACCGGCTACCTCGAACTCAACCAGAAGATTCCCGCCGGCATCCGCTCCGTCGCCATGGGCACCCTCGAATCCTTCGACTCCATGCAAGAGGGTGAAGATCCCGGCATGCTCGCCGATCGCATCGCCTCCGTCCTCATGCTCAAACCTGCCGACAAGCAGGACCTCCTGCTCACCCTGGACCCCTTCGCACGGCTGGAAAAACTCGCCACCCTGCTCGCGGTCGAACTCGAAGCCCTCAAACTCGACCATGAGATCCACACCCGAGTCCGCCAAACCATGGACAAGGCCCAGCGCGAGTACTACCTCAAAGAAAAGCTCCGGGTCATTCAGACCGAACTCACCGGCAGCGACGAACGTCAGAGCGAAGTCGCCGAGTTGCGGAGCGCCCTGGAACGCGCCAAGCTTCCGGCCGAGGCGATGCAGCGCGTCGAGCGCGAGCTCACCCGCCTTTCCCGCCTCAGCCCCTCCTCGGCCGAAACCGGCGTCATCCGCACCTACCTCGAAACCCTCGCCGCCCTCCCCTGGAGCAAGCGTAGCCGGGAACGCCTCGACCTCTCGAACGCCGAGAGCGTGCTCGAAGCCGATCACTTCGGACTCTCGAAGGTCAAGGATCGCATCCTCGAGTTCCTCGCGGTCCGCAAGCTCCGCAAGGGCAAACCCACCACCGTCATCTGCCTCGTCGGGCCTCCCGGCGTCGGCAAGACCTCGCTCGCCCAGTCGGTCGCAAAAGCACTCAACCGCGAGTTCGTGCGGGTCAGTCTCGGCGGCGTCCACGACGAAGCCGAAATCCGCGGCCATCGCCGGACCTACGTGGGAGCCATGCCCGGACGGATCCTGGCCGCTCTCAAGCAAGCCGGCACGAAGAACCCCGTCTTCCTGCTCGACGAGATCGAGAAGATGGGCCGCGATCACCGTGGCAACCCCGCCTCCGCCCTCCTCGAGGTGCTCGATCCCGAACAGAACAAAGCCTTCTCCGACCACTACCTGGAAACACCCTTCGACCTCTCGGAAGTGCTCTTCATCTGTACGGCCAACTCCACCCATGGCATCTCCAGCCCATTGCTGGATCGCATGGAAGTTATCCGCATCTCGGGTTACTCCGAGGACGAGAAGCTGGCAATCGCCCAGCGCCACCTGCTTCCCAAGGTCATCGCCAACCATGGCCTGCCGTCCAATACCCTGCAAATCGGCCCCGAGGAGCTGCGCCACGTCATCCGCGGCTGGACCCGCGAGGCCGGCGTCCGCCAGTTAGGCCGCGAACTCGCCTCTCTCGCGCGCAAGACGGCGAGAGCCATCGTCGCGAAGGAAGAGCGCCCCGAGATCACCACCGAAAGCCTGTCCAAGCTGCTCGGAGCCCGCCGCTTCAAGCTCCAGCACGATGCGCGCGTGCCCGAGGTCGGCGTCGTCAACGGCCTGGCATGGACCGAGATGGGCGGCAAGATCATGACCGTCGAGGTCATCGCCGTGAAGGGCAAGGGAACCCTGCAACTCACCGGACAGCTCGGCGACGTCATGCGCGAGTCGGCCCAGGCCGCGTACACGTACGTGAAAGCCCATCACGAGGAGCTGGGAGTGCCCGCCAAGAGCCTGTCGGCTTTCGACCTTCACCTGCACGTGCCGGCCGGCGCCGTCCCCAAGGACGGCCCGTCGGCGGGAATCGCCATCACCATGGCGATCGCCTCCGCCCTCTCCGGCCGTCCCATCCGCTCGGACATCGCCATGACGGGGGAGATCACGCTGCGCGGCCGCATCACGGCCATCGGAGGCCTCAAGGAGAAGCTGCTGGCCGCGCGCCGGGCCGACATGCACACGGTCATCATCCCGCTCGAGAACGCCCCCGACCTCGAAGAGATCAGCGCCGATACTCTCGGGGGGCTCAAGATCGTCCTGCTGGAGCACCTGCACGAGGCGCTCGACCTGGGCTTGCTGCCCGCCCTGGAAAAGCTCATCGCTCCCCTGGTCGAGCTGGTGGAGGACGACAGCGAAATCCCCGCCGTGGTCAATTAGACGAGGATCGCATGCAGGACTTCCGCTACTGCCCCTACTGTCGCACGGAGCTAGTCGCCCAGCTGCAGGAGGGACTGCTCCGCCAGCGCTGCCCAGGCTGCCAGGAGCTGTTCTACAAGAACTCCAAGCCATGCGCGGGCGCGCTGGTCGTCGATGACCAGGGGCGCCTGCTGCTGGCGCGGCGGGCCATCGCGCCCTTCAAGGGCCAGTGGGATCTCCCCGGCGGCTACCTCGAAGACGGGGAGCACCCCGAGGCCGGCGCCCTGCGCGAGGTCTTGGAGGAAACCGGTCTGAACATCCGGATCACGGGCTTCGGCGGGATCTACATGGATACCTACGGCGCGTCGGGCGTCGCGACGCTCAACATCTTCTACGAAGCCACGGTGCTGGGCGCCATCCCGGAGAAGCTCGACGCCAAGGACGACGTGGCGGAGCTCGGGTGGTTCGCTGCCGACGCGCTCCCGCTGGGTGATTTCTCGTTCGAGAACGGCAAGCGGGCGATCGCCGACTGGCGCGCCCGCTCCGCTCGCTGAGGCAAGACCGCCTCTAGGGGTGAGGCGAGACCATGATAGACCGAGGGCCTCTCCGCATGGAGAGGCCCTCGATTTTGGATGATTCGATTGGAGTCGAAGCTAATCGGGGTTGGGACCCGTCTTGTTCCGGAGGTTCGTCCGGAAGGTATCCAGCGATACCGCGGTCTCCAGGGCGCCGATTTCCATGTCCGTTCCCGAGACGGTGTTTCCCGTTCCGAAGACACCGAAGGGCGGCTGAGGAGGAAACCAACCAATAGCATCCGAACGCACTGGCGGATCCCAGCCGATGGGCCCGGAGAACCAAGTGGGTACCGTGTTCGCCTTGAAGCGGAACTTCGCCACGTGGCCGCCCGAGCCGTCCTGGAAGTAGATCCGGATCCAGGGGGCGTTGGTCGTGTTCGAGCTCAGCGGGCCGTACCAGAGCTGGAAGGCATGGCCGATCATCATCGGGTCGAGCTTGACTTCCCCGCCCGTGCCAATCGACAGGAGGTCCATCATGGGGCGCTCCATCTTGCCGACGAACATGGCCTTGACGTCCGTGGCGCCGACGCCGGCAAGCGTCGAGACATTGAACGTGACGCCGAACTCGTTGATATGTTCGCGAATCGCGGCCTGCTCCGTATCGCTGGGCGGAGGGGGCGCCTCGCCCGGCCGGGGAACGTTGGTTTGCAGCTGTTTCTCGGTCTCGTACGCCTCGATCGTCATGTCCAGGGACTCGGACATCTTGATCTCGAGATCGAGAGTCTGGTCGGACGCGAAGGCGTCAGGACCCGGAGGCGGCGGCGGAGCCTGACCCGGCTGGGGCAGCGTGAAGTCGGGAAGCTGCGGCAAGTCGGCCATGGCGGCGAGCACCACCATCAGCTTGCCGTCTTTCATGTAGCCGACGCGGACCATGGGATAGGATCCGCTGTGCTTTTGATATTCGCGCGCCATGAAGAAATGCATGGGATCGACCTTGAGCACGCCGTCCACGACCGCGTAGGTGAAGGGCGGGAGCTTCATGCGATCGAAGTAGACGGCCTTGATCATGTCGGGGCTCAGGCCCGCCAGGTTCTCGCTGCCGAAGGTCAGCTTGATTCTTTTGGAGGCCATCTGGTCCATGATGGCGCCGTGACGCTCCCGGACGTTGATGGCCTGGCCGATGCCAACCTCGGTGGTGAAGCCCTGGCCGCTGCCGTCAGGAATGAACGCCACGTCTCCGGTCATCCGGGCATCCGATTGCTTGCCTTCGATGGTGAACTGCTGGGTCGTCCCGTCCTTGAGTTTGACCGTGATCCGCTGCTGGCCCTCTTTGCCGGGCCGGAAGACCATCTTGTCGCCGTCGAACTTGTAATCGATGGGCTTGCCGTCTTCGCCGACGACCTGAGAGACATCGGCTGCTTGATAAGTCCGGGCCTCACCCGTCGACGGATCCACCGTCTTGAGGTTGAGTCCGTACTCGCCGAGCATGGAGTTGATCTGGTCGAGGGTCTCAGGGTTCAGGCCGAGCCCACCCGGGCAACCCGTCAACAACCCGATACTGAGCGCCACGCCTATCCACCGAATGTGCCTCATGCAGCCTCCTGAACGAATGTTTGCTTGTATCCGTCATAGTAATACCCTGGACTCATGCAGTTAATCCTTTCTCACCATCAAGACTAGGCTTGGTCTACATTGCGTAGAGATTAAATGGCGCGTGGCCCGCATTGATTCGCTTTTCCCCCTCCGCTAGTCCCTGCGCATCGGGAGCGTCGCAGGAGATGCGAACCCGTCAAGCATACGTCACGCCGCGTCCGCGGCGGGTATCGGCGCGCACGGCGGGCATGTGAGGCTTCTCACAACCCGGGGTCGCAGCCCCGCTGGCAGCAGAGGCTGGCCGGAACGCTTCGGCTTCATCCGAGTCGAGCTCCAAGGCCCGGTTTTTTCCGGGGTTTGGAACTTGTCAGGCCCCCGAAGTTAGATTACTATCTAATTAGTCGACTATCGAATTAGATAGCAGCAAAATCAGGAGAGATCATGATGCTCGAACCGAAAGATCGGAAGGTCATCACCAGCTACGTCTCGGTCGTTTTCGCCCTGAGCTGGGCACTGGACGTCATCGTTTACTTCCAGGGCGGCCTGGCCAACCCGCGCAGTTTCCAGATCCTGGTCGGGGTGCAGATGCTGATCCCCGCCTTGGTCGCCGTGGCCTTCCGGTCCTTGCGCCGGGAAGGCTTTCGAGGCACGGGGCTTTGCCTGGGCAAAAAACGCTACTACCTCGCCGCGTTCGCCCTGATGGCGGTTTTTCTGGGGCTGAGCTTCGGCCTTTCGGCGTTGACCCCCTGGCTCACGCTGGATGGCAAATTGACCAAGTTCCAGGAGTTGATCCTGGCGATAACGGCAAAGTCGGGCCAAGCCTTTCCGATGAGCGTGGGAGTCTTCGCGGCCCTGATGGCGGTCCAGATGGGGATTCTAGGAGCCATCCTGGGCATTCCGGCCTACTGGGGCGAGGAGTACGGCTGGCGCGGCTACCTGCTGCCCAAGCTGCTGGGTCTGGGGAAGATCCGGGCGATCGCCGTTCATGGCGTCATCTGGGGCCTCTGGCACGCGCCGGTCATCGCGATGGGCTTCAATTACCCCGGTCATCCGGTCGCGGGAATCGGGTTCATGACCGTCTTCGCGGTGCTGATGGGAGCGGTTTTCGCCTGGCTCTACTACGCGTCAGGAAGCATCTTCGTGCCGGCGCTCGCGCACGGATTCCTCAACCAGGGGGCCGCCTACGGTCTTTTCTTCGTGGCGGGGCACCACTCCCTGCTCGGCGGGCCGACGGGACTGATCGGGCTGCTGGTGCTGGCAGCCCTCGTTTGGGGGCTCTACCGCTGGAAAGCACTCGATGCCGTGGGGCAACCCCTATGCTGAGCGCATGCCGGAGGCTGGGATGGCTCTGAACGAGGTCTTCAAGGCGATCGCCGATCCCAGTCGTCGCGAGATCCTGGCCCTCCTGCGGCAGCGGCCACGTACCGCCGGGGAGATCGCGGAGCGCTTCGAGTTGAAGAAGCCGACCGTCTCCCATCACTTGAACCAGCTCAAGGACGCCGACCTCATCTACGGCATCCGCGACGGGACCCACATCACGTATCATCTCAATTTGACGGTCTTCGAGGAGCTGATGGCCTCGATGCTCAACCTCTGGAAAGGAGAGTCCCATGCGCCCGACGTTCAGGACTGAGTTCCTGCCGATTCTCATGATTCTCGCCGCGTGGGGCCTGGTCTTCTGGTACTGGCCTCAGCTCCCCGATCCGGTGCCGACGCACTGGGGAATCGACGGCCGGCCCGACGATTGGATGCCCCGGCTCTGGGGCGCTCTCATCGGCCCCTTGGCCGCTACCCTCGTCTACCTGGTGCTGACCTTGAGCCCGCTCATCGATCCGCGAAGCCGCAACTGGGCGGCCTTCGGCGGCATCTACCCGGTGATCAAGACGGGCGTGACCGCGCTGATGCTCTTCATCACCTACCTGGCCCTTTCGGCGGCGGCCTCGGCGGATCAATCGCTGCACGTCACCCGGCTCCTGGTGGGAATCGGCCTGCTCTTCGTCGTCCTGGGAAATTACCTTCCGAAAGTTCGGTCGAACTTCTTCGTGGGGATTCGCACGCCCTGGACGCTCTCCAGCGACGAGGTCTGGGTCCGGACCCATCGGCTGGCAGGAAAGCTCATGGTTATCATGGGGTTCGCCATCATGCTGAGCATCTGGCTACCGCTCAATTGGGCCTTCGGCGTGGTGATGGGATCGACCATCGGCCTGGTGGTCGTCACCTTCGGGTACTCCTACTGGCTCTTCCGGCAACCGAACCGAGGTTAGTCGCCCGCCGGAACGGGCAGGCGGGATCCGGGATCATCGACGATGCGGACGTGGTTGGCACTCTTGATGCAGACGTAGATCAGCTTTCCGGGGCCCGCCGCGAAGCGAATCCGGGATTTCAGGGTCATCGCAGCGTCGCACTTGGGGCAACTCACGGTCATGGCGGGCCTCATCGGGAGCGTCGGGGGAGCCGGTAACTCGTCTAGAATGCGTCACACCGATGAGGCCTAGGGTGTCGAAACGCACGGCGGGCATGTGAGACTTCTCACAACGCGGGCCTCAGCCCCGCTGACAGCAGGAGGCCCGCCGGATTCGGCGGGCCTCCTGCTTCTGGATTGTCGATCGTTTAGCTCTTGCGGGCAGCTTGAACGGCCTTGACGGCGAGCTGATCGACGCGGTGGTTGTAGGCGTTGCCGGCATGCCCCTTGACCCAGGTCCAGCTCACCTGGTGCTTCTGGACGGCCTGATCGAGGCGTTCCCAGAGTTCGCGGTTGGCCACGGGTTCCTTCTTGGAATTCACCCAGCCGTTGCGCTTCCAGTTTTTGACCCAGCTGGTGATGCCATCGATCACGTACTTGGAGTCGCAGAACATGGTGATTTGCACCCCGGGCAGCGAGAGGGCTTCGAGGGCCATGATGGCGGCCAGGAGCTCTTGGCGCTGGTTGGTGGTGTGGGGATCCACCGGCGAAACCAGTTCGCGCTCCTTGATGAGCGCATCGCCCTCGTAGGCGAGCAGGAGGGCAGCGGCGGCCCCGGGGCCGGGATTTCCGGAGCAAGCTCCGTCACAATAGGCTTCGATTCGCATGACGCCTATCATACCACAAGCCGGGCCGCGGGCTCGCGTGGTAGAATTGACCAGCAAATTCGCGCCACTAGCCGCATTCACCGAGAGAGGAACGCATGGAGACGAAGCCCACGACGGAGAAGTCGACGCTGACGATGGCCACCGCCTACGAGCCGCAGAGCGTCGAAGACACCTGGATCGACCGCTGGCAGGAGCTCGGAATCTTCGCGATGGACCGCGATCCGAGCAAGAAGCCGTTTTCGATGGTCTTGCCTCCGCCCAACGTCACCGGTAACCTGCATCTCGGCCATGCCACCAACGGCACCATCCAGGACGTACTCGCCCGATCCAAGCGGATGCAGGGTTACGGGGTACTCTGGCAGCCCGGCACCGATCATGCGGGGATCGCCACCCAGAACGTCGTCGAGCGCAAGCTCCGGACTGAGGAAGGCAAGACGCGCCATGACATCGGGCGCGAGGCCTTCATCTCCCGGGTCTGGGAGTGGAAGGAGCACTACGGCAACACCATCGTCCACCAGTTCAAGCGTCTGGGGACCTCGATGGATCCCGAGCGCTGGCGTTTCACCATGGACGAGGGTTACACCCAGGCCATTCGCGTCGCCTTCGTGCACCTCTTCGAGAAGGGGCTGATTTACCGCGGGAACCGGATCATCAACTGGTGCCCCCGCTGTCTGACCTCGCTCTCCGACCTCGAGGTCGTTCACAAGCAATCGGACTCCACCCTCTACCACGTCGAGTATCCGCTGGCCGATGGTTCGGGCTCCATCACCATCGCGACGGTTCGCCCCGAGACCATCATGGGGGACGTGGCGATCGCCGTTCACCCCGAGGATGACCGCTACCGCTCCTTCATCGGCAAGCAGGTCCGGGTCCCCCTCACCGACCGCACGGTTCCCGTGATCGCCGATGAAGCCGTCGAGCGCGACTTCGGCACCGGCGCCCTCAAGATCACCCCCGCCCACGACATGACCGACTACGAGATCGGCCAGCGCCACGGCCTGCCGACCCTCGTCGTGATCGGTCCCGAAGGCACCATGAGCGAACTGGCAGGCGAGCGCTACGCCGGCCTCGACCGCTTCGAGGCCCGCAAGGCCGCCGTTCTCGACCTGAAAAAGGACGGAGTCCTGGTCAAGGAAGCCGACTACAGCAACAACGTCAGCCACTGCGATCGCTGCAGCACCGTCGTGGAGCCGCGCCTCTCCGACCAGTGGTTCGTGAAGATGGAGCCGCTCGCCGGTCCCGCCATTCAGGTGGTCGAGGAAGGGAAAATCGAGTTTCACCCCGAGCGCTGGAAGGGCGTCTACCTGGACTGGCTTCACAACATCAAGGACTGGTGCATTTCGCGTCAGCTCTGGTGGGGCCACCGGATTCCCGTCTGGACTTGCCCCGACGGCCACCAGACCGCCTCGGTCACGGACCTGACGACCTGCCCCACGTGTTCACAGCCTGCCGAGCAGGACCCCGACGTCCTCGACACCTGGTTCAGCTCCGCCCTCTGGCCCTTCGCCACCCTGGGCTGGCCCGAAAAGACCCCCGAGTTCGATTACTTCTACCCCACCAACGTGCTCTCGACCGCCCGCGACATTCTCTACCTCTGGGTGGCGCGCATGGTCTTCACCTCGAAGGAGTTCCTCGACGAGATTCCCTTCCAGCACGTGGTCATCCATGCGACCATCCTGGACTCCAAGGGGCAGCGCATGTCCAAGTCCAAGGGCACCGGGGTGGATCCCCTCGACATGATCGCCAAGTACGGGGCGGATGCCAGCCGCTTCTGGTTCGCGGGCGCCGGCACCTCCAGCCAGGACGTGCGCTTCAGCGAGGAGAAGCTGGAGGCGGGACGGAACTTCGCCAACAAGCTCTGGAACGTCAGTCGCTTCGCCCTCATGAACCTCCCCGAGGGCGATCGCGCCCAGGCCGTGGAACTGACCCTGGCGGATCGCTGGATCCTCTCGCGCCTTCACCGGACCATCCAGACCGTCACCGAGGCCATCGACGCCTTCAACCTCTACCAGGCGACCGATGCCCTCTACGACTTCATCTGGGGCGAGTTCGCCGACTGGTACATCGAGCTCGCCAAGTCCCGCATGCATGCGGGAGATGAGACCGTCCGCGCCATTCTCCGCGAGGTGCTCTACGCGACCCTGCGCCTCATGCACCCGTTCATGCCGTTCGTGACCGAGGAGATCCACGCCACCCTCGTGGAGCGAGACCTCGTTCCCCGCCATGACTCGCTGCTTCGGACCGCATGGCCCGAGGCCGACGCCGCCAAGATCGATGCCACGGTCGAGGCCGAGATGGCCCAGATCATGGACGCCGTACGCTCGGTTCGCAACATGCGCGCCGAGTTGGGCATCGAGCCTGCCAAGCGCGCCGAACGCCTCGTCATCCATGCCTCCAGCGCGTCCGCCGAGGTCTACCGCAAGGGCGCCTCCTACCTCGCTCACCTGACCCGCACCGAACGCGTCGAGGTCTCCACCGAAGCCCAGGAAATCCCCCTCGCAGCCTCGGGAGTGTCGGGAGATGCCACCCTGCTCTTGCCGCTCGCCGGACTTCTCGACATCGGCAAGGAGATTGAGCGGCTCGGCAAGGAGCAAGTCAAGCTCCTGGCCGAACGAGAGAAGCTCGCGGGCCAGCTTTCGAACGAGGCGTTCCTCGCCAAGGCGCCGGGGCCGGTGGTGGACAAGCTCAGGTCGCGCCAGGGAGAGGTCGAACAGGCCCTTTTGACGGTGGCCGGACAGATCCAGCGCTGGCAGTCCTGACCTGAGCGACCCCACCGGGCCAAACTATAAGCACGAGGCCGGGAGCATGCTCCCGGCCTCGTGCTTATAGTGGCGCTACTTGCTTCAGGAACTCAACGAGCCGTCAGCAGTCGGTTGGCAGGGAGCGGCTGGATGCGGGAATGAAGCTCCGCCCTGGGCTCGGTGCTGCCGTCCTTGAAGAAGGCGATCGCCTCCATCAGTTGCTGCGCCTGGTTTTGAAGATCCACTGACGCGCTGGCGACCGATCCCGTGGCAACCGTCGATTCGTGAGCTGCCCGGTTGATGCTCTCGACCGCCAAGACGACCTGGTCCCCGCCCTTCTTCTGCTCCCAGGCGGCCGTGTTCACCTGCTGGGTCATGAGGCTCATGGATTCGACCGTCCGAATGATCTGCTCCGAGCCCATGGCCTGCTCTCGAGTGGCAGTGCTGACCTGCTGGGTCAGACGGTTCATGGAGCCCACGGCATCGGTGATCTGAGCGGCCGCCCGGCCCTGCTCGTCGGTGGCGAGCGAGATCTGGCCCATGAGGAGACTGACTTGCGAGACGGCGCTCACGATCTGGGTCAGGGTCTCTCCGGCGCTCGTGGCGAGGAGGGTGCCCTCCCGGATGGCGATTTCGCCTTTCTGAGTGCTGGCGATCGCATCTCCGGACTCCTTCTGAATCCCCTTGATGAGCTGCGCGATTTCACCGGTGGCCGAGGCTGAGCGCTCGGCCAGCTTGCGAACCTCGTCGGCGACCACCGCGAAGCCCCTCCCATGCTCGCCCGCCCGGGCCGCCTCGATCGCCGCGTTGAGCGCGAGGAGGTTGGTCTGGTCCGCGATGTCGTCGATCACCGCGATGATGGCGCCGATTTCCTCCGAGCTCTTTCCAAGCGCCTCGATCACCTTGACCACGTCACTCATCACGCGGTTGATGTGCGACATGCCCTCGATCGTTTGCTCTACGGCGGCATGGCCGTCCTGCGCCACTTGGGCCGCGTGATCGGCGACTCTGTTGGCTTCGCCGACGTTCTGCGAGACTTGTAGGACGGAGGCGGCCATTTCCTCCATGGATGCCGACGTCTGACCCACCGCGGCCGAAAGGGTATCCGCGTTCCCGGCGACCTGCTGGATACTCGCCGCCATCTCCTCGATGCTCGACGAGGTCTCCTCGACCCCGGCAGCCATCGACTGGGCAAGGCCGGCCGTCTGCTGGGACGAGGCGGCCATTTCCTCCATGGCCGACGAGGTCTCCTCGACCGCGGCGGCCTGGGTATTCGCCGCGCGGGCCATCTGTGCGGTGGTCGCGCTGATCTCGCCGGCTCCCGAGGCGACCGTGCCGGCCACCCCGCGAACCTGGCCGATGATGCCGCGGAGGTTGGTGATCATCAGCTCGAAGCTCCGGGCCATGTCCCCCAGCTCGTCATCGCTTCGAATTTCGACGTGCTGATCGAGGTTGCCCTGGGCAAGCTGATCGGCGGCTACCGAAACGATCTTCAGGCTGCGGGTGATGGTGGTGGTGAGGTAGGCGCCGATGGCGATCGCCACGCCGATAGCCGACAAGATCGAGAGAACGATGAGCGTCAGGGACAGCGCGTAGATATCCCCCGAGCGCTTGGTCGCTTGTTCGGCGTTTTTCGTGTTGTAGGCGGTGAGCGCATCGAACTGCTCCTTGAGTTTCAAGAAGTGCGGAAAGGTGACTCCTTCGACCATGGTCGTGGCCTCGGCCTTGCGGCCGGCGCGACTCAGCGTGAGGGTCGTTTCGAGGCTCGACAGGTAGGATCCGTTGGCTCGCATGAGGGTCTCGACGAGGCCCTTTTCCTCGGGGGAGGTGATGAGGCCGTCGTAGCGGTTCAAGTTGTCGAGCATCGTGTCGCGGAAGCCGTTCATGCTCTGGTCGACGGCAGCGATGGCCGCTTGGGTGTTGGAGATGTAAGCGTGGCGGAGCGCGAGGCGCTGCAAGTCGCTGGCGGCGACATTGGCGTTGCCCAGGAGAGTCGTCGCCATGAGCCAGTGG
Source organism: Candidatus Sericytochromatia bacterium S15B-MN24 CBMW_12 (assembly GCA_002083825.1). Lineage (GTDB taxonomy): Bacteria > Cyanobacteriota > Sericytochromatia > S15B-MN24 > UBA4093 > UBA4093. The sequence goes on along the minus strand of DAZV01000014.1, from coordinate 37,728 downwards.
TCGGTGAGTTCCCGGCTGGTGGCGTTGAGCTGATGAAGTTGCCGCACCGAGAATATTCCGCCGATCAGGGTCACCAGGGCGAGCGCCAGGAAACCGCAGATCAATTTCGTGCCGATGGTAAGTCTCATCGAGCTTCCTCCTCTTATGCAATTTCAGTTGCTGCATGGGCGTTTCGGGGGGCAATCATCGCGTGATTCTCAGCATCCGCGCCATCTCGGCGGATCGCCCGAAGATCGTTGCCCGGAGGCCACGCGCCGATCAAAAAGCTGAATCGAAGCGGCGCGTTCCCATCCGATTATGCGGGGACGCAAGCAGGCAAGCCAGAGGCCGAGCGGACCAACTCCGTAGTTCCCCCGGACTATTGAAATCTCCCCGAAGGCGTGATGGATGGCGGGGTTTCCGGACCTGGCTCGGGATTTCTCCCGATCCGTAGGAACTGCGCTTGGCACTCGGAGTTCGACAATCTATACTGCGCATGAATACCCACGGGCGTTCAGCGCGCGAGCGGATCGCGAGCAAGGGAGAGGTGATGCAGCAGCCAAAAACGAAACCTCCCGTCGTGTTGGTGGCCGATGACGATCGCGACACCCGCGACATGCTGGAGAGCTGGCTCTCGGCGACTGGATACCAGGTCCTCACGGCTGCCGACGGTAGGGCGGCGCTGGCGATCGCCAAGCAGCAGCCGGTCGACGTGGTGGTCACGGACCTCAAGATGCCCGGCCTGAGCGGCCTCAACCTCCTGGACATCCTCAAGGAACTCTTGCCGACCGTCGAGGTGCTCTTCCTCTCGGGAGAAGCGAGAATGGAGGATACGATCGAGGCGCTCCGCGAGGGGCGCGCCTTCGACTTCCTGCTCAAACCGCTGGACAATCTCGGCCAGCTCAACCTTGCCATCGAAAGAGCGCTCCTTCACAAGTACCGCTCGGTGATGCGCGCCGAGACGGCGAGTACCGTCGCGCTGAGCGACCGCGAGCGGCAGATCATCGCCTTGGTGGCCGAAGGTCTCGAGAACCGGGAAGTCGGTTCGCGTCTCTGCATCAGCGAGAACACGGTAAAGAACCACCTGGCGCGAATCTACGGCAAGTTGAAGGTTTCCAACCGAGTTCAGGCCGCCCTGGCCTGCGAACGGATGGGATGGCTTTGACCCGGGCCTGACATCAGCCCCTCATGCGGCGTTCAACCGAGCAATACATCACAGGCCCAGTAGCCATGCCCATAGGGGGAGGGCCAGGATGCTGAGCAGTAGGCTGAGTGCGACGGCGTTGACCACCAGTTTCTCGTCGAGGTGATAGGCGCTCGCCAAGCTCACGCATGCGAGCGCGCTCGGCATGGCGGTCTGTAGGACCGCCACCTGGAGGTCAATCCGGGGCAGCGGCAGGAGTCGGTAAAGCGCATAACCCAGGATCGGCAGCGCCAAGAGCTTGAAGGCGCTGACCGCGAGAGCGCCAAGCAGGCTCTCTCGCCATCCCACGAGGGTGAGCGTGGCTCCTAGCCCCAGCAGGAAGAGGGGCGTCGTGGTCGATCCGATCCAGCCGAGGACCGTGAAGAGGGGGTCGAGCGGGACGCCTTTGGTCGAAAAACCGATGAGAAGCCCCCACAGCGGTGGAAATGCGAGCACTCCTTTGATGAGGGCTCGGGGCGGCGTTCGGCTGCCTTCGCCGGCCCACTTCGCGATGGCCACGCCGGCAGTCGCCAGGAAGATCCCGTTGGCCAGTTGGTCGAAGAAGATGCCTCGCAGGAGCCCCGGATTCCCCAGGAGCGCGCTCAACGCGGGGTACCCCACGAAGGTGACGTTTCCCAGAACGGCGGGAAGGAAGAGCGAGCCCGCCAAGCGCGGGGACAACTTTAACGCCTTGAGCAGCACGAAGTAGCCGATGATACAACTTGCCAGCAAGGTGAGCCAACTGGCGACGGGAAGCCAGAGCAGCCCTGCCTTCAGCGGCGGAGAGCCGTGAATGCTCGCGATCGTGAGGGCGGGAAGGGTCACGTTCAGGGCGGTCCAGCTGAGTCGGCGCACCCGGATCGGGGTCAACCACCCGAAGCCCCGAGCCAGGAATCCCAGGGCCGTGAAGCCGAGGATATAGACGAAGACGGGAACGAGGGCGAGCAAGGTGCTTAAAGCTCGGCCCTGGCTATGGCATGGTTGCGCAAGGACTTGCTGCCTTGTTTTGTCGGCTTGGCAGCCTTGTCGTCCTTCGTTTGAAGGGGCAGGGAGAACCAGAACGTGGAGCCCTGGCCCACCACGCTATGGGCGCCGATTTGTCCACCATGTCGCTCGATGATTTCCTTGCTGATATAGAGTCCCAGTCCGGAACCGGCGGTTTGATTTTCATTGACGCGATAGAAGCGGTCGAAGACATGGGGGAGGGCATCGTCAGGGATGCCGATGCCGAGATCATGCACCTCGACCCGCCAGGAATCGTCGAGCCGCTGGGCCGCGAGCGAGATGGTTCCCCCGTCGGGGGAGTACTTGACCGCGTTGGAAATGAAGTTGACGAGGACCTGGGAGATCCGGTCGGGGTCGGCGTGAATCATGGCGCGGTTGGGCTCGACCTTGAGTTCGAAGCGATGGGTACTCTTGTGGCGCATCTCGAAGGGCTTGAGACAGGACTTGATGAGGCCGTCCATGCGGACACGCTTGAGGTCCAGGCTGAGGCGATTGGACTGGATCTTGCTGAGGTCGAGCATGTCGTTGATGAGGCGTCCGAGTCGCCCGGTCTCGGAGTGGATGAGTTCGAGCAAGGGCAGTTGTTCGACGCGATTCATGGGGCGGGTGATCATCATCTCGAGGAAGCCGGAGATGGTGGTGATGGGGGTTTTGAGTTCGTGGCTAACGGTGGCGATGAACTCGTCCTTCATGCGGTCGATCTGGGCTTCGATGGTGACGTCTCGGACGGAGAGGACGCCACCGGTGATGCGGCCGGAGGCTTCGACGATGGTGTTGAAGTTGATGGAGACGGGGATCTCGCGATCGCCTTGCTGGATGGTGGCGGGGCAGCGGGCGGCGAAGGGTTGACCTTCGCGCAGGGCACGGTTGAAGTCGGCGAAGATCTCGACGTGGCGATCTCCGGTGCGGACGAGATCGTCCCAGTAAAGGGTGTAGAACTCGGCGTCGGGGAGTCCGAAGAGGTTTCGGACGGCCTCGTTGAAGCTGACGATGAGCCCCCAGGAGTCGACTTGCAGCAGGCCGTCCACCATGCTGGCGACGATCGCCTCTAGCTCCGCTCGCCGGGCCGCGTTGGAGCGTGCGAACTCGAGGTTCTCGAGGTGGATGGCCAAGGGCAGGGCGACGATTCCTAGTAGCGGGATATCCTCGTAGGCGAAGGGGCTCTTGGGCTCGGCGCGGAAGAAGCACATGCCGCCGATGAGGCGCCCGTCGATGACCAAGGGGACGCCGACCATGCTGGTGGCCTCGGCTCGCATGGTTCGAATGATGGTCGGGCGTTGTTCCCGAAAGATCTCGTTGTAGAACTCGTGAAGCTGCTCTTTGTCCATGGTGTCTTCGTGGAAGGAGGCACCGGACTCCGCGAGGAGGCGCAAATTGGAGAGGTCGGAGGCGGAGAGCAGGAATCCGCCGTCGGCTCCGAGGAACTCTCCGAGTTCGCCGAGGACCTCGGAGAGGGCCCCTTCGAGGTCACCGCGTTGGCCCAGCTTGGCGAAAAGGCCATGAAGCAGCCCGATGAGGCGAATTGCGCTCATCGAGGCGACCGAGGGGGGGGGATCCGGGGTGGTTGGGAACATGCGACCTCGCCTGCTCGTCAATTGGGCCTGGCTCAGGCGGACCGTCATGCGACTCGGGCGGGCGAGAAAAGCCGCTCAGGCCGCCAGTGTCGGTCCCCCTGAAACCGTTGAGGAGAAAGTATCCATGTCTACGTATACCACAGGATAGATGGGATGACGATGTCACCGCTAAGCCATTCCAAGGGTCCATCCCCCTTGCCGACGGCCCTCGTCGGGTCTCCTTGGCCGGCCTCACGAGGGAACATGCGGCTAATTATTGATCACAGATAGTTGACAAGGGTTAAAGGCTGGGATAACATTGGAACTGCGTTTGCGCGAGGGGCTGTAGCTCAGTTGGTAGAGCGCTTCAATGGCATTGAAGAGGTCAGGAGTTCGATTCTCCTCAGCTCCACTGTTTCGGAAAAGTACCTGGGGACATAGCTCAGTTGGTAGAGCGCTTCAATGGCATTGAAGAGGTCAGGGGTTCGATTCCCCTTGTCTCCACTAGACCGGCGGTCCTGGGACCGCCGGTCGTTTTTTCGTCGATCCGATCCCCCGCATTCCCCCAACGACGCGGAACGCGGTAAACTGATCGGCGAACATGGGAAGACACTCAGGAGTCGAGAGGGAGAGACGGGATGGAAGAAACGGCGAGCGCGGCCTTGGCGCAACCTTGGACGATCGACGACAGCATGGAGCTCTACCATCTCCAGGGATGGGGCGAGCCTTACTTCGCCGTCAACGACCAGGGCAACATCGAGGTGACTCCGCTTGGCACGCGGGGCGGGGCGATCGACCTTTTCCGCCTGGTGAAAGCGCTCCAGCAGCGAGGGCTCAGCCTGCCGCTCCTCATCCGATTCTCCAACATCCTCGAGGATCGCATCGACCGCCTCAATCAGTGCTTCATGCGCGCCATCGAGGAGTACGGTTACGACGGCGTGTACCGGGGGGTCTTCCCGGTCAAGGTCAACCAGCAGCGCTACGTGATCGAGGAAGTCGTCAGGTACGGAGAGAAGTACCAGTACGGCCTGGAAGCCGGCTCCAAGCCCGAGCTGATGATCGTGCTCGCGACCCTCAAGACCCCCGGATCCCTGGTCATCTGCAACGGCTACAAGGATCGAGAGTACATCGAGACGGCCCTTTTGGCCCAACGGCTTGGCCAGACCCCGATCGTCGTCATCGAGCAGCTCAGCGAGCTCTCCTTGATCCTCGAGGCCTCCCGCAAGCTCGGTATCAAGCCACTCGTCGGCGTCCGGGCCAAGCTTCTCTCCCGGGGCGTAGGCCGCTGGGGCACCTCCACCGGTGAACGCGCCAAGTTCGGACTCTCCGCCGCCGAGATCATCGAGGTGGTCGAGCGCCTGCGCGCCGAGAACCTCCTGGAATCCCTCCAACTGCTGCACTTCCACGTGGGCTCCCAGATTTCCAACATCAGCGTCTTCAAGAACGCCATGCGCGAGGCCAGCCAGATCTACGTCGAACTCGCCAAGCTCGGCGCGAACATGCGCTACCTGGACGTGGGCGGCGGTCTCGGCATCGACTACGACGGCTCCAAGACCGATTTCCCCGCCTCCAAGAACTACAACATGCAAGAGTACGCCTACGACGTGGTCATGGCCGTCCAGGAGGCCTGCACCCAGCACGGGCTGAAGGTTCCGACTCTCGTCAGCGAATCCGGCCGGGCCATCGTCTCTCATCAGGCCGTTCTGGTCTTCGATGTCCTGGGCGCCCACGAGGTCAGCATCGGGGATGTCGTCACCCCCACCGACGCCGCCCACCAGGTTATCCGCAACCTTCACGAAACCTGGGAGTCGATCGATCCCCGCCATCTCCAGTCCGCCTACCATGATGCCGTCCAGTTCAAGGACGAGGCCCTCAGTCTCTTCCAGCTCGGCTACCTGACGCTCGAGGAGCGCGCCTGGGCCGAGAAGCTCTACTGGAAGTGCTGCCAGCGCATCCTGGAACTCGGACGTCAGCAGGACTTCGTGCCCGAGGAACTATCCGAGCTCGAGCAGACCCTGGCTTCCATCTACTACTGCAACTTCTCGGTCTTCCAGTCGGCCCCCGACTCGTGGGCCATCGATCAGCTCTTCCCGGTCCTCCCGATTCATCGCCTGGACGAGGAGCCGACCCGCCGCGGCACCCTGGCCGACCTCACCTGCGACAGCGACGGGAAGATCGACCAGTTCATCGACATCCGAGACGTCAAGCATGCGCTGGAGCTCCACCCCTTCACGCCGGGCGAACCGTACTATCTCGGCCTCTTCCTCATCGGGGCCTACCAAGAGATCCTGGGCGATCTTCATAACCTCTTCGGGGACACCAATGCCGTCCACGTTCATCTCACCGACGAGCCCGAGGGCTACCACCTCGAGCACGTGGTGAGAGGGGATTCCATCGCCGAGGCCCTGCGGTACGTCCAGTACCGTCCGGAAGGCCTGGTCGAGAGCATCCGTCGCGAAACCGAGAAGGCCCTGAGGGAGCGCCGGATCACCATCGAGGAATCGCGTCTGCTGCTCCACCATTACGAGCGGAGCCTGAGCGGCTATACCTACCTCTGGGACTGACCATTCCCCGAGGGAACGATGCTGGAGACGCCTGCGCCCCCCTTGTCGGTGGATGCAGGCGTCCCGGCGTTAGCCCCCCGCTCCGGTTGGCTTCCCTGGCGAATCGTTGGTAGAGTGAAAGGGATCCCCCCTTGCGTCAGGAGGTAGACCTCATGCTCGTGACTCCCGCCTACGCCGCGGCTTCGGCGAATTCTCCGCTCGCTCGGACCGTCATCGAGCGTCGGGAACCCGGACCTCGCGAGGTGCTGATCGACATCCGGTACTGCGGTGTTTGCCATTCCGACTTGCATCAGGTCTCGGACGAGTGGGGAGGAGCGCGTTATCCCATGGTGCCCGGGCACGAGATCGTCGGGACGGTGGCGCAGGTGGGGGCGGAGGTCCGGCGATGGAAGGTCGGCGACGCCGTCGGCGTGGGCTGCTTCGTCGATTCCTGCCGGGTCTGCGAGGCCTGCCTCGCGGGCGAGGAGCAGTACTGCGAGCGGGGGATGACCGGCACCTACAACAGCCTGGAGCGCGACGGAAAGTCACCCACCTACGGCGGGTATTCCGGCCGGATCACGGTGGACGAGGCCTACGTGCTGAGGATACCGGACAGCCTGCCGCTGGATCGCGCGGCACCGCTGCTCTGCGCGGGGATCACGACCTACTCGCCGCTGCGTCACTTCGGGGTGAAGGCGGGCGACGGGGTGGCCGTCGTGGGCCTCGGCGGCTTGGGGCACATGGGAGTGAAGCTGGCGAAAGCCATGGGCGCTCACGTGACGGTTCTCAGCCATTCGCCGAGCAAGCGCGAGGACGCGCTGAGACTGGGAGCCGACGACTTCGTCGCTACGGGAGATCCCCGGGCGTTCAAGCAGAATGCCGGGCGCTTCGACTTCATCCTCGACACGGTCTCCGCGGAGCACGATTACAACGCGTACTTGGGCTTGTTGCGTCGCGACGGCACGATGGTGCTGGTGGGGCTGCCCGAGGCGATGCCGCTGGATTCGTCGGCGCTGATCATGGGGCGTCGCCGGCTGGCGGGTTCGCTGATAGGCGGGATCCGGGAGACGCAGGAAATGCTGGATTTCTGCGCGGAGCGCGGCTTGGGCGCGGAGGTGGAGGTGATCCCGATCCAGGCCATCAACGAGGCCTACGCGCGCATGCGGCTAAGTGATGTTCGCTATCGTTTCGTCATCGACCTTGCGAGCTTGAAGTCGCGTTAGGCCGATACCCTTTGTTGAAACCATCCCATCCAACCGCACCGCCGACATGTCATGGTGAGGGTGGGTTCGTATCGAGCGGACGAGGTTGGATGGGGTTGGACGGGGGTAACCAATGCGCATCGGAATGATCTCCCCGATCTGGGAGACGACGCCTCCGACGGGCTACGGAGGCATCGAGCGGGTGGTCGACATGCTGGTTCGGGGCCTGCGGGATCGGGGTCACGAGGTGGCGTTGTTCGCGACGGGCGACTCGCCTGGGGCCGAGGATGGTCGGTGGACGGAGCCCCGAGCGCTTCGTCACCTGGGTTACGATACGTGGAGCTGCCAGATGGCGGAGGCGCTTCACCTCGCCAACGCGCTGAAGCACCATCGCACCTTCGATATCATGCACAACCACGTGGGCCCGCTGGGGAACGCCTTCGCCGAGGTATCCGGTGCCCGGCTGGTCAGTACGCTTCACGGGCCTTTCAACGGGGATAACCTTCGCTACTTCGAGAGCTTCGCGCATCATCCGTTCGTGAGCATCAGCGACGCCCAGCGGCAGGATTGCCCGTCGCTCAATTACATGGCGACCATCCATAACGGGATCGAGACCGCGACCTACCGTTGCGGGAAGAAGCAGGGCTACTTGCTCTTTCTGGGGCGGATCTCGCCGGAGAAGGGGACGCATCTGGCGATAGAGACGGCCAGGCGGACGGGTATTCCCCTGGTGATCGCGGGAAAGGTCGATCCCTTCGACCAGGAGTACTTCGAGCGGGAAGTCGCTCCGCATCTCGACGGGGAGAGGGTTCGTTTCATCGGGGAGGTGGCGGGCTTGGCGAAGCGGGAGGTCTTGGAGGGGGCTATCGCCTTGCTGCATCTGGTTCAGTGGAGCGAGCCCTTCGGGCTCGTCATGGTCGAGGCCATGGCGTCGGGGACTCCGGTCATCGCCATGCCGTACGGGTCGATCCCCGAGATCGTGAGCCACGGGCGAACGGGATTCATCATCGACACCGTGAACGAGGCCGTGGACGCCTTGAGCCGGCTGGATGCCATCGATCCGCATGACTGCCGGCGCGAAGCCATCGCGCGCTTCGACGTGTCCGGCATGGTAGGGGGCTACCTCGAGGTGTATCAGCGACTCGTCGCCGAGCCCGCCATCCAGTCCCAAGAGGCGCTGTAGGCGCCCCCCAGGCTTCAGGAGGCGTCATGAGCGGCGATCACTATCAGGACTCGGAGATCAACGAGGACGAGGGGGAGCTCCTCGAAATCGACCAGGAACTCACCGACCTCATCCGCTCGGGCATGCCCGCCATGCTCACGGGGTGCCGACACGACGCGGAGGTGCTCAAGCAGGGTCGGCTCTTCCTGGTCTCGGACAAGGATGGCGAGGTCAGCACCGGCTGCAAATGTGGCATGGGACTCTACCACGAGGACACCCGCTTCCTGAGCCGGCTAAAGCTTCGCTTGGCAGGCGAGACTCCCACGCTGCTCTCGGGATCCACCGAGCAGACCAACCTGGGTCACATCGAGTTCGTCAACCCACCCCTCACCCTGGCGGACGGCTCAATCGTCCGCCAGGAAACCATGCACCTCTCGCTTTCACGCGCCCTCTCCGACAGCTTTCGCGAGCAGGTCTGGCTGCTCAACTTCAACGTCTTCGAGGTCGCGCTACGCATCAGCCTCGAGGTCCGCGCCGACTTCGCGGATATCTTCGAGGTTCGGGGACTCCACCGACAGCGCCACGGGATCTTTTTCAAGCCCCAGCTTGCCGAAAATAGCATCACCCTGGCGTATCGGGGCGAGGACAAGCTCTTGCTGCAGACCCGCATCCGCTTCCAGATCCCCCCCGCCACGATCGAGCCGCTCGAAAGCGATCTAGGTGCCGTCGGCGCGGTCGCTCACTGGGACGTCGTCGTTCCGCCAAACGGCGGCAAGGTGCTGATCGATTACCAGATTGACACGCTCGAGGGCCTCGAGCCGCCCAAGGAAGTTCTCGGCTTTCCCAGCTTGGTCCAGAAGATCACGGAACAAGGAGCGGCCTCTCAGTTCTTCCAGACCTCGATCAAGACCGATAATGCCGTCTTCGACCTGGTTCTCGACCGCAGCATCCGCGATCTGGTCGCCTTGACCTCCCGCTACCCCACGGGGCCCTTTCTTTCGGCGGGCATTCCCTGGTTCACCAGCCCGTTCGGCAGAGACGCCCTCATCACTTGCCTGCAAACTCTCATGCTCGGTCCGGAAGTCGCCAAGGGTGTCCTACGTTTCCTCGCCAAGTATCAGGGCAAGGCCGAGGACGCTTTCCGCGACGAAGAGCCGGGTAAGATCCTTCACGAGTTCCGATACGGAGAACTCGCTCGCCTGGGAGTCATCCCTCATACCCCCTACTACGGGACGGTGGACGCCACCCCGCTCTGGCTCATCCTCCTGAGCGAAACCTACCGCTGGACGGGGGACACGAGCCTGGTGCACGAGCTGTGGGAACACGCCGAAGCCGCCCTGCTCTGGCTCGAAACCTACGGAGACCTCGACGACGACAAGTTCGTGGAGTACCTGCGCCGCAGCCCCAAGGGCATCGGCAACCAGGGCTGGAAGGACTCCTTCAACGCCGTCATCTTTCCGGATGGAAGTCTGGCCGAAGCCCCCATCGCCCTCGCCGAAGTCCAGGGTTACGTCTACGACGCCAAGCGCCGCGCCTCGGAACTCTGCCACCTGGTCGGCCAAGAGCTTCTCGCCAAGCGCCTCCTTCAGGAAGCCGAGGAGCTCAAGCTCCGCTTCAACCAGGCTTTTTGGTCCACCGAGGACGGATTCTACGCTCTCGCCCTGGATCGCGACAAGCGCCCGGTCCGGACCCTCACGTCCAATCCCGGCCATGCCCTTTGGAGCAACATCGTGGCGCCCGAACACATCCATGACGTGGTCAGGTCCCTCCTGAGCCCCGCCATGTTCTCGGGCTGGGGCATCCGCACCCTTTCAGCCGATAGCCCGGTCTATAATCCCATCGGCTACCACATCGGCACCGTCTGGCCTCACGACAATGCCCTCATCGCCAAGGGCTTCGCCGACAGAGGGTTCAAGCGAGAGGCCAACATGATCTTCACGGCCATGTACGATGCGGCCCTCCGCTTCAATTACTATCGCCTGCCCGAGCTTTTCTGCGGCTTCGCGCGCCAAGGCGAGATCGACAAGCCGATTCCCTACCCCGTGGCCTGCGCCCCCCAGGCCTGGGCTGCCGCCACCCCCATCATGCTCCTGCTGGCCTCTCTCGGACTGGAGGCGGACGCCCCGCACCGGACCCTCAAGGTAAACGTGCCCTCCCTGCCCGACTGGCTCGGACGGGTGACCATCCGCGGCCTGCGCATCGGCGCGGCCCTGGTGGACCTCGAATTCATCCAGACCAACGGCACGACCACGACCCGCATCCTCGACAAGCAAGGCGACCTGCGGGTCCTGATCGAAGGATAGCAAGCCTCAAAAAATTAACCCCAGCCTCTACGGCTGGGGTCCAGGTTGAAAGAAGCGAGAGCGGTTACGCCTTGGTCTTCATCAAGGTCTGGATCACGGCGTTCACCTGGTTGCCCAGGGTAACGACCATTTCGCCCATGATCCCGAAGCCCTGCTTGGAAAGCGTGCCCTTGATCTCTTCGGCCTTTTCAAGGGTCTCTGTCAGCGCTGCGAGCGCCTCGCGCAGCTCCGCCTCGACGTTGGCAGCCCCCTCGGCGAGAACCTTCTCGGCTTCCTGTCGGGCCTGCTCCGCAAACTCGAACAGCTCCCAGATGCGGCCGTTGAGGTCGAAAAGCAAACTGTTCACGCCCTCGTGAATCGAGGTGATGCTGAAGCCGGACTCGGTCTGTGTCATGAGGTTCTCCTTGAGCACTATTGGGTCACTCGCTTGTCATGAAGGTTATACCCTCGGCTGGTTCAAACTACCCGAGCTGGTTCTGCTCCAGGTAGCGCTTGTTGAGCATCGAAAGCGCCAGGGTCATGGCGAAGAGCACCATCCCGATGGCGCTGGCATACCCCATGTTCAGACTCTCGAAGGCCTGCTCGTAGAGGTAGTAGACCATGGTCGTGGTCGACTCCAGCGGCCCCCCCTTGGTGAGCACGAAGATCTCGGTGAAGACCTTGAGGGCGTTGATCGAGCTCACGATTCCCACCATCGCCATGTGCGGGATCATCAAGGGAAGGGTGATGTAGAGATGTTGCTGCCACCGGCGGGCGCCGTCGAGATCGGCGGATTCGTAGATCTCGGGGGGAATCCCCTGAAGGCCCGCCATGTAGATCACCATGTAGTAACCCAGGCCCTTCCAGACCGTCACCGCCATGACCGCGCCCAGGGCGGTCTCCGGCTGGCTCAGCCAGGGAACGGGGTGCGTCAGCAGCCACGGGAACAAAGCCTGCGCGACCCAGTTCACGAGCCCGTTCTCGGCGTAGAGCCACTTCCAGGTGAGGCCCACCACCACGATGGGGATGACCACCGGCAGGTAGTAGGCCGCCCGGAAGAAACCGATTCCCCGCATCGGCACGTTGACCAAGATGGCGATCAGCAGAGGAAGGACGACGAGAGCCGGAACGACGCCCACGAGGTAGATGAGCGAATTGGCGAGCGCCTTCCAGAACGTCGGGTCGCTCGCGAGCTGGGTGTAGTTCGCGAGGCCGACCCAGCGCCAGGATCCTCCGAAGTCCGATTCGGCGAAGGAATTGGTGACGGCCATCAGGGCCGGCAGGATCCAGAAGACGCCGAGCACCACGCCTGCGGGCAGCATGAAGAGGTAGGGTGCGAGGTTCCAGCGGCGCTTCGGGCTCGGGGCAGGTTTCGCGTGGGTGGCCATGCTACTTGCTCAGGATCCGATCCCAGTCAGCGGCGGCCTTGGCCAGGGCTTCGTTCGCCTGGGATTTTCCGAGAGCGGCGGTCTGGAAAGCCTGGTTGAGGGCCTTGGCCAGCTCGTCGTGGCGGGGGAGCGGGGGAACCAGGAGTTCCGCGCGGTCCAGTTGCCGGCTAGCAATCTGGCGGGCGCGATCCTCCAGGCTCGGATCGGCGGGAAGGCGGGTGAAATAGTCGGCCTGGGCTGCGGCCTTGACCGAGGGAAGGATGGGGACCAGCTTCGCGAAGGCGAGCTGGTTCTCGGCGTTGGTGATGAAACGGGCGAGCTCGATGGCCTGGCTCTGGTGCTTGGCGCCCTTGGGGACGACCAGGTTCATGACGCCGACACCCACCTTGCCCGATTTGCCGGCGAGTTGAGGGCCGACCTCGAGCTTGGTGTAGAGTTCGGGGGCGTTCTGCTTGATGAGATGAAGGAACTGAGGACCTGCGGGAAGAACGGTGGTTTGTCCCGCCTGGAAGCGGTCCACCACCTCGCGATGGTCGAGGCTGAGGGATTCCTTGGCGATCGCCCCGTCTCGATACAGCCCGACCCAGAACGCGAAGGATTCCCGCCCCTCGGCCGTGTCGAAGGCAGCGTGCTTACCATCCGGGCTGAGCAGCGTGACCCCGTCCATGGAGAGCATCTCCATCAGCTTGTTACCATCCCCGAAGTTCGGCATGAAGGGTTGGAAGCCGGCCGTCTTCAGGGCGGGAGCATGGGTTGCGAGCTCCCGGTAAGTGGTGGGCAGCTCGGCAACTCCGGCCTTGGCCAGGTTGTCGCGGTTGAAGACCGAGACCTGGGTGCTCAGGTACCAGGGAAGGCCGTAAAACTTGCCGTCTATCCGGGTCGCCTCCAGGGAGGCTGGATAGTACTGCGCGAGCACGTCGGCGGGAATCGTCGCGCCGAGATCGGCCAGGGCACCCTGGCGCGCGAGCTTGGAGGAGAAGGCGGGGTTGAGGTTGATGAGGTCCGGCGGATTGCCGCCGGCCACCGACGAGAGGGCCTTTTGCTCGATCGCCGAGGCGGGAAGGTCCACCCAGTCCACTTCGATGCTCGGGTGGCTCTTTTCGAAGGCGGCGATGGTTTCTTCCATGTAGCCGGTGAACTGGGGCTTGAGGCCCATGGTCCAGAACTCGACCTGGTTGCCGGTTTCGCCGGCGCAGGCGGTGAGGCCCAGGGTCAGAGCGAGAATCGAGAGCTTGCGAAAGGACATGGGCGACTCCTCTAGGATGACTTTGCCTCGTTGAGCATCTTCAGGGGGACGATCACCACGAGGTCATCGGTGATCTCGACCTTTACCGATTCCTTCATCACCAGCTGCTCGAGAACGATGCCGATTCCGTCCGGGGTGCCGACCTTGTCTCCGACCCGGGGAAGCTCGGCCTTGATCTCCTTGTACATCTCGTGCTCGTACGAGAGGCAGCACATCAGGCGACCGCAGAGACCGCTGATCTTGGTGGGATTCATGGGGAGGTTCTGCTCCTTGGCGAGCTTGATGGTGATGGGAGCGAACTCCTTGAGGAAGGTCGAGCAGCAGAGTTCTCGCCCGCAGACGCCGACTCCGCCCAGGATGCCCGCGGCATCGCGAACGCCGATTTGGCGGAGTTCGATGCGAACGCGCCGGAAGATCGAGGTGAGGTCCTTGAGCAACGCGCGGAAGTCCACCCGGTGGTCGGCGGTGTAGTAGAAGGTCAAGCGCGAGAAATCGAACGTGTAGACGGTTTCGATGAGCTTCATGGGGAGGCCGTGAGCTGAGACCTTCTCGCCGCAGAGGCCGTGGGCCTTGACCTCCTCGGTCCACTTGGAGTCGAGCTGCTTGAGGTCTGCCCCGCTCGCCTTGCGGATCAGCCGCGCCGTGGGAAGCTGTCCGTGCTCCGTCAGGACGACGGAGGGAAGCAGAATCACCGGCGAGCAGTCGAGGCCCTTTTCGGTCTCGTAGACCACGAAGTCCTGACGCTGGAGGGAGCCGTCCTGAGGATCGAGCAGTCGGAGCTCGCCATTTCGAAGTCGGATACCGATCGTCGACAAGGTCGATCCTTTCTAATGCGAGATTCGCTCCGCTTCGCGGGCCCTGGGAGCCAGGTCGCCGGCCAGCACCGTCCAGGCCAGCTTGGCGTTGGCATGACCGAGGAGCTGCCTTCGGTGCGTTTCAATCCGCGACAGGATCCGCAGCCAGTAATCGCGGGGAAGGCCGGCCCCCATGATCTCGGCGAGATCGGGGCGGCTGACCAAGTCGTCGCGCCGCGTTTCAGCCCAGATGATGATATCACGAACTTGCACCATGAGCGATTCGACCGCGCGCTGCTGGGCGTCGGGGTCGAGGGCGGAGAGGCGTTCGGCTTCCGCCAGGCGGTCGGTCACGGTCGCGAGGGCGATCAGACGCGGCGGGGGGGCGGCCTCCTGCTGGGACTCGGTCAGGGCCCAACCCAGGCGGCCATCGGCGAGGGCGCCGAGTTCCCGGGACCGCTCCTCGGCGACGCCGCGGCGGCAAAGTTCGGCTTCGATCAAAGGGCGGGCGACCGGACCGAACGGCACGATCTGGCAGCGCGAAACCATGGTGGGCAGGACCGCGGCGACGGCGGGCCCCAGGAGCAGGATCACCGTCCCGGGAACGGGCTCCTCGATGGTCTTGAGGAGGGTGTTGGCCCCCTGCACGTTGAGTAGATCGGTCGAGATGATGTAGACCTTCCACTTGCCGCGGTGAGATTTCCAGCCGGCCTCTTGGACCAGCTTTCTCACGTCCTCGACCGAGAAGACTCTCTTACCCTCGGACGGAGCGCAGACGCGGACGTCGGGGTGATTGCCATGATGGATGGCGAGGCACTCGGGGCAGGCGCCCTCTTGGTCCAGGCAACCGACCTGCCGTTCGCAGTTGAGGGCGAGGGCGAAGGCCCTTGCGGCCGTTTCCTTTCCGACGCCCGAGGGGCCGACGAAGAGGTAGGCGTGATGAGGGTGGGAGAGGGCCGTCCGCAAGGTGCGGACGGCCCTCTCCTGGCCGAGGATGGAGTCGAAGGCGCTCACCTAGGCTTCCGCGCCCTCGCGGAAGAACTGGAGGCCGCCACCCGGGGTCGCAAAGCAGACCACCCGGCGACCGCCGTCCTTGCGGGCGAGATCCAGGCGGCGGGTCGAGAGCTGGACGAGGGCGCGAGGGCTCGTGGTTTCGACCGTCGAACTGACACCCGCCAGCGACTCCAGGATGGGGGAGATGCCGAGCAGCTTGCGGGAGAAACGCTTGAGGACCTCCACGGCCGCCTCGGCCGAGGTGGAGGGGAAGTAGAAGAGGAGGTCGTAGTTGTCCCAGCGGACGGCCCAGTCCGTTTGACGGATCACCTGGCGAACGGCTTGGCCTATCTCCATGAAGGTGGTGTTGAGTTCTTCGGCCGGCATGGTCCGAGCGAGCGCCTGGAAGTTGTCGAGCGAGATGAGGGCGACGGCGCCGGTTTCCTTGGAACGGACCAGGCGTTCGCATTCCTCGCGGAAACGCTCGTTGAAGTACTGTCGGTTCCAGAGGCCGGTGAGCTTGTCGGAGGAGGTTCGCTTGGCGACCTCGTCGGCGAGCTGATTGCTCAGGAAGGCCAGGCCCATGGGCGTGGCGAGGATGCGTCCGAGACTCTGGAGGTAATCGGCGTCGGCCTTGACGTTCTGAAGCAAGAGCAGGCCGAACGTCTGGCGATTGGCCTGGATGGGGATCTTGTAGCCACCGGCCACGCCGGGAATGGGGGCGAAGTCGCCTTCCAGCATGAGGTCTTCGAGCACGGCGCTGGAGGCAAAGGAGTCGAAGGTGGCTTGAGCCTTGCCGCTGAGGGCGACCATGCCCTCGGGAGAAGGGAGCCATACCGCGGCCTCGACGTTCGGGGCGTGGGCGGCGAGGGCCTCGCGAATGGAATTGGCCAGGTACTCCCAAGAGGTCGCTGAGGGAATCTTGGTGGCGACACCGATGAGACTCTGCAAATCCTCGATTGCATGCGGGATGAGCGTTTCCATTCGTTCCTCCGTCCAGTTGCCGCAGGCTATCGATAGACGGCTGCGTCGTTGGGAGTCATTCAAGGCTTCGTTGCGACAGCTTGCCGCGGCATTGCTACCGTTAGCCGCGGAATTTCCACTTCTATTGCCGTAATATCCCGGCTTCTCTTGCCGCGAATCTTCGCTTCTTCTGCTTGGGGCGCTTCGCACCCGAAGTTATGAGAATGGTAAAGGAAATCCGGCGGGCTGGCAAGTTGAAGCAGGCGGCCAATTGGCCTTGGCGGGCTGAATCGAGGGGTGATAAACTAGCAAAGTCACGGTGCGACGTTGTCATGAGGACGTTCGATTGAATTCAGCAAGCCCCATCGGGCTCTATGACTCTGGTCTAGGCGGCCTTTCGGTCGTCCGCGAGGTCTTCCGGCAGCTTCCTCGCGAAGCCGTGCTTTACTTCGGGGACACGGCTCGGGTCCCTTACGGCGGCCGTTCCGTCGAGGATCTCATCGCCTTCAACCGGGAGATCCTGGCCATCCTGCTCGAACGGGGAGCCAAGGCCGTCCTGGTCGCCTGTAACACCTCCAGCGCGGTTGCCCTGCATGTCCTCGACGGCGAGTGTCCAGTTCCCATCCTGGGGCTTATCGAAGCCGGCGCCCGCGCGGCGGTCCGTTGCGGCCCCCGCATCGGCATCATCGCCACCGAGGCGACCATCGCCAGCGGGGCGCATGCCCGGGCGATCGCGTCCATCCGCCCCGACGCCGAGATCTTCCCCATCGCCTGTCCCCGTCTCGTCCCCATGATCGAATCCGGTGACTGGACCTCCGAGCGCGCAGCCGCCATCGTTTTCGAGTCGCTCGCGCCGTTTCTCGACGTCGAACTCGATGCCCTGGTTCTGGGCTGCACCCACTATCCGATCATCTCGGAGCTCATCCAGAGCATCGTCGGATCCCGCGTCGAACTGGTCGACCCCGCCCAGGAAGCGGTGAGGGCGCTCGGCGAGATCCTGGCGGGCCACGAGATTCTCGCGGAACCCGACGCCCAGCCCGCGCATGATTTCCTGGTGAGCGGTGTTCCCGAAGCCTTCGCTCAGAACGCCACGCGTCTCTTCGGATCGCTCGCGGCCTCGGTTTCCCACCATCCGGTGCGCAGCCTCATCGAATCCTGAACGCCGCTCGCTTCACTCTATGAGGCTGCTGACGAGGCCGCGCAGCAACCCGGTAAGGCGATCGTAGCGCCAGACCCGGAGGTTTCCGCGACACTCGGTTTCCAGGATCAGGACGTTTTCGCTCAGGAAGTACAAGTCGACAATTCGCTCGCCGTCGGCACCGAGAACGGGAAGCGTTTCGACGATCCGCCCCGTCGGGTCCAAGAGCAGCACCCTGCCGGTATTCCAAGAAGAGGCGAAAGCCGATCCCAATGGCGACACCGCGACTTTCCGCAGTTCGTGGGCGTTTCGGCCCAGCGCCTCGGCGTCGAGCGGGGTGATTAGGGCGAGTTGACGGAGCAGCACGTCGAATAGAAAGATGCGGCCGTCGATGTTGAGGATCAGCAACGTGCCGTCAGCCGTCATATCGAGATCAAGAACGACCCCCTCTGCGGCCACCTGGCTCGGTTCCACGGTCTTGGAGATGGTCGGGCCATCGACGCGCTTCAGCACCAGCGTTTCGCGCTTGGAGACGTAGGCTATCCATTTGCCGTCAGGCGTCACCACCGCTTGCGGGCCGCCGAGCAGGGCCGCACGGCCGTCCGTCACCGGGGTGGTTCGCTCTTCGGTCTTCATGTCCCAGAAAAAGGCCTTGGCTCCCACGGTGAAGAGCAGTTTCTTGCCCCCGGCAAAGACGCGCGGTTGCAGGCTGACATCGGCGAGGACGTTCAGCCCGGAGAGGGCTCCGTTCAAGAGCGTCACATCGAGGGTGAGTTCATCCCAGAGGAACAGCCCGCCGACTCCTTGGTCCAGCATGGTATAGGCCACGTAGCGCTCGTCCTCGGCATTCGAACTCGCCGAACCGCTCGCCGGCGGTGGAGCGATTCCCACCGCACGCAGTGGGGTGGGCGGGGGATCAGCCGGCGAGGGGGACGCGCAGCCGAACAGCACGGCGACGAGGGCCAGAGATCCGAGAGCGAAGCCGAGAAAACGGCGGACCATGGCGTTACCTCCTGCATCGCGTCGCAACCAAGAGGCTAGCTTGATTTCAAGCGCGCCGAGAAGGGAGCATGCAGGCAATTTTTTGAGCCCCTTCGGCGAACAGGGTGAACCCCGCCCGGGGACGGGCCGCGCGCGATCGCCGCGCGCGCCCGGACCGCGGATCCGTAGCGGGTACGGATGGACAGGGAGGGTTAGGCCGGATGCGGCTAGCCCGGCAGTTGTTGCGCCAGCGTCAAGGAAACCTTGGCAATCGCCTCGGGCAGCTTGGCGGCGTCCCCGCCTCCCCCCTGGGCCATCTGGGGCTTTCCGCCCCCCTTGCCGCCGATGGACGCCATGACGGCCTGAATCAGCTTGCCGGCGTTGGCGCCGTCCTTGACCGCGTCGTCGCTGGCTGCGGCCAGGACCGAGACCTTGCCGTCCTCGATGGAGCCCAGCACGACCACGCCGCTTCGGAGCTTGTCGCGGAGGTTTTCGACGGCGCTCTTGAGATCGCCCGCCGAAAGGCCGGGAGCCAGCTCGGCGATCAATTGCTTGCCCGCAACCGTCTGGGCCTTACCCAGGAGGGACTCGGTGGCGTTCACGGCCAGTCGGGCGCGAAGCATGGCGACCTCGGCCTCCTCGGCCTTGACCTTGGCCTGCAGGCGTTCGATGCGCTCGGGCAATTCTTCGGGTGCGGTCTTGAGAAGCTGGCTGGTTTCGGCCAGGACTTCCGCTTGTTTGCGCAGCAAGTTGAGAGCGGCCAGTCCCGAGACCGCGGTGATGCGGCGGATGCCCGCCGCGATGCCTTCCTCGCGCAGGACCTTGAACAGGCCGATGGTTCCCGTGGCGCGGACGTGGGTGCCTCCGCAGAGTTCCTTGGAGAAGCCGGGGACGTCGATCACCCTGACCGTCTCGCCATACTTTTCGCCGAAGAGGGCCATCGCGCCCGATGCCTGGGCTTCGGCCATGCTCATCTGGAGATGGGTCACCGTCTGGTTGGCGAGAATCTGCGCGTTGACGAGATCCTCCACCCGGGTGACTTCCTCGGGAGTCAGGGGACGGGGGAAGGTGAAGTCCAGTCTCAGTTCCACGGGGCCCACCAGGGAGCCGGCCTGGTTGACGTTGGGACCGAGCACCTCCTTGAGGGCCGCGTGGAGGAGGTGAGTCGCGGTGTGGTGGCGCATGGTGTTCAGTCGTTGAGCCAGGTCGACCGCGGCATGAAGCTTGGCGCCCACCTGGGGGGCCGTTTCCCCGTCGGCGAGGAGGTGAATGATGGCGTCACCTTGCTTTTGGGTGTCGACCACGCGCGCATCGCCGAGCAAGCCGACGTCGCCAAGCTGGCCGCCCGATTCGGCGTAGAAGGGGGTGGCGTCGAGAAGGACGCCGACCCTGCCCGACGGCTCCTGGAAGACTTCGAGGACGGTGGCTTCGCTTTCGGTCTGTTCGTAGCCCGTGAACGAGGTCGCTCCCTTGTTGGCGAGCTCGGTTGCGGCGAAGCTGACGCCCGACGCCTCACGTGCCGAGCGGGCGCGATCGCGCTGGGCCTCCATGGAAGCGTGGAAGCCGGTCTCGTCGACCCGGACGCCCTGCTCGCCGCAGAGTTCCGTGGTCAGCTCGAAGGGGAAGCCGTAGGTGTCGTAGAGTTCGAAGGCGGTTTCCCCGGGAAGGACGCGGTCGGCGGTCGCGGGGGAGAACGTGGCGATCGCCTGATTCAGCAGTTGTTGGCCGCGATCGATGGTCTGGCTGAAGCGGCGCTCCTCCTCGGCCAGGACCTGGAAGATGAATTGCCGCTGGGCGGGCAGCTCGGGGTAATCGGCGTACTGCTCGATGACCTGCTTGCCGAGTTCGGCCAGGAAGGGGCGCTGGATGCCGATCTTCTTGCCGTGACGGATGGCGCGGCGCATGATGCGGCGCAGGACGTAACCGCGCCCCTCGTTGGAGGGGACGACGCCGTCACCGATCAGGAAGATCGTGCCTCGGACGTGGTCGGCGATCAGCTTGAGGGAGACGTCATTTTCTCCCCCCCCGCCGTAGGTGATGCCAGCCAGGCTTGCGGCAGCCTCGAGCAGGGGCCTGAGCAGGTCGGTTTCGTAGTTCGAAGGGACTCCCTGGATGATGGAGGCGATGCGTTCGAGGCCCATGCCGGTATCGATGTTCTTGGCGGGAAGCGGCGTGAGGCGGCCTTCTTCGTCCCGGTTGAACTCCATGAAGACCAGGTTCCAGATCTCCAGGAAGCGGTCGCAGTCGCAGCCGACGGCGCAGGTCTCCGACCCGCAGCCGCGTTCGACGCCGAGGTCGATGTAGATCTCGGAGCAGGGGCCGCAGGGGCCGGTGGGGCCGGCGGCCCAGAAGTTGGAGTCTTCGCCGAGATAGACGATGCGATCCGGCGAGATTCCGACCTTTTCTCTCCAGATGACGGCGGCTTCTTCATCGGTGGTGAAGACGGAAACCCAGAGCTTGTCCTTGGGTAGCGCGAGGACGCCGGTCAGGAACTCCCAAGCCCAGGGAATCACCTCGGCCTTGAAGTAGTCACCGAAGGAGAAGTTGCCGAGCATCTCGAAGAAGGTGTGGTGGCGGGCGGTACGCCCGACGTTGTCGAGGTCGGAGGTGCGGAAGCACTTCTGGACGGTGACGGCGCGGGTGGTTTCGGGTTTCTCGATGCCCATGAAGATGGGTTTGAACTGGAGCATGCCGGCGGTGGTGAGGAGAACGGTGGGGTCTTTCTTGGGGACCAAGCTGGAGCTTGGCAGGTGCGTGTGCCCCTTTTCCTTGAAGAACTGGATGAACTGGTTGCGAATCTCATGACCGCTGAGCGTCACGGCAGGTTCCTTTCTGGTGCGGGGGCTACTTGGGAGGGTGGGTGAGTCGATACTATTTTACAGCGAAAAGCGCCCTGGGGCAGGGCCCAGAGCGCTATGAAGGGGGGAAATCAGCTTTCGCGTTCGTTTTCGCGGTAGAGCTGGATGACTTTTTCGCCTTTGCGCCGGCCGAGGGTGAGGCGGCGGGGGGCACGGTCGAGGGCCTGTCGGCCGCGAAGTTGGAGTTCGCTGAGGGTGACGGGCAGTTGTTCGCTGAGTTCACCGGCCATGCGGCGGATTTGTTTGCGGGTGGCTTCGCCGGACTTGGGGGCGAGCAGGAGGCCAGCGGCGGTGCCCAGGGCGGTGCCCACGAGGGCGGTGGCGTAGAAGGTGAGGTTGCGACGCACGGACATGAGGGGTCTCCTTAAACCTGGGAGGTGGTGTCTTCGCCCTCGATCAGCTCTTCGCGGCGGTAGGCGGCGGCCTTTCGACCGGCTTCCACGGCATCGTTGAGGAGGGTGAGCTTCTCTTCGATGGTGCTGCGGGTCGACGTGAGCAAGGTTTCGGTATTGCCCTTGAAGTTGTCCATCATTTCGTTGGTACGAAGACGGATATCCGAGAGGTTATCGTTGAGCTGATCCCGGGTGCGACCGCCGGCCTGGGGAGCGAGGATCATCCCCGCGACGAAGCCGAAAGCGGCGCCGACCACCAGTCCTCCCAGCACCTCGAGCCCTGACGTTCTGCGTTCCATGGAACAACCTCCTCGTTGTCATGTACCGACTGGCCGATAGCTAGACCGGCCCCGTTCCGATTATAAGGGTCAAGTCAAGGAGCTGTAAAGCGGCCCTAGCGCGCAACCTTGCCTCTCAAGCTCTCTACCGCCTTGGCGATGAGGCTCACGGCTTCTTGGATTTCAGCGCGGGTGGTGGGCGCACCGACAGTCAGGCGCAAGGTTCCTGAATCCTGCTCGTTGGGAAGGTTGAGCGCGGCGATCACGTGGGAGGTCTCCTGCTTGAAGGCCTTGCAGGCCGATCCGGCCGAGATGGCCACTCCCGCGGCGTCGAGGGTGGCGAGCAGATCGGCGCCGTCCACTCCCGGCATGCGAAGGCTCACGCAGCCCGCCCAGCGAAGGTCGGGATCCCCGTTGAGCTTGGAGCCGGGTAGGGCCGCGAGGGCGCTCTCCAGCAGAAAGGTGCCGAGTTCCTCGTCATGGCGCATGCGCGCGGGGAGTTCGCGCATGGCGAGTTCCGCAGCCACTCCGAAGCCCGTGATTCCCGGTACGTTCTCGGTTCCCGCTCTAAAGCCGCGTTCGTGGCCGCCCCCGGTGAGGATGGGGAACAGCGGGACGCCCTTGCGGCGGATCAACGCTCCCACCCCCTTGGGGCCGTAGATCTTGTGGGCCGAGAGGGAAAGCAGGTCCACGCCCAGGGCCTCCAGGGAGACGGGGATCTTGCCGACGGACTGGACGGCGTCCGTATGGACCAAGACGCCGCGCGCGTGCGCGAGTTCCGCAATCTCAGCGATCGGCTGGATCGTGCCAATCTCGTTGTTGACGTGCATCACCGAGACCAGGATGGTGTCGGGGCGAATCGCCCGAGCTACCGCCTGGGGATCGAGGACGCCGTTGGGCCCCACGGGGACCTCGGTGGTTTCGAAGCCGTCCTCGGCGAGCATCTTGCAGGTGACGCGAACGGCGGAGTGCTCGATATTGCTGATGATCAGGTGACGGCCCTTGGCCGAGAGCGCACGGGCGACGCCGCGAATGGCGAGGTTATCGGCCTCGGTACCGCCCGAGGTGAAGATCACCGACTCCGGGGGGGCTCCGACGAGCTCTCCAACCTGACGGCGGGCACGATCCATGCCTTTGCGAGCCGCGTGTCCCGCCAGGTGGTTGCTCGAAGGGTTGCCCCAGCTCTCGGTGAGAGACTCGGTCATCGCATGGATGACCTCGGGGCGAACCGGCGTGGTGGCAGCGTAGTCCAGGTAGATCATTCCGGCATTCCTCAAATCGTTTCAGGCCCTCGCGTCGGAGGGGGTCAGTTCCGGAGGCTCAAGACCCTGCGGGGTCCAGCGAGCAGGTCCTCGGTCACGATGGTCGCATCGCGCTCGGGCCCGACCGAGACGATGACGATGGGGACGCCCACCAGCTCCTCGATTCGGCGCACGTAGGCCAAGGCCTCCGGGGGAAGATCCGCCAGGCTCCGCGCCTCCTTGGTGGAGCGATTCCAGCCGGGAAGGGTCTCGTAGACCGGCTCGCAGCGCGCGAGCAGAAGCGGATCGTGAGGGAACTCGTCGATTTGGCGATCGCCCACCTTGTAGGCGACCACCACCGGAATCTCGCTGAAGTCGTCGAGCACGTCGAGCTTCATGAGGGCCAAGGAGTCGAGGGTGTTGGCCCGAACCGCCAGGCGGGCGGCCACCGCGTCGAAGAAGCCGCAGCGGCGGGGACGGCCGGTCGTGGTCCCGAACTCCTTGCCCACCCGCCTCAGCGTCTCGCCGGTCTCGTCGTGAAGTTCGCCGGGGAACGGCCCCTCTCCCACCCGGGTGGTGTAGGCCTTGGTGATTCCCAGCACCCGGTCGATGGCCGAGGGTCCAACCCCCGTGCCGATGGCCGCCCCGCCCGCTACCGGAAACGAGGAGGTCACGAAGGGATAGGTGCCCATGTCGAGATCGAGAAGGGTGCCCTGGGCGCCTTCGAAGAGGATCTTCCGGCCGGCGGTCAGGGCCCGATGCAGGATCAAGCCGGTGTCGGCGATGTAGGGTTCGAGCCGTCGGTAGGCGGCGAGCACTTCCTGGGCGACCGTTTCGAGGTCCAGCTTCGGCACCCCGTAGACCTGCTCGAGGATGGCGTTCTGGCGCGCGAGGTTATCGGCCAGGCGATCGCGGAAAGACGCCTCGTCTCGCAGATCCAGCAGCCGGAAACCGTAGCGCAGCGCCTTGTCCCCGTATGCTGGGCCGATGCCGCGGCCGGTGGTGCCGATCTTGTGCGCGCGGCGGGCTTCCTCCGCCTTGTCCAGCGCCTTGTGATACGGCATGATCAGATGAGCCAGCTCGCTTATCTTGAGGTTCGAGAGGTCGATACCCTGACCGGATAGCTTGTCGAGCTCCGCGACGAAGGAGCCCGGATCGATCACCGTCCCGTTGCCCACCAGGCAGAGCGTGCCCGGATAGAGGATGCCCGACGGGACCAGGTGCAGCTTGTAGACCATGTCGCCGACCGTGACCGTGTGGCCCGCGTTGTTGCCGCCCGAGAAGCGGACGACGACGTCGGCGGCTTCGGCCAGCAAATCGGTGATCTTGCCCTTACCTTCGTCGCCCCACTGGGCGCCGACGACGGCGACGTTGGCCACGGTACTACCTTCTTTCCTGTAAGTTCCTTCGAAACAGCCTGGTTAGACGGCGGGGGCGGAGGTGAGGTTCTCGAAGCGGGTGTGCTCCTTCTCGAAGTAGAGCTTCACCTTCCCGACCGGCCCGTTACGGTGCTTGGCGATGATGATTTCGGCGATGTTCTTCTCGGGGGATTCCATGTTGTAGTAATCGTCGCGGTAGATGAACATGACGATGTCGGCGTCCTGCTCGATGGCTCCCGATTCGCGCAGGTCGCTGAGCATGGGGCGCTTGTCGGTACGGGACTCGACCGCGCGGCTGAGCTGCGAGAGCGCGATGATGGGGACGCTCAGCTCGCGGGCCAGGGCCTTCAGCGATCGCGAAATCGTCGAAATCTCCTGTTGACGGTTGCCGTCCGAGGAGCCCGATCCCCCGCTCATCAGCTGGAGGTAGTCGATGACGATCAGTCCCAGTTCCTTCTTCGTCACGGCCTTGAGGCGGCGGGCCTTGCCGCGGATCTCCATGACCGTGATGGCGGGAGTGTCGTCGATGTAGACCGGAGATTCCGCTAGGGTCCCGATGGCCTCGGTGAGGCGGGGCCAGTCCCCTTCCGAGAGGTAGCCCGTCTTGATCCGGTGCGCGTCGATCTTGGCTTCCGAGCAGATCATGCGCTGGACCAGCTGATCCTTGCCCATTTCCAGGCTGAAGATGATGCTCGGCTTGTCGTTGAGCTTGGCGACGCTCTGCAGCAAGTTGAGCGCGAACGAGGTCTTCCCCATGGCCGGACGCGCCGCGACGATGATGAGGTCGCTCGGGTTGAGGCCCGAGGTCAGGTAGTCGAGGTCGTAGAACCCGGTGGCCGAGCCCATGACGTTGTCTTGGTTCTCGTAGCGGTACTCGATGGTCTCGAAGGTGCTCTGCAGGACGTCCTTGATGTGGGTGAGATCCTGGGACTGACGGCGCTGCTGGGAGACCTCGAAGATGATCTGCTCGGCCTGATCGAGCGTATCCTCGATCTTGCGCTCTTGATCGAAGGCGAGTTCGACTATCTTGGTGCCGCCGGCGATCAGCGAGCGAAGCGTGCCCTTCCCCTCGACGATCTTGGCGTAGTACTCGACGTTGGCGGCCGTCGGGATGGAGGCCGCGAGATCCATGAGGTAGGAGTAACCGCCCACGGCATCGAGCTCTTCTTTGCTGCGCAGCAAGGAAGAGACGGTGATGAGGTCGATGGGCTCTCCGCGCTCCGCCAGCTCGCAGACCACCTTGTAGATGGCGGCGTGGGCCTGGCGGTAGAAGTGCTCGGGCCTCAGGAGTTCGGCGACCTTGCCGATGGCCTCGGGAGAGACCAGGAGGGCGCCGAGCACGGACTGCTCGGCCTCGATATCCTGCGGGGGAATCCGCTCGATGAGCTCACTCATGGGGTTAGGGGCCTACTCCTCGCTCACATGAACCTTGAGCTTTGCCGTCACCTCGGGATGCATCTTGACGGTGAGGTTATAGGTACCCAAGGACCGGATGGGCTCCATGTCGATCTTGCGCTTGTCGATCTCGAGCTGGGTTTGCTTCTTGGTCTCCAGGGCGATTTCCTTGGCGGTGATGGCCCCGTAGAGCTTGCCGCCGTCTCCGGACTTGGCGCGGAGGGTGATGGTCTTGGCCTCCAGGCGATCGGCCAGCTCCTGGGCCTCTGCCTTTTGCTTGGCGGCCTTCTTCTCCTCGGACTTCTTCCGGTCCTCGAGGATCTTGAGGTTGGCGGCGCTCGCCTCCAGGGCGATGCCGCGCGGAATCAGGAAGTTGCGGCCGTGGCCCTCGGAGACTTCCTTGATTTCGCCGGCCTTGGCGGTGCCCTTGACGTCCTGGGTAAAGATGACCTTCATGGACTCCTCCTAGCGATAGTTGATGTACTGGAGATCGATGTCCAGGTCGGCATTCTTGAGGGTCTGGATGATCGCCTGCAGGTCGTCCCGGCTCTTGGCGGTGACCCGGAGCTGATCTTCCTGGACCTGGGTCTGGACCTTGAGCTTACTGGCCTTGATCAGGTCGTTGATTTTCTTGGCGTGGTCGCGGTCGATCCCCTGCTTGAGGGTGATGACCTGCTTGACGGCGCCGCCCAGGGACGACTCGACGCTGCCGAGGTCCAGGGCCTTGAGCGAGATGTTCCGCTTGATGAACTTGCTCTCGAGGACGTCGATGATGTTTCGGAGCTTGAGATCGTCGGGGGCGACCGCGGTCAGGGCCTCCTTCTCCTGGCGAATCTCGGCTCCGGTCCCCTTGAGGTCGAAGCGCTGCTCGATTTCCTTGTTGGTTTGGTGGACGGCGTTCGTCACCTCGGCCATGTCGACCTTGGAGACGATGTCGAACGAAGCATCTTTGGACATTGCTGCATCACTCCCACTTTTGGCATCATGCCCGTCCCGCGCCCTTTTCAGAGGCAGGCAGGCCAGCTACATTGTAGCACATCGACCAGGGGATAGGAGGGGGGTGCGGCAGCGCCAGCCTTGCTTGACGAGGGCTCTGCGAGAGGGGTAAAGTGAGTTTTCGGCCCGGTCCGGTCGAAAGCTGGGAGACTTGCCGTGAAGTGGTCCATCGTGGCCGTCGGCCGCATCAAGGAGTCGTTCTACCGCGAGGCGATCTCCGAGTATGCCGGACGCCTCAAGCACTATCGCCCCATCGAGCTGATCGAGGTCCCCGAAGAACGCCTGATCGCCGGCCGGGAAGCTCACGTCATGCGGACGGAAGCCGAAAAGCTGAGGGCCGCCTGCCGAGGGTCCGAGATCATCGCCCTCACCGAGCGGGGTTCCCAGCTCTCCACGGTCCAGCTCGCCGCGAAGCTGGAATCCTTCGAAGCCCAGGGGCTCAGTTCCCTCGCCTTCGTCCTCGGCGGCCCCCAAGGGCTGGATGCCGACCTCGAAAGCGAGGCCCGCTGGAAGATGGGCCTCTCCCCGTTGACCCTCCCTTACCAACTAGCCCGTCTGGTGCTGCTCGAACAGCTCTACCGCTGCGAGACCCTCCGCCGGGGAGAGCCCTATCACAAAGCATGAAGAAAATCGTCAGCATCAAACTCGAAAGCCGACAACTCGACAGCGACCGCCAAACCCAGGTCACCCGCAGCGAGCACCAGGGTTCCTGGTATCGACAGGACGGTCACGACTACCTGATCTTCCGGGACGCCGAAGGCATCCAGACCACCCTCAAGATGGCGACCGACGAGTGGCGCCTGTTTCGACGCGGACCGAACCTCGAATCCTGGCAGGTCTTCCGCCAGGGAAAGTCCGTCCCGAGCGAGCTGACGCTCATGGGTTCGATGCTTCCCCTCCTCACCTACACCAAGCGTCTCGACAGGATCGAGATCCCCTCCGGCGCGGAGTTGCAGCTGGAGTACGACCTGTACTCCGACTCGGCCTTGCTCGGCAACTTCACCCTCATCCTCCACTTGACGATCATCGGAGAAGAACCCGCCCATGCTTAGACAACTCATCGCCGATCAGCTCGCGGGCGCCCTCGACGCCGCCATCACCCACGGCCAACTGCCCGAGGGCATCACCGTCCGTCCGCTGGTCGAAAAACCCCGCGATCCCCTACACGGCGACTACGCGACCAACCTCGCGATGATCCTGGCAAAGCCCGCCAAGATGGCGCCGCCCCAAATCGCCAAGATCCTCCTCGAACGGATTGCGACCGATGGCCTGATCGCCAAGGCTTCCATGGCGGGTCCCGGCTTCATCAACCTCTCCTTGAGCCTCGACTGGCTGCGCGACAACGTTCGCGCGGTCCTCGCCCAGAAAGCGGCCTACGGGCGCTCGGATGCCGGCAAGGGCGAGAAGATCCTCCTGGAGTTCGTCTCCGCCAACCCGACCGGGCCCCTTCACGTCGGCCATGGCCGCTGGGCCGCCATCGGCAGCACCCTCGCCAACGTCATGAACGCCGCGGGCTACCAGGTCCACCAGGAGTTCTACATCAACGACGCCGGCAATCAGATGCTCAACCTCGGCCGCTCGGTCTTGTACCGCATCGAAGGAAGAGACATCCCCCAGGGCGATGCCGGCAAGGAGTTCTACGGCGGGGCGTACATCCATGACGTGGCGGCAGCTGCGCGCGAGCATCTGGGCAACGAACTCGAGGGCCTCGACGAAGAGACCAAGGTGAAGCGGCTGACCGAATTCGCCCGCGACCTCCTACTCGGCCAGCAGCAGCAAACCCTTTCCCGCATCCGCTGCCACTTCGACGACTTCTTCCCCGAGACCCGACTTCACCGCGAAGGAGCGATCCAGAAAGCGGTCGACGTCCTCAAGCAAAAGGGCTACCTCTACGAACTGGATGGCGCACTCTGGCTGAGGTCCACCGATTTCGGGGACGACAAGGACCGCGTGGTCATCCGCGAGAACGGCATGCCGACCTACCTCGCCGCCGACATCGCCTACCACTGGAACAAGCTCGACCGCGGCTACGACAAGCTCATCAACATCTTCGGCGCCGATCACCACGGCTACGTCGCCCGCATGAAGGCGGCGGTCCAGTCCCTGGGCTACCCCGCGGAAAAGCTGGAGATCATCATCGGGCAGCTGGTGAGCCTCTATCGCGCCGGCGAGCCGGTGAGGATGTCCAAGCGCACCGGCGAGATGGTCACGCTCGACGAGGTGATCGACGAGGTCGGCCCCGATGCCGCCCGCTTCTTCCTGGTCATGCGCTCGGCCGACACTCCGCTGGATTTCGACCTGGAGCTCGCCAAGAAGGAAACCGCGGACAATCCGGTCTTTTACGTACAGTACGCCCATGCCCGGATCTGCTCGATCTTGCGCCTGGCCGAAGAACAAGGGCAATCGCTCGACGGCCTGGAAACGGCCGATCTCTCTCCCTTGAGCCATGCCGACGAGCGCGTCCTCATGCTGAAACTCGCGAGCTATACGGATGAGCTCAGCGGGGCGGCGAGCGCCCGCGAACCTCACCGCATCGCGAGATTCGCCCAGGACCTGGCGGGGGATTTCCACTCGTTCTACACCAACTGCCGGGTGCTCAATCCGGAAGATGCCCCACTGACCCGGGCACGTCTGGCATTGGCGGTGGCGAGCCGAACGGTGCTCGCCAATGCGCTCGATGACATCCTCGGCGTGCGAGCTCCCGAACGCATGTAAACCAGTAGCCACTTGAAGCCGCGACGTTCACTTGTCTGAAAATGTCAGGATGAGGGTATAATCAACGTGTCGATTCGTTTCGAAACAGGCGAATAGGCTCGAAGCAGTCTTTTCCTTCGAGCCGACAGGCACGGTTCATACCCGGCGCAAGCCATGACGCAAGCTGCGGCGCAAGCTGCGGCGAAGGAATGTTGACGGTGGAGACGACCCAGTCCTTCTCATTTGCCCTCAAGGTATCCATCATGCAAAAAGGCCTCGAGGCCTGGCTGCGGGTGGTCCCGCCGACGTCCGTGCCCTTGGACGAGTTGCGCGCAGCCCTGCATCAGAATGGGGTCATCTCCGGCATCGACGAGGATGCGTTGCTGCTGCTCTCCGCCGATCCGCCGGCGGACGGGATGCTGGTGGCCCTCGGCACCCCGCCGCTCCCCGGCGAACCCGCCCGGGTCGAGTTCTTCTTCTCCGCCGATCCCATCGACGTCGGACCGGTGGAGTACGACGGCGGCAAGGTGGACTACCGCGAAGGGCGCGTCATCCAGAACGTGATCGAAGGCCAGGTCCTGGCCCGGAAGATCCCCGCGACCTTGGGAACCCCCGGCTGTACCGTGACCGGACAGCCCATCCCCCCGCCAGCCATCAAGGACGTTCATCTTCTGGCTGGCAAGAACGTCGTCTTGAGTCAGGACAAGCTCGAAGTCGTGGCCTCCGCGACCGGCGTCCCCGCCGTGGAGAAGAACCGCATCTCCGTTCGTCCGGTCTTCACGGTCGACGAAGTAGACTTCTCCGTGGGGAACATCAACTTCCAGGGAACCGTGATCGTCAAGGGCGGCGTCAACGCCGGATTCAGCATCCGCGCCACCGAGGACGTCGAGGTCCGAGGCTACGTCGAGGGCGGTCACCTGCAGTCCGGCGGCTCGATCGTCATCAAGGGCGGAGTCAGGAACCAAGCCGTCGTCGAGGCCCAAGGGGATCTTTCCGTTCGCTTCGTGGACTCTCAGTCCACCTTGACGGCTCACCGCGATCTCACGATCCAGAGCGACGCCATGCACTCCACCCTCTCGGCCGGCAAGAAAATCACCGTCGGCGGCCACCTGATAGGCGGCCTCGTCAAGGCCGGAGAGCTCGTTCAGGTCGGCTCCCTGGGCACGACCCACGAGACGCCCACCCGCATCGAGATCAACCAGGAGCCCCCCGGTGACCTCCTCGACCAGTTCCGGGCCGAGGAAGAGCAACTCGTCATCGACCTCGATGAAGTCACCGGCCTCATCAAGACCGTCATGGCGAGCCCACCGGCCGATGGCCCCTTCAACCTCCAGCGGCTCATGCCCCAGAAGGTCAACATGAGCCTTCGATTGGCCCAGGTTCGCCAGCAGATCCTCGAACTCAGCGCCGAGGACGTGGAACTGCCGATCCCCAAGGTCATCATCAAGGGCGAGAGTCACGCCGGTTCGGTCATCATGCTCAACCACAAGATCCTCCGCCTCGATCGCGCCTACTTCGGCAAGACCTTCACCATCGTCGAGGGAGAGATCCAGTTCTGAACCCCCACCAAGCGGCCCCTCTCCTCGACGCCCTGCTCCGGCACGTCGCCTCGTCGCCCACCGCCCTTCACGTTCCAGGCCACAAGGGCGGAGAGGGCCTGGACGACGCGCTGGCCCCGTGGCTTCAGACCGCGGCCAAGCTCGACCTGACCGAACTCGACGGCCTCGACTCCCTCCATGCCCCCCGCGGCCCCATCGCCGAGGCTCAAGCCCTCGCAGCAGACCTCTGGGGATCCGACAAAACCTACTTCCTGGTCGGCGGCTCGACCGTGGGCATCCATGCGATGATCCTCGCCAGTTGCCGCCCCGGAGACGCCGTCATCCTGCCGCGGGACGCGCACATGAGCGCCCTGGGAGGTCTCATCCTGGCCGGCGCGCGGCCGGTCTACAGCTCGCTCGGCGCCATGGAAGACCGCTCCTGGGGCCCTCCCGACCTGGAGGATCTCTCGGCGGCGCTCGCATCGCAGGCCCCTCGGGCCGTTCTGCTCACCCGCCCCAGCTATGCGGGGAGTTTGTTTGATTTGGATGTCTACGCCGAGCGCATCCACGCGGCGGGAGTCACCTTGCTGGTCGACGAGGCGCACGGAGCGCATGTCGGGTTGCATCCAGCGTTACCGGAGGGCGCGCTGGCGCTCGGGGCCGACGCGGCGGTTCAATCTACCCATAAAATGCTAGGCGCCCTGACTCCCGGGGCCATGCTTCACCTGAAGGGCGGGCGCCTCGACCAAGACCGCGTGCACCGCGCCCTGAGCCTCCTGCAGACCACCAGCCCCTCCTACCTCGTGCTCGCGAGCCTCGACGCCGCCCGCCGAAAGGAAGCCCTCGCGCCCCCCGAACGCTGGGAAGCCCCGATCCGCTGGGCCCGACTCGCGCGCGAACGCATTGCCGGCCTGCCGGGACTTCGCGTCATGCCTCCCGGGGATCCGCTCAAGATAGGCATCGACGTCACGGGAGCCGGCCTGAGCGGCTACGAGGCGGCCGACATCCTGGCCCAGGAAGGGGTCATCATCGAGCACGCGACCCATCGCCTCGTCGTGGCCTTCATGGGACCGGGGACTCGCCCAGGGGATCTCGAACGCCTGGCGGAGGCCTGCCTGGCGTTCGCCCGCCACGCCCCTCGCAACGAACCCGATCCCCCCATGCCGCCGATCCCCCCGATGGTCCTGCTCCCGCGCGAAGCCTTCTTCGCCGAAAGCCGACCGATCCCCTGGAGCCGGGCCCTGGGGGAGGTCTCCGCGGAACTCGTCTGCCCCTACCCACCCGGGGCGCCGGCACTGGTTCCTGGCGAGCGAATCACCCCAGAAGTGGTAGAATACCTAGACGACATGCGTGCGCTAGGCGCCCAGTTCGTTGGTCCCGCGGATCCCAACTTCGAGACGATTCGGATCATGGCTTGAGTTCGAGCATTCACCCCCTTCTCTCCGCCGACCGGCCATACTTCAAGCTGATCTGCGGGGCCAACTTCACCGACTACGCGCAGCTAGCCTACCTCAGCGAGGTCTACGCCCTGGCCGGCGCGCGCCTGATAGACGTCGCGGCAACCCCCGAAGCCATCCGATCGGCCCGAGAGGGCATCCGAGCCGCTCGCGAACGAGCCGCACGGCTACCGGGGCCCTGGCGGCTGGACGACGAGAGGTATCCCGTCGTGATGACGTCGGTGACGGCCTCCGACGATCCCCACTGCCGGATCGCCGTCAAGACTCCCGAGCGCTGCACCTGGGCCTGCCCTTTCTGCCTGGAGGCCTGTCCTCACGAGGCGATCGACCTCGACCTCGCGATCCTCGACGATCGCTGCGTGGGGTGCAACCTCTGCGTTCCGGCCTGCCCCCACGACGCGCTCGCGATGGAGTACCGTCCTTTCGCCCCGTCGCTCGACGCGCTCTGGCAGGAAGGCGCGCGCGCGCTGGAGCTGCATACGGGGGGGGGCGACCGCTCGGAGCTTCTCGCCTGGAAGGAACCCTGCCAGGAATGGGTCAAGCGTGGGGGCCTCTTCGCCTTGAGCGTCAACAGCGAGCAGTTGGAGTTACCCGAGGCGTTGACCCTGGCCCACGAGGTGATCGGCTGGTTTCCCGGGACTCGAATCATCCTTCAGGCGGATGGTCGTCCCATCAGCGGAGCCAAGGGAAAGGCATCCACCGAAAGCGCGCTACGCTTCGCCCAGGCCCTGATCGACGCGAAGATCCCAGCAGCCGTGCAGGCGGCAGGCGGCGCCAACGACTGGACGGGGCCGCTGGCGAGGGAGGCGCGGATTCCCCTGGCGGGAGTGGGGATGGGGAGCTTCGCGCGTAGTATAATGAAGGCCAAAATCCAGCCGCCACCGAGCGACGAAGCAGTCATCGAGGACGTGGAACGCGCCCGCCGCCTGGTCTCGACGGTGGATCCCGCCCCGCAGACCTGAGGCCCGAATCGGAGGTTGAGAATGTCCGAGAAGAAAACCATGGACAACCTCGCGCAGCTTCTGGAGATCCTCCCCCCGGAGGTGATCCGCGCGCTGCAGGAAATGCCGAACCTCGAGGACCTCGTGGAGGTGGTGATGGATCTCGGGCGGGTCCCGGAGGCCCGCTTCCCGGAGGGCTCCGAGGATCTCGGAGTCGCTCCCGTGACGCGCGCGGACCTCGCGCATGCGCTGGCGAGGGTCGGCGCCTTCTCGCTCGACAACCGAGCCGGCATCGAGGCCACGCTGCACCGCATCTCCTGCCTCCGCAACCGGCAGGGGGAAATCATCGGGCTCACCTGCCGGGTGGGACGGGCCGTCGCCGGCACCATCGACATGATCCGCGACATGGTCGAATCCGGCCGCAGCCTCCTCTTGCTCGGACGCCCCGGTATCGGCAAGACCACCAAGCTCCGCGAGATCGCGCGGGTCCTCTCCACCGAACTCAACAAGCGCGTCATCGTCATCGATACCTCCAACGAAATCGCGGGCGACGGCGACATCCCCCATCCCGCCATCGGACGCGCCCGCCGCATGCAGGTCCCCACGCCCTCGCTGCAGCATGCCGTCATGATCGAGGCGGTCGAGAACCACATGCCCGAAGTCATCGTGATCGACGAGATTGGCACCGAGCAAGAAGCTCTCGCCGCCCGGACCATCGCCGAGCGCGGCGTGCAGCTGATAGGCACCGCCCACGGCAACTCCCTGGAAAACCTCCTCTTGAACCCCACCCTCTCGGACCTCGTCGGCGGCATCCAGTCGGTAACCCTCTCGGACGAAGAGGCGCGCCGGCGCGGAACCCAGAAGAGCATCCTGGAGCGCAAGGCCCCGCCCACCTTCGATCTCGCGATCGAGATCCAGGACCGCGACCGCCTCGCCGTCCACAGCGACGTCGCCGACACGGTCGACCAGATGCTCCGAGGCTTCATGCCCAGCCCCGAAATTCGGCAGCTGGGCGAGGACGGCGCGCTAGAGATCCTCAAGGAACCCCTCGCCGACGTCTCTCACCACATCTCGAACATCGTGAAGACCGCCGGAGCCAAGATCCGGATCTTTCCCTACGCCGTCAGCCGCTCGCAGCTCGAGCGCGTGATCCGCACCCTGAGGATGCCCGCCGAGATCACCAAGAACCTCTCGGAGGCCGACGCCATGCTGATCCTCAAGGCCAACGTCAAGAGCGCCGGCCGCCTCCTGCAAGACGCCGAGGACCGCCAGACCCCGGTCTACGTCGTCAAATCCAACACCATCCCCCAGATCCAGCGCAGCCTCCGCGAGGTCATGCACCTCGACGTCCAGTACGTCCCCGAGGAGGATGACGCCCTCAAGGAAACGCGCCTCGCCATCGACCAGGCCTTGGAAGGAGCCGGGACCATCGAGCTCAAGCCCCGCTCGGCTCCCATCCGCCGCCTGCAACACGAGCTCGTGGAACGCTATCAACTCAAAAGCCAATCGGTCGGCTCGGAGCCGAACCGCCGGGTCTGCGTCTACCCCGTGGACCTATTCGAATAGACGAGGAAACGCATGCAACATCCCTATCCCGGCCTCCTCCTGGCCTTCGAAGGCGTGGACGGCGCCGGAAAGACCACCCAGGCGACCCTCCTTCAGGCTCGCCTCCGGTCCCTGGGCCACGAGGCCGTCCTGACCAAGGAACCGACCGATTCCGAGTACGGCCGCCGCATCCGCCGGATCGCCCGCGAGGGTCGCGACGGCATCACCCTCGACGAGGAACTCGACCTCTTTCTGAAGGACCGCGAACTCGACGTCGCGGATACCCTCGTCCCCACGCTTTCGCGCGGCGGTATCGTCCTGATGGACCGCTACTACTTCTCCAACATCGCGTACCAGGGCGCACTGGGACTGGATTCCCGCCGCATCCAGGAGGTCAACGAGCAGCGATTCCCCACTCCGGACCTCACCCTGCTCTTCGACATCGACCCGGAGCAAAGCACCAAGCGCATCTCCGAGGGACGCGAGGGCGGCACCAACGTCGGCTACGAGAAGCTCGACTTCCTGAGTAAAGTCGCCGAGATCTACGCCGGCATCCAATCGCCCGGCCTCACCCGCATCGACGCCACGGGGACGCTTTCCGAGGTTTCCGAGGCCATCTGGGCCGAAGTCGCGCCGCTGCTGGAGCGCCTCCCGTCGCCAATCGCGCCGTGATCGCCCGCCCTTACCTGGCGGCGGCCGTCCACATGACGAGCACGCCGGACTTCGAGGCGACGCTCCGGCACGCCGAGGGCCTGGTAGCGGAAGCCGCCGAGCGTGGCGCCGAACTGGTCGGACTTCCCGAGAACTTCCCCCAGATAGGCGAGACCGCCCAAGAAGTCGCCGAACAGGCAAACCTAACCTATCCCCTGGCGCTCGCATGGCTCCGGGAACAGGCCGTTCGCCACGGAATCGTGCTCTTCGCGGGCCTGGTCGCCCCTCCGGCTCCCGGATCCTCGCGCGTCCGCAACGTGCTGGTGGTGGTGGGGCGCGACGGGAAGGAAATCGCCCGCTACCAGAAGCGGCACATGTTCGACGTCTCCTTCGGGGAAGGCAATACCTTCGTCGAGTCCGAGACCGTCGAACCCGGCCAGGATGCCGTCGTCGCCGACCTCGGCGAACTCGGCATGCTGGGGCTCTCCATCTGCTACGATCTTCGCTTCCCCGAGCACTACCGCGCCCTGATGGATCAGGGGGCCGACATGCTGACGGTGCCCGCGGCCTTCCTCACCAAGACCGGCGTGGATCACTGGCACGTCCTTCTGCGGGCGCGGGCCATCGAGAACACCTCGTACCTGCTGGCGCCGGCCCAGGGCG
Source organism: Candidatus Sericytochromatia bacterium S15B-MN24 CBMW_12 (assembly GCA_002083825.1). Classification (GTDB taxonomy): domain Bacteria; phylum Cyanobacteriota; class Sericytochromatia; order S15B-MN24; family UBA4093; genus UBA4093. The sequence continues at coordinate 1,288 of DAZV01000014.1, read as the reverse complement.
GGCGGCACAACGCGAAGCGGGCGTCCTACGGTCATGCGCTGGTGATCGATCCCTGGGGACACGTGCTGGCGGATAGTGGGGACATGGCGGGAGTGGCGATCGCCCGCATCGATCCCGAGCGGCTGCGCCAGGTTCGCGAACAGCTCCCCTGCCTGACCCACCGCCAGCGGAATTGACTATCGGCTCTCCTTGGGGTAATGCCGCTCGATTGTCGCCTATCGACTCAACCTACTCACGCCATGTTAGGGAGAGCCAGGAAAGGAAGTTGACGGGGGCCAGCTCAATGCTGAGGTAATAAAGTTGAGATGGCCCCTACTTAAAAGGAGATAGGATGTCAAAGTGAAAAATGACGAAATGACCACGATTAGTCAAATCAATAGCCCAGGGTTCCTAGAAAAATTCTATGAGCTTTCTGATGGGGTCATCTTGTCTGTCAATATTCACTTTATTGATGGCGGTTCTGAAGACTGCAAGATCGAGATTCGCCTTAGGTGTCATGAATCGACGGGCAGAGAGGTAGGGTTAGTAATTGAGTTTAGTGGCGTTACAGAGTATTGCTTTCACTCGCACACTGCTGATGATGCCTTTGTTGTTTCTCCTTATGGCCTAAAAATTTTGACCGATGAAAGGTCCACTTTTTTCGATTTTGATTCCATCACAGACAATCCAACCATAGCTCAAATGCGCGAATCATCCAGTTTTTATGTAGGGTCTAAAATAGTTAGGTGTGGCTACCTTGCGTAGCGTGTAGGCGAGTGATAAACGAGGAAGCGGCCCTTGTGGCATAAAGTCGCCTCCTGATTGGATCTGAGGATGAGAAGTCCGAATTGAATCCAAAAGGAGGCGAGAACCGGTGTCCCAGTTCACGGGTAGTTTGACGGAGTTCGAGGCGAGTATCAAGGTCATGCGGGAATACCTGACCCAAAATACGTTTGGGTATGGCCGTCGCGAGTTGGGGCGCTCATGGTAGTGGACGGAAATTAGCATAGAAAAGGCCCGCCGGGGTGTGCGACCGGCGGGCTTTGGTTCGAGAGGGGTGAGGTGTGTGATTGATTTATAGGATGCCACAGCCCGGGCCGAATGACCGTATAGGCCATCGCATCGCGGATGTGCGGTTGCGTACGCCCGGTTGGTTGGTGCAGCGAGGAAGCGTTGCCGGCGGGGCCAGTCGAGGCGAGCATGACGGTGGATGCTGAAAGAGGAGGCCTGCCGCGCTGAAGCCCATGTGTAGGCGCGAAGATTGGATGACCGGGATAGGGCAGGTATCGTAAAGATTAATTGGCCGCCC
>DAZV01000039.1 GCA_002083825.1 Candidatus Sericytochromatia bacterium S15B-MN24 CBMW_12 | reverse complement strand
CCCCGCCCTCGACAGTAATTAAACGGTGCAAGCTGTCTCAGCCATTATTGGCACAGAGGGGCTTGAGCATCTTGGAAAGCGGATGTGACGGGATGTCGCCGTTTGCCGATAGGTACTTCCTACGGGCAGACTCCAAGGAGGCACCGTTACCGAGTAGTTGGATGGCCGCTTCGTCAGCCGCGTCTTCCATAGCAGTGTCCAGATCGCTCCATGCTTGCTTGATGCCAGGCACCCCCCTCACCGCTTTCCAAAGCCACGCCCCCATCCAACGAACCATTCGGTCTCGCTGCCTCATATGCGCGAGTTCGTGCGCCATCAGGGCCTCAAACTCACTATCCGTTAGATGATCGAAGACCCAAGTGGAGACCACGACACTGCCTTTCGAGCCCAGGACACTGAATGCCAACGGGGTATCGAGCAACACGACTCTCAATGTCGGGACTCGCACATTGAGCCGGGCAGCGAGATCGGCAATGACCTCCAGCCGCTCCTCATCATCAACCTCGATCGAAATCTTGTCGACCTGCCGGACAGAGGTGAAGGATCTCCATGCGTTGGCTCCTAAACTTGTGACCAGCACGCCCACCGACACGGTTGCCAGACTACCTCCTACCAAACCGAACGGTTGGGCCAGGTGCTCACATCCCGCAAGTACCATGAGGGCGAATCCGAACCCGATGGAAAACACCAAGGATAGTGGCAATCCAAGAGTGGCCAAGGCCAATCCGCTCCTGGATGCAAATGCCTGGTCCGCAGGCATGGGAGACATCACGGCCGACGCTCCTCAATCGCGCGCGTGAAGCACGCGAGCGCGGGGTCGGCAAAGTCGCGAAGCAGTTCATTCACGATCCTGGAGACGGCAGTGGACGTAAACGCCTCATACGACTGCGATGCCTGATAAACGTGGGCCTTTTCTTGACGCTCGACTAGAAGGATGCCTTTGTTTGCCAGATTACCCATCACGGTCATCACGGTCGTATAAGCTACCTTGCGTACCGGCACCAGATCATCATGGATCTCGCGCACCGTGACCTTGCTTGCACTCCGGTTCCAGACAGCCTGCATGATGTCAGCTTCGAGATCTCCCAGCAGCTTCTTCAGTCCTGGGCGTCCGGGGTGAAACGCTCCCCCGTCCAAACCATTCGACGACATACCCCCTCCGTCACGACATCACGATTCCTACGATGCTTCATCGTAGCGTTGACTATATTCGTCCACCAGGAGCCCAGTCAACTAGATTCCTGAACTTTCGTTACCCGATGCCTTTCATCCTCTGGGCTCAATCATCGATGGCACGAGGCTGATGCCGGTAAGCTGAGAGGCTGGCATCTATGGTTGTCAAGCCAGACCCTTCCCTAACTACGACTTGGCATGGGTAGGTCCACCCCTCGCGAGCACTCGGTGCCACGACTCACGACGGTCGATAGAAAGGGGCCAGATCTCGTGTGCTGGCCCCGCTCGTTTACCATGGAGGTCAATGGCCGTTTTCGTCATGAGCGTTGTCCGCCGTTCCCGGGTCGAAATCTCCGGGCTTGAACACCGTCGGACTATCCTCGCCCTCGACGACGAGGTAGCCTGCCGCGCCCTTCTCGATTCGGCCCAGGCTATGATCGACCAGGACGTAGGTTCCCGGAACCTCCAGTTTCATGTCCACGATGGCCGCGCCGCCTGGCGGAACCGTAGTGGTTTGTACATTCGTGACGAACTCGGTCGAACCCTCACGGTAGAGCTTGTCGAAGATCTCCCCGATGACGTGGAAGCTCGATGAGACGTTGGGACCACCGACGCCGAAGAAGATCCGAACGGTCTCGCCCTTCTTGGCCTTGAACGCACGATTGTCGGCAATCGCGCCCACCGACCCGTTGAAAACGACATAGTCCGGCTTCTCGTCAAGCAGTTGCGGCCAGGATATGTCGTGAAGTCCAGGCTGGCCTCGTTCTCCCTCCAGGTAGAACTCGCCTTGCATCGCGTAGAACTCTCTGTCGACCTCGGGTAGCCCCTGGGGAGGCTCTACGACGATGAGGCCGTACATTCCGTTCGTGATGTGGTGAGCTACTTTTGGGGTCGCGCAGTGGTAAACATAGACGCCAGGATTGAGCGCCTGGAATTGAATCGTGCTCTTACCGCCAGGAGGAATCTGCGTGTTTTTTGCACCGCCTCCAGGGCCGGTCACGGCGTGAAGGTCGATGCTGTGGGTCAAGAGACTATCGAGTGAGTTCTTGATCGTGAGCGTGACTTGGTCACCCTGTTTCACCCGCATCATCGGCCCGGGCACGGTGCCGTCGAAGGTCCAGAATCGGTACCCGACGCCATCGTCCAGAAGAGCCGTCACTTCCTTGGTCTCGACATCGATTTGGACGGACGCGGTCGATGATCGAGTCAAGGGTGGTGCCGCGACGGGTTGCGGAAGTCGCGCAATACCCGCTGGAAGCGGCTTGAGCTGGACGACGGCCTTGCTTGAGTCACCGGTAGGAGCGGTTCCCGCCGTCAGCACGCCGTCCATTCCGTATTCCTTGTGACCCGGAATCGTGCAAACCATCTTGTACGGGCCAGCCGAAGTAAAGGTGTATTCACCCTTGGAGCTCGCTCCTTTGGCCGCATGCAAGACGAGCGAGGTCCCCACAATCTCGATGTCATGCGCCATCTGCCCTTTGTTTTCGAACGTGAAATGGATGGGACGGTTGAGAGGGACCTCGAGCGAATTTGGTGTGAAACTGAAGTCGCTTCCCACGATGGTGACTTCGACTGGCTCCTTGGATGTGACGGGTGCGACGGCGTTGTTGAGGTTGCATCCCGGACTCATTAACAAGGCCATTACGGCGAACGTAACAAGGCGACTTGAATGCGAACTTGCGATGGGCATGCCATGACTCACCTTTCAGAAGAATGGGTCTACTACCCACATTAGCAGACCCATTCTGAGAGAGTGATTGGCTGCGGGACTATGAGGTATCTCATACTCACCAAGCAGACGAACCGATCCGGCCCGCCGTTGACGCGCACCCACAGGGTTGCGTGAAAAAAACCAAGGCTCCTCCCAGAGCGAGAGGAGCCTTCTACAGCATGTGGACGAGCATTCACACCGTCGAAGCCCGCCGGCATTCGCGTCCGGAGGCCTGCAGAGCGAGGCTTGAATTCTCAAGCGTCGTTAAGCCACCGAGCCGCATTCCAAAGCCGGGCGAGGCTTGAATTCTCAAGCGTCGTTTAGCCACCGGGCCGCCTCGAGGGCATGATAGGTGATGAGGATGTCCGCACCCGCCCGCTTGAGTCCGACCAAGGTCTCCAAGACCAGCTTCTTCTCGTCGATCCAGCCCCGCTCGGCGGCCGCCTTCACCATGGCGTACTCCCCCGAGACGTTGTAGGCCGCGACCGGCCGATCGGTCATCTGCTTGACCCGCCAGATGATGTCCATGTACGCCAACGCCGGCTTCACCATCACGATGTCGGCCCCCTCGTCGAGGTCCAGGGCGACCTCCTTGAGAGCCTCGCGGGCATTGGGCGGATCCATCTGATAGGAGCGGCGATCGCCGAACGCCGGAGCCGACTCCGCCGCCTCCCGGAACGGCCCGTAGTAACTCGACGCGTACTTCGCCGAGTAAGCCATCACCGGCACCGTCTCGAAGCCCGACGCATCCAGCGCCTGACGAATCGCGCCGATCCGACCATCCATCATGTCCGAAGGCGCCACCATGTCCGCCCCCGCCCGCGCATGGCTTATAGCCGTCTTCACGAGCAATTCCACGGACGGATCGTTCAGCAGCTCCTCGCCCTCAATCACCCCGCAGTGCCCATGCGACGTGTACTCGCAAAGGCAAACGTCGGTGACGACCAGCAACTCCGGCAGCTCCCGCTTCAGGGCCACGATCCCCAGTTGCACGATCCCGTTGGGATCGTACGCCCCGGAGGCCTCCAGGTCCTTCTCGGGCGGAATGCCGAACAGGATCACCCCCCCTACCCCCAGACGCAAAGCTTCTCTGGCTTCCTTGACCGCCTCGTCGACCGAGAGCTGACAGATGCCCGGCATGGAGCCAATCGGCTTGCGGATGCCCGTCCCGGGAACCAGGAACATGGGGTAAAGAAAGTCCCCCGCATTGAGCTCGGTCTCGCGAACGAGCCGACGCATGGGCTCGCTGCGCCGGAGGCGACGGCCCCGCAGCGCCGGAAACCCAGCCTGGCGAGGGTAATTCGAGGTCGTCACGGCTATTCCACCGTGACCGACTTGGCGAGGTTGCGCGGCTGGTCGACGTCGCAGCCCCGAAGGCGGGCGATGTGATAGGCCAGCAGTTGCAAAGGCACCACGTTGACGAGAGGCGAGAGCGCCTCGCTAACCGCCGGAACGTAGATAATCTGGTCGGCGTACTCGGTGATGTTGAGATCACCCTCGGTGGCCACCACGATGACCGTACCGTTGCGCGCCTTGACCTCCTGGATGTTGGAGAGAACCTTGTCGTAGGTGGCGGACTTGGTCGCCACGGCCACCACGGGCATATGCTCGTCGATGAGGGCGATGGGCCCGTGTTTCATCTCGCCGGCCGCGTAAGCCTCGGCGTGGATGTAGGAAATCTCCTTGAGCTTGAGCGCTCCCTCCATGGCCGTGGGGAAGTTCACGCCCCGTCCCAGGAAGAGGAAATCGCGGCAGGCGGCGAAGGCCTGCGCCACGTCCTGGATGTGATCCGCCCCTTCGAGCATGCGCGAGATCACGGAGGGGATGGTCTTGAGCTCGGCGAGAACTTCTCCGACCTGGACGGTGCTGAGCTTGCCGCGAACCTGGCCGAGGTGAAGGGCGATCAGGACGAAGGCCGCGACCATGGCGGTATAGGCCTTGGTCGAGGCGACGCCTATCTCGGGGCCGGCGTGAATGTAGAAGACGCCGTCGCACTCGCGGGCGATCGCCGAGTCCTTCACGTTGATGATCCCCAGCGTGGTCGCGCCGCGGCGCTTGGCCTCGCGCATGGCAGCCAGGGTATCGGCGGTTTCGCCGGATTGGCTGACGACGATCACCAGCGTCCTGTCGTCGATCACGGGGTTACGATAGCGGAACTCCGAGGCAAAATCGGCGTCCACCGGGATCCGGGCAAACTCCTCGAGCAGGTACTTGCCCACGTAACCCGAGTACAGGGCCGTTCCGCAGGCCACGATGGAGATTCGCTCGAACTTGGCGAGGGTCTCGGCGCTCAGGTTCAGCTCGTCGAGGAAAAGCTTGCCCTGGCGGTCGTCGAAGCGGCCGCCCAGGGTGTTGGTGAGCGTGGCAGGCTGCTCGTGGATTTCCTTGAGCATGAAGTGCTCGTAGCCGGCCTTCTCGGCCGCGACCAGGTTCCAGTCGATCCGGCTGACTTCTTTGTTCTTGGGGCGAAGATCCGGATCGTAGACCGTGATCGCGTCGCGCGTGACCTCGATGATCTCGCCGTCCTCCAGGTAGATGATGTCGCGGGTGTAGGAGAGGATGGCCGCGACGTCGGATGCGAGGAACTGTTCGCCGTCGCCGAGACCGGCGATCAGGGGATTTCCGGCCTTGACACCGACGATCCGGTCAGGGTCGCGCTGATCCAGGACGACGCAGGCGTAGGTGCCGCGAAGTCGCCCGTAGGTCTTTTGAACGGCGAGGAGCAGGTCGCCCTCGTTATACGATTCGATCAGGTGGGCGATGACCTCGGTATCGGTCTCGGAGTTGAAGGAATGCCCACTTTCGGTGAGTTCGTTCTTGAGTTCGAGGTAGTTCTCGATGATGCCGTTGTGGACCACGACCAGCTTGCCCGAGCAATCCGTGTGAGGATGGGCATTATAGGCCGTCGGGCGGCCATGAGTGGCCCAGCGGGTGTGGCCGATGCCGAGGGTACCCGCTGCGGGGTTGGCGAGGACCTCGCGTTCGAGGTTTCGGATCTTTCCGACCTCGCGGCGTAGGGCGATCGCCTCGCCCTGGAGAACGGCGATGCCCGCCGAATCGTAGCCGCGGTACTCGAGCTTCTTGAGACCCTCGAGCAAGATATCAGCAGCTTCTTGGTGTCCAACGTATCCGACGATTCCACACATGGAGACTTCATCCTTATACAATAATCAATCGCGTCTTCGCGATCGCTCGCTGCCTCAATCAACATCCCCGGCGCCAAATAATTCGGGGAGGTCATGGCCGATGGCCAAGCCCCATTGTACAATGGGGCCAAAGGCCGAGCAACCCGGCATCAACAGTAGGTCAAATGCCCCTCGACATCCTCTTCATCAGCAACGGACATGGCGAAGATCTCATAGCCGCCCGCATCGCCCAAGATCTTTCGGATCTGAGGGTGGCGGGCTTTCCGCTGGTGGGAATGGGAGAGGCCTATCGCCGTAGCGAGATCCCCGTGATCGGACCGCGCCACGCCATGCCGAGCGGAGGGTTCGTGCTCAGGGACGCCGCAGCGCTTCGCGCGGATGTGAAAGCGGGCCTGGGAAAGCTCTTGCTGGAACAGAGCCGTTTCCTGGCCTCCATGGCGACGCCGAGATTGACCGTTGCCGTGGGAGACTTGCTGCCGGTCGCAGCCTCCCTGCTTCTCGCGGGTCCGCGCGCCTTCGTCGGCTGCAATAAGACCGATTTCTATGAAAGTTGGGGGTCATCGTACCTGGCCGCCGAGATAGCGCTTTTCAAGTGGGCGGATCTCCAGGTCTACCCCCGTGACCACCTTACCCACCAGCGCCTGATCCATCTAGGCGTCCGCTCAGAGTCGCTGGGGAACCCCATGATGGACGGAATAGACCCGGAGTGGCCTGGCGAGGACGGCGTGCTCGGCATTTTACCCGGGAGCCGGCCCGAGGCCTTCGATAACTTCGCCCGAATCCTGCCCTGCCTGGAAGCCGTGGGACGCCGCATGCCAGTCGAAGCGCTGCTCGCCGCACCCACCGCACTCGCACCGCAAGGCTGGGAGACCATCGCCCAGGAGGCCGGCTGGGAAGTCAGCCCGGAAGCTTTCCGGAAAGGCGCGCTGATCCTCAGGCGAGATCACGACTTCACGCAGGTCATCAGGCGCTCACGGGTGCTTCTGGGGCTCGCGGGAACGGCGAACGAGCAGGCCGTTGGCTGCGGCCGCCCGGTGGTGGCCTTCGCGGGATCAGGCCCCCAGTACAACCTCCAATTCGCCAAGCTTCAAGCCGAGCTCTTGGGGCCAGGTCTTCTGCTGACACGGGGCAACCCTGAAGACGTGGCGGCAGAGGTCCTGAAAGCCTTTGAACCGGCACATCAGGAGGCGGCAAGGCAGGCGGGACGCCAACGGATGGGAAAACCAGGCGGAGCGGAGCGCATTGCTGGCTCCCTGCGCCGAAAGCTTGATGGGGAGCCATTCTCCGCGAATCGCAAAAAATCCTTTACTTTCTCTTAAAGTTGAGTTAATTTAAGTATAACCACAGACCCTGAAACCCGATCTAGGAACCCGTTCTGCCTCAACGACGCACGGCAACGCGCCCGCCAAGGAGAGATGCATGCAATTGACCTCGCTTTCTGTGATTGAGCGGCTTGGAACTGGAAAACTCACCCGTCGCATGACGTCCAAGGAGTTGAATGCCGGCGGGCCGTTCGCGTCTCCGCGAGAGGCCATGATCCAATCCCGTCTCGCCTCCAGCGAGGGACAGCGACCGCTTTCCTGGAAGGACGCCCTTCTGGTGATGCGTCCCCGCCAGTGGGTTTTGCCGGTGGGAGCGATGCTGGCCGGATCCCTGGCGGCCGGCTGCGGCGATCACCTGATGACGACCTGGCCGCAACTCTTGCTGGCCGTGGTCCTTGTCGGCCCCCTGCTCTCGGGGACGGGTAACGTGATCAATGCCTACTTCGACCGGGATGTCGAGGCGCCGGGAGGCCCGCTTTCATCAGGCCGCCTGACTCCGGATCTTGCGGTGGCACAGATTGCCGTCATGGCCCTGCTCGCCCTGGGAGCAGCCAACCTGCTGGGGCCGCAAATCTTCGCTCTGGCCATTGCCAGCGTTTTCATCGCCCTGGCAGTCAATGCTCCGCCGCTCCGGTTGCGGCGCCAGACCTGGTGGAACGGGCTCTTCCACGGGATCGCGGCCGTGGCCCTTCCCTGGGTGATCGGGCACCTCCCTCACGGAGCACTGACCGTGAACTCGGGAATCCTGGCGGGACTCTTCGCGTTTGGCGCGATGGGCCTGCAGATCATGGCGGGACTCACCGACGCCGAGCGCGAGCGCGAGGCGGGAATCCGCTCGTTTGCGGCGCTGCTCGGAGCCGAGGTCGGGGCGCTGGTTTCCGCGCTCCTGGTCAACACGGCGATCCTGGGCGCGGCCATCCTTTGCTACGATGCGAACGCGCTGGCGGCCTCCGGGGCGCTGACCGTGGTCTTCGCCGTGGCGCTCTCCCTGCAATCGTCGCTATTGTGGCGGGGAAAGCTGCGGGATCGCTGGCCGGTCGGGGCGGTGCACGCCCTTTACCTCGGGAGCATGATCATCGCGGGCGGAGCCATCGCCACGGTCACCACCTCGTTCTAGCGCTTCGCATCCTGACTCGTGGCCGGCCTTCGGCGCGGCTCTCCGCCAGCATCGGATCGGCCCTCGGCTTCGGTCGGGGGCCGATTGCTTGGCGATGAATCCCCTTCCGAGCATCGGCGAGGCATTATGACGATCCGTGAAGCATGGGGGCCGATTCACCCGATCCCGCCCCCTTTCCTCACGCTATCCCAACAAAAGTTTACAGGACGCCTGCTTGGTGTTAACCTCAAGGGAATCGTTACGTTCGATCCCAATCGTCCGACTGAACGCAGCCGCCAACGAGAGGATACGACATGGCAACCAAGCCTCTAATTTTCCCTCGCCACGTTTTTCCCGGGGTCCCCTCCCGCAGCCTCGGGGCGGACCGCCCGTCCTCGCCGGGCCCGCAAGTTCGGAAGCAGTGGCCCGCGATTCTAGATCGGGGAGGTCTTCCCCGAATCGGGGCGGCGATGCTGGTCAGCGGCATGCTGTTGAGCCTGGGGGGGGCTTCCCGGGAGCTGTCGGTGCTGGACGCGGGGACCAAGTCTCTTGCCCCGCCGGTCCGGGGGAACGTCCTGCCCATCGCGCCATCCCTGGCGGGGGAGTATCCCTACCGATCGCTGATAGCGGAGATGGCGACGAAGTATGGCCTTTCGCCGGAATTGGTGGCGGGGGTGGTCTACATCGAGAGCAACTTCGACCGGAAATCCGTGAGCGACGCGGGAGCCGTGGGGCTGATGCAGTTGATGCCGTCGACCGCCCAGCCCTTGGCCCGGCGACTGGGTTTAGGCCCGGTGGACCTCATGGAACCGCGCATGAACTTGGAGTTGGGCTGCTACTATCTGCGGGCCCTTCTCAACAAGTACGACGGCCATCTGCCGACGGCGCTGAGCTACTACAACGGCGGTCGCTGGGGTATCGTCAGTCGCGGGGTCTACCGGAACCGCCGCTACATCCGCAAGGTGATGGACTCGTACTGGCGGTATGCTCAGCCGGTTTCGAACGGATTCAGCACGGCCACGGACTTGCCGCGGGCGTCACGCTGAGCCTACCGGCGCGGTCGCGTCTCGGCACCGAGCTATGGGGTTCCATGGCCCCCCCCCCCCATGGGGCGCAGATCGTTGGCCCGGCGTTCGGCATTTCGGGCAAATTAAGTGCTCATTATTTATTCATTGAAACGCTTGTCTCGCTTCACGGCCTGCCCTATACTGATTTTCTGCCTGGGATGAGACGCGTACCGAAGGGACCCGCAGGGTCGATCCGACGGGAACTCGCCTCGAAATAAGGTGGGCACGCAGCGACCGTTTGCTGCGGACTAACGTCCCCCCACAGGGTTCTCGATAAGGTTGCGGCCGAAGATTCTCCGGGATAGTCGGTAGGACCCTAGACGAACCTGACGGACCGCGGAGGCCAATCGTTCCTCGGCCGTCAAATTCCCAGCGACATAAAAAGGAGGCGAGAGCCTCCTTTTTTGTTTTCTCCCGGCAGCAGCCTCCTGCCTCGTTCAACCTTGCTGTCGTGCCGGCGCGTGCGCGATCAGAAGCTGGTTGTTCACGTCGATCACCGGCGGCACCGAGTAAGCAGCCTCTGCCGCCATCCGCTTGTCCTGCCGATCCGGCACCGTCCCCGTCAGGGTCACCACCCCGTTCATGACCCGGATCTCCACTCCGCGCAAATCTACCCCTTCTTCGGCCATGGCGTCGCGGACGAGTTCCGCCAACTCCGCATCCGTCTGATAATCCAGCCGTTCCCGCCGCAAGCTCGCCGGATCCACGTAGCTCGACTCTGCCGTGTAACTGCCGCACGTGGGACAGTAACCATGCTTGATCATCGCTCACCTCCTGCCTAACCCGGAGCTAAGCGTAACAAGACCCCTTCCGAATGCAAACAGAAAGCCGACTATATTCTCCCCGCCGAGAAACCGTCCGGCACCGTCTTCGGGGCCAAGCCGGGATCAGCCCTGAAAAACCCAGAAGACGCTGGACCCTGCGCCAACGAAGGGCGATCGCCACTCCCCCGTCACTCTCGCCTCCCAGCCCAGGAGCCCCAGGGTCTCCGTCGCCCATTCCCGCTCCGAAGCGTAGGCCGTCACCAGCAAGAGGCCCCCCTCCTTCAGGCGGCTTCGCGCATGCCGCACCATGCCCGAAGCGTCGAAGTAGGCTCCCGGCAGGCCCCAGTCGAGAACCTCTCGCTCCCGCCAGAACGGATAGAGCAGCAGGACCAGGTCGTGAGATCCGCCATGCTTGCGACTGTCCCCCACCTGGTAGCGCGCCTGGAGTCCCTGGGCATATCGCTGCGCGTAATCGTAGCGGGTGAAACCATCCCGATAGCGGTGGTAGGGATCCGCTTCGAGGCCGGTCACCCGTGTGGCGCGAGGCTCGGGGGCCCGCGCATGGCGCAAGAAGCGAACGAGGCCGGGCAGGTAATGCCAGTCCTTCGCGCCGATGTCCAGCACGTCGAGGGTTGGGGGAAAGTGCTCGGCCACCGGCCCCAGCGCGGCCTCGAGCAGGCTGAGGACGTGAAGATTCTCCCGTTGATTGGCATGGGCGTCGGACCAGTCGAGGTGGTAAAGCGACCTCAGGCGTTCGGCCTCTCGCGATAGCTCGGTTCCCTCGGGGAAAAGCGTCTCCCAGGGCTCGTCCGGAAGGCACAGGCCCGAGCGGGGACGGAAGATCCAGCGCCGCCAGGCGAGGCTGGCCCGGTTGAAGAGGCTCCATAACGTGAAGATCAAGGAATGAGACATGCGTACATCCTACCCGAGCGACGCGATCCTGGCGCGTCGGGAGGGCGCGCAGGCGTCGGCCCGCGGCTCCGCGGGGTCTGGACAGGCGTGCGGCGTTGCGCTTTACTCAAGAATGGTATCAAAATCAGGAGGGTGTCATGGTTACCGATGAGCAGGTCGCACGAATCAACACGCTAGCGAGAAAGTCCCGCGAGGTCGGCCTCAGCCCCGAGGAAGTCGCCGAGCAGAAGCAACTGCGCCGCGAGTACGTCGATGCGGTCAAGACCAACCTTCGCTCTCACCTCGAGCACATCACGAACCCCGCGCCGGAAAACCAAGGCTAAAAAGCCCTTGGCCCGGGCAAGGGCTCATCCCGACGCCATCTAGGCCCAGCAGTCCGTTCAGGGCAGCATGCGGCCAAGCCCTTTCGCTTTGGAAAATCATGCTAAGATACGCGCGAAAGCGCCAGGAACCTGGGGCGCCAGCGGTCGGCTCGATGACGCGCGAAAGCTAGAAAATGAGCGGATAACGAGCGAATCGCGATCGGATGAATCATGATCGGAGAATGAGCGGGAGAATGAGCGAAAGAAGGTGCGCCGATGATCGACAAAGGCTACTTCGAGGCCAAGCTCAAGGACGAACGCCAACGCGCCCTTAAGACCCTGAACTGGGCCAGCGAGGAGTTCAAGGATCACCCGATGTCCATCCAGGAGTCGATGCCCAACTCCGGGGACAACGAGATAGCTGACGCGGCCACCGATACCTTGACCATGGAGCTGGACTCCGCCTATCAGCGGCGAGCCTCCAGCCTGCTGGGCGCCATCGACTCGGCCCTCCAGCGTCTCGAGCTGGGGCAATACGGAACGTGCGTCCACTGCGGCCAGGAAATCACCCAGGGTCGCCTGGAGGCCCTCCCGTGGGTTCCCTACTGCATCACCTGCGCCCAGGAGCTCGAGGTTCAGGATTAGGTTAGGCGCGCGATCAGCTTGGCGAAGACCTCCCCATCCTCGATTCGATCCACCGTGGCCCGCCAGCGCTGATTGCTATCGGATTCGGCGGCATTCACCCAGACCTTCAGGAAATGCGGGGTATGCCCCGGCCGCTCGGGGCTGCCGGCCGGGGTGCGCTCGGTGAGCACCTCCACCTCCTGCCCCAGGAATCCCCGCTGCCACTCCGTTCGAGCCTGCCCGGCCGCCTCGCTCAGACGCGCCATCCGCTCGCCGATCACCACCGAAGGGACCCGCCCCTCCAAGGTCTCGGCGTGCGTTCCCGCGCGAATCGAAAAGGGGAACTGATGCACTCCGGCAAAGCCCACCTCCGCGATCATCGCCAGCGTCCGGGCAAAGTCATCCTCGCTCTCTCCCGGAAACCCCACGATGACGTCGGTCGTGAGCGCCAGGTCGGGCCGTACGCCCCGAAGCTTGCTCACCAGCTTTCGGTACTGGTCGGCGTTGTAGCGCCGCCGCATGCGGCCCAGAATCCGGCTGGAACCACTCTGCAAGCATAGGTGAATCTGGGGGCAGATTCGGGGATGAGCCAGCATCTCGGCGAGTTCGTCCGGAAAATCGATCGGCTCGATGCTCGCGATCCGAAAGCGCGGAAGCTCCGGAACTTCCCGGATCAACCGTTCCAGCAATCGGGCGAGGGACTCTCCGCGATCGCGCCCGTACATGCCGACATTGGTCCCGGTGAGCACCACCTCCTGGTAACCGACTTCCGCCAACGCCCGAACGCGCTCCACCAAGAGCGCCGGCTCGAGGCTGCGTTCAGGCCCGCGGGTCTGCGGCACGATGCAGAACGAGCAGCGATTGTTGCAGCCCTCCGAGACCTTCAACCATGCCCGGGTATGTCCGGTCTGAGCGGGGGAGGGAGGAAGTTCGACCCCCAGTTGACGTTCATACCAGGCGGCGACCTCGGCGGCGATGCGCTCCTTGTCGTCACGGGTGGCTATCAGCTTGACGCCGGGCATGGCCGCCAGTTCATCCGGATGATAGTCGACCGCACAGCCCGTCACGATCAAGGCCGCCTCGGGATTGGCGCGATACGCCCGCCGGATCACCTGCCGGCTCTGTCGATCCGCCTCGTGGGTCACCGTGCAGGTGTTGATCACGTAGACGTCAGCGGGTTGCGGAAAGGACACCACCGCGCAGACGTCCGCCAGCTGCGCTATCAGCTGGGCGGTTTCGGCCTGGTTGGTACGGCAGCCCAGGGTGGCGAAGGCGATGGTCGGATGGCTCGGCATGGGATTTCCTCGGGTTGCCCCTTATGGCAAGAAGCGTGTCTTCAGGACAGCGCGATCGGGGAATCAGAAACGGTCGCAGGCGCTAGACGCTGACGATCACGCAGTCTCCTTGACCCAGCCCGCCGCAGATCGAGGCGGCTCCTCGGCCTCCCCCACGTCGACCGAGTTCGAGAATGAGGGTCATGAGGATGCGGGCCCCGGAGGCGCCCACCGGATGGCCGATGGCGATCGCCCCCCCGTTCACGTTCGTCCGATCCCGCAGGGCCTCGACCTTCTCGGCGTCCCCGTCGCCGAGAAGTTGGGTGGAAACCAACGGCATCGCGGCGAAGGCCTCGTTGATCTCGATCAGATCCAGGTCATCCACCGACAGGCCCAGCTTCTTGACGGCCTTGGCTATCGCCTTGGCGGGGATGGTCACGATGTCGCGGGGATCGCCCGCCACCGAGGCGCAACAGTTTATGGTGGCCAGGACGGGGAAACCATGACTTTCGGCGTAAGCGCGACTCATCAACAGAATGGCCGTGGCTCCCGCATCCAGTCCCGGAGCGTTGCCGGCGGTCACCGTCGGGCTGCCGTAAACGGTGGGAAGTGCCGCCAGCTTCTCCATGGTGGTATCCGGTCGCGGAAACTCGTCCGACGCGAACGTCACTTCTCCCTTGCGGGTTTGGAGGGTCAGGGGAGCGACCTCCTGAGCGACCTTCCCAGCTTTCAGGGCCGCTTGGTAGCGCATCTGGCTGCGGTAGGCCCAGGCGTCGAGGTCTTCCCGACCGATGCCGTGCTCCAGGCCGATGAGCCCGCTGTCCACCGCGACCGGCGCATGGCGGGGATACTTCATCTGCAGCGGTTCATCCAGCGTGACGTGGCCCATGCGAGCGCCCCAGCGCAGTTGCGGCATGACGTGAGGGACCCTGCTCAGGTTCTCGGCACCCACGGCGATTGCGACGTCCGCTTCTCCCAGGGTGATCGACCGCCAGGCCATCTGGACCGCGGTGAGCGACGAGCAGCATGCCCGATCGAGCGTCACCGAGACGGTTTCATCGGGAAGCCCCGCAGCCAGGAGAGCCTGCCTTGCCACCACGGGGGCGAGCACTCCCGTCTCTGCTGGGACGCAGGTTCCCATGTAGACCTCGTCGACCGTTTCGGGAGCGCAGTCGACCCGCAGCAAGACCTCGTGGATGACGTGGGCGGCCAGTTCCACCCCCGCGACGTCCTTGAGGGCACCACCGAACTTGCCGAAGGGGGTGCGCAGGGCGCTGACGACCACGACGTCGTTGTTTCCGCTCACGAGGGCATCCTTTCGTCACTGAAGGCAGGGATCAGACAACTTTCCTATTCTACCGCGTCCGGGACGCCAGCGGCTTACAGACCTAATCGCATGCCACCCTCGCTTCTTTCTACAAGGACAAGCTCTCACGGGAGGTTCACTGAAAAAACCCTCCTTCACCCGCCTCGAGATCCGGTAGAATCGACTCATGAATCTGCTTCCGCTCGTCCTCGCTTTGCTCACCGTCTACCTCGTCTGGGGCTCGACCTACCTGGCCATCCGAGTCGCTGTGCTCGGAATGCCCCCCTTCCTCATGGCCGGCCTGCGCTTTCTCGTCGCCAGTCTCATCCTGATCGGAATCGGTGCCCTGCTGCGCCAGCCCTGGCCTAGCCGCAAGGAAATCGCCTGGGCGAGCTTGGTGGGGCTGTTCTTGCTGCTGGGAGGAAATGGCCTGGTCGTCTGGGCCGAGCAGTTCATTCCCTCCAGTTTGGCCGCGCTCCTGATCGCCTCGATGCCCCTCTGGAGCCTGGCGTTCGAAGCCGCGATGCCCAAAGGCGATCGCCCCGGCCTCCTCGGTTCGATGGGCATCGCCCTCGGATTTCTCGGCGTCATCACGCTGTTCTGGCCCACCCTCGCCTCGGGTGACGCCCACAGCCTCTGGGCACAAGCGATGGTCATCGCGGGAACCATGATCTGGGCGCTCGGCACCATGATCGCCCGAAGAGTCCCCTTGCCCCGCTCCGGGCTTCTCAACTCGGGCTTCACCATGTTCTCGGCAGGACTCGCCTTCCTGCTCGTCTCGCTCGCCTTCGGCGAACCCACCAAGGTCCGCTGGGCCGAAATCCCCATGGATACCTGGATAGCCCTTGCTTATCTGATTGTGTTCGGCTCCTGTGTCGGCTTCTCGGCCTTCGCCTGGCTCAACCGAAACGCCCCCGCCAACTTGACCGCCACTTACGCCTACGTCAACCCAGTTATCGCCGTCATCCTGGGCTTTTTGATCCTCGCAGAACCGGTGACCGCCTGGACTGTCGCGGGCTCGGCCTTGATCATCCTCTCGGTAGGTCTGGTCATTCGGGGGGGGAAGCTGAAGACTCCTCCGCCTGCATCTCCAGCCCATCCGGGCCATAGCCGCCTGGCATGAGGCTCACGCGCAAACTCATTCCGCGCGCTTTCATCCGTTCGTCGATCTCGGCGGCGGGATAAGTCCAGATCTCGGCGAGGGTCGGATGCACGTGCGGGATCCTCACGAACTGGGAAATCGTCCCCCTCATGCTGATCACCGCCACCAGTTCATGGATCAGGTCCGAGGCTCCCGGACCGATCGCCTGGGCCCCCAGGATCTCCCCGCTGAGGGCGTCGGCAATCAGCTTGACGAAGCCCATGAGGGCCGTCCCCCCCATAAGTTCGGCTTTGCCTAGCTCGGCGAAGGGATACGTCGCCGTCAAGATATCCCGCCCCTGAAGCGTGCATTCCTTCTCGGTCGGGCCTACCCGCGCCACGCTCGGATCGGTGAAGACGGCGAACGGCACCACGCGGTAGTCCATGGGCTCCTTGCCCTGGGTGACGGCATTTCGGGCGGCCAGTTCTCCCTCGGCGATCGCCACGTGCACCAGGAACGTCCCGCCCCAGGCGTCCCCCGCCGCGTAGATCCGCGGGTTGCTGGTCCGCATCGTCTCGTCGATCGTGATCCGTCCCCCCGAGGTGACAACCTGAGCCTGCTCCAGATCCAAGCCCCCAAGATTGGGCACGCGGCCGGTCGCCACGAAGATTTCCTGCGCCGCGAGTTCCTGCTTGCGGCCCTCGCGCTCCACGATCAGAACCTTCCGCCCCTCCCGTCGCTCCGCTCGAAGAACGCGCGCACCGGTGACGACCCGGATCCCCTCGGCGCGAAGCGCCTCCCTCAGGGCCTCCGAGACGTCGGCATCTTCCTGAGGCAGCAAGGTCGCAGCCGCCTCGATCACGGTCACCTCCACCCCCATGCGGGCAAAGAACTGGCCCAGTTCCACCGCGATCACCCCTCCCCCGATCACCAGCATCGAGCGAGGAGGAGACGCGAGCCCCAGCACCTCGTCGCTAACCAGGTACCCCACCTCGCTCAGGCCCGGTATGGGGGGGCGCTGGGGCTTGGATCCCGTCGCGATCACGAAGCGCTCCCCCCGGATCAACCGCGGCCCCACCTGGATCCGATCCGGCGCGACGAATCGCGCATGCCCCATGACGAGCTCCGTGCGAGGAAGGTCGTGGATTTTCCGGATGCGGTAGTCCGCAAAGCCCTTGATCATGCCGTCCTTACGCGCCATGATCGCTTGGAAATCAGGCCTGACCTCGCCGGTTTCCACCCCCCAGCGTCGCGCATCGGAGACCAGGTGGGCTATCTCGGCGGATCGCAGCAAGGCCTTGGAAGGCATGCACCCCCAGAGAATGCAGAGGCCTCCGATGGGCCCCTTCTCGATCAGCGCGACCGTTGCCCCCATTCCCGACGCCGTCCGGGCCGCGGCGTATCCTGCGCTCCCTGCCCCGATCACCACCACATCGAAGCGATCGACCATCACCCACCTCCTGGATTCGCAGCATGCCATCCGCCTCATTAGAACAAAGCTCGACGGAGTTCTCTCGCTACCTTAATCAACAGCCGCCGGCGCTAATCAACAGCCGCCGGCGCTAATCAACAGCCGCCGGCGCTCATCAACAGCCGCTGGCGCTGGCGGTTCCACACGCCGAAGTCGATGCTATTCCAGAGGGGCAGCTTAGACAACGTAAGGGTGGCGGGTTACGGAGGCAGGCCGCCAAGCAGGATCCGTGACCCTTCGCTCCCCTCGCTCAGCGAGCGAGGAGGGTAATGGATCCGCAGGCAATCCGGGCTCCGGAGTTCCCGGAGGGATCGCTCAGGTAGTCATCGGGATCCGCATGGATCATCAGCGAGGTTCCGCCCTCCTTGAACAGGGAGTTGGGGCCCTCCTCGAGGGTGACCCGCTTCGCCAGCGTCTCGACGTCGACCGTGCCGTTCGGCGGGACGGTCAGGTTCGGAAGATCTCCGGCATGCGGACCGTTGGGATTCTTGAAGCCGTGGGACTTGCCGTCCGGATTGAAATGGCCGCCCGCGGAGGCGAAGGCCGGGGCGTGGCAGGCCCCGCCGGCGTGGATGTGGAAGCCGTGAACGCCTGGCGGCAAGTTACTCGCTTTCAGCTTGATCAGCACCCCCTGGGGCAGTTGAGCGAAGGTGGCTCTCCCCAACTCCGTGCCCTGCGCATCCACGAGTAGGGCTTGCGCAGTGGGAGGGACCGCATGGCTCTCGACCTTCCCCGAAGAAGCGAATGCCAGGGCTACGCCAAGCAGTAGGGCCGTACGCATGGTTGATGTCTCCTCTCGTCGATCCCGATAGGGGCAACCGAAGCGGGGTTCACCCTTCCGGCTCACCGTCCTGCTGGCCCCCTGATGGCGTTTGAGCCTGCATGCGGGGTAGGTAGAGCTCATCGAGCAGCACGTGCAGCGTCGCTGCGGCTGGGACGGCCAGGACCATCCCGGTGACTCCCATGAGTTCGGCGCCGATCAGCAACGCGATCAGGATCCATGCGGGGTGGATGCCCACCGATTTCCCGACGATGAAGGGACTGAGCAGATAGGACTCGATTTGCTGGGCCACCAGGTAAATCCCGAGTACCCAGAGGGTGAGCGACCATGACTGGGTGAGCGCGATGAGCACTCCGGGCGCTGCCGCGAGGAAGGGGCCCAGGTAGGGGATGATGTCGAGGACGCCCACCAGCACTCCCAGGAGGACGGCGTAGGGCATTCCCACCCATGCCAGGCTGATGGTGACGATCGCGCCCAGGATCACGGAGACCAGCAGCCTTCCGAGGACGTAGCCGCCGACGCGCATGCCGATACGATCGAGCAAAGGCGGAAGTTGCGGCCGGATCTGCTCGGGAAGCAGCTGTGAGACCTGCCGCAGGAGCTGCGGGCCGTCCTTGACGAAGAAGAAGGCCAGGAAGAGGATCGAGACGGTTTCGACGGCCATGGTCAGGACGCGCCCGGTGTAGCTGAGGGTCTGCTGAAGCCAGCCAGTCGCTTGAGCGGTGACGCCGGCGGTGATCTGCGTCAGACGCGGCAGAAACGGGTACTGCCCCCTCCAGCCGATCCAGCTCGCTTCAAAGGCCGACCAGCGGTCAACCAAAGCGGGCAAGGCGTTCGAGAGTTGGGAAAGCTGTTCCAGCAAGACGGGAATCAAGTAGGCGATGAAACCGCCCAGGGCGCCCAGGATGCCCAAAAAACACAGCGTGACGGACAGGCCATGCGGGAGGTGTCGCCTCTCGAGCCAGCTAACGACGGGCAATAGCGTGACGGTCACGAGCAAGGCGATCGCCACCAGAATCAGGATGCCAAAAAGCCGCCCGGCGACCCAGAGGCCACCGAGCAGCAAGGCGATCATCATCACCGCGCGCCAGACCATCGACAGTCCCTCCTCCTGCCAGTCTAGAGAGACGGGGCGGAGAATTCCTGGACGATTTGGCTGGCTTCAACTGGTCTTTTGAGTGAGGGTCTCGCGAAGCCCCGCCGTTCAGGCCGTGGGACGCACCGTGCCCGGGGGCAGCTTGGCCCGGCCCACGCCTCTCGCCCAGCGGATCCGGCGGAAATCATTCGCATTGACCTGCGCGTAAAGCTGCAGGAAGGCCAAGGTCAGCGCCTCCTGCGTGAGCACGCTCATGCGGATGAGGATCTCGCCGAGTGCCGTTTCCGGCTGCTCGCGTTGAATGGCGAGTGCCCGATCCAGATTTTCCGGATCGATTTGCTTATTCTGCAGCAAACGCTGACCCAAGAGCTGATCGAAGTGGTTGAAAGTCATGGCATGGATCCTCCTGCCGCTTCTCGCGCTGCGAGAAGGCCCCCTCCTTGGAACTGTCGGCTTCCATGTCTTCTATCGGCACCAACCGAGCTTACTTGAGAGCAGCCCTAAAGGCTCGACACGCGCAACGTTTAGCCGCGCCCGCGGCTCGGCTGACGGCGGCTCACGACCTGCCGGCAAACGTCAGGATCGGCTGAGTACGGTGTATCGGACGCGCGCGACTCCGGACCCCAGCATCCCCAGGGCTCCGGCAGCCGCCCGACTGAGATCCAGAGAGCGACCGTGAGAATAAGGGCCCCGATCGGTGATCCTGACGAGGGTGGTCTTACTATTCGATAGATTGGTGACCAGCAGCAAGGTTCCGAAGGGAAGGGTCTTGTGCGCGGCGGTATGGGCATGCATGTCGAAACGCTCGCCGCTGGCGGCCCGTCGCCCGTGGAACAAGCCCCCGTACCAAGAGGCGAGACCTACTCCGCTGCGCGCACCTGGCAAGAGCCCGCGCGAAACCTGAATCTGAATAGGAACCCCGCCTAGATGATTGCGAAGCGCGTTGACGTAGCTGAGGGTCAAGGCGCCAGCCCTTGAGCCCTGCTTCTTGGCGAAGGAGTCGTCGATTTCGATGAGCGACGTGTTGCCGACGTTCACGTAGTAGCGGCCGCCGTGGCTGGCCGGGGTGATTCGGTCACTGCGCAACACACCCTGACGCTTCAGGCCACTCAGCCGCAGGGTCACCCTTTGAGCGAGCGCACCATCATCTCCTTTGAAGCGGAAAATGGGTTGGTTCTCGAGGATCACCCGGGTTCCCCCAGCATCCCGATCCCAGCGAATGGGAGCTAGAACGGGCGGACGCGACTCCGCATGGGCAGCAGGGGCCTGATCGGCATCGAGGGATCCTCCAAGATTGGCCAGGGTCTCCTCGGAGTCGAGCGCGTAGGTTGCCGCGTCGGACTCGAGCGTCGCATGGGCCGAGGGCCCCAGGGGGAGGCCGGCAGCCAGTGCCAGCGTCAACGCCAGAAATAGGGGCTTGCGGTCAGGGGGGAGGAGAGTCACGGGAACTCCTTTCCTGCTGAAATATTTCTCAATAATCTTAACACAACCCTCGCTTGATGGTCAAAGTCCGATGCCGCCACTCGCTCGGCACCTCGAAGCCGAACGGAGATGCCGTAACTGCTGTTGTCGCACAATAGCCATCCAAAGCAGGCCGTCTAACTCCGGACACTGGGTCCGGGGCTTGCGGCAACCCTTGGGAGGAGCCGGGTGCGGGAAAGCCGCAAGCCCGGGCCTGTGAGGGCAAAAGCCGAATAGCTGAGCTACTCGACCTTGACCCGGGGTCGCCCCGCTTGCGCAGAAACGAACAGCCCCCGCCTGCCCTTGAGGTGGGGGCTTATGGCGCCTGGATCGACAACGATCGAACTGCCTTCAAATCGGTGATCGCCCCCAAACGGTGATGGGCCGTGTTTTTGGGACCACTTTCCGACTTCGAAGGAATCGTCGGTAGTCTTCAGTTGCCAGCCAGAGTATCATCGTGAATGGGTCCACTTAGAGGGGCGCGAGCCCAGAGTCGATACTCTGTTCCTGTGATATCGACCGACGGAAATACTCGCTCCTGCTGCCCCACGCTTGTCCTTGATATCAATTGCCTGGTCGCCCAGAGAAACGCGAGTACGATGCTGATCTTGGAACCGAGTCGCTACGCCGAGGCAAAGACGCCGCTGGAAGAAGTACCCTTCAATACGCTGTTCGCTCGCTCAGTGGTGGAAGGAGCCATGCCTGGGGTCATCTACGTCGATGATCTGATGAATCCAGGCGCCTTCTATGTCCAGCATCCCTACGGCATGTCCCTGTTGTATGGAATGACCGACGACGCGCACTTTCATGGTCGCCTGCGGGCTCACCTCCTCAACACCGAGGGCACGAGACATCGCGATGAATGGCTCCAGGTCGCTCCCTCCGGCTGGTCCGGGACGATCGAAGCCATGGTGGGGCCTCGCCTGGCAAAAAGCGCCGATCTCGGCGAGAATCGCGGCCAAGTGGTCGAAAACACCAGGGTCAACTTCGCGTTCGATCGAGACCGGTATGACCTCCAGAGGTCGGAGGCTGATGAACCAGTCTACGAGGTTGTCCGCGCCACCGAAGCGATCTTCCGCTCGATGCAAGGCACCGTAGTTCCTCGGAATTTCTGGCCAAGTTCCGAGCGGTTCCTGAGCGAGGGCGTAGGCTCTTGCCTGGTCATCGAGGGCGAGGTCGCGTGTATGGCCTTTTCGTCCTTCGTACACGGCAACCAGTTAGAACTCGGCATAGAGACTCTTGAAAAGTACCGTGGGAAGGGCCTTGCCCAACTCGTCTGCATGGCCCTCATTGATTACTGTCTTGAGAGAGGATACGAGCCCGTCTGGGCATGTCGTCTCGAGAATTCGGCCTCACATCGCCTGGCCGAGAAGCTCGGCTTCGTTCCCGCGCTGAGCCTTCCGTACTATAGATTGGTCGTGTAGATCTCGAGGAGCGGAGGGGTCACGTAGCCGTTCTCATCGAGAACGCAGCGCACGGTATGAATACTGACCTTGAGGCCCTGTCGGCGCAGTTGGTTGCGGACCTGGCCGCGCCGGGGTTGCGGACCTGGCGAACCTCAGCCAACTAGTCCTGCGCCATGACGTGAGCCTGTTCGACGGTCAGCTCCCCGAACAGGCCCAAGGCAGGCTTACGGCGGTCTTGGTGAGCTTGATCTCAGCCATGCTGACTCCTTGGGCGGACCCGGTTTCCAAGTGCCGGCTAGGAGCCGCCAGAGAGGAAACTGGGTCGGGCTGCGGAAAGCACCGGCATATCGTGAACCGCTCTATGCCCTTGATAAACCGGCTGCATCGGGCTTGGTCGTAGTTCAGCGAAGTTCGGTGCCGGAGCCAGCTTGAAACAAAAAACTCCTCCCGATCGGGAGGAGTGCGTCTAGGATTCAGGCTTAGAGAGGTCTTTTGGCTTCCACGAGGACCCAGTCCCCGTCATGCTCACGGTCGAGCAGTTGAAAGCCCTGTTCCGAGAGCGCCAGGGCCACGTCATCCGCCTTGCGGGAGATGATTCCCGACGTGACGAGTCGACCTCCGGGGCGGGTGATCCGCCAGAGTTCGGGGGCGAGTTCGATGATGACCTCCGCGAGGATATTGGCGACCACCAGGTCAGCCTGGCCGGTCAAATCACCCGCCGAACCCACGAAGTTCTTGACGGAAACGCCGTTGATCTCGGCATTCTCCTCGGCCGCGGCCACCGCGACCGGGTCGTTGTCCACGGCGACGACGTGCTTGGCTCCCATCATGGAGGCGAGGATCGCCAGGATTCCGGTGCCGGCACCGACGTCGAATACCGTTTCGGCCGGAGCCTCGCTCATGATGCGCTCGATCGCTCTCAGGCAGAGCCGCGTGGTCCCGTGGGTTCCCGTTCCGAAGGCCTGCTTCGGATCCAGGGTGATCACGAGATCTTGGCTCTGGGGGGCGTACTCCTCCCAGGAGGGACGAACGACGATGTTCGCGCCGATGCGCTGAACGTGCCAGTACTTTTGCCAGCTCGTCGCCCAATTCTCCTCAGGAAGCGTCCGTGTCTCCACGTGGAACTCGGCATCGGGAAACGGGCGGAGCCCTTCTCGGATGCCCGCTTCGAGATCCGCCATGTCCGGCGGGGCAATCTCGGGGAAGTATACCTTGAGGGTCGCAAGCGCTTGAGGCGGAGCTTCGGGGGAGCGCTCCGAGACGACGACGCCGGGGACGCCCCGTTCGGTCAGGTTCCAGGCCACCGCTTCGGCAGCCTCGGCGGGGACGGTGACGGCTAATTCGAGGTAATTCATCTAGGTTGACACGACCTTGGTGATGGTGAGGGAGGGAGCGGCACGAAGATCCACGATCGGAAAGGGCGCGGAAAGATCCTTGCCCGAAGCATCCTGGACCAGCGTGACAACGGGACGGGACGCAAGCCGCATGTTCACCTCGTGAACGATGCCCGTCTCTCCCGAAGAGAGCTTGAGCACGGTCCCGGGAGGATACGGAGCGACGGTCGAGATGAAGGTGGTGATCAGTTCCAGGGAGAAATGGCGGGAAGCCTGGCTCATGAGGTACTCGATGGCCTCGTGGGGCAAGAAGCGATTGCGATAGGTCCGATCCGAGGTCAGCGCATCGTAGACGTCGGCGATCGCCCCGATCTGGCCGTTCAAGTGGATATCATCGCCCTTCAGACCCTTGGGGTATCCGGTCCCGTCGTACTTCTCGTGATGCTGGAGCACCACGATCTTGGCATGGGCCGAAAGCGATTGGATCGAGCGGAGCAGGTCGAAACCCGAGCGGGCATGGTCCTGCATTCTGGTGTACTCATCCTCGGTGAGGCGCCCCGCCTTGAGAAGGATTTCCTCGGAGACCTGCATCTTGCCGATGTCGTGAAGCATCAATCCCAGGGCGAGATCCTTGAGCTTGCGCTCGTCGAGCCCCAGTTTGACCCCGAGGATGGTTCCCACCACGCAGACGTTCACCGAGTGGGAAAACGTGTAGGAATCGTGGTTCTTGAGATCGGCCATCTGCACGATCAATTCGTCGTTGGCCATGATCGACTCGACGATTCGGGAGGTCACCTCCGAGATCGCCTGGAGGTTGACCCCGGTCTTGCAGATGTCCCCGAAGGCGCGCCGAATGGTGAGGACGGCTTCCTGGCGCAACTGCTCCGGGATGACGTCTTGCACTTCGATGTCGGGAACGCGCGGATCCACGATGTAGATGAACCCGTACTGCATCTCCCGCAGGGCCTTGAGGTAACGCAGCGAAAGAGGCGTGCCTTCCCTGAGGAGGACCCGCCCGTCCGACGTGAAGATGGTTTTGCCGAGTATTTGCCCCGGCTGGACTTTATCAAGATCAATGGGACGCATGGCCTGACTATACCCGGCTTTAAGCGGAGAAAAACCGTGGATTCGCAACCGCCGCGAGGAAGGCCCCGACTTTTGCGGGATCCTTGCGGCCCGGTCCACTCTCGACACCGCTGGAGACGTCGAGCGCCGCGGGGCGACAGTGGGCGAGCAAGGCTCCCACGTTCGAGGGGTCGAGTCCACCGGCCACGATGAGCGGAACGGGGGGCTGCGGCAAGGAATCGAGCCAGCTCCAATCGAAGGGGACTCCCGAACCGGCCCCGGAGTCCAGAAGAACGCCATCCAAGCCATTCCAGACGGCGAAGTCCGGGAGATCCGAGCGACTGCGAAGCCGGATGGCCTTGAATAACGCCAATGCGGGTCGAACTCGCTTGATGGCAAGGCAGGTTTCGACGGTCTCGGAACCGTGAAGCTGCAGGGCGCCAACGCCGGCGGCGTCCGCGAGGGCGATCGCCTCCTCCACGCCGAGATCCGCCACGACCCCGACCGTCAGCACGAAGGGATGCGCTTGGCGCGCCAACTCTCGAACGCGCGCCGGGGCGACATGGCGCTTCGTTCCCGGCACCATGACGAAGCCCAGGGCGTCGGCACCGGCCGCACAGACCATTCGCACGTCATCCTCGCGGGTCAACCCGCAGATCTTCACCCGCATCACGCCAAGATCGCCCGGGTCGCCGCCGCGAGATCCGACTGCTTGAGCAAGGACTCCCCGACCAGCATCGCCTGAACGCCCCAATCTTCCAGCATGTGCCGGTCCTGGACCGTTGCGATCCCGGACTCGCTAACCAGGACCGGAGGCGTCGAAAGCGTCCGGATACGCTCGGCGACCGCGCGAGTCGATGCCAGGTCGACCGTGAAGTGCTTGAGATCCCGGTTGTTCACCCCGATGAGCGGAGCTCCGAGACTCAAGGCGCGCTCCAGCTCGGCCAGGTCATGCACCTCCAGCAGGAACTCCAGTTCCCAGCGAGCGCAGGCCTTCATGAGGGCGGAAAGCTCGGCATCGTCGAGGGCCGCGGCGATCAGCAGGACCGCATCGGCCCCGTAAGCGCGCGCCTGGGGAAGTTGGACCTCGTCGATGATGAAGTCCTTGCGCAGAATCGGAAGATCGCAGGCCATTCGGGCGGCGCGCATGTCGGTGAGCGCCCCCCCGAAGAAGAATTCGTCGGTGAGGACGGACAGGGCTGACGCCCCACCCGCCTGATAGGCAATCGCCATCGCCGGCGGGTCGAAATCCTCTCGAATGAGCGGGCGGCTGGGGCTACGGCGTTTGATTTCGGCGATGAGGGCGACCGGGGCCCCGCGAAGGAGAGCCGATCGGAAGCTGCGGCGAAGATGGCTCGGCGGGGGGAGTGCGGACGGATCGATACTCGCGACCTCGCTGCGCTTGCGGGTGAGAATCGCTTCAAGAATGGTACTCATAGGGGAATCTTACCCCGATCCCCTTGCTGCCTAATCGGAGAACTGATCGTCGGCAGAGACGCTAGGCAAGGTCATGGTGAAGGTGGTTCCTAGGTTGTCGCCGCGACTGTCGGCGATGATGTCGCCGTGCATGCTGGCCATGAGTTTCTTGACGAGAGGCAAGCCCAGGCCCAGCCCCCCGAAACGGCGCGTGGTGCCGCTCTCCACTTGCCCGAAAACGGCAAACAGGGCGGGAAGCTTCGCGGGGGGAATGCCGACCCCGGTATCGGCCAGTGCCAAGCAAACGTGACCGTTGCGGGAGGAAGCCGTCCAGGTGATGTGCCCCCCCTCGACGTTGAACTTGATGGCGTTATCCATGAGGGCTTGCAGGGCGATTTCGAGGCAGAGCCCATCGGCCCAGACCAGCGGCAGGTGATCCTCGAGGACCATCGACAAGACGAGACGCTTGGCTTCGATCTCTTCCTGGTACTGACCGATCACCCGCTGGATGGCTTCGTCGACCTGGATGGGGACGGGATGGATCTTGAGGTAGCCCGAATTCAGCTTGGTCAGCATGATGCTGGTTTCGGCCAGTTGTCCGAGCTTTCGGCTCGCCTGGTGGATTTGCTTGAGGAAATCGCAGTACTGGGGGGGGAGGGTGCCGGTGGCGTCGTCGAGAAGGATCTCGGAGAGCCCCTGGATGATGGTGAGCGGCGTGCGAAGCTCGTGGCCGATGTTGGCGAGGATGTCGTCGTGAAAGGAGGAGACCTCGCGCTCGACGGTGCGGGGCGTGGCGGATTCCTCGCGGAGGGCCTGGTTCGCCAGGGCCATGTAAAAGAGGATCTCCATGCCCGAGACGGGCGGGGCGGCTCTGGGGCCATGTCGTAGCGTCATCGCTGGCGTCCCTCCATATCACCCCGGTATCACCCCGGTATCACCCCGGTATCACCCCGGCATCAGCCGGTTTCCCGTGGGGAAGTTCGATTCCGAAAGCGCGATCCATGACCAGCGCCTACAAGAAACTTCACAACCCGAGACATTATATAACAAGCCATCCGCTCGCGGAGGATAAGCTTACGGAAACCGAGCTGAAAACCTACGGCCTTCGTCGTTTGACGGTCAATTGACTGCTATGCTATAAGGAAAAAACCGTAGTGGGGTTGCCCAATGGCCGTCAAGCGGCCATCGAAGGCAAGCGTCGGTCGCCACGGCGACGAAGAGGGGCGAAGACCTTGGTCACGCAACGACGGCAGATTTCCAGGATGCGACGGTGGCGAACGGTCGCAGTCGCGACCCTGACGACAACCCTGGCGGTCACCTTGCTCGCCGGCTGTTCCGATGCCGGATCCACCCGGACCATCACGCTCTGGCACCCCTGGGGCGGAGCCGAACTCGCGGCCCTCAAAGAAGCCATCGAGGTCTATCAGACCGAGCGCCCCGGCACCGAGGTCATCGCCCTCCAGGTTCCCTCCGACCGCCTTCAGGACAAGTACTTGCGAAGCGCAGCCGCCAACGGTGGCCCCGACGTCTTGATCGGCGCCACCGATTGGATCGGCAAGTTCGTCCAGTCCGAGGTCGTCGCTCCGCTCGACGATCAGATTCCCGATGCTCAACTTCAGCGCTACCAAAACGTGGCGCTCTCGGCCCTTCGCTACAAGGACCGGCTCTACGCCCTCCCGGAGAGCATGGAAACCGTCGCGCTCTATTACAACAAGGCCATGATCCCAAGCGGCCCTCCCAAGACCCTCGAGGCCCTCTTCGTTCGCGCCAATTCGCGCGACTACTGGAATGGCGAGTACTTGCTCGCCTACAACACCCAGTTCTACTTCGCGGCAGGCTATCTTTTCGGCCATGGCGGCAAGCTGCTCGATGCCGAGGGGAAAGCACGGGTAGCGACTCCGGGAGCGACGAAGTGGTTGAGTCTCCTGAAGAGCATGCGGGATCATCCCCGGTTTGCCGCCAAGAGCGACTACGGCTACGCCGACGCTCTCTTCCGCGAGAAGAAGGCCGCCATGACGATCAACGGTCCCTGGGCGCTCGGGGATTACCAGCAGGTGCTAGGAGCTGACCTCGGCGTCACCACGTTGCCCATGGTCGAGGGGATGGTGCCGGCCATGCCGTTCGTCGGCATCAAGTGCATGATGTTCAATCCCAACTCGGACGCCGCCCATCGGGAGCGCGCCCTGGACTTCGCCGACTTCTTCACCTCGGCTTCCAACATGGTCCGCATGCTGGACATGGCCGGACACGTCCCCGCCATCAAGGGCATCACCATCCCCGAAGACAGCCCCTTGGCAGCCTTCGAGCGCCAGGCCAAGTGGGGAACCCCGCTTCCCCCCGACCCCGAGATGAAGGAGGTCTGGACTCCCATGGACAAGGCCATCGAGGAGGTTCTGACGGGCGCCAAGCCACCGGCGGAGGCGATCGTCGACGCCCAGTCGCTCATCGAGGCCAAGATCGCCGCCGTGCGCAAGCTATGAAGAAAAAGGACCTCTCCGAGACGAGCCTCGCCGTCCGCTTCATCCTGCCCTCCGCCGTCATCATGGCGCTCATCACGCTCTACCCGCTCTTCTACGGCGTCTGGATGGCGTTCACCAACTTCAGCCCGCGCCATATCCGCCTCCAGAACCCCGAATACGTCGGCTTCCAGAACTTCTGGGACATCCTCACCCACGCGCCCTACCTCGACTTCAACTTCCTGAACGTCCTCGGGTTCAACTTCGTCTGGACCTTCGCCAACCTGATCTTCCACGTCTCGCTCGGCGTCTCCTTGGCACTGCTCATCAACACGCCGGGACTCCGAGGCAAGCGCGTTTACCGCGCCCTGCTCATCCTGCCATGGGCCGTTCCCACGTACGTGACGGCCCTGGTCTGGAAGAACATGTTCGATACCCAGTTCGGAGCCGTCAACCTGCTCCTCAAGGAATGGCGGCAGATCCTGCCCTTCCTTCCCGCCAACGTCGACTGGCTCGGACAGTTCCCCAACGCCTTCTACGCCGTCTTGCTCGTCAATGTCTGGATGGGCTTTCCCTTCATGATGATGGTGGCTTCCGGGGCGCTCCAGGCCATTCCCTCCGACCTCTACGAGGCCGCCGACATGGACGGCGCCAACCCCTGGCGCAAGTTCTGGACCGTCACCGCCCCCATGCTCCAGCCTGCCATGGTTCCCGCCATCATGCTGGGCTTCATCTGGACCTTCAACAACTTCAACGTGATCTACTTCGTCACCCAGGGCAATCCCTTCGGGAAGACGGAGATCCTCGTCACTCAAGCCTACAAGCTGGTGGACATGGGGATGTACGGCCAGGCTTCGGCCTTCGCGTTCATCATCTTCTTCATCCTGCTCGGCTTCACCCTGGTGAATCTCAAGCTCACCAAGGCCACTCAGGAGGTCTAGCCGTGAGCAAGAGAAACCTCATGACCCTCGCCCGCCTCACGGGCGCCCACTTCGTCCTCGTCGTCTTCGCCCTCTTCTCGATCTTCCCGGTGCTCTGGGTGATCGCGATGGCGCTCGACCCCAACTCGGTAGCGCGTCCCACCGAGCTCAAGCTCTTGCCGTCCGGCATCTCCTTCGACGCTTTCCGCCAGGTCCTTTCCAACCCCACCGAAATCGACGGCATCACCTTCTGGGATCTGCTGCGCAACAGCATGCTGGTCTCCTTCGGCACCACCGCCTTCGGCATCGCGCTAGGGGCCAGCGCCGCTTACGCGTTCTCGCGTTTCCGCTTCCCGGGGAGGCAGACGGGCCTCATGACCTTCATCGTCCTGCAGATGTTCCCCGCCGTCGTCTCGATCGCCCCCCTCTTCGTTCTGCTTTCCGCCCTGCATATCCGCACGTCCATCCTCGGCCTCATGATCGCCTATGCGGCAGGCACCCTGCCCTTCGCCATCTGGAACCTCAAGGGATACTTCGATACCGTTCCCAAGGACCTCGAAGAAGCCGCCATGATCGACGGCTGCACCCGGACCCAGACGTTCTGGAAAATCGTCCTGCCCCTCTCGGCCCCCGCCGTGGCGGTCACCGCCCTCTTCGGCTTCATGACCGGCTGGACCGAAATCATCCTCGCATGGACCATGCTCGAGAATCCCAAGACCTTCACGCTCGCCATGGCCCTCTACTCGATGGTCGGTCAGTACGGCACCTTCAAGCCCTGGAGCCAGTTCGCCGCCATGAGCATCATCATCTCCCTGCCCGTGGTCGTGGTCATGCTCTTCCTCCAGCGCTACATCGTCTCCGGTCTCACTTCCGGCGGCGTCAAGGGTTAAGCGATCCGCTCGCTCCGGGTTCCCGGATCCGGTATACTGACTCGAACATCCGTTTGAAATCCGAAGGGGGCTCCATGGCGAAGGTAAGCAAGGTCAAGATCAAGTTCGTCTGTCAAAACTGCGCCTCCGAGCAGCCCCGCTGGGTGGGGCGCTGCCCCGAATGCAGCGAATGGAACACCATGGCCGAGGAGAACGACGCAAAGCTGGCGCCTGCCGTAAAGGCCGCCCGGCGGAGTACGCCCGTCCCGCTCAAGGCCGTCACGCTCGATGAAGAGGAGCGCTTCACCACCGGTCTGGAAGAGCTGGATCGGGTGCTCGGCGGTGGCATCGTTCCCGGCTCGCTCGTCCTGCTCGGCGGAGATCCCGGCATCGGCAAGTCCACCTTGCTGCTGCAAGTGGCCCAGTACCTGGCGTCGGTCGGAAAGCGGGTCCTCTACGTCTCCGGCGAGGAGTCGGCCCGGCAGATCCGCATGCGCGCCAAGCGGCTCGGAGCCGAGCATGACGGCCTTTTCATCCTCGCCGAGAACGACACCAACGTCATCGAGGCGGCCCTCCACGAGATGCAGCCCGACTGGGCGGTGATCGACTCGATCCAGGCCATCTACAACCCCGACCTCGCCTCGACTCCGGGCTCCGTCTCGCAGGTCCGGGCCGCCACCGGCTCGCTCATGCGCCTCGCCAAGGATCAAGGCGTCAGCCTCTGCATCGTCGGGCATGTCACCAAGGAGGGCACCCTCGCCGGCCCCCGGGTGCTGGAGCACATGGTGGATACCGTCCTCTACTTCGAGGGCGATCGCTTCAAATCCTACCGCCTGGTGCGCGCCGTCAAGAACCGCTTCGGATCCACCAACGAGGTCGGCATCTTCGAGATGCGCTCCGACGGCCTCGCCGAGGTCACCAACCCCTCGGCCCTCTTTCTCGCCGAACGAACCACCGAAACCATGGGCTCCGCCATCGTCTCCACCATGGAAGGCACCCGCCCCCTCCTGGTCGAAATCCAGGCGCTCGTCAGCCCCTCGTTCCTGCCGTCTCCGCGCCGCGCCGCCACCGGCATCGAGCACAACCGCATGGTGCAGATCCTCGCCGTCCTCGAAAAAAGGGTCGGCCTTCCCCTCTCCAAGTGCGACGTCTACGTCAACGTCGTGGGCGGCCTCTCCATCGACGAACCCGCCGGCGACCTCGGCGTGGCCCTCGCGGTCGCCTCCAGCTTGCGAGACGTCGCCCTCAAACCCCACGCCATCGCCATCGGAGAAGTGGGGCTCAACGGCGAAGTCCGCGCCGTAAGCTCCCTCGAAGCCCGCCTCAAGGAAGCCCAGAAACTGGGTTTCACCCTGGCCGTGGTCCCCGGGCACAATCTCGACGAGCGCCTCGTCCCGCCCCCAGGCATGGAAGTCGTCGGCGTGACCCGCCTCCTCGACGCCATCGTCAAGTCCACCGTCCCTTCACAGACCGCCAACTAGCCAAGCGCACCCGGGTCGTCCCGCGTTGAGGCGGAGAACGAAGCGAGGGGAGACTCCCGTCTCCCCTCGCTTCTCGATTTTTTGGAACTAGGGCGCGTAGGACTCGCGCATCTCCTTGAGATCCTTGAGCTCGTCCTTGGTGCTGGAAAGCTCGCTCTTGAGCCTGAGGATGGCATCCTCCAACTCGGCAATCTTGCCCCCCAGCGCGTCGGCGTTCTCGATGCGAGCGTCGATGGCAGCTCCGAGCACCTCGTCGCGCATGGTCTCGAAATCGGTAATCTTGCGCTCGATGGTCGCTATCGTCTTTTCGGTCTTGGAAATCTGGGCATCGACCTTCGAAAGCTGCTCGCGATTCTCGGAGATCCGGTCCCCGAGCCGGTCTTGCTTGCCCCTCAAGAGGTCGATCCGGTGCTGGGTCAGATCCAGCTCGCCTTCCTTGGCCTCGCCCTGGGCCTGCAACTTGCCGCGGCGCAGGCCGAGAAAGTACCCCTCGATGGAGATGACCGCTTGCCGCGTGTTGGTCTCGGTCAGCTTGCCTTCCGTCCCATGCATGCGCCCCCGGGCATCGCGGGCTTCCTGGGAAGCGGCTTCCTCCCGGACCTGACTCAGCGAGTCGTCGCCCTGGGCATGACCAGGAAGCGTCTTCAAGTACTCGGCGTAGTCCTGGGCGCCCTGAGCCCGCCCGTATTGCTGGCGATGCTGCTTGCTGAGTTCCGACTCTCGCTTGATCAGCGCGTCTTGCTCCGACTTGAGATCATCGATCTTGCCGTCGACCACGTCGATCCTGCCGGCGATCTCCGCGATCTCCTCCTTGAGCTGGGCCTTCTCACCCCGGGCGCCGGTCAGATCCTGCTTGATCTCGTCGGCGCGCTTCAGCTTGCGGGCCAGCTCGTCGCCAAGCTCGGCGCGCTCGTCGTGAGCGTCGGCAAGGTCGACCTGATTGCGGTAAAGCGCCTTGTTGAGCGAGGTGATTTCGCCGTCGATCCGCATCACCTGCTCGCGGATGACCGCCCCCGAGGCGCCCCGATTCGGCACGCTGATGTCGACGACGTCCCGCTTGGGCTTGAACAGACCCGCCGTTCCGATCTCTTCCTGCGACTCCACCGGTTTGGCATCGGTAGCCGGCGCTTCGGCCGACTTGGAGGGAGCGAGAATGGCCGCCCAGTTCAGGGAACCCAGCTTGGAAGTCGAAACCTGCTTGTCCATCTCTATGTCCTCCCACGATCAACGAGTGAATCTTTCAATGATTATCGCCATTCGGCCCAGGAACCTTGCGGATGCGCGGGACAAACATCGCGACCGACCCCGATCCAGATTCCAGCAGTCTTTCCCGGCCCCGCGACGGGCCCCTTAGCTAACATACCCACGGGCCGTTCGTTCCTCATGACGGGCCGCTCGAAGCCATCGCACGCCGTACGTCAGAACAAGAACGACATGCCGTCATTAGATTAAATCCCAGCGAAAGTTACGAGGCCCCTCCCTCTATAAGACATCGACGGAGCGAACGTTCGACGAGGAGAGGATAAAGCATGGGAATTCGGAGCGAGTTGAGCCGTTTCCTGGGCGCGTTCGGTGGCATGCTGGGGCTGCTGGCCCTCTTGGCCGGTTGCGGCGGCCTCGGGGGCAACTCTTTGCTTGGCGACTCCGGCAAACTCCGCATCCAGTCGGTTCCAGGCTCGGATCAGGCCTTTCCCTCGGGCTTCCTCTGGGGCGTCGCCACGGCGGGCTATCAGTACGACGGCGGGGACCAGACGTCGCAGTGGGCCGAGTGGGAGCGCGCCAGGCGAGTCGAGCACCCCATCGGCAAGGCCACGGACCACTGGAATCGCTGGCAAGAAGACCTCGATCTGGCCCAGGACCTGGGCTTGAATGCCTTTCGGCTGAGCATCGAGTGGGCCCGCATCGAACCTGAACGGGGGCGGATCGATCCCGCAGCGGTTCAGCACTACCACCAGGTGATCGACGGGCTTCGCGCGCGGGGCATCGAACCCCTGGTCACCCTGCTTCACTTCGCCTACCCCGCATGGCTCGATCGGCCCCTCACGGGGGGGGACGGCGGCTGGGAATCCGACGAGACCGTCGTCGAGTTCCGTCGTTACGCCGCATGGGCCGCCCAGGAGTTCGGGCCCAAGGTTCGCTGGTGGATCACGCTCAACGAACCCAACACGGCGGGCCTGACCGGCTACGTTGCCGGCGTTCATCCCCCCGGCAAGCGTAATCCCTTCGCCTACGCCAAGGCCATGGATCGCATGGCCCTCGCTCACCAGGCTGGGTTCGAGGCCCTCCACGCCCACGATGCGGACGCGCAGGTCTCGATCAACCCCTTCATCTTCCATCGCCGCCAGCACGCGCCGAACTACGGGACGCAAGCCAGCCATGACCTCAACGATTTCAGCCTGCTCGATCGTCTGGCGCCCGCGACCGTCCCGACCCGAGAGGCACCGCCGACGGCGCAAACCGAGAAGCGCTACCTCGACTATGTCGCCTTCGACTACTACTACGCCCTGGGGTTCTGGGACGTGAGCAAGATAGGAACCTTCTGGGAGTGGCCCATCTACCCCGAGGGACTCTACGAGGTCTCCAAGAAGCTGTACGAGCGCTATCGCTTGCCGCTGCTCGTGGCGGAGAACGGTCTCGCCACCGAGTCCGACAACCCGCGCAAGGACGGCTGGACCCGCGAGGCCTTCCTGGTGAATCACCTGGCGCAGTTGCGCAGGGCCATGACGGAAGGCGTGCCGGTCCTCGGGTACATGCACTGGTCCTTGACCGACAACTACGAGTGGGGCTCCTACACTCCGAAGTTCGGACTCTACGGGATCGATCGACGCGACTCCGAGCTTCGCCGCTTCCGAACCGGCGGGGCCGAGGTCTATCGCCAGGTCGCCACGAACAACCGGCTGCCCGAGAGCTTGCTCGAACGTTATCTGGGGAAGCGCAACTAGCCGGCCGCGGCGCGCTGGATCTTCGCGGGAAGATCCCTCATGATGAGGCCGACCATGGGGGAGGCAATCATGATCGACCTGACGCACGATCCCCGAGATCGAGATGCTCCCTTGCGCCGGGACATCAGCTGGCTCGGAACGCTCCTGGGCGAGACCCTGATTTCGCAGGCCGGCAAGGCGCTCTTCGAAACCGAGGAGCGCCTGCGCATCCTCAGCAAGCGCTACCGACGACACCCCACCGATCGGTGCCAGGCGCAGATCGTCGGGATCATCCGGGACCTCGACATCGACGAGGCCGTGGGCGTGATAAGGGCCTTCTCGCTTTACTTCGGGCTGGTCAACCTGGCGGAGCAGCATCACCGGGTGAGGCGGCGCGAGGCCATGCTCGCGGGCGATCGCCCCCAGCGGGGCTCCATTCCCGAAACCCTGCGCCTCCTTCGCGGCAATACGCCTGATCCCCAGGCAGTCAGGGCCCTCCTGGAACGGATTCGAGTGGGGCTGGTGGTCACGGCTCACCCCACCGAGCCCAACCGCAAGACGGTCCTGCGCCAGTGGCAAGCCATCACCCATGAACTCGCCGCTTGGGACGATCCCCGCCTTACCCCCCGCGGGCGCATGCGCATCGAAGCCGCCATCCGCGAGACCCTGACGGCCCTCTGGCAGACTGATGAGGTGAGGCATCGCCGGCCGACGGTCTACGACGAGCAGAACGCAGCCCTGTTTTTCTTCCGCGAGTCCCTCCTGGAAGCCATTCCCCGGCTCTACCAAGAACTGGAACTCGATTTCCATGCCGCTTTTTCCGAGCCCCTGGGCTCGAGCCCCCTGCTCGTCAGCTTCGGAACATGGATCGGGGGCGATCGCGACGGCAACCCCTTCGTCACGCCCCAGGCGACCCGCGAGGCGATGCGCCGGCAGCGGGAGTTCATCCTCGGCCACTACCGCGAGGAGCTCGGTCGTCAGCTGGTCGAACTGAGCCTTTCCGACCGTCGGGTCGGCATCTCGGAAGACCTACGGGAAGCGATCACCCGCTACGAGACGACGCTTCCGCTCGACGCCACGGCTCACGGCTGGTTGGAGCGCAATGAGGAAGAACCCTACCGGCGCTTTCTGACCTTGATGGGGTTTCGGCTGGAACGGACCCTCCAGGGACGCGAGGGGGGCTACGCGAGCTGTTCGGAATTCTCCGAGGACCTCGAACGCATGGACCGCAGCCTGCGCGCCAACAGGGGGGAACGCCTGGCGGACGGTAGGCTCAAAGCCCTTCGGCTCAAGGCGCGAACGTTCGGGTTCCACCTCGCTGCGCTCGACATCCGTCAGAATAGCCGTACGCATGACGCGGCAATGACGGAGGCCCTGGCGCTGGCCGGAGTCGTGGAGGGATACGCGGACCTCCCGGAATCCGAGCGTCAAGCCATCCTTCTCTGCGAGCTGGAGAACCCGCGACCGCTCTTGCCCATCGACTCCTCGCTGAGCGAGGAAACGCACGAGACGTTCGAGACCTTACGGGCGATGAGGGACTGCCAGGACCTCGTGGGGCCGTGTGCGACCGAAGATTACGTCGTCAGCATGACGCGCTACCCGAGCGACCTCCTGGCCCTGCTCGTCATGGCCAAGGAGGCGGGCCTCTACCGGCGGGATTCCAAGGGGACCGTGTCACGGCTGAACGTGGTTCCCTTGTTCGAGACCATCGAGGATCTGCGAGCGTCGGCAGCCCTCATGGAGACCATCTGGTCCCATGCTCCGTACCGAGAGGCGCTTCGCAGCCGGGACAACCGCCAGGAGGTCATGATCGGCTACTCCGACTCCAACAAGGATGGGGGAATCCTGACCTCCAACTGGGAACTCTACAAGGCCCAACGGGACCTGAGTCGGATAGCGAGGGCCCATGACATCGACCTGAGGCTCTTCCATGGGCGCGGTGGCACGGTGAGTCGGGGCGGCGGGCCGACCTACGAGGCCATTCTGGCGCAGCCTCCCGGCACGGTCACGGGGGAAATCAAGCTCACCGAGCAAGGTGAAGTACTCGCCTGGAAGTACGGGGTACCCGAACTCGCCGATCGCAACCTCGAGCAGGTTCTCTCGGCCACGCTCCTCGCCAGCCTCACGGAACCGCCCCTCGCGGGGGAGACCCGCGAGCGGGATGCCGCGATGGAGCGGATCTCGCAAGATGCCTTCGAGGCCTACCGGCGCTTGGTCTTCGAGGATCCGGATTTCCTGACGTTTTTCCAGCAGGCCACCCCTATTTCGGAGATCGAGTCGCTCAAGCTAGGGTCGCGCCCCGCCCGCCGCCAAAAGGAAGGCGGCATCTCGACGCTGCGGGCCATACCCTGGGTATTCGCCTGGATCCAGTCGCGCTTCTTTCTGCCGAGCTGGCTAGGAGCGGGAACGGCCCTGACGGCCTTCATGGCGCGCGAAGCGTCGGGAGTCGAGACGCTGAGGCGCTGGTACCGGGACTGGAGCTACTTCCGGACGCTGGTCGGGAACGTGGAGGTCTCGCTGGCGAAGGCGGACATGGCGATCGCCCGGCGTTACGCGGACCTGGTCGAGGATTCGGCCTTGCGCGAGCGGATCTGGGGGGAGGTTCACACCGAGTTCGCGCGCACCCGTCAGGTGGTTCTCGCCATCTCGGAGCAAAGCGAGCTGCTCGAGAGAAATCCGGTCCTTCAGCGGTCGATTCGTCTGCGCAATCCCTACGTGGATCCCCTCAGCCACCTGCAAATCGAGCTCTTGGGACGCAAGCGGCGAAGGGCGTCCCCAGAGGAGGCCGAGCGCCTGGATTCGGCCTTGGCGCTGACCGTGACGGGAATCGCTGCGGGGCTTCGCAACTCGGGTTGAGCGGCGGGGTCGATGGCTTTTGGTTTCGCGCGGCCTGGGGGATCGATACCAGAAACTTTACAAGCGTGCAAGCAGACCTTACACTGGAACGCGAAGTAGACCTCATCACGGTCCCCGGGTCGGTCGCGTGGCTGTCCCGGTCATGTTGCATCACAGGAGGTATTCTGGTGAAGCGCTCCCTTTCGCTCGTTCTTGCTCTCGCGGCCTCGATATCCCTGGTTGGCTGTCAGCCTTCCGAGGAAAAAGCCGCCGAAACCACCCCCTTGGCCACCGAGAGCCCGGTAACGGAAGCTCCCGCAGGCGAAACCACGACGGGAGCCGCGACCAGCGAAGTCGCA
Organism: Candidatus Sericytochromatia bacterium S15B-MN24 CBMW_12; assembly: GCA_002083825.1. GTDB lineage: Bacteria > Cyanobacteriota > Sericytochromatia > S15B-MN24 > UBA4093 > UBA4093. The sequence goes on along the minus strand of DAZV01000039.1, from coordinate 54,068 downwards.
GCCGTTCCTGGCGCCGACCTGGCGGCCGGTCAGCAGATCTTCGCGACCAACTGCGCCACCTGCCACGGTCCTGAGGGCATGGGCGACGGCCCGGCGGCCACCGCGCTGACCCCGCGGCCGACCAACCTGGTGGAAGGCCCCTTCAAGCATGGCGGGACCGTCGAGCAGTGGAAGGAAGTCATCGTGAACGGCGTTGCCGGCACCGGCATGGCTCCTTGGTCCGGCACGCTCTCCGAGGCTCAGATCAACGACGTCACGGCCTACGCGATCTCGCTCAAGAAGTAAGCGCTTCGAAACGGCCGGCTTCCCCTTGGGGAAGCCGGCCGTTTCGTCATGAAAAAAACCGGCCTCCTCGAAAGGAGACCGGTTGAGTTGCGGGGGCAGGATTTGAACCTGCGACCTTCGGGTTATGAGCCCGACGAGCTACCGGACTGCTCTACCCCGCGTCAGGACTTACAACAATAACACTCCTGTCGCCAATCCGCAAGCGGCAAGCGAGAGTTAAGCGCCCCAGAGTTCGCGAGCCAGTTGCGAGCGGTGCCAGGAACGCATCATCTCGAAGATCGCCGATCCCTTGGCCGCTTGGCGGACCCAACCGTTCGGATCGCGGGTCAATGCGGCCAGCATGCGCCGGCTGACGAGCCCCGATCGGCATGCCACCTCACGAACGGCCCAGCTGGCATCCCGAGCGGCTTGTTCGGCGAGCTTCGGGGTCAGGCGCGGATGGTGAACGGCCGAGTAGCGAATGTCGATCAGGGCGTCTTGAAGCAGCATGGCCAGGGCCTTTGGCGGAAGATGAGGGTTGGAGACCAGGTCGCGCCGCACCTCCGGATCCGCGTCCGCAGCCAGGCGAGAGGCCACCTGTACCGTCAGATCGGAGCGCTGGGCCAGCAGTTTACGAAGATCCGGCTCCTCGTCTTCGGCGAGCACGTCGAAGGCAGCCGGCAGAACGCGCGGGTTGGAGAGCAAGGCTACCCTTACCCGGAAGTCCGGGTCCTGCGCCAGCTGGGCCTGCACCAGGCGGCTCGCTGCGGGGTGGCGGGCCACTTCCTCGCGTAGCTCGAACTCGGGAGCTTGGGAGAGCGGCACGAGCAATTCGGGTGGGAGAAGGGGGAGGGCCAACAGGTCACGCCGCCGATCCACCGGAACCGCGTTATCCTGAGCCAGTTCCAGCCACATGGGCAGGCCGGCCGAGGCGTGCGTGACGGCGGCCCAGCGGATGTTGCGATCCGGGTCGCCCATGAGCTGGCGCAGGGCCTGCTCGGAGGATCTGGGGTTCTGGGCCACTCCGGCCCGGGCCTTGCGCTCGGAGTCCCCGGCGAGGCGCGCGAGGGCGTCGTCGGGGGTCCGGGGATGCCAGGCCACCGCGGCTCTGATCTCGGGGATATCGTCCTGGGAGAGGCGTTCCAGGGTGACGGGGGAGGTATTGGCATGCATGGCGACGTGGTAGCGGACCAGCGGATCGCTTTCGGAGGCGAGAAGGTTGAGGGCCGGCGCCGAGGTCGTCGGGATCTCGGCCAGTTTTCGGAGGGCGGCGGGGTCCATTCCCTGGGCCAGGGCCTTGGCGCAGGCAGTGGGGGTGGCATAGGAGTGGGTGAGGACGCCGAAGCGGATACCCAGGAGCGGGTCCTCGGAGAGGAGTTCCAGGGCCTCTGCTGGCGTGGCGGGGTGTCGCGCGGTGAGGGTTCGGATCTCGTCGTCGGCGTGAGCGGCCAGGCGCGCGAGGGAATCGGGGGAGAGGAGGGGGATGCGGACGATCGCGCGGAGGACGTTCACGTCGGGATCATGCGCCAGGCGTTCACGGACCGAGGCCGGCAAGGCGGCGTGAGTCGCCAATCTCGCGCGAAGCTCGTTTTCGGGAGCCCATGCCAGGGCCTCTAGAACGGAGGGGACGACATTTCGGTGCATGAGGACGTCTTGGCGGGCCTGGAGGGACCCACGCCGAGCGAGGCTCACGAGACCGCCCGGGGGGGTCATCGGGTGCACGGCGACCCGCTCCTGGATCCGGGGGTCGGGATCGTCGGCGAGGACGCGAAGAATCGAGGAGGTGGCTCCTTTGGAGTGGGCGAGTTGCAGGCGAACCTCCGGGTCGGAATCGCGGGCCATGCGCTCCAGGGTCGCCTCGACGGTTCGGGGATCGTGCGCCACTCGGATACGCAGCGAGGGGTCCGGATCGCGAGCGAGGGCGTCGAGGACCTCGAGGTCGGCGCGTGGACTGGAGAGGACGGCTTCGCGGACTTGCCGGTCGATGTCGCCGACGAGCCCCAGGAGGATCTCGGCGGTCACCTTGGCGTGCATGGCGAGGTCGAACCTGACCGCGGGGAAGGGGGAGCGGGAGAACGTTTCGAGGATCCGGTCGTCGACGCGGGGGTGCCTGAGGATGGCATGGGCGATCGCCTCATCGGTCGGCGTGGCGAGGACTTCGAGGACCGCCCGGGGGGCGTAAGGGTTCCTGGCCAGGGCCAGGCGCACCTCGGGATGGCAATCTTGAGCCAACCTCAGCATGACGGAAGGGGGCAGGTCGCCACGAGCGGCCAATCGAGCGCGAAGCGCGGCATCGGGATCCTCGGCCAGGCGATGCATGACCTCGGGGGTGACGTCCTTGCGGGCGAGGAGAGCGGCGCGGATGGCGGGGGACAAGTCGGCCGCGAGGGCCTCCAGGATGGCCGAGGAGACCGACGGGTCCCGCGCGATTTCGAGACGGGCATCGGGATCGTCGGGGAGGATGTCGTTCCGGCGGGGCAGGTCGACGGTGGAGCCCAAGGGGCGGGTGCGAGAGCGCTGAAAGCGATCTCGGTTGAGCGAGGCAGTTTGGCGTCGCGGCTCCTGGGTCATGGCCTTCTCCCGGGGTTCTCCCCGAGGGGGATTGTCGCCGTCTTAACCGAGAATCTTGCGAATTCCGGCCGGCGCGCGGGTGATGGCGAAAAAAAAGCAGAAGGCCGAGATCTTGCGATCTCGGCCTTCAGCGGGGTTGACGGGGCTCGAACCCGCGACCTCCGCCTTGACAGGGCGGCATTCTAACCAACTGAACTACAACCCCAACAAGATTAATAATACTGCTTTACCGGGTTGCCGTCAACCTTTTTTTTACCGGTGATTAACAGTTCACTTTTGAACCACGACGACATCCCCCATGGCGAGGCGTCCGTAGAGGTCCTCGATGTCCTCGTTATAGAGTCGCATGCAGCCGTGAGAGGCGTCGGTACCGATGGATCGGCGGGTAAAGGTCCCGTGGAGCTCCTCGCCGTGGCGGGTAGCCCTTCCGGTTTGGGGGTCGTACTTGCTGAGATCCACCAGGCGGGTCCCGAAGGCCTTGCCGCCGGATTCCGGCCAGAGTCGGCGGGCCACGGCGGAGGGGTCCTTGAGGAAGCCCGTGACGATCTTGATCATGGGGTCGGTCTCGGAGCCCGCAAGGCCGGTGGCGATGGGATAAATCCGCTCCAGCTGGCCCTTCTTGTCGAAGAGGAAGAGGCGATGCTCGGAGGTATCGACGACGATGCGAGCGGGCTTGCCCTTGACCATGGGGGAGCGGAGGTAGGCATCGGGGGAAAGACCGGGGTCTTCCCAGGCCTTCTTGCCTTCGGCGGGGGCCACGGCATCGAGGGCCCTGAGGGTTTTTCCGTCGAGTTCGCCGGTCAGCGGAAGGTCTTGACTCGACTGAAATCCCTCGATGGCCAGCTTGAGTTCCTTGCCGAAAGCGCCGTCGGCGCCGGAGGGAAGGCCGAAGCCCAGGTCCAGAAGCGCGTTTTGAAGCGCCGTGACCCCGTCACTCTTGGCTCCAAGCGTGAGGCTCCTTCCCTCCATGACTCCCAGCAGATCGGCATGGGAGCTGAAGCGCGGATGCGCCAAGTGGGGCATCCGCGAAAGGCCATCCGTCCTCATTTGCAAGGCCGGCTGGGTGCCTGCCGATGGGCTGGTGGCGAGGACGCTGGCCCAATCGTTGGCTTTCCCACCTTCTCGACTGAAGAATCTGCCGTTGATTCCACTGGGCATGGCGTCCCCCTTCTGGATAGGCGCTTTCACGATTCAGCGCTTGCAAGCCTGTCGAACCTCGCCCGGGCGAGGCCCTTACAAGCGGTTATCCGGCGGGAACGCGGGAGGCTTGCGCGAACGCTCGAAGTTTAAATCAAGTTTAAACTCCGTCAAAAGACGAAGCCCACTCCGACGTAGGGGCCTGCAAGCTGGTAGGTGTCGGGGCTTCCGAAGCTGCTCTGCGTCCGGATTCCCACGTCCATACCCACCATGTCGGTTAGCGACCTTCCGAGCCCGAGCTTGCCGTCAACCACCTGCCGATTCGCGCCCGCGATGCTGAGCCACGGCGTATAGCCCATCCGTCCCTGCAACACGAACTGCTGGGGCAGATTCCAGTCGAAGATCAGGCCCAGGACCACTCCCACGCCGGTTCCGGGGGCGTAGCTCAGGTACTTGACCCCCCCGGTGCCCGTCAGGGCGTAACCAAAGACGCCTGTGCCGCTCTGAAAGAACTTGACCTTGCCTTCGAGATCGGCGCTGGTGAGGTTGCCATAACCGGGAAAGCCCCCGGTGAAGCCCCAGATACCAAAGGAGAGGTTCGGCGTGAACCAGAGGTTTCCGGCAAGCCCGAGAGCCAGGGTCGAGGCGCTGGTCGCCCCGGAACTCAGAAACGGATACCAGCCGAAGAGACCCACCGCTCCCGAGGGCTTCGGAGTCGCGTACGCCGTCACGGCCCCCGAGGGGCGCGACGGCTGCGAGGTTCGCATCTGCGCGAAAGCCGGCAATCCGGTGGCCAGGACGATCCCCGCCCCGATGGCCGCGGTCCACAGCGCCTTTTCCGTCCTTCGCATCAGTCGCCTCCTCTCGTGCCCGTCGTGCTCGCTCTCTCGGCAGCAGGCCCCCGAGCCCGCATGCATGCATCATAAGAGAAGACCCCGCCATTGTGGCGGGGTCTTTCTCCTCAAGTCGCGAGGTTTTCTTGTCCAAGTCATGGTAGACGTTCCAAGCTACGGGTGAGAGAAGCTCCCCGTGAGGATCGTGCCCCCGAGCGTGACCTCCGCCTGCACCGTGACGTTCAGGGACGCGAAGGAGGCCTCGGGCACAGCGTAGAAGAAGAGACTGCCGTCGTCCGAATTCGTCGCGGCCGTCATGGGAATTTCTCGGCCATTAGAGAGCTTGAGCTTGGCCGTGGCGTCCAGAGCGGCAGGAATCGGGCTCTGGCCCGCACCCCAGGGAAAGAGGTAGAGCGTGTAGGAGCCCCTCGGAGGCGTGTATCCCAGAAACTCCAGGAAGTGCGTCCCCGAAGCGACCAATTGGCCGCCGAAAGGACCCTCCTGGGGAGCAGGATCGCTTCCCGGGGATCCCCCCGGATCCGGCGAACCGACCGTCACCCGCTCGGGCGTATCCGGCGCAACCGGATACAATCCCCCCTGGCATGCCCAGAGCAGGACGGGCAGTGCGGCAATCATGACCCATGGACGCGCGTTCATGCGGAGATTCTAGCATGAATTCGCTCCCAAACCCATCGCTAACCTTACCCCATTACCCCCCGCCCACCTGCGGGCCGATCCTCCCCCATCGGCCCACCGGCCTCGGGACTGCTGGAGCCAAGCTCGTTTCTTCAGGACAGCGAGAGATGGACACACGCCCCATGATCCCTGCCTCACGGCGTTCTCTCGCTGCCTTACGAAACTGCCGCTGGCGCTAGAGCCAAGCTCGTTTCTTCAGGACAGCGAGAGATGGAAATACGCCCCATGCTCCCTGCCTCACGGCGTTCTCTCGCGGTCCTAATCAACAGCCGCTGGCGCTAGAGAAAACGAACGATGGTAGTCACCTTCGCATGGGTCTGCGGGTCCTCCCCGATGAGCGCGATCGCCCGCGGATCCCCCGACGCGTCCTCCTCCACCTGAAGCTTGGAGGTGCAAATCACCGAGTGCGTCAAGCGATCGGCATTGTTCACGTTCTGGTTGCCGATCTCGATGTCCACCGCACAAGCCTCCGAACCCTTCTGCTCGCTCATCAGGGCCAAAAGGGGAGCCCGCTCCGTGATGACCTGGTCCCCGAACTCCTCGCTCAGGATCTCCACCCGAACGTCGGCTTTACGCTTGATCGTGCTGATGCTGTTGAGGTAACCCAACCACTGATCGGTGGGAATGACTCGGGTGCCCATAGTCCCTCCTTTTTCGTGACGCCGCTCGTTGCCCTTCGAGGCCGCTCGGTGCCGTTGAATGCCACGGGATAGCGAAACGCCCACAACCTGACCGACCCACGCACGGACATCCGCAGCACCCGCTCCGGAAGCTTTCCTCCGGCGGACCCATCTTAACAAAGACCCTCCCCCGACAAAAGCGACGAGCTAGCTTCACCCGCTCGAAACCCCCCGCCCCACAAACCTCCTCGTCTGCCCTGGACCTGGGATTCCACCGCAACCCCTGGCATCTTGAAAGGAACTCGCGAGAGGAGGATCCCTTGCTCAGCGCCCTGCGCCAGCTCTTCACCCAAAGCGTCATCTACGGACTCGGATCCGTCGCCGGAAGCATGGTTAGCTTCCTGCTCATCCCCCTCTACACCCATCACCTCTCACCCGCCGAGTACGGCCAGCTCGAAACCATCCTCGCCACCTACCAGATCGGCCTGATCCTCTTCGCCTGGGGCATGGCCAGCTCACTCTACGGCACCTACTTCGGCCGCTGCCAGGACGAAATCGAGCGCCGAACCCTCGTCACCACCGCCGTCTTCATGGTCCTCGCCGTCGCTGCCCTCATGACCGCGGTCGCCCTCTGGGCCGCCCCCATGCTCGCCAACGCCCTTCCCGATCTTCCCGTCCACCACCTGCGACCCGTCATCGCCATCGCCGCCCTCGGCGCCCTCGGACTCCTCCCCCTCTCCATCCTCAGAGCCCGACAAAAACCCCACCTCTTCGTCGCGCTCACCCTCTCGCAGCTCCTGCTCACCGTCGGACTCAACCTCTACCACGTCGGCATGCGCGGCATGGGTGTCAACGGAGTCCTACTCAGCATGGCCATCGTCCAAGGCGGACTCGCCGTCGTCACCCTCGGAGGCATCTTCTGGAAATACCCCCCTCGCTTCAGCCCCCGACTCGCATGGATCCTGCTCTGCTGGGGAGGCCTTCACCTACCCAACTCCATCGCCGCATGGATCACCCAGCTCACCGACCGATACTTCCTGCTCTTCTACACCACCGCCACCCAGGTCGGTATCTACTCGCTCGGAAACAAAATCGGCATGATCGTCATGATAGGTCTCGCCACCCCCTTCTCCCTGGCATGGCCGGCCTACATGTACTCGCTCGCAGAAAAAGACCCCCAAGGCGCACCCCGCATCTTCGCCGCCGCTCTCACCTACCTCATGCTCGCCGCAGCCACCGCCTTCCTCGCGCTCTCGCTCTTCGCCCCCGAGTTGATCGCCCTGATCGCCAACGACTCCTACCAGGGCGCCGCCGAACTCATCCCCCTCCTGCTCCTATCCTCCGTCCTCGCCACCGCCCACCCCGTCTTCCTCACCGGAGTGAACCTCGCCCGGCGCTTCGGCTTCTACCTCCTCTTCACCGGCATCGGAGCCGGCGTCAATTTGGCCCTAAACTGCCTCCTAGTCCCACGCTGGGGCGCCATGGGGGCGGCATCGGCAAAGGTCGCCAGCTACGCGGCGGTTGCCGCCGTCACCTATACCGTCGCACAACGGCTCCACCCCATCCCCTATGACTGGGGACGGCTGGGCAAGCTCTCTCTGGCCTGTTCGGGAATTTTTTTCATCGGTCAGCTCGCGGCACGAACCGGATCATGGAGCCTTCCGCTCCGGGTGCTGGCCCTGCTGGCCTTCCCCCTCGCACTCCATGCGCTGGGCTTCTACACCGCCCAGGAAAAACGACACCTCAAGCGAATCCTGCCGAGGCGGGCCCCGACAGGATGAACGATGCAAGCGCGCGGGCACGAGCTCCAGGGCCACTCCTAGGCGGAAGGACTCACCTCGAGGACGGCCATGGCGATATCGGCGGCATGATCGTTGATTCGCTGCCACCCGTTGATGAGCTCGAGGTGAATCGCCGAGGTGTTTCGCGTGTCGATCAACCCCGCCCAGAGCCTGCCCAGGTGCGCCTGACGTAAATCACGCTCCAGGCGCGCAATCTTGGGCTTGGTTTCCACCACGCTCTCAGCCAAGGCCCGATCGGAAGTCATGAACGCAACGATCGCCATGTCGAGGTTGGTGGTGACCTTCTGGTGCATGTCCACCAGCTCCAGGACACCTTCCGGCGAGAAGGAGAGCCCGAGATCGATCACCTTGCGCCCCTGTAAGGCAAGCTTGGTGAGCGCGTCGCCAATGTGCTCGAGATCGTTGACGATGTAAAGGATGCTCGCGGCCTTGCGCGACTCCTCGGCCGTCAACGCGTTCTGCGAAAGGTTGGCGAGGTAGTTGATGATGGCGCGCGTGAGCGCATCGAGTTCGATCTCCAGCTTTTCGAGCCGATCGAGAATATCCTCGTCGCCCCGCAAGAAGAGCGCCATGGCCTCGCTCATCATGATCTGGACCCGGTCCGCCATGCGCCGAACCTCGCGATTGGCAGCACCCAGAGCGAGCACCGGCGACGACAGAATCCGCTCGTCGAGATAGCGAATCTGGAAACCCACCTCCTCGCTGGGATTATTGGGAAGGACGCGCTTGATGAAGTGGGCGAGTGGACCTGCCAGCGGCAGGAACATCAGGGACAGGCCCACATTGAAGATCGTATGCCCCATGGCGATCTGGCGCGGGGCATCCTCAGCCGTGAGCATGACCAGCCTCGTGAAGGGCTCCAGCAAGGGCACGGCAATCAACACGCCCGAGACTTTCACCAGGGTATGCACCGCAGCGACCCGCTTGGCTTCGAGCGGAGCGCCAACCGAGGCGAGGAGCGAGGTCGCACAGGTCCCGACATTGGCTCCCAGCATCAGCGGTAGGGCGGTGGCGAGCGGCATGACCTCATGAGAGGCGAGCACGAGCGTCAGGCCGATGATGGCCGCCGAGGAGTTGACGGCCGCGGTGGCGAGAGCGCCTAGCAGGACTCCGAGCCAGATGTCACGCCCAAGAGCGACCATCATGTCGGCGACGATGGGGGCGTCCTTGAGGGGAGCCATGGTCTGTCCGAAGAGGTGGATGGCCAGGAAGATCAGGCCGAAGCCGAGGATCGCATGGCCCATGTGCTTCAAGAAGGACTTGCGGGCAATCCGGGAAACCAGGAAACCGAGCGCGACCAGGCCCATGGCGTAATCGGTGATCTTGAAGGCGATGAGCTGGACCGTGACGGTGGTGCCGATGTTGGCGCCCAGAATCACGGCGATGGTCTGCTCGAACGACAAGAGCCCCGCCCCGACGAACGAGACCAAGAGGACGGTGGTGGCGCCGGAGCTCTGCATGATGGCCGTCATCGCAGTGCCGAGCATGAGGCCGCGCAAGCGGGTCGTGGTCAGGGTGTTGACCATGGCGCGCAGGCGGGCCCCTGCGGCCTGCTGAAGGCCCTCGCCGGCCATATGCATGCCGAGCAGCAGGAGGGCGACGCCGCCCAGGATGGTGAGCAGGATCTGCAATCAAGCCTCGCGAAATGGGGGTTTCCGTCCTCATGATAGCCTCAATCCCTGAAAAAACCAAGCCGCGGCTGTTATTGGCCAATTCGGAGAGAAAGCCTGGTCGTTCGGGATGAATCACGATTACTTGCTCGTTTGCTAGGATGCCTCCATTCCCACGGAACGAGGAGGTGACCATGCTCGAATTCATCGCCCAGCTTGCTGTGACTTTCCTGATGATCGTGCTCTATGCGGTGGTCTTCGTCCTGGTCTACGCCAAGGTCATGAGCGGAGCCTTCAACCGGGGAGCCAAGTTCGCGCCGGCCAAGGACGTGGGAAGCATCCGCTTTGCCGACGTTCTCGGGGTGGACGAGGCCAAGCTCGAGGCCCAAGAAATCGTTGATTTCCTGAAAAACGCCGGACAATACCAGCAAATCGGCGCGAAGGTTCCCAAGGGGCTTCTGTTGGTGGGCCCTCCGGGAACGGGAAAGACGCTCCTGGCCAAGGCGATCGCCAACGAGGCCGGCGTTCCTTTCTACTCCCTTTCCGGTTCGGATTTCGTCGAGGTCTTCGTGGGGGTGGGCGCGAGCCGCATTCGCAAGCTCTACCAGAAGGCTCGCAAGCATCCGGCGGCCATCGTCTTCATCGACGAGATAGACGCCCTGGGGCGATCGCGCTCGTCAGGCATGTTCGGCAGCCAGGAGTCCAACCAGACCCTCAATCAGTTCCTGGTCGAGCTCGACGGCTTCTCCCACGGCGGAAACGTCATCACCATCGGCGCGACGAACCTCGAAGAGAGCCTGGATGTGGCCCTCCTCCGCCCCGGACGCTTCGATCGCAAGCTTCACATCGGCCTTCCCGACCTCAAGGGGCGCGAGGCCCTCCTGGCCCACTACTCCCGCAAGATCCAGGTCGAGGACGGGCTCGACCTCCAGTCACTGGCACGAGCAGCAATCAACATGAGCGGCGCCGATCTCGCCAACATGGTCAACGAGGCGAGCATCATGGCGGTAAGGGCGGGGAGGCAACGGGCGAAGCAGGAAGACTTCTCTCATGCCATCGAGCGGCTCGGGCTCGGGCTCGAACATGCCCAGAGCATCACGGCACGCGAACGCGAAATCGTGGCCTTCCACGAGGCGGGCCATGCCCTGGTGAATCTCTATCTACAACCTCACAAGCGAATCCATAAGATCTCCATCATCCCGACGGGGCGCAGCGCTCTCGGCTATACCTGGGCCGTGAACGTGGAGGACCGGTACTTGGTCGGGTGTGACGAGTACCGGTCCGAGATCACCGCGCTCTTGGGCGGACGGGCCGCCGAAGCGCTCGTGTTCGGAGAGGTGACGAGCGGCGCGCACTCGGATCTGAAGCGCGCCACCAAACTTGCCGAGCTCATGGTCTGGGAGCTCGGCATGACGAGCATCGGCGTGCCCGCGAATTACAAGGAGATGAGCCTCTCGGAAGGGACCCGGAGCCGGCTGGATCAGGAAATCGAGGGGCTCATGACGGCATCCTACCGTGAAGCCCAGGAACTGCTGGTCCTGCGGCGCAAGGAGCTGGACCGGCTGGCGCAGGCGCTTCTGACTCACGAGGTGCTCTACGAGGCCGATATCCAGCGGGTCCTGCGCGGCGGCGGGCCCGAGGCCGACGCGCGCGCGCCGGGCACCGGGCGCGAGTGGATCGCCTGAGCTTACTCGAAGATCGGCAGGTCTTCCGCACCGGAGACGCGCAGGACGAGGGCCCCGTCCGGACGCTTCGCGAGCGTGGCGAGCGTCTCACCGGCCTGGTTCGTGGCCCTGCCCGTTTCCACGTGCATGCCCGGTCGGATCGTGAAAACCATGAAGCGATCCGCCGGGAGACTGACGCGCATCTCGGCGATGTTCTTTCCGAAGTCGAAGGTATAGGTCAAGGGCCAGGCGTCCCGAGCGCTCGCCTTCCAGGTGCCGGAGCCGACTCCTTGGCCGGAGACATTTTGGTAGTTCAGGTCGAGCAAAGCCCCGCCGATCCGGATCCGTTCCTCGCCTGAGGTCGGTAGATGTAGATTCTTGCCGTCGACGTTGAACCCTGCGAAGGAACTGTGAGTCGCCTCGGCGGTGACGCTCAGGCCGCCGACCTCGTAGGCGGCGTTCTCGACGTATTGCTGGCTGGGCCCGCCCCCCATGGGAGCGGTGATCCAGACATCGCTCGTGTAGCCTTCCAGGACCGGGCTCTTCAGGACCTTGATGGCGTAGTGATTCGTGCCCATCCCGTAAAGCCAATCGCCAACGTCGGTCTCGCTGTAATCCGCCGGGGTCACCCGCATCTCGCCGTGAACCAATACGTCGGCATCGGGCACGTCGAAACTCTCGACCGCCGAGTTGGCCGTTCGCGTGACGAAGGTCTCGATGAACGTATCTCCGGTGTTGCCGAGGCGGTAAAAGTGATTGCCGTCGGGCAAGGCATGGTGCTGGGAGGGAGCCTGGTCTCGCGCAACGGCCAAGCGGTAGGAGCTTCCGCCGTTGGAAATCAAGGTGGAGCCGCCGTTGGAAATGAGGGGCGCGTTTTGGGTCAGGCTCGCTGCGTTGTTGGAGAGGATTCCCGCCGAATTGCCGGCGATGAGGGTCGTCGAGGTGATGTTGACCTGCTGGCGTGCCTGCTGGGTGGTGAGGAACTCTCGGAAAACCCGGACCATCTCGGCCCGTTCCGCGGGATCGAGCAACGTCGGGGCGCTGCTTGGCGCGTCAGAAACAGACAAACCCGGAAGGTCGCACCCAGGCAACCCGAGCCCCATCAAGCCGAGGCTGGCCGCCAGCAAGACTCCCCATTCACGTCGCATGCAACCCCCTCCTTGCCCCTGTGACGGCATCCCCGCCTTGGAAGCGGGCGAAAGCCCTAGCGCTGGCTCATGATCTCGACAATCAAGCGACCGATCTCCGCGTTCTCCTGCGGCATGCGCAGTCGCGCAAGCAGGGAATCCGGGCCGACAGCCCCGATGAGCACCGGGGTCGCCACGTGGCTGGAGGTGGTGAAGCCGAAGGGCAGCACGTGCTGCTCGCCCGCGGCGATGGCTGCGGTCTCGTGGTAAGGGAACCCCTTCATCCAGGCATGCTTGGCCGCGGTCCGCTCCACCCATTCGCGGTCGACGTCGATTCCCGCGTGGCTCTTGATGATCCGCTGGACCTCCTCGATGGAGGAGGCCTTCTCGAGCTCGGGAAGCATCGATTCGAGGGAGCGTTGCGCGCGGTGGAGCACCTTGATGCCGTCCGGCTCCGGGTAACGGATCGAGCGGGGCTTTTCGGGCTGCTGCTGACCGATGATCGTGAAGCCCCCGGTGTCATGATCCGAGGTGACGATCAAGAGGGTGTCGGGATGGAGCTTCTGGTAGTCCCAGGCCCTGGAGATCGCGTCGTCGAAGGCCAGTAGTTCGGCGATCGCCGCTGCTCCGTCGTTGGAGTGAAGGGCATGATCGATCTTGCCGCCTTCCACCATCAGAAAGAAGCCCTTCGCGTTCCGGTCCAGCACGTCGAGGGCTTTTCCGGTCATTTCCGCGAGCGAAGGCTCGCTATCATCGGGTTTGTCCACCTGAAAGGAAAGGTGATCCAGATGGAAGAGACCCAGGAGCTTGTCGCTCTTGGACGCCAGGAGTTCCTGGCGGGTTCGAACGAGCTGATAGCCCTTGGCCTGGGCCTCGGCTGCGAGGTTCCGATGGTCCTTGCGCTTGCTGCCTGGGGATCCCTTCGGGAGCCAGTGGCGGGCGCCTCCCCCGAGCAGTAAGTCGACCCCCGAGTCCACCTGCTGCTCGGCGATGGCGTTCTCCTCGTCGCGGTCGTTCTGCAAGGCGGAGAAGGCGGCCGGCGTCGCGTGAGAGATCCGGGTGGTGGTGACCAGCCCGACGCGCTTGCCATTTTGCTTGGCGGCCTCGGCTACGGTCAGGAGATCCTGATCCTCGGGTCCCATGCCGATGTAGCCGTTCTTGGTCTTGACTCCGGTGGCCAGGGTGGTCGCGGCGGCGGCGGAATCCGTGATCATGGAGTTCGCCGAACCCGTGAAGGCCAGGCCCATGGCCCCCTCCTTGTAGAGTCGGGTCAAGGTGAGGGAACGCCCGCGCTGCTGGCGGGACGCCAGTTCCGCGGCACCGACGATGGGTAGGCCCATGCCGTCACCGATCATCAGGATGACGTTCCGGACCAGCGGAGCTTCCGCACGGGCCGGCGCCGCGAACGGCCAGGCGCCCGTCGCCAGGGTGAGCCCGAGGGCGAAGGACAGCCAGGATCGGTTAGACATGGGCTTTAATCTCCATCGAGTCAAAGTTCCGAGACGCGCTGGTCGAAGGTCAGGTTCCAGGTGCCGCCAGCCGGCAGGTCGATCTTCCAGTGCGGCATGAAGACCGAGCCTTGATAGACCCTCTCGAAGCCCGACTCGGACATCGAAACGGTCTCGATCGGAAAGCGCCAGACCGTGGTGGGCTTGCTCCACGAGAGCAGGAACTCGATTCCCTGTACCTCGTCCCGAGCGCCCAGGGCGCTCAGGTCGAGCAACTCGTCCTTGGAGGCCAGGTGGGGATTGGCGATCTCGCGGCATGGAGAGACGTAGCGGCGATCGTCGGAATGGCCGGCCAGCAAGTTGAAGGCGAACTCGACCCCGAACCAGAGCGAAACCGGCAGGTCGCGGCCGTTGGTCAAGACGTACTCCACCTGGGCCGTGGGGCCGATCTTGGGCACTTTGATCCGCTTGGAAATCGAGACGGGCCAGAAGTCATGGCCCACCCAGACGTTCCCCTCGCGCATGAGGGTGAGAACGGCGCCGTCGCTCTCGCGCTCGATGGTCGGGCGGTAATGCTGGTTGACGAAGTCGCCTTGCTCGCCGTAGCTCACGTTGTAGAAGGATTCCAGGCGGGAATCCGGGTGAAGGAAGTGATCGATGAACGAGATTCGCCGGAACCAATCGTGGAAGAGCAGGCGTTCGAGCCCCGGTTCCTTGGCGAAGTAGAGCTCGTGGAGGGAATGGGGGATGCGATCGCGGGGAATGCCCTCGGAGGCACCGGCAATCTTGCTATGGTAGGGCTCCGGTCGGCGGGCCAGGGTATCTATCAGGTTGAAGGCCTTGGGTTTGAAGTCCAGTTCGAAGAGCGCGCCGCCCTCCCGCCGGAAGTAGAGGTTCTGGGAGGCCGTCGAGATGAGGATCTCGGGAGCGCCGTCGCAGTCGAAGTCGCGCTCGGAGATCTCGCAGAACTCGCGGCCCTCGTGAAGGATGCGGTCGGCGATGGTCTCGGCGCGCAGGAGATTCTGGTAGCTGGTCGAGCGCAGGTGGCTGAGGTAAAGTCCTCCATAGGTTCCATGCCAGTACGGATCGTTCGTCTGGGCCTGGTAAAGGGCCGTGACGGCCTCCGCCAGGGACTCCGCCCCCCCCGAAACCGGCGAAAGGGCGGGAACCGGGGCTTTGACCTCGCGGGCGGCCGCGACCTTGGCGGAGACGAGGAGCATCTTCTTGTGGAGGTTGTTGCTTTCAGGGTACTTGACCAGGAAGTTGCGCCAGGATCCTCCGCGCAGGAAGTCCTGGTAGCGGGAATCGACCTCGTGACGGGCGTGCTGGAAGACTCCGACCAGGTCGGTGGGCAGGGCCCATTCCTGCATCTGGGCGTAAGTGGCGGAGGGGATGTAGGTGCGGCCCCAGGGGCGGCGATTGCGCCGGTAGTCCCTCAGGGTGGTCATGGTAATCCAGTCGGCGTTGTCCTCGAGCAGGGTGAAAAAGCGATCGAGCCAGCCCTCGGCGTAGACGAGTTGATAGGTATTGGGCCAGCGGCCGAGCTTCTCTCCGTCGTCCAGGCAGACGGCGATTCGGCCGCCGTCCGGGGTTGCGAAAGATCGCAGGGTGGCGACGACCTTCTCGGGGGAGGCGAAAGGAATGAGGCTGCGCAACTGGGAGTTGACGGCGAAGACCTCGATGGTCCGGCCCTGCTCTTCGCTCTGGTAGTAGCCGAAGAGTTCCGGGCCGCGCAGGCCGGCGGCCTTGAAGTGGACGTCGTCGAGGATGGTGTACTGGGCGCCGGACTCGGCGATAGGCTTGACGAGGTGGGGTTCCCAGACACGCTCGGCGAGCCAGAGGCCTTCGGGACGATCTCCCGTCAGGCTGTCGATCGTCTCCGAGAGTCGCCGGATCTGGCCGCGTTTGTCCTCGTCGGGGATGGCCGCCAGGATGGGCTCGTAGAAGGCTCCCGTCAGGAGTTCGAGTTGCCCGCGCTTCACCAGCACCCTGAGCTTGGCGATGAACTCGGGATGATGCTCGCTCAACCAGTCGAGCAGAAAACCCGCGTAGTGGATGCTGGTCCGGATGCCCGAATGGCGCTCGAGAACCTCGATGAACGGGAGGTAGGCCCTCTGGTAGGACTCCTCGATCACCGCGTCCCAGTTGCCCACGGGTTGGTGGTTATGCACCCCGAAGGCGAAGTTGATCTTCGGTTGATCGGAAAGCAGCATGGAGTGTCCTCAGGCGGTAAAATAGTCGCTTCCACTATACCACCCAGCATTCCTGGTCGCCAGTCGACTACCCTTCAGGTCGCGCGGGGGACTGACGGTGGCGAAAGAGTCTGAAATCCAGGCCCTCGAAGGGATTGTCGAGATCCTCGTAGCGCTGCAGGAGGCTCAGCTCGACCGGACCGTTCCCGAGGGGAGCGAGGTGACTCGCGGCGGGATGAGGCTCCCAGTCCCGCAGCATGCCGGCCAAGACGTCGAAGCGCGTCTGATGCTCCCGGAAACGCTCGGTGGCGTAATCCGTCGCCTGCCCGGTCGTCATCAGGAAGGGCCAATCGCTCGACTGAAGCAGAAGCAACTCGCGGCCCAGCTGATTGAGCATGCGGTGCAAATGGGGTTCCGAGATCCCCTCGAAGCGCGAAACGAGTTCCTCCATCAGGCGTTCCCGCTCATGGATCACCGGCCAGATCCAACGGACCTGCTCGTTGTTCCAGACCCAGTAATGCCCGCCGGCACCCCAGGTGCTCTCGGGCATGCGGATCGCCTGCTCCGGTGGGATTTGCTCGAGGGCCTCGGAAACCGAGGCCAGGGAGATATCCTTCTGCTCGGCGAGCGCGCGCACGAGTTGCTCCAGCCACTCCACCCCCTCGAACCACCAGTGGCCGAAGAGTTCGGTATCGAAAGGAATCGCGAGCAGGCCCGGCCCCGAGTTGTGCAGCCGGTACTCCCTGAGCATGGAGGCCAGCATGTCGGCGTAATGACGGGCATGGTGTCGGACGCGCTGCATGGCGGCACGAGGATCGTAGACCTCCTTGTCGGCAAGCTCCACGCCCTTGCCGCTGAGCCGCCAGTACTGCAGCCCCGACTGGTCGTCCTTCTTGTGAAACTCGCGGTAGAGGGGGTCGCCCGGATAGCCGTTCTCCGCCGACCAGACCTGGTAGCCGGCCCGCTGATTGCGCGCCAGGACCGCGACGGAGCTGCCCTCCAGGGTGTAGGGCTTGAACGTCGTGAGGCCGGTCTGAGGAACCAGCGGCCCCGTGGGGGCCCGCAGCGAGGCGTACGGGCCGAATCCGGGCCGCCAACCCGCCACCTCGCTGCCTTCCACCGCGTGGGTATCCACGACGAAGTAGCCAAGCCCCTCCTCGGCAAGGAAGGCGTCGATTGGCGGCCTACCGTCCGTCCCCGGGCGGTAGGCGCACTCGGGTAGCCAGATCCCCTTTGGAGAGCGTCCGAAGTGCTTGCGAAACGTCGTCACCCCCAGGTGAAACTGCGCATGGAGGCTGGAGTCGCGGCCCAGGAGCGGCGAGAAGCCGTGGGTGGCCGCCGAGGTGATGAGCTCGACCGCACCCCGTTCTTGCAGGTCCCGGAACCCCTTGAGCACCTCGCGGCCATAACGCTCCCGGAAGGCCTGCAGCTGGCCCGCGTACCAAAGGCGGTACTCGGACGCGAGCTCCCAGCGCGGGTCGCCCGCGGCGAAGCGCTGCATGTCCCGATCGGCCGCCATCGTCCGGCGCAGCGCGTACTCCTCGAAGCCGGCCTGCAGGTACGGATCCGCCAGCTGCTCGGCGAGGATGGGCGTGATGCCGATGGTGAAGCGCGCGAGAAGACCCTCGGAGGCCAAGCGCTCCAGCACGGTCAGCAAGGGAAGGTAGGTCTCGGCGATCGCCTCGTAAAGGTTCTCCTCCCCGAAAGGCCACATGCCCGCCTTGCGCGTGTACGGCAAGTGCGAATGCAGGACGATGGCGACGATCCCGCTGGTCATGGCCCACCTCCCGTGACGTGATGTGAACCCCCAAAGCATACCACGCCAATGCTCCGATACCGATCAACCGGCTGGAGAGCAAATTCTCCAGCCGGCCGCGATCTCGTCCCGACGCGCCAGCCCCCCTCCCGAACGGCAAGTGAAAAAAAACCCGTTGATCGGGGCCCCAGGCGCGCAGGCCCTCCTTGAAGCAGACGCGGCCGTTAGCCTTGAACCGACCCGGGGTACAGGGCTCTCATCCCGCCAGGAATTCCATTGTGCTTGCTTTTTAGGGAGGCTCGGGGGCTTGGGACGATCCACGACACCATCCGACCTCTCGACCCGAATTGGCCCCCGGGTCCAGCGCTGGCCGCTCCTCTGGGTGCTCGGCTGGGCAATCGTCCTTGCCCTGGGGGCCTGGCTGGCTCCGCACCTCGCGACGCGCCTGGTCCAAGAACAAGCCCCCCCTCCCAACTCCGACTCGGCCATGGCCCGCCTTCACCTGTCCCGGGCCCTCCCCGCCCTGGACGGCTCGCACCACCTCCTCGTCCTGAGCGGTGATCCCGAAGTCGCCCGGCAGGTCGAACCCGACCTCGAGCGCGCCCTCCGCGCGGTCCCCGGCGTGCGCGGCGTTCAGGGCGCCACCCCCCTCCTCGTGATCACCGAGCGCGGGATCCCGCCGGCCCGCATGATCCCCGCACTGCGCGGGGCCATCCGCCAAGTGACGCTGCCGCCCGGCGTCGAGGCGGCCCTCACGGGGCCGGGGGCGGCCGCCTACGACGCCTTCCAGCAGCTCAGCGACGACCTCGCCCGGGTCGAGAAGGTGTCCCTCCTGATCTCCATGATCGTGCTCGTCCTCACCTTCCGGGGCATCCTCATGGCCGCGCTGTCCCTGCTCTCGGGCCTATCGACCCTGCTTGCGGGCAACCTCGTCATGGCGCTCCTGCTCCCTTGGCTACCCGTCTCCAGCCTCAACCAGATCATGGTCGCCATCCTGGCCATGGCCCTGGGGATCGATTACCCCTTGATCCTCCTCTCGCGCCTGAAAGAAGAACATGCCAAGAACCCCGAGGGCGCCCTGGCGAGAACGCTGGCTACCGCCGGGAGGACCGTGGGCCTCTCGAGCCTCGTCATCGCGCTTGGGGGGCTCTCGCTCCTGGTCGTCGCCGTCCCGGAGGTCCGGTCCATCGGACTGACGGTCGCCTTGACGGGACCGATCGCGGCGGCCCTCACGCTCACGCTGATCCCGAGCGCGCTCTTCCTGCTCGGACGCTATTTCCCCCTGGCCTCGCTCCTGCGGATCAAGGACCGCCCCGCCGCGCGTACCTGGGGGAGGCTCAGCCGCGCCATCGTCCAGAGGCCGCGGCGCTCCTTGCTGTTCTCGTCCCTGCTCTTGGGGCTACTCATCCTCCCCATCGCTCACGCCAGGACCTGGTCTCCCTTCATCTCCCTCTTGCCTCATGGGCTCGAGAGCTACCGCGGTTTCGAGTGGCTGCTCTCCCGTGGGGAGGGCGGCCTCGTGAGCCCGATCCTCGTCACCTGGCAGTGCGATCGCCCGGACGGAGCCAAGGAGGAAGCCTTCCTCGCGGGCCTGCGCAGGGTCGAAGCGGCCATCGCCGCCGATCCGCGGGTTGCCCGGGTCGAAAGCCTCGCGAGCGATCGCGGCCTGAGTCCGGCGGCACTCTCCCACCTCCTGAAGTCGTCCCTCGCGGGCCTGGTGCTGCCTTCCTCACCCTTGAGTCCGGACGGACGCATCACCCTCATGCGCGTCACGACACGCCTTGCGCCGGACAGTCCCGAGGGGGCCGGACTGCTCTCGGACCTGGCGCGCACGCTGGGGGAGAATCCGATCCCTGAAGCCAGGCCCTACCTGGGAGGAATGCTCGCCGAGCAAGAGGACTCCCAGAGAGCCCTCCAGAAGGCCCTGCCATGGGTCCTGGGCATCAACCTCTTCGGCTCCTACTTCCTGCTCGCGCGGTTCCTGCGTTCGGCCATCCTTCCGATCAAGGCCATCCTGACCAACCTGCTACCGGTGCTGGCCGGCTTCGGGGCGGTGGTCGCCGTGTTCCAGTACGGGTTCGGAGCGCAGTTCCTCGGCACCTACGGCAATGGCTACGTCCAGAGCCTCACGCCTCTGATCCTCTTCTCGGTGCTCTATGCGATCAGCCTGGACTACGAGCTCTTCATTCTGGCGCGCATCCGAGAAGCCCATGACGAGGGGATGCCGCCCCTCGAGGCGATCGCCGACGGCCTGCAGCGCTCGAGCGGCGTCGTGCTCGGGGCCGCGTTGGTGATGCTCAGCGTCTTTCTGCCCTACCTGGCCATGGAAATCCGGACCCTCAAGGAGATAGGCCTCGGCCTCTCGGTGGCGATCCTGGTTGACGCAACGCTCATTCGTCTGGTATTGGTTCCCTCCATGATGGCCCTGATGGGTCGCTGGAACTACTGGTGGCCTCGCGGGCCACACTTCAGAAACGGCAGGATCCCCTCATGATCACGTTCAGCGGCTTTTCGGCCGGAACCCTCTCAGTGGGCCTCTTGGCCCTGGCCTTCAACCTGGTCCCGGTGGCGCTGGCCATGCGGTTCAGGCAGTATGTCCGGGACTTCCCGAGCCGGAATTTCCCCGACTTCTCGCCTCGCTGCAGCATCCTTTTGCCCTGCAAGGGCCTCGACCCCGGGCTAAAGGAGAACCTGGCAGCCATCTTCGGCCAGGAGTATCCGGACTGGGAACTGCTCTGCGTGGTGGCCGACGAGACGGATCCCTGCCTGCCGGTCATCCGAGAAGCGATCGCGGCCCATCCGGGCGTTCGCGCCCGGATCGTCGTGTCGGGTCACGGCTCCTTGTGCAGCGAGAAGAACCACAACCACCTGGTCGGGCTGCGCCATGCGGATCCCGACTCGCAGGCCCTGGTCTTCATCGATTCGGATATCCGACCCCATGCCTCCTGGCTGAGGGACCTGGTTCGTCCCCTCGGGGATCCGCAGTTCGGTGCGAGCACCGGCTACCGCATGATCTTCCCGACCGACGGCAACCTCGCCTCCTTGTTGCGCTCCTCCTGGAGCATGATGTCCACGGCGGTGCTCGCGAACGACAAGCTGAACGGCACCTGGGCCGGTTCCATGGCCATCCTTCGTCACAATTTCGAGCGCCTGGAGATTGCCCGGCGATGGGAGCAAGCCCTCTGTGACGGTCCCCTCGTCGCCGCCTCGGTCAAGGAGGCGGGCCTGGGAATCTGCTTCGTCCCCCACTGCGTGGTGGGCACCTTCGAGAACGCGACCATGCCCGGCCTGCTGGAATGGACCAACCGCCAGATGGCAATCGCCAAGGTCTACCTCGGTCGCATGTGGGGAACGGCCTTCATCTCCTACGGCTTGCCCAACTTCTTCCTGCTCATGAGCCTCGTGTTGCTGACGATGGGGCTCTTCCGGGGACAGCTCGACCCCGCCATATTCCTGCTTCTGACCCATGCCCCCCTGACCTGGCTGATGGGCGCCATCATGCTCGGGGCCTTGCGCGACGCGGTGCCGGAGAACGCGGAGCACTACCGCAAGCTGCCCCTCGCTTACCTCCTCGCCATGCCACTCACCAGCCTTCTGGGGCTCGTCAACGTGGTCGCCTCCATCCCGACCAACCGCATCACCTGGCGGGGCGTCACCTACGAGATGGACGCCCCCGACCGGATCCGCGTCGTCGAACGGCGCAAGATCGAGCACGTGAGCTACTAGGAGCCTTATGCTGATCCTCTACGATCTCATGCGGCTGATCCTGGTCGCCCTCTTGGCTCCCATTGCCTTCGGGCCCATGGTTCTCGTGGGGCAGTGGGCCTTCGGACGCGGGGGAGTCTGGGGCCTCGTCGGGGTTTTGCCCTTCCTGGGGTACCTGGGCATCTTCCTGTTCCTGATCCTTTGCGGCGTGCTCTCGCGCCTCCTGGTGGGACGCCTGACGCCGGGGCCAGCGCCGGCCGGATCCCCTACCTTCCTGCGCTGGGGATTCTACACGCTCTTCCACGGCTTCGCCCTCGGGGAGCTGAAGCCCTTCCTGAGCACCTTCATCTCCTTCCAGCGCCTCTACTTCGGGCTCATGGGAGCCAAGCTCGGCCGCCGAACCAACATCGCCCCCTACGTCACGATCCTGGAGCCCTGCCTCGTCGAGGTAGGAGACGACGTGACGCTGGGAACCCTCTCGAGCCTCGCCACCCACCTGGGCGGAGAGGGCCACACCCTCCTGTTCGGGAGCATCCGGATCGGGAGCCGCAGCGTCCTGGGCGGCGCCGCCGAGGTCGGTCCGGGGGTGACCATCGGAGAGGACTGCCTCATCGGGGCCCGCACCGCGCTCAGCCCGAACGTCAGGGTGGGTTCGGGGGTGAAGATCGGCCCCTACTGCATGATCCAGTCCAACTGCACCCTCGGCGACGGCTGCGAGCTCGACTGGAACTCGGTGGTCGAGAAGGGCACCCACATCCCAGCGCAGGAGCGCTGGGGCGGGAATCCGGCCAGGCCCCTCGCGCGATCGCTTTAGAGCAAAGCTCGACGGCGTTCTCTCGCTGCCTTAATCAACAGCCGCTGGCGCTAAAGGACGAAGGGTATCAGCGCCTTGCTGCTCGCCTGATAGCGGGCGTAATCCTCCCCGAAATGCTCCAGCAGCACCTTCTCCTCGCGCCGGATGCGGTACCAGGTCATGGCGGCGTAGGCGAGGATTCCGAAAGGCAACCAGCGGCTCTGCAGCATGGTCCAGGCACCCGTCAGGATGAGGAAGTTGGCGAAGTAGCTAGGGTGGCGCCAGCGGCGGTAGAGACCCTCCTGGACCAGCCGATGCTCCGGGCGCAGGCAGATGGGATAGGTGAAGTACGCCCCGAGCTGGAGGATCGCCTGGTAGCGCAGCCCCATGCCGAGCGTCATGAGGGGCAGTCCCAGCATGGCCCCGCGCGGCCAAGGCGTCACGGGGCCCAGGATCGCCATCTCGATGAGCGGCAAGGCCATGCAGGACAGGGTGATCAGGTTCCAGAGCCGCGCGCTCTTGAGGTCGAAGACGCGATCCGCGGCCGTGGGATTGGCCTTGATCCGTCCTTCCAGGATGAAATGCAGCAGGGTGCTGCCGATGATGGCGACGAGGGTGATCCAATCCGTCATGAGGTATCCCTTCAGGTTGAGGCCGACACGAGGTATTGCCCGTTAGGTGCTCTTTCGTACGGGCTTGGGTATAGCCGAACAAGACTCCCCACTTCGTTACGAAACGGCGATCGCATGGCTTTCACGGCGCAAGACTCTCTGATTATCCAGGTCAACGAACAATGGATCAAGGACCACGGGCGCGTTCGCCTGACCTTGTTCGAGGACGCAGGCCCAAGGTCCTACACGGGGGCCGATTTGAGCGCCCTCGCCATGGGATGGGCGGCGCGCCTGCAGCAAGCGGGTCTGCGAGAGGGAGATCGACTGGCCCTCGTCCTGCCGACCTGCGAGGACTTCCTGGGAGCCCTTTTCGGGGCCTGGATGCTTGGCGCCACGGTGGTCCCGCTGGCCCCGCCCACGCCGGGACAGGATCACGAGAGGCTCCGGCTGCTCCGGACGCTCGTCAAGGCGGATCCACGCCTCGCGCTCGTCACCCCCGAGAACCGGCTCCTGCTGCCGGACGCCCCGTGCTTGATCCTGACGCCCGACGATCTGCCGCAAGCAACCGGTGACGCCAGGCTGCCGGCAGGACCCGGAGGCGGAATCATCCAATTCTCCTCGGGCAGCACCGGCCACCCCAAGGGGGCCGCTCTGGGCTGGACCCAGCTCCTGGCGAACACGTGGGCCATCAGGGACGTGCTGGAGGCCGGTCCCCAGGACGTGCTCGTCTCCTGGCTCCCCTTGCACCATGACCTGGGCCTGATCGGCAAGCTGATCTTTTCCCAGGTCGTCGGCTGCCATCTGGTCTTGATGCCCCCTCAGCACTTCATCCAGCATCCCATTCGCTGGTTGCGGGCCCTCTCCGACTACGGGGCCACCATCTCGGTGGCGCCCAACTTCGCCTATCAGCTTTGCACCCGCCTGTCGGACTCGCACCTGTCGGGACTCGACCTATCGCGCTGGCGCGCGGCAATGGTGGGCGCCGAGCCCATCCGCCCAGCGACGCTGAGGGCCTTTGCCGAGCGAATGCAGCCGCATGGCTTCGATCCTGGGGCCTTCGTCGCCGCCTACGGGCTCGCGGAGGCGACGCTCGGGGTCGCCATGACCCGCCCCGGCGCAGGCATGCAGGTCGAGCGCCTGACGCGGGCGGCCTACGAGGAGCACCGGTCGGCCGTCCTTGCCGGGAACCCGGACGCAGCAGCCCAGGAGATCGTCTGCGTGGGGCCCCCCATGCCGGGCGTCACCCTCGCCATCCGCGACCAAGGTGGCGCGGACCTCCCCGAGCGGGAAATCGGGGAGATTTGGGCGCAGTCCCCCTCGATCATGGACGGCTACTTCGGAGACGCCGCCGCGAGCCAAGAGGCCCTGCAGGGCGGATTCCTGCGCACGGGGGACCTGGGCTACCTGTCCGCCGGGCGCCTCTACGTGACGGGCCGCGTCAAGGACCTGATCATCAGGGGAGGCTGCAAATACCACCCCCAGGACATCGAGGCGATCGCCGAGGCGCTGCCGGAGGTCCGCAACGGCGGAGCGATCGCCTTCTCCTACTCCCAGGAGTTCGGGGCGCCGGAACACCTCGTGATGCACGTCGAGACCCGCCTCCAGGTGGCCGTCGAGCGAGAAGCGCTGCACCGGGCCATCCGGACGCGGGTCATGGAGCATGTCGGCCTGCGGGTGGACGAGGTGATCCTCCTGCCGCCACGGTCCCTTCCCAAGACCACCAGTGGCAAGGTGAGACGCTCCGAGGCCCGTCAACGCCACATCGAGTCACGTAGGCCTCTGCAGGATGCCTGAGTTGCCACTCATCCGAGGATCCATGCGCGTCCGGGGCTCGGGAATCGCCGTGCCGAGCTGCCCCACGCCCGACGGCCCCAAAGACGTCGTCACCAACGCGGACATGCTCGGCGTCCTCGGGTACGGGGAACTCTCCCTGCGCAAGCAGCAGGCCATGCAGCGAATGATCGCGGCCAGCGGGGGGCAGCGCCGCCACTGGAGCCACTGGGTCGGCTCCGAGGCGCGCGAGGACGAGGCGACGGCCATCGACCTGGCCACCGAGGCGGCCTCGGCCGCCCTGAGGGATGCCGGACTTCAAGCTTCCGATCTCGATCTGGTGATCCTCGCCCTCAACACCTCCCCCATGGCCACGCTGCCCTCGGCGAGCCCCCTTTGTGCGCGCCTGGGTTACATGGGCCCCAGCTTCGATCTCAAGGCCGGGTGCGCGGGCAGCGTGTACTCCCTGCAGTGGGCAGCCATGAGCCTGGCGAACGGTTACCGCCGCGTGCTGGTGGTCGGTTCGGACACCATGAGCAAATACGTGGACGCCCAGGCTCTCTCCGGCTTCCTGAACGTGGGCGACGGCGCGGGGGCGCTCGTTCTCGAGGCGGCCCCGGAGCCGAACTTCGCGTGCCTGCTCGGCGGCGAGTACTCCACATGGGATCACGCGGGGGTTTTCGGCTCCATGCCCCCCCGTCAGGCGGACATCGACTCGGGCGCCTTCTACTACCGGGGGGCTCCGACTCAGACCCGCGACCTGGTCGTCGCGCGCTACCGAGACGGCTTGCAGGAGCTGGTCGCCAGGACACAGGTCGGCATGGATGAGCTGGCACTCTGGATCCCGCACCAGGTTTCGTTGCCCATCCTGCAGGACGTTCATCGCTCGCTCGGAAGGCCGGATCTGCGCATGGTCACGACGATCGAGCGGTACGGCAATACGGGCGCGGCCTCCCTGTTGATGGCCCTGCATGAGGTAAGGCACGAGCGGCCCGAGGGCTGGTGCGCGCTCAGCGCGCTGGGAGGCGGCATGCGCTGGGGCTCCGCCTTGTGGAAGGGATGGACATGAACCTGAACGGGAAGGTAGCGCTCGTCACCGGGGCCACGAGCGACATGGGAGCGGCGATCGCCCTGGCGCTCGAAACGGCGGGGGCCCGCGTGGTCGGAGTGGGACGCCGAGGTGATCGCCTCGCGGCGCTCGAGGCCCGGTCCGGAGGCGGAGTTCGCACGTTCGTCGCGGACCTCGCTTGCGAGGGCGCGGTCGAGTCCATTCTCGCCGAGATCGGCCATGTCGACATCCTGGTCCACAACGCCGCCCATCCCCCCGAACTGGCGCCCTTCCTGAAGGGGGGCATGGAAACGCTGCGCCGGGTCATGGAAGTGAACTTCTTCGCCGCGGCCAGTCTCAGCGCGGCGGTGATCCCGGGCATGCTGGAGCGGCGATGGGGCCGGATCATCGCCATCAGCTCGCTCGCAGCCTCCCTGGGAGAGGCCTACGGGCCCGCCTACTGCGCCTCGAAGGCCGCCATGGAAGGCCTGATCCGGAACCTCGCGATCGACTACTCGCCCCATGGTCTGACGGCCAACATCATCCAGCCGGGTCCCGTTCTCACCGAACGCCTGGAACTCTTCGGGAAGGCCAAGGCTCGACGATTCGCCCTGGCCTCGGCCGTTCGACGGCTGGGAGATCCCATGGACGTGGCCAACGCCGTCGCTTTCTTGGCTTCACCCCAGGCCTCCTTCATCACCGGAGAGACGCTACGGGTGGATGGCGGGCTGCATCTCGGCAACCCTCTGTCGGCCATGTACATCCGGGAGGCGGCCGATGGCCAGGCTGAACGTTGAAGGGCGCGTCGGACTGGCGGCGCTCGACGCCTACTGGCCTGCGCGCGTCGTCACCAACCGGGATCTGATAGCGGAGTTCGGCCTGCCCGTCACCGAGTCCTGGATCCGCGGGCGAATCGGCGTCGAGGAGCGCCGCTGG
Organism: Candidatus Sericytochromatia bacterium S15B-MN24 CBMW_12; assembly: GCA_002083825.1. Taxonomy (GTDB): domain Bacteria; phylum Cyanobacteriota; class Sericytochromatia; order S15B-MN24; family UBA4093; genus UBA4093. The sequence goes on along the minus strand of DAZV01000039.1, from coordinate 27,485 downwards.
GCCGCCGCGGACCAGGCCGCCTCCGACCTGGCCTTCGAGGCGGCCAGCCGGATCCTGAATCGGGCGGGCATCCGTGCCCATGAACTCGATCGCCTGATCGTGTCCACCACCTCGGGAGACTGGATCATGCCCTCGACGGCCTGCGCCGTCCAGGATCGCCTGGAGCCGGGCTGCACGTACCCCGCCTACGACGTCTCGGCCGCATGTTCGGGCTTTCTCTACGCCATCGAAGCCGCGAGCCGGGCGCTCATGACCGGCGAGGATCGGGTGCTGGTGCTCGCGAGCGAGATCCGCTCGCGCCAGATCAACCCCCGGGAGGGGCGCATCCTGCCCATCTACGGCGACGCCGCGGGGGGCGCCTTGCTCGTCTCCCGCGAGCCATCGCGCACCGAAGGCCTCCAGGCCATGGTCCTCTATGCCGATGGGGCGGGGACGCGCAACGTGACCATTCCCGGTGGCGGCTCCAGGCTCCCCTTGACCCCGGAACGCCTGGCCTCGGGGCGGCAGTACATGGAAATGAAGGACGGCCGCGAGATCTTCGAGCGGGCGACCGAGACGATGGTGCGTTGTGCCCGGGAGGTCATGGAGATGGCCGGCTGGCGCCTGGATGACGTGGACTACCTCGTTCCCCATCAGGCGAACCTGGGAATGATCCGGGCCATCCGGGATGAACTCGGCGTTCCCCCCGATCGCTGCGCCGAGTTCATCCAGCGCACGGGGAACTGCTCGAGCGCCACCATCCCCCTGTCTCTGAAGCTGGCCTCGGATGCCGGTCGAATCAAGAAGGGCGATCGCCTGGTGCTCACGGCGGCCGGCGGCGGCTACACGGCCGGTGCCGTCGCGCTCGTGCTGTAGGAGGACGCGACTTGAAAGCACGCTATCTGACCAAACTGAAGCGACTGGGACAGCTCTCGTTCGAGGATCGTCTGAAGGCCCTGTTCGACGAGGGATCCCTGGCATTGTTGAACGCCCCGAACTGGGACGAGGCATGGAAGCAGGCCGTCGTGACGGCCGAAGGTACCGTGGAAGGGCGCCCGGCGCTGGCCTATGCGAGCAACTACCTGGTCGAGGAAGGCACGCTAGGAATCGCCGAGACCCGCAGCATCATCACGTTGCTGGAGCGCGCGTCCCGAAAACGGCTGCCGGTGGTGGCCCTCTTGCAGTCTAACGGCGCCCGGGTCTCCGAGGGCTATGGCTCTCTGGGGGGGAATGCCGAGCTGTTCCTGTCCCTCACGCGGCACTCCGGGGTGGCACCCCAGCTCACGGCCTGCATGGGGCTCTGTTCAGGGGTCCCCGCCTACATCGCGGCCCTCGCGGATCTGGTCTGGATGATTCCCGGCGAGAGCTACACCTTCACCACCAGTCCTTCGGTCATCAGGGTCGCGACCGGGCAGCGAGTGAACCTCAACGAGCTCGGCGGGGCCTCCATGCATGCTGCCAAGAGCGGGGTCGCGCACTTCCTGGCCGATGACGACGCCTCCTGCATCGCCGAGCTGCGCTCCATGCTCGGCTACCTGTCAAGGGACCGTCGCGAGCCCGTGCCACCCTCCGGCGCGGAAATCGAAGCCGTCGTCCCCAAGAGCCCCTTTGTCCCCTACGACGTCCGGGGCCTGATCGAGGCCATCTTCGACGGGGGATCGTTCATGGAGGTCCACCGCTCCTGGGGCGAGCCGATCGTCGTAGGCGTCGCCCGACTCGACGGTCACCCCGTGGGCCTCGTCGCCAACCAGTCCAAGGTGCGCGGCGGCGCCCTCGACGTGGAGGCCATCCGTAAGGCCAGCCGCTTCGTGCGGCTTTGCGACGCCCATGGCTTGCCGCTCTTCTACCTGGTCGACGTACCGGGCATCATGGTGAGCGTCGAGCAAGAGCAGGCCGCCATCCTATCGGCCGGAGGAGTCCTGTTTCATGCCGTCGACACGGACGTGCCCCGTATCGCCTTGATCGTTCGGAAGTGCTTCGGAGGTGCCTTCGTCATGCTGCAGGCCAAGCAAGCAGGAGGGGATAGGGTCCTCGCCTACCCAACGGCCCAGATCGGCATCGCGGGCGCCGAGGCCAGCTTCGCCATCCTGCATGGCAAGGAATTCCTGACTCATGAGGCCCCCGACGCCTTCCGCAAGGAGGCCCTGGAGGGTCTTCGACGCGTCCCGTCGGACGCCTATGCCGCCCAGCGAGCCGGGATCGTCGACGCGGTCATCGATCCCCGGCATACCCGGCGGGAGCTCATCACATCCCTCGAGGCCTTGCAGGCGGCCCCCGCCCGGATTCGTCCCCCCCGTCGCTCCCCTTTATGGTCTTTCTAGGAGGCTGCCCCATGGATCGCACCGCGTTACAAACCCAGATCGTCGCCATCCTGGCCGACGTGCTCATGATCGAAGACTCGACCACCCTTCGCCCGGACGCACACATCGTGCGGGACCTGGGCGCCGAGTCCATCAACATCGCCGAGATCACCGTGGCCCTCGAGAATGAGTTCGACCTCTTCATCGAGGACGACCAGATGCGCCAGGTGGCCACCGTCGAGGCCCTGGTAGACTTCGTCGAGAAGTCGATCCTGGCAAGATCGTCGCAAGCCTAGGGGAGGCGCCGGTTACGCCGCCTTACGCGCCATCAGAGCCAGCCCCCCCAGCACCGCCAGGCCGCTCACGCCCAAGGGAGCGAGCGGTGGCGGACCGGACTCCTCCTTCTCTTCCTTGTCATGCTCGCCCGCCTCGGACTCGAGCGAGGCCGAACGGTCGAAATCCGCCTTCCGAACCACCAGGGTGCTCTGCTGGCGCTTAGCCGCCTTCTCCCGGTGCTCCTGCGCTTCCTCCAGATGCTCGTACGTTCCGAACAATCCGCTTGCCGCCACCAGCACCAAGACGCCCAAGAGCGCCTTGCGAAACCGGGGACCGACCACGAGCCCCAGGCCCGCGCCCAGCATCCCGACGACCGTCATCAAAACGCCGATCTTCTGGGTCTTCTCGGTATGATCCATCAAGAGCAGTTCCGCGAGGATCAGGGCGAAGCCCCCGACCACCATCAGCCCCACCAGTTGCGGAAACCGCTCGCGAATCCATGTTTCTTGCAGCTTACTCATCTCGTGCCTTCCTTATACTTCCGTTCGCCTCTGAATTCCCTTGGTTTTCAAGCTTCCTAGTTTCTTCGGGCCGGGCGCGGGATGACCTTGCCCGTCCGCGCATCGACCATGACCTCGATGTCCCCTTCAAGCTCAACCTCGTAGACGGGACGGCCTTGATGAGCCTTGAGACAAACCTCTTTCACCCGCCCCTTCTCCACCGCCTTCGCCGCCTTCACGGCCTGAGCGGGAGTGATCGTCACCTGCTCAGCCAAGGCTTCCAGCGCCCAGTCACCCGACCGATCGCTCGCAAGTGCCGGAGTCGCGACCATGAACGCACTCAGCAGCAGAGAGAGCCCGTACTTTCCCATCTCATCCTCCCTTTGAATAACAAGAGTCGAGTTCCAGAATAAGGGGCCCTTGTGAAAAAAACCTGAAATCTCAGACCGTCGGAATCGAAAGCGTGAAGACCGTTCGCCCCGCCTGGGACTCGAGGGTCAGATCCCCCCCGTGGGCGCGCGCCACCGCCCGCGATATGGCCAGTCCGAGCCCGGATCCCGCGGGATTCACCCTGCGGGCCTCGTCCAACCTCACGAAGCGTTCGAAGATCCGCTCCTGCTGATCCAAGGGAATCCCCGCCCCGAAATCGGCCACGGTCAAGGCCAATCGCCCGCCACGCTCCCGCAAGCAAACCTCGATCCGGGAGCCCCCGGGGGCGTAACGCATGGCGTTGTCGAGCAGATTCCTCACGGCCTGCGCGATCCGCGCGGGATCGCCGTTAACCCATGATCGCTCGGCTACCGACGTGAAAGCCAAGGTCATGCCTCGCTCCGTGGCGAGCGGTAGCAGACTTTCGACCTCTTCCTCCACCAGTTCCTCCAGCGAGAACGCCACCCCCGCGTCCTGGTTTCCGAAATCGGCCCGCCCCAAGGTCAAGAGATCCCCGACCATGACGGACATGCTCCGCGCGCATCGCTCGATGATCTGGAGCTTGGCGCGCGCTCCGTCCGGGATCTCGGGATCGGAGAGCGCGAGCTGCGCATGGGCCAGCAGGACCGCGAGCGGAGTCCTCAGTTCGTGCGAGGCGTCCCGGGTGAACTGGCGCTCCCGCTCGAAGGCGTCCTCGACGGGTTTGACCGCCCGTCCCGCGAGCCAGCTTCCTCCGATGTAAGCCAGCCCGATGGCAAGCGGCGTCAGTGCCGCCAGGCCCCAGGCCAGGGTCGCCATGGCGCGCTCGGGCTCGAGCAGTGATTGCCCGACCCGCAGATAGCCTATCGTTTCCCCGTCCCGTTGCAGGGGAAGAACCAGGAGGCGCATGGGATCGGCCCCGCCGAGGGCGAACGCGCCCGGATGAAGCTCGGGCTCGGGATCGAGCTGGACGCCCCGGGCATAGAGCACCCGCCCCGTGCGGGTCAAGAGTGCGAGATGCTCACGCTCACCGATGGCCACCTCGGCAAGCTCGTGGATCACCTCGGCGTAGCCCTCGTGCTCTTGGTTGAACTCGGCGACGACCGGAGCGATCATCCGCGCATTGAGGTGGTCGAGGCCGTCGATCGTCGAGAAGCGAAAGAGCGAATAGGCGCCAACTCCGTAGAGGGCCAGCAACGTAACGAGCACCAGGAGGTAGAAGCCGGTCAGCCGGCGTTTAAGCGTCCTGAACATCCGCGTTCATCCGGTACCCGACGCCATGGACGGTTTCGATCAGGCGAGGCTCGTGTCGATCGGAGATCGCCCTGCGGAGCAGCTTGACATGCGCCCGGATGACTTCCGGATCCGGTTCCGCGTCCATGTCCCAGAGATGCTCGAGAATCCGGGCGCGCGGCACGATCCGACCGGCATTGCGCATCAAGACCTCCAGAAGTGCCCGCTCCTTGCGTGCCAGCCGGATGGGAGTTCCGCCCCTCAGGACCTCGCCGCTTGCCGGGTCGAGCGAGAGATCCCCCACCCGCAATACCGCATCCTTGCGAGGGGAGTGGCGGCGCAGAAGCGCGCGAACCCGCGCGAGCAACTCGGCGAGTTCGAAGGGTTTGACCAGGTAGTCATCCGCCCCCGCGTCGAGCCCCGCGACCTTGTCGGCGAGGGTATCGCGGGCGGTGAGCATGAGGATGGGCAAGTCCAGCTTGCGCGCCCGGGCAAACCGGCAGACGTCGAGACCCGATCGCCGCGGGAGCATGACGTCGAGAATCGCCAGATCGTACGGATAAGCCGCCAGGAACTCCTCGGCAAGCTCCGCGTCGGGCGCCAGGTCAACCGCATGACCGATGCTCTCCATGGCCTCACGCAACGCCGCTGCAAGTTCCTGTTCGTCCTCGACGATCAAGACGCGCATGGCTTACTCACTTCTGACGATCCAACTCGCGAACGACATGCAGGACGACGTTGCCGACGATCTCCAGGCTCTTCGCTGAGCAGCGCTCGGGCTTGTCGCCCAGCGTATGCCAGTAGGGGTAGTCGAAATCGATCAGATCCACGAAAGGCACCCCCGCGCCCAGGAAGGGAAGATGGTCGTCATTGATGGCGGGGCCTTCCCTTCGCGGGAAATAAGAAGCGTATCCCAGCAGCTTGGCGGCATCCCAGATGCGCCGGGTGAGTTCAGGGGCGTGGTGAGCCGAATAGCCCTCCTGCGGAATCACCAGATCGCGGTCTCCCACCATGTCGAGCAGGATGCCCCAGCGAGGGAGGGGGCGGTTCCGGACGTAGAAGCGGGACCCGTAGAACATCGTGGCATCGGTCGTTCCGAGATCTTCCCCGTCCCAGAAGGCGATTCGGAGGGGGGTTTGAGGGGGAGTTTCGCCCAGGACCCGGGCGATCTCGAGCAGGACCGCAGTCCCCGAGGCGCCATCGTTGGCCCCGGGAATGGGCTGGGCGCGATTCGCGGGCTCGGGATCATGGTCGGCGACGGGGCGCGTATCCCAGTGGGCCGCCAACATGCCCCCCTGTAAGCCATCAGGTGCAGTCGGACCGAAGTCGGCGTAGAGGTTGGCCATCGCATAGGACTTGCCCTCGAGGCGCACGGTGAAGCGATCCACCGTGACGCGGCCTCCGGCCCGCCGCAATTCCGCTTCCAGGTAGGCGAGGGTTTTGGCGTGTCCGAGGGATCCCGGCACGCGGGGGCCATGGTTGACCTGGGCGTTGAGATGCTTCCATGCTCGATCACCGGAGACGCGCGAGGAGGTTTGTGCGAGGGGCGGTTGCCCTTGCGCCGTGACGGCGAAGGCGAGCCCCAGACCCAGGGCAAGAAGCCAGAACCCTCGCCGCATGACGCCCCCCTTCGTGATCGAAACGGACTGATTCTACCCGATCCATCGGGCACGAGCATCCGTGTAGCTCCGCAACTCCTGACTATGACGGTCGGGGCCGCCTCGGTCGAGGCGGCCCCGCGGGAGGTCTAGGCGGGGCGTTCCCCGCCGATTCGGATGAACAGGGTGATGATTTCCCCGGAGCCGACGGGCAGGGACAGGGGCGAGGTTCCCAGTTCCCTGACAGGCTGCTCGAGCATGTTCGCCAGCGCAATTCCCTGGTGGGGCAAGCCGATTGCCAGCGAGGTTTCGATGGCACGCTCCGTCGGGTTATAGAGGCGGACGATCAGACCGTCTCCGCCCTCGGCGCGTTTGACGGCCGTCACGACCAGGCGCTCGTCGGCAAGATCCAGCCAGCCATGGGGCAGGGAGCGATTCCCCGCCAGTACGGCCCGTTCGCCGCCGAAGCTCAAGGTTCGGATGGGCATCACCGCAGCCACCGCATGCGGTTGGGCCGACATCCAGTGGTCGCGATAAGGGGCGAAGGCGTAAGTGAAACGTTGCTCGCCTTGGCACTGGGCGTCGGGAGTCTGGAAGTGGGGTCCCGCTCCGCCGCCGCGGGTGCGGAGGTCGTCGCGGGAGAGCCAGCCCACGGCCCGGATCAGGGTCATGGCGAGCGCCCACGTCCCTTCGGTCTGAACCACCTCGGCCTCGGGAAGGCCGACGTTGGAGACCATCAGGCCCCAGTCGCCCTCGACGGCGCTCCAGGTCTGCTGAGGGAAGGTCGTGGCGACGTACTCCTTGAGCGGCTCGACCGGAAGTTGGTGAATGCGGGTGGTCGCCTCACGTTCGGCAACCCAGAACTGGTTCTCCGACCAGACCCGGACATCCTGCTTGAGGCCGGTTCCGCAAAGCACGCGGAGGCGATGATCCTGGACCTGATTATCGAAGACGGTCTCGGCCTGGACCGAGCGCATGCCGGGCCTCAGGGTCAAGCGCGTCTTGAGCTTGGTCAGGATGGTCGATTGGCTGCGGGCCAGGCGGTCATCGCTGAGGGACTGGGGAAGGTTCATGAGGTGTTCGAGGACGAGGACCGCCTCGGCGGAATGACCGCGCTCGGTCCACCAGTTGATCAGGCGGCTCGCGACGATGCGATCCTGGGGAGGCGGCGAGTAGTTATACTCGTCTCCGGCATCGCCCTCGTCGATGAAACGGATGAGATCCCCGTAGAAGGCGCCGGTGTCCCGGTCCTCCATGACGACCTTTCCGTCCCTGACGCCGAGGCGAAGGTGCTCGTTCTCGATCACGCTGGCCACGGCGGCCAGGGCGAATTCCGCTGGCTGAGGGGCCCCTTCGCGCAACATGAAGCGCTGGACACCGAAGGCGGGAAGTTCGCTCGCAAGGAAATGCAGGCGGTACTTGCGGACCTTGTACCAGTTCGGGAAGAGATCGATGTCAGAGTAGAAGGACTCGGTGTCCTCGGCGTTGGAGACGAAGCACGGGACAGGTTTTCCGTCCTCGTCCACCAGGTGGACGGTCTCGGGAGCAGCCTCCTGGCCGTTGATGCCGGACAGAGGCCAGTCGATATCGGCACTAATCCATTCGGAGCGTTCCCAGCCGGTCGGGTTGTAGGCCACGACACCGGGGTTCTCGCCGGCGGGGGCCAGGGCGAAGAGCGCGCGATGGATCAGGGTTTCGCCGAGATCCTTGACCTGCGAGAAGCGGGAGAGCATTTCGCGGTGAACCTCGTCGATCGAGCAGCCGCAAATCGAGTCGTGGGGCTGGTTTTGCAAGAGCAAATCCCAGCCTTCTTGCCAGAAGCCGTCCTCGTAGGGGGCTCCCATGGCCCATGCAAGGGCGGTCAGCGGCTCCACGAGGTTTTGCCAGAGGTTCTGGCAGTCGGCGTTGGCTTGTTTGAGGTACATCCGGGCCGAGAGGACATCGGGAAGGAGGTAGGCGCGACCGCCCTGGCGAAGCTCTCCCGCAATCTCCTGGGTCGGCGGCTGGCCGCCGGCGCTCAGGGCTTCGTGGACCTTGCCCAGGCGAATCTTGCCTTCCGGCCAGCGGGCCTGGATCGCGTCGATGATGGTGGGCAGGTCGGCGTTGGGGGCGATGTGGTCGCAGCCGGAAAGCAGCAACACGCGGTCATGATGATGCTCGGCCAGGAAGCTCTGGAAGGCTTCGAGCCGGCGTTCGAGGGGCAGTCGCTCCCAGAGGAAGATATTGCAGTAGCCCGTGGGCAGGAAGGTGGTCTGGATGCGGTGACCGGAAGGGGCGCGCCACCAGAAGCGCTCGGTCTCGGGGTCGACACCGCGCCAGACGACGGCCTGGTCCATGTCGAAGCCGAGCAGGATCTGAGGGATCTGCGCGACGTGGCCGAACATGTCGGGAAGATAGCCGACGGCCTCCTCTTGGCCGAAAGCCTTCATGATGCGGCGACCCATCAGGAGATTCCGGATGAGCGCTTCTCCGCTCACCAGGAATTCATCGGGCAGGATGTACCAGGGACCGATTCCCAGGCGTCCCTCGCGGATGAGGCGAGCGATCGTCTCGCGGCGATCGGGCTTGATCGCGAGGTAATCGGTGAGCATGATGGTCTGACCATCGAGCAAGAAGAAAGGGAGACGATCCGTCTCCAGGAGTTCGATGACCCGATCGACCGTTTCGACCAGTCTCAGGCGAAACTCCTGATAAGTACGGTACCACTCACGATCCCAGTGCGTATGGGGGACGACGACGACTTCCTTGGCGGACAAAGCGACCCCTCCTTTTCGAATGCCCCTCAGCGTACCGGATTCCCCCGTTCTTGAAAAGAGCCGCGAGTTTCGATAACCTAGGGAGAGGGAATATGATCCCGAGAACCCGCTCCTCCGGTCCGAGAAGGAGAACGCGCATGCGCCACCTGACGATCACGGAAAGCCCAAGCCTCCTCGCAGTTACATCGCCCCCCGGGAGTCTCAAGACCCCGACCGTTCCCGGCCCCATGAAAGAAGCGCAAAAGGCGCTCTCCCTGATTCTCGCCGGTGGAACCAGCCGCTGCGAAACCCCTCCTGAAGCCGGAGCCGCCCCCCTTCCCTTGACGGACGCCCTCTGGCGCCTCTCGGAAGGCGAGGAAGTCTGGCTTCGCATCTCCTATCCGGAGGGGCCTTGCCGCAAGCGCACCATGATCCTCAGCTCCCTCGAGGACGCCGAAAACCTTCTCGCTAGTTAGATTTCAGGCCGCCCCGTCGGGGCGGCCTGAAATCTCGCCCCTCCCGCAACGGGAGGGGCTTCGTCGTTTCGGGACGCGGGGCCTCAGGCCCGCACGGGCGTACGCGTCTCGGCCAACGCGTACATGCCGTCGATCTCGGAGCGATACTTCTGGTCGATCACGCGGCGCTTCACCTTGAGCGAGGGGGTCAACTCGCCGCCTTCCTGGGTGAACTCGGTGGCCAAGACCGCATAGCGCTTGATCTGCTCGAAAGGAGCGCGCAGGCTATTGACCGCGGAGACCGCCGTGTCGAAGCGCTCGCGAACGGCGGGCTCGTCGAGAAGTGCGGCGCGATCGTCCGCGGCCAGGCCGAGCTCCAGAGCGAGCCGCTCCACGACGTCCCACGCGGGCACCAGGAGGGCGGCGACATGGTGACGCCCCTCCCCGATGACGACCGCATGCTCGATGATCGCATGGGCCTTCAGCGCATTCTCGAGCGGCTGGGGCGCCACGTTCTTGCCGTTTGAGAGCACCAGCAGTTCCTTCTTTCGGTCGACGACCCGGAGGTAGCCTTCCGGATCGAGCATGCCGATGTCCCCGGTATGAAACCAGCCCTCAGAATCGATGACCTGGCGGGTGGCTTCTTCCTTGTTCCAGTAGCCGCGCATGACGTTGGGTCCCTTGGCGAGTATCTCGCCGTCGGGAGCTATCATGAGGGTCACCCCCGGAATGGTCTGGCCCACCGTCCCGTACTTGGGGCGATGCACGGGATTGAGCGTGAGCACCGGAGAGGTTTCGGTCAGGCCGTAGCCCTCGACCACGGGGATTCCCGCCGCGCGAAAGAACTGCCCGATCTCGGCAGGAAGCGGGGCGGCCCCGGAAAAAATCAAGCGCAACCGGCCGCCAAGCATCTCGCGAAACTGACGGAAGACGAGGCGATCGGCCGAAAAATACATGGCGTTCAGAGGGAAGGTGACCCGTCCCTCGGCGTCCATGACCTCGTGATAGTACGCACCGAGTTCGAGGGCCATGTAGAAGGCTTCTCGCTTGGCGAATGACTCTTGGCGAAGGCTATCCATCGTGCGGTCGTGGATCTTCGAAAGGACCCGGGGCACGGCGACCATCAGGGTGGGGCGAACTTCGCGCAGGTTGAGGGCGATGGAGTCGAAGTTCTCGGCGTAGGCGATCGCCACCCCTCGCGAAATCAGGGCATAAGAAACCACCCGCTCCAGAACATGCGAGAGGGGGAGAAAGGACAGCTGAATATCGCTGGCCCGGATCCCCAGGAGCTCGGCGGCGGTCAACGCGTTGGACGCGAAGTTCCAGTGGGTGAGCATCGCGCCCTTGGGCTCGCCGGTCGTGCCCGAGGTGTAGACGATCGAGGCCAGATCATCGGGTCGCAGGGCTTCCAGCCGGCGACTCCGCTCGTCTCTGGTCGCCTCCATCAGCGTCGCTCCAGTCGCGAGGAACTTGTCCCACCTGACGATCTTTTGAGCATGGGGGGCGTCCGGCGCAGGGTCGAACATGATCACATGCTCGAGCGAAGGGACGTCGGATCGGATGCTCATGACCCGCTGGAGTTGGTCGGCGCTGGAGACGGCGATGACGCGGACGCCGGCATCGTTGAGGATGTACGCGATTTGATCCGGGGGCAGGGTCGGGTAAATAGGGACCGTCACGCCGCCCAAGGCGAGTGTGGCCTGATCGATGATGACCCATTCGGGGCGGTTCTCACCGAGAATGGCGACGCGATCCCCCACTCCGACCTTCATCGAAAGCAAGTGGGCGCTGGAAAAATCGGCCTGCCGCTTGAACTCCCGGTAGTTGATGGCCTGGTACCGCCCTTCGACCTTAACGAGCAGGGCGTCCTTGGCTCCATGGCGCTCCACGGTCTGGTGAAAAAGGGCGGGTAGGGTCGTCTTCTGAGACGGCGCACCCGGAGTCATGCTGATCTGGGTCATCAGGAAAGGTCCCCCCTTCTACGTACGGATCCCTTACAACTGTTGGCCCGGACTCCCATGCGGGAACCCGGGGCCAGCCTTGTAATAAATTGTAACGGAAGGTTGGTCGGAGAGCAACCGGAAGCTCAACGCTTGAAAAGACTCCCGAGAGCACTGACCAGCGAGGAGATTCCTTCCACGATCGGCGTCACCTGCTGGGCGATGGAAGGCTGCCCAACAGCGGAAGCTTGATAGGAATTCGTTCCGACCGGCTGCTGGGGCTTTCCACTTGCCAAGTTTAAGATGCCCTCGATCAGGGGGATGACGTCGTCGATCACAGGAGCCGCCTGCCGAACGAATCGATCGACGTCCTTGTTTCCCACGGCCTGCCCCAGCCGCTGCAGCGATTGCCCCAGCGCTCCCGGGGCGACGGTCGACATGCTCGGATAGGCTGAATTGATAGAAGCGGCGGCAGGTTGCGGATTCTGGACCCGATTCACCAGCATGGCCAGACGCGACAACAGGGGAGTAACCTCGGCGACCTTGTCGAGAGCCCGCTCGACGTCCGTTCTAGGCGCGGCCTGCACGGGCTGCAGAAGAAATGGCTGCGGAACGGATTGAATTCCCGGCGAGACAGGCTGGGGCAACTGCCGGTAGCGCGCCAAGGTATTCGAAAATCTATCCACCGCGTTCATGGCCATCCTCCTTCTGAATCCGGAGCCGCCGCCCCGTGAAGGCCTTATCGCGCTCCTCGAAGGCAAACTTGGTAAAGACGAGGACAAGCTTCGAGAAAAAACCGGTTAACCGGAACCCCGATCTCGCCGAGGTGACTTCACGAAATGTTGCGCAATTACTGCTTGCCGGGTACAACTAGAGCACGCTGTTCCGGTCGCCTCCCGTGCTCCCTCTCCCGAAAGAGGTCTCAATGACGAAACGCCTAGGAGGCCTGATCCTCTCCGCCTTGCTGGCAGCGAGCTGTGCAGCTCCTCAACCGAGCTCGCTCCCCACGACCGGCACGTTGAAACTCGCCCTGACGGGCCTCTTCCCAGTAGAACGCCAGCTCCAGGCGCTTCAAGCGGGTGCCCGCGCCAAGGTCAGCATCTCGGGGCCAGATATCGCTCAAGCGCTCATCCTGACGGCTCCCATCAACGGCTCCAGCCTGGTAGCCACCTTGACCGGCATTCCAGCAGGCCCCAACCGGGTCATCGAGATCGAAAGCCAGGATGAAAACGGAGATCCCATTCCCGGCGGGCGCTTCCGGACGACAGCCACCCTCGTGGAGGGTCCCAACACGGCCATGATCTCGGTCGCCACGACGCCGCGTGGGGATGTCTATTCGAGACTCCTGTCCGAAAACCCGAATCTCGCGCGCAGCCTGGACGCCGACCGCCTGCAAGCCCGGATCGAGGCGATCTATCGGGCCCAGCATCTCGGGCATTTTGGATTAATAGACGGGGTGGCGATCGCAGACGCCCTTTCCACCAACGGAGGGCTCATCGAGGCCCTCGCAACATCCGACAGCGCCTTCGTCCAGCATGGCCACGGCCTCCGAGTCGAAGTGAAGGGCCTGCCCCAAAGCTTATCCGCCGAGATCTGGGTCGACGATCCCGTCTCCCCGAAGCAAACCGGGATCTCCAACGGAGGCCTGGAGATCTCGCCCATCAAACCCGGCACCTGGAGGCTCTATGGCCGTGCCGGCTCCCTGAGGGTCGGTCCCGTGGAGATCGATCCCGCCTCTCCCGAGGTCCGCACGCTCGACTTTTCCACCGGGGTCGCCACGGCCCCGAGCCTTCCCCACGGTCGCGGGGGCGCGGCTTCCGCCACTCTGCCGTTCGACGGCCAGGAGCACCTGATCGTCGCGGGGGGCGTCATTTCCGAGGGCGCCGGCGACGGCCCGGACTTGCTCGGCAACTGGGATAATCACCTGACCGTGGCCACCGACTCCGTCCTCGCCTTCGACGGCACGACCTGGAAAACCCTTCCCGGCAAGATGGACACGGCCGTCTCCCATGCCGCCTTCGCATCCAAGGGCCACAAGCTCTGGGTCCTGGGCGGAATCACCCAGGCGGGGGCCCGCACCGATCTGATCCAGGTCTTCGATTCCGAGTCAGGCGCCTGGAGCACGCTCCCGAACCCGCTTCCGTTCCCCTCCAACCTCGGATCCGCGGGATTCCTCGGGGAAGACCTCTACCTCACCGCCGGCATGGAGTTCTCAGGATCGATCGTCGGCACCAACTGGAGCGTGTACCGCATCGACCCTGAAACGGGAAACCATACCACCGCCATGCCTTTCCTCGCCTACCGGCGCTACGGAGCCGCCACGGCGGTCGCCGAAGGCAAGCTCTTCGTCATCAGCGGCATCGACTATGCCGACGACCTGATCCACGCCGTCGAGGTCTTCGACCCCGCGAGCCCCACCGTGCTCGCCGTCGCCCCCATCCCGACCCCCCGCTTCGGAGCCATTGCCTGGCCTGCCGACGGCAAGATCGTCGTCGCCGGCGGCGTCGGCCGCAGCGGCATGCCCATGGACACCGTCGAAACCTACGACCTGGCCCGAAACCGCTGGGAAACCCACGCTCCGCTCCGGACTCCGCGAGGCTACTTGGCCGGAGGAGTCCTGGGCGACTCGTTCTTCGCCGCGGGCGGTCACGACGGCTTGTACAGCCCGCCGTACAGCTACGTCGCTCCCCTCTCCGCCGTCGAAGCACTGGCTCGCTAGGAGGCTCCATGCAGCGAAAGTACCCGATTAAGGCCTCTATAGCCACAGTGACCCTTTCGCTGGCCGCCGGAACGTTCCTGCTGACCGGCTGCCCCGAAGGCACCCTCGGCATCACCAACTTCGTTCCCGCGGGCTCCGGGTCGCCTAGCCCGGAGCCTACCGGTTCAGCCCAAGATCCCGATACGGCACAAGATCCCGGCAAGGATTCCGACCCAGCAAAGGAGCCGAGTCCGCTCGGTGAGCTCCTGCTCCAGCACGCCCAGATGCCCCCCGATACCTGGCAAGTGGCCGCTCCCATGGTCCATGGGCGCGGAGGCGTCTCAGCGGGGACGATGGACGGCAAGATCTTCGCCCTGGGAGGGGACTCCGAGGCCACGGTCGAGTTCTACGATCCCGCCCGGGACGCCTGGAGGCTGAGCTATCTTCCCCCCGCGAGCTCCGCGGGTGGGCGCGCGCGCCACTTCGGCGCCGCCGTGGCGGCTCACGGGCGGATCTTCTACATCGGCGGCACCACCAACTCGGTCCAGGATCGCCTCGACCTCTACAACCCCCAGACCCACCTCTGGCTCGACGCCAGCAACCGCGTCCTCAGCCACCCGAGATTCCAGCGCACGGCTTTTGCCGCCGTGGCAAACGACGGCCTCATCACGCTCATCGGAGGCATGCTAGGAGCGACCGGCGCCTCGGCGCCCACCGACGACGTCGTCGCCTTCAACCCCGACGTCACGACGGGCTACTCCGAAAACTACGACCTGGCGAAGCTGCCCGCACCCCGCGCGGGCCTCGGAGCCGCCATGATCGACCACCACCTCTACGTCGTCGGCGGCTACGGCGACTTGCCGACCACCGGAAGCGCCGAGGCCACCAGCAGCATGCTCCGCTACCGGACCAATGCCTGGAGCGAACTTTCGCTCGCCGACACCCCCCTCGCCCCGCTCAACACACCTCGCCATTCCTTCGGTTCGGCCGTTCTCGACGGCAAATGCATCGTGGCCGGCGGCATGGATTCCAGCGGCAACGTCCTGGATACCGTCGAAGCGTACGATCCTCAAACCAATACCTGGACCTTCAAGGCCCCCATGCCCCGCGCGCGCGTACACCTCGCGTTGACTCCCCTGAACGGGCGCCTATTCGCCCTCGGCGGATTCGACCAGGCAGGTCGCCCGCTGCGCGCCGTCGACGTCTTTCGCCCCTAGGAGGCCTCATGAGATTCTTCAATCAACGGCTTCTCGGCCTCCTGGCTTTCAGCCTGATCATCGGCTGCCAGCAATTGCCGCCGCCTAGCGGAAGCCCCTTCGGCATCGACGTCGTCGATGGCCTCGGCGCGAAAGCAGACGCTCTGCCCCCTGAATTAAGCCGTGGCCAGGCGGTCCCAGCAGGAAGCTTCGTCGCCAATCAGCTGCTCGTGCAGCTCAGCGAAAACGCTGACGTGAGCAGGATCGTCGAGGGCTTCGCCAAGCTCGGCGAAGTTCGATTCAACCAGCGCTTCGTGGCCATCCAGGCGCCCGAAGGCATGTCGCTGGCCGAGGCGCATCAGATTCTCGCCAGCCGCCCCGGAGTCGCAGGAATCGAGTTGAACCGGATCCACCGCGCTTCCGAGGCAAGACCCGATCCCACGGATTCGCACTTCGACGCGCAGTGGTCGCACCGGCAGACCGAGGCCCGCGCGCTCTGGCTCAGCGATACTCCCGCCGTCGATGCGAGCAAGGTCCTGGTCGCCATCCTCGACACGGGGCTCGACGTCGACCATCCCGAGTTCCAGGACGACCTGGGCCAGAGCCGGGTCTTCGCTCCCCAGAACTTCATCACGAACGAGAACCCTTCGGCTGACCTTCCCGTGGAAAAAGACGTCAAGGACCTGAGCGCGCATGGAACGCACGTGGCGGGGATTATCGGGGCGCGCGGCAACAACGGCCAAGGCGTCGCGGGAGTCTCCTGGAACGTCGGCCTCATGCCGGTCAAGGTCCTCGGGGCGAACGGGGGCTCTGACTTTCAGATCCTTCAGGGGCTCGCCTATGCCCTCGGGCAGGACGTCGACGGGGCGGGGTCCCGCCAATCCTACCTAGCGACCGAGGGTGTCGACGATCGCCGCGTCGGTGTCATCAGCATGAGCCTAGGCTATCCCTATCACGGGCGCCACCCCGCCTACGACGCCGCATTCGCGACGGCCCGGACCATGGGCGTCGTCGTGGTGGTGGCCGCCGGAAACGAGGGCTCCGAGGTCGCTGCTCCCGCCAACTCCGCCCATGCGATCGCCGTCTCGTCGACCAGCCACTACCGGATCGGCAACCAGATCTGGGAATGGCTCTCCGGCTTCTCCAACCGGGGCGCGCGAATCGACCTCGCCGCGCCCGGCGGCCAGATCATCTCGACCTTCCCCTCCTACGCGACCTTCGGCTATGACAACCAGCCCCAGCCCGTGGGATATGCGACCATCAGCGGCACGTCCATGGCCTGCCCCTACGTCTCGGGGACGGCAGCCCTCCTGGTCGCCAAGCACCGGCCCCCCGATGGCGCAACAGCAAGCCAGCTTGCCGCTTATCATGATGCCGTGAAGCAACACCTCCAGGCCACCGCCGACGATCTCGGGGCCCCTGGCAAAGACCCCCTCTACGGCTGGGGCCGCATCAACGTCCGAAAAGCCCTGACGACGAACTTCCCCGCCTCGTATCCTTAGAGCAAAGCTCGACTGCGTTCTCTCGCTGCCTTAATCAAAAGCCGCTGGCGCTACGAAACAGCCGCTAGAGCGGCCTACCCCTTGACCGCTCCCGAGGTCTGCCCGCCGATAAAGAAGCGCTGCAACCCGATGAAGACCAGCACGATGGGGATGATCGACAGCACCGAACCCGCCGCGATCAGACGCCAGTTGGCCGAGAACGTGCCCGCCAGGTAGGAGATGCCCACGGGCAGTGTGTAGAGGTCGGGATCCTTGAGGACGATCAAAGGCCAGAGAAAATCCCCCCAGGCGCCCACGAAGACGAAGATGGCCAACGTCGCGAGGCTGGGCTTGGTCAAGGGCAACATGACCTGCCAGAAGACCTGCCAGGAATTGGCCCCGTCGATCACCGCCGCCTCCTCGATCTCCTTGGGAATCGCCAGAAAGGCCTGACGCATCAGGAAGATGCCGAAGGCGCTCACGGCCGTGGGAAGGATCAATCCCGCGTAGGAATCGAGCAAGCCGAGCCGCTGGGCGAGCACGAAGAGCGGAATCAGGATCACCGGCAGGGGGATCATCATGGTGGCGAGAATCAGAACGAAAAGGGGTTCCCGGCCCCGGAAGCGCATCCGGGCGAGTGGATAGGCCGCCAAGCTCGCAAGCACCAGATTGAGCGCGACCGACGCGACGGCGACCACCACCGAGTTGAAGAAATACCGCCCGAGCGGCACCGCCTCCCAGACCTGACGAAAGTTGGATAGCGTGGGCTGCTTGGGCCACAAACTGGGCGGATAGGCGAAGATATTCTCGCCTCCTCCCTTGAGGGCCGTCACCAGAAGCCAGAGAAAAGGCCCCACCGTGAGGACCGCCAGAGCAAGCAGGCCAACTCCGGTGGCAAAACCCGTAAGAACGTGGGTATATTTACGCATGGGCCCATTCTAGCCTTCCGCTACGGGGATGGCAAACCCCTGGTCCCGGGCGGACCGTCATGTGCTAGAATGGCTTGCAACCTGGCGACCCCTGCAAACGCGGGGGAGGCGGTCACGGCGTTCTGGTCAAATCCAGAAAGGAGCGTCTCGTTCATGGCAAAAATCTCGGTCGAGCAAGTCGAAGCCACGTTTGGCATCACCTCCCGGGAGGTTCGCAACGCTATCGCCGACGGCCATCTGGCCGGCGAACGCGTCAACGGCAAGTGGATGGTGGAAAACCATAGCCTTCTCAAAGCCATCGAGGTAGGGCTCCTGAAAGACCGCAAGAACGCCGTGAAGCCCTGAGTCATCCGTTTCAAGGCCCGCACCTCCAGAGGGTGTCGGGCCTTTGCTCTGAGCAGCCGACACCTAGGCTAGGCTCGGGGTGACCGCCGAAAGCCGAGCCGTTCGGGTATAATGGGGGGCGCATGCGTCCGCCCCACCGAGCTCCAGGAGGCCCCCTTGTCGAATCCCTCGCCCCCCCAAGCCGGACGCGTCGTCGACCGCGTCGTCGAAGCGCTCCTCTGGGTTCTGCTTCTCTTCACCCCGCTCGTGATCAACGTGACCAACGTCGACGCCTACCGGACGGTCCAGGCGATGTTCGCCTCGTGCCTGGCCGCCCTCGCGGTCGGAGCCTGGTGCGTGAGCATCACCCTGGCCCGGCGCTGGCCGCAAATCGCTCGCATGCCCATGCTCCTCCCCCTGGCCCTCGTTGCCGCCTGGCTACTTCTCTCCGCGACACGCTCGACCGCTCCCGGCATGAGCCTCCTCAGCGGCCTCAACGTGATCCTCTACAGCGGCGTCTTCCTGGCCGTCGCCGATCTCGTCGGGCGCGTCGCCGCCGCCCGCACCCGACTCCTCGTCGCCATGATCGTCCCCTTCGCCCTCAACTCCCTCGCGGGAATTCTGCAATATCACCGCTTCGACTTCCTCGGCGCCGGCCGAGGCCTCGGCCTCAGCGGCTCTAATCTCAACTACGTGGCCGGCCTCGACGCCCCCGCCAAGCTGGGATCCGCCGCCGGCATGCTCGGAAACCAGAACGTCCTCGGCGACTACCTCGTCGTCCTGATTCCCTTCTGCCTCGCGCTCGCCATCATCCATCTCCGCTCCTGGAAAGTCGTTCCCTATGCCGGCGCGGCGCTACTCGGCGCGGTAGCCCTCTTGGACTCGCTCACCCGCGGGGCCTGGGTCGGAACGCTCGTCGCGGGAACCCTCGTCGGCGCCATCGCCCTCGCCTACGGCTGGCAACGACTTCGACAGGTCGGACGAAAGGTCCTGATCGCCCTCGGCCTCACCCTGCTAATCGGCGGAGGCGGCATGCTCATTGCTGCCGAGACGATGGACATGGGGCTGGGCCGCGCGATAGCCAAGATCCAGAACACCAACAGCTCCAACCGGACCGTCCAGCAACGCCTCAACGCCTGGGACGTCGCCAAGCTCATGGCCGTCGACAGCCCCGTAATGGGCCAGGGGCTCGGCACCTACAAGATCCATTACTTCAGCTTCCTCGCCAAGAAGTACGCCAACGAGCCAGTCCCCGACATGATGCAGCACCGCTACGTGCAAGCCCACAACGACCTCATCCAGCTGGCCGCCGAAGCCGGGTACGTCGGCTTCCTGGTCGGGATGGGCGCGCTGCTGGCCTTCGCATGGGGTCTCCTGCGCTTCCTCTGGAAGCGCACCCTCCCCGCGCGCGAGGCCCTCTTGATCTTCGGCGGACTGGGGGGGATGCTGGCCATGGTCCTCAGTGCCATCTTCGGCTTTCCCTTTCACATCGCCGCCTCGGCGGTGGCTTTCGCCGCCATCGGCGGCATCATCGCGGCCCCCTGGTTCGCGGCGACGCGCGAAGCGCTTCCCGAGCTCGCATCGGCCGAGATGCCGACCATGCGCGTCCTGAACCGCGCGATCCTTCCCGCCGCCATCGCCTGCTTCAGCGTGGCCCTGGTCGTCGGTTTCTACCGCCCCTACCAGGCGGACATGCTCATCAAACAAGGGATGGAGCTCTACCAGAGCCGCCAGATTCCGCAGGCCCGCGCCATCCTCGAGGAAGCCATCGCCCTCGACGGGGAACGCGGCGATGCCCGCATGGTCCTGGGCATCATCCACACCGCCTACCAGGAATACCCCAAGAGCGTCCAGATGATGAACCAGGCCCTCAAGAGCTATGACGACGTCACGCTCCACTTCTATCTGGGACGCGTCTACGAAGCCATGAACGAGCTTTCCCTGGCCAAGCGGCACTACGAACGCGCAACCCATTACTTCCCGCCGACCACCGATATTTACCGGGCCGTCGAGGTTCGCCTAAAGGGCGTCAATGAGCAGTTGCTCTCCAAGCCCTGATGCGGATTCACGGGCGTCTCGCGCCGAAGGCCACAGCCTAGCGCAAGTACGGTCCATCGGACGTCTGAAACGGGCACGGTCGACTCCAGTTGAGATAGGCTGGGAGCATGAAGCGCGATTCTGAAAGAGGAGGAAACGATGAAGATTCTGGCGACCACCGACGGCTCCGACTTCTCCCAAAAGGTCCTGGCGAAGCTGGGGACGTTGCTGCCCCGGGACGCGGACATCCTGCTGCTCAGCGTCTTTAGTTCCCCGCTGACGCTCACCTACGGCGCCGATCCGATGGGCGTGAGCTATGAACGAATGGTCGAGCAGTTCCGCGAAGCCGCCGAGAGCGATTGCGAGCAAGGCCGGGACATTCTGGCCAAGCAAGGCTTCTCGGCCAGAACGCTCACCCTCATGGGAGAGCCCGCCGAGACGATCATCGACCTCGCCCAGAAGGAAGCCGTGGACCTCATCGTCGTGGGATCTCACGGCAAGTCCGGCATTCAACGCTTCCTGCTCGGCAGCGTCTCCGACCGGGTCGTGCGCCATGCCGACCGATCCACGCTGGTCGTCAAGCTTCCCTGATCGAACGCCGCCCGCGAAAAAAGTTTCGTCAGGACCGTGGGAGTGGGCAAGAGCCACGGGCACTAGCCCGGAGAATCGTGGAACGGCAGGAGGTAAGACCCCGTACCCCCCGGATCGTGCCCGAAATTGAGCCGACGACCCGCCGGCAGTGCTATCCGGATCACCTGGCGCCGGGCCGCGAACCCCGGGTGGCTCGCCGAAACCTCCAGATCGACCCCCACCGGGAGATCCGGCAGGGTGTAGGCGCCGTCCACGATCGCCACCGCTCGCGTCTCGGGCCGCGTCCCCGGCACGCGAACCACGACCTTACCCTCATTGCCCGACAGCAGCTGGTATCCCTCAGGTAGCGACGTCGAGACCTCGATCGTCGGGCTATCGGCCATGTAGACGTTGCCCGACAGCGGCGCCGTCACGACAGCCGTCGGCAATCCCACCGGTAGCGTCGTTCGAGGCCGGTAGCCCGGATCCGGGTAGGTTTCCCCCCCGCAGGCCAAAAGCCCCCCCACGACCAATAACGCGAGGCTCGGGCGAATCATGGCAAAAATCACGGCAAACGGGCAGCATTCACGCATCGAAGACCCTCCCCGACCGTATCCTAGCGGACTCGGCGGAAAGGGTCTTCGGTGAAAGAACCAAGGGTTTTGGTGGGTTCAGACCCGCTTCTTCGAGTCGAAGGCGTCCCGCAGGCCGTCTCCGAAGAAGTTGAAGGCCACGACCGTCGCCACGATCACGAAGCCGGGCGCCAGGAGCCACGGATGCAAGCTCAAACTCGCCAAGCTCCGGGCCTCCTCGAGCATGTTGCCCCAGCTGGCTGCGGGCTGCTGGACGCCGAGACCGAGCATCGAAAGCGCCGATTCGCCCAGAATATAGCTGGGAACCATCAGCGAGATCGACACGATCACCCAGGACGCCGTCTGCGGCAGAATGTGCTTGACGATGATCCAGAGGTGGGACGCGCCCGCCGCCCGCGAGGCCTCCACGTACTCCTGCTGCTTGATCGAGAGCACCATGCCGCGGATGACGCGCGAAAGGCTGGTCCAGCCCAGGAGCGCCAGAATACCGGTGATGACGAAGTACCGCTGGGTGGGAGTGATGTCCCAGTGGTAGGTGACCCCGAACAGCGCCAACAAGAGGTAGAAGCTCGGGAAGGCCATCAGGGCTTCTACGATGCGCATGAGCGTGTTGTCGATCCAGCCGCCGAAGTAACCGGCGATGCCGCCAATCAGCATGCCGAGCGGGATGACGATGGCGATCGCCATCAAACCGACCGTCAACGAGACCCGAGACCCGTAGAGCAGCCGCGAAAAGATATCGCGACCGGCCTGATCGGACCCGAAGAGGAAGAGCCGCGCCTTGTCGCCTTCCACCCCGAAGAGGTGAAGGCTCGAGGGAATCAGACCCCACATCTTGTAGGGAGTCCCCTGGTGGAAGAGGGTGAGCCGGTAGGGTTCGCTCTTGTCCTCTGCGTACTCGGAAAGAAGGGTTTCGGTGTCGAACTGCTCGGTTTGATCGTAGATGAAGGGCCCGATGAACTTGCCCTCATGCATGACGTGAATGGCCACCGGAGCCTGATAGCTCTTGGTCCGGTCCTCGTAGGCCTCGGTGTAGGGCGCGAAGAACTCGGCGAAGACCATCAGGAGATACATCAACCCGAGGATCCACATGCCGGCGACGGCCATCTTGTGCTTGGTGAAGCGTCGCCAGATGCGCGCATTGGTGCTGACCATGGGGGGCAGTTCGTCCTGCGGGCGATCCGAGTTCGGCTTGGTCATGGTTTCTGGATTCAAGGTCGCCATTTTCTACGCCTCCAACTTGATGCGCGGGTCGACCAAGGCGAGCAGGATATCCGCCAGCAGGTTGCCCACGAGCAGCATGAAGGCTCCCATCATGATGCCGGCCATGGCGAGGGTCATGTCGAGGCCCTGAAGCGCCTCCAGCATCATCATGCCCATTCCCGGCCAGCCGATGATGATCTCGACGAGCGCGAAGCCCGAAAGCAGCGAGGCGAACTCGTAGCCCAGGATCGTGACCAGGGGGTTGATCGCGTTGCGAACGGCATGCTTGTAGATGACCCGATTCTCGGGCAGGCCCTTGGCTCGCGCCGTCCGAACGTATTCCTCGCCGAGCACGTCGAGGAGGTTGCCGCGCATCCGGCGTTGCAGGATGGCGATCGAGCCCACGGCCACGGCGAAGACGGGAATGATCAGGTGCAAGCCGATGTCGATCGCTTGCTGGAAGCCGTTCATGTAGGCGAAGTCCGGACTGGTCATGCCGCCCACCGGCAGCACGCCGGTCTTGGCGGCGGCGAAGAGCAGCAGGAGCGCGAGAAAGAACTCGGGGATGCCGAGCAGGAAGAAGGTCAGGCCGGACGCCACCTTGTCGAAGGTGGAGTACTGTCGCACCGCCATGGCGATGCCCAGCGGAATCGCGACCAGCCAGGTGAAGATGAAGGCCGCCACGCCCAGGATGAGGGTGTTGCCGAGGCGCTGCACGATCAGGCTGGAGACCGAGGTGCGGTACATGAAGCTCTGGCCCATGTCGCCCTGGACGAAGTTGGTCGCCCAGCGGACGTACTGGATCGGAACCGGTTGATCGAGACCCAATCGGGACCTCTCCGCCGCGATGGTCTCGGGGCTGATGGATGGATTGAGGGCCTTCTGGGTGAGGAAGTCACCCGGCGCCAGCTTCGAGATGCCGAAGCTGATGATCGAGATGAAGATCAGCAGGGGAATCATCTGGATCAGGCGCTTGAGAATGTACCGGAACATCCTGCTCTCCTAAACGATAAAGGGGGGCCATTACAGGATTGTAACACGATCCGAACGAGCAAAGCCGCTCGGATCGTGCCTTTGCGCTACTTACGGTAGAGCTCCCAGGAGTTCCAGGAGCTGCCGAGGCTGCTGTAGGGACTGGGCTGAACGTTGCCCAGGGTATTTCGGACCGCCACCGTGTAGAGGAAGACGGGCCGGTAGATCAGCACCGATTCCTCGGTGAGGATCTTCTGGAACTCGGCGTAGAGGGCCTTGCGGCGCTCCTCGTCGAAGTTGGTCGACGCGTCGGCGAGGATCTCGTCGATGCGGCCCTCCCAGGCGGTGTGGGCCGTCTTGGCCTTGGGGTCATGATTGAAGGAGTGGGCATGGCCCGAGCTCTTCCAGAGGTTGCTCGCGGAGAAGGGGTCCACGTTCGCGCCGAAGGCTCCCATGGTGATCTCCCAGTCGCGGGTGTTCTGGAGCCGGTCGAGCTTGGAGTTGAACGTCATCGGCGAGAGCTTCAGGTCGATTCCGAGCTTCTTGAGATCGGTCTTCCAGATGTTGGCTTCCTGATCGCCCTCGGGGCTTCCGGTTTCCATGATGAGTTCGAGCTTGACCGGGTTGCTTTTGGCGTCGCGGAGCAAGCCGTCAGGACCCTTCTTGAAGCCGGCCTCGGTAAGGAGGGCCGAGGCCTTCGCCAGGTCGTAGGGGTAGAGGACGTTCGCGTCGGGGCTGAAGTAGGGGCTCTTCTGGAAGATGGGCGAGTTTTGTTCGACGCCCATGTTCCGCAGGACGAGCTTCTTGATGCCCTCGCGGTCCAAGGCATAGGCCAAGGCCCGGCGGAAGCGTACGTCACGGAGCCAGGCCGACTTGGCCGAGTCGACGTAGTGCTTGCCCTGCGCGTTCTTGCGGTCGTTGATGTTCAGCTCGAAGTACGAGAGGCGCCAGTCGGGACCGCCGTTGACGATGGTGAAGTTCTGCTTTTGCTCCAGCGGCTTCATCAGGGGGTAATCCTTGCCGCGCAGCCATTGGGCGTCGGTCTCTCCGGCCTGGAACTTGAGAAGCGCGGTGTCGACGTTCTTGAGGAAGGCGACGTCGAGGCGATCGAAGTAGGGCAGGGGCTGGTTCTGCTCGTTCACCCGCCAGTAGTTCGGGTTGCGCTTGAAGACCATGCGCTGGGACGCCTGGTACGAATCGTAGACCCATGGCCCGCTGGAGACGATCTTGGTGATGTCGGCATCCATGGCCCAGGTCTGATTGAAGACGGGAGAACCGGACTTGTCGGTCTCGGTGAGGGTGGCGGCGAGGGCATGCTTGGGAAGGATGGGGACGCCGCCGATGATCCGCAGGAAGGGGACGAAGGGCTTGGGGGTCGAAATGGCGACGCTCAGCTCGTCGAGCTTCTTCACGGTCGGGAGTTGCCCATCGACCTCGATGACATCGCGGGTATCGGTGGGGATCTTGAGGTTGGCGATGACGTCGTTGAAGGTGAAGACCACGTCGTCGGCGGTGAGGGGATGGCCGTCCGACCATTGGAGGCCCTTGCGAAGCTTGAAGGTGTAGGTCTTCTTGTCTTCGCTCACCGACCACGAGGCGGCGAGGGCCGGCTCGACCTGGAAGGTGAAGGGATGCTCTTCGACGAGGCCCTCGAAGGTGTAGGCGACGAAGCGCCCAGAGGTCGAATCGGTCACCAGTGCGGGGTTGAGGGTCTTGGGGTCCTCGTAGGCGGGCATGTGGAGCGTGCCGCCGTACTTGCCGATGGCGCCGGGTTGGACCTTGGGCTCGGTGGTGGTGATGGCGGGAACCGGGGCATCTCCGCCCTTGGGGGCGGAGGCCTCGGGCTTTTCGCCCGAACATCCGGCGATGAGGGCCGCCCCGAGTAGGGCGGATCCGAAGCGCTTGACCTTGTTGGTGATCATGGTTGGTGGCTCCCTTACTTCCGATAGACCTCGAAGAGGTTCCAGATGGGGTTCATCCCGCTCATGGGGGTGAACTTGTTGATCTTCACGTTGCCCAGAGTGTTGCGAACAGGGTAGAGCGCGATGCGGTTGGTGGTGTAGATGTAGGGCAGGTTTTCGGCCACGATGGTCTGGAAGCGCGCGTAGAGCTGCTTGCGCTTGCCTTCGTCGAGGGTGGTTGCCGCCTCGTCGAAGAGGCTGTCGATCTCGGCTTCCCAGGGGGTGGCGGGCTTCTTCTGATTCATGTTGAACATGTGAAGGCGCCCGTCGGACTTCCAGATGTTGGCGCCGAGAGCGGGATCGAGGCTACCGGTGAAGCCCATGACGAGAGCTTCCCAGTCGAGACTGGAGTCGGTCTTCTCGATCAGGGTGTTGAACTGCATGGGCTGGACCTTGACCTTGATTCCCAGCTTTCCGAGGTCGGTTTTGAGGGTATCGGCGACGGTGAGGCGTTCACGGTTCTCGACGTTGGTGAGGAGGGTGAACTCGACGGAATTGCCCTTGGGGTCGCGCAGTTGCGAGTCGGGGCCCAGCTTGTAGCCGGCGTCCGCGAGGATGGCGGCGGCCTTCGCGAGGTCGTAGGAGTACCTGGGAACGTCGGGGCTGTAGTAGGGGCTCGCGGGCGAGAGGGCCGTGTCAAGCGCGCTCGCGATGCTCTGGTAGACGTTCTTGATGAGGGATTGCTTGTCGACCGCGTGGGCGACGGCCTTGCGGAAGGCCACGTCGTTGAACCAATCCTGCTTGACGGGGTCGACGTTGGGCTTGCCCTTGGGGTTCTTGTCGCGGTTCTGGTTGAAGGTGAGGAAGTTGACTGAGAAGTCGGTGCCGGCCTTGTGGATGGTGAAGTCGCCCTGCTTCTCCTGGGGCTTCATGAGGGCGTAGTCCTGGCCGCGCAGGGAGGCGTCGGCCATGTGGATATCGGTTTCGCCGCCCTGGAACTTGAGCAGGGCTGCGTCCTGATCCTTGGTGATCTGGAAGACCACCTCGTCGAGGTACGGAAGCCTGTCGCCGGCGGAGTTCACCCGCCAGTGGTGCGGATTTCGGGTCATGACCAGCCGCTGGGCCACCTTGTATTCCTTGAAGGTGAAGGGGCCGGTACCGACGATGGCGGAGAAGTCCTTGGTATCGAGGCCCCAGGTCTGGTTGAACCTGGGCGCGCCGGACTTGTCGATGTCCAGGAGGGACTTGGCGAGGACGTGCTTGGGCATGATGGCGACGGATCCGATGACCCGGAGGAAGGGGGCATGGACCTTGGGTGTGGTGATGGAGACGGAGTCTTCGTCGACCTTCTTGACGATGGGCAGTTTGCCGTTGACCTTGATGGTGTCGCCCCAGTCCGAGGGGACCTTGGGGTTGGCGACGAGGTCGTTGAAGGTGAAGACGACGTCGTCGGCGGTGAGGGGATGGCCGTCGGACCACTTGAGGTTCTTGCGGAGGTCGAAGGTGTAGGTGAGGCCGTCGGGGGAGACTTGCCACTGGTAGGCGAGCGCGCCTTCGGGTTCGCCGGTTTCGCCGTTGGTGGAGGTGAGGCCGTCCCAGATGAGGCTCATGGGGGTGGAGGAGGAGGTTTCCTGTGCGAGCAGGGGGTTGAAGGTTTTGGGGTCGGATCCGCCCACCGAGAGCCTGCCGCCGTGCTTGCCGACAGTACCTGGTTGGACCTTGGCGGGATCGACGTCGATCTTGACCGCGACGGGTTGTTCGGGGGTCTGGGCTGCGGGCTTATCTCCGCCGGAGCAGCCTGCGAGTATGAACAGGCCAAGGGCGCCGGCGATAGCGGCGCGGGGGGTGTTGATCATCGATTCCACCTTCTTGGTCACAGGGGGGACTAGGCGCCGGTCCGGCCCAACATGGCGAGGGCGATGGCCACCAGGATCCAGGCCACGGCGAGGACGGCGGTGATCGTGTTGAGGCCGGCCTCCACGCCCTTCTGGCTGCCGAAAACGTGAGCCTGGCCGCCGATGCCCGCGAGTCCCTCACCCTTGGCCGAATGCAAGAGGACGGCGACGATGAGGCCGATCGAGAGGAGGGCTTGGCAAACGAGCAAGAAGACTTGTAAGAACGACATGGCGATCCTTTGTGATGGGGGCAACGGGGGGG
>DAZV01000018.1 GCA_002083825.1 Candidatus Sericytochromatia bacterium S15B-MN24 CBMW_12 | reverse complement strand
CGCGGGAAAAATGAAAGCCGAGACATCCCTGCCTCGGCTGCTCAAAAGGCCAAAGTCCAGAAACGGGGGGCGCAGCGGATTCCGCTGCGCCCCCCCGTTTTTTTTCCTGCACGGCCTCCAAAGATTTCGTCAGAGACTTGTCGGTTTGTAATAATGTCGCTTTCGCGTCTCACGCGCATAGTTGTCCCCACACACTGAGAGGAGGGGAAAGCTATGAGAGCAAGAAGTTTATTGGTCGCTCTGGCATCCACGGCGATCCTGGGCACCATGGGGTGCGGTCAAGCCAATTCACCGGTCGCCCAGACGACTCCCCAGGGCGTCGCTTCCAGCGGCGGGTACAGCGTGCAGCAGGAGAGCGGAACCACGACCTGTCTTCGACGCTATCGGCTTTGCCTGAGGACCTTGGCAAGGGAAATCGGTTCCGATGCGCTGTCGATCTGTCAGGAGCGGCGGGATCGCTGCATCGATGCCCTGGGCGAAGGGTTCTTCATCCGGCGCTAGTCGGGTCGCGAACCCAGGGGTTGCCTCGAATCGACGAGGCAACCCCTGGGCCATTCAGGAGGGACTCTCATGAAATCACTCGGGATCTTGATGCTCGGCGGAGTGGTGGGGATTGGCCTCGGGATGGCCTACGGACACTTCGGGCCTCAGGTGGAGCGTGCGACCGCCCCGAAGGGAATTGCCTCGTTAGAGCACCGGACGGCCCCCGACTTCTCCCTTCCCGATTCCCGTCGTCAGAACGCAGTCAGGCTCGCCGACTACAAGGGGAAGGTCGTCCTTTTGAATTTCTTCGAGACGAGCTGCCCCCACTGCCTGGAAGAGCTTCCCGAACTGGTGAAGATTCACCACGACATGCGCGCGAAGGGGGTCGAAGTGATCGGCGTGGCCCTGGATCCGGAAGGGGCGAAGGAGCTGGGCGGCTTGGCCAAGTCTCTGGGGATCGCTTACCCCTTGGCCGTCGGCAATGAAGACGTTGCCGCGCTTTACGGTGGCATCGAGGGGGTTCCCACCTCCTTCTTGATCGACCGGCAAGGGCGAATCGTCAAGATCTTCTCGGGCGTGGTCGGGTACTCGGACCTCGCGAAGGCGATCATGAGAGTCGATTGAGCCCAGGAGGACGGCTTGGGTGATAGAATCGATGCGAGCCTGCTCGGAGCTTCGTACGGCGGAAGCTTGGGCTCCGCTCGCGGTCAAGAAAGGACGTTTCCGTGGCCATCATCGTCCCCCACAACGAACCCGCCCTCACCCTCACGATCGACCTTCACGAGGCCATCCTGATCCTCGATGCCTTGCTCGAACGCCGCAAGGAGCGCTTCGGTCAGCCCTTTCCCGATGGAGCCGAGGTCACCTTCGAGGAACTCACCCGGTCCCTCGGGTCCGAGGAGGACGCCGAGGATTTCCTCGCCATGATCGAACTCGAATCCATGCTCACCGACTCCCTCCAGGTCTTCGAGGAAGACGAGGAAGACGAGGAGGAGTAAGGCTTGCTATAATGGAGGCGCGCCATTTCCGCCTCTGGCGCCGTTTCGCCCTTTCGTACTGAGCGGCCAGGCTGATTGTGAACCATGCCTGCGCGCGGCCCCACGCCGCGAGACGATCGCCGTAGGAGAATAATGATGTTGACCTCCGCCAAGACCACCGAAATCATCGAAATCGAAGATCGGTTGGGCGCGCACAATTACCACCCCCTGCCGGTCCTCATCGAACATGCCGAGGGAGTGTGGGTCACCGACGTCGAGGGAAAGCGTTACCTCGACTGCTTGAGCGCCTATTCCGCGGTGAACCAGGGCCACTGTCACCCCCGGATCCTCGCGGCGCTGGTCGAGCAAGCCTCCAAGGTCACCCTGACCTCTCGCGCCTTCCGCAACGATCAGCTCCCCCTCCTCTACCAGGAGCTCGTGGAGATGACCGGCTACGAGCGCGTGATCCCCATGAACTCGGGAGCCGAGGCCGTCGAAACCGCCATCAAGGCCGCCCGCAAGTGGGGCTACGACGTCAAGGGCATCCCCGCCAACCAGGCCGAGGTCATCGTCTGCTCCAATAACTTCCACGGCCGGACGACCACCATCGTCTCCTTCTCCACCGAGCAGCTCTACAAGGACGGCTTCGGTCCCTTCACTCCGGGCTTCAAGGTCATCCCCTTCGGCGACATCGAGGCCCTCGAAGCCGCCATCACCCCCAATACCTGCGCCTTCCTCTTCGAACCCATCCAGGGCGAAGCCGGCGTGATCGTGCCTCCCGAGGGCTTCCTGAGCGAGGCTTCGCGCCTCTGCCGAGAGAACCGGGTCCTCACCATCGCCGACGAGATCCAGACCGGCCTGGGACGCACCGGCCGCCTCTTCGCCTTCGAACACGACGGCATCCGACCCGACATGGTCGTGATCGGGAAAGCCCTCTCCGGCGGCTATTACCCCGTCTCGGCGATGCTCTCCTCCAGCGAGGTCATGGACGTCTTCAAGCCCGGCTCCCATGGCAGCACCTTCGGCGGCAACCCGCTGGCCTGCGCCGTGGCCCGCGCCGCGATGGCCGTCCTGCGCGACGAGAACCTCGTTTCGCGCTCCGCGGAGCTAGGCGACTATTTCCTCAACCGCCTCAAAGGCCTGAAGAGTCCCCACATCGTCGAAGTACGCGGCAAGGGCCTGCTCATCGGCATTCAGCTCGACAAGGCCGCGCGTCCCTTCGCCGAAAAGCTCATG
This sequence comes from Candidatus Sericytochromatia bacterium S15B-MN24 CBMW_12, assembly GCA_002083825.1. Taxonomy (GTDB): domain Bacteria; phylum Cyanobacteriota; class Sericytochromatia; order S15B-MN24; family UBA4093; genus UBA4093. Next base: position 57,638 of record DAZV01000018.1, on the reverse strand, counting down.
GCCAAGGGCATGCTCTGCAAGGAAACCCACGACGTGGTCCTTCGCGTGGCCCCACCCCTGGTCATCTCTCGCGAGGACCTCGACTGGGCCTTCGACCGACTTTCTGAAGTCCTGGCCTGACCCCCGCCATTCGGATGTTTGGCCGCTCGCTCGCCGGGTAAATGGGTGGTGTAGGGACGCGGGCCTAGGAGGACCTCCGAATGAAGTTGCGAGCATGGATTGGATTCACGCTGGCCCTCTGCGTCTTGAGTTGCACGGGCAACCCGGCGGGAACGTCCTCCCAGAATGCCTACGGGATTCCGAGCACCGTCGCGATCGAGATGCCGCAGACCCTGAAGACGGTTTCTGCGCTCAAGACGGTATCTGCTTTTCGCACGCAAGCCTTGCTGTCGCTCAGCCAACAACTGGCAGGCAACATGGCGGTTTACGCCATTTCGACCCAACTGGTCGACGGAATTCTCGAGGGCGTCACCAAGCTCAACCTGACTCCGGGAAAGTCCTTGACCTTCAAGGGTGCGGACGGTCAGAACCTGACCGTGCTGCTGGAGGTCAAGGAAGGATACGCGGTGATCTCGGTCGGCCAAGGCGCCGAGGCGACGGGCGAGAACCAGATCATGGGCATGACCTTCACCAGTCGGACCCAAGGCAAGGCTGTCTTCAAGCCGCTGGTGGCCAAGGCTGGAACCGGCCGGATCATGATTGCGACGACGTTCGATCTCGAAACCGGGAAGGCGTCGGCGGACGGCTATCACGATACGACCATGCTCCCGGGGGCGTCGAATCCTGAGAAGACGCTGGCTCACTGGGAGTTCGAGCGCCTGACGGAGGCTTCGCCGTCGTTCGCCATGAAGGTCTCCGCCTTCGCCCACAAGCCGAAGAAGCCTGAGGATTCGGGGATCGTCGCCCTTAGCGCGAACTTCCTCAAGGACGGCGGGGCGGCAGCCCTCGTCGGGATGCGCTCTCCCGCGACCGGGGACGTGTTCCGCTGGGTGCCGAGCGGCAATTCGCCGACCTTCGTCGAGCCTTACGAAAAGGTCTTCTACGTGAGCGCGGACGGCGAGGATCTGCCGCCAAGCGAGGCCACGGACGCATTGAAGGGAATCGTTCCCGCCGAGGACTCTATTCATCAGCCGTTCCCGGCGGATCCGAGCCAAGGGGATGCGTTGGTCGAGGAGATTTTCCAGTTTCCTCGCTAAGACCTTCAAATGCCGAAGGGCGCCCGTGCGGGCGCCCTTTCTTGATGTTCGGGGGATCAGAGACCATGAGCTCGTCGACGGCGACGTTCTTGCTGAAGCGTTCGATGCGCAGGGCCGAAAGGTCGCTGGAGGCTCGGCGATGCTATCCTCCAGCGAGGTCATGGATGTCTTCAAGCCCGGCTCCCATGGCAGCACCTGCGGCGGCAACCCGCTGGCCTGATCCGCGCCGTAAATACCACGCCAGCCCCACAATCGATCGCGGGGCTGGCGTCTTGCGTTGGGTAGCTTGCTCGTGGGGGTATGAGGAATCCAAGCCTCCATTCGCCATGAGGGAGATGACCGGGATGAAAAAGAGCGTCTGGCTAGGAGCTGCCATGGCACTGGGAGTGCTGGGATGCGCCGGGAACCCCATGGGCACCAGTTCCAACCCCTTCGGGGTTCCGAGTTCGGTGACGCTCGCCATGCCCGACTCGCTGAAAACGGTTTCCGCCCTCAAGTCGGTCTCGGCTTACCGAACCCAGACTGAGACGTTCTCCATCGGAGAGCAGATCGGCGCCAACCTCGAGATCTACCTGGCCGCCACCGAACTCGTCGACGCGATCCTCACGGCCCTCGCGGCGGTGGATCTGACGCCCGGCAAGCCCTATACCTTCACGGAGGACGGCGATACCCTGACGGTGCTCCTGGATCTCAAGGCCGATCACGCCGTGATCTCCATCGGAGAGGGAACGTCGGCCACGGGCGAGAACCAGATCATCGGCATCTCCTACACCAGCCCGACCAAGGGGCGGGCCGTCTTCCGGTCGCGGGAGCCGATGCCGGGGGCGGGGAAATTCGCCCTGGAGACGATCTTCGATCTCGATGCGGGCAAGGTCTCGGCGAACGGATACAGCGACACCACCATGCTGGCGGGGAACGATCCTCAAGAGTTCAGCGCCCACTGGGAGTTCAAGACCCGCAAGGAGCCTCCGGCGGGAGTGCCGTGGTTCACCGTGAGGGCCTCAGCCTACTTCTACCTGCCCGGCAATGCGGACGAGTCCGGGGTCTACGCCCTGGTGGCCAACTGCCTCGAGGACGGCAGCGCGGCGGCCATCCTCGGCGTTCAAATGCCGTTGACGGGCCCGGACTTCACGCTGATCCCGAGTGACGCGTCGATCGGTGATGTCGGCTTCTTCCTGGGCTCGAACGGCCAGGACCTGAGCCCCAGCGTGGCGCGAAGCGACCTGAAGAGGATCGTGCCGACTCGCCAGACGATTTACGAACCGTTCCCGGCCGATCCGAGCGAGAGGGATCCGTTGGTCGAGGACGATTTTCGGTTTCCTCGCTAAGACGCCAAGAGCCGAAGGGCGCCCGTACGGGCGCCCTTCCTGCACGTTCGGGGATTGGTTCAGATGACCATGAGCTCGTCGACGGCGACGTTCTCGCTGAAGCGTTCGATGCGCAGGGCCGAGAGGTCGATGGAGGGCTTGCCGTCGAGGACGAGCTCCGACACGACCTGGCCGGTGGCGGGGGCATGCATGAAGCCGTGCCCGCTGAAGCCCGCGGCGATGAGGAGGTTCGATACCTCCGGGTGCATGCCGATGATCGGGTGATGGTCGGGCGTCACTTCGTAAAGACCGGCCCAGGCCGTGGCGACGCGGCCTTCTTCGAGGCGCGGGATGCGATGGATGGCGGCCATCACGATCTCCGAGGTGAAGTCCTCATCCAGGTTGGTGTTGAAGCCGGGGGGTTCAGCCTTGTTGGCCATGCCCATGAGCAGACCGGAGCCTTCGGGGTGCATGTAGACGCCGGAGCCGTTGTCGACCATCATCGGCCAGCGAGGGTCGATCCATGACATGGCGTCGGTGGTGGCGATTTGGCGGCGAACGGGGAGGATGGGGATGTCGAGGCCGAGGAGCTTGCCGAGCTGTCCGGCCCATGCTCCGGCGGCGTTGATGACCAGGCCGGTGGAGATGTTCCCCTGGGGGGTTTTGACGGCCGTGATCCGATCGTTCTCGGTGACGAAGCCGGTGACGGGGCGCTGGTTGAGAATCCGGACGCCGAGCTTTCGGGCGGCCTTGATGTAGCCTTGCAGGAAGCCGTGAGGGTCGCCCAGGCCGTCGATGGGGCAGAAGTGAGCGCCGATGAGGTCCGAGGTTTCGAGAACGGGGACCATTTCCTTGATGCGGTCGGGGCTCAGGGCTTCGACGGGGACGCCCCAGCGGCGCTGGAATTCGGCGTTCTTCTTGGCGGTTTCCCAGTTGGCGGGCGTGGTGGACATGAACATGTAGCCCACTTGCCGGAAGTCGACCGGCAGGCCCATCTCCTCGGAAAAAGCGGCGAAGCGCTCGATGGAGAGCAGAGAGAGCTGGATGTTGACGGGGGTGGTGAACTGGGCGCGGATGCCACCGGCGCACTTGGCGGTGGATTCGGCTCCGAAGAAGAGTTCGCGTTCGAGGAGAACGACGTCCTTGATCCCTCGGGCTGCGAGATGATAGGCGATGGAGGCGCCGATGATCCCTCCGCCGACGATGACGACTTCCGCGCGTTCCCGATCCCGATCCATGATGACGCTCTCCTTCGAGCAAGACGGGGCATGATGCCCGCAAACGACCTAACCCCCCTAGTTTAGCAGGGGTTAGGGGGTTCTACCAGGCGAGATGAACGGCTAGAGGGCGCGATCAGCTCCCAGGAGGATGCCGGCGATCAGTCCGATGGCGATCTTGTAGACGAAGTAGGCGATCATCGGGCTGAGGTCGATGCCGATCGACATGGGCAGGACGCGCCGGAACGGGGCGACGGTGGGTTCGATGACGCGTCCGACCAGTTGGACCGCGGGATGGTGGCGGGGGATCTGGGGAATCCAGGAGAGGATGATCCAGACCAGAAGCAGCAAGGACCACAGGCTGAACATGCTGTTGAGAATTTGAACGATGAATACCATTGACGAGTTACCCCTTCCCTAGCGCTTTGGAGCGCTCGGTGGCCGCCGAAACCGCACGACAAAGCGTTGCGCGGATGGCGGATTCTTCGAGCACTTGCAGCCCGGCGGCGGTGGTTCCGGCAGGCGTGGTGACCTGGTCCTTGAGTTCCGCAGGGTGCTTGCCCGATTGCTGGACGAGCATGGTAGCCCCCTTCACGGTCTGGCAGACCAGTTCCCGCGAGATGCGGCGCGGCAATCCTTGCTGGACGCCGGCCTCGATCAGGGCTTCGATGATCAGGGTAACATATGCGGGCCCGGATCCGCTGAGACCGGTGACGGCGTCGAAGTAGTGCTCGGGGAGTTCCAGCACCTCCCCGACGGCCCGGAAGATGGCGCGCGCCAGGTCGAGTTGGGAGGCGTCGACGTCGGAATTGGGCGCGATCGCCGTGATTCCCTCGCCGACGACGCAGGGCGTATTGGGCATGGCCCGGACCAGGGGCGGCGTTCCCTGCGGAAAGAAGGGCGCGAATTGGTCGAGCCGGAAGCCGGCGACGATCGACAGCCCCATGGAGGTCGGACGCCAGTGGGGCCCGACCTCGCGAAGGACGTCCGGAAGTTGAGGCGGCTTGACGGCGAAGATCACGGTATCGGCTTCCACGGCAAGGAGGTTGCTCATGGTGGTTTGGATACCGTAGGTCTCGTGCAGGAAGTCGAGGCGTGCCTGCAGCGGGTCGCTGACGAGCACCGCCGAGGGCTCGAAGAGTCCCTTGTTGAGGAGACCCTTGATCAGGGCCTCCGCCATGGTCCCGCCCCCGATGAAGGCGAGCTTGGGTTGTTCAGGCACTTTTCGACTCCTGCTTGGCGCTCTTTAGCGAACGCGCCAGAAGAGATCCTTGGAGGGAGCAGCGGCGGCCGTGGAGGTGCTGGGATTCGCGTTGGGCATCCAGGACTGCTCGGCGTTGAGGGCGTTGATCTTGACGTTGGAGGGGGCGAACAGGAAGATGGCGTCGCCAATCCGCTCCTGGTTTCCGTCGAGGGCATGGCAGGCGCCGGAGACGAAATCGACGAGGCGCTGTGACTGCTCGGAGGTCAGGCCGTTGAGGTTGAGGATGACCGCGCGGCGCGAGCGGAGGTTCTCGATGATGCCGAGGGCGTCGTCGAAGCTGCGGGGTTCCAGGACGACCATCTCCTGGGAGTTGGGGCCGGGAAGTCCCACGATGTTACGGGTCGCTTTCTTGGGCTCGTTCGCCATCGCCTCTTCCTCTTCGTAACCTTCGTCGAGGTCACCGTTCAGTCCCACGAAGTCCCGCATCTTGTTCCAGATCTCGGCGCTCATCATGCCTCCTAAAGTTGCTGTATTGCCGGCCGTCTTCCAAAAAGAGCCGATCCGATCCGGACGATCGTGGCCCCTTCTTCGATGGCGACAGGAAAGTCCTGGCTCATGCCCATCGAAAGTTCGCTCAACTCCGCGCGGTCGCCCAGAGCGCGTTGACACGCGTCTCGAAGCTCCCGCAGCCGCCGGAACACCCCTCTTACCGACTCCGGTTGCACCGCGTAGGGCGCCACCGTCATCAGGCCACGGAGGTTCACGTGGTTCAAGCTCTGGATCTCCTGGGCGGCTGCCAGCAAATCCTCCGGAAAAAAACCATGTTTACTCGCTTCGCGGGCGACGTTGACCTGGAGAAGGACGTCCTGGCGGGATTTCCCCAGCCATTGGGCCGCCGCTCGGGCGTCGAGTTCGCGGGCGAGCTTGACGGAGTCCACTCCGTGAATGAGATCGAAGGCTCCGATCACCTGTTTGACCTTGTTGGTCTGAAGGTGGCCGATCAGGTGCCATTCGAGTGCCAGATCCGCCATTTCCGCTTGCTTGCGGAGGGCTTCCTGGACCCGATTCTCCCCGATCGCTCGGATCCCCAAGGCATGAATGGCGCGGATGCGATCCGTGCTGACCTGCTTGGTTACCGCCACCAGGCGGATGCTCGCAGGATCCCTACCCGAACGTTCAGCCGCCCCCGCGATTTGGGTGCGAACCGTGTTCAGATTGGCATTCAAGTCGGAAGGCATCACGTCAACAAACAGGTATGGTGGTAGCTGCCAACCGACTATATCACCCGTCGACATTCATGACAATAGCGTCGTTCCGACGTCGCGGCTGTGGGATCCATCACCGAGCCGAGCCGGTTCAAACCCCCCGAAAGCCTCCCTCGAGAGCCTCCTCACGCACCGTTCCCGAGCACGCTCGACGCGCCTACCGCTCGCGTGCTCGCCCAGTTCCGGATGCGCGCCACTCCCTCCTTCATCGTCACCGACAGCGGCACCGTCTCGCGAATCGCCGCCAGGACATGGCCCATGTTCAGCTCCACCCCACCGTCGAACGCCTCGAACAGTCCCGCGACGATCACCTGCTCGATTTCGGCCCCGCTGAAGCCCTCGCTCTCGCGAGCCAGCGACGAGAGGTCGAAGAGTCTGGGATCTCGCCGACGCTTGGCCAGGTGAATCCCGAAGATGCTCTGTCGCTCGGGTGTCGTCGGCAGATCGATGAAGAAGATCTCGTCGAAGCGCCCTTTGCGCAGCAGCTCCGGAGGCAGACTCTCGATCTGGTTGGCGGTCGCCACCACGAAGACGTTGGACCGCTTCTCCTGCAGCCAGGTGATGAATGTTCCGAAGACCCGCATCGACGTTCCGCCGTCCGATGCGCCGGATCCTTGCATCCCGCTGAATCCCTTTTCGATCTCGTCCACCCAGAGCACGCAGGGGCTGATGGCCTCGGCGAGCTTGATGGCCCGCCGCATGTTCTCTTCGCTGGAGCCTATCAGGCCGCCGAAGACCTTTCCTACATCCAGCCTCAAGAGCGGCAACTGCCAGTCCTGGGCGATCGCCTTGGCTGACAGGCTCTTGCCGCAGCCCTGGACGCCGGTCAAGAGTAGCCCCTTGGGCTGCGGAAGTCCGAATTCTCGGGCTTCGGCGCTGAAGCTCCGCCGGCGCTTGCGCAGCCACTCCTTGAGGTTCGAGAGGCCGCCCAGCGATTCCATGCTTTCCTCGGGGGGAACGAAGTCGAGGGTTCCGGACTTCCGGATGATCAGCTGTTTCTCGGCGAGAATCCTGTGGATATCGCTGGCGCAAAGGACCTGGTCGTCGAGCATCGCGGCCGTGAAGGCGTTGTCGGCTTCATCCAGGGTGAGGCCCAGGGCGGCTTCGAGGAGGAGGTCCTTGTCCTGGGCATTGATCATGACGTGAGTCGACGCGGTTCGTCGGGCCTGCTGGACGTGCTCATCGAGAAGCTGGCCGAGGGCCTCGCGATCCGGGAGGGGGAAATCGAGGACGACGATTTCCTTCTCGAGTTCGGCGGGGATGGCGAGGACGGGCGAGAGCAGCAGGATGGCCTTTGCGGTATCCCGGTAGCGCCTGATCTGGTGGTAGAGGTCCCTCAACAGCCTCACGACGGCGTTCCTCTCGGCTGTCAGGGGTTCTCCCAGCCATGGATGGAGGTCGCAGAAGTTGAAGAGGCCGTTTGGGATCTTCATGACGGTCTTGAGTGCGGCCAGGGGGTCGCCGACGGTGTCGGGGTGGACGAGCCTGCCGTCAGTCAGGTTCACGAGTCCCCCGGTGAACGTCCACTGGTAGACGCCCCGGGCGCTGTAGCGCTCCTGCATGCCGGTCAGGAAGCGGCGCTCCTCATGAGTGGTGACGACGATCAACGGGTAGCAAGCTTTGATGAAGGCGTCGAGGCCTTCGAGTTGCTGGTGACGACGGCGCAGGGGGCGGGATCTCTCGACGGCCATGGGGGGACCTCCTTCTGGGTACCAGGGGGCTATACCCACGTTCGGGCATCGTGAACAAGAGCCTTCGTCGGCCTTTCACTCGCTTCCATGCGTGGGCCTGCCTATGCTGGGGAGGCCCTATCGAAGGAGGCTCGCCATGAACGCCGACATGCTGCCCGAAGAGATGCTGCTTGCTCCTGGTCCGGATTTTCCGTCGAGATCGGTGACTCGCTCGGCTTGGTTCAAGGCCGCCGGGTTGCGGCGAGGATCGGGGGGGCTCGGTTTGCTGCTCATGACGATGCTATCCGGCTGCACCTGGCATGCCATGGAGTTTCCGGCGGCTGACGCGTATCGCATCCAGGCCGAGTACGTGGTGGTGGCGTCGAGCGCCGGCAGCGGGGCCGACTGGAACATGCTTCAGATCGGCGTGATCACGCAGGGGGCGTATCCGGACGCGGCCCAGGTGGCCGCGGCGGTGGTGGATACGGGGGTGGATCCGCGTCACCCGGATCTGGCGGGACGGCTTCTTCCGCTTCAGGACATGGTGGGCGACGATAGCTACGACGGGCGGGTCAACTTCCGGGGCAAGGACGGCAACGGCCATGGGACGCATATCGCGGGGATCATGGCCGGAGTGCTGGGAAGCGCCAACTGCCCGATATTGCCGGTGAAGGCCATCGGGAACTCGGGAGTGGGCGACGATCGGACCATCGCACGGGGGGTGAGAGCGGCGGTGGACTATCGGGATCCCGCCAGGCCGGGGCTTAGGGTTAGGGTGATCAATCTGAGCGTGGGGGGGAAGACCTCCTCGTCCGTGCTCGAGGAGGCCATTCGTTACGCCCTCAGCCAGGATGTCCTGGTGGTGGTGGCCGCCGGCAACCGGGAGCGGGGGGTGGACTACCCCGCCGCGGAGCGGGTCAGTCTCGCGGTGGGGGCCACGACGATCAAGGATCAGCTGGCCTCCTATTCCAACCGGGGCCCGGAGCTTGCCATATCGGCACCGGGGGGCGACGGTTCGGAGTCGGTGATGAGCGCCTGGCCGACCTACCTCACCGCCGCCGACTTCAAGAAGGGGGTCGGCGCGGCGCATGCCTACGGGGGCATGGTGGGGACCTCGATGGCCGCACCGCACGTGACGGCGACGGCAGCGCTGCTCTTCGCCATGGATAACCGCCTCACGGCGGAGCAGGTGCGCACCCGCCTGCAGGCGACGGCGGATGACCTCGGGCCGGTGGGGCCGGATCCTTACTTCGGCCTCGGGCGTCTCAACGTCAAGCAGGCCTTGGCCAAGGGGGCTCATGATGCTCAATAAGATGCGTGCGAGCGGCGGGCGCCTTTTCCGAGCCTTCTCCCGTCGTGAGGAAGCGCCCGCGGCGCGATGGCTGACGGGGCTCATGCTCGCTTTGTCGCTAGCCGGCTGCGGCTGGAACCCCTTTCCGGGAGTCACGTTCAGCGCCGTGATCACGGATCAGTCGGGCCTGCCGCTGCCGGGGGCGGTTGCCTCCTCGGGGGGGCGCGGGGCGATCGCCGACGCCGAGGGTCGCGTCCAGCTCAAGGACGCCGGCAGCCGCGTCTGGGTTCAAAAGACCGGCTACGGCCGCCTCGAGGTCGATTCCCACACGGGCTCGGTCACCCTCGCCAAGCGTAACGCCCCCCTCAAGGTCATCTGGGACGAACGCTACTCGACCCCCGTCCCCATGGAGGGGATCAAGAGTCACCTGGTCAACCGTGGCTTCGAGGTCGCCACCCTCACCGCCGGCTCCCTGCCCGAGGATGCCGACGTCATCGTGCTCGCTTGCCCCTCGTTCTTCGACGATGCCGCCTACACCCAGTACATGCGCGCCGCCTACGCCGGCACCAAGCTCGTCCTACTCGGCGAGTGGGGAGGCTTCGACGGGGTCGATCTCGCCGCCCTCACCTCCCTCTCCAGCAAGGCCGGCATCTCCTTCGATTCCGGCCAGGTCCGGATCTACGGCAGCGGCGGACAACCCCAGTCCTGGCTGGCCATCAAGTCCGTCGCCCCCGCCCCCCTCGCTTCGGGGATCACCACCGGCGTGACCGTCTTCACTTCCGGCGTTCTCACCCTGGAGGCCGCCGCTCAACCGATCCTCACTTCCGAGTCCTCCGCCATCCGCATCCTGCGCTGGGACGTCGGGCCCCAGACCATGGCCGCCCTGGGGCCCCTGGGTCGCAGCCAACTCATCGCGATCGCCGACTCCTCCCTTTTCTCCGACCAAAACGGAAGCGACGCTTCCCCCCAGTGGAAAGCCTCCGATAACGCGCGCTTTGCCGAGAACGTGATGGCCTGGTAAACTTAAACCGACGTCCGGCCAGTTCGATCACAGGTTCTCATGAGCATCGCTGAAACCCCATCGGGAAAGGGCCGCATTCCTATCGCGCCCCCCACCCCCCACCAGCGCCGGGTCGAGATAGCCTCGATCCTCTTGAAGTACGGCTGGGATGCCCTCATCTTCAAGCTCAGCCTCTTCGACTTCGTGCCGCCCGGCCTGCGACAGAAACTCGCCGTCTCCTCCTTTCTCCGCCAAGAAGCCGAAACCGACGACCCCGACCTCGAGCTGATTCTCCCCCTGCCCAGCGTCCTGCGCCAGATCCTCGAGGAACTCGGGCCCACCTTCGTCAAGCTCGGACAGGTCCTTTCGACCCGCGCCGACCTCCTCCCCCAACCCTATATCGACGAGCTCACCAAGCTCCAGGAACAGGTCACACCCGCCCCCTGGACCGAGATGGAAGCCGTCATCCTCAGCGAGTACAACTCCCGACACGCCGTTCCAGCCCGAACCGTCTTCGACATCTTCCCCGAGTTCGATACCATCCCCCTCGCGGCCGGCTCGCTCGGACAGGTCTACAAGGCCAAGTTCCTGGACGACAAGGGTGAACTGAATCCCCTCATCATCAAGGTCCTGCGCCCCGGGATCGAGCATGTCATCGAGGCCGACATCGCCGTCCTCCTGGACTTTGCCCGCCTCATCACCTCCCGGACCAACTGGGGCCGCTGGAACAACGTCTCCGGCCTCGCCGAAGAATTCTCCAACGTCATCCGCAACGAAACCGACTTCACCCTCGAAGCCGCCAATACCGAGGCCATCGGCCGAAACCTCCACCGTGACTACGGCTCCCTGGTCCGAACCCCCACCGTCTTCTGGGAGTTCACCACCCGCCGCGTCATGGCCATCGAGTTCATGCACGGAGCCAAGGTTTCCGCCCTCTTCCCCCGCCGGAACGGCGAAGGCCCGCTCATCGACTTGACTTTGCCCCAGCGGCAGCGCATCGCCCAGAACTTGACCGTGGCCTTCCTGCGCCAGATCTTCGTCGACGGGTTCTTCCATGCCGACCCCCACCCCGGCAACGTCATGTTCCAGTTCCGCGAAGGCGACCTCCAGTCCATGCCCACCCTCGTCCTGATCGACTTCGGCATGGTCGGGCGGCTCGACCCGCGCTCGCGCGAAATCCTGATCGACTTCCTGCTCGCCATGATCCAGTTCGACGCCGCCCGCGCCACCGACCGCATGCTCGAATACGGCCATCCCCAGGCCCCCCTCGACAAACAGCGCCTCACCATCGAACTCGACCACCTCCTGCGCGAGTTCCTGGGCAAGCCGTCCGGCGAAGTGCAGATCGGACGTCTTTTGCAGCGAGTCATGGATCTCATGATCCAGTACAAGGTCCGCATGCCGACCTCGTTCCTGCTGATCGCCCGCGTCCTCGTCACCACCGAAGGCATCTGCCGTCAGCTCGACAAGGACTACATGCTGATCAACGTCGCGGAACCCTTCATCCGCACCATGGTCCAGCGCCAGTTCACCGCGATGATGACCCCGCAGGACATGATGCGCATCGCGATGGACTGGAAAAACGTCCTGCTGAAGACCCCCCGCCGCATCGACGACCTGCTCACGGCCGTCAATTCCGGCCAGTTGCGAATCGAGTACGAGGTTCGCAACATGGCCCGCCTGGAGCGCACCCTCACGGTCATCGGCAACAAGCTGGCCTTCAGCCTGCTGACCACGGGCCTCATCCTGGGTGCCGCCCTCATCGCGCCCATTCAATCGGGCCCGCATATCCTGGGCTTCCACGCCTTCAGCTTCTTCACCTTCCTGCTCAGCGGCATTCTCGGCTTCTGGCTCCTCATCTCCATCCTGCGATCCGGACAGCTCAAGTAGAATCAGTATCTGCGACTATAGAGGAGGATTCCCATGTCCATCGTCGACCTGAAGCTTCCCGGCGCCGCCGCCCTGGCCGCAAAACTCTATGTCCCCGACTCCGCCCGGGGTAAGGCCCCGTATCCCGCTGTCGTCCTGGCTCACGGCTACCTCGCGCTCAAGGAAGAGTTCATGGACTTCCCCGAGCGCCTCAACCAGGCCGGCTATGCGGTCCTGACCTTCGACTTCAGCGGACACGGCGCGAGCGAGGGGGAACGCGGCTACTACACCGAGGAAACCCACCTCGACGACCTTTCCCGTGCGGTCAAGGCCCTGAAGGGCCATCCCGACATCGATTCCAAGCGCCTCTTCGTGCTGGGCTTCAGCGTCGGCAACTTCTCCACCCTTCGCATGCTTGCAGCGCGCGGCGATGAGTTCCTCGGCGGCATCGCCGTGGCCCCCCCCGCCCAGCTGCGCCAGGCCACCAAGCCCTTCGAGTTCGGCCTCTATCAGGGGGTCTATCAGAATGTCGCCAAGCCCCTTTTCCAGCTTTTCGGCTTCCACCTGCGGGTGCCCTACAAGTTCAAGCTCGAGGATTGCTTCGAGTCGCCGGAGGCCGCCGCAATCGCCAAGTCAAAGCTCGATCTTCAGAGCCAGATGCCCGTCACCAACTTCCCCTACCTGGGCGGGGGCGCGGACAACGTTCGCGTGGCCGCGACGATCACGCGCCCGATGCTGGTCACGGTGGGAAGCGAGGACAGGGTCATCCTCAACCCGCAGTCCCGCGAGGTTTACGAGGCCCTGGCCTCAGAGGACAAGCAGTGGGTGCGCTTCGTGGGCTCCGGCCATAACCTGATGGGAGACGTCCAGGGTGCGGAGTTCACCAAGGTCGTCACCGACTGGATGGACCGACTGGCCAAGCCGCAAGCCGCCGACGAAAGCCCCGTCCCCACGGAAGCCTAGCGTGAAGCGAGCCCACATCTGGGTCTCGGGTCGGGTGCAGGGGGTATTCTTCCGGCAATCCACCGAGGGCCGCGCCCGCGATCTCGGCCTCGTCGGCTGGGTTCGAAACCTGCCCGACGGTCGGGTCGAGGCGCTGGCCGAAGGCGATCCTGCGGCCCTGGACCTTTGGCTGGCCTTCTGCCGGGAAGGCCCCCCAGCCGCCAGGGTGGAGCGCGTCGAGCTCCGATGGGAAGAGCCCACGGGTGAGTTCGAGCGCTTCGAAATCCGGCGCTAACCTCTGCCCTCTTGTTGTTTGCGGCCTTCCTCTCGACTAAGATCCTGATGTTATGCGCCTTTGGCGCCGAAAAGTCTCCTCGGTAGGGTGCAAGTGCCCGCCAGGGGGCTTGTCAAGGATTTGAGGGGAGAACGTCTTTTATGCCCATTCGTCGTATGGCCCTGGCTGGGATGATGGCCGCCTTTGGCGCGGGTTCCTGGTTCGTGGTCGAGCATGGTCCGGCGACCGTCGCGAGCGCCGCGGCCCAGGACCCTCGTGATGCCGCCCCGACGGCGAGCGCCGGCAAGAGCGAAACCGCCAAGGCGGCGATCGCCAAGAAGGGGCTCGCTCCCGCGGAGCAGGAAGCCCTCATGGGGCGGGTCAGGACCCAGTACCCCCAGGTGGCCCGGAAGCTGGAGGCTTGGACCCCGGTGACGGCGGCCAAGATTTCGGCCCTCAACGAGGCCTATCGGTCGCTCGGCGCCGCGGAGCGCCAGGACATCGCGCGCGACGTCAGTCTTTGGCAGCGGCAGGTCTGGAAGCAGTACCCAGCGATCCGGGCGTCCTGGAACACCGGTGGGGCCGAGCGCGAGCGCGCGGTAGCCGAGAGCGCCCTGGAGCTTGCCTCGGGTGAGCGCCAGCAGCTCGACACGAGCGTGACGGGGCTCTGGAAGCGGATCGGGACCAAGAACCCGAAATGGGTCGCCTGGGTCGAGGCGATCATGAGCGCGAGGTAAGCCTCCGCCATCTCATCTTCCGCTAACATGTCCCCCCTGGATGGGGGGACCACAGGGGGGTGTTCGCCGGCGAAGCCATGGCGTTCCTTAAAAAAGATCGCGGCCCATGCGCTGTGCCACCATGATTCGGCGCGTCGCATGGTACTCCCCTTCCGGCTAAATACCGCTTGACGGCCATGAACGGAGCGGTTATTCTGTATTTAGTTAATTTTCTAAATATACAAATAGGGGGTGGGAATGGTGCTTTCCGATGTCTTCAAGGCGCTGGCAGATCCGAGCCGCAGGCAGATCCTGAATCGGCTCAAGCGGGGGCCCCTGTCCGCGGGCGAGATTTCGGACGGTCTCGAGATGTCGAAACCGTCGGTATCCAACCATCTCAACCTGCTAAAGGCCGCCGGCCTGATCGCGTCCGAAAGAAACGGGCAGTTCATCATCTATTCGCTCGATGCGACGGCCTTCGAGGAGGCTGCCGCGGCGATGTTCGAGCTTTTCGCCGTCAACGAGCAGAGTCACCAACCTGAAAGGAGGCCCCGATGACCCGACTTCGCCCCTACGCCGCACCGATCCTCATGATCGGTCTTCAAGTGCTGGTCAGCCTGATCTTCATCCTCGGCGGCCGCCTGCCGGATCCCAGCGTGGTGACCGAATGGCCGACCGGCGTTTCGACCCAAGCGATGCCGCTGTGGACCGCCGGCGTCTTGACGCCGCTTCTCAGCGTGGTCATGGTGGCCGGCATGGCCGCGCAGATCCGGTTCCCGGGCAAAAAGCTCGAGAGTTGGCGCTTGCGGGGAGTTCACGGGCCGGCAATGAACCTCTTCCTGCTTTGCCTCCTGGTCATGCACTGCCTCTCGCTGCTCAACGTCGCGAGCCGCTGGACGCTCAGTCAAGGTCTATTGCAGTCCGCAGGAGGCTTGCTGATGGGCGGGTTGATCCTCGCCCTCGGCAACTATCAAACGAAGACTTCCTCGATCGGTCTTTGGGCTCTGACGCCGTGGCGGCTCAGATCGGTTGCGGCGAGACAAGCATGTCAGCGCATTGCGGGTCGGCTGGCGATGGCCTGCGGAGTTCTGGTGATCCTGTCGAACGCGCTGCTGCTGGACTCCCGGCCGATAGCTTATTTCGGCACCCTCCCGCTCCACCCCCAATTGCCGATGACGCTCGGCCTCTACTTGCTCGTTTCAGCCCTCATCGCGGTCGTGACGTGGCCGATCTCTCGGCGGGACAAATCGGAAGCCGATCTCGCCTAGCCTTCCGCCAGGTCGTTCGGGACGGATCGACGAGGAGGCCCGCGCAAGGGCCTCCTCGTCGATCTCGCGAGGCCTTGCGGCGGGTTGGGTGGCAAACGTCATCCGGGGGAAATTCTCCCAGCGACAAGCAACCTTGCGCCCCCAGGCCCTATAATCAAATCAAAGCCCCACCGGCTCCCAAACCCATGCGCGAGCCGCAACGAGAAAGGTTGGCGACCATGCCCGAGATCTCCTCCGTCCGTCCAGTTCAGGCAGGCGCCTCGCCTCATCCGGTCGCGGCAGTCGCCACCCCCGCCACCCCCGCCGTCTCGAGCGCACCGCGTCAGCCGGCCGATGCGCTCAGCCTCTCGTCCGGCCGCGCCGATGCCTGGGTGAAGCAGGCCGGGGCGGCCCCGGAGCCCACTGGCGCCAAGGAACTCCAGGCGCGGGTGGAAAAAGTGGGCGAACTGCTGAAACAACCAGGTCTCTCGGTCGATACGCAAACGTCGCTCTACCTGCTGCAGTCCGCCGCGTTCGGGGGCTTGGCGGAACTCGGCATCAAGCAGCAAGCCAACGGAACCAAGGCCTTCGGGGCCCTGACGAAGGCCCTCGAATTGTCGCCGGGCCGAGAGGACGCGGTCACGGCCTACGCCCAGACCATCCACGCCCTCTCCAACCTCAGCTTCTTCGTCCGCCCCTTCGTGGAAGGCGGCCTGGACATCAGCATCTCGGCCGAGGCTCAACGCTCGATCGGCCTATTGAAGGCGTTCCCGGATTCGGCCATGGCGACGCAGCTCCGCCAGCCGCTGGCCAAGTTCGTGGGTGATAAGGCCGAGGCCGAGGCCGCCAAGGTGGCACTCGGTCGCTTGGATCCCGAGAGCGTGAAGCAGGCCGCCAAGGAGATGTCGAATTCCGCCGAGCGGGCCAAGAAGATTGACGCCGAGTAGCCCCAAGGAGCCGCGCCGGCCTTACTCGCGGTCTGCGATCGCTGGTCCGTCGGCCAGGTAGTCGAGAGCAGCCTGAACGATCACCTGGACGCCCACCGGTAGGGCGTCCTCGTCGATCTCGAACTGAGGATGGTGATGAGGCTTGTCGCAGCCCTTCTCGGGGTTGGCGGAGCCTATCAGGAAGTAGCAGCCGGGAACCTCGCGCAGGAAGTAGGCCATGTCCTCGGCTCCCATGGTCGCTGCGGCCGTCACCACGCGCTCATGACCGATGAGCTTTTCGGCGGCCCGGCGAATCAGCGTCGTCATCTCCGGGGCGTTGACGAGCACCGGGTACTGGTAGCGATAGTCCAGGCGGGCGGTCGCTCCGAAAGCCATGGCGACCCCCTGGATCAGTTGCTCGATCCGGCGAGGCATCGAGGCGCGAAGTTCCTCATTGAATGTCCTGACCGTTCCCGACATGTGGGCGGTCTGGGCGATGATGTTGTGGCCCGAGCCCGAGACGATCTTGCCCACCGAGAGGACCGCGGCGTCGAGCGGGGAGACCTGCCGGGAAACGATGCTCTGGAGGGCCGTGAGGACGTGAGCGGCGACGACCACGGCGTCCACCCCGAGGTGGGGGTCGGCCGCATGCGTCCCCTGGCCCTCGATGACGATCTCGAACTCGTCGGAGGAGGCCATCAGCGGGCCCGGTCGAACGCCGATCACGCCCACCGGCAGCTCGTTCCAGATGTGGAAGCCGATGGCGGCGTCCACCCGGGGATTTTCCATGACGCCCTCCTCGATCATGAGGTCGGCGCCTCCGGGACCCTCCTCGGCGGGCTGGAAGACGAACTTGAGGTTGCCGGAAAGGTCCTCCCGGTGCTCCGCCAGCACCCGGATGGCCGTGAGCAGCATCGCCATGTGGGCGTCATGGCCGCAGGCATGCATCACTCCCGGGTTGCGGGAGCGGTAGGGGACGTCGTTGAGTTCATCGAGGGGCAGCGCGTCGATGTCGGCACGCACCAAGAGGGTCTTAGCACCGGGATGGTCCTCGGAGGGGCGGCCCCCACGCAGCAAACCCACCACTCCGGTCTTGGCGACGCCGGTCTGGACCTCGAGACCCATGGCCTGAAGCTCGGAGGCGATCCGCGCGGCGGTGTGAATCTCCCGGAAGCTCAGCTCCGGCCAGCGGTGGAAATCGCGCCGGCATGCCACCAGATCCGAGTTCAATTCCGTCACGCGTTCGCCCAGGCTTGCCGGAGTCAGCGTGCAACGCGCCGGGTTCGTTCCTGCGGGAAGCGTCTCGGGAGTCTGGGACGCTCGAATCATGTCCATGCGGGAGGCCTCTTTCTTCCGGAGCTGGCACCGTGACCGGGACGGGCGCTTCATGTCCTTATTATTCCCGGATTCTCCCGCCTTGAATGCCCTTGGTCGGGCGCTTCGATGGGGTTTTTCGTTTCGGCGCCCGCCGAAACCGGGTAAAAACAACCATGGGTCAGGAGGTCGCCATGGTCCGCAAGCTCAGTTCGCCATCCCCCAACTCGTCGCCTATCGTCAAGGGTCGAATTGCCCCCGTGGGACCTGCTCCGGGGGGCGCGCCCGTGGCTCCGGCTCCTTCGCCGCAGCGCCAGAGACCAGGCCCCAGCTCAGGGATAAGCGCCGGCGGCTCTGGAATAAACGAAGCCGCGTGGATGGCCGAACTCATGTTCGAGGCGGGCTTCGTCCCGTCCCAGCACGGAGGCGGCTCCGAATCGCTCGCCACGCAGGCGGATCCCTCGGGCGGCTTCACGCGCGCGCAGCTCTTGGGTGCCCTTTCCAGCCCCGTGGCCGAGGGGCAGCTCATCCGCAGCCCCGAGCAGTTTCGCCAGACTTTGGCTTTCCTCTTCGATCCGAAGCGGGACGCGGCGATCGCCACCATGGAGCGCGAGGCCGTCCTGCGCGCGACCCGCGAGGTCTGGGACCCGAAAAAACCGGAGACCAACCGCCGAATAGCCACCGAGTTCATGCGGTACTTCGTCCCGGCCCTGGGCGAGGCCTACGGCTTCCAGCCGGCTCCCGTCACGTTCAACACCGCGATGACTGCCGGCTTCAACGGCCTCTACGACCCCAAGGCCTTCAAGGTCTACTTGCCCGAGGCGCTGCTCGCGGGATCCTTCGCGACCTTCGTCGAGATCCTGGTTCACGAGCAGATGCACTGCCTGCAGGAAGGGCTGATCGGCCGGCTCTACCTGAACAAGGGACGGCCGTTGATCCATGAGGAGCGCGCCGTGGCGACCTACTGGATGAACGAACGTCCGAAGTACCGCTCGGCGATGGCCAACGGCTCCGAGATGAGCCGCGAGACCCGCAAGCGCTACAACGCGATCGGCCAGGAGTACCATTCGATAGCCACGGGCAAGCACATAAGCGAGCGCTTCGCGCGCTGATTCCGTTAATCCGCCCCCCTCGCTCAGGCGTGGCCTAACTGGGCCCGCAGGCCCAATGGGGGGCTACGGGGGGGTGAGCGCCCGCGGCTAAAGGCTATGAACGGCGAAGCCATGGCCCCTAATCTTCCGCTAATCCGCCCCCCTCGACGGGGGGCTACGGGGGGTGTTAGCCGGCGAAGCCATGGCGTTCCTTATTGAGTAGCGATTGAGTAGCGCGCCCTCCGTGCCTGCGGTAAGATGGTGCACCCCGCCAGAGATGCGCCGACTAAGGAACTTGCATGAGAACCCCCCCCCCCCGCCCCCCCCATCGAGGGGGGGGGAGCGATAGAAGCGCCCCTAGTGCGCCCGTCATGGTCGGCTTCATGCTGGGCTTCATGCTCGGCTTCCAGTCCAGCTTTCAGCCCAGTGTCCAGTCCGGCTTTCAGCCCGGCTTTCAGCCCCGCGCCCGGTCCGCCCTGTGGGGCTTTCTTCCGGGCTTTCAGCTCGGGGGGGCTCCCGCTCAGGCGCAGGGGCTGGACCTCAAGGCCGTGGTCGAGCTGGGAAACGTGCCGAGCGCCCAGCTGACGGTCCCTGATTTCAATTTGATCGAGACCCATCTCACCGGTCGGATTCCGACGTTGACGGCGACCTTCGTGCAGCGGATGGCCCCCGAGGTGAACGGCCTCGTCTCGGCGTCCTTGCGCCAGGAGATCTACCAGGCCTTGACCTCGCCCGATCTCTATCGCGCGGCGCTCGAGCGGATCCAGTGGCGTCAGGCGGGTGGCGTCGGCTTCAATCCGCTCTACGTCCCGACGCTGGACGATGCCTACCTGACCTTCGAGGATTCCGCGCGCAGCGGCTTCATGCGCGTGGGGCAGTTCGAGTTGCCCTTCGGTTACCGGACGTCCACGTACGAGCCGCCGCTGTCCCTGGCGCCGGTGCCGACGCCGGTCACCGATTTCCTCTCGGCTCGGGGGGCGGGGCTCTACCAGGGGTCGACGTTTTCCGCCTGGCGGGACATCGGGACGCTCATCCAGTGGCAGAGCGGGGCCATCGGTTACGCTTCGGGGTTGGTGAACGGCTCGGGTCCGAACCGGATGGACGACAACGGAGCCAAGGACGTCTTCTTGAGGCTGGATTACCGGGCCTCGCAGACGGACGAGATTGGCTTGAGCATGCTCTGGGGCAACGAGATAGCCTATCCTTCGGGCTTCACCCAGGGCGGGATCCCCACCGATCGGCGGCGCTACGGCCTGCATGCGCGTTTCAGCGTGGGGGATTCGATGGCGCTCTTCGAGTACATGCTGGATCAGCGCCTCGGCCTGGAGTCCTTGCCGCGTCAGGGCTGGTACCTGGACATGCGGCAGCCGACAGGTCCGGCGAGCGCCATCTACCTCCAGTACGCGGCCTTCGGGGACGCCAACGCGGCGGGAGGACGCGACTACGAGGCCAAGCAGGTCACGCTCGGCGGGACCCAGCAGCTCTGGGAGCGTGCAAACATGCGCTTCGAGGGCCTCTGGCGCTGGGAAACCGCGACCGGCATGGCGGCGAGCTACGGCCGCTACCTGGCCACCTTGGAATTCGCCTTGAGCGGGGCTCCCCTGGCCCCCGAGCGCCGGAAGGAGTTCTTGTCGTTGCGCTGACCCGCGGGCTCCGGGCGCGCAAGTCGGGGGGAATGAGGTAAACTAGCATCATGAGTCAGCTTAAATCCATTCATGCGGCCAAGGTAGTTCTGGCCTCGGCGTCTCCGCGCCGCCAGGAGATCTTGCGCCAAGTCGGCATGTCCTTCGAGGTCGATCCCAGCGACGCGCCGGAGACGATTGCGGGGGATTGGTCCGTGGGCGAGATAGCCGAGCGGTTGGCGGAGATCAAGGCCCGGGACGTGGCTCGACGCCATGCCGGGGCGGACGTGGTGATAGGCGCCGACACGCTGGTCGTCCTGGACGGGGATCCGCTTGGGAAGCCGGTGGACGCCAAGGATGCGCGTTGGATGCTGTCGCGCCTGAGCGGTCGGACGCACGAGGTGTATACGGGCATCGCCGTGCTGGATCCGAAGGGTTCGCGGAGCGTGACGGCGTCGGTATGCTCGCGGGTGAGGTTTCGGCAGCTGGATGCGGGTGAGATAGCGCGCTACGTGGCGTCGGGCGAGCCCATGGACAAGGCGGGTGCGTATGCGATCCAGGGCCTGGGGTCGATCTTCGTGGAGGAGATCGCGGGGGATTACTTCAACATCGTCGGATTGCCCATTGCGCAGGTCAACCTAGCCTTGCGACAATTGGGGTGGCAGGTTATATAGAAGGTGCAAGCGTACCTGGGGTGACGCGGGTTTCGCAGCCCGGTTCAGCGACCAGCCGGTGTAACGACCAACCGGTGTAACGACCAGCCGGTGCGACGATCGACCGGTGTGACGACCGACCGGTATGATGACCAACCGGTGTGACGACCAATAGGAGAGTGAGTTTCAATATGTTCTTCAGCCGTTTCAGTCGGGACATGGGCATCGACCTCGGGACCGCCAACACGCTGGTATTCGTTCGCGGCCGGGGCATCGTGCTCAACGAGCCCTCGGTTGTGGCCATCCAGCAGAACAACCGCAGCGTGGCGCTTGCCGTCGGCGAGGAAGCCAAGCTGATGCTGGGGCGTACACCCGGCAACATCATCGCCATCCGTCCCTTGATGGACGGGGTGATTGCGGACTTCGACGTGGCGGAGCAGATGCTCAAGCACTTCATTCAAAAGGTCCATGATCGCCAGGGCGTCTTCAAGCCGCGCATGGTGATAGGCATTCCCTCGGGCGTCACCGGGGTCGAGCGCCGGGCCGTCATGGATGCCGCCCTTCAGGCGGGGGCCCGTGAGGTTTACTTGATCGAGGAGCCGATGGCGGCTGCCATCGGGGCGGGGCTTCCCGTCTCGGAGCCGACGGGTTCGATGATCGTCGACATCGGCGGCGGTACCACCGAGGTGGCCGTCATCAGCCTGGGCGGCGTCGTGGTCTCGCGTTCGGTGCGGATCGCCGGCGACGAGCTGACCGATGCCATCGTCCAGTTCCTCAAGAAGCAGCACAACCTCTCCATCGGCGAGCGCACCGCCGAGGATATCAAGATTCGCCTCGGCTCGGCTTACCCGCGCGGCGAAGAGCGCTCGATGGAGGTTCGCGGCCTCAACATGGTCTCGGGCCTGCCCCGCACCGTGGTCGTCACCTCGCCCGAGATCCGCGAGGCCCTGCAGGAGCCGGTTACCGCCATCGTGGACGCCGTTCGCGACACCCTCGAGAAGACCCCTCCGGAGCTTGCCGCCGACATCATCGACCGCGGCATCGTGCTCGCGGGCGGCGGCGCGCTGCTCCAGGGACTCGACGAGCTGATCTCCCACGATACCGAGATGCCGGTCCACGTGGCGGATGAACCGCTCCAGTGCGTGGCCCTGGGAACGGGTCGCGTCCTCGAGGAGTTCAGCACGCTCAAGCGGGTGCTCGGGACCTCGTCCTAGTCCCATGAGCCTGCTCCAACGCCTCCCGACGCGGGAGATTGGCTTCGCCCTCGCCCTGGTCCTCGCGGCTGGGGCTTTGGGCTTGGCGTCAGGCCGCACGGCGGTCTTCACCGAGGCCTTCAAGCCCACCTGGAGCCTGCTTCAGTCCGCGGTGACCACCATTCGGGGGGGCGCGGCCTACTTCCAGGACCTCGAAGCCCTGCGGCTGGACAACACGCGCCTGCGGCAGGCCCTCACGCTCGCGGAATCCGAACTGGCGCGCCAGGTCGAGGTGGACGCGCAGAACAAACGTCTGAGCCAGTTGGTCGAACTCAGCCAGACGCAAGGTGTCAAGGGGGTGGCGGCGCAGGTCGTGGCGCGCGCCCCCGACAACTGGCGCAAACGCCTGGTCGTGAACCGCGGGACGGCCGACGGCGTCGGACCCGACTCCGTGGTCATGAGCCCCCGCGGCCTGATCGGGCGGGTGCTGGTCGCGGGTACCCAGACCTCCATCATCTCGCTCCTCACCGATCCCGGACAAACCGTGGCCTGCCTGGGGCAGCGATCGCGATCGCCCGGTATCGTGGCCGGCGAGGGAGATCCTACCCTGGTCATGCGCTACATGCCGCAGCAGGTCGACTTCCGCATCGGTGACCTCGTGCTCACCTCCGGGTTCGGCGGCATCTTTCCCAAGGGCATCCCCGTCGGCAAGGTCGTGCGCGTCGACCAACGGCCCGGCGCCATCACCCCCGAGGTCACCCTCGTTCCCACCGCCGATCTCGACCGACTCGAAGAGGTCATGATCCTCCCTCCCCTCGCCCCGATCGTTCTGCCAAAGCTCTCCAGCTAGCATGAGAGTCGTTGCCGCGGGGCTCCTCGTCCTCCTCTTCGCCTGGATCCAAGGCTCACCTCTCAACGATCTGATCGTCTGGCAGTTCGACCTGCTGCTCGTGCTCGTCGTCTCCTGGGCGGTCGGTGCCGGCCCTCGGGGCGGCCTGGCGATCGGTTTCGCTGCGGGAGCCGTCCAGGACGTCCTGATTGGCGGCGGGATCACTTATGCCGTTCTCAAGGCCGTGATCGGTCTGGCTGCCGGTGGGTTGCGCCCCTTCCTGCATGATCGGCAGGGCCTGGTCGTGGTGCCGCTGGTCGTCGTTTTCAGCCTATTTCAGGACGGGGTCGTCGCCATCTTGCTCGGCCTGCAGGGCTTCGGCATGACGTGGGGACAGCAGATGGCGATCGCCCTGCCCGTGGCCGCCGGAAGCGCCCTCCTCGGATGGCCCCTCTCCCTGGGGATTCGCTGGCTGATTCACTGCACCCGTAACCCCTGGGCGCTGCGGGAGTCGCAGCAGTGAACGGAGTCATCGAGGGGCGTTTTTCCGCGTTTATCGCCGTCGCCTTGATCGCGGCCTCGGTGATCGGCGCGCGCCTGGTGCAGCTTCAGATCGTCGGCAGCGAGCAGTACTTCGAGCGGGCGGAAGGCAACCGCCTGCGAATCAACTTGCTGGCTGCCCCGCGGGGCCAGATCCGGGATCGCAACGGCCTGACGCTCGCCACCAGCCGCCTCTCCTACCAGATCGCGCTCCATCCCGTTCAGCTCAAGAAGGAGCAGCGCGAGGAGGTCGCCGATCGGCTCGCCGTCATCCTCGGACGCCCTTCAGCCGAGATGCGTGCCAAGCTCAAGCGCAGCAAGGGGCCCTCGGCCCTCCCCATCCCCATGCTCGACGACGTCGACGAGACGGTGGTCGCTCGCGTGGCCGAACACCAGCGCGAACTTCCCGGTGTCAGCATCGATCCGGTGGTCGTGCGATACTACCCCCGGGGAGCCTTCGCTTCGCATGTCGTGGGGTATACGGGCGAGGTCACCGAGCGTGAACTCGAGAACATCGGTGATCAAGGCTACCGGTCGGGTGATATAATCGGGAAGATGGGGATCGAGAAGGTCTTCGACACCCATCTGCGGGGCGTGCCGGGACGTCTGCAGGTCGAGGTGGATGCGCGAGGCCGCCCCATGCGGAAGTTGGCGGAGGTCCCGCCGGTTCCGGGCAAGGACATCACGCTGACGCTCGACGCCAAGCTCCAATCGACCGCCGAGGAAGCACTGGGGGACCGAAAAGGTTCGGTCGTCGTCATGGACCCCTTCAATGGGGAAGTTCTGGCGCTGGCCTCGAATCCCGACTTCGATCCCAACGTCTTCGCGACCCGGCTTTCCCCCAAGGCGTGGCAGGAGATCAACGCTCCCAGTCGTCCGCTCTTGAACCGCGCGATCTCGAGCGTCTATCCGCCGGGTTCGATCTACAAGATCGTCACGCATGCCGCCGCCATGGAGGAGGGCTACGCCAGCTGGAACTCGCGCTACAACTCGACGGGCGTCTTCTACGTGGGATCCAAGCTCTTCCGCGACTGGAAGGCGGGGGGCTTCGGGAACGTCGATTTCAAGCGGGCGATGGTCATGTCGATCGACACGGTTTACTACGAACTCGGGCTCAAGATGGGCCCGGACCGCATGAAGCGCTACGCGACCATGTTCGGTCTGGGCGAGAAGACCGGGATCGTCTTGCCGTCGGAGAAGGCGGGGCTCATCCCGGATCCGGCGTGGAAGCGGAGGGCGCTGAAGGAGAAGTGGTATCCCGGCGATTCGGTGAACATGTCGATTGGTCAGGGCTACATCCAGATGTCCTCCGTACAGGCGGCCGTGGAGATTGCCACCGTGGCCAATGGCGGGAAGGTCATGCGGCCGATCCTGATCCGGAGCCCGGAGGGGCTCGATCCGGTGGAGGTCCGCAAGCAGAACACGTGGAAGCCCGAAACCTGGCGCATGTTGAAGACGGCCCTGGCCGAGACGGTCGCCTCGGGAACGGGGGCTGGAGCTCGGGTGCCCGGCTACCTGGCGGCGGGAAAGACCGGATCGGCCGAGGCCATCAAGGGCAAGCCGACCCATGCCTGGTTCGTCTGCTACGTGCCGGCCGAAAAGCCCAAGCTCGCCATCGCGGTGATGCTCGAGATGGCGGGAGGCGGCGGCGCGATGGCGGCGCCGGTGGCGGCCAAGATTATTCGGGCGAACTGGGGAGTTCCGGACCCCAACGCGACCAAGGCGCCGCCCCCCGCGCCGGTTGGGGGGGAGTAGTTTCGTCTTTCGCGCCGTCGGGCGGCGAGCGAGACGGCCGCCGAGCTTGCGTGACGCGGCACGGTGTCTCGGTAGAGGAACGTAACATGGGTCACATGGCGGGAAATGCCGCTGAGGGCACGCCTGTGGCGAGGAGGAAGGCTTAACATGGTGGACGGAATCGCAGTCAAGGGATACAGGAACGGCCTCCTGCTGGTCCTGCCGACGGAAGGTCCCTGGATCGAGGTGACCTCGGCCCTCGGGGGCAAGCTCGAAGAAGGCAAGGCGTTCTGGCAGGGCGCTCAGACGACGCTGGACCTGGGCGATCGCCCCGTCTCGGAGCCTGAGCTCTCGACGCTCATCGGCCAACTGAAAAGCGACTACGGCCTCGTGCCCACGGCGATCGTCGCCGCCGACTCCACCACCCGCGAGGGTGCCGACAAGCTCGGCCTCACCAGCCATGACAAGCTCCCCGTCCCGGAGCGCGCTCCGGAGAAGGCCCCGATCGAGGCGCGCCAGTTTCCACCCAACAACGCGCTCTACCTTCAGCAGACTGTCCGCTCCGGCATGCGTCTCCAGCATGACGGCCACCTGATCCTCTGCGGAGACGTCAACGCCGGCGCCGAAGTCGTCGCGGCGGGCGACATCGTGGTCTTCGGGACCCTGAGGGGCGTCGCCCATGCCGGTTCGGCCGGAGACCAGGCCGCCCGCATCATCGCCACCAACCTGCGCCCCACCCAGATCCGCATCGCCGGCCTCATTGCCCGCTCGCCTGACGCCGGCGCGCCCCCCCTCAGCAAGACCCCGGAGATCGCCTGCATCAAGGACGGCGAAATCCACATCTCGCCCCTTTAATCGGATCCAACAGGAGGAACCCATTCAATGTCTACCGCCAAGGTAATCGTCATCACATCCGGAAAGGGAGGGGTCGGAAAAACCACCACCACCGCGAATCTCGGCATGGCCCTGGCGGCGATGGGGGAGAAAGTCGCCCTCATGGACGCGGATATCGGCCTTCGTAACCTCGACCTCGTCCTCGGCCTCGAGAACCGGATCGTCTACGACATCGTCGACGTCGTCGAGGGCCGCTGCAAGCTTCGCCAGGCCGTCATCAAGGACAAGCGCCTGCAGAACCTCGGCCTCCTGCCCGCCGCTCAGACCCGCGACAAGAACTCCGTCACCCCGGAGCAAATGATCAAGGTCGTCGCCGACCTCAAGGAGGAGGGCTACACCTTCATCCTGATCGATTGCCCCGCAGGCATCGAGCAGGGCTTCAAGAACGCCACCGCCGGCGCCGACCAGGCCATCGTCGTCACCAATCCCGAGGTCTCCTCGGTCCGCGACGCCGACCGGATCGTGGGCCTGCTCGAAGCTCAAGATCTCCTCGATCCCCTCCTCATCGTCAACCGCCTGCGCCCCAAGATGGTCAAAAACAACGAGATGCTCAGCGTCGAAGATGTTCAGGAGGTGCTCGGCAACTCGGTGAAGCTGATCGGCGTCGTCCCGGATGACGAGACCATCATCACCTCCTCCAACAAGGGCGAGCCCGCCTCCATGTCCGAAGGCTCCCGGGCCGGCCAAGCTTACCGCAACATCGCCCGCCGCCTGCGCGGAGAAGAGGTCCCCTTCATGAACCTGGAGGAAGAGACCGGTTTCTTCGGCAAGCTCAAGAAGTTCTTCGTCGCCGGCTAGGCCTGAAAGGAGAGAGTCACGTGTTCCCGTCTTTTCTCGAGAAGCTGCTCGGTCGGTCTGACAACTCGGCCAAGTCCGTCGCCAAGGATCGCCTGCGCCTCGTTCTCATGCATGACCGCGCCGACATCCCCGCCCCCATGATGGAAGAGATGCGCAGGGAGCTGCTCATCGTCCTCTCGAAGTACGTCGAGATCGACGAGGCCGCCCTGGAGGTCAGTCTCGATCGCGCCGACGATACGGTCGCCTTGATGGCCAACATCCCCATCCGTCGGGTCCGCACCGAAAAAATCTCGGCCGAGCCCAAGGTCGAACCCAAGGTCGAGGCCGAACCCAAGGCCGAGATCGAAGCCAAGGCCTAGAAGGACGTTCATGCTCCTCCCGAACCCCGGCAGATCCTGGCGACATTTCGACGTCTGGCTCCTGCTGGGCGTCATCGGGGTGATCGCCTTCGGCCTCGTGGCCATCTACTCCGCCAATCCACGGGCGGCCTTCCAGCAACTCGCCATCAACTTGCCGATGGCGCTCGTCCCCTTCACCTTCTTCGTGCTCTGGGGATACAACTGGCTGGATGGCCGCACCGCCTGGATCATCTACGGCATCATGGTCGCGCTGCTCGTCGCCGTCGACCTCACGGGCCACTCCGCCCTCGGAGCGCAACGCTGGCTCTCGATAGGTCCCATCAAGATCCAGCCTTCCGAGTACGCCAAGCTGGGCCTGATCGTCATCCTCGCCAAGGTCCTCTCGAAGCGCAGCGTTCATTCCCCGGAAGGCTTCATGATCCCCATGATCACCGTGGGCATGCCCTTCCTCCTGATCTTCGCCCAGCCTGATCTGGGCACCTCGCTGGTCTTCATCGCCATCACCCTCGGCATGCTCTTCTGGGCTGGACTTCCCGTCTCGACCCTCTTCAAGATGATCTCGCCGGTCGTGGCCCTGATCCTCTGCATGCCTCAAGTGCTCTTCGACGATCCCGCCGTCCATCGCGCGAGCTTGATTCTGCTGGCCGTCTACCTCGGCGGTCTCGGTCTCTGGCTCTGGAACACGGCCAAGCAGCACTGGCTCGTGCCCGCGGGCGTCTGGCTCGCCAATCTCGGCGCGGGGCTGGCCGTCCCCATCGCCTGGGGCATCCTCAAGGAGTACCAGAAAAACCGCATCCGTACCTTCGTCAGTCCCGAGGCGGATCCCCTGGGAACCGGGTATCACGTCATCCAGTCCAAGATCGCCATCGGTTCCGGCGGCCTCTTCGGCAAGGGGCTCCTGGAGGGGACCCAGACCCAACTTCACTTCATTCCCGAGCAGCACACCGACTTCATCTTCTCCGTGGTGGGCGAGGAAATGGGCTTCGTCGGCGGCCTCGTCATGCTCGCCCTTTACATGATGGTGATCATTCGCGCCGTCCTCATTTCCCACCACGCCAAGGATCGCTTCGGCTCGCTCCTCGCCATCGGGGTCGCCTCGATGCTGCTCTTCCACATGTTCGTCAACCTTTGCATGGCCATGGGGCTCATGCCGGTCGTCGGCATCCCTCTTCCCATGATGAGTTACGGCGGTTCGGCCTTGATGACCAATCTCACGGCCATCGGTCTCCTTCAGGCCATCAGCATGCGCCGAAAGAAACTACTCTTCTAGCCTGCCGGATCC
Organism: Candidatus Sericytochromatia bacterium S15B-MN24 CBMW_12; assembly: GCA_002083825.1. Lineage (GTDB taxonomy): Bacteria > Cyanobacteriota > Sericytochromatia > S15B-MN24 > UBA4093 > UBA4093. The sequence continues at coordinate 29,205 of DAZV01000018.1, read as the reverse complement.
TCCTCGGATCCCCTTTCGGCCAGTGGCAGCGTGAACCGGAAGGTGCTTCCTTCTCCGGGACGCGACGTCACCCCGATCGTCCCTCCGTGGGCTTCGACCAGGCTCTTGGTGATGGATAGCCCCAGCCCGGTTCCTCCCGCCTTTTTCCCCACTTCGCTCTGAAAGAAGCGCTCGAACATGTGCGGGAGGTCTTCCGCCAGGATCCCGATTCCGGTGTCGGTGATCGCGGTGATGACCTCGGCGCCTTCGACGTGCACCCGGATGCCGATCCGGCCTCCCTCGGGCGTGAACTTCAGGGCGTTGGAGAGCAGGTTGCTCAGGATCTGGATCACGCGGTCCGGATCGGCCTTCACCAGCGGCAGGTCGGGAGGGATGTCGACCGTGAAGGCGAGTTTCTTCTTCTGCATGGCGGGGCGAAAGGTGTTTGCGGCGCTGATGAGCACTTCCGGGTAGGGAATGGCTCGCGGTTCGACCTTGAACTTCCCGGCTTCCATGCGGGCGAAGTCGAGCAGTTCGTTCAGCAGCGTGGCCATCCGCACGGCCTCCTGGGTGATGTGCCGCGCGAAGTTCAACTGCTCCGGGCTGAGCTTGCCGCCGATCTCGTCTTCGAGAAACTCGGCGTAGCCCATGATCCCGGTCAGGGGGATGCGGAGGTCGTGGGAGACGGCGTTGAGGAAGGTTCCCTTGACCAGGTCGAGGTTGCGAAGATCCTCGAGGGCTTTGGACAGCTTGTCGTTGGCCTTGGCGAGGCGATCGCGCTCCTCGGCGAGTTCTTCGGTCCGGGCCTGCACCCGTTCCTCGAGATCGGACTTGAGTGCGGCGTTGGCGAGGGCGATCGCCAGTTCGTTGGCCATGACCCGCATCACCCGCAGGAACGCATCCGAGAGATGAACGGCCTGTGATTGGACTCCAACGGCCAGGATTCCCAGCAGGTTCTGCTCGAAGACGATGGGGATGTAGGCTACTTCCTGGCAATTCGAAGGCTCTAGCAGCGGGTCGGTCTGGGCTTCCGGCTGCCCCGCCTGAAGAAGGTGGGTCTCCCTCATGCGGATCACTTGCTCCATGGCGGAGCCCGGGGGCGGCTGCTTGATCTCCGCGGAGAGATGGAAGCCGTATTCGCAGCCGACGCAGAGGGACTTTCCTTCGAGCAGGAAGATCGCCACGTGCGAGAGCTGAAACTCCGCTTGGATCAGCCGGCAGATCGCGGTCGACAGGGCTATCGTTTCCGTCTGGGTCACCAGGGTTTCGGCGGCTTCGTTCAAGAAGGAAAGCTCCCGAACCCGTCTGGCGAGTTCTTCCTGGTTGGCTTGGAGGGTTTCTTCCATGGCCTGGAAGGCCTCCATGACGTCCGGGAGGGTTTGCACGGTGACCGGGAAGCGCTGCTGGACGACCCGGTTAGCCCCTTCTTGCCCGAGGCAACCCCTCAGGATCCGTTCGATCGCGCTGCGAATCATGAAGCGCTTGGATTCGTTCGGTAGGTCGAGGCTCTCGATGCAAGAATGGATGCTCCGGGCCTCGGTCTCGGCCCGCTGAGCCCCCACGAAGGCGCTCAGGAACTCCTGGACGTCGACGGGAGAGATGCCCACCCGAAGCTGCTGCTGCAAAGGCTGCATCGCGGGCTCACCCTCCAGCAGGCTTCTCACCCGGGCTTCCTCGACGCGGTCCTCGGGCATGCGAAGGGAGAGGATGAACAAGGTCGCAAGATTGACGACCATGCTCCAGAAGAAGCAGTGGGCGTAGGGATCCCAGCCCGTCAGGCCGAACATGGCCGTGGGACGCAGAAAGGCGATCCCCCATGGGCCATGGAGTGCCAGGCCTTGGAGGACCGGGTACGATTCGGTGAGCGCCGGGATGACGCCGGTATAGATCCAGGTCGCCAGGGCGAGGGTGATTCCCCAGGCGACCGGCCGGCGACAAAGTCGCGGCCAGACAAAGCCGAGGTAAAAGGCTGGGGCGACCTGCGCCGTCAAGATCATGGAGAGGAAGCCGTACTGGTTGAGGTAAGGAACCTGGAAGACGGACCACACTCCCCATGCCGAGAGGGCGAGGATGACGATGGTGGCCCAGCGGATCGGCCGAAGCCAGGGGCCGATGCGAGCGCCCAGCGCGGAAAGAGGCGGCAGCACCAGGTTGGTCGTGATCAGGTTCGCCACGGCGGTGAGGGCCACGATCATCATGGTGGCGGAAGCCGAGAGGCCTCCGATGAAGCCCGCCAAGGCCATGGCGGGCATCCCTGCGAGTGCGGGGAGGGTCATGGGAGCCCCTTCCAGCTGTATTCCCCGGAGGCCGAGCTTCGCTGCGGCCCAGGCGATCAAGGCTGCAAAGGCGGTGAGCAGGGCCACGTGAAGCGGAAAGACCCAGCGCGCCCAGAGCAGTTGCCTTTCGTCGGCGTTCTCCACCACGGCGAGGTGAAACATGCGCGGAATGATAAGGATGGAGGTCATGCCGATCGCGAGGTAGGCGAGGCTGGTCGGGTAGGGGTTGGACGGGGCTCCGACCTCCAGGGTGGGCCATGCCGGTCCCGTTCGAAACAGCTCGGGGAAGCTCAGAATGGCGAGCAGTGCCACGGATCCGAGAGCGACCAGCTTGATGATTCCATCCAGGGCGAGGACGGCGACAATTCCTTCATGGCGCTCCGTGGGATCCGCCCGTCGCGCTCCGAACAGGATGGCGAAGGCCGCTGCCGTCAGTGCCAAAAGCATGCCCGCCGGTCCCTTCATGGGGGCGAGCATGGCGCTCGGCTCGCGGAGCAGGATGCCGGCCGCGTTATTGAGGGCGGCGAGTTGGAGGGCGATGTAGAAAAGCGCCCCGGCAATCAGCGGGGCCGAGACCAGAAAGGTGAAGGCGCGGGAGGGGCCGAAGCGGATGTTGAGCAATTCGGGCAAGGTGGTGACGTTCTGCTCTTTGGTCAGGCGAATGATCTTGAGGATGAAGGGCCAGCCAAGCAGGAGGGTCAGCGTTCCGCCGATGGTGAGGTAGATGTCCCCGAGGCCCTGGGTGAACAGGGAGGGCCCGCTCGAGAAGTAGCCCCAGCCCGTGAAGTAGATGCCCAGTGCCAGCGAGTAGACGAGGGGGTGGTGGATCCAGGTCGCACCGGTCTCGCGGCTCCGCTCGGCGAACAGGGCGACGGCGAAGAGTGCCGACACGTAGGCGACGGCGATGCCGATGATGAGCAACGTCATGTTACTTCCGCGGGCGCATCAGCCCGCCGAACAGAATGAGGACTCCCCAAACCCCGAAAACGTACCACAGAATCAGCGGGATCCCGAGCAGTTCCCGTCCCTGGGTGAACGGAGCAAGCCATGGGTAGCTCAGCAGAAAGAGCGCGACGACGCTCAACCCGATCCACGGAAGCGGATCGGCGCCACGGGGAGCATGAGGGGAGGCGGGTTCCCTTGGCCCATTGACTCTCGGCATGCCTCGACGATACGTCGTCGCGAAGCGGTGGTCAAGAGATAACAAGCCCGAAGGGGTTCGGCTCAGGTGACACGTCGCAAGGTGAGCAGGGCCGCGAATCTTTGAAAGGCGCCCACGGCCCAGGTCTTGAGCCTCTGCCACCTGGTCGGGGGCTCGGCCGAGGCCATAGCATGGACCGAGCCGTCGAGCGCCTGCATGGCGAGACGCACGTCGGGGTCAGCGGGGTAGCGCAGCGGCGGGGCTTCCTGTGAAAGGTCATCCGGGGCCATGTCCTTGGTGACCGACCGGACAGGCGGCGGGGTCGGGTCGGAGTTCATGGCCTCGAGGGGCCTGGGCTTCGAGGCCGCGAAGATCCCCGGGTCCATGCTCTTTCCATGATGGCGAAGCTCGTAGTGAAGATGGGGGCCGGTCGAACGGCCCGTGCTTCCGACGTGGCCCAGGATCTGGCCGGCATCGACCTCCTGCCCGAGCGATACCACCAGGCGGCTGGCGTGACCGTAGAGGGTCGACCAGCCGCCCGGGTGATCGAGGATGACGGAGTTCCCGTAACCGCCCTTGCGGCCGGCGAAGGAGACCTTGCCGGCCTTGGAGGCGCGGATGGGAGTGCCCATGGCCGCGGCCAGGTCGTAGCCGTCGTGGTGGCCCTTCGGGGTGGCCTTCCCGGAAACGGGATCGACCGAGCGCGTGCCGTAGCCCGAACTCAGGCGACCTTCCGGGAGCGGGTTCACCTGGGGAAGGGTCGGAGCCTCCGAGCACCCCCCCAGGATCGACAGGGCCAGGCCGAAAAGCCAAGCACGCCGCATGCTAGAGGACCTTGAACGCCTTTCGGGCGGCGGCAATCGTCGCTTCGACCTCGGCGGGGCCGTGGGCGAGCGAGACGAAGTTGGCCTCGAACTGGGACGGGGGCAGGTAGATGCCCGCTTCCCGCATCAGGCGGTGGTAGCGCCCGAACTTGGCGGTATCCGAGGCCTTGGCCGTCTCCCAGTCCTTGACCGGAGTCTCGGTGAAGAATAGGGTGAACATGGCGCCCAGTTGGTTGACCTGCACCGGAACTCCCGCTTCGTCCGCGGCTTGCTTCAGGCCCCGGGCGAGCTGCTGGGTGGTTTCCTCGAGTCTGGCGTAGACGCCGGGCTTGGCGAGTTCGGCGAGGGTGGCGAGGCCCGCCGCGACGGCGGCGGGGTTGCCCGACATCGTGCCTGCCTGATACATGGGGCCCGCGGGGGCGACCATGTCCATGATCTCGCGGCGGCCGCCGTAGGCACCGATCGGCATGCCGCCGCCGATGGCCTTGGCGAGGCAGGTGAGATCGGGCTCGATGCCGAAGCGGCACTGAGCGCCTCCCCAGGCCACTCGGAAGCCGGTCATGACCTCGTCGAAGATCAGCAAGGTGCCATGACGCGCGGTGAGCGCCCGCAGGTGCTCCAGGAAGCCCGGCTCGGGCACCAGCACGCCCGCGTTGCCCACGACGGGCTCGATGATGACCCCGGCGATCGCGTCGCCCTCGGCGGCGAAGAGGGCGTCGAGGGCCGCCATGTCGTTGAAGGGCAAGGTCAGGGTGTTGGCCACCGACGCCGCCGGCACTCCGGGGCTGTCGGGAAGGCCGAGCGTGGCGACTCCCGATCCGGCCTGGACCAGCAGCATGTCGGCGTGGCCGTGGTAGCAGCCGATGAACTTGACGATCTTGTCGCGGCCGGTGAAGGCGCGCGCCAGGCGCAGGGCGCTCATGGTCGCTTCGGTGCCGGAATTGACGAGCCTCACGACCTCCATGGTCGGCAAGGCCTCGCGAATCACCTTGGCGATCTGGTTCTCGGCCGGCGTCGGGGCCCCGAAGCCGAAGCCGTTATCGAGGACCGCCTTGACGGCCGCGATCACCGCGGGATGGGCATGACCCAGGATGGCGGGTCCCCAAGCTCCGATGTAGTCGATGTAGCGGTTGCCGTCGACGTCCCAGAGATGGGCGCCTTGGCCCCTTTCGAAGAACAGGGGATCGCCTCCGACGGAGCGGAAGGCGCGGACCGGGGAATTCACTCCCCCGGGCATGAGGTCCTTGGCTTCCAGCCAGAGGGCCGCGGATTTCTGGGTATCGAGCATGGTGGATTCCATGAGAGCTCCTGTCCTTTGTCGCTACTTGTTGAGCGGGGCTTCGACGGCGGGCTTGGGCGGCATTTCCGGGTACTTGATCGGGTTAACGATGTCCTTGATGAGCAGTAGGCTCATCAGGCCCAGGAGCAGGATCAGGCCCGTCTGCATGAGGGGTTCCTCGATCTTGCGGGGCACGGGGCGTCGGAAGATGCCCTCGATCAGGAGGAAGACCATGTGGCCGCCGTCGAGCGCGGGCAGGGGCAGGACGTTCATGACGGCGAGTCCGAGCGAGATGAGGGCGGTGAAGCTCAGGAGATTGCGCGCGTCGTTTTGGCCGACGAAGGAGCCGGCGCGAACGATCTCGACCGGGCCTCCGACCTCGTTGAGACTGACCTGACCGGTCACGAGCTGCCCCAGTCCCTGGACCGACTTGGCGGTGAGGTCGGCCGTCTGGGTCCATGCCCCGACGATCGGGTTGGCGGGCTTGACGTAGACGCGGTCGGCGATGGGGCCGATGCCGACGCCGATCTTTCCGGCCGCGCTCGGGGTGACCACGAGGGGGACGGTCTGATCGCCGCGGGCGACGATCATGGGGGTGAGCTGGTTGGCGCGGGACTTGATGGTCTTGATGAAGGCGTCGCCGTCGGTGACGGGTTGGCCGTCGATCGAGACGAGGCGATCGCCCGTCTTGAAGCCGGCCACCTGCGCGGGTTGCCCCGTGATGACCTGGGTCACGTGCAGGCGCTCATCCTGGACCTTGACCTCGGCGAAGCCGATGGTGAAGGCCGCTATCAAGAGGGCCAGGTAGGCCGCGAGGAAGTTGAAGAGCACGCCGCCCGAGACCACCAGGAAACGCTGCCAGACGGCGCGGTTCCGCAGGAGGCGCGGGTCGTCCTCGGCGTATCCCGCTTCCTTGTCGTCGTCCAGGAAGGCGCAGTAGCCCCCCAGGGGCAGCATGTTGAGACGAAGGGTCGTCTCCCCCCACTGGCGCTTCCAGAGCGCCTTGCCGAAGCCGAGCGCGAACTCCTTGACCGGGACGCGCAGCGCCTTGGCCATCAGGAAGTGCCCCGACTCGTGGATCAAAATGAGCAGGCCTACGATGCCGATAGCAATCAGGGTAAAGAGGGTCTTCTCGGGCATTTCTCACCAATCACGCCCTGCATTGCCCGCAGGGCGCCCATCTAGAGGATCGCGGACGGTTTGTCAGCCCGTTCAAGGGCCGGATCCATTCTATCATGGGCCCTGCATGGGCCGTATTTCATGATCGTTTCCCCTCGTTTCCCCATGAACCCGCGACCCGCGACGCATGGCCGGCCCCGACTCGGGCCCGTAAGAGGCGACTGCCGCCATGCTACCGCCTCGAACGCGGTCCCGTACCGGGCGAGCTGCACGCAAGATCCTGGCCCGAAGGCACGAAAATGATAGCAAGGACTCGAAATCCGCCCGCTAGCCCGTTAGAACCGGGGCCCGCCGCGGAATAATGCCTCGGGGCACTTGCTCCGCTGCTAGCCTGCCGGTAGTCGCCGTCACAGACCTTCCGGTCGGGGCCGACTACACTCTGGCAACGCCTATTTGGCTATCCCACCCGACCGCAAGGAGGCACTTCGTTGAGACTGAGGAACCTGGGCCGCCCGCCCGTGGCGCTGAGCGTGATGACGGCGATCGCCTTGGGAGCCTGCGCCTCGCTCCTCGCCGCCCCGCCCGCCTCCGCCCAAGTGAAGGCCGCGCAGCTCCTCGACGTCGGTCCCAATCACTGGGCCTACGGAGCCATCCAGACCCTCATGGAGAAGTACCGCATCATGAGCGGCTTCCCCGACAAGACCTTCCGCGGCCAGCGCACCGTCACCCGCTACGAACTCGCCGCCACCCTCGCCACCGTCATGGACCGCATCGAGGACCTCTCCCAGCAGCCCGGACGCGTCACCAACCAGGACAAGGCCACCGTCGAGCGCCTCAAGGCCGAGTTCGCCACCGAACTCGCCGCCCTGACCCTGCGCGTCACCACCCTCGAATCCTCCGTCAAGACCCTCGAAGGCGAGGTCAAATCCCTCAAGTCCAGCATCGGAAACATGGGCAACAACGGCGGCAAGGTCCGCGGCGGAGTCGGGCTCACCTTCCTCGACGACCCCGAGGACCGGCTCAAGCCCTATGCCCGGACCTCCTTCTACGCCGTCTTCAGCGGGACGACCGAAGACGGAACCGCTTATAGCGCCTCGATCGCGGGCGCCAACAGCTCCTCGGGCTCCGGCAACACGCCGGTCATCAGCCGGGGATCCCCCACCTCCAAGGGAGCCCCCCCGACCGGAGCCGTCAGCCTCGGGGGCAACGTCAGCATGACCACCAAGCACCCCCAGATGGGCGCTCTCCTCGTTCGCGCCGGCCGATTCTCCATGGGCTCGCTGATGTGGACCGGCGGCTACGCCTCCCACTGGGGCGACGGCATCATGGGCGCGGGCCTCTCCGAACCGAGCGCCGCCACCGCCCGCGGAGGAACCGACATCGGCTTCGGCACCTCAGCCAAGCTGGGCCAAATCGGCCTGGCTGCCGCCGTCAACACCATCTACGTCTACGGCGGCGCCTCCTACGACTTCGGACTCGGCACCGTCGAACTGCTGGCCGACGTCGATCACAACTCGATCGGAGCGGTCGAACTCACCGGGGATCCCGCCTACAACCTCACCGCCGCCGTGAACTTCGGCTCGGATCAGCTCGGACTCTCCCTCCAGGGCGCCCTCGCCAAGGAAGTGCCGTACGCGGCCGCCATGCTCACCGGCAACGTCCTCGGGGCGGAACTCTCGGGCGGCTTCCGCACCAGTTCGGACCCCAGCCAGGGGATCCTCGAGATGGTTCCGGCGGCCTACGTCTTCTATCCCAAGCTGCCTGTCGTCGACTGGTCCCTCCTGGTGGCCGCCACCGAACCCCAGACCCTAACCACACCGGACGGCACCCCGGGCCCCGGATCCCTGATGGGTAGCAAGGCGGGCATCACCATCCAGCTCGGCATTCCCAACCCCTACATCCCCAACCTGGTCATCGAATTCGACCGCTTGTCCGACACCCTCACCGGAGATTACGACGGGATGGGCTATGGCCTCACCTCGACGGTCAAGTTCTAGCTCGAACGGCCGACCGGCACCCGAAGCTCCCCGATCAGGGGCGGCGGGACGGCTCAGTTCTCCGGCCATGCCGATCGCTTTCATGACGTGCGGCTTGCTGCTCGCCGGCTGCGAGCTACCCTTCCTCGCCTCCGGCGTGGCGGGAGGGCAGGTGATTGGCGCCATCGAATGGGACGGCCGCCCCGCTCCGGGCAAGACCGTCCATCTCCTGAAGCGGGAGACCAGCGGGACCTTCGCCGCCTATCGTCCCTCGGGAACCCTGGTCACGGCCAGCACCGACGATGCCGGCGTCTACACCTTCAAGGGCCTGCCGAGCGGCGCCTACATGGTGCAGTACCTCGCGGTGCCGATCCTGGACGCCCAGGGCAGCCGGATCGGGCCGAACGAGGTGGCCGATTGGCGCACTCCGGGGGTCAACGTGAGCGAGGGATCGGGCGGGCGGCTCGCGGCCTTCGAGGTCTCTTTCAACGGCCTGATCTACCCGGAGTCCGGCCGTAACTATCAGGTGACCGATGTCGCGCCCTTGCCCTTTCACTGGGCCACCCACCTGCGGGCGTCTCGCTACCGGGTGGTGATCTTCCAGCCCAGCAGCGGCGGCCAGCCGAGCAACAAGGAGTTCTGGGGGAGCGAGTTCACGACCAGCCCCAGCGCGCTCTTCCAGAAGAAGGTCACGGCCGGGAACTACTCATGGGAGGTCGAGATCCGCAGCGATGCCGGGACCGGCCACAGCGTGCGTCGAAACCTCGACCTGAGCACTCCCTTACCGCCGGAGGATCCGGTTGCCGAGGATCCGGACGAGGAACCCTTCCCGGAGTGACTACCAGCGATCGGAGTACCAGCGATCCGCATAGCGGTTGCGCTTCCGCCGTGGCGTGAAAAGCCGCAGCAGGGCTCCGACGAGCATGCCCGTGACGAACCCGCCGACATGTGCCCACCAGGCCACTCCTCCGATGTCTCCCGCCCCGACGGCGAACTCGGCGGCGCCCTGTAGCGCCTGCAGGGCGAACCAGATGCCCAGCAGCCAGAGGGCGGAGAGGCGGAGGGTCGTGATGAAGAAGCCGAGGAAGACCAGGGTGAGCACGCGCGCCTCGGGGTAGAGGATCAGGTAGGCTCCGAGGACTCCCGCGATGGCCCCGCTGGCTCCCAGGTTCGGGACCGTTCCCGCCGGGTTGAGCCCGACCTGCAGGGCCATTGCCGCCGCTCCGGCGAAGAGGTAAAACAGCAGGAAGCCGACATGCCCCATGCGGTCCTCGATGTTGTCCCCGAAAATCCAGAGATAGAGCATGTTGGAGCCGATGTGAAGCCAGCCTCCATGCAGGAACATGGCGGTGAGAACGGGGGCGAAGGCCCATGGCGCGACCTGGCCGGCCAGCAGGTCCCGCCAGGCGCCCACGATCTCGCGGGGGATGACGGCCCAGGTCCCGAGAAATGCCTCGAGCCCGCCGGATCCGAGCGTGAGCTCGTAGGCGAAGGCGAGGACGTTGGCGAGAATCAGCAGCCAGGTGATGACGGGACGCCGGCGCGAGGGGATATCGTCGTGGAGGGGGATCATGCGTTCCTCCTGGGCAAGATTTCGCCCATTCTAGCAAAGGCCGTTCCGACTTGCTGGGTCGAAACGGCCGAACGATGATCCGCTAGGGGGTCGGAGTCGGGGCCGTGGCCGTGGATCGCGTGGCGGTGGTCGGGCGGCCGAATCGTCCGTTGGAATTCTGTTGATCCGGGATCTGGAGTTCGGTGGTGATGATGTAGGACATGGACGCGAGCTTGGCCCGCACTCCGCCCCAGACGTCGGCTCCGGGCCCCAGCCAGCGGGAATGGCCGACGCCGAGGCCGTCTCCGTTGTTGAGGGGGGCTGGATCGAGGCCCGGCCTGAAGGTGTCGTGGCCGATACTGAACTTTCCGAAGGCATCCGCGTAGGCCGAGGGGGTGGCTCCGTTGCCGAGTCGCGCCAGGTCGATGGTGGCGCCGGTGATTCGCTGGATGCCGACGGCCCGGCCTTGCGGCGTGGCGTCCTCGTAGCGGAAGGGCGTGCGCCGCCAGCGCGGGGGGAAAAGCGTGGTATCCCGCCAGATCAGCGCCGAGTTGGTCGACAGGTAGAACTCGTCCGTCGCGACCTCGACCAGCAGGGGTTCGAGCCCGTTCCACTCGATCAGGTAGACCCAGTGGGGGTGCAAGGAGTTGATGTCCGCGCGGGCGGCGTAGTTTTTCGAAACCGGCGGCTGCGGGACGCGGTACGAGAGATCCCCGGAGGCCGGGAGGATCGTGCCCGAGATCGTCGCCTCGGCCATGAGCTTCTTGTCCATGACCAGGTTCATGGTTCCCGGCAGCATGGCGCCATCGTTTTCGGCGAAGCGGTAGATCCCGCCGCGGAGCGTGGCGTCGGGATCCTGGGGGTTTCCGGGGCCGACGGGGACGTAGATGGCTTGCTGGACGCGGACGCCGCGCTGGTTCACGGTGGATTCGTTGACGGCCACCAGGTAGAAGACGACGTTGGGGCCGCCGCCGTTGGTCTGCCGGCGCATGTGCGCGAGGAAATCGGCGGGATATGCGGGCCCTCCCCCGCTCGTGTCGATGAAGTACTCGCGCATGATCATGCGGCAGTAGACCGCGACCCGGATCTTCTCGCCGCGGTGATCGACGGTGTAGATCTTCTTGAGGACCGGGGTGTTGAGGAAGTTGTAGCGGTCGGCCCTGAGGCTGAAAGCGGTGCTGCCACCGTCGTAGTTGACGACGGCTCCGTTGGCGACGTCGGCGTACTCGCTGTGGTTAGGCCAGACGCCGACCCCGACGTCCCGGTCGGCGACGGTGTTCGCCTGACCGACCTTGGGGGGCGTGCTCACCCAGTACGGATTGGCAAGCCCTCTGTCGCGAAGCTCGGTATTGGTCGGAGTGTTGGGCGAGATCTCGGTCAGCCAGTACCAGTAGAGATTCGTGACCGGGACGCTGGTCGTGCCGACGCGAACGGGAAACGCGAGCTTATTGTCGGCCGTCGGGTTCTTGTAGGTCCATTCGCCCGGCTTACCCTTCTGGCCGACGTAGTCGTCGGCGGCGTTGGCGTCATCCGCGTAGTAGCGGTCGTCGGAGCTCGTGTTGCGAGGAACCATCCACCAGCCGTTCGACCAGTTGGGATCGGCATGGTTCTGGGCGTAGGTCTTGGCGGTATCCCAAGCCGACCAGTCGGCGAAGGGGGACCAGTTCCGGACGTTGCCGAAGAGCTGGAACTCGTGGGTGACGTCGGTGGAGGGTTCGCTCGGGGTGGCGGCCGTCGATACGGAGGTGCTGGCGCTCTTGGTCGCGAAGGACCAGTAGGCGTTCGGCAGGGTGCTCAGGCCGGGCATGATCTCGGCGATGGCGAGCTTCAGGCCGATCTCGGAGACGTTCAGGATCTCGGCGCGGTTGCGGGTGCGGGCGGCATCCCGGAACGAGCCGACCGTCATGGCCACGATCGCCGTCGAGAGCACCATCAGGACGCTCACCATGAGCATGGTGACGGGGATGGCGAAACCAGCTTGCTCTCTACGCGTCATGTTCGCGGGTTTCCTTTCCTGTCATTCGGCGCTCGGCATCGCGACGTTTCGGGCATACGCCCGTCCGAAGAGGGGGAAGCTTGCGATCCGCCCACCGAAGCGTTCCGAGGGGATGACCGCGGCTTCGACGAGGAAGGGCGAAATGGGGGTCTCGTCCGACCATGGGTGAAGCTGCCGGATGTAGAAAAGGCCGTTGGCGAACTGTCGGCGGGGATCCTGGGCGTTCGCGGGAGCGTGGTTGATCGTCGAGAAGAGCTTCTTGAGCTGCCAATTGCCATTCACCGTTCCGCCGCCGCCGGTGACGCGCGTGATCGTCCCGGTGCCGTTGGCGTTGGCCTTGATGATCAACGAGCGCGAAGCGGGCTGGGCCGCGAAGGTCTCGCTCATCGGGTACCAGGTATCCGCCGGCGCGTTGACCGCGGGTTGGAACTGGAAGCGGTAGACGTTGTTGACGTCGTCGTCCGAGGCGGGGAGGGCGTACGCGAAGTAGATGACGTACGTGGGACGGGCCAGGCCGCCGTCCGAGATGCTGGCGAGAGCGAGGGTGTTCCATGATTCCGTCGCCGTGCCCGTCAAGCGCCCCGTCAGGCTCGGCTCGCCAAGCCCGAACTGGCCCATGATGCTGGGGACGGTCTTGAGGTTGGCGCCGGCGAAGACGCGGGTGGTGACGGCGGGAATGGCCCATTTCCCGTTGGAAGCCTTGACCCCGGTTTTCACCTCGTAGGGGTCGGCCGCACTGTGGCCGGGGATGGCGTTGGAATGGATCTTCACGTCGAGTTCGGCCCAGTGATAGATGTAGCTGGCCTCCCGGACGTCCGCCGAGATCTGCCGGAGGGCCTCCCGGGCATCCAGCGCCAGGCTGCGTTGCACCCGGGTGATCGCGGTGGTCTGCTGCCAGCGGGTGAGCAGAAAGATGATCGAGCTCAGAATCAGCGAGAAGGCGAAGAGCCCGATCATCATCTCGGCGAGGGAGTAGCCGCGTTCGGATCGTCTCAAAGCTGGACCCTCCCGGTGAGCACACCGTAAGCGTGGCCGATCTCCCGGCGAGGCTCCTGCCGGTCATAGACCCGGACGATCAGGACCTTGGAGACGAAGTGATCGTAACCGTCGTAGGGCATCTTGAAGCGCCGGACGTTGTTGAGCCAGAGGGCGCCGCTGAGGGTCACCGAGGGGCTGGAGTCGCCGATCAGGGGATTGTAGACCTTGGTGCCCTTGGGCATGGTGCTGTTGGTGTTGTAGGTTCCGGGGACCCAGAAGTGGTTGTTGTAGAGCCCGGTGGGGGGGATGGCCAGGATCGGGTTCGCCGTCAGGTCGATCAGCGAGCTCAGCTCGTCGGAGGAGATGCCGGCCTCGATACCGAGCAACTGGTAGCGAAGCGTGTAGGCACCCGTAGCGGCGGTTGTCGGGGCTCCGGTGGAGGTTCGGCCCTGGTTGGCCTCGAAGAGGGATTCGAAGTTGTTGCGGTCGATGCTGCCGGGTTCGGCGTGGTTGAACGTGGTGCCGGGGGGGTGGTCGAGGGGGAAGTTGTGGAAGAAGTACTGGGAGACGATGTATCCCATGTCCTCCTCTTCCATGGGGTAGTAACGCGCGCGGTTCAGCGTATCGCTCACCAAGCTGTTTTCCACGCTGTGGCGGGCGAGGACCTCGTCGACCTCGGCCTGGGCCAGGTGCTGGGCCCGGAGGAACTTCTGGGTGCGGATGTCGGTTTCGGTATAGCGGGCGAGCACGCCGATGGTGGCCGTGAGAACGACCGCGACGATGGCCGCGGTGACGGCGGTCTCCACGATCGTGAAGCCGCTCGGGGCGGGGCCCTTCGCGTCCTCCATCTTGCTCCTCCGTCTTGCTTCGCGTGCACGCCGTTCCGTCCGATCGTCGCGGGATCCTTGCACGAACGGGCTTCCCTATTCTTCCCGGCATTTCGGGGCTCTAAACGATGGAGGCCTCCCCTGCACTCACGTTAGGCAGGCGAGGGCAAGGGTACAATGTCCAGGTCATCCGCGGTCCCCGTGAATGCCTGCGGGAAAGGAGATTCTGTGAGTCGGTTGCTCCCTGCGTTCGGCGCCGTGGCCTTGCTCGCGCTCTCTTCCTTGTTGGCCGCGCCGCCGATTGCCGCGGCGCCCAAGGCCACGGCGAAGGCCCCTGCGCTCTCCGCCCAGGACAATGAGCTCCTCGCGGGGCTCGCCGAGGCCTACCATCTCTCGCGGGAAAAGGGCGCCAAGGTTTGGCCGGGTTTCGAGCTCCACAGCCGCCCGCTGGCCCTCTTCGACCGTGGTCGTGCCGTCTTCCTGATCAACCATCCCAAGCCCCCCAGGGGCTTCGTCTTACTCGCCCGGGGGACTCCGCTGCCCTTGGGGACCAGGATTCACGTCCGTTACGGGCCCACCGCCGACTTCGATCAGGCAAATTCCCTGGGCATCCCCCTGAACGGCCTGCGGACGACCCTGCTGCCCTACCCCTTCTTCTTCTACGACGGGGCGGTCACGTCTCGGGACTTCGTTTCCGCGCTCTTCGCCAGCTACGTCCAGCATGGCTTCGGGCAGTTCTCGGGCTACGAGAAGCATGCCGACGAGCGCTTCAGCGCCTATCCGACCGATGACGTCGAGAACATGGCGATGGCGGATCTCGAGAACAAGATGCTCGCCGTGGCGCTCCATGCCGAAAATCTCGAACTGGCCAAGCGCAACGCGCTCTGGTTCGTGGCCATGCGCCGCGAGCGCCAGGAGCGACTTGGGAAGTCCCTGAGAACGTACGAGGATCATGCCGAGGCTATCGAGGGTTCGACGCGCTTCGCGGAGATCATGTACACGGCCGCGGGAACCTCGAATTACCAGCCGCTACGTTCTCCGTTCCTCAAGCTTTCGGGTTACGCCCCGGAAAGGGAGCTGGTCCGGCAGATCTCGGGCTTGCTTCATCAGACCGTCGATTCCAACTCGGTGAGGCGCGACCGCTTCTCGCTGACGGGTTCGGCCATGGCCTTGCTGCTCGATCGCCTCGGAGCGCAGGGCTGGCGCCGGCAGGTGACCTCGGGGGGGGAGGCTCTCGACGATGTCTTGGCGCGTGCGGTCGATTTCTCCGAGACTCAGCGCGAAGCCCTGCTCAAGGAGGGCCGCCGGGTCTATGCCTACGACCGGACCCTCAAGGAACTAGAGGACACGGTCGGGCGGATGCCGACCTCGCTCAAGGCCTTCAATGCCTCGGCGGGAACGCGCCTCACGGTGACGCTCCATCCGGTGGCGAGCCTGGTCGAGCTGGACTCCGAGCCCAGTCGTTCGGGGCGCGACGGCCTGGCGATCGCCTCATCGGCTTCCCCGGTCGAGATCGACGCCTGGACCCTCCTCGCCGCCAAGCTGGAGGCCTTCGACTACAAGAAAGGCTCCCTGTCCCTCGTGGTCAAGGGGCGCCCGCTCCTCCTGCGAAGCAAGGATCTCTCCTGGCCGTTCCAGAACGTCTCCTTCTACGCGAACACTCCCAAGCTGAAGATGACCCTCGACGGAAAGGTCATGCCCTTTCAAGAGGGAAGCCAGCTCTTCACCCGCGGCTTGCGCATCGAGGGAGACGGCCTCCTGCTCAAGGCGGGGCGAGGAACGCTGATCGTCGGGCCTGACGAGATCCAGGTCGTCGGGCGCTAGCCTTCCCGCGCTTCTTTTCAACCCCACGTGGGGCGTGCGCCTGCCGCAAAACCCGAGCCCGCGCTTTCGTCGAAATCACCGGTGAGACTCCGGCGCCCCCGTGCTGACATGGGACGTCGGCAGCAGCAGGAGGTGGGCATGACGAATAGACGACCCGGATGGCCGGAATTCTGCATGGGGCTCTTGGCGCTCTCTCTCGGGGGAATCGTCGGATCCGTGGCCATGCTCGGCGTTCTCGGGGTGAACGGAAGCTTCGCGCTCTCGGGAACGTCCTTCGCCCTGCTCATCGCGGGCCTCGTCGGCCTCGTCTACTGGGCCTTGCTCGATGCCCTGCGGCGTCCCATGCCTCCCACCGAACGATTTCTTTACCTGGGGCTGATTTTCCTCATGGTGCCCGTGGGCGCAATCTTGTATTATGGGCTCATCTACCGTTCCGACCCCGGGTTAATGCCGCCCCGACCGCCTTCCCCCCGTTCGTCACCCCGAGATTGAGCTCCTCTCCCAGCTTCAGCCCGGGAGGGTCATGAGATGCCACGCAAAAAACCCCCTTCCAAAAGCAAACGCCGCCAAACCCTCCTCCTGGGGCTCCTCGCCCTCCTGGTGGGAGGAGTCTGGCTCGCCATCGCCACCGGCACCCTCTCCCTCTCCGCCGCCGTGGCCCTCGGACCCCCGGAAGCGCGACCCGTGACCCCCGAGCCCCCGGCTCCCACCTTCCACCCCACCCTCGATCGCCCTCTGACGCTCCTCGTCATGGGGACCGATGCCGTGGGCTCGGACGGTCGGGCCTCGCTCGACGGCAATTCCGATACCATGCTCCTCCTCCGACTGGACCCCCGCGAGGGCCGGATCCGCGTCGTCTCCATCCCCCGCGATACCCGTTCCCCCATCCCCGGACACGCCACCTTCAAGATCAACGCCGCCAACGCCTGGGGAGGGCCCGAACTCGCCGCCCGCACCGTCTCCGACCTCCTGGGCGTGACGGTCGATCGCTTCTTCCTCGTCTCCCTGCAAGGCCTCATCGCCGCCGTGGACGCCATCGGCGGCGTCGACGCCGACGTTCCCAAGCGCCTGCGCTACCGCGATCGCGCCGGCGCCCTCGACATCAACCTCGAACCCGGCCGCCAGCACCTCAGCGGCAAGGATATCGAAGGCCTCCTGCGCTTCCGACACGACGACCTCGGCGACCTCGGACGGGTCCAGCGGCAACAAGCCTTCATCCTCGATCTCGTCCCCCAAATTCTCCAGCCCACCCACCTCCTCAAACTCCCCATCCTGCTCGGCATCCTCCGCAACAACGCCGAAACCAACCTCACCCCCTACGAGCTGCTCCAACTCGCCGGATGGCTCCGATCCCTCGACCCCAAGGCCGATCTGCAACTCACCGTCCTGCCCGGCAAGGCCGGTATCATCGGAGGCGGCTGGTTCTGGATCCCCGACCCGCGCGAAATCGACCCCTTCCTCGTGACGCATTACGGAAAAATACCCGCCCCCCCCGTCCCCCCCGAAGCGCCAAGCGTCACGCTGCTGCGCCCCCACGGCGTCGCGCCAAAGCTCTGGCGCGAAACCCTCGCAACCCTTCAGGCTGCTGGGTATCGAGTGAACGTGGATGATTCAGGCCCCCTGGAAGCCGAAACCCAGGTCATCGCCCAGAAAGGAAACCCCGAGGGAGCCCAACACCTGCTGGAGACGCTGGGATCGGGGCGCATTCTGGTGGCCGGCATCGGAGATCTGCATTCCGATTACACCGTCAGGCTCGGTGCCGACTGGCTCGCCACACGGCACCCCTGACCCCTCAGATCATCAGGGGATTCTGCCAGGAGGCGAACGGATCGCCCACCACCGGGCTAGGACGCCTATTCTCGCTGGGGCTGCGCCGGTAGATCGCCTCGAGGTGCCGCTGTTGCTCCCGGAGCCGCTTCAACATGAAGTCGAAGTAGTCCTGAAGCTCCCCGTACTCGGGGTGTACCGCTATCTCGGTGAAGAAGTTCGTTTCCCGACATCGGGAAACCACACTCTCCCGATGCTCGTAAGCAAGTTCCAGGAGCAGCATCGCCTCAGCTCGGCTGTAGATCGAAAACTGGTAAGTCATTCTGCCCCCTCCTCTTCGCCGTCCCGCACTCGTCGCCCGCCATTGTAACGTTTCGTTACGCAGCATCTCATCTACCTCGAAGGGCGTCAACAGTCATTCTGGGGCTGAGGGCCGGGTCGGACGCGGCTCTCGACGGGGGGAATTAAAAGGGGGAAAAAAAACGCCGCCCCCTCGAGGGAGCGGCGTGAAGCGTACCGGCGGTTAATCCAGATAGAACGAGGTGACGACCTTATGCTTCTCCTGGGCGTACTTCACCGACTCCTGGAGCGTGTGGCTCGAGTGGTAAAGGAAGCAGATCAATTGCTGGCAGTTGTCGATGATCTCCTGGTTGCACATCTGGGAGGCCTGGGCCAGCGTGAGCAGCCGGCGCTCGCCGTGCTCGCGCACGTTGGGCAGGGTGCTCAGAAGTTCCTGACTCTCAGCCGACTGCTGGGAGAGGGTCTGGGGCAGGACCACGGTCAGGTGACCGGGGTTCGCCCGCTGAACGCCCTTGATGACCGCTGAGTTGGTGCCGGCCGCGCCCGAGGTGAGCACGTTGTTGCCGGTCAGGGCCAAGGCGTAGGCCAGCATTTCGATCAACTGCTGGTGGGTGAGGGAGATGTGGCGAGTCCCGAGGATCGCGACCTTTTTTGAACCCGACGACTGAATCGTCAGCAGCTCCTGCATCAGGGCGTCGACGGTCACGGGCAGTGCGGCGGTGTTGACATCCATGATTTTGACGTGTCTCCCTCGCGATAATGAGTGGTAAATCGGGCGCCAATCGCGCCGGGCGCTCCCGAGCCGAAGGGCCAGTCGAGCTTGTCTTGACCCTTTTTCGACCTGTTCAGGGCGGGGAAAGCGCGCTAAACTAAGGAGTGTTGGTCCCCCGGATCATAGCAAAACTTCCGGTAGCCTGCAAGCATCCCGTGCGGGCGCCCCCCGCCCCCGCCACTTCGAGGAACTTTCATGGCCCAGCTCAATCCGGCTCAAACCTTGGCCGTCACCCACGCCGCCGGCCCCCTGCTCGTTCTGGCCGGTGCGGGCAGCGGCAAGACCCGCGTCCTGGCCCACCGTCTCGCCCACCTGATAGGCTCCGGCGCCGCCGCCCCCCATGAAATCATGGCCGTCACCTTCACCAACAAGGCCGCCAAGGAACTCCGCGCCCGCATCGACTCCCTGCTCGAAGCCGCCGACACCGGCGAGGCCCCCGCCCGCCGAAACCATGGGCGAGGCCTGTGGGTGGGAACCTTCCACTCCATCTGCGCCCGCATCCTGCGCGAGGAGATCGAAGCCCTCGAGGGCCCCTACCGCCGAAACTTCGTCATCTTCGATGAAACCGAGCAACTCGCGCTCATCAAGGACGCCATCTCGCGCCTCGGACTCGACGACAAGGCCTACCCCCCTCGCTCCGTCCAGTCCCAGATCTCCAAGGCCAAGAACAACAACCTCACCGCCGAAGGCTTCGCCGAAACGGCCACCGGATACGGCGGACGCAACATCGCCAAGATCTTCGCCGAGTACCAGACCAATCTCGAACGCCAGAACGCCCTCGACTTCGACGACCTCCTGCTCCTGGCCGCTCGCCTCTTCCAGACGCGTCCCGATCGCCTGGCGGCCTATCAGCGCCGCTTCCGGCACATCCTCGTCGACGAGTACCAGGACACCAACCAGACCCAGTACCAGCTCATCAAGCTCCTCAGCGAGGCCTCGCGAAACCTCTTCGTCGTCGGCGACGTCGATCAGAGCATCTATTCCTTCCGGGCCGCCGACTTCCGGATCATCCTGCAGTTCAAGCAGGACTTCCCCGATGCCCAGGTGATCCCGCTCGAGGAGAATTACCGCTCGACCCAGACCATCCTGGACGCGGCCAACGCCGTCATCGACAACAACTCCGAGCGCTACCCCAAGGCCCTCTGGACCCGGAACCCCAAGGGCGAGAAGATCACCCTCTACGGCGCCGAGGACGACCGCACGGAGGCCGCCTGGGTGGTCGACAAGATCCGCGAAATCGAAACGGATCATCCTCCTTCCGACGTCGCCGTGCTCTATCGCACCAACGCCCAGTCCCGCGCCCTGGAAGATTCCCTCATGCGCTGGGGCATTCCCTATCGCCTGATTGGCGGTACCCGCTTCTACGAACGCAAGGAAGTCAAGGACGCCCTCGCCTACCTGCGCCTGGTCTTCAACCCCTCGGACGATTCCGCCTTCAGCCGGGTCGTGAACGTCCCTCGCCGCGGCGTCGGCGCGACCTCCTTGAAGAAGCTCGCTTCGCTCGCGCAATCGCGGGGCGTCTCGATGCTGGAAGCGGGACGCCAGCCCGAACAGGCCGGCATCGGGGGCAAGGCGGGCAAGGCGATAGCGACTTTCGTCGCCAACGTCGAGGCATGGGGCTCCCCGGAATCGACGGTCCCCGAGCTGCTTTCGCGCATCCTCGAGGGCTGCGGTCTCGTCGCCGAGCTCGAGGCCGACCCGACCCCGGAGAGTCGCGCGCGCCTCGAAAACCTCGAGGAACTGCTCACCGTCGCCCACCAGTTCGTCGAACTGTCGGACGATCCCAGTCTGGGGGGGTTCCTGACCCACATGTCGCTGCTTACCGAGCTCGAACGCCACGAGGAGACGGATCGCGCCGTCACCTTGATGACCCTTCACTCCGCCAAGGGGCTGGAGTTCCCGGTGGTCTTCCTGGTCGGCCTGGAGGAAGGAGTCTTCCCTCACAAGCGTGCCCTGGACAACCCGCCTGAACTCGAAGAGGAACGCCGGCTTTGCTACGTGGGTATCACCCGGGCGCGGGAGCGCTTGTTCATCAGCTTTGCCGGCCGGCGGATGGTCTTCGGGGAATACACCCGGACCCTGCCCTCGCGCTTCCTGGAAGAGCTTCCGGATGAGTTGCTGCACCGGATCGTCAGGATCTCCGCGGAGCCGGAAAGAAGGAGTTCGTGGGGCCGCGACGAGGATGGCGTTCGATGGGCCGACAAGCCGGACGTTACTTGGGCTGATGATTGGGGCATAGGAGAACGGCAGGCCAATCCCCTTCGGACCAAGCCGAAGCCCGCCGAGGCGAGCGTCGAGGTACCGTACGAAGTGGGGGACCGGGTTCAGCACCCGACCTTCGGGTTGGGCGTGGTCGCCCGGATCATCGGCTCTGGCGAGCGAGCGTGTCTGGCGGTTTCGTTTCCGGGGTTGGGGCAGAAGATCCTCGATCTTCGCTTCGCTCCCCTGTCGAAGGCGGAAGATGCCGACTAGCGGCAATCCCGCTCGAGGTCCCCGCGAGGGGCGTCTGGACGCGCCCCACGGCGCTTCGTATAATGAGGGGCAACCGTCCCCGCGGATGTTTTGGAGGTGGGTCATTTGATCAACAAGCCAGGCACGGCCGAGTTTCCCAAGGAAATTAACCTGACCATCCCCATTATCCCCGACATGGAAGTGGCCGCCACTCAGACTGCCGAGGCGGTCGCACGCTTCATGGCCTTCGACTCGGACCAGACCGACGAGGTCAAGCACGCCCTGATCGAAGCCTGCATCAACGCCTTCGAGCACTCCAAGTCCGAGGAGGCCACAGTCTACATCAAGTTCGTCATGCGTCCGGATGACCTCCTGGTCGTCATCAGGGACCATGGCGGAGGGTTCGACGTTTCCGAGGTTCCCAAGCCGGATATCCATGCCAAAGTCGCCGGAAACGACACCTACAAGCGGGGGTGGGGCCTCATGCTGATCGAAAGCCTGATGGACACCGTGGAGATTATCTCCGGAGCCGAGGGCACGACCTTGACCATGAGCAAGCTCCGGCAACGAGGAGGTTCGCAGTGATTAATCAGTTCGCGGTATCCGTTCGCAAGGAGGCCGATTACGCGGTCGTCTACACGGATGGCTACGTCAACAACATGGGGGGCGAGAAGATCGGCGAGGCCGCCATGGCGCTCATCGCCGAAGACTTCAAGAAGCTCGTCATCAACATGGAGAAGTCGACGGTCATCAACTCGATCGGCATCTCGATCCTGATCGAGGTGATCGAGAAGATCCAGGAAATCGAGGGCTCGCTGGTCTTCTGCGGCCTCACCAAGACCATCGCCAAGACCTTCACCATCATGGGGCTCGCCCAGTTCGCCCAGATCGCCGACGACGAACCCGCTGCCGTCGCCCTGCTGTCCTAGCCCCCGCGGCTCATCAAGGGTAACAGCGGCCAAAAAATGGTAACAGCGGCCAAGACTTGCCGCTAACTCAAGAGGAGCGCATCGAGACCGCCATGGACAACGCTTCGGACAACGCCTCGGAAAATCCCTCCGATCATCTGGATCGCCTGCTCATCTGCCTCGCGGGGCTCAGCGACATGGCGGCCGAGATCACGACCAACCCTCAGCTCAAGGCCTCGCTCAAGACGGTCCTGCGCATGATCAAGGGCTCTTTCGCGATCTCGAAGGGGGCGATCTTCCACGTGCAGCATGAGTCCCGCAGACTCACCCTGCTCACGGCCGTCGGTTTCGACGAGAGGCCTACCGCCCTCACGGTTCCTCTCCCCACCGAGACTTACTGGACCACCTACGACTCGCCCATCGGGGCGGATGACATCGAATCCTTGCCGGCCATGCGCAACTTCGCCATCGCCAACGAGGTCGCCCTCCAGTCCCTGCCCCGCACCCTCTGGATCCCGCTCGTCATGAAGGGCCAGTTCTTCGGCCTCCTCATGCTCTCCGAGAAGCTGGGGGGCCATCCCTACACCGAGATCGAACGCGACCTCCTCAGCGTCATGGGGCGCCAGCTCGCGGTCGCCCTCTACAACCACTCCCTCAAGTTCAAGCTCGACCTCAAGGTGGTGGAACTCGGACGCCTTCACGAGATCACCAGCATCATCCACTCGACGCTCAACCGCGCGTCCATCATCCGGGAGCTGGTCTCCCATTCCGTCAGCTTGCTCAACGCCCGCCGCGGCGTGCTCTTCACCTTCGACGAGGCGCGGGCCGAGCTCGAGCTCGAAGCCAGCTTCAACTTCCACTACTGGCCTCAGGGCATGAACTTCCCTCTCGACGGCCTCTGGCTCGAAGGCCTGGTGCTCACCAATCGCGGCGAGATCTTCGACAACCCGTTGATCATTCCCGCCGAGTTCGATTCCTTCACCTGCCTGGCCGTTCCCATCTCCAGCCGCGATCAGGTGGTAGGCGTGCTCGCCGTCTTCGACAAGGAGGCCGGCATGGGCATCGGCGCCTTCACCGACGGGGACATGCAACTGCTCTCGGCCCTGGCCGTCCAGGCCGCCGCCTCCATCGAAAACGCCCGCCTCTACGAGATGGCCACCGTCGACGGCCTCACCAAGCTCTATATCCGCCGCCACTTCGAACAGCGCTTCACCGAGGAGATTCGCCGGACTCAGCGCTACGGGACGCATCTGAGCCTGATGATGATCGATATCGACCATTTCAAGCGCTTCAACGACTCCTTCGGCCATGCCTGCGGTGACGAAGCCCTCAAGCTGGTCGCCGGCGTGATCAAGCGCAGCGTCCGCGAGGACCTCGACATCGCCGCCCGCTACGGCGGCGAGGAGATGATGGTCCTGATGCCCGAGACCGATACCGAGGGCGCCCTGATCCTCGCCGAACGCGTTCGCATGGCCATCGAGGAAACCCCGCTTCCCGGACCCAACGGCGAGATCCTGCAAGTGACCGTCTCCATCGGAGTGGCGACCCTGCCGTTTCACGCCCAGTCCGACGAGACCCTCATGGAATCCGCCGATCAGGCGCTTTACGCCTCCAAGCACGCGGGCCGTAACCGGGTCAGCGTCTACGCCAAGGCCACCGAGACCCTCTCCTCCTGAGCCCCGGGGTCGCTTCCCCCTGCGCGATCGCCGCGATAGCGACCCCGCGCATGTCACCCTTTCCAACGCAAGGTCAAATCCCGTCCGAGTGTGTCGGCTTGTTCGCCATGTGCGCTTAACACTAGACGAAGGCCCGCTTAAGCCTGTATCATTGCTCCGTTGTCCCTGTCTCCAGCTGCCTTACCCTTGGTAGGACGTTCAAGCTGCGGTCAGGGCCGAGTCCGGACCAGCCCCCCGGGGTTTGGCCTCGTTTTTTTTGTTTTTACGGCCGGGGGAATTCGCAGTAACAGGAGCACCACGGATTTGGAAACGGTCACTCAGTTCTTCACGCCGATTTCCTGGTTCGCCATCGTCTCTGCGCTACTCGTCCTCGGCTATAGCGCCTTCCTCGCCTCGAGCGTCGTGAAGCAGCCCGCCGGGAACGCGAGCATGCAAGAGATCGCGGGCGCCATCCAGGAAGGCGCGATGGCCTACCTCAATCGCCAGTACCGCACCATCGCCATCGTCGGCATCCCTCTGTCCATCATTCTCGGCCTGGTCTTCAAGGCCTGGGAGCCCACCGTCGGCTTCCTCGTCGGCGCCATCTTCTCCGCAGCCGCCGGCTACGTCGGCATGAACATCTCCGTTCGTGCCAACGTCCGCACCGCCGCCGCCGCCGAGCGGGGCCTCGCGCCCGCCCTCGCGCTCGCCTTCAAGGGCGGAGCCGTCACCGGCATGGCCGTCGTCGGCCTCGGCCTCCTCGGCGTCGCCGTCTTCTTCTTCCTCTTCTTCGAGCGGAACGTCCACTCCTTCAACCTCGCCATCGAAGGCATGGCCTTCGGCGCCTCGCTGATCTCGCTCTTCGCCCGCGTGGGCGGCGGCATCTTCACCAAGGCAGCCGACGTCGGCGCCGACCTCGTCGGCAAGATCGAAGCGGGCATCCCCGAGGACGACCCCCGCAACCCCGCCGTCATCGCGGATAACGTCGGCGACAACGTCGGCGACTGCGCCGGCATGGGTGCCGACCTCTTCGAAACCTACGTCGTCACCATGGTCGCCGCCCTCCTGCTCGGCCAGATGGCCTTCCCCGCAGGAAACATCACCGGCGTGCTCCTGCCCATCGCCATCGGTGGCGCGGCCATCATCGCCTCCATCATCGGCTCCTTCTTCGTGAGCCTCGGCGGCGGCACCAACATCATGGGCGCCCTCTACAAGGGTCTGATCGTCACCACCATCGTGTCAGCGGCCGCCTTCGCCGGCATCTCCGCCTGGCTCTTCCCCGGTCAGTGGGGCTTCTTCTGGGCCGCCATCGTCGGCCTCGCCGTCATGGGCCTGATCACCGTCATCACCGAGTACTACACCTCCACCGAATGGCGTCCAGTCAAGCGGATCGCTGAAGCCTCGCAGACCGGCCCCGCCACCAACATCATCTCGGGCCTCGCCATCGGCATGGAGTCCACCCTCGCCCCGGTCCTCGTGATCGTCGCAGGTATCGGCGCCGCCTACTGGTTCGCCCAGAGCATGGCCGCACCCCTCGGCACCACGCCGCTCCTCGTCGGCGCCTACGGCATCGCGACGGCCGCCGTCGCCATGCTCTCCACCGCCGGCATGATCGTCGCCATCGACTCCTTCGGCCCCATCACCGACAACGCCGGCGGCATCGCCGAGATGGCGGAGCTTCCCGAGTCGGTTCGCCGCACCACCGACGCCCTCGACGCCGTCGGAAACACCACCAAGGCCGTCACCAAGGGCTATGCCATCGGTTCGGCCGGCCTCGCGGCGCTCGCCCTCTTCATCACCTTCACGCAGCGCGTCCAGGAGATGGGGATGCCCGACGCGGCGGGAGTCACCGTCAACCCGTCCCTCTTCAACATCAACTACTCGCTCCAGGATCCCAAGGTCATCATCGGTCTCTTCATCGGTGCCGTCCTGCCGTTCTTCTTCTCGTCCCTCTTCATGGAGGCCGTGGGCAAGGCTGCGCAGGCCGTCATCCAGGAAGTCCGCCGCCAGTTCCGCGAGATCCCCGGCATCATGGATCGCACCGCCAAGCCTGACTACGGTCGCGCGGTCGACATCGTCACCGCCGCCGCCATCAAGGAGATGCTCCTTCCTGGTGTCCTCGCGGTCGCCGTTCCCATCGGCGTCGCCTTCCTCGGCGTCCGCGCCCTGGGCGGTATGCTCGTGGGCGTCATCATCACCGGCTTGCTCATGGCGCTCATGATGGCCACCGGTGGCGGCGCCTGGGATAACGCCAAGAAGTACATCGAACTGGGTCACTTCGGCGGCAAGGGCTCCGATGCCCACAAGGCCGCGGTCGTGGGCGACACCGTCGGAGATCCCTTCAAGGATACCGCCGGTCCCGCGCTCAACCCGATGATCAAGATCGTGAACATCGTCGCGCTGCTGATCGTCTCGGCCATGGCCGCGTCCCTGATCCGCTAGTCCCTTCGGGATTCCTGAGGTAGCCATGACCATCGAGCTCCTGCTCCGTGTGATTGGCTACCTCAGCCTTTTGGCCGCGATCGCCTACCTCGTCTATCTCTTCGCCCCCCCGCAACTCCTCGAGACCCTCCGCAGCCGGCTACCCCGCCCCCGACTGCACGGCCCCCCCGAGTCGGAGTCGCTCGACCTTCCCGCCTGGGGACGCTACATGTCCGAGCTCGAAGGCTACGACTCCGAGCACGCCGCCCGCATCGCCACCCTCGCCCGAAAACTCGGCCAAGCCGCCGGCCTCCCCCCCGATGTCCTCGACTCCCTCGAACAGGCCGCCTATCTCCACGACCTCGGGCAGGAAGACATGGCCCCCATGCTCTCCAAACCCGCCCCCCTCACCCCGTCCGAACGCGAAAAGCTGCGCGAGCATTCCCTCCTCGGTGAGCGCATGGTCCGCGAAATCGGCCTGGGTCCCGAACCCGCCCTCTGGGTCCGCTGGCACCACGAACGCATGGACGGCACCGGCTACCCCGACGGCCTCATGGGAGATGCCATCCCGCTACCGGCACGAGTTCTGGCGATCGCCGAGTTCTACGAAGCCATCACCCACCGCCGCCCCTTCCGCGAAGCCCTCGATCCCGACGAAGCCATGGCCGAACTCCACCGCCTCGCCGGCATCTCCTACGATTCCCGCCTGGTCTCGGTCTTCGCCGAAAGCGTCTACCCCCGCCTTCTCGACTCCGAGTCCTCCCGCCCGGGAGACGCCCCCTAACCCCGAGCGGAAAGGACTTCCCTTGACCCCCCCTCAACCCGCATGACCAACAGCCAGCGCACCGTCGTGGCCGGCATCCTCATGGTGATGTTCCTCGCCGCCCTCGACGGCACCATCATCGGGACGCTCATGCCCACCGTCATCTCCTCGATCGGCGGCCTTTCCCTCTACCCCTGGGCTCCCACGGCCTTCAATCTCGCCTCGACGGTCGCCACCCCCCTCTACGGCAAACTCTCCGACATCTACGGACACAAGCGCTTCATCATCCTCGCCATCGTCATCTTCGCCGTGGGCTCCGCCCTCTGCGGAACGGCCCAGAACATGGTCCAGCTCGTCGTCTTCCGCGCCATCCAGGGCATCGGCGCCGGCGGCCTCTTCACCATGAGCTTCATCATGTTCGGCGTCCTCTTCCCCCCCGAAACCCGCGGCAAGATGCAGGGCCTCCTCAGCTCCGTCTGGGGCGTCGCCAGCGTCATCGGGCCCGTGGTCGGAGCCTTCTTCGCTCAAACCCTCTCCTGGCGCTGGGCGTTCTACATCAACTTGCCATTCAGTCTCCTCGCCATCTGGCTCATCGTGGTCTTCCTGCAAGTCCCCGAACGCCATGACGCCCGCCCGAAGGTCGACTGGATCGGCGCCGCCCTCTTCACCAGCGCGATCCTCTCCCTCCTCTCCGGCTTCCTCGAGATCTGCCAAGGCCCCGTCTACGCCTGGGAAATCGCCGCCGTCGCCCTCGGCCTGATCCTCACCGTCGTCCTCGTCATCTACGAGCGCCAGGTCCCCGACCCCATCTTTCCCGTCGAACTCTTCAAGAACCCGGTCTTCACCGCCTGCGTGAGCCTCGGCTTCCTGGCCGGAGCCGCCGTCTTCTCCACCGCCAGCTTCGTCCCCCTCTGGGTTCAAGGTGTTCTCGGCGGCTCGCCGGGAGTCGCCGGGCGCGTCCTCACCGCCATGTCCATCGGCTGGGTCACCGGAGCCAACATCTGCGGCCGTCTGCTCAACCGCCATGGCTTCCGCAATCTCACCGTCCTGGGCTCCTGCTTCATGGCCGGAGGCTTCGCCCTCTTCGCCACCGCGACCCCTCAGACGAGTTCCTGGCAACTCCTCGCCTACAACCTTCTCCTGGGTCTAGGAATGGGCTTTGTCGCGACGACCACCGTTCTCGCGGTCCAGAGTGCGGCGCCTCAGCGGATGATAGGCGCGGCGACGTCGGGGAATCAGCTCTTCAGGGGCATCGGCGGCACCTTGGGGTTGTCGATCCTGGGCGGCATCCAGCTGGGTATCTTCGGGATCCAGCTGCGGTTGCTGCAGGCGACGAGTGTTTCGCCGGAGCTGAAGCGAATCGCCTCGGAACCTCACCTGATTCTCGATCCGGCGGTTCACGCGCAGCTTCCGACGAACGTGATCGGCGTGCTTTCGCAGGCGCTGGCCGACTCGATTCACATGGTCTTCGTGCTTTCGCTGGTCTTGATGCTGGTCGGGGTGGTGCTTGCCTGGCGCATGCCGAAGGGCAGCCCGGTCGAGGTGGCCTCTCACCGCCCCTAAAAAAGCCTCCCCTTGATGGGGAGGCTGTGAGGGCGCGGCGGAGGCGTTCTTTAGCCGCCGAACATCGCTGTTTCTACTTCTTGGCGCATCTTGGGCTTGAACTGGCTGTCGTAGAATTGGCTGAGGCCCATCCCGACGACTGCGCCGAGGGTCATCCCGATGAAGGTGCCGGCGACGGGGATGATGCTTCCCAAGATCGCTCCGATGGTGCTGCCCGCGACGCCCGCGGCCGTGTAGGCGGCGCCGTCGGCCACGGTGGCGGCCAGGAACTGCCTCTCGGTGATGTTGCCCGCCTTCAGGTCAAGGAAGTTCTGGATGGCGGCGAGGGGAAAAGAGATGAGCGCGCCGATCAGGCCGGACTTGAGCAGGCCCATGGGATTGAGGGATTGGGCGAGTTTGCCGAAGAGGCCGGCCTTGGTGACGGTTCCCGCGCTGAGCGAGGCGCCGAGGTTTGCCGCCTTGTACATCTGGCCGATCCGAAGTGCCGGTGTGACCGCGCCCGCCACGACTCCCAGGGGGGGCGTCTTCACCGTGGGCCGGGGGTTGGGGGGATAGGGCGTGGAATTCAAGTTGACGGCCATGACGGTCCTCCTGACGCGGGATGCGTGGGGGAGTTATCGCGCCTGCGGCGCCGAAAACCCCCGCTTTGGGCCAGCGGCCCGGTAAAGGAGTTATCGTCGAATCCGGGCCGCTGACGGTAAACCTGGCGTCAAGCTTGCCTTAAGCCGAGGCTAAAGATTGTCGGGGCGACAGAAGTCTCGCTTCTGGAGTTTTTGGAGATGGACACGCTTGCCACCGGGGTTCGCAGCTTCCGAGCTAGGGTTAGGGGGACGT
>DAZV01000008.1 GCA_002083825.1 Candidatus Sericytochromatia bacterium S15B-MN24 CBMW_12 | reverse complement strand
AGCAAGGGCACGACCTTCGCGAACTCGGTCCGGGCATTGGTGACCATGTTTTCTCTCGCCGCATCGTACTGGCCCTTGAGCGAGAGCTGGTAGGTGATCTCCTTGGCCGGCAGGTAGAGCGCGACGGCCTTCTCGAGGGTCTCTACGTTCTCCCGCGCGTCCTTCGACAACGAAAGGGCCTTGTACTTTTCCAGCGCCTCCAGTACCTGGCTCTCGTCCTTGTGGCCCTGATCGACCGTCGCCTGTGCGGCTTCACCCTTCTGGTTGACCACCACCGCGGCGGCCGTGCGCACCAAGGCCAGCCGGTACCGGGTCTGGGCGAGCTGAGTCAGCCCCGTGACTTCGGTCTGATAAAGCTCGCGGGTCACGTCCGTCGCCTGGCGCTGTCCCAAGAGGGCGACCCCACCCATGACGCCCATCAATCCGAGGATCAGCCCGAAATTTAGTAATAGCTTGGCCTTGATCTTCATACAACCTCCTCTAGCGTCATCAGCGAATAAAAAACGACATAACGATACGAGGTCAAACTACTCAGCAATTCCATGCCTCCTAATACACAAGTCTATATCGGATAACCCAGGATATGTCATGTAAACTTTCCTACATCACGAAACCATCACAAGCCCCCCTCAAACGCTTTATTAGCGCCGGTTTAACACCAAAAAAATCTTGACATGCTCGGCCTTGCTCGGCCGTTTTGAGATCGTGGGACGCCATGCTAGCCCGGATGCCCCATTGACAAGCTCCTCGCAGCCATCGCGTCAGGAACCGAGAGCGTCACGCCATCGAGGCGGAAGACCGAAACCTCCGCCAGCAGCCGGTGGGCCTCGCCCTGAAGATCCTCGGCGAGACGGCTGATATTCTCCACGGCGCTAACGACTTGCTCACCGCCATTCTTCTGCTCGGCGGTGGCCGTGCTGACCTGTTGGGTCATCCGGTTCATGCCTTCTACCGCCTTGATGATCTGCTCGGATCCCTTGGCCTGCTCGCGGGTGGCTGCCGTTACCTGGTGGGTGAGCGTGCTCATCGAGCCTACCGCGACACTGATCTGTGCCGCCGCCCGGTTCTGCTCACTCGTCGCCTGGGCGATCTGCTGCATGAGCGTCGAGACCCGATCCACCGATTGCACGATAGCTCCCAGCGACTCCCCCGCGCTCATGGCGAGCTGGGTCCCCTCGGAAATGGCGGAGCTGCCCTGCTGGGTGCTGCCGACGGCCTTCTCGGTCTCTCGCTGGATCCCCTTGATCAGCGTGGCGATTTCACCCGTGGCCTTGGCGGAACGCTCCGCCAGCTTGCGGACCTCGTCGGCCACCACCGCGAAGCCCCGCCCGTGCTCTCCCGCCCGGGCCGCCTCGATGGCCGCGTTGAGCGCCAGGAGATTGGTCTGCTCGGCGATGTCGTCGATGACCCCGATGATGTTCCCGATTTCCTCGGAGGACTTGCCCAGCCCCTGGATGACAGTGACCACGTCGGTCATGGCGTCGCTGATCCGTTGCATGCCGGTGATGGTCTGATCCACAGCCTGCCGTCCCTGCTGGGCTACCTCGGAAGAGCGCTCGGCCACTCGGTTGGCCTCATCAACGTTCTGGGAGACTTGCTGCACCGAGGCCGCCATCTCCTCGATGCTGGCCGAGGTCTGCGAAACGGCTGCTCCGAGGGTCTCGGCGTTACCCGCCACCTGGGTGATTGAGGCCGCCATCTCCTCGATGGAGCTGGAGGTCTCCTCGACCGCCGCCGCCAGGCTCTGGGCATTGTCCGAGACCTGAGCGATGCTGGCGGCCATCTCCTCCATCGCGCCGGAGGTCCCCCTCACCGCCATGCGAGTCTGGCTCGAGGACTCCGAGACCTGATCGGAGACCCCCCGTACTTGCCGGATGATCCCTCCGAGGTTGGTGACCATCTGGGAGATGGCGCGGCCGAACTGGTCCCGTTCATTCTTGGGCACCAGCGTGCGGGTCATGTCGCCCTGGCCGATGGCCTCGGCAATCCCCGCCACCTCATGCAAGTAACCCACCATGCCATTGAAATCCTTGGCCATCACCCCGATCTCGTCCTCGCTGCGGACCTCTACCCGCTGGTCCAGATCTCCCTCGGCGATTCGCTCGATCGCGCCGACCATCTCGCCGAGCGGCTTGAGGGAACGCCGCAGCAAGAAGTAGATCGAGAGGCTGAGCACCGTCACGATGGCGAGGGCCGTCACGAGCATGCTGACGATGAAGCCCCGGATGACGGCGTCGATGGTCGCCTTGGAAAAACCGACCCGGAAGGCTCCCCAGTGCCGCCCCTGGACGGTGATGGGGCTGGAGATATCCCACATCACCTCCCCGGTGTCGCGCTTGTAGAGTTGTACGAGGGATTCCTCCGCTGTATTTTGCGCCGCCGCGAGGCCCACGGGATCGTTGAAGAGGCGCTTGGTTCGGTTGGCCTGGTCCTTCTTGTCATCTCCGGTCAAGGCCGGAGCGAACTTGGAGTTATGGGTCGGAATGTAGCCGTTGCGATCGGCCGCGGCGGCGAAGATCACCTGATCATCCTTCAGGAAGGTGTCCGCGAAGCCCACGAAGGCCTTGTCGGTGAAGGCATCGAAGCGAGTGTTGAACTTCTTGGGTTCGATGCCCGGGATGGCGACGTAGTTCTCGTCGAAGGCGTCCTCAATCGTCAATTCCTCATTCGCGATGGCGGTTTCGAAGAGCTGGGCGACGACGACCGCTCCCTGCTGCGCCATGCCCTTCCCCTTGGAGATCAGACTTTCCTCGATCAGCACGGCCGTTCTCTGGATGACCAGGCCGATGAAGAGGCTCAGCAAAACACCGAGCGCCAAGACGAGCATGCAGGTGACCTTGAGCGCAAGGCTCCGACGAATCCGATTCAGCATGAGGGTTCCTTCTCCAGGCTAAAGGGTCGAGGGGAGCGAGTTTTGACAAGACGGAACCCTGGAGAACGAAGCCCTCAGCGGATATCCAGCCACAAAACCCCTCCAATGCAAGGCAGCGAGCCATTCCAGATGGATATACCATCTCTACGACCAGCTGAAACAAAGGAGGCCTATCGCTGAATTAGAAGGGCAAAACGAGGGCCCCCTTCCAAGAGCCCTCATCGGAGGGAGTTAGCGCCATCGGCTGTTGATTAAGGCAGCGAGAGAACGCCGTAACGAGCTTTGCTCTAGTGAATGGCGCTGAGGGCTCGCTGTTCCACCCTAGCCGTCAGACCTGGGGGGGAGGTTTCCTTGAAGAAAGCGATCGCCTCCATCAGTTGCCGCGCCTCCTGCTGCAACTCCACCGCCGATCGAGCGACAATCCCGCTGGCAATCGCCGCTTCTCGGGCTGACTGGTTGATGCTGTCCATCGCGGTCACGACCTGATCCCCGCCCTTCTTCTGCTCGGTCGTGGCCACCGAGACTTGCTGGGTCATCCGGTTCATGGACTCCACCGCCACCACGATCTGCTCCGAGCCTTTGGCTTGCTCCCTCGCCGCCATCATCACTTGCTCAGTGAGATGGTTCATGGAGTCCACGGCCTCGGTGATCTGCGTTGCCGCGCGGCTCTGCTCCGCCGCGGCTTGGGCTATCTGCGCCATCTGGGCCGAGACCTGATCCACCGAATGTACGATGGCTCCCAGCGACTCGCCCGCACTCGTGGCCAGCTGAGTCCCCTCGGAGATGGCGGAGCTGCCCTGCTGGGTGCTGCCGACGGCCTTTTCGGTCTCCCGCTGGATCCCCTTGATCAGCGTGGCGATTTCACCCGTGGCCTTGGTGGAACGCACGGCCAGCTTACGGACCTCGTCGGCCACCACCGCGAAGCCCCGCCCGTGCTCGCCCGCCCGCGCCGCTTCGATCGCCGCGTTGAGCGCCAGGAGGTTGGTTTGCTCCGCGATGTCGTCGATCACCGAGATGATGTTCCCGATCTCCTCGGAGGACTTGCCCAGCCCCTCGATGACCGTGACCACGTCGGCCATGACGATGCTGATCCGGCGCATGCCGGTGATGGTCTGATCCACCGCTTGGCGCCCCTTGTGAGCGACATCGGCGGCTTGCTCGGCGGCTTGGCTCGCCTCGGAGACGTTGCCCGAAACCTGCTTGACCGAGGCCGCCATCTCCTCGATGCTCGCCGACGTCTGCGAGACCGCCACCGCCAGGGTGTCGGCATGACCTGACACCTGCTGGATGCTGGCCGTCATCTCCTCGATGCTCGACGAGGTCTCCTCGACCGAGGCGGCCAAGGCGTACGCGTTGCCCGAAACCTGCGAGATCGAGGCCGCCATCTCCGCCATCGAGCTGGAGGTCACCTCCACTGCCGCCGCCTGAGCGCTCGCGGAGTGGCTCATCTGGGTCGCGCTGGACGACAGCCCGTCGGCCTCGCCCGCCAGATCTTCCGCCACGCCCCGGACCCTGCCCACGATCTCGCGAAGGTTAGTGGTCATGACGCGTAAGCTCTGGGCGATCCGACCAATCTCATCCTGCCCCGCCCCCGCGATTTCCTGCTCGAGATCCCCCCGGGCAATCGCCTCGATGGCCTGAGCCATGCGATCCAGGGGCTGCAGGGCCCGACGCAGCATCAGGAAGATCGCCCCGCAGAGCACGAGTACCACGACGACCGACATCAAGGACGTCCGCCACACGAAACCCATCACCTGAGCATCGAGCTTGGACTTGGAGAATCCCACCCGGAAGCCGCCCCAGTGCCGCCCCTCTACCATGACGGGGCTCGAAAGATCCCACATCACCTCGCCGGTATCCCGCGCGTAGAGCTGGATCAGGATTTCCTCGGCGGTATGCCTCACGGCCTTGAGGCCGACCGGATCGTTGAAGAGGCGCTTGCTCCGATCGGCGAGCAGCATGCCGTTCGATGCCTTCGGGGTGTTATGCGTCGGAATGTAGCCGTTCCGATCCGCGGTCACCGCGAAGACGACCGCCTCGTCCTTGACGAAGGTATCCTGCATCCGCCGGAACGCCCCATCGGTGAACGCGTCGAAACGGGTCCGGAAACGCTTCGGGTCGCTGCCCGGAACCTCCACGTAGGCCTCGTCGAAAACGTCCTCGACACCGAGCTTCCCGTCCCGGATCGCTTGCTCGAAGAGCTGGCCCGCCATGGCCGCACCCTGTCGCGCCATGCCCTCTCCCTTTTCCAGGATGCTTTGCTCCATGGTCTGGGCGGTTTGACGGATGACGATGCTGCTGAAGATGCCCAGCAAGAGAGCGAGCACCGTGGCCAGGACGAGGGCGATTTTGAGCGACAGGCTTCGCTGGATCCGGGTGAGCATGAGATCGTCTCCTTCCGACGAGAGAGAACGGCAGCGTCACCACCGACACCATCCGGTCCCCGCTGAGCCCGAGCAGGCTCTAGAAGAAGGATAGAAGAGCGAGGCCTCTTCCAATACCGCAAGATCTACCGAATGCCTACTCGCTCTTGTCCGGCCGCTTGGCCAGCAAGCCTCGAACGTTGCGGATCACGTTGGGGAAAACCCGCTCCTGCGCCCACTGGACCAGCCACGGCGGGACCGGAAGATCCGGATCGATCCGCGCCGCGTAGATCACCCGGCTCCGGTTCTCGGACTCCGGCAGCACCTGCAGCGAACCCTCGTAGATCTTGAAGGAACCCTCGCGCCGCCGGAAGGTGAAACGATGCCGGCCCGGATCGACGACCGTCTCGTTTAGCGCCCAGCGCCGCCCGAAGGGCCACGGAAAGTCCACCGCGAAGCGCCCCTGGACCCTGTTGCCCGCCTGCTGTGTGACCTCGCTCTCGGTCAACCCGAAGATCGAACGGTAGTTGGCGAAGTCCGCATAGATCCCGAAAGTCCGATCCGGCGAAGCGTCCACCAGCCCCACCACCACCACCGGACGATCGGTGGCGTCGATCCGCACCACGATCTCCCCCGACCTCACCCGCTGCTCCTGCTCGGGCGTCAACGTCCCCTCGGCCCTCGCCGGCGCTCCCCCCGGCAGGCTCGCCGAAAGCCCGAGCCAAAAAGCTACCAAACGCAAGCCCGGGCGCAAGCCTGCCCGACGCTTGGATCTACTCATGGCTCACCTGCTCTCGCGAAAACCACCCCGCCCGTCCATTGAACGCTGAACGGCCCCCCTGCGAGCTAGAGCAAGATATCCCATGATCTTCAGTCCCTCTTCAGCGATCGATTGGTAAGCTTGACCCGTTTCCCCCCCTGTCTGGAGGACCAACGCGTGCTCACCATGAAAACCACCGATAAGGACTCGATCCTCGCCAACGCCCGCGAAGAAGGCGTGTCGTTCATCAACTTGCAGTTCTGCGACATGCTCGGCGTCGTCAAGAGCGTCACCATCCCCCTATCCCAGTTCGAGGACGCCATCGACTTCGGCAAGTGGTTCGACGGCTCGAGCATCGAAGGCTTCGCCCGCATCGCCGAATCCGACATGTTCCTGCTGCCCGACCTCGGAACCTTCCGCGTCATCCCCTGGGACACCATCCCCGGCAAGCGGCACGCCCGCGTCATCTGCAACATCTTCCTCCCCGACGGAACCCCCTTCGTCGGCGACCCCCGCGGCACCCTCCAGCGCATGGTCAACAAGGCCCGCGATCTCGGCTACGAGTTCAACACCGGCCCCGAACTCGAGTTCTTCCTCTTCCGCTCCAACGAGCCCGGCAAGATCGAGCCCCTGCCCCACGACCAGGGCGGCTACTTCGACCTCTCCACCGATCTCGCCATGGACGTCCGGGCCGACATGACCAATGCCCTCGAAGCCATGGGCATCGAAGTCGAGACCTCCCACCACGAAGTGGCCCAGGGCCAGCACGAGATCGACTTCAAGTACGCCGATGCCGTCTGCACCGCCGACAACGCCGTGACCTTCCGCTACACCCTCAAGGCCGTGGCCCAGCGGCATGGCTTGCACTGCACCTTCATGCCCAAGCCCATCTTCGGCGTGAACGGCTCCGGCATGCACACCCACATGTCCCTCTTCAAGAACGGCGAGAACGCCTTCTACGACGCGAACGACCCCTACGGCCTCAGCGAGCTCGCCCGCCACTTCATCGCCGGCGTCCTCGAACACGCCAAGGGAATGATCGCCATCCTCGCCCCCACCGTGAACTCCTACAAGCGCCTGGTGCCTGGCTACGAAGCCCCCGTCTACATCTCCTGGGCCCGTAACAACCGCTCCGCGCTGATCCGCATCCCCCGGATCAACCCCCGCCAGCCCAAGGCCACCCGCGTCGAGCTGCGCTGCCCCGACCCCACCACCAACCCCTACCTCGCCTTCGCCGTCATGCTGGCGGCCGGCCTGGACGGCATCGAGCGCAAGCTAGCCCTCTCGGCCCCCGTCGAGGAGGACCTCTACCACATGGGCCTCGATGAGCGCATGAATCGCCACGTCGAAGCCCTACCCGGCTCCCTGGGCGAAGCCCTCGAGTACCTCTCGAAGGACGAGGTGGTCAAGAACGCCCTGGGCGAGCACCTCTTCAACCGCTTCGTCGAGGCCAAGACCCAGGAATGGGACGAATACCGCCTGCAGGTCACCGAGTGGGAGCGCCAGCGCTACCTCGAGATCTTCTAGCGCTTTCCCGAGCGGCTGTCAGGTAAGACTGCGCCCGCCGGGCGTAAACAAAGAGCGGCCTGCCGATCGGCAGGCCGCTCTTCTTTGCGTGGGATTAGCGCCAGCGGCTGTTGATTAAGGTAGCGAGAGAACGCCGTAACGAGCTTTGCTCTAGCGCCAGCGGCTGTTTCGTAAGGCAGCGAGAGAACGCCGTGAGGCAGGGATCATGGGGTGTATTTCCATCTCTCGCTGTCCTGAAGAAACGAGCTTTGCTCTAGGGAGCCGTAACCTGGATGGTGACGTCCCGGAACTTGGTCGGATCGTCCTTGTGATAGGCCCGCAAGGTCACGCTACCCACGGCGTTCGCCGTCAGCGTGACGTCCGTCTGCGAGTCCTGGGATTGGGTCTTGGCCGCGCTCAGCACCTCGTCCCCGGATCCGGGTTCGGCGCTATCCGGCAGGAAGGTCTCCCACTCCAGCTTATCCCGCAGCGTCCAATCATTCGCCAGGTTGTTCTTGGTCGTGGTGTTGGTCAGAGCCAGCGAGTTCACGCGAAGGCGCATCTTGTCGCCCACGTTGAGGGAGAGGCTCGCTCCGGGCGTGAGGGTGCTCCAAGTCGGCATCCAATTATCCCAGTTGCTTGTCTGCTGTAGGTTGATCGCGTCGATCCGCACGTTGGTGACCGTGGCCTGGATGGTCTGGGTGGTATCGAAGCGCAGCATGCCCGTGACCGTGGCGGTTCCGGCGGTGGCGGCGGCCTTGAAGCTGTAGTTGTTCTGCTCCCACTGCTGATCGGGATCCGCCATGACGCGACCGGCCGGGGTGATGCCCCAGGTGAAGTCGCTCTTGTTGAACAGGGCCTGCTGCTGTCCGTAGAGCGTCAGGTAGTATTCCGTCAAGACGATCTTGTTGGCGGACAGGATTCCCGGGATGTAGTAGGGAGCGACGACGAACGTGGGGTTGCTGACCCAGGTCAGGGTGCCGGTTTCGATGGTGATGTCCTTGGTGAGCGCTCCCGAGGTGAAGGTCACGGTGTACTTCCCGTCCGGGAGGGTGAACTGGCCGTCGTTGAGCACGGTCGCGGTCACGTCCTGCATGGTCTCGTTGTTCTTGACCTTGACCGAGTAGACCAGATTGGTGAAGTTCTTCCCGTCCGCCCGGTTCAGGGTGAGGGGGAAGGCGTGGCCCGCGATGGCGTAGAAGGTATCGGCCGGCGTCGTTGCACGCTTGATCTTGAGCACGTCGTCCGCCGGGAAGTCGAAGTTGTTCACGGCGTGCAGCGCCACCGTGCCGTTGGCCTTGACTCCGTCGCGGTAGATGTTCAGGGGCCCGGCGCCCCAGGTGACGTTCGGCATCTTGAGCGTGACGGCGGTGTCGGTCACGCTCAGGACCTCGAGGTTGGATTTGTCCCAGTCGGACTTGACCCACTCGGCCTTGATCAGGCTCTTGCTGGTGCCGAAACCGGATCCCTGGATGACGACGGTCGCTCCGGATCCGGCGCCGTAGGTGGCCTCCACGGCGGTCGGGGTGTAGAGGGCCTTGAGGACGAGCTTGACGGCCTGGGTCTCGCCGGCGCCGAGGGTGATCGCTTCGGGATTCTCGGTGAAGGCGATCGCCTCCGAGGCCTCGGTCACGCTCGCGACATTCTCCTTGTAGACCTTCACCTCGATCTCATAGGGGACATCCTTCTTGAGCATGTACTTCCGGACGATGGCCTGCGGGGCGATGTTGGGGTTATTGGGGTCCGGGGTGGCAATCGCGTCGTTGCGGCCGATCAACTCATTGTAAAGATCCTCCCCGCCGTCCACGGCGGAGATCCGGACACGCAGCGAGTTGGCGCTGAGCGGGATGGCCTGGATCGACAGTGGGCGCTCGGGCCACTTGATTGCAATCATGATCTCGCTGTGGGTCGGAGTCAGCGCGGGATCGGTCGCCGGCTGGGTCGTCACCTCGACCTGAGGCAGGACGGCCGCGGACGGGACGTTCGTCTCGGTTTTGGGAGCAGCGGTCACGGAAGAGGCAGGAGACTTGGGAAGACCGGTGGGCACCAGGGAGCCCACCTGGCAGCCCAGCAGGATCGTGCCCGCGAAAAGGGCCGTGCCGAGCTTGAGGATCTTGGGGAACTGTCTATTCATCATCGCCTTCACCCCTTATTCGATCGTCAGATCGAGGCGACCATCATCGTTCACCTCGATGGGGATGGTGGTCTGGATGTTCATGTTGTCCGCCCAGCGTAGCGTGATCGTTCCGGTACCCATCTGGCTGCCGGCCGTCACGACTCCCACGCCGTTGACCGTTTGGTCATAGGTGTTCGGCGCGGTCTTGGCCGCGACGGTCGCGAGGCTGGTGGGATCGATCGACCAGAGGAACTTCGAACGAATGTCCCACTTGACCTTGGGATCGACGAAGGTGCCGTCGGTCAGCTTGAAGCGGGCGTGGAGATCGACCGCTTCGTCCTTCCGAAGCTGAACCTTCGAGGCGTTGAAGTCGAAGCCCTCGATGCCCACGTTCATCACCGTGAAGCTGAACGACTTGGTCGGATCCAGCTTGAGGGTGGCCGTCACCGTGGTCTCGCCGTAGAAGTCGGTGCTCTCGAACATGATTTTGGGTTGCTGGTCGTACCACTGGTTCGAGAGGTTGGGGCTGGTGACGACGCTCGGGTTCGAGAAGGTCCAGGTGAAGTCCTGGGGCCGGAACCAGACGGGCAGGGTGTTCGCCGCCCCCGTGAGCTGTGCGGGCAGGCTGGCTTCGGCCTGGTTCTGATAGCCGGTCACGTTCGCGAGCTTCGAGACCTTGAGGGTGCCGGGAGCCACGTTGAGCCAGTTCAGGTTCATCGCCTGGCAGGTGAAGGTCTGCTTGAGGGTGCCTGAGGTGAATTCCAGGGTGTAGGCGCCGAGAGCGGGGAGGAGGATGTTGCCGTCGGAGCCGACGGCGGACGGGACCTCGGTCCCTTCCTGTAG
The DNA here is from genome assembly GCA_002083825.1 of Candidatus Sericytochromatia bacterium S15B-MN24 CBMW_12. GTDB lineage: Bacteria > Cyanobacteriota > Sericytochromatia > S15B-MN24 > UBA4093 > UBA4093. Next base: position 57,313 of record DAZV01000008.1, on the reverse strand, counting down.
GACCTTGACCGCGTACTGGACGTCGGCTTCCGCCTGCTGGCCGTCAGCCCAGTAACGGCCTTTCACCGGAGCGACGAAGGGTTTGCCCACGATCGCGTAGAGGGTGGTGACAGGACCGTTCGACAGGTGCTCGGTCTTGCTCAGGATCGCGGAGGAATCGACGGATAGCTCTCGGACGAAGCGGAAGTCCTGTTCGTTGGCGGAGATGCCGTCGACGTAGAGACGAATCTTCGCGAGGCCCTCGATCGGGTAGTCGAACGTCGGGAGCAGGGCGGTGAGCTCGGTGCCGTCGCCGTTGATAGTCTCGACCGTCACGGCGCGACGCTCGGAACCGTTCACCGTCACGAAGGCCTTGATCTTGGCGAGGTCCGTGCCGAAGTTGGAGCCGGAAAGGGTGATCCGGCTGCCGGCACCGCCGGCCGCATGACTCATGGCCGTCACCTGAGGGCCGTTCGGCACGTTCAGGCTGATCCGAACCGAGGTCCGATGGCCGGATTGGATCTCGAAGGGGCTGGAGATGCCCGTGGCGACCTGATTTCCCTCGGTCAGAGCCGTCTCGCTGTTGTAGGCCGAGACCTCGAGGGAGTAGCCCATGCCCGAAGCCAGTTCGAAGGAAACGGCGCTGGTGGCGATGCCGTCGGTATCCTGCTGCCAGTTCGCCTCGCTGCGCTTCAAGGTCTTCTCGTTGAGGATCTGATCGCCCTTGCGCAACGTCATCCGGAAGGCCTTGGTGCTGCTGGGAAGGGCGGCGACGTTGTAGCCGGCACGGTCGCCATCAGGCCAGCGGATCGTCAAGGAGACGTTCCCCTTGGCGCTGGGAGTCTGCTGCCCGGTGAGGTTGGGGACGGAGAGTTGGGATGGGGCCAGTCCCTGGCAGCCCAGGAGGCCGAGCGAGAGGCTAGCGGCCAAGAAAACGCGATAAGAAAGTCTCATCTTGCGGCACCTCACTCAATCACGACGTCGGCAAATCCGGCGTCGAGAATTTCGACCGAGGCGGTCGCCGCGATCTTGGCATCCGGAGTGAACTCCACCTTGAGGACGTAGGAGCCGGTGGCGGCATCAGGCTTCGCGACCAGCGCGAACCCCATCTGACCATCCGGACGGCCGACGCGCTCGAGGGACGGGGGAAGGCTCCACTTCCATTCGGGAGCGTCCATGGGCACCTGGAAGCCCCCGCCGCCTTCAACGGCGGCATTGGCGAGCACCATGGCCTCCTCCAGCATCCCGCCGTCATCGCCATACGGCTTCGCGGCGGACATGGTCCGAGGGTCCAGCCCCAACCGAACCCGGTAGTGAGCGTGGTTCAGGGCGATGGCCTGGATCTTGCCGTGGCCGGGGCCCCCGTTGTCAGGGCCGCCGTTGCCCACGTTGACGTCGCCGACGTTGGCATTGGCGTCGATATCATTGCCGTTGCCGATGTTGGAAAGGTTGACATCCGACAGGCTGACATTGCAGCCCGCGATCAGGAAAGCCAGTGCGCCCCCCTGAAGAGCCCTCAGTCTCAGTCTCATGCTCTCGATTTCTCCCTTCGAGTGGGTTAAAACCTGGAAACCACCGCGATGCAAGCAACTAACCTAGCGTTCATGTTGCGGTTATGCCCTGCCCACCCCTTGACATAACAGAGGAGCCCTGATCCGGTCATGATCTCGAAGATCGCGTTCCGCGCCGAGTGATGCCGGCACCGGCACCAGGTCGAGCACCCCTGCTGGCCTTTCTCCCCGCATGGCGCCTGGATCCGCGGGAGAGGGGGCTATTATCGGACGCTTGACAGGTATATATCGAGTCGATATAATTTAACGCGATAGGCAAGTACTCTCGATAGACGAGCGAAGGGGGGCCCATGAAGCGAGCATCCGAACCCACTCCGGGCCACTGGAGGCGCCTGATCCTGCGCGCAAGCGGTGCTGCCGGCCTGATGGCGGCCCTCACGGCGTGCCTGCCGACGTTCGAGATTGCCATCCCCGAGCCCACGGGCTCCTTCCCCGTCGGCATCACCCAAGAAATACTCCTCGACCGGGTTTCGCCCCTGCGGGCCATCACCCTCGACATCTGGTATCCCGCAGGCTCCACCACCGGCTACTCGAAGGCTCCCTACGTGGAAAAGGCCCTCGGCGACATCCAGAGCAAGATTTACGGAATCCCCAGCTTCCTGAACTCCGAGGTCCCGTCCTTCTCCCATCAGGGCGCTCCCCCGGCCCCAGGGCGCCATCCCGTCGTGATCTTCAATCACGGCTACGCGTCCTTCTCCAAGCAAAACTTCTCCAACTTCCAAGAGCTCGCGAGCCACGGCTACGTCGTCATCTCGCTGGCTCATCCGGGAGAATCGCTGGCGGCCAAGGACGCGACAGGGAGCCTCGTCCCCCTCGACATGCAAAGCGAGACCTACCTCACGGTGCAGCGGATCCAGAAGGACATGGGAGCCTACGTCAAGCAGCTCGCTCCGATCCTCGAAAGGCAGCGCCAGGCGTCGACCCCGGAAGCCTACACGCTCGCAAGCGGCGATCTCGCGCGAGATCCCCAGTACGCCGCCCTTCAACCCCAGCTTCGGCGGTGGTTGCGAGATACGAGGGAGGTCATCGGGGCGATCCAGGGCTCCCATCGCGAGGGAGCGTTCGAATGGACCGCGCCCGGAAACATCACCGTCATGGGTCACTCCCTGGGCGGAGCGGTCGCCATGCACCTCGCGACCGAGCCGCCTGAGGGCGTCCGGGGCATCATCAACCTCGACGGACCCTGGTTCCATGACGATTCCGAGCCGATCGCGCCGATCCGGGTGCCGTCCTTGAATCTCCTCTCCACGCACAACATGGTGGAGAACCAGGACCTCGCCATGCGTGGGACGCTCCACTCGCTCTACCGCGGGGGTTCGGCGGGGGCACACATCATCGAGGTGAAGGGGGCGTCGCACCTCAACTTCACGGACCTCAACTTCCTTCCGGTCCTGAAGTTCGCCTCCATGCTCGGCCCGGTCGATAGCGAGCTGATGATAACGACGCAGAACCAGGCGATCATGGAGTTCCTGAAGCGCACGACCCAAGGTGGCGCCGTCTTCGAGACTCCCTTGATCCCGGAAAGCCCCGCGCTGACCCAGCACGTCATCTCGGGTACCGAGCGCCATGATTGAGCACGCCGCGCTGGGGTTCCTGCTCTACCGTCCCTTGTCGATGTACGCCATCAAGAAGGCCATGGAACGGTCGACCCGGCACTTCCTCAGCGCCAGCTTCGGCAGCCTCCATCCCACCCTTCGGAAGCTCGAGACGAAGGGCTATGTCACCAGCGAGGCGTGCGTGGAGAACGGTCGCAACAAGAAGGTCTTCAGCATCACCGAGGCCGGCAGGGAGCACTTCATCGGGTGGCTCGCCCGGGATATCGCCTCGGAGCGGGTCTCGGACCCGAGCCTGCTGCGGTTGTTCTTCATGGGGCACCTCGAGCCCGCGGCGCGGCAGGACCTCCTCGCTCGTTTCCTGGGTGAGATGCAGCGTGCCGCCGAGGAACTCGAGCGGCTCCGCGAAGACGTGCAGGGAGGCCCTGTGCCTCACGGCTTCGAGGATCACCTGGCCCATCAGCTCGCCACGCTGGATTTCGGCATCGCCTATCACCGCTTCGTGAAGGACTGGTATCAAGCGCGGCTGGAGGTCCTCAATCGCGCGTCGGGATCCGGGGAGCCGCGGCTCAAAACGGGTGAAGGAGCGTAAAGTTGTGAGTTTGGTTACGGTCCGGGTGGGCACCTTGTCCTAGAGTGGATTCGAGACGATGTGTGCTCGTGCCTGCGGCAAGTTCGCGGGGATGAGCGCCTTTGGCTCGCATCGTGGGCCCCTTCGGCTCGCCCAGTTTAGGAGAGATTAGGATGAACGCAAAGACCAAGCGTTCGGCCACGCGTGACCTCCGCGAGAGCCTCGTTAGAATGGTCCTCGACCAGATGTTGGCCGAGGGCAACACTCCCGTCACGATCGTGGAGCTGTCGCGGCGGACGGAGATTCCCCGCTCCACGCTCAGCAACACGCATGAATGGCGCCAGATGATCCTGGAGGCCGAGACCCAGCGGCTGCGGAAGCGAACCGAGCGTCTGATGCAGATGCGCGAGGACTTCAGCAAGACCGAGTTGCGGCGGACTCCGCTCTATGAGCTCGGCAGTCCCCAGGGGATCGTGCAGGAGGGGGTCTACGTACCGGCCGTGGGTGCGGTATCCTTCGACGGGATCCTGAGCGATCTCCAGGCCTTGGCCGAGCAGTGCATGCGCGAGCTTCAAGACGCGTATGAGACGGGCCTGAAGGAAGGGATGGAGCTTTCGGGCGAGGGGCGGTTCGAGTCCGAGGATAAGCCCCTGGTCGAGCCTGCGCCCGTTCCATCTCCCGAGCCTGCGGTAATCGGGGTGCCGGTCGAGGAGCATGAGACGCTGATCAAGGAGGCTTATGCCAAAGGTCGGGACTCGGGGGTACAGGAGTCCCGGGCGGATCTGATGCAGGCCTACGAGCGGGGTCGGCAGGACGGGATCGACGAGGGCCGGCGCCAGAGCAATCAGGGGGGTGGGTTCGGGTGGACCATCAACCGTGGTCAGGACAAGGACTGGGCGCTGGCGATGCTGCATGCGGTGCGGACCACTCCGACGGATCAGCTTCGGCAGTCCTACCGTATGTTGACCAAGGCGTTCCATACGGATCGCAATCCGGACATGCCGCCGGAGTATATCCGGAACTTGAACCGGGCCAAGGAGATCTTGGGCTTGTAGCCGCGGGCGTTGGGCCTGAGCGGGATCGAAGCGGGGGCGGGGGGGCGGAAGCTCTTCCGTCTTTTTCCTTGCAAAAGGCCCAAATCCGCTCTCCTTCTTGAACAACGCTCGGGATTGCCCTCCTCTCGGGAGGATGCTATGCTGAGCCTCGCAACAAAACTTAAATAAGCTATATGACGAAACCACAAACCACCGTGATAGCCCTACCAAATAGCAATACCAATAAGATACCGATTTGGGCCATGCGACTGGCCTAGCCCATCACGCCATCGGACCTGGCGCCGGCGGCTGTTGATTAAGGCAGCGAGAGAACGCCGTAACGAGCTTTGTTCTAACAATGCTGGGGCAGCCAAGCGGAATGAGGCCCGGATCGATGGCCGTCGGGCTCCTTGGCGGGAGCCTCATGCGGCCTTTCCGTGGGAAGCGTCCCCGGGGGGGAGTCGGGAAGCGGAATGGGAGGCGGGATGAAACGCGCAGCGAGCGGGAAGGCCCTTCGGCCGAGGCGGTCGGAATTCCTGGTTTTCGGTGCTCCCCTCATCACGGAGGCGGAGATCCGTGAGGTCGAGGACACCCTGCGGTCGGGCTGGCTGGGGACGGGCCCCAAGACCAAGCGCTTCGAGTCGGATTTCGCGGCTTACACGGGCGCCCGGCATGCGATCGCCCTCAATTCCTGCACCGCCGGCCTGCACCTGGCGCTCGACGCCGCGGGCATCGGGCCCGGCGACGAGGTGATCACCACCCCCATGACCTTCTGCGCCACCGCCAACGTGATCACCCACGTCGGTGCCACGCCGGTCTTCGCCGACGTCGATCCCCGCACCATGAACCTCGACCCCGACGCCGTCGCCAAGGCCATCACGCCCCGAACCAAGGCCCTGATACCCGTGCACTTCGCGGGACGCCCATGCGACATGGAGGCGCTTCTCGATCTCGCGGCCAAGCATCGCCTGATCGTCATCGAGGACGCGGCCCATGCCACCGAGGCCCGCTACCACGGCCTCAAGGTGGGAAGCATCGGCGACATGACGGCCTTCTCGTTCTACGCCACCAAGAACGTCGTCACCGGCGAAGGCGGCATGCTGACCACCCACTCCGACCACTGGGCCGAACGCATCCGCATCCGCAGCCTGCACGGCCTCTCCAAGGACGCCTGGAAGCGCTACTCCTCGGACGGCTTCCAGCCCTACGATACCCTCTATCCGGGCTACAAATACAACATGATGGATCTTCAGGCCTCCCTGGGCATCCACCAACTCGCACGGGTCCAAGAGAACCTCGCACGGCGCGAGGCCATCTGGCGGCGCTACGACGAGGCCTTCGAGGGCCGATTCATCCTGCCGGCACCCGCCGAACCTGAAACCGTTCACGCCCGGCACCTCTACACCCTCCTGCTCGAACCCGAAACGCTCGGCATGGGACAGCTGGAGTTCCTCGAAGCCCTCAGGGCCGAAAACATCGGAGCCGGCGTCCACTTCGTCGCCCTGCACCTTCACCACTACTACCGCCAACGCCTCGGCACCAAGCGCGGAGACTTCCCCAACGCCGAGTGGATCTCGGATCGCACCGTCTCGCTCCCGCTCTCGCCCAAGCTCAGCGACGAGGACGTCGAGGACGTGATCGCCGCCGTGCTCCGCATCTCCGAGCGCTGAACGCCCATGAAACCGCTCGTCCTGCACTCGGTCTACCAGTACCTCCCCCTCACCGAAACCTGGATCTACGGCCAGATCCAGGCGGTGGCGGCTTTCCGACAGGCCGTCGCCTGCATCCACCGCGCCAACGACGACCTCTTCCCCTTCGAACCCGTCTCCGCCATGGCCGATCATGCCCTGATCAAGCCCATCGGCTGGGCCGCCCGGACGTTTGCCCATCTGCATGGCAAGCCCATGCGCCGGTTCGACCGCCTCCTGGCCTCCTGGTACCGCTTCGGATGGCCCATCCTCGCCACCACCGAGCTCCAATGCTGGGCTCCGCGCATCATCCACGCCCATTTCGGGGATCAGGCCACCCGATCGCTCGGACTCTCGATCGCCACCAACGCCCCCCTGATAACCACCTTCTACGGCTACGACCTGGCCCTCGCCCGGGAACCCTACTGGAAAAAAGCCTACGAACGGCTCTTCCGCCACGGACGACGCTTCCTCGTCGAGGGCAGCGCCATGGCCCGCAAGCTCGCCGAAATAGGCTGCCCGCCCTCCAAGATCCACGTCCAGCACCTGGGCGTCAACCTCGCCGCCATCCCCTTCGCCCCGCGCGAACCCGAACCCCTCTGCCGCGTCTTGATCTCGGCCTCCTTCCGCGAAAAAAAAGGCATCCCCCATGCCCTCGAAGCCTACGCCCAAGTGCTGGAGCGACATCCGGGCAGGCTTTCCCTGACCGTGATAGGAGACGGGCCGATGCGCGCCGAGATCCATGCGCGAGCCCGACAACTGGGGCTCTTCGAGGCCATCCGGTGGCTTGGATACCAGCCTCACGGGGCCTTTCTCGAGGAGGCACGCCGGGCCCACGTCTTCCTTCACCCCTCGATCACCGCCGCCGACGGCGACACCGAAGGAGGCGCCCCCGTCTCCCTCCTGGAAGCCCAGGCCACCGGACTCCCGATCCTGGCAACCGTTCACGCCGACATCCCCGAAGTCACCCGACCCGAGAGCGCCATCCTCGTGCCCGAACGCGACACTAAAGGCCTCGCCGACGCCCTCGAAACCCTGGCCCTGAACCCCGAACGCTGGAGAGCCATGGGCCTCGCCGGACGACGACACGTCGAAGCCGAATACGACGCGGCCACACAAGGAAAGCGGCTCGAAGCCCATTACCAGGCCCTGATGAACGGACCGTCCTGACCCGCCCGCAACGCGACGACCCCGCATCGGCGCCCACCAAACCCCTTCACGAGTCTTTACATCCCCTGCCGCCGGCGTGCTAACCTCCATCACATCTCATCCCGCGTCATCGCCTGACGGCGAAGGAGGTCAGCATGCTCACCCGGTTGCAGGATGCCCCTGATTACCAACTCGCCGAAGACGAGCCCGACGTACGGGGCTGGAAGGTCTTCGACGCCACCTGCAAGTCGCTGGGATCCATCGATAACCTCATCCTCGACACCGATGTCGATGAAATTCGCTACCTGAGCATCCTCAGCGACGGACAGAAACGCATGGTCCCCGTCGGCATGGTCGACATCGACGAAGCCGACCAACAGGTCATTCTCAAGGAGAACGCATCCTTCGAATCCTTCCCGATGGACACCGGCGAACCCTTCACCACCGAGAAGGAACGCCAGTACTACAGCACCTTCATCCCCGAATCCAGGGAAATGTCCTACCAGCGCCCCGAGTTCAAACACGAAAGCGATCACCTCATGCTGCTCGAAGAACGACTCCGAGTCGGCAAACGCGAAGAACGCGCCGGCGAGGCCGTAGCCCGCAAGCACGTCCAAGAACGTCCCGTGGACGAACAAATCGAGCTGCGCGAGGAGCACGTCGAAGTCGAAAGACGCCCCATCAACAAACCCCTCAGCCAGACCGAGTTCGCCGCCACCAAAGGCGAAGCCTTCCAGGAAGGCCAAGAGATCCACATGCCCCTCACGCGCGAAGAAGCCGTCGTCTCCAAGGAGCCCTTCGTCAAGGAAGAAGTCATCCTGCGCAAGAAAACGGATACCCACACCGAGACCATCCATGAAAAGGTCCGCGAGGAAGTCGTCGAGTTCACGGGCACCGAACCCGAAGGCCGCAGCGACGTGACCTCCGAGTTTACCGAGACGGACGTCGAGCACCCCTCCCACGCCCCCGGCCTCGGCGAACGCATCAAGCGGAACCTCGGCATGGAGAAGTAGCTGAAGTGACACTCAACTAGGGACGAAAACCTGCCCTCAGGGATGGGCGAAGGTGGCCCGCTCGAAGCTGAGAAGCTCCGTCTCGGTCACCCGCCCATCCTGCAAGGAGCGGGTCTTGACGATCCCGATCTCCGGCTTCACCCAGAAAACCATCTCCGAGGGCCTCACCGCCGAGGACGGCGCCAAGTTCGATCGATAGGCTATCCGCGCGCAGCCCTCGAACGTCCCAGCAGTCACCTTGACCGTCTCGAGGCCCAGGAACTCGGCCGTCAGCTCGTAGCCGACCTCTTGCCCCGCGGAGTCGCGATAACTGCCTTTCTGAGCCGTCCACGACTCCGTGGCATCCGGCACCGAAAGGTAGTAAACCAACGGAGAGAGCTGAAGGCCCTCCATGATCGGAGTCACCTGGATGGCCAAGCCCTCTTCCGCCCGAATGAACGTGAAGCGCGTGGTCTGGGGCTCGGAGCCTTGGCGCAGCAACGTCTGGACCACCTGCGCGTAAACGCGATCGCCCTGGCTTCGCGTCCGAATCACCCGCGTCACCGCCACGTCCCCGTTCGATACCCCGTAACGCAGTTCATCCCCCACTTGCGGCAAGTAGGGCCCCGCCCCAACCGGCAGCGCTCCGAACGCGGACAGGAGAATTCCCGTCACGATCCCGAGCTTCGAAACGTGGCGCATGAGCACCTCCTCTCCGTGACACCAGCCTAGAGGAGGGATGCTTGTCTGGCATCGGCAGAGAGGGAGAAGGCGGTTGGAACTATCTCTCGCTCGCGAGCCGCAGCAGCCAGAGCGGCAGCGGAGCCACCTCGGCGGAAGCGTCGAGGCTCGCCAGCCGTCGCTGGACCGGCGCCCACGGAGCCATCACCAGGGCCTCATGGCCCAGGTCGCCCAGCCCCTCGATGAACTCGGGACCGTGCTCCTGACACATGAGAAAGACCTCGCGCCTCGCAACCTCGACCCCGAAGGAGCCGTAGGCCCGGCACATGATCGGCCGAACGTCGTAGAAACCGCAGCGATCGCCCGCGAGCAAAGGACAGACCGGCGGCACGCCCTCAAGAGCGGTGGTCGGCACGTCGACCGAATGCGCCTCCCAGTGGAAAGCCGCCGCCTCCAAGGCTTCCCGGTGAGGCCCGAAATCCCGGACCACCCGCTCGAGCAGCTCGTCCAAGCGAGGATCGGCCAGGATCGCCACGCGAAGCGCCTCCCATTCGATGCGGGTCACCCGGAAGTGCTGCGTGCGGCAGCAATGCGAGCACCCCTCGCGGCACGGCAAACTCGGGTAGGCCCGCGCAAAGGCGAAAGCCATGTAGTCGATCGGCGTGTAGAGATCCGTCCAATCCCCCTGACCGAGCCCCTTGACGGACTCGAGCATGGCGGGAAGTTCCCGGATGGTTCGGCGCAGCAAGTCGGACATGTCGGACATGTCATACCCCCGAGGGGCGATCGCCACGCAAGATCTCCGCGGCGCCGAGGGATAAACCCTTCATCGGGCCTCGTCGCCCGCCTGCTTTCCGCCGCCGAAGTCGCGACGAAGGGTGAGGTTTTCAACGAAAGGGAAGAGAACGCATGCCACGTTTCTGCACGCGCATCCTGCTGCTGGCATTCACGGCCTTGATGCTGGTGGGTTGCGGCCGGACGCCGACGGCTACCGAGGGCTCCAGCGATAAGAAGCCGGCACCCGTTCATACCCGCAGCGCCACCCTGTAACCCCGCGAAGCCGCGTCCCGGCTCGGCGCTCGGCGGGATCAGGGCCCGGGGGGCGGCGGATAAGCGGCGATGGCCGCGATCAGCCCTTCCAGCGTGTGCGGCTTCGCCTCCACCGTGACCTCGAGCCCATGGCGCCGGATCGAAGCCGACGTCACCGGCCCGATCGAGGCCAGGCGCGTCCGCGCCCAAACCGAAGTATCCACCCGATCAATCAAAGCCTCGAGGGTCGAGGGACTGGTCAAGAGTACCCAGTCGATCTTCCCCTCTCGAAGCAACTCCAGCCCTTCGCCCTCGCCAAGGGCATCGAGGCTGCGATAAGCGATGGGATCGTCCACCCGCATGCCCGCCGCGCGGAGCTTCGCGGGGATCACGTCCCGGGCCCGATTCGCCTTGGGAAAGAGCACGCGCGGCGCCCCATCCCCGGGCGATTCCGCCAACCTCGACAGGGCCTCGGCCAACGACTCCGCCGTCGCCACGGGTGGAATCAGATCGACCGTCACGCCCCTCGACTCCAGCTCCCGGGCCGTCGTGGGACCGACCGCGGCCACCTTGAGGCCCGAGGGAAGCCTGTTGACACGCTCGAAAACGGCTTGCACCCCGTTGGAGCTGGTCAGTACGAGCCAGTCGTAGTCGCCGAGGCGCGAAAGCGCATCCTCAAACGGCGCGGGATCCTCGGGAGGCACGATCTCCAGTGCCGGAACCACAAGCGGCTGGGCACCCAAGCGTGAGAGCGCGTCAGCGACCCCTTGTGCCTGGCGGCGCGGGCGCAGGACGAGGACGCGCTGACCGCTCAGGGTCATGGCAAGCGGGACTTGGCCAGTAGTTCGCGGGCTCCCAGACCGAGCAGTTCATCCGCAAGCGCCAGGCCGAGTTCCTCGGGCTTGGCCATCGGACCCTCCATCGCGCGCCGGATGACCTGCGAGCCGTCCATGGCCGCGACCATGGCCTCGAGAATCAGGAATTCGCCCTGGAGCGTGGCATGAGCCCCCACGGGTGCCTGGCAGCCGCCCTGCACCTGGCGGAGGAAAGCGCGCTCGGCGAGAACCGCCGCGCGAGTGGGAGCATGATCCAGCTTGGCGAGGATGTCGCGCATGCGCGCATCATCCTCCCGGATCTCGAGCCCCACCGCTCCCTGGCCGACCGCCGGCAGGCAGACGGCCTTTGAGAGGGACTGGGTGATGCGATCGCCCCATCCCAGCCGGATCAGGCCGGCCGCGGCCAGGATGATGGCATCCAGGTCCTCGCTCTCCAGCTTCTTCAGGCGCGTATCCAGGTTGCCGCGGATCTCCGAGAACTGCCACGTCGGGTTGAAGGCCTTGAGCTGAGACTGTCGACGGAACGAACCCGTGCCAATGCGCGCCCCGTCCGGAAGATCGGCGATCGACTTCCACTTCAGGGAGATGAACGCGTCATGGGCGTCCTCGCGGGGCAGGAAGGCGCCCAAGACCAGGCCTGGGTGCAGGACCGAGGGCAGGTCTTTCGACGAATGAACCGCCAGGTCGATCGTGCCGTCCTCGAGGGCCAGCTCCAGCTCCTTGACGAACATGCCCTGCGCCCCCACGGCGGGCAGGGGAATGTCCTGCCGCTGGTCGCCCGTCGTCTTGATGACGACGCGCTCGAAGGTCGACTCGGGGAAGGCCTCGCGAAGCAGCGAGAGGGTCCAGTTGGTCTGCCAGAGGGCGAGCGCGCTGCCGCGGGTTCCCAGGCGGATGGTCTTTTGGCTCATGGCGGGTTCCTTATTCGTATACAGGCCCCTAAGTCTAGCAAATGCCTGCCGACGCCGCAACGGAACACTTCCTCATCGCCACCACGAAAATGATATTGATAAATTTGATCGTTAATTGGGCATGACTCTTCATGACGAAGAAGCGTTTTCTAGTCATAGAAGGGAGGCCTCCATGAACCGATCCTTGGTATCGCGCGTCTTGTCGCTACTCTTGGCAAGCGGTCTCACCCTGAGCGCGTGGCCGGCGCAAGCCCAGCAGCCGGACCGGGTCGAGATCATCCCGATGGGCACCACGACTTCCACCGAAACGGAAGACCGGATCCTGCCGACGAAAAAGACGGAGGAACGCATCGGAGCCCGGACGCTCAAAAAAAGTTCGGCGCATACCGAGGAAGTGGTGACCGGCCCGACGACCAAGCTCATCAAGGAGTTCGAAACCCGCGACTACAGCTTTCCCGTGGATACCTTCCGCATGACTACCTTGTTTCAGCGCGCGAAGACGACCACCACGACGAACTTCATCCGCCGCACGACGCGCGACGTGATCGTCGACTCCAAGAAGGTCTGGATCTACGCCAACGGCATCCTAGCCGATGGATCCAAAATTTATTCGGGTCCCAGACATATCGAGCCCGCAGAGTTTCGGGAACGTCCGTTGAATTTGAGTAATTATTCCTCTGAGTCACGAGAGTTACCGGAGTCGCACCTGAATACGAGGAAAACGATCACCGTCACCATCTATCCCGCCAATGGGGAGCCGATGGTGAGTCTTGCCTTCGATCTGAACCTGAGATTCCTCGGGGGGCGCTTCATCGACGCTCTCAAGCATGGCAGCTCCGAGATCAGGGTGGCGAATCTGACGCGATATGCCGATCATGATGCCATCACCTTCCATATGGAATGCACGCTCCGCGACGACTGGTGGCGAGTTGAACCCAGATGCGGAACCAGCGTGACCCGCACCTATCATCTGAAAGGACGGCTCATCGAGACGCCGACCCGCTACACTTACGAGCCCCGGACCACGGAGGAGTCCTACTCCAAATATAGCTACAGCAGTGGTCGCTGGGTGCAGAGCGATAAGCTCGAGACGGCGGGAAAGCCCCTCTCGACTCGCACCGAGACCGCTTCGGAGACCGTGCTGCTCCGGCAATACACAGCCTCCAACACCGTCAACGCGGCCCAGACGATCGCCAGCGGCGCCCTCGACACCCGCCGATCGTTCACGGCTGATTCCAGCTCCGGTAAGGGCCGCGCCATGCTGACGGGAGCCAAGGTTCGCCAGCAGCTCGGAGCCGATCGCACCGCACCCTCGCGCATTCCCTCGCTCGGCCGAGGCGGCGGAGCTCCCCCACAGGCCATCGTCACCCGCCCTCAACCGCCCAAGCCCACTCCAAGGCCTCAGCCCACTCCGAGACCCGATCCGATGCCTAAGCCGATGCCGGTGACTGGGCTGGTGCCCGTATTCAAACCGATGCCGGTGTTTCAACCGACACCGGTGACGAAGCCGACGCCCAAGTCGACGCCGACGCCTTCGAGAGCCACGACCGGAGGAAGTCCCCAGATGAAACGAGGCGCTCTGCCCCCCTCCATGGTGGCGCCCGATCCGCGCCCCATCCAGAAGACCCAGCTGGCCCAGGCCTGGTGGTTCCCTCAAAACCCTCAGCATCTCCCCCTGCGCGTCCGGTTCGACGCCTACCTGCGCAAGAACACCTGACAGCGAGCGCCCCACCGGAAAGGCTTTCCGGTGGGGCGCTCGGTTGGGTCTTAGCGGGACGGGACGGCGTCGGCAAAGGCTTCCAGGGGCAACGTCCGGGCATGCTCGACGTCCTGCCGGATCTGGGCCACCAGCTCGTCCACCGATCGAAAAGCCATCTCCGCGCGCAGGCGATGCTGAAGCGAAATCGTGAGAAGCTTGCCGTAGAGATCGCCGGACCACCCGATCAGATGGGCTTCGATCCTCAGCTGCGGCGGGTCGAAGGTGGGACGCATGCCCAGGTTGACCACGCAGGGCTGCTGGAAGAATTGCGAGCCCTCGCGCCAGAGGGCTTGCCCCGCATAGACGCCGTAGGCGGGAAGCAGCTTGTCCGCGTCGGGAGCGAGGTTGGCGGTGGGGAAGCCCAGGAGGCGTCCGCGCTGATCGCCGGTGACGACGGCTCCGGTCAGGCTGTAGGGACGCCCGAGAAGCCCATTGGCCTCATCGACATGCCCCGTGGCCAGAAGCTTGCGGATCCGGGAGCTGGAAACCGATGCGCCGTCGGCCTCGAAGGGCGGGACGACGGTGACCTCGAAGCCGAACTCGGCTCCCAGGGCCCTCAGCATCTCGCCGTCGCCCTCCTGGCCATGGCCGAAGGCGAAGTTATAGCCCACCACCACGTGCTGGGCCCGCAACTGCCCGACGAGGATCCGCTCGACGAAGTCCCGCGCGGAGATCTCGGCGAAGGCCGGAGTGAACTCGGCCCCCACGACGGTATCCACGCCGAAACCGGCAAGGAAGCAGCGCTTGGAGTCCCAGGTGGTGAGCAACGGTACCGGGTGATCGGGGCGCAGCACCTTCCGGGGGTGACCGACGAAGGTGAAGACCGAGCACGGCAGGTTCCGCTCGGTCGCTATTTCGCGCGCCTGCTGGATCACCGCCTGGTGGCCCAGGTGGACGCCATCGAACATGCCGAGCGCGACGACGGACGGAGCCCAAGAGTCACCGACGTTGAAGTGGGGATAGTGAAGGGAAAGGGTTTCCAACGGTTCCTCCGGTATTAGTGCTCCAGTATGCCGTGTAATGCGTCGTGCCAGGCCTTCTCAGGGGCCTGCACGCCGGTCCAGATCGAAAAAGCCGCCGCCGCCTGAGCGATCAGCATGGTGAGCCCGTTGCGGGTCGGATGGCCGCGTTCCCTCGCCAGGCGCAGCAGCCGGGTCTCGGCGGGGCTGTAGACGAGGTCGAGCACCGCGGCCTGAGGCGGCAACAGCGCGAGCGCATCGGCATCGAGCGCGGAAGCGTCGATCTCCGGCGCCATGCCCACGGGGGTGGTGTTGACGACCAGGCAGGTTCCGGGGAGCGCGGAGCGAAGCGCCGGAGAACCGAAGAGCACCTCCTGCCAGCCGACGTCGGGAAAGCGCAGGGAACTCACCACCTCGCGGCTGGCTCCCGCCCGCCGAACGGCGAAGAGGATTTCCCCGACCCCGACGCTCGCCAGGGCGAAGGCCACGGCCCGGCTGGAACCGCCCGCCCCCAGGATGATCGCCCGCTCGGGAAGCGGAATGCCGGCGAGCATGGCGAGAAACCCGACATGATCGGTGTTGTGACCGACGAGGCGATCGCCCTCCCGCGAGATGGTGTTCACCGCCCCTATCCGCTCGGCCTCGGGGCTGATCGCGTCCAGGAACTCCATGACGGCCACCTTGTGGGGAACCGTGACGTTGAAGCCTCCGACCGGCCAGGCCCGCATCGCCCCGACCGCCGAAGCAAGCCGCTCGGGCGCGGTCGGCATCGCCAGGTAAACCCCGTTCAGACCCATGGCCGACAGCGCCGCGTTTTGAAGCCGCGGCGAGTGAGTCTGAGCCAGAGGATAGCCAATCAGGCCGAAGAGCTGGGTTTTCGCGTCGATTCCGAGCATGCCCCCATTCTACTTAAAAAATCAAAAAACCGGAAAGAGAATGGTCACGACGAAAAGAGCGACCGAAAGCGAGGAGAGAATACGGTACTGGATGCGCTTCTCCGGCTTGATCATGGGCTTGTCGAAGAGCCACTGGTAGAGCGGAGGTCCGACCAAGAGCACCGTGGTCACCCCGATGAGTGCCGTCTGCTCCAGGCCGAGATCGGGATGGGCGATGCCCAGGACGATCCGGATCAGCATGGTGGCCAGCAGAATCGAGACGATGTAGGCTTGGCCGCGCGCCTTTTCATTGAACATGAACATGAGTATCGAGCTCCTTCCGTGAGGGTCCGAAGTACCCTACCCGCGCCGTTCGAGAGGATCACCAACGTTTCTTGAACGCTCGCTCGGCAATGGAACCCGGAAGGCGCCCGGGAACGCGGCTTGACCTGCTTGCTTGAATTGATATAGTCTGATCCCGAATTGATCAACTTGAACCCTGTGGTTTCGGCACTCTCAGCTCCACGCGATGGGGAAGGCCCTCTCAGGTTGCGTCGATCGGAACCTGCACTCCATCCAAATCCCAGCCAGCACTCGCTAGAGCAAAGCTCGACGGCGTTCTCTCGCGGTCCTAATCAACAGCCGCTGGCGCTAATCAACAGCCGCTGGCGCTAATGCGCAAGGAAAAGGAGAAGATGCATTGAAGAAATGGTCCCTACTCGTCGCACTGCTGGTCGGAGCAGTCTCGGCGGCCCCCTGGGCGAATGCGGCCGATCCCGGCATCACCGACACCAGCGTGACCCTCGGCATGTCGAGCGCCCAGACGGGCAATGCCTCCGGCCTCGGCAAGGGGATGAAGCTCGGAGCCGAAGCGGTCTTCCGGGACATCAACTCCAAGGGCGGCATTCACGGCCGGCAGATCAAACTGATCGTCGAGGACGACGGCTACAACCCCGATCGGACCATCGACACCACCCTGAAGCTGATCGAGGAGGATCAGGTCTTCTCCCTGTTCGGCTACGTGGGAACCCCCACCTCCAACGCCGCCCTGCCCATCGTCAAGGACACCCGGACCCCGCTGATCGGGCTGTTCACCGGGTCGATGGCCCTACGCCAGCCCCCCGTGCGCGAGGTTATCAACGTCCGGGCGAGCTACGACGACGAAACCGAGGTCCTGGTCCAGAAGTACCTCGCCGACGGGGCAAAGCGATTCGGCGTCTTCTACCAGGATGACGGCTTCGGCCAGGCGGTCCTGTCGGGAACCGAGAAGGCCCTGAAAAAACGCGGCATGAACGTGGTCGCCAAGGGCACCTTCGAGCGGGGAACGCTCGCGATCCAGACCGGCCTGAGCAAGATCCTCCAGGGCAATCCGGACGTCGTCGTCATGGTGGGGCCTTACGCCCCGGTCGCCGCCTTCGTCAAGGCGGCCCGCTCGGCGGGCCTCAAGTCGGGTCTCGCGACGGTCTCCTTCGTCGGCACCGACGACCTGGTCAAGGCCCTCGGCACCCAGGGCAACGGCGTGCTCATCTCTCAGGTGGTCCCCTTCCCCTTCGATACCACCATCCCGCTCGTCAAGGAATGCACGGATCTCCTCGCCAAGCACTTCCCGGGAGAAAAGCTCGGCTTCGTGACCCTGGAAGGCGCCCTCAGCGCCAAGGTCATGGCGCTCGGGCTGGAGCGCGCCGGGGCGAACCTCACCCGGGATGGCCTCCTAGCCGCCCTGGAGGGCATGAAGAACGTCGACATGGGCGGGGTGAAGATCAACCTGAGCGCCAGCAACCACCAGGCCTCCGACACGGTCTACCTCACCGAGATCCGGAACGGAGTCATCGCTCCGCTCACCCGCTAGGTTCCTTCCGGAACACTAGTTTCCTTCCGGCGTGCCCGCACCAGCGGGCGCGCCGGCTCTTCCACAAGGAGGTCCCGTGTCCATCCGAAACAAGCTCATCCTCTTGACCCTACTGGCCTTCGCCGGCATCCTCGCTGTCGCTGCCGTCGGCTTGTCGTCCAACATCCGGATCCAGACACAGGTCAACCTCCTGACCTCCCAATCCACCCCCCTGCAGGTCAAGACCCTGCAACTCCAGCAGACGACCGAACGCCTGATGGCCGACTTCCTGAAGGCCGGCATGGCCACCCGCGACGAGGACATTCAAACCCATTCGCAAGCCATCCAGAAGCGCCTTGGCGAGATGGAGGCCATCCAGCGGGAAATCCAGGCCCTCAACGGAAGCGACGCCTTCGACACCCGGGCCCTCAAGGAGGCCCATACCGAAACCGTCGCCGCCGTGCGCCGCAAGCTGGAGAACGTCGCGACCTTCAAGGCGAAGAGCCACGACATCACGCAGTCCCTCTCGCAGATCGAAACCTCGGTCCAAGTGGTGAACGAACGCCTGGCCACGCTCTCGGAGCAGTCGCTCAAGATGGTCAACGAATCCCAAACCAACAGCATGCGCATCAACGGAACGCAAAGAAAGCTCTTGACCCAGCTGATGAAGGTCAAGGACATCGCCATCATCACGTCGGACCTCGACGCCGTGAAAAGCAAGTACAAGCTCACGCCGATCAAGGATCGGCTCAAGGCCGCCACCGACGCCATCCAGCGGGTTCCCGGGGAGGCCGGAGACCCCGCCGTCATCAAGCAAATCAAGATCACGACCGCCGAGATTCAAAAGCAAGCAAACAAGGATGGAACGGGGCTCTTCGCCCTGCGCGCCGCCGTCTTCACCAACCGCGAGGCGGAAGGTGCCTACCGCGACGCCATGAATCGAACCAACGCATCCGTCGATCTCTTGATCGCCAAGGCCTCGGAGGTTCTCGATCCCATCGAAATGCAAATTCTCCGGGATCGCGAGCGGGTCGACCGGGCGCTCCGCATGCAAAACCAGGCGATTCTGACTCGCAACTTCGGTCACACCATCAGCGTGGACGCCAAGGACATCAAGGCGGGCATCCGGCAGGCCATGATGAGCGAGACCGACGAGGAGCTCTCCCTGGCCGAGGCTGAAATCCTTCAGCGGCTGGGTCGGATCCAGGACAATACCGGGCGGGTTCACCGCTCGCTCGGCCAGATCAATCAGCGCGACTTGGCCCGGAACGCCTCGCAGGTGAGCCAGGAGCTCGGCCCGATGCGTACCTCGATCAATCAGCTCCTGGCGGCCCGCCGGAGCCTCCTGGCCAGTGACCGGGACATGCTGACGGTGATGGAGAGCATCCGTGCGCTCGTCTCCAGCCAGTCCCTGAAGGATGACAAGCGGGTCTCGCAGGCGGCCGACAAGCAGGCGGAGGTGATGCGCGAGGTCAACCAGGGCGTGAACCAGGCCATCCTGACGGTCGCGCTGATCGCAGGCGTGGTGAGCCTCCTGGCCATCGGCGTCGGCATCGCCATCATCCGGAGCGTCATGGGGCCGCTGGCCCGCATCTCGGCCACGGTCGAGCGAATCTCCCGCACCGGCGATTTCTCCCTGCGCTGCGACCTCAAGGGGAGCGACGAATTGAGCAAGATGGGATCCGCACTGGACCAGCTCCTAACGCTCCTGGGGCTGACCCTGGCGGAAGTGAACCAGGTCGTCACCGCCATCTCCGACGGCGACTTCTCCAAGCACGTCAAAGCCGACGTTCAAGGGGATCTCGCAGCCCTCAAGGCTGGCGTCAACGCCTCGAACGAGCGGGTTCGAGAGACCATGGCCGCCCTCAACCACGTGATGCAGGGACTCGCCCAAGGAGATTTCAACCGCCGGATGGAGCTGGAAGGCCAGGAAGATCTCAAACAGACGGTCAACGAGGCGAATCAGACGATGGGCCAGGCGATCGCCGAGATCAACCGCGTCATGGACGCCCTATCGGCCGGCAACTTCCAGGAGCGCGTCAAGCAAGATCTCAAGGGAGACCTCGCGAGACTCAAAACCAACTTCAACCTCTCCCTCGACACCCTCAGCAATGCCATGCAGGAAATTCTCCAGGTCACCCAGGCGCAAGCCGCCAGCAACCTCACCCTGCGGGTCTCCGGGGATTATCGCGGCGAACTCGGAGCCCTCAAGGTGGCCATCAACGCCTCGGTGGACAACATGGGCGTCATGGTGGCCGATCTTCGCGGCTCGACCCAGCAAATCGCCCGTCGCATCTCCAACCTCGCCGATGGCAGCGCCCAGTCCCTGGTTCGGGCGCGTGATCAAGCCACCAACGTCGAACAGACCGCCGCGACCGTCGAGGAGCTGACCACCACCGTCCGACGCAACGCCGAGTACACCCTGGAGGCCGAGCAGATCACGGTCCAGGTCGAACAGCTCGCGCTCGGCGGCGGCAAGATGATGGATGACGTGGTGCGCACGATCGGCGACATCCAGACGAGCTCGGGGCAAATCTCCGAGATCATCGGCCTGATCGAGGAGATCACGGATCAAACCAATCTCTTGGCCCTCAACGCGGCGATCGAGGCTGCCCGGGCCGGAGAACACGGCCGGGGCTTCGCGGTGGTGGCCAACGAGGTCCGACTCCTCGCCGAGCGCTCCATCGAAGCCGCCGGCCAAATCCGGACCTTGATCGAAGGCTCCATGCATCACGTGGAGAGCGGCTCCTCGCTGGTCCAACAAACCGGCAACCGCATGCAGGATATCGTCTCGGACATCCAGCGGGTCAGCGCCATCGTCACCCAGATCGCTCGGTCCTCGGGAGAGCAGCGGATCGGCATCGAACAGATTCACCATGCCATGTCCGAACTCGACCGGCTGACCCAGGGCAACGTCGCCATGGCCAAGGAAACCGCCGAGGCCGGCACGTTCGTCGATGGCCAGATCACGGGACTCACCAAGCTGGTCGCCGCCTTCCGGATCGACGACGCGAACCGTCAATCGGCCGGCGGCCGGGAGAAAATCATTCCCGCCCGCTGAGGCTAGGCCGTTCCGAGGAGCCTTCCCCCGAACTTCCGCCGCATGGTCATGATCCCTTCGCCGGCCTTGCGATCCACCAGGCGGACCGCCTCGCCCAGGGTCTCGGCCACGTCGCGGCCTCCCGCGACGAGATCCGAAACCTTATCCTTGGCGTCGGCGTACGAAACCGCGGGGTGGCTCAACGCATTCCAGATCGCCGTCGCCGCCGTCTTCGCGGCGCGAACGACCGACATCACGCCTTCCTCGGCGGCGTTGGCCACCTTCCGAACCGCCCCCATGGGGTCCATGACCGCCTCGACGAACGCCGCTCCCAACTTCCTGGCGGCCGGCATCATCGCGCGGCCGAAGTCCCAGGTCGAAAGCCCGATGGACGCGATGGACGCGCCCAGGTAGGCCATCCGGAGCCCCTGGGTCATCGGCATCAGGTAGGTGGCCAGCTTGAGGCCATCCAGCCCCACCGCCACGATCGATCGCGCCTTGGCGCCGAAGCCGGCACCGGGATCCTTGAGGGTCTGCCAGGCCTTCACGCCGTTGGCGGCGAACAAGCCCACGTCGGCGATGGGCATCAGCACGCCCATCGCCCTGCCGAAGACGGTGGACGAGAAGCGGATCATGCGGGTGCCGGCGACCTTGGTGACGGCATTTCCCAGGAGGCGGGAGTTGGCGGCCACGCGGCTGAGGGTCGAGAAGGAAAGCCGCATGCCCTCGACGGCGTGAATCGAGCTTGCGGTGGCGCGGCCGAGATCGGCGACGGCGCCCAGGCGCTGGTCCTCGGTGGCGGCGTCATCCCGGAAGGCGGCATGAAGGTTCCGGTAGCTGGTGCCGACCGCGCTGACGAGCTGGGGTAGGGCGATCGCCGAAAGCGTCAGTCCCGCCGCCGATCCCCCGACCTCCGCGGCCTTCATCAGGCGGGTCATCGTGGTGGAGCTCATCCGACCGATGGCCCGAACACCCTTCATCTGGCGGGTATCCTGGGTGAGCCTGGCGTAGGTGGGGTTCTTGGCGAGCAGGACGGTATCGGCGGCGTCCAGGCTCTCGAGCATGACATGCTGGCGGCGGATGTAGACCGAGGCGCTCTGGGTAGCGCGGGCCGTGACGGCAATCCGCAAGGCGGAACTGGAAGCGGGATTGGTGAGCACCCGTTGCATCTCGGCGAAATCGTCGAGCGCGCGGGTCTGAGCGCGGGCAACGTCGGAGAGGGCGCCGGCCACGTCGGTAAAGGGCAGAATCGAGCTGGTGGCCGCCTGGCCCGCGCGAAGCATGCCGGCCGGGACCGCGCCGCCCGCCAGGTCATTGATCGAGTTCTGGAGCTGGTTGGCCCCGCGAAGGGTATTGCCGAGGTTTCGGGCGGTCTCTCCCACCCCCACGATGGAACCCTTGCCACCGGCCAGCGCCTGCGAGGTGAGCGAAAGCGAGTCCTGCGTCACGCGGAGCTGCGACTGGAGCTTCTGGCTCGCATCCGCCACGGCAGCCGTCTGCCGCAGAAGCGGCGGGATCGGCAGGCTATTCGATTGCGGGTGGGCGAAAATCGGGCTCGTCATGGCTCCCTCTCCTGAGAAAAGACTCATCGTCTCTATCCGGCAAATCGGAGCCGGACTTGGTAAGCATGAGATTAAGGCTTCGCTAAGCTTCCAGATCCCCCGAAACCCGCGTCATGACGCCGTCAGGCTCCCGTTGCAAATCGATAACAATGCTCGGTTGCTGGGTACGATCTCCAAGAGACCTCGTCGCTGTTAAACGCCGTCAAACAGGAGTCCGCCCATGCCTACTTTCAGAAAACTGGCCGTTCGAGCAGTTCTCTCGCTATTCGGCATCAGCCTACTGGCCGCGTGTGACGCTACCCAGCTAGGGATGGGCACGCAGAAGCAGCTACCTGGCGAAGTCTCGGCCCAAGCGCGCGGCATCCACGGCGTGGTCCTCGATGCCAAGGGAGCTCCCGCAGCCGGTGTGCAGGTTCGCGGCACCCTCCTCAGCAACTCCGGATCCAACCTGGTCAGCAACTCCGGAGCCAACCTCATCAGCAACGGAGCCTCGCTCTACCGCACCCAGAGCGGTTACCAGACCCAGAGCGGCTTCGAGACCAAGACCGGCGAGGACGGCAAGTTCGCCTTCAACACCTCGGATGATCAGATCCTCACGCTCGAAGCCATCCAGCGCGAGACCATGAAGGCCATCCAGCTCGGCGCGGCGGCCTCCGACGAACCCTTCACCCTGCGACTCGCCCCCACCGGCAACATCCAGGGCGAGGTCAATCCCGCCGATCCCGCCATCACGGATCTGCTCAACGTCGACGTCTTCATCCCCGGCACCTCCTACATCGCCAAGACGGATGCCCAGGGGAACTACCTGCTCTCGAACGTGCCCAAGGGGCGCTTCACGCTGGTCGCCGACCACCAGAACCTGGGCCGCGCGGTCCTTCAGGGCGTGACGGTCGCCTCGGGCGAGACCCTCAAGCCCCCCGCGCTGGAGCTCAGCACGCATACCCCGGTGCTCTCGGGCATCACGCCGGCCAATGGCGCACCCGGCTCCACCCTCACCCTCTCGGGAGATCACTTCGGCATCTCGTCCGGCAAGCGCCCGGAAGTCCTGCTCAACGGCGTCTCCGCCCAGATCGTCGCCGCCACCGATACCCAGATCAAGGCCCTCATCCCGCTGGGATCCGTCTCGGGAACCGTCAGGGTCTCGCTCAGCGGTCTCGAATCGGCCACCAAGGAGTTCCGGGTCCTCCGCAGCCTTTCCCTCTTCCCCAACTACCGGGAAGCCGACGCCTCGAACCCAGTCGCTCAGGCTCCCAGCACCGACGTGCTCGCCATCGGGGCCAGCCGCCGCTACTTCGTGCGGGCCTTCGATACCGAAGGACGGCTCATTCCCAGCCCCGCCGTCTCCTGGAGCACCCTGGGCAGCGGTGGCACGGGCTTCTCGAACGGAACGCTCACCCCGCAGGCTACCGGACGACTGGCGATCGCCGCCGTCTCGGGCAGCCTAAGCACCCTCCCCCTCGCCATCGAAATCGTCCCCCGCGTCCTCGACGTCACCGTCCTTCCCAACCAACTCGCCCCCCTCAACCCCCGCCCCCTGACTCCCGTCCCGGAAGCCAAGCGCAGCGCGATCCCCGACTCCGTCAAGCTCCAGGCCAAGGTACTTCTCGAAGGACTCGGGAGCAGCGAGCTTCCCTTCCTCTTCCAGGCCCTCGATCCGCGCCTCACCGTCTCCGCCGACGGCCTCGTCTCGGTCGTCCCGGGAGCCGCGGACGGAGAACCCAAGATCAAGATCATCCCCATCGCCGATCCCACCAAGAGCATCGAGCTGGTCATTCCCGTGAAGCGGCAGGGCGATCTCAGCTTCGTCATCGATTAGGAGCCGAGCCATGAAAGCATTCAAACTCATCACCCTCGGCCTCGCCTTCACCTTGGTGGGCTGCCAGGTACCCCTGAACCTCCCCCAGGCGTTCACCGGAACGAACCCCGCTGGTACCCCTCCCACCCTGGACCCGACCCAGCCCGAAGCCCTCCGCATGGGAACCCTGAGCTTCGCCATCCGCTGGCCCGAGCGCGACCTGCCCGAATTCTCCGCGCAGGTGATCCCCGTCAGCACCCGGACCCTGGTCTTCGAACTCAAGGACGCCAACGACAAGTCCCTCGTTCGCGAGCTGATCCGCCGCGAAGCGGGTAGCGCCATCGCCTCCAAGACCCTGAACCTGCCCGTGGGAGAAGGCTACAAGGCCGTCGTCAAGGCCTACGTCGAGGCCGAGCCCACGCTCGACAGCAAGCCGATCGCCATCGCCGACGCCAGCAACATCACCGTCCGCTGGGGCGAAACCAAGGGGATCCCGCTCACGCTGACCGCCCTTTTCGCCCCCCAGATCGCCCTGGAGGCGAGCAACGGCACCGCCGGGCAAAAGCTTTACATCACCGGCCAAAACCTCGACCGCGGAATCGATCCCCCCGTCGTCGTCTTCCCTTCCGGCCGGGAAGTCGCAGGCGTCCTCGCCGGCAACCTCATCTCCGTCGACATCCCCGCGGGAGCCGGTTCGGGCCCGATCAAGGTCCGGGTCGACGGCGTCCCCAGCGAAACCTATGTCGAGTTCCAGGAGATCACGAGCCTCATCCCGAGCGTGGACGGCGAGCAAGACGGCGGCGAACGCGACGGCGGCGAAGCCATCGCCTCCTGGCTGGGCGATACCTTCCCGGTCAGCGTCATCGGCAAGGATGACGCTCACGTCCTGGTGCCGAACCCCGTCATCACCGACTGGACCCGCTCCGGAAACGGCGTGGGAACCCTCTCGGCCAGCGGATCCTTCCAGGCCCTCCAACTGGGAACCGACGTCATCAACGCCCACATGGGCGGCGTCGTGGGCTCCCGCAACGTCATCGTCGCCCCGCCGGCCGGCAACCTCCTCAAGCCCGCCGGAGTCATGGCCGGCATCATCGACCACAGCCTGACCCGGGTAGGAGAGAACTGGCTCGTCTCCTGGTTCAATCCCGACACCAAGAAGATCTACTGGCGCCTGTTCGACAAGGACGGCCAGCCAGCGCCCAATACCCCTCCCAACCCTTACGAGACACCAGCCGCCAGCGACGGATCCGAGCGCGTCGTGCGCGTGGCCGCCACCGCCGACGGCACGAGCGCCCTCATCGCTTATCGCCTGGGAATCACCGAGAACAGCAAGCTCCGCAACGCCGTCGTCTTCCAGGCCCTGAACCCCCTGACCGGCGCCCCCGAGGGCGTCCTTACCCGGTTCAACTTCGACGGCGAGATGGACGCCGACCGGCTGATCGACATGACTGCCGGCAACGACCAGTATGCGCTCGGAGTCCTGCGCTTCGATGGCACGAAGCACGTCCATCGGTTCAACACCATCCGGGTCGTGGGCCAAAATGCGACCGGCAGCAAGCAAAGGGTGTACACGCCTACCGGAATCCTGTATTACAGCCAGACCGAGGACGCGTTCTCGATCACCGCCAAGGGCGATCAGTTCCTCGTCGCCCGTCACTTCGGCACCAATGGCGGCGCCGGGGTCACCGCCCACCAACTCGATCTCCTGGATTCCGACCTGGTTCCCGTCGCGGGGACGCCGGCGAAAGCCGTCCTCCACGAACGAAACCGCGTCACCACCGTGGCCACCAACGGCAACGTCATCCTCTCCGCCGCCATGGAGGTCCAGGCCTCCGGAGCCATCCTCAAGGTCTATCGCTACGGCGGCGACCTCGAGCAGATCGGCCTGGGCACCAAGGTCGCCGACCTCAACATCGCCGGGAGCGACCCCCTGAACTGGCCTCTGAAGCTCGTCTGGGACGGCGAGCAGTTCATCCTCACCTACGCCCGCATGGTCGGCACCGTCGAAAACAACCAGATCGTCAACCGCCCGCAAGCCATGGTCCAGGCCCTGGGGTTGAACGGGCTTCCCAGCGGTCCCGCCTACCCGCTCGCCAAGGTCAGCCAGACCCCGAACCTCGTCCCGACCCCGGAAGGCGGCATGGCCCTCTGGCTCGATCCTGACCGCTCGCTCATCATGCGCCGGGTGAAGTTCCGCTAGTCAGGAGATTTAGCGTTTCTTTAACCTCATGACAGCCGACCCTTAGCAATCCGCGGCACGACCAAGCGTAGAATGAGGCCATGGGCCGCGGAAATGCGCCCAAACTCGATACCATGACGCGACCAGCGTGCCGCTCCAGCCCCTCCGGGCTGTATAGATTCCCGAACCGAGGCCATCGTGAACTATCTCAACCTGATCTCCTACTTTCCTCAGTACAGCCGCTATTCCGAGGCGGAACTCGACCTCGCGGCACTGACCCGCTAAAGTCGCACGCTTCAACACTCTAACGGTCCGGCGGGCAGGTCCCGCCGGACCGTTCGGCATGAAGGCCATGTCGGTGTCGCCATGTCGAGGCGAGCGTTGACGACCCACGCCCTCGAGTCCGATGATGCTCCCGCAGCCCCGCCGGCGGGGCTCGGAAGGAGGGGATCATGGCGAGGGCGAAAGGGGA
Source organism: Candidatus Sericytochromatia bacterium S15B-MN24 CBMW_12 (assembly GCA_002083825.1). GTDB lineage: Bacteria > Cyanobacteriota > Sericytochromatia > S15B-MN24 > UBA4093 > UBA4093. Next base: position 30,850 of record DAZV01000008.1, on the reverse strand, counting down.
TAAACCCCCTCAAAAGCAGGATTGGCCGGGAAGCGAGAAGGGAATGACCCCTCCGGCCGATCATGGCGAGCAAAGCTACCAGGGATCGAAAAAACTCCTGGGGAAGAAGGCCCTCGTCACCGGGGGAGATTCGGGCATCGGGCGCGCCATCGCCATCGCCTTCGCGCGCGAAGGCGCCGACGTGGCGATAGCCTACCTCAACGAGCGCGAAGACGCCCATGAGACGATGCGCTGGGTCGAGGAAACAGGCCGAAAAGGCCTCGCCATCCAGGGAGACCTCGGCAAAAGGGACCAGTGCCGGGAAGTCATTCGCCAGGTGGTGGAGGACCTCGGAGGAATCGACATCCTCGTCAACAATGCCGGCCGCCACTGCCCGACCTCGAGCCTCGCCGAGATCATGCCGGAGCAGTTGGAGGAGATCTTCCGGACCAACTTCTTCTCGGTGGTCTGGCTCACCCAGGCCGCCCTCGAGCACATGCCGGACGGCGGGGCCATCATCAACACGGGCTCGGTGAACGCCTTCAGCCCCAACCCCACCCTGATCGACTATGCGGCGACCAAGGCGGCCATCCACAACTTCACCAAGGCGCTCGCCCCGCAAGTCGCCCCGCGCGGAATCCGGGTCAACTGCGTGGCTCCCGGGCCCGTCTGGACTCCGCTGATCGTCTCGACGATGAGCGAGGAAACCATCAAGGATTTCGGATCGAAGAGCGTCTGGAAGCGCCCCGCCCAGCCCGCCGAGATAGCGCCCAGTTACGTCTTCCTGGCCTCGAGCGACTCGCGTTACTACACCGGCGAGATCCTCGCCCCGACGGGCGGAGAAACCACCCGGTGACTCACCACTTCTTGAAGACGAAGAAGACCGCGAGCAGGATGCAGGCGAAGCCGACCAGGGTGTTCCAGCGCAGCTCCTCCTTGAGGAAGGTCACGGAGAAGACGCAGAAGACCACCAGGGTGATGGCCTCCTGCATGGTCTTGAGCTGAGCGGCGCTGAACTGGCCATGGCCGAGTCGATTGGCGGGCACCATGAGCATGTACTCGAAGAGCGCGATTCCCCAGCTGACGAGGATCACGGTGAGCAGGGGAAGGTGCTTGAATTTCAGGTGCCCGTACCACGCGAAGGTCATGAAGACGTTCGAGAGGAGAAGCAGGACCAGGGTTTTCATCGCCTCAGGCCCGCTCGCTCAATGCTCATGACGGAGGTGCAGCAAGAGTTCGTCGATTTCCGTGAGGGCAAGCTCGGTGAGTTGGGGAGCCAACCCGACGTAAGTCGCTGGCGTCAGGCCCCGCAGGCGCTCTCGGGTCTCGGCGTCGACGTCGAGTTCCGCCACGAAGGCGTGCAGGGACTCGAGCGTCACGGCTTGCCCGCGGGTCAGGCGGGAGAGCTTTTCGTAAGGCATGACGTGCCCCTTGGCGCGCAGCACGGTCTGGTAGGCCTCGGCCAGGACTTCCGGATGGGCGTCGAGATCGGCGCGCATGCATGCGGCGTCCGGCTCGAGGCGCCGGATGCCCTGGACGATGCTCTTGTAAGCCAGCAAGGCGTGAGCGAAGGCGACTCCGAGGTTGCGCAGGACGGTGCTGTCGGAGAGATCGCGCTGGAGGCGGCTCTTGGTGAGCTTTTCTCCGAAGAAGGCGAAGAGGGCGTTGGCGAGGCCCAGGTTTCCCTCGGAGTTCTCGAAGTCGATGGGATTGACCTTGTGGGGCATGGCCGAGGAGCCGATTTCGCCGGGCACGGGCTTCTGGCGGAAGTAGCCGTCGGAGACGTAGCGCCACATGTCCTGATCGAAGTCGAGGAGGATGTGGTTGATTCGGCGGAAGTGGTCCGAGAGGGCGGCGATGCGGTCGTGGGGTTCGATCTGGGTGGTGATCAGGTTGGGGACCAGCTCCAGGCGGCGGATGACCTGCTCGGAGAAGGCGATCCAGTCGACGTCGGGGTAGGCGATCGCCAGCGCCCCGAACGTTCCGGTCGCGCCGTTGAGCTTGCCGGTCAGCTGGAAGCGGTGGAGCGCGGTGAGCTCGGGCAGCAACCGATGAGCGAAGACCGCCATCTCCTTGCCCATGGTGGTGGGGGTGGCGCTCTGTCCGTGGGTGCGCGCGAGCATGGGCACGGTCTTGTTGCGCGCGGCGAGATCCCGGATGGCCTGAAGCACGTCGAGGGCCGCCGGCAGCATGAGGTCGCGCGTGGCGTCGCGCAGCATGCAGGCGTAGGCGAGGTTGCTGACGTCCTCGGAGGTGAGGCCGAAGTGGACGAGTTCCACCTCGGAGGCCAGGCCCGGAATCTTCCGGATGCGCTCCTTGAGGTAGTATTCGACCGCCTTCATGTCGTGGTTGGTCTGGCGCTCGATCTGCTTGATCTCCTCGGCGTGGACGACGTCGAACTCCTCGTAGAGGGAGCGCAGGCGAGCGAAGGCGTCGGGGCCGAAGCGATTGAGGTCCCGGTGGATGGCTCCCAGGAGGGCGATGAAGACCTCGACCTCGACCAAGACCCGGTAGCGATGGAGGGCAAACTCCGAGAAATAGTCGCTCAGGGCCTGAACCTTGGAGCGGTAGCGGCCGTCGAGCGGGGAAATGGCGGTCAAACTCATCATGAATCCTTGTACAATAGCGGAACCCGGACCTTATCATGGTAAGGCCTGGCGCCGAGAGCCGAAAGCCCCTTCACGAAGGAATCTCAAGCAAACTTATGCCTCAGAAGCCTCAAATCACCTTCCTGGTCGAAACGAGCCAGATCGTCAACTCCACCCACGACTACGAGGCCATCATCGGCCAGGTGGTCCGCAAGGCCACGGAGGTCCTGGGAAACTCCGCCGCGCTCTTCGCCGTGGAGGAAGGCGTGGGCAAGCTCGTCCCGCAGGCTATCTACGCCACCGACCCCGAGTTTCAGAACGTGCTCGCGCAGCTCCTCCATCACGGGCTGCTCACCTGCGCGAAAAGCCTCACGGCGCACGCGGCCACCGAGGGAGAGTCCATGCTGATTCCGGATACCCGTCAGAATCCGGATTTTCCCTCCGAATACCTGCAGGTCGCGAACGTCCACTCCTACCTCGCCGTTCCGGTGCGAAGCGGTGGCAAGCTCCTGGGCTACCTCGCCTCGGGAAGCACGGTCCCTTCCCGGCGTTTCGACGAGAACGACCAGGCCATGGCCCAGGCGATCGCCGACTTGACGGGCATCGCCATGGCCAATGCGCGCTTCATGTCCAAGGAGGTCAGGCTCCGCCAGAAGGCCGAGGTGCTCCTCAAGGTCGCCAAGGCCGTTCGCAGCGAACACAACCTGGCTGCCGTCCTGCAGGAAATCGCCGACGTCACCTGGCAGTTCGCGCAGCCGGACACCGCCGCCGTCCTGACGATCGACGAGAGCAACAGCGCCTTCCGCCTCGCGGCCATCACCAGCCTCTCCCACTTTCCGAGCGAAGACCACCCGACCTCCCGCGTTTACGAGGGCCTCTTCTCCGAGGTGCTGCTGGAGCGCAGCCCCATGTTCATCCAGGATCTCCACGATTCCCCTCTCACCGACTCCGAGGCGAAGATCCTCGGCATGGACAATCGCTCGGCCTCTTTCCTGGGCGTCCCCATCCTCCTGGAAGGCAACGCCTGCGGCATTCTCGTGCTGCTCTGGGATGGAGCCCGCCACGTCCTTCAGGAAGAGGAGAATGAGCTCTCGCTCGGCGTAGCGGAGCTGGTGGCGCTCGCCATCGTCAACCAGCGCCTGATCAAGCAGGAGGCCACCGCCCACTCCGAACGGATCCTCGCCGAGGAAGTCGCCAAGGAGCGCGAGGCCCTGATCCGGCAGATCGTCCACGACCTCCGCAACTCCACCCAGGCCATCAGCCTGATCAACGAGGACATCGAAACGGTGGGCGCCGACCGCCCGGAGATCCTCCTGGGGGTGGCGGCCATCGACCGCCAGATCTCCTTTATCTCCAACTTTCTCAAGGAGAAGCTGGCATGGGTGAAGAACTCCCAGGGCCGACCGGCCCTGATCCCCACGGAGCTCTCGACGGCCCTCGCTCAGCTCGGGACGCAGTTCGAGCCCCTTTTCACCTCGAGCGCGCAAATTCTCGAAGTCGTTCCCGTTCCCGCGGGGGAACAACTCACCGTTTCCGAGGTCCAGCTCGAGCAGATCCTGGGCAACCTCCTCGACAACGCCCACCGGTACACGCCGAAAGGATCCACCATCCGGCTCTGGGCCGCCCTTTCGGATGGTTGGGCCACCCTTTACGTCGCCGACGACGGACCCGGCATCCCCCTGGAGTTCCAGCCCAAGATAGGGCAACTCGGCTTCAGGGGATCCGAAACGACCGACGGCTCCGGTATCGGCCTCGCCAACGTCAAGAAGCTGGTCAACTCGGCCGGCGGCCTCTTCGGCTTCACCAGCCGCCCCAACAAGGGATCGACCTTCTTCGTCACCCTCCCCACCACCCGCTGGGGCGTGCCCACCTGACAGGCCTTGGGGCGTTTCGCCCAGATCCCCGTGGATTCTTCGTGGATCCCTGCGATTTCCCGGGCGCGGGCATTCGCTACCATGACCCTCTCGCCATGGTTCAGGTCGGGTCGGTGGCTTCCAGCGCCCCGCCTTCGTCTAAAGGAGGTTCCCTTGGCAGCTGAAGAGCATTCCCAGGTCGTGACCCTGGTCGATGAGACCGGCAACCAGCAGGATTTCACCCTGCTCAACGTGGTGAGAATCCACGAGAGCTCCTACGCGCTGCTCTCACCGGGCGAGGACGCCGAGGTCGAGCCCGGCACCGTGGTCATCCTCCGGGTCGAGAACGAGACCCTCACCTCCATCGACGACCCAGCGGAATTCGACCACGTGGTGGCCCACCTGCAGGGCCACGTCGAAAACTGAAGGGGAGGGGTGCGGTCCGCACCCCTCCCCCGTCTTTTCGAAGCCCGATCAGAGAAGCGCCTTGACCGCCTCTTCCAGGGTCTGGGCATCGATGGGCCCGACGTACTTGTCGACGATCCGACCCTGGCGATCCACCAAGAAGGAGGTCGGAATCCCCCGGATTCCGCCGTAATCCTGGGCCACCGCCTGATTCCCCATCGCCAGCGGATACGTGATGCCATACTCCTGGGCGAAGGGAAGCACCACGCTCGGGCCCCCCTCATCCACCGAAATTCCTAGAATCTCGAACCCCTGGGCATGCAGCGCGTCCCGCACCTTGATGAACGCGGGAATCTCCTCGCGGCATGGCGGGCACCAGGTGGCCCAGAAGTTCACCAGCACCACGTTTCCCTTGTACTCGGAAAGGGAAAGCGTTCCCTCTCCCCGCGCCAAAGGCAGGGTGAAATCGGGAGCCATCTTGGCATCGGCGTTCCCGGTCGCCTGACGAGCGGTTCCGCCCGGAAAGAAGAGAAACGTCGCACCCGCGCTCAGCGCGATCAGCGCGAGCACGGCGACGAGGATCCACTTGGTCATTGACTTCATGTCAGGTCCTTTCAAGTCGAGGCGCCCGTTTCGCCCGAACCATGGTGCCGGAGCGAGGGCGACTCGTCAATCGCTCACGGGCTTTCGGGCCACGAAGCGAATCACCGAAGCCGGACCCTGGTGGAACGGCCCCTCGTCGAGCGTGACCCCCGTTTCCTCGGCCAGCAGGATCTCGAAACCCTCGAACGCCTTGAGCAGCTCATCGAGCTCGATCAGCAAATTCGCGTCCCTGGGGCCCCCGCTCTCGTAGTCAAGCTGACGCGGGCTGAAACACTCGCTCAGGAAGACCCCTCCCCCCTTCAAGGCTGCGCGGATCTTGACGTAGAGCTCCTGCCGCTCGGCAAAAGGCAGGTGAGCAAAGATGTTCACGATCCCGTTCCAGCGGGACACGCCCAGGTCCGCTCGACTCATGTCCTCCAGCCGCTGCGAAACCAGCACCCCGCCCTGGGAGGCAAGCGTCGAGAGCTTCCGCATGCCCGCCTCGGAAGAATCGAGCGCCGTCACGTCGTATCCCTGCCGGGCGAGAAAAACCGCGTTGCGCCCCTCGCCTTCTCCCAGGCTCAGGACCCGCGCCCCCTTCGGAAAGACCAGATGATGCTCCGCCAAGAAGGCATTCGGCTCCCGCCCGTAGACGAACTCCTCCTGACCGAAACGGGTATCCCAAAAGTTCGTGCTGCTCATCGTCCTCTCCCCTCAGATTACCAATATAGCCTTTGGCATCCACCCGGATCCCGAACCTCAAAAAACGCCGGTTTCAGCCGTTCGGCGACACGATCCAGCCGCTAGGATTTGGAGAGCAGCTTGAGGGTCTTGGCCATCTGCATCTTGACCTCGTCGACGGAGAGCGTCGCGAAGCAGGACTCCATCTGGGTCTCGACCAGATCACTGGTTACCCGGTCCAGCGCGGCCTTGACCGCCATGATCTGCGTGAGGATCTCGTCGCACTGGCGTTCCTCTCCGATCATCCGTTGCAAGCCCTTCACCTGGCCCTCGATCCGGCGCAGGTTCTGGAGAATCTTCTCGCTCATCAGGATCGCCTTTCTTTCCGACGCATCCCCGTCGAAGGCGCTCTTAACGCTCGACGGGGCCTCGCCAGCCGATCATGCCGCCGATGAGGTTCGATACCCGGTAGCCGGCCGCCTGAAGATGCTTGCATGCCGCCGTGCTCCGGCCTCCGCTCTTGCAAACCACCACGACCTCGCGATCGGAGGGAATCTCCGTCATCCGTCCGGCCAGGGAGCCGAGGGGAATCAAGCGGCTACCGGGGATCCGCCCGCCTGCATACTCGTCAGGCTCCCGCACGTCGACGATGAAGGGCTCCTCCGGCTTTCCGAGCTGCTCGGCCAGATCCGGCGAAGTGACCTGGGGAACCTGGGGAAGCACTGATTCGAACATCACCTTCTCCTTTGACCTCGGCGCGCCATGCCTTTTTTACGCGCTTGGCGCGCGAAAAAGGGCATGCGCGAGTAGCCTATACCCGGTAGGGGTATGCGAAACTAGAAGTATACTAAGCATGAAAGCCGCCCCCGTCAAGCCTCGCGACGGGGGCCCGCTTGCTAGAGGATGGCCTTGACGGCCTTCTCGAGCGTGCTCTTGTCGATCATCCCCGGCCACTTCTGGACGATCCGGCCCTCCCGGTCGATCAAGAAGGAGGTCGGGATCCCGCGGATGCCGCCGTAACGCTTCGTCACGTCCCGGTTGCCCACCGCCAGCGGATAGCTGATGCCGTATTCCTTGGCGAACGGAGCCACCACCTTCTCGCCCCCCTCGTCGAGCGCGATCCCCAGGATCTCGAAGCCCTGGGACTTCAGCGAATCACGAACCTCGATGAAATCCGGGATCTCTTCCCGGCACGGCGGGCACCAGGTCGCCCAGAAGTTCACCAACACGACCTTGCCCTTGTAGTCCGAGAGCTTCACGGGCCGCGGCGCCGACGATCCCTGCACGACGGCCGGAAGGCTGAAATCCGGCGCCGCCGCCAAGGCTGCCGTAGCGGCCGTTTTGACGGGGTTAGCCGCGGCGCTTCCGCTGCCACCGAACGTGAAGAATGCCGGGGTCACCCCCACGGCGACCAGCGCCGCTACGATCCATGCGTGTGACGATTTCATCCGCAATCCTTTCCACTGGCCGGGTAACCCGGGCCTGAACGTTCCATGCCGCCATGGTCCTTTCCCCGACGCCCCAGGTCAAGCCCAAGATTCGCCGGGCCGCCTGCGGGGTATGCCACATGAATAGACCAGCCGCTTCCTAACCGGAGGATTCTCCATGCGCATCCCCGTCAACAACATCGGCGATTGGCTTCCCAAGCCCACGCTGCCCGAATCGAAGCAGCCCGCCGTGAATACGGGAGAGCTCAAGGTCGCCGAAAGCCGCGAGTACAAGCCCACGCTGGATGAGCTCCGGGTCGTGATGGAGCTGACCGAGATCGTCGGAGGGCCCGGCATGCCGCTCGGCATCCTCGACAAGAAGTCGCGACTCGAGGAGTTCCGCGCCCTCTCCGACGTGACGCTCGGCAAGGGAATCCGCTTCGACGGCCCGAACGGCGTCAAGGTGGAAGACGTGGCGCACCCCGCCGGCACCCCGGATAATCCCGTCGCTTGGGATCCGTTCACCTACATGCCCCGCTTCATCTTCGAACCAGGCGAAGATGCGCTTCCCGTCTCCCCTTCCTTCGACGGGGACGCCGACCTCGACAACGACGCCCCGAAGGATGCCAACGGCGCGGCCGGCCACTACAAGGACGGCGTGATCGGCAAGAATCAGGCCCTCAGCGGCGGCTTCGCCGTCTCGCAGAAGGGCGAGTACACGGTCCACACCTACAGCTTCTACTTCGCCACCAACAAGGCGGGAAACTACCACCGCAAGGACTGGAGCCACGCGCAGGTCTACCTCAAGCCCGATTCCAAGGGCGAGCTCAAGCCCGAGTTCCTCTACACCTCCTGGCACCATGGCGCTTTCCTGACCCCCTGGGCGGACGTCAAGAAGGATGCTCAGGGCAAACCCGTCGTCGAAGTCCAACTCGGCAGCCACGCCGTTTCCCCCCTGAGCAAGGACCAAGCCATCCCGACCAAGGGCCTGCAGATCCAGGGGGACGGCCAGGCGCTCCTGAACGGCGAGATCGTTCCCCACCAACTCACCTGGGATGCCTTCCAAGGAAACGTGAAGAACGCCAAGATCCTGGTGCCCGACTCGGACGCTTTCAAGACGCGCCTCCTGACCATGCGCTTGGGCAAGGTGGCCTTCGATCCGATCATGCCGGAGGTCTTCTTCCAGGAAGCCGGCCTCGGCAAGGTTTTCAAGGAGAAGGCGAAAGCCTACCTGGAGGCCGTCATCGAGTTCGGAAAAACCCTCTCGAAGTCCGTGATAAACCTCTGGAATTCAGCCTTCAATTAGCGCTCGACGGGGTACCCGTGCTTGCGCCAGGTCTTCAATCCGCCCAAGAAATTGTAGACCTCCGGGAAGCCATGGCGTTGGAGGATGCTCGCCCCGATGCTTCCGCGGCGACCCACGCTGCACATGGCGATCACCGGCTTGCCCTTGGGAACCTCATCCAGGCGCCGCTCGAGTTCGGCGGTATCCAGTAGGAGACTCCCGTCGATCACCCCTTCGGTCCACTCGTCGGCGTTGCGCACGTCCACCAGGACGGCCCCCTTGCGGAGCATCTCGCGGACCTCGGGAGCCGTCGCGACGCCGGTTCGCTCCACCGCCCCGCCCGCATTCTGCCAGGCCTCGAAACCCCCTCTCAAGTAGCCGATCACGCGCTCATACCCGACCCGAACCAGGATCCTCACGATGCGCTCGATGGACGTCTCGGGGTCGGTGACCAGCAACAAGGGACGGTCCAGGGGAAGCACCCAGCCGGCGTACAGGGGGAGGCCTTGCAGCCAGATGCTGTAGGAGCCGGGAACATGGCCCCCCGCGAAGGCCTGGGGCATCCGCGTGTCCACGATGACCGCGTCGCCCTCTGCCAGTTCCGCGAAGGCATCGGGCGACAAGGGATCCGGCATGGGCAAGTGCCCGAGAAGGGGCGGCCCTTGCAGGTTGTACTCCTCCATCCGGCGGAAGTAGGGAGGGATGATCAGGCGTTCGGTCGCCTTTTCCCGGATGAAGCGCTCCCGATCCCCGTCGACGAGCCTGGGGTTGTGCAGGCGTTCGAAGCCCAGGGTCGATTCGTCGCGGTCGAGGATGCCGGCCCCGCAGACCGATCCCCCTCCATGCGCGGGGGCCAGGATCACCCCGTCTCCCAAGGGGAAGATGCGCCTCATGAGGGAATCATAGAGCCATCCCGCGAGTTCCTCGCGTCGATCCGGGCCGTAGAGATCGGTCCTTCCCACGTCCCCCACGAAAAGGGAGTCCCCCGTGAAGGCGATGACGGGATCGCTCCCGGACGCGGTGTCGATCAAGGCGTAGGTCAGGCTCTCGGCCGTGTGCCCCGGGGTCTCGATCACCCGGATCCTCAACCGGCCTACCGCCAATTCCTGCCCCTCCCGCGCGGCCTCTCCGTACGCGAACTGCTGGGCCCTTCCATGCAGGATGCGGGCCCCCGTCCGCTCCCGCAGCTCGCAGGAGCCGCTGACGAAGTCCTCGTGCCGATGCGTCTCCAGGATCCAGCGAATCTTGACCTCCTGCTCCTGGGCCCGATCGAGGTAGACGTCCACGTCCCGTCGCGGGTCGACCACCACGGCCGCTCCCCCCTCGCTGACGAAGTAGGAGTGGTGGGAGAGGCCTTCCGAGGTGATTCGCTGGAAAAACATCGTGCGCCCTCCGTTTCGGCCTCGGCATGATCCGTTTTCCGGTCGTGGCCATCCTAGCACCCCGCCCTCGCGGTCCAAAGCGATGAGCAGGACATGGCGTCAGCTGGCGCTACTCCCCGACCTTGCTCAAGAGGCCTCGCTGCTTCACCAGGGCGAAGGTGGCGTAGAAGAATCCCAAAGATCCGAGCGCGTAGACCACGTTGAGGCCCGCAGCCCAACCGACATGCGACCATGGCATGGCATGACCGCCGAGCACCTGGCGCATGCCCTCGAAGATGTGAGACGAGGGGATGATCTGGGCGACTGCCTGCATCCATGGAGGGAGCACCGAAACCGGGTAGAAGACCGCCGAGAAGGGCTGGAAGGCGAAGGCCAGGATCCAGGCGAGGCTTTCGGCGGCTTGCCCGAAGCGCAGGATCAGGGCCGTGGTGAAGATGCCCAGGCTCCAGCCGAAGAGCAGCAAGTTGACGACGAAGGGGAAGAGACTGACGCCGAGCGTCAGGATGTTGAACTGGTAGAAGACGACGGCGAGCACGGCCATGGCGAGCGCCGCCACGGTGAGCTTGCCGAGGCTGATGATCACGGTGGCGGTGAGGAACTCGGCGACGCTCAAGGGGCTCACGAAGAGGTTCATGAGGTTGCGGCTCCAGATCTCCTCCAGGTAGGTGACCGAGATGCCCTGCTGCGCGCGGAAGAGGATATCCCAGAGGATCAAGGCCCCGATGAAGAAGGCGACGAAGTTGGGGACGGAGGTTCCGAGCCTCTGAAGATAGACCGAGACGAAGCCCCAGACCAGGAGATCGAGCAAGGGCCAGTAGACAAGCTCCATGAGGCGCATGGGGCTGCGCCGGAAGGTGTAGAGGTGGCGGGTGATGAGGGCCCCGATGCGATGCGCCTTCATCGTCGTCCTTCCATGTCGCCGCGGGCGATCTTGAGGAAGAGCTCCTCGAGATCCTCGGCCTCGAAGCGGGCGATCAGCTCGCACGGGGTTCCGGTGGCGAGCACCCGGCCGCGGCTGAGGAAGACGACGCGATCGGACATCTCCTGCATCTCGGCCATGTTGTGGGAGGTGTAGAGGATCGAGAGCTTTCGTTCGGAGCGGAGGCGCTTGAGGAGCTGGCGGATCTGGTCGGCGGTGTCGGGGTCGAGGCTCGCGGTGGGTTCGTCGAGGAAGAGCAGTTCGGGATCGTTGAGCAGGGCCTTGGCGAGGTGTAGGCGGGTGAGCTGCCCCGAGGACAGCTCCTTGGTCCGGCGTTCGGCAAGCTCTCGCAGGTTGAGCAGTTCCAGGATGGCGTCGATGCGAGGAGCGAGGGGCTTGATGCCGTAGAGGCGGCCGAAGACGGCGAGGTTCTCGCGAACGCTCAGGGTGTAGGGCAGGGAAACGTAGGTCGACGAGAAGTTGGCGCGCTGGAGGATCTGCTCCCGGTGCGTCTCGAGGTCCAGGCCGAAGATGCGGATCTCGCCGGCCGTGGGGGTGATGAGGCCCAGGAGCATCTGGATCGTGGTGGTCTTGCCGGCTCCGTTGGGTCCCAGCAGGCCCAGGATCTCGCCGCGGGCGATGGTCAGGCTGACATCGTCGACGGCGAGGAAATCCCCGAAGACCTTGCGCAGGTGCCGGGCCTCGAGCACGAGTTCGGGCATCCTCGGCCCCTACTCGCCCCCCTGATCGTACTGGGCGAACCCATACGAATCCAGCGACTGACGCTCGATCTTGGTGTATACCAACGCCGTGATCGACTGGCAACCCGCCTTGCGAAGCGCCCGCGTCGCCGCCTGAAGCGTCGAACCCGAACAGTAGATGCCGTCGATCACCAGCACCTTCTTGTCCTTCACCGCATCCGCACTCGAAACCGTCATCCCCCCCCGAGCGAAATCCAACCCCCGCTCCGAATACTCCGAAATCAACCCGTAGCGATTCAAGATCCCGATCGCCCGCGGGATGTTCGTCAACTGGCTGATCCAGTCCACCAACAGCGAACTCGGATCGTAGTCCGATAGCACCCGGCTCGAAGGAACCGGAATCAAGAGATCCACGTCCTTCACCTCCGGCGTCGCCATGATGAACGCCTGCGCCCACCGCGCCAGCGAATCCACCAGGTACCACTGCTTCCGGTACTGGTAGCGATAGATAGCCTCCCCCAGCAAGGTCCGCGCCCCGTCCGGCTGGTTGTAGGCATGAATGGCGTACCCGGCATCCCAATCCCCGTTTCCCTTTTCCCCGTTTCCGTTTTCCCCGTTTCCGTTTCCATGGCCATTGAGTGCGATCATGGGGAGCTCCTCCTTACATGCGGAAGTCATCCGCCCCAGCTTACGGGGAGATGGAAAGAAGGCATTAGGAAACTCTCGACGAAAAGCTTCTCCATTGTCAAAAAAAGTCCTACACTCTAGCCATGATGACCTGGCTCACCTCCTCCATTCAAGGATCCCTGCTCGCCCTCGCCTGCGGAGACGCCCTCGGCGCCGCCGTTCAAGGCATGGCCCATGACCGGATCGCCCTGGCCTTCCCCCATGGCCTCATGCCCTTCCAGCCAGGACACCCCGAATCCAAGCTCCCCAACCATCCCCCCGGACTCCCCACCGACGAAACCCTCATGTCCCTCGGACTCGCCGAAGCCTACATGCTCGAAGCCGGCATGCTCAGCATCCCCACCCTCATCCAATCCTGGCTCCGCGGCTACCACGAAGGACCCCCCATCTCCGACAAAGCCTCCCAGCAAGCCCTCATGAAGCTCGCCAACGGCGTCTCCTTCCTCAAATGCGCCTCCCCCTTCCCCTCGTACGGCGCCGCCATGCGCGTCGCCCCCATCGGCCTCATCTTCGCCTTCGAAGCCGACTACCGCGAAAGCGATTCCTACCTCCAAGCCACCCTCACCCACGAGCACCCCGAAGCCGAAGCCGGCTCCCTAGCCATCGCCGAAGCCCTCGCCTTCCTCGTCCGCGCCCAAGGACGCCCCTTCTCCCGAGACGCCTTCCTCGGAACCCTCGCCAAGGCCACCACTCCCATCTCCCCCGCCTTCACCCGCGCCCTCTGCGACCTCCCGGACGGTCCCCGCGACGTCTCCAGCCACGTCTCCGACACCGTCCCCGCCGCCCTGTCCCTCTTCCTCCAGCACCGCGACGATCTCCCCCGCGCCGTCATGACCGCCGCCGCCGCCGGCGGCGTCACCGACACCCTCGCCTCCATGGTCGGAGCCCTCGCCGGAGCCTACCTCGGCCTCGACGCCATCCCCATGACCTGGCGCAACGCCCTTCAAAACCTCGAACGCGTCGAACGCGCCGCCAAAGGAACCAGCATCATCGCGGTCGCCCGCTGGGCATCCCTACAGAACGCCCCCCAGTAGCCCCGCCCCGGTAGACCCGCGATCCACCGGGTAAAATGCCCCTGGAGGAAGAAAACCATGCAGAAAAACAACAACCCGTTCAAGGCCAAGATGGAAGCCAAGAAAGGGCTCGCCAAGACCGGCGCGCTCGGCGCGCCGAAGGGAGAGGGCAACGTCATCGACCTGACCGCCGCCCCCCCGCGCAGCCCCTTCGAAATGCTCAACGGCTACGTCTTCCTTCCCCGAGCCATCGACAAGGCCCGCGCCCACCTCACCGAAAAACTGGGCTCCCACACCTATGGACGGCCGGGAAGCCTCGACGCCTTCTTCTTCGCCCAGCACGGCATCACCCCCGACGAATTCTCCAAGGCCGTCCGAGCCGCCGGCTCCGACCAGGAAGTCGTGACCTGGTTCAGCATGCGCACCAAGATCAAGACCCCCAACGCCATCAAGGAATACAACCGGAAGTTCGCCTCCCTCGCCCCCACCAGCGCGGAGTCCCTCAAGGCGTTCATGTGCCACGTCAAGGCCGCCGTCCCGCCCGAGCGAGCCGACGCGATCAAAACCTGGTTTCAACTGCTGGACGCCGACGAAGGCCGGCTCGATCTCATCTTCCAATAAATCCCCCCTTGTCGGCGGGGATCAAGGGAGGTGCCACTGCTCCCAGGTTCCTCATCTCAACCTCAGGTGAGCAATAAGGAACTTGATTGAAACACCCCCCTGTGGTCCCCCCGTCAAGGGGGGACAAGATAAGGAAGATTAAAACGCCTTGGAGAAGGGTCTCACCGAGCCCCGATGCACCGAAAATATCGCCGCCGCGTCGATCCAGTCGGCCGTGAAGTCGCTGAGGTGCGTCGAGGTCACGAAGGTCTGAACTTCTCCCCCGATGGCCGCCAAGAGAGCGTTCTGCCGCCGGATATCCAGCTCCGCCAGAACGTCGTCGAGCAACAACAAGGGAGGCTCGGCGGCTTCGCGGCGAAAGACGTCGAGCTCCGCGAGCTTCAACGCCAAAACCACCGTCCGCTGCTGTCCCTGAGACGCGAAGGCCTTGGCCTCGCGCCCGTTGATCGTAAGCTCCAGATCATCCCGGTGCGGACCCGCCAGCGTCTGACCCCGAGCGATCTCCCTGGACCGCCCCTCCTGGAGCTGAGCCAGCAAGGCCTGCTCCCAGTCGTCCCCCTCGAGCCGATCCAGCGCCGGCAGCAGCCTCAAGGAGAGCTGCTCGTGCCCCGACGAGATCTCCGCATGCCAGTCCTTTGCGCGCGAAGCGAGCTGCTCCACGAGCGAGAGCCGCTTGCGCCAGATCTCGGCCCCGTAGCGCGCCAGCTGGATGTCCCAGATCTCGATGCTGTCAGCCGAAACACCCTCGCCGATCGCCCGCAAGGCGTTGTTGCGCTGCAAGAGCACCCGCTGATAATGCTGGAGGGCCTGGTAGTAAGTCGGAGAAAGCTGGACCAGAATGCCGTCGAGGTAGCGCCTCCGGTGCGACGGAGAGCCCTTCACGAGCTGAAGATCCTCGACCGAGAAGAGCACGATCATGACCTTGCCCAGCAGATCCGCGAAACGCCGCTGGTAGATCCCGTTGACCCGGATGGCCCGCCTTCCGCCGGCACGAAACAGCAGATCGACGGCCGTCGCCCCCAGTTCGCGCTCCACCACGCTCCGGATGATGGCCTGATCGGCGTCCCAGCGGATCAGCTCCGCCTCCTTCGCGGCGAAAGGCGACTGCCCCGTCGCCAGAATCGCGATCGCCTCCAGCAAGTTGGTCTTCCCTTGGGCGTTATCCCCCAGGAAAATCACCTTGTGGCGGTCGAACTCGAGGTCGAGTTCCGCGTAGGATCGAAAGTTTTCCAGCTTCAGCGAACGAAGAAACACCCCATGATTATCTCACAGGCCCGCGGCTCCCTCCATTGCGCTTTTTGAAGCGCGGCGCAATACTAACTACCTGTTCGCTCAGGAATACGGAGGATCTCATGCCCCTCACCCTCATCACCGGAGCCTCCAGCGGCATCGGAAAAGTCTTCGCCGAGCGCTTCGCCCAGGAGAGGCACGACTTGATCATCGTCGCGCGCCGTCAAGCCGAGCTGGAGGCCCTTGCGGAACGCCTCGCTCCTGCCCACGGCGTCAAGGTGCACGTGATTCCCCTCGATCTCGCCGCGCCCCAGGCTGCTGGGATCCTCTTCGACGAGGTCCGGAAGCGCGGCCTCGAGGTCGACGGCGTGATCAACAACGCCGGCTGCGGGGTTCACGGCTTGCATGCCGATCTGGACGTGGATGCCTTGGAACGGATGCTTAATCTCAATGTCACGTTTCTCACCAGCCTGACCCGCCGCTTCCTGCCGGGGATGATCGCTCGAGGCTCCGGAACGATCGTCAACATCGCCTCCACCGCCGCCTTTCAGCCGATCCCTCACTTTTCGGCCTACGCGGCCTCCAAGGCCTACGTGCTCGCGTTCACCGAGGGTCTCGCCGAGGAAGTTCGCGGCCACGGCATCAAGGTCCTGGCACTCTGCCCCGGTCCCACGCGCACGGAATTCATGGCTACCGCCGGAATCCGGCCCAAAGGCATCAAGTACCCGCAAGCCGCCTTCATGAGCGCCGAGCAGGTCGTAGAGGCTGGCATGCAGGCCTTGCGTCAGCGCGCGGTCATCCGGATACCCGGCACGGTCAACGCGCTGATGGCGCGCTCCGTCGCTTACCTTCCACGGCAATTGGTAACCAAGATCTCCGGGCAGTTGATGAAGTCCAGCCAGCAGTAGGGGACGAAACTTACCGCGTCCCACCGGATCGTGGTTCCGGGTTCGGATTTGCGTTTGACCGCGATCCCTTCTACTCCTCCGGCTTTGGCGACGAAAAATAACTGCATTCGACGGGTTTCGCGGAATCGAGCGCCTTACTCAGGTACTGGATGCTAGCTACCTGATCGACGGGAATCTCGACGACGGCATCGTAATGACGCTGCTTCAAGTAGAGATGATGCTCGCTTCTAAGGATCATCTGCTGGCTCTTGCTGGGATCCATCGGCATGATCGCCTCGGGATCACGTAGCGTGATGCAGACGTTTACGGGCAAGCCACCGCCCACCAGCGGAGAAAGAACGGGATACAAGACCTCGGCATAGGTGAACGAGACGAACAGTACCCCGATGAGCAGGACCACACTGGTGACCACGCTTAGCGCTTGGCGTGAGAGGCCTCCGAATTTCGATGAGATGAACATCAGCATGGCCACGAGGGCCATCATGCAGGCGCAGATGACGGAAAAAAAATGAAAGGGGTTGAGCCGCGTCATCTCATCGATCACATGGTTCACATCCGAGGCGCTGGAGATATCCAGAATGATGGGTCCGAACAGTTCGAACCCTCCCAGCAGTCCCAGGTACAGCACGAACCGGTAGAGGCACAGAGGCCATAACGTCCCCTCTCCTTGCTCGGGTTCCCGACGGGTGAGCGCCCCGACGAGGCTACCGGCCAACTCCGCGAACCGCTGGAACAATGCGAAAAAAAGCGCAAAATTGAGGCCCGCGATGAGCATGAAGATGAGGCCCGTGATCAGATACGAGGCCTTGAACATGGTCTGGGTACCCGAGATGCCATGATCGTACAGAAACACGTGAAAGATATAGAGGCCCAGGAAGTAAGCGCACGGAGTCACTAAGAAGACGACGCTCTGGATGAATGCCTGCAAGTATTCTAGCTGCTCTTTGGGCAACATGCTGGTAATTGGCTCGAGGATGGCCCGTATGCCATCCCACTTCATCGCCCCCTCCTATTTTTCTCCTTGAAGAACTGATCGGCCAAGGCCACCAAGCGCTGCTGGATCATGCCGATGCTCGTGGCAAGTTCGGCGTAGGGATTCTTTTCCGGGGGCGATAGGCTCTCCATGGCCTTCATCGAGCGCGTGCTGGTGTTGAGCTTTTCCTGAAGCTTGGCGATGCGCGAACGAAGGTCTTTCCACTCCTGCTGCGAAACCGGCTGCTGGCTTTTGGTTTTCAAGCTTATCTCCAGGCGCTTCTGCTGAAGGCCCGAGTCGGCTTCGACGACGGCCATGAAATCCCCCGTGAATTGCGTGATGATCTGACGATCGGCAGCGGGGAGCGAATTCAAGTTGGCCGCAGCATTGGCGACGGTAACGAGAGCTTGGGCCGTTTCAATCGCTTGGGGATCCACCTTGGACAACTGAGCGTTTAGCTCCTTGGCGCTTGCCCGGGCGACGAGTATTGTCGATGGGACTTCAATCCCCTCCGCGACCAGCTCATTCCCGGATGGAAGCCCGCTCAGGCTCGCCCACACAAACAAGACATCCAGCACGTCATCCGCCCCCTCTCACTCTAGGACCGCGAAATCGGCCATCCGGTTGTTCTTGGAGCCGTAGATCCAGGACCTCTTGCCCGAGAATCGGAGTTCCCCGGCGCAAGTCGTAGCCCCCGATAGGCTCCTGAAAACCCCAGTAGGTGGATGAGTCCAGGTAGTAGAGCTTCGGACGACCATCCTGGAAGGTCCCGCCATAGGTGTAGTTACGGTCGGCGTCGATGCGCAAGGTCGTCACGGCACGGGTCCCGTCGTTGCCAGAGTCTCCCTCCGGTACCTAAGCCTCAGGCGCCCCTTTCTCGCTGAGAGGCTGCACTGCTGGGCCTCCAACGGTTAAGCAACACCCTGCCATGCCGACCATCAGGAGACTGCTCAAGAGCCATTCAAAGCCTCGCTTCATGCGTCCTACTTGCCTGCCCTCCGTCTCGGCACGCCTACGCTATCACGCACCCATGATTTGGAAAGCGTCATTACAACTAACGTATTGTAGGAAACTTATCATTATTCACAACGGGATCCTCCCCCCCACTCTGGTAGGGTTGCGGGGGAACTCAAGGGCCAATACGAGGAGTCATGGCCTTCCGAGGCATGGTGAGCCCTCAGAGGGTGCTTGAGAACCGCGAGAGGAGAAAGGCGATGAGGAGAACGGGGATTCGAAATAGCTGGGGGTTGCTTGCAGGAGGGCTGGCGCTGGCGTGGATCGCGCTGCCGACTAGGGCCGGAGACATCGAGATGCACTCTCCCAAGGACATCCCCATGCACCGCGGCGAGGAGGTGGAGATCCTGCGATCTCCTGGGGTGGACGCGGTCTCGCCCCAAGGTCCCCTGGACTCGCAGATCGTCGGCCGGTGGTCGATCGATATTCCGGCAACTCAAGTCGAAGGCAAGGTCAGCCCGGGCGGATCCATGGGCGTTCTAGTCATCGACGCGCAAGGAAACTACGCGTGGCGCAGCCAGGGAAGGCCCTTGGCGACGGGGACGGTGCAACAGGTCCAGCCGCGGCGGGATGCACAGGCCGGCAAGACTTATTGGTTAGTCTCCAATGGAGATGCCCCGTTCTACTTGACCTCCGATCCCCACGGTTTGACCCTTTACTCGCTTCGGACCAACTCGTATGTCGCGACCGGAACGCCGATCTAAGCGAAGGCCCCCGATTCTTAGAGAATCGAGGGCCTTCGCATGAACGCTTAGCTTCGGATGGGCATCAAGAGGCAGGAGTAGGTCTCGTCGTCGAGGCTCTGCACCAGGGCGGGCATGAGGCTGCCATTGAGCTTGATCGTCGTGGTCTCGCCTTCGAGGGCCTTGAGGGCGTCTAGAAGGTAGATGGCGTTGAAGGCGATGGTCATCGTCTCGCCGACGTACTCGATGGGAAGGTGCTCGTCGCCTTCGCCGAGGTCGATGGCGTTGGCCTGGAGGTGAAGGTCGCCGTCGGTGAAGGTGAGCTTGACGACCTTGGCCTCGCGTTCGCTCGCCATGATCGAGACACGCTCGACGGCGCTCTGAAGGCGACCCCGGTCGACCAGGACCTGGCAGGTGAAGGTGGAGGGGATGATCTGGCCGTAGTTGGGGAAGGTGCCGTCGATCAGGCGGCTGGTCATGAAGCGATCATCGAGGGTGAAGAGGATCTGGTTCTGGGCGTTGGCGACGATCACGGAGGATTCCTCGCTGGCGCTGAGCAAGCGGGCTAGCTCGCCCATGGCGCGGGCGGGGACGATGACGGCCAGGCTCCCGTCGGAATCGACGGCCCAGCGGCGCCAGGCGAGGCGATAGCCGTCGGTGGCGACCACTTCGAGGTGTCCGTCCTTGACCTGGAGGAAGATGCCGCTGATGACGGATTTATCATCCTTGGCGGCAGCGAAGGCGGTTTGACGAATGCCCTTGAGCAGTTCGGCGGAAGCGAGCTTGAGGGTCGTCGCATTCGGAGCCAGCTGGGGCAGCTTGGGGAACTCGTCGGAAGGCAGACCGGGAAGGACGAAGCGAGAGCGCTCGCACTGCACCGTGGCCCGGGAACCGGAATCTCCGACCGAGAGAGCGACCTCGGCGTTGGGGAGCTTGTTGATGATCTCGGCCAGTTGCCGGGCGGCGATCGTCACGGCTCCGGCGGTCTTCACGGTGGCGGGAACGGAGGCTTCGATGCCGACTTCGAGGTCGGTCGCCGTGATGCGGAGCCGGTCGCCGTCCGTCGCGATGAGGACGTTGCTGAGAATCGGCAAGGGACCGCGGTTGGCGACGACGCGCTGAACGGCCTGGATCCCTTTCGAGAGTTCTTCCCGGGCACAGGTGAATTCCATCGAGCGCATCTCCTATTCGAGGCGGATCGTCACCGAGCATTGGCTTCCCGTAGCTTTCTTCGCCGGGAGGCCTTCGGGACGGGGTTCCGCAATTCGTTTGCAATTTGCTTATTCTAGCAGGCCTTCCGGGCTGATCGCAACTGGCTTCAGGACCTTCTGGACACCTCCCTCGGAGAAGAAAACGGGGGTCTTTGGGAGCCTCTTTTTTCTCCTTAACGGGGGTTCTCCGGGAGAAAGATCTAGATCCCGTAGTAGTAGGGGGAGTGGATCATGGGGATAACTGCCCATGATCGTCTAACGTGGCGACTCCTGGGAGTCGATAAGCCTGGGGATAACTCCCCCTACTTGTCCACAGATTGGACACCTCGGATCTTATCCCCTCCTTGTCCACAGAGTTTGAGCCCGGTTATCCACCGGGTTGTGCACAAGCCTTTCGAGGACGCGAAACCCGCTTGGCGCCTCCCTTTGGAGCAGATGTAAACCTGTCTCCATGGTGAGAGTTATCCCCATGGACCCTGAAGCGCTGGAGCGGTGGGCGATCATGCCGGGAGCGCGCGGTGGATAACTGGGAGCATGTCCACAGACTTATCCACAGGGCGCCGCGGAGATCGACGATCATTCCACAAACTATCCCCTCCCTCCGGTCGGTTATCCACAGCTTTTCCCCTCCCTCTCCCCGCGAGTTGTCCACAGCATGGGGATGAATTGTCCACAAGGCCGCTCGGAGGGCGGGGATAACTCCGGGGTCGTTTAATACTTGTTTAAAGAAGGCTGTGACCTAGTATCTATCAGGATCATGGCCCCCTATCGAACAGAGGTTTCAATTTTGGATCTTGAGGGGAATCCCTTGACAATCGATTTTTCCCCTCCCTTTCCCCAAGTTATCCACAGGGTTTTCCACAGAAAATCGAACAGGTGATCGACTTCAATTCTCCCCGATTGGCCAAAATAATTCTCGAAAAAACTCGTCAGGCGGAAGGAAACACGGGATTTCCATTGTCCGGCGGTCATGAAAGGGAGCGGAGCGGGGGAAGGAGNGCGGAGCGGGGGAAGAAGGGAGAAAAGCAGAGCGCCCACAGGAAGCCTGTGAGCGCGCGTGAGGGGCCCTTGCGAGGGCGCTGAGGGGTTAACCCTTGATCTGGATGGTGAGTTGCTGCAGCAGGCTGACGAGGGCGGTGTCCGTGGCCAGGAGCTTGTGGATCTTGTCCCAGGCATGCAGGACGGTGGTGTGGTCGCGTCCGCCGAATTCGCCGCCGATCGTGGGCAAGGAGGAGTCGGTGAGCTCGCGGGAAAGGTACATGGCGATCTGGCGGCCCCAGCTGACTTCTTTGGTGCGACGTTGGCCGATCATCTCGGCTTCCGAGAGGTGGAAGTGAGCGCCCACGATCTCCCGGATCCGGGCGATCGTGACCGGCTTTCGCTGGACCACTCCGAGCACCTGCATGGCCAGATCGACCGAGGGCGTGACCCCGGTGAGCGAGGCGTAGGCCATGACGCGGATGAAGGCCCCTTCGAGTTCGCGGACGTTGTTTTGGTAGGCGGCCGCGATGTAGGCGATCACCTGATCGTCGACTTCGAGCAGATCCGAGTCGGCCTTCTTCTTGAGGATGGCCATGCGGGTTTCGAGGTCGGGGGTCTGGATGTCGGAGAGCAGGCCCCATTCGAAGCGGCTGCGGAGCCGATCCTCGAGGGCCTTGAGATCCTTGGGGGGTCGATCGCTCGAGAGGACGATCTGTTTTCCGGCCTCGTAGAGGGCGTTGAAGGTGTGGAAGAACTCCTCTTCGGTTCGTCCCTTGCCCTCGATGAACTGGATGTCGTCAATGAGCAAGAGGTCGATGTTCCGGTAGCGGGTGCGGAACTCGGGCATGCGATCTTCCTTGATGGAGTTGATCAGCTCGTTGGTGAACTTCTCGCTCGAGAGGTAGGCGACCTTGGTATGAGGGTTTCGGGCGAGGAGGTGATGGCCGATGGCATGCATGAGGTGGGTTTTGCCGAGTCCGACTCCGCCGTAGATGAAGAGGGGGTTGTAGGCCTTGGCGGGGTTTTCGGCGACGGCGATGGCCGCGGCATGGGCGAAGCGGCTGTGGTGGCCGACCACGAAGGTCCCGAAGGTGTACTTGGGGTTGAGGATCCCGTAGGTGGGACTGGGGGGGGGCATGGTGGGGGTGTAGGTCCCGGTGGCGGCGGATCCGAGTTCGGATCCGCGGGGGCCGGAGCCGGTGGTTTCGCCGGCCCTTCGGGCGTCGGAGGCGCGGATGGCGTCGGCGCTTCGCGGGTCGACCGTCTGGAGAGCCACGCGCAGGCCGGCTCCACCGGCCTCGCTGAGGGCGTGGTGGACGTCGGTGAGGTTCTTGGTGAGCCAGTCGCGCGCGAACTCGTTGGGGGTCTCGATGGTGAGGGTCTGATCTCCTCGATCGATCGCCACGGCGCGGGAGGGTTTCACCCAGGTCTCGAAGGAGGGGGGACTCATCCGGGCGCGGAGGATGGTCTTGGTACGCTGCCAGAGGTCATCGGCTTGCATGGGAACTCCTCGGATCAAGGGGACGACTTCAAGCGCCTCCGCGGAGGCGGGAATACGCCTATGCAGCCGCTTGCTGGTCAAGATGGGAGACGCTGGGCGCCTCGGGAGCCTGGCGGCGATCGCAAAGCGGCCAGGAAAGGAGGTTTCGGGGTTGCTCCCCGGGAGGATCAGTCTACCTCCGAAACCGCCTCCAAGCTAGGGTTTTCCGGCGCGTAATTCAGATCGCCGCCTGTAAAGTTTTCTGATCCAGCAAGGAAGCAATTGAAACCAGGTAAAAACCATGCTAAGCTTTCGGATCTTGACTGGGCCCGGTTGGCCCGTCTTCTGCTTTCGGTTTTCAGTCGACTGTTAACAAACTAGACGCCCCCCTGGGGCGGCCACAGGGAGGTGAACCCAACATGGCTCAACAAGCATTGACTTTCCGTCACGGCGGCAAGAAGCGCAAGCGCGCCAAGACCCACGGCTTTCTCGTTCGCATGAGCACCAAGAATGGTCAGCGCGTGATCAAGGCCCGCCGCGCGAAAGGCCGCAAGCGCCTTTCCGCTTAGCCGATGTTGCCGCATGCAGCGCGGCTGAGGCGCCGACAGGAGTTCCAGCGGATCTACGCCGCAGGCAAGACTTTTCCCGAGTCCTGCGTGGTCCTTCACGTTCTGCCTCTCACCGACCGACCTGATGAACTTCAGGTCGGCTTTTCGGTAAGCAAGAAAGTCGGCGGCTCGGTCGTTCGCAATCAGGTCAAACGCAGGCTTCGCGAGATCGTCCGACCCCTCCTGCCCCGTCTCAAGGGCGCCTCTCATCTGGTCATCTCCGCCCGGACCCGCTCGGCCGGCGCCGCGTACGACGAGCTTGCACGCTCCGTGATCCGCGCGTTGACGCGCGCGGGCATGCTCGAAACCCCGTAGACGCGCCTGGCGGCTCTGGACGCCGGAAGCGGCTCACGGTAGACTTTGGGGCATGGGACAACGTGTATTGGAAACGCGCGCCGAGAGGCGTCGGGAGCTCAGGGAAACTCGCAGAGCCGCTCGGGCCGGAGCCGTCACCGGCGATCGGACCGCGCGCGCAACGGGACTCGCGGCTCTCCTGGTGGCCTTGGTGCGGATTTACCAGTTTTTCTCGCGCATGACCCCGCGTCGCTGCCGCTTCCATCCGACCTGCTCCCAGTACGCCGTCGACGCCCTTCACGCGCACGGCCCCTGGCGCGGAACGGGACTCGCCCTGCGCCGGATCGGTCGCTGCCATCCCTGGAACCCCGGGGGCTACGATCCGATCCCACCGGGGCCATAAAATCGATGCCGTTTCGAAACTGCCGCCCTCACCGGCGCGGCGCGGTTAAGGAGACCTAGTGAACCCGATCGACTTCCTCAGCAACGAGATCATGCTGCCCATCCTCAACTTCTTCCACGGCATGACCCACTCCTACGGCATGGCCATCATTCTCTTGACCCTTGCCGTCAAGGCCGCCCTCTTCCCGCTCACGGCCAAGCAATTCAAGGCCAGTCGCCAGATGCAGCAACTGCAGCCCAAGATGCAGGAGCTCCAGGCCAAGTACAAGAGCAACCCCGAGGAAATGCAGCGCAAGCTCATGGAGTTCTACAAGGAGAACAATACCAACCCGTTCTCCAGCTGCCTGCCGACCCTGGTCCAGTTGCCCTTCATCTTCGCCCTCTACGCCTCCTTGATGAGCGAGTCCTTCCGCAAGGAAATCGCCCATACCGGGTTCCTCTTCATCTCCGACCTGGCCAACTCCGGCATCTTCGTCCAGGGCATGATCCACTGGGACAACCTCGTCATGGTCGCCCTCTTCGGCGCCAGCACCTGGCTCATGCAGAAGATGATGACCACCAACCCCGACGACCCCATGCAGAAGCAGATGCTCGTCATGATGCCCATCATGATCACCGGCATGTTCCTCTTCTTCCCCCTGCCCTCGGGAGTCCTGCTTTACATCGTGGCCTCCAACCTGATCACCCTCGCCCAGAACTTCGTCCTCCTCAAGCAGATGCCGCCGGTTCCGGTCTTCGCCTCGCCTGCCTCGCAGGCCGTGATCGAGACCCGCGCCGAATCGCCCGACGCCAAGCCGGCGATAAGCGCCACCGAGAACAACGCCAAGGAGTCCCGCGCCTCCAAACGTCAGCGCCTGCGCGACGCCGCCCGCAAGAAAGGGAATTAACGTGGAGCAACTAGAGCTAACCGCCAAGACTTACGACGAGGCGCTCGCCGAGGCCCTCGCGAAGCTGGATCGGGACGAGGACGAGGTCGAAATCGCGGTCCTCGAGGAGATCCCCGGCGAAAAGGTCACCCTGCTCGTCAAGGTCCTCCCCAACCCCATCGACGACGCGCTCGACTGGCTCGAGGACGTTCTCGACGGCATGGGCGTCCCCTGCGAGGCCGTGGCCTACCTCGACGAGGAGCACGTCACCTTCGACCTCGAAACCGAAGAGGACGCCGGCATGATCATCGGCCGCAAGGGCCACACCCTCGATGCCATCCAGTACCTCCTCAACGCCTCCTTCGGTCAGACCGTCGGCAAGCGCATGATCGTCGACATCCAGGGCTACCGCGAACGCCACGAGGCCAAGCTGGTCGAGCAGGCCGTCGAAGCCGCCGAGCGGGTCCGCATGAATGGACGCCCCTTCCGCATGCCCCCCATGAGCGCGAGCGATCGCCGAGTCGTCCACAATGCCCTCGTCGACTACAATGACCTGTCCACCGGCTCCCAGGGCGACGATCCCAACCGCTTCGTGGTCATCGCCCCCCGCCGCGGAGGCCGCCGCCCCGAGTACGGTCCCGGACGCGACCGGGCCATGCCCCCCGCGCCCTAGCCCGCTTCATGCAGCCGTCACCTTTCGATGACACCATCGCCGCCATCGCGACCCCCGTGGGGTCCGGTGGCGTCGCCGTCATTCGCCTGAGCGGCCCCCTGGCCCTCGCCATCGCCGACCGACTCTTCCGAAAGCCCGATCTCGATACCCTGGATCCCCCCCTCGCTTCCCGCCCCGGCAAGCAGTTCCTCTACGGCTGGATCGTCGATCCCGACGCCTCCCCCGAGCCCTCCGCCGCCCGGCATGGCTCCAGAGGCGCTCGGCGGGTCGATGAGGTCGTGATGCTGGTCTTTCGGGCCCCTCACTCCTACACCACCGAGGACGTGGTCGAGTTCCAGGTCCACGCCAGCATCGCGGGCGTCCAGAAAACCCTCATGCTCTGCCTCGCCCAGGGCGCCCGCCTCGCGGCCCCCGGCGAATTCACCAAGCGCGCCTTCCTGGGCGGACGCCTCGATCTCGCCCAGGCCGAGGCCGTGGGCGACGTCACGTCGGCCCGCACCGAGATCAGCCTGCAAGCCGCAATCTCCCAGCTGGAGGGCAACCTCTCGGACATCACCCGCCGAATCCGCGATCCGATCAAGCATGTCCTCGGCCAGATGGAGGCCAGCATCGACTTCCCCGACGAGATCGACGAGATCCCGCCCGGCGAACTCTCTCGCCAGATTGGCCGGGTCCGCGGCGATCTCCGGAACCTCCTCGCCACCGCCGCCCACGGCAAGCTCCTGCGCGAAGGCATCAGCCTCGCCATCGTGGGCCGTCCCAACGTCGGCAAGAGCCTCCTCCTCAACGCCCTCCTGCGCTGGGATCGCGCCATCGTCACGGACATCCCCGGCACCACCCGGGACGTGATCGAGGAGACGCTCGCGATTCGCGGGGCCTGCTTCCGGGTGATCGACACGGCGGGCATCCGCGGAGACGCGGCCGACCAGGTGGAGGTCCTCGGGATCTCGCGGTCGCGCCAGGCCCTCGCGTCGGCCGATCTCCGCCTGGTGGTGCTGGACGGCTCGCGTCCGCTGACCCCGGAGGATCGCGAGGTGCTGGAGGCTGCCGCCAAGCAGCCGAGTCTGATCGTGATGAACAAGGTGGACATGGTGGCGGATCCGCACGCGGCCATCGCCGCCCTCCGCCCCGATGCCCATGGCATGCCGATCGTCGCCATCTCGGCCAAGTTCGCCACGGGACTCGCGGATCTCGAACAGGCCTTGCTCGAACTCGCCCTGGGCGGCGAGGTCTCCACCGTGGCGGGAGTCGCCATCAACGCGCGCCACGAGGCGGCTCTCAGGGCCGCGGAGGCCAGCCTGGAGAAGGCCATGGAAACCGCCGCCCAGGCGATGCCGCTGGACTTCGTGGCCATCGATCTGCGCGCGGCGATCGCCGCTCTCGGCACGATCACCGGCGAGGACCTCACGGAGGAGGTCATCGATCACATCTTCGCCAACTTTTGCGTGGGAAAATAAAAATCCCGCTCCGGCAGGCGAGGAAAACCCTTGCTTGCCATGAAAGTCGGGATTCCAGGGGGATTTTACCCGTTTCCGCCCTAAATTACTGCGTGTTGACGGCTCATTAACAAAACGATACGCCTGGATCTCCGTCAGATAGCCGCGATTCTGTTATAATTCCGATCAAGCGGAGCAATCGACGTGGGTTTCGGTCCGCCTGGCTCCAAAGTCGTCAATCTCGCAGAAAACGCCCTGCAATCCCCTCTTGAGCGCCTCGGAGGTTCGCCTTGGAACGCACGACCCGGAAGTGGAACCTTACGCCCAAGGAGCGCGAGCAACTCGTGCTCGAGTTCATGCCCTTGGTCAAGAAGATCGCCCGGGGCCTCGCCCGCCGCAGTACCGATCCGGTCGAGGATCTGGTCCAGGTGGGTTCGATCGGCCTCCTCGAGGCGATCGATCGCTACGAGATCGGTCATAACACCGAGTTCAAGACGTACGCCGTCCACTACATCACCGGGCATATCCGGCACTACCTGCGCGATCGCCAGAACCTCCTCCGCGGCCCCCGCGCCCTCCAGGAGCTCTCCTACCGCCTCTCCACCGTCACCGCCAACCTCTCCCACCAGCTGGGGCGCGACCCCACCCACGCGGAGCTCGCCGCCGTCCTCGAAGTCACCGAGAAGCTGATCGACGAGGTCCGCCAGTACGACTCCCGGATCTCCGTCTACTGGCTCGACCAGGAAGGCCGCAAGGACGAGGACGATAGCCGCACCCTCCTCGACACCCTGCACGATCCCCGCTCCACCCGCGACGGTCAGGTCGACTTCGACGAGCGCCTCCTGCTCAAGGAAGCCATCTCCCGCCTTTCCAGGCCCCAGCAGGAATTGCTCGAGATGCGCTACTTCCAGGACATGACCCAGGCCGAGGTGGCCCGCCGGCTGGGCGTCTCCCAGATGGAGATCTGCCGCCGCCTCAAGCGCGCCGTCAAGCAGCTCCAGGCCATCCTTTCCCCGCCGATTCCCGAGAATCTGGCCTGAACCCTTCGCTTCCATCCCAGGAGGCCCGCCGACCGGCGGGCCTCTTCTCCTTTGGCTTCCGCTCCCGGGGTGGCGGGTGAGGTCAGCGCGTCGTCGAAGACCGCGCTTTCTGAAATGGTAAATTAGTAGGGACTCGAAATTCGATGAGGAGGATTGAAAGGATGCCCAGGACCCTTGATCGCTCTGTTACCGACACGCCGGTCGTTCCCGATTGCGTCCCGCGCTGGATCAGCGAGGGGCGATCGCGCGCCCATGACGAGATCTGGCAGGTCATCCTCTGGAACGACGATCACAACGCGATCGATCACGTCGTCGCGGTCTTGCTCAAGACCATCGATGAGATTTCCGACGTTCAAGCTGCCGTGACGGTCACGCTGGCCGCTCATCACCACGGGAAGGTGAGCGTGGCCCGTTGCCACCAGGAAAAAGCCGAACGGTATCGCGCTCGCCTGGAGGGCTTCGGCCTGACCGCCACGCTCGAAAAAGGAGAGTAGTCGCCCTCGGCCAAAATTGCATGGAAGAAGCCCGCCGGGTGTGCGTCCGGCGGGCTTCGGTTCGAGAGGGGTGTGGTGTGTTTGTGATTTATAGGATGCCACAGCCCGGCGTGGGTGACCGTATAGGCCGTCGCAAAGAGGATGTGCGGTTGCGTACGCCCGGTTGCTTGGTATGGCGGGTGAGCGTGGTTGCTGGGGCCCACGTAGGCGAGCATGGTGGGTCGGAAGCCTCGGCATATTCCAGATCGGCTCGTGATGAAAGATCCGGTTGCGGAGCCTCTGGCGAATCGTGTCCACCCGCGCTCCGATCTTCGCCCTGGTCCGCCGTCTCGGCTTCAGGTTCGGAGGGGAAAGTTCGAGCGGCGGGCATACGTTCCCGCGTCTTTCCCGATATGGAATCCATGGAGGCCCGGAGCCTATTCCTGGAGTGCACTCCGAACGACCTGTTGCAGCTCGAACGGGACTCCATCGGTTCGACCTGGAGGGACGTTGGGGAGCCCAGGCGGGGAAGGCCGCCAAAGGTGAGGGCTGATGCCAGCCAGGAGGGGGAAGGATGAAGGTCCAAGACCTATCAGGGGTTCGCCCCCGGACGGCCGCGCGATTACTTGGGGTAAGCAGGCGTCAGGCCTTGGAGCTGATCCGGCTGGAACGCTCCGTTGAATTTTATGACGTGGTGCCCGTGCTGCCATGCGGGATCGCGCTGAGGCTCCCAACCATGGAAGCCCTCGCCAGGATGAAGGGGGGGAAGCTCCCCGGCGAGGAGGAGGCCTGATGAAGCGACGTGACCGAGAGCAACCCGGATCCCTTGCGGCTAACCTTGGCATGAGCGAAGCCGAGCTTGACGCCGCGCTAGACGAACTGGGAGAGGAGTTCGGAGACTTCCTCGAAGGCCCAGCTCCGGCACCCGTGGTAGACCTCGAAGCCCGTAGGCGGGAGCGCCAATCCAAGGGGAACGGGGAGCGGGTATGATGGGAGCGGACTGGACGAGCAAGGAGAGGAGCTCGGCATGGGAACGCCTGATATCGACCTGAACGCGCTTGCTGCCGGACTTGACCCGGCCAAGGTTACGGAAGTTGCGGACTTCATCGAATGGCTACGCGCCAAGCAGGATCGGGATCTGCCTGCCGTGCTGAGGGATGCCCCTTGGACGGATGAACCTTTGACCGATGAGGTTCGGGCGGCGATTGCTGAGGCGGAGGCGGAGCCCGGCTCGATCTCATTGGAGCAAGTGAAGGCGGAGCTAGGGCTGTGAGCGCGTGGGGAGTCGAGTTCAAACCAGCGGCGCGGCGAGGGCTCTCCAAGCTGCCCCCTGATGCCCAGAAAGCGATCGTCAAGGCGCTTGACCGGCTGGCATTTGAAACGGGCAACCCCGACGAGCCCCGCCTGTCCGATCTGGAGCGCTAGCGGACCAATGGCGCTTGCGCGTTGGCAATTACCGCGTCATCTTCCGCCGGGAAGGCGATCGCCTGGTGATCCTCGTTTTACACGTCGGAGACAGGAAAGAGGTTTACCGAGGGTGAAGCCCGAACGGTGGCCAACAGTGTATCCTTGCTGACCTGATTCGCGGCTTCGCCCGCGATCTCGATGGCCTTCACCAGGCCGTAGGCGAGCAGGCGATCGGTGTCGAGGTCTTCCCGACAACGCCCTTGAACGAAGCTAAGGGCATCCTGGGCCGCATCCTTCATGTGCTGGAGTCGGTTGAGGTCAGCCCGCAAGGTACTGGACCTCGGCGGTGTCGAGCACCTCTTGGCGGAAGTAGCGGTTCAGATCTCCGGCGGTGCGAAGGTCCACCTTGCGCCCAATCAGTTCTGAGAGGTCCATCTGCATCTCGGCCATGGTGAAGAGGTCCGGCGTGCGGCCGGGCTCGAACTCGACCAGCACGTCCACGTCGCTGTCGGGGCGGAAGTCGTCCCGCAGGACTGAGCCGAAGAGAGCAAGGCGACGGATCCCATGCTCTTGGCAGAACCGGGCGAGACGATCGTGGTCGAAGGTAATTCTCGGGCTCATGGTCAGCACCTCCCAACGGGGGAACTACCTCAATTCTACCCGAAGGGGACGGTAACATCATTGACCGGGATTGACGAGGCTAGCTCTGCATCCTAGACCCAAAAACGAGAAGCGGGCTCACAGCAATTGGCCGGAACCCGCTTCTTACGTAGTGCACCCCCTGGGATTCGAACCCAGGACCCGCTGATTAAGAGTTGCTTTGAGGCCTTTTCCACCAATATCCGCCAGACTCCAAGAGTGGCGTTACTGTTGGATCCGATAAACGATATTTGTTCTTCAACGTATAGTACCAGCCATACCCATTCGGCGATTTGGCTACAAATTGGCTACACAAAATATGCGATGTGGAGATAGGTCGCCCTTTTGCGGGTCTTCGACACTATGACGCGCCTATTTGCTGCAAAGCCTTGCCAGGTCCGGGTTTATC
>DAZV01000004.1 GCA_002083825.1 Candidatus Sericytochromatia bacterium S15B-MN24 CBMW_12 | reverse complement strand
CCGTAGTGGGTCCAGGTGGTAGGCGTAACCGCGCTGCCGTTACCCGCGGTGGGCTGGTTGAGGGCAACCGACATCGTCGCGGTCACGTGGCCAGCCTGCTGGGTGTTCCAGGGCGTCTTCGGGTAGGCGGACATGTAACCGGTGGCAGCACCAATAACCGAGCCGAGATCCGCGGGGTAGATGCCCGAGTTGTCGACGGCGTACTGCTCGAGCGACATCTGGACGTTGTGGCCGTTCGCCTGAACGCCCGAGTTCTTGGCCTTGTCCTGGGCGCCCATGAAGTTGGGAACCGCCACCGAGGCCAGAATACCGATGATGACGACGACTACCAGCAGCTCGATCAGGGTGAAGCCTTCCTGACCCTTCTTCTTGATTTGCATTCCATCCTCCCAAAAAGCGGTTGCATTGATTCCCTCGTGGGGCTAACTATCTCTTCCCCGGTGGACCGGCCACTAAACGGTTGCTTTCGGAATCGAGGGTAAAACTTGCGTGAGGTTCCCCGATCACAGCCTGGACAGGCCTTCATTGGCTAGGATGGGCCAGAAGTCCGGAGGTTTGGGTGCTCGCGGACCATGGGTATACAGACCGCGGGGGATCGACAACCCCGCCCTTCGCGGGCGGAGGGGGCAGCCATGGCCGACATCAACATCCGGAACCCGCTGGGCTCTAACGAGATCCGGCCTGGAGGCGGCGCGTCCCAGGCCCCTCGTATCGTCGGCCCTTCGGCTCCGAACTTCGAGCCGTCCACCGCCCAGCGCCCCCAGGGCCCGAGCTACTTCGGCTACCACAACGACTCGTCCATCTCCGCGAGGTTGGCCCAGCAGGGCGTTCCCCCCAACGCCATGAACCTGCGAATCGCCATGCAGATGCTCCGCTACGGGATTCCGCTGGGAGGCGATTCCCTCGCGCAGCTTAGGCACTTCTGGCAGACCATGGGGGCGACCTCCTTGGTGGACCTGGAGGCCCTCATGGCCCTCTTCGCCGCCGGACATCCCGCCAGCACCGAGAACATGGCCGCCATGACCCAGTTGCTGTCGGGCGGGCCGATGAGCCACCTCTTCGCCCGCCTCACGATGATGATGCGCCATCACGGTCAGTTGCCGCAGGCCGCCGAGCTTCAAATCCTCCTGGGGCAGTTCTGGAAGCTCGGCTCCGCCCCCGAGAAGCTGGGGACCGAACTGGCCCAGTTTGAGCAGATCTTCGCGAAAATGGGTAAACTGGCTTCAGGCGACCTCTCGCGGCTGCCTTCCGACGTCGCCCAAGGCCTCAATCAGGTCCGGGACTTCATGACGGCCCAGCAGCTCATGGTGAAGCAGCCTCATCAGACGGTTTACATCCCCTTCTTCCAGTGGCGCGATCAGCAGCCGATGCCGGGCGAACTGCTCGTTCAGGTGGACCAGGATCCCGCGGCGCAGGCGGCGGGTTACGCGCAGGTGGCGCTGGCGGTCGACACCCGTAATCTCGGGCGGATGCATCTGGATTTCACGGTCATCCGGGGGCATCTTAGCGTCAGGCTCGACGTTCCGGACGGTGGGGTCAAGCAACTGCTGGAGCGCGGGCTCCCGGATCTTCGGCACAAGCTGGTTGCTAGGACGACCTACCAGGTGGCCACCATCCTCTGCCAGGAGGTGGGGCAGGCCAAGGCGGTGAGCGTCTTGTTGCCGAAGCGGCGGGACTTGCGAAAACTGAGTCGGGCGATCGGAGTTCTTTAGATGAGCGAGAAGCAGCCGATTCGCTTGCCGGCACGGCGACCCTCGCCGTCTCAGGCGCTCACGCCGGCCGCGGCGCAGGCGGTAGCGGACGTCATGAAGGGTCTGGCGGTCCAGGCGGCGATTCCTCGGGAGATGCTGCCGGCGATCGAGGAGATGCTCGGCTACATCTACGCGATGGATGAGCAGGCGCAGAACGGAAAGGGGAGGAGGTAGGATGTTAAGGGGAATCTACACCGCGGCCACCGGCATGATGTATCAGCTGGAAGCCGTCAACACCATCTCCCACAACCTCGCCAACGTCGAGACGAACGGTTACAAGCGCAAGGAGCTCGTGGGCGGGAGTTTCGGCGACGTGCTGATCGAGATGACCGGCAAGGCGTCCGGCATGCAAGGGTTGGTCGGGCAGGGCATCAAATCGGAGGGCGCCTTTCGTTTCGAGACTCCGGGCAACCTGATAGCGACGGGCACCCCGCTCAGCTTCGCGCTGGCGAACTCGGGTTACTTCGTGGTTCAGCGCCAGGACGGCACTCAGCTCATGACGCGAGACGGCGATTTCTCGATGGACGAGCAGCGCCGTCTCGTCACGAAGAGCGGCGAGTTGGTGCTCGCGGTTCGTCCGCCGGGGAACCAGCTCACTCCGGTCACGCTCCCCGGGGATCTCGCGTCTTTCAAGGTTTCGCCCGAGGGCAACCTCACCCAGGGAGGGGATTTCCTGGGTCGGCTCCTGGTGGTGAACCCATCCGAGGCCGACATGGCTCGCTTCCCCGTCGCTCCCGCTCAGCTCCAGATGGTCGACGGGGGGGTGAAGCAGGGCTTCATCGAACACTCGAACGTCAACGTCGTCACGGAAATGGTATCGCTCCTGCATGCGAACCGGTCGTTCGGCTTCTCGCAGAAGGTCATCCAGGCGCATGACCAGATGCTACAGAAGGCCGCCAACGACCTTGGCCGCATCCAGTAGGCTCTCCCACAGGAGGTACTCCGCATGATCCATGGGATTTGGACCGCCGCCACCGGCATGCAGGCGCAGCAAATGCGCATCGACACCATCGCCAACAACCTGTCGAACGTCAACACCACCGCCTACAAGCGGTCGAACGTCGACTTCCAGGACCTGTTGTATCAAACCATCGCCCAGCCCGGCGCGGACACCGCAGGCGTCCAGGTGGGTCTGGGCGTGCGCCCCGTGGCCATCACCAAGCTCTACGAGCAGGGTAACCTCCAGATCACCGAGAACGCGCTGGACATGGCCATCGACGGCGAGGGCTTCTTCCAGGTGCGCCGTCCCGACGGGTCGGTGGCCTACACCCGGGACGGTTCCTTCAAGCTGGACGCCGAGGGGAACCTCGTCACGTCCGGGGGGCTTCAGCTCGAACCCCAGATCCAGTTCCCCGCGGGCACGAGCAACATCTACATCTCGGTCAACGGCCAGGTGGCCGCTCAGCTGCCGGGTCAGCCCGAGCAGGCGCCCATCGGTCAGATCAACCTGGTTCGCTTCCCCAATCCCGCGGGCCTGCAGGCCATGGGCAACAACCTGACCCTCCAGACGGCGGCGTCGGGCGAGCCCATCATCGGTCCGGCGGACATCGAGGGCATGGGCCGGATCCGGCAGGGAGCGCTCGAGACTTCGAACGTCGAACTCGTGCGCGAGATGGTCATGATGATCGCCACGCAGAAGGCCTACGACACGTCGTCCAAGGCCATCAACGTGTCGGACAAGATGATGGAGACGGCGAACAACCTTCAACGGTAGAGCGCGTAGCCCCTCCAGGCGGGCCGACGGAACCCGGAAGGGTTCCGCGGCGTCTCCCAGGAGGACGGCCAGAGGGGCGAGAGGTCAGGCAGGTATGCAAACGGCGGCAAAGTTGGGAATGTTTCTCGCGGCGTGGGCGATCGCCCTCGCGCCGGCGCACGCCGCTCCGATCCGGGAGCGGGACGTGCTCGAGTACGTTGCCGAGCAAGCCGCCTTGCGCTTTCAGGCCAATCGTTCGGACGTCCTGGTGAGCTGGGAAGGCCCGCGCCTTGCGACGTTGGCGGGAGGGGAACTCGACGGCTCCACGGTGACGCTTCATCTCGACAAGGACACGCGACTCGGTGGGAAATCCGCCATTCCGTTGCAGTTGCTCAAGGACGGGAAGCGCTTCAAGACGCTGTTTCCGCGCCTGGAGATCCAAGTCCTGAGGAACGTGATGATACTGACCAAGGGTGTGCCTCGTGGGGGGGCGATCGTCGAGGGCGACGTGCAGATGGCCAAGCGCGCCCTGCACACGATCCCGGGCACTCCGATTTTGGGCGGGCCCGAGGTCCTGAGGGGCTCCGTCGCCAAGCGGTACGTCTCGAAGGGTTCGGTTCTGGTGGAGGGGGCCTTCGACTTGCCGCCCTTGGTGCGGAGCGGTAGCATGGTGGCGGTGAAGGTCGTGAGCGGGGGGCTCACCATCGTCGCCAGCGGTCAGGCCGTCACGGACGGGGCCCTGGGGCAGATGGTCCGGGTCTTGAACCTGGATACGCGAAGAGATTTCGTGGCGCGGGTGGTCGGCGCGGACCGGGTGGAGATCAGCTTGGAGGAGGAACGATGAGGAAGATCGGGGCGAATGCGAGCTTGCTCGCTACCGTCATGACGGGAGCCCTATTGCTGACCCCGTCTCCGTTGCTTGGGGGCGCCCCGCTTTTAACCATGGCTCCGGCTGCCGCGGATTCGCTGTACCGCGCGGACGATCCGGGGATTCTCAGCGATCGCCTGGGCGATCGCCGCTCCCAGTTCGGACCGGGAGCGCTGGTCACGGTGATCGTCACCGAGAACATGCAGGCCTCCACCACCGCGACCACCCGGGCTCAGAAGGAGTCCAAGAACGCCGCCAACTGGAACCTGGGCTCGATCATTCCTCAGGGAGGCCAGGGAGAGGTGAGCGTCGGCGGCAAGACGGAGTTCGCGGGCGATGGCCTGACCCGCCGTGGCGGGACCATCACGATGGAGATCGCGGCGGTGATCCAGGAAGTGCTGGTCGATGGATCCCTGCGGATCGAGGGTAAGAAGGATCTGAGGGTGAACGACGAGGTCAGTACCGTCGTGATTTCCGGCACCATCCGTCCCTTCGACATCGATCCGGGCAACCGCGTGGCCTCGACCCGGATTGCCGATCTCAAGCTCGACTACAAGGGCGCGGGGCCGGTCCATGCCAAGACCTCGCCGGGTCTCTTGTCCCTCCTCTTCAACTGGCTTTTCTAGGAGTCCGAGATGCGCCGCTGGCTGACTGTCTTCCTGACCCTCCTGCTGCCCCTGGGCCTCTTTGCGCCGGCGGGCGCCGAGGTCTTCGCGTCCGATCAGCCCGTCAGGCTCAAGGACATCGCTTTCGTGCAGGGAGCGGTCGACAACCAACTCACCGGCCTGGGGCTGGTGGTCGGCCTCAACGGGACGGGCGACACGCAGCAAACCGGATTCTCCGAGCGGGTCCTGCGGAACCTGGTCATCAACAACGGGATCTACATCGCCCAGGAGCGGATCCGCGCGAAGAACGTAGCGGTCGTGACCGTGACGGCCAAGCTTCCACCCTTTCTCAAGCCGGGTCAGAAAATCGACGTGACCGTGGCGTCCATCGGAGATGCCAAGAGCTTGACTCACGGCGTCCTGGTCCAGACCCCCATGATGGGTCCCGACGGGAAAGCCTACGCGGTGGCTGAAGGCTCGCTCTCCACCGGGGGCTTCGAAGCCTCGGCCAACGGTAGTTCGGTCAGCAAGAACCAGTCCATGGTGGCCCGTATTCCCAACGGGGGGATCGTCCAGCGGGAAGTTCCCGTGACCATGCTCGACGCCAACGGCTTCATTCACCTCAACCTCAACGAGCCGGACTTCGTGACCGCCTCGCGGGTCGCCGCGGCCATCCAGAAGAGCTACCTGGGAACGGCGCAGGCCATCGACGCCGCCACCATCCGGATCTACGTCACCAGCCAGTACCGGGACAACCTCGTGAACCTGGTCGCCAGGCTGGAGCAGATCTCGGTGCTCCCCGATCTGGTAGCC
Organism: Candidatus Sericytochromatia bacterium S15B-MN24 CBMW_12; assembly: GCA_002083825.1. Lineage (GTDB taxonomy): Bacteria > Cyanobacteriota > Sericytochromatia > S15B-MN24 > UBA4093 > UBA4093. The sequence goes on along the minus strand of DAZV01000004.1, from coordinate 9,001 downwards.
AAGGTTGTGATCGAGGAGCGAACGGGTACAGTAATCTTGGGCTCGAATGTCCGGATCGGTCCGGTCGCGATCACCCATGGTGGCCTCCTGTTGAAAGTCGATACCCAAACGACCGTTTCCCAGCCGAACGCCATGTCTGCGGGCGTGACGACGGTGGTGACGAACTCGGCGGTTTCCGCCGAGGAACAGAAGGCCAAAAGTGTGGTTCTGGATGCCGGGACGACCCTGGGGCAGTTGGTTCGGGCGCTGAACGCGCTGGGGACCACGCCGCGGGAGCTCATCTCGATCGTGCAGAACATCAAGGCGGCCGGGGCGTTGAACGCCCAGCTGGAAATCATCTAGCGTCGGCGGCTTTTAATAGCGCCGGCGGCTGTAATAAGCGCCGGCGGCTGTAAAAAAAGGAGCGGGGTTTGGACCGGATCAACCCATTTTCTAGCCTTTCAGCCGCTGGCGCCACCATGTTTCCCATGGGCGCAGCCGCGGGCGCTCCTTTGCCGCCCGTGGCGGGGCAGGGAGAGGACGAAACCCGGCATGCGGCCGAGGAGTTCGCGGGCTATCTTTTCGCTCAGGTTTTCGGGCAGATGCGGCCGGAATCGAGCGAGGAGGGAAGCCTTTTTTCGGGAGAGAGCGCGGAGATGTTCATGAACTTCTTCGACCAGTCGATAGGCAAGAGCTTCGCAAGTTCGGGCTCCGGCAATCAGCTGGTGGATCAGCTGGTTCAGCAGCTCGTTCTAGCCCAGTCGAAAGCCCAGCAGGAGTAGGAGCATACGGTGAAGAAGCCAGTCACATCTGCCAATCGGATGGATGACGCCGCCATCAAGCAATTTTTGCCGATGGTTCGGGCGATCGCCCGCCGGATCTCCACCAAGCTGCCTCGACACTACGACGTCGAAGACCTGGTTTCCGATGGCGTCATGGGCCTCATGGCCGCAGCCGATCGCTTCGATCCCGAGCGCGGCGTCAAGTTCGAAACCTTCGCCACTTACTACATCAAGGGGGCGATTCTCGATAACCTTCCCAAGCTCCCCACCATTCCCAAGAACCAGCGCCCGCAGGCCGAGGATCCGAACTCCGAAGAGGCGATGCAGAGCTCGCTCACTCAGCTCGCCTACTCCTACATCCTCTCGCTGGACGCCCCCTCCGGCTCGGACGGGGATGAATCCTTCTCGCTGATGAACCAGCTCGGCTCCAGCGACAAGATCCAGAACGAGATGGAACTCGAGGATCTTCAGCAGACCTTGCGCCTCACCATCGAGCAGTTGCCGGTCCAGGAGCGCACCACCCTGCGCTACTACTACTTCCACAACATGTCCTTCAACGAGATCGGGCAGAAACTGGGGCTATCGGAGTCCTGGGTCAGTCGAATCCACCGCAGGGCCCTGGAGCAACTCAAGCAGAAGCTGGGCAAGAAGAAGAGCATCGACGACTTTATTAGTTGGTAGCCGCAGGCGATAGCTTGTCCCCCCTCGCTAGGCGCGGCCTAACTGGGCCCGCAGGTCCAATGGGGGGCTACGGGGGGTGAGCGCCCGCGGCTAAAGGCTATGAAATGCGGCTAAAGGCTATGAACGGCGAAGCCAAGGCGTTCCATCTCATCTTCCGCTAGCTTGTCCCCCCTCGATGGGGGGACCGCAGGGGGGTGTTAGCCGGCGAAGCCAAGGCGTTCATTAGCCAAGGCGTTCATTGAAGGGAGGTGTTGCATGTTCGGAATGGAACTCAAGGGCCTGGAACGTGCCCTGGATGGTCTGAGCACCCGATTCTCGGCGCAGTCCAACAACGTCGCGAACATCAACACCCCGAACTACCAGCGCCAGGTCGTCAACTTCGAGGACTCCCTCAAGTCCATCCTGGATACCGCCCAGGACGGCGTCGCCACGGATTCTTTCCAGGGCCCGAGCGCCGGCGGCGTCTCAGCGATGCAAGGCTTCTTCGGGCAGCCGTCGCCCGATGCCGAGGCCATGCTCGAGCTCTGGTCTCCGACCGTCTCCACCATCGAGAACAAGGCGCACCGCCGCGACGGAAACGGCTCCTCCATCGAGACCGAGATGGCGGACGTGGTCAAGACCGTTCAACGCTTCAACACGGTGACCACCATGCTGGCATCCGAGTACCGGACCCTCAAGTTCGTCATCGATCAGAAGTAAGGGGCCTTAGGTTAATCTCGAAAAGCTCACCCCGCTCTGACCTAGAAAGCCTGCCGGTCGCAAATCCCGGCGGGCTTCTTCCATGCGATCTTCCGCCCACTTCCGGCAGGCTGTCTGCGGTGATTCGCTTGCCTAGTCGAGGCCCTGGGCGTGACCGATACCACGGCTTTCGCGTCCGACGCTCGGTATTATGTAACGAGCTCCCTCCCGGGGGCGCTTGAGAGCTTAAGCGGGTTTTAACGCCCCAAATCGTGCTACCAAGCCCTTTCTCGGGTATAGGGAACTAGAGTGTCTAGCAGGCTAGTGCGTCTAGCAAGCCCGGTCCTTTGCAAGGAGGAGCCATGAGCATCTACAGCGTCTTCGACGTTTCCGCCTCGGCCCTGACGGCCAACCGGTTCTGGTTGGAGGCGATCTCGAACAACATGGCCAACTCTTCCGCCACCCGGACTCCGGAGGGCGGGCCTTACCAGCGCCAGATGCCGGTCTTCCAGACCATGCTCGACGAGGCCACCGGGCAGCTCAAGGGCGTGCAGGTCGTCGGGACTCACAAGGATGCGGCTCCCGGACCGCTCGTCTACAAGCCGGGCCATCCGGATGCGGATCCCAGCGGCTTCGTGCGAATGCCCAACGTCAACGTGGTCAGCGAGATGGTCGATATGATCGCCGTGAGCCGCGCCTACGACTCCAACGTGACCATCGCCAACGCAGCCAAGAACATGCACCAGAAGTCCCTCGAGATCGGCCGTTAGGAGAGTTAGATGCTCGTCAACTACCAGCAGCTCAGCGCCTTGCCGGGTCGCAACGATCCGCTCGCCGCCTTCAACGACTTCGAGGACAAGTTCGCGCAGTTCGGCCTTCAAAACAGCCCCGAGTTCCCCGGCACGATCGATTCCTCGATGGACATCACGAACCCCGGCGAGACCCGGGGCTTCGGGGACGTCCTCAAGGATGCCATTCAAGGGGTTAGTTCGGCGCATGAGCAGTCGCTCCAGCTCGGAGTGGACTTCAGCTTGGGCAAGCCCATCGATCCCCATCAGATCATGCTGGCCGTGACGCAGGCCGAAACTCAGGTCCACCTGACCGCGGCGGTCACCACCCGTGTCGCCCAAGGCTATCAGACCCTGATGAACATGCAGATTTAGCATGGGGGCGCTGCGGAATCTCCTTCAGAATAAAAAGCTACTGGCCATCGTCGGGGGAGGCGTCGGCCTCCTCGTCGTGATCATCATCGTCGTGATGCTCTCGATGGGCGGCGGCAAGGGCAAGGACAAGGAAGCCGAGTCCTGGACCGTCCTCTTCCGCAAGATGGACGGGATCTCGGCGGGGGAAGCCGCCGGCAAATTGCAGGAAGCCAAAATCGAGAGCAAGTTGCTCGAGGACGGGACGGCGATCGCCGTCAAGCGAGAGAACGCCGACAAGGCCCGCATCGCCCTATCCCTCGCCGGCCTGCCCAAGAACGCCGAGCCCGGCTTCGAGATCTTCAACAAGAAGGACTTCATCTCCACCGACTTCGACAAGAAAATCGCCTTCCTCCGCGCGCTGCGCGGCGAACTCAAGCGTCTCGTCAAGCAGATCGACGGGGTCGAGGACGCCGGTGTCATCGTCAACCTTCCCGAGGACACCCTCTTCCAGGCCGAGCGAAAGCCCACCACCGCCGCCGTCATGGTCGTCATGCAGCGCGGGCGATCCTTGAATCCCCTGCAGGTCGAGGGCATCCAGCACCTGATGGCCTCCTCGGTTCCCGGCCTCCAGACCGACAACGTCACGGTCACCGACAAGGACGGCCACCTCCTCTCCAGCGGCATGGAGGCCAACGCGGGCAACAAGGACGAACGCAGCCTCATGCGCGCCCTCAATGAGCAGATGAAGGTCACCCGCCAGATGGAGGCCGACCTCGAGAACCGCCTCACCTCCCTGCTCGACAAGTTGGTCGGCTCCGGCAAGTCCGTGGTCCGGGTCAAGCTCGAACTCGACTTCAACAAGCGCCAAGTCATGAACCAGTTGGTGGCCCCCGCCCTCCACAACGGCGAACCCGTGGCCGTCAACCGTACCCTCATCGAGGAGCGAAACGGCACCACCACCAGCGGCGGCGTGCCCGGCATGACCTCGAACGTCCCGTCCTACCCCGCTCTGCCTAGCGAGAGCGGCGGCGAGAGGGAGTCTTATCGCAAGAACCTCCGCGAGCAACAGGCCCTCAGCATGGAGCGCCAACTCGTAAACACAGCCTCCGGAAACATCAAGCGCATGTCGATCGCCGTCCTGCTCCCCGAGTCGGTCAAGCCCGAGGGAATAGCTCGCCTGCAACTGGTTATCGCCACCGCCGCCGGCGCCGATCAGGCCCGCCGCGATCAGGTGACCGTCGAGCGCGTCAAGTTCGACACCTCCCTCGAAGACGCCCTCAAGAAGGAACTCGAAGACAAGGACTCCGCCGCCAAGAAGCCCAAAGGCAAGTCCGTCTCCTGGGCTATCGTCTGGGCCGCCGGTGGCGGACTCTTGCTGGTCTTCCTGCTGATCGCCTTCATCCGCCGCGCCTCCCGCAAGCAAGAGGACCCGCTGGCCGCGCTCACCAGTTCGCTGGGCGACAATGATTCGCTGCCTTCGTTCGACCAGTCGGCGCTTGCAGGCATTCCCCCGGGCTTCGGCCAGTTCGATCAGGGTGCCCTTTCCGGCATGGGCGGCTACGACCAGGGCTTGCCCGAGGCTGATCCTTACGCCAACATGGCCTATCAAGAGCCTGCCATGGTGGGGTCTCAGGCCCAACCGACAGGCGGAGCCTTCGACTTCCTCTACGAAGTCGCCCCCGATCAAGTCGCCGAACTCCTGGGCATCGAAAAGCCTCAGAGCGTCGCGGGAGTCCTCGGTCAGCTCGATCCGGGCTACGCCGAGCAGGTCCTCAACTACCTCTCCCCCGACATCCAGCAGGAGGTCTTCAACCGTCTGAACTCGGGCGCTTCCCTTCCCGCCATGACCCAGAAGATGCTGAGCCAGTCGCTGCGGCGGAAGCTCGGCGTCCCCGTCTAGGAGATAAGCGCTGATGGTGGCCATGCCCGGAGGCAAACAAGGTGGCCTGGTGGGCGACCTCATCCTGGCGGGACTGGTCGTCCTCATCTTGGCCATCCTGCTCCTGCCCCTGCCGCTCCCGCTCTTGGATTTCCTGATCGTCTGCAGCATCGTCATCTCGATCATTATGCTCTTCGTTGCCATGTACCTGGTGAAGCCGCTCGAGTTCGCGAGCTTCCCCTCGTTGCTGCTGATCACGACGCTCTTCCGCATCAGCTTGTCGGTGGCGACCACCCGCTCGATCCTCCTCCGCGGCGAGGCCGGACACATCATCGACTCAATGGCCCAAGTCGTCATGGGCGGCAACTTCATGGTCGGCATCATCATCTTCCTGATCCTGATCCTCGTGAACATGATCGTCATCACCGAAGGCGCCAAGCGCGTCGCGGAGGTCGCGGCCCGCTTCACCCTCGACGCCATGCCCGGAAAACAAATGTCGATCGACGCGGACCTCGCCTCCGGCCTGATCGACGGCAACGAAGCCAAGGCCCGCCGCGAGAACCTGGTCCGGGAATCGAGCTTCTTCGGCGCCATGGATGGCGCCAACAAGTTCGTGAAGGGCGACGTCATCGCCGGCATCGTGCTGATCGTCGTGAACATCATCGGCGGCATCCTGATGGGGATCATCTTCAAGGGCATGGAAGTCCTCGAAGCCATGGAGAAGTACACCTTGCTGACCGTCGGAGACGGCTTGGTGGCCTTGATCCCCTCGATTCTGATCTCGATGGCCGCGGGCTTCGTCTCCACTCGCGCGGCCTCCGACAATAACCTCTCCAGCGACCTCAAGAACCAGGTCTTCGGCAATCCCAAGACCATGGGCGTGGCGGCGGTGGTCGTGGTCTTGTTTGGATTCGTCCCGGGCTTCCCCGCCTACTTCTTCATTCCGCTGGGCCTCGCGCTGGGGGCGATCGCCTTCATGACCTTCCGCAAGTCCATGGCCCCCCCGCCCAGCGACGATTACATGATGCCAGGCGACGACATGATGGACGACTACACCCCCGAAGCCGACGAGGATCTCAAGAACCCCGAGAACGTCATGAAGATGCTCGGAGTCCCCCCGCTCACGCTGGAACTGGGTCTCGACCTCGTTCCTCTGGTCGACCCGGGCCTCGGCGGCGAACTCATGGACCGGGTGGTCCCCATGCGCGTCAACATCGCCCTCGACATGGGCTTCGTCATGCCGGGCATCCAGTTCAAGGACAACCTCAACCTTCGCCCCAACGCCTACCAGATCCTGGTCAAGGGCAACGTGGTGGCCGGCGGCGAACTCCTGGTCGGCTACATGCTGGCCATCCAGCAGGCCATGACCGATACCAGCCAGGAACTCGTGGGCTTCCCCACCACCGACCCCGCCTTCGGAAAGTCCGCGGTCTGGGTGGCCGGAGCCGAAGCTCAGCGGGCCGCGCAGCTTGGGTACTTGATCCAGGATCCGACCAACGTCCTCACCGCTCACCTCGAAGAGGTGGTGCGGTCGTTCGCTCACGAGATCCTGAGCCGCGAGGAGGTCCAGATGATGCTGAACCGCCTCAAGGAAAAGGCGCCGGTCACGGTCAAGGATCTGGTGCCTGAGATCCTTTCGCTCTCGGAGGTCCAGCGCGTGCTTCAGGCGCTCATTCGCGAGCGCGTCAGCATCCGGGACCTCGCGACCATTCTCGAGAAGCTCGCCGACTACGGCAAGATGACCAAGGACGTCTTCGTGCTCACCGAGCTGGTTCGCCAGTCGCTCGGGCGCCAGATCTGCGCAGGCCTCGCCGACGAGGAGGGCCAGATCACGGTCATCACCCTGGATGCCGGCGTCGAGAACACTGTTCAGCAGTCCATCCAGCAGGGCCCGACGGGTCCGGCGCTCGCCATCAACCCTCAGATCGCCCAACTCGTGCTCGCCCGTCTTGCGGCGGTGCACCAGGATGCCGTCTCCAAGGGCTACAACCCAGCCCTGCTCACCAGTCCCGTCACGCGCCCGCACGTCAAGGGTCTCATCGATCGCAACTTCCCCCAGATGGCCGTCATCTCCTTCGCCGAGATCTCGAGCAAGTACAAGGTTCAGTCCGTGGGAGCCGTATCCATCGCGGTGGGCGCCGTCTCGTAGCCCGGTGACGTTCCATCTCATCTTCCGCTAATCCGCCCCCCTTGCTCAGGCGCAGCCTACCTGGGCCCGCGGGCCCAATGGGGGGCTACGGGGGGTGAGCGCCTGCGGCTAAAGGCTATAAAATGCGGCTAAAGGCTATAAAATGCGGCTAAAGGCTATAAAATGCGGCTTAAGGCTATGTGCGGCGTAGCCATGGCGTTCCTTAGATGTAGATCCCGGCCCCTGCCCAGTGCGCCCAACGCCCGGCGCATCGACTTCCCACGACCCAGCGCATGCCATCAAGTTTATCAAGCAGACATTCCAGGGTATGATGAGTTACCTTTCAGATCGTTGATCTATTGTTTCGTTATTTATCACAATAAGGGGTCCGCCGATGCTTCGACGTCCATCAGCTCATATCGCTCAGTTGCTTGGCGTGAGCCTGTCCCTGACCATCCTGGCGGGATGCCCCGCGCCGCTGGTCGGCACGGGGCCTGCGAAGACCCCGGTCGCCGGCATTCCCGCTAGCCTGTCGGCGGAAGACCAGGAACTCCTGCGCACTCTCGGACTCATGCTGGGGACCCAGCGGGTCGGGGGATCCGGGGCGGGTTCCGACGGCCTCAGCGCGTCATCGGCGAGGAAGTACTCGACCCAGGCCGTGGCCGTCATCGAAGCGCAGGTGAACAACGGCTTCTACGTGGGGCCCTTTCCGGCTCCCGGGCAGCTCCCCGCCGATTATATCAAGCGTCCGCTGCAAGGATGGCTGACAGCCAATCCCGCGGTGAACGTCTCGGGTGGCGCGACCACGACCGAGGCCTGGTACACTCCCGGTGGAGATTTGACGAGCGCCTCGGCCTATACCAAGCTCGCCACCAAGGACGGCGGAACCCTCATCGATCTCTACGCGGCGCCCGAGCGGGCGGCGACCGACATCCCGTCGTACTTCATGAGCCGGATCGTGCTCCCTGCCGCCTACACGACGGCGGTGGCCGAAGAAACCTACGCGACCTACACCAGTGGCCCCATCGCGGGTTCGGCCGTGGGCTATCGCTGGAGCGTGAAGGATTCCTCCGGCAAGCTCGTCGCCTGGCTGCGGGCCCTGCAGGTGACGACCGTCGAGGGCCGGAAGGTCGATCGCTACGAGATCCACTCGACCTACGTGGACGGCAAGCCCACGCGTTACTCCTACGCCACGTTCTACGAGGATACCCAGTCCGGGCAGGTCTTCGATCAGAACAACAAGGCCAATGGTACTTCCGAGGCCATCGGGGCCTGGAAGGGGGATGGCAAGACCGTCGACTTCACCGAGACGATCAACACCGACCGGACCGTCCTGCGCGTCTTCACCTTCGGCGAGGTCCGGACCACGGAGAATTACGCCGCCGACGGCTCGGGTCATGGCGTCGTGACCGTCAATGGCGCCCAGAAGGCGACCACCGTCTGGGGATCGGATCGCAAGGGCAACATCGTCCTGAGCAGCGGAACCGCCGCGTATTCGCCGTCTCGCTGGTTCACCCCGTCCGTGACGGCACCCTCGCCGACGCCGGCGCCCGTCCTGACCGGAACCGTCACGACGTTGGCGGGCAGCTCCGCGGGCTACAAGGATGCGACCGGCGCCGCGGCGCAGTTCAACTCGATGTACGACATGGCGGTGGACGCGGCGGGGAACATCTACGTGGCGGATACCGGCAACCACCGCATCCGCAAGATCACTCCGGACGGGGTGACCACG
>DAZV01000059.1 GCA_002083825.1 Candidatus Sericytochromatia bacterium S15B-MN24 CBMW_12 | reverse complement strand
ATGCCATTCTTCCGGCCATGGGTCGATCCCCTAAAGCAAATCTATGCTCGACAGGCTCCTAGTACTGGTTGAGGGTTCCCCAGTCGCGGGCCTTGCGCTCGGCGACGATGAACGAAACGAGTCCGACGCTCAGGAAAATGAGCGTGGTCGCGGCCAGTTTCAAGACGGATCCGTCTGCGATCAGCTGGGAAAGCGGCACTCCCTGGATGGCGTTCGCCCTCAAGAGGACGAGCGCCTGGGTGAAGGGGAAGTAGTCGACGAACCCCCCCATCCAGTTCGGCAGGGAGTTCAAGGGCAGGACGGCGAGTCCGAAGACCAGCATGACGGCGAACTGGGCGAGCGTGGCGATTCGCTTGTAGAGTAGCGCCGCGCCGCCGAGCATCATGCCGATGCCTTCGAGGCCCAGGTACATCAGGGTCAAGAGGACGGTGAAGGAGACGACGTCGAGATGGAAGCGGGCCCCGGTGAGGGCCATGGCGATCGCCATGACCAGGACGAAACGAACGAGCATTTCGACGAAGGACGCGAGATCGCGCATCAGCATGATGAGAACCAGCGGCGGCGGGCTCAAAGCCGCTTGCTCGAGGGTGCCGGTCTGGGTCTCCTCGGCGAGAAGCTCGGTGGCGTTGTTGATGCCGTTGATGGCGATGAAGGTGATGAGCAGGCCCAGGAGCCGGCCGAGTTGATCGTCCTGGAAGCCGGGCAGGGCATTGCCTACCGCGCCGAAGCCGAAGTAGATCATCAGGGCGAAGCCGAGGTTCCAGATCAGCCGGCTCACCAGCTCGAAGGGGTAGCGGACGAGCAGGATGAATTCCCGCTTCAATTCGGCCCCGAACAAGGCAACCAGGTTCATGCGCGGTCTCCAATCACCCGACGGTAAATCTCTTCGAGGTTGACCTCCTGCTGCCTCACGGAAAGCAGCTCCTGGCCTGCCGCACGCAGCGGTTCGAAGGCCTCGTAGAGGCTTGCAGCTTGGCCTTCCGGCAGCACGAAGCGGGACAAGGCCGCCTCGATCGCGAAGTCCCGGGCCCCGAGATCTTCGAGCGCCCGCTGTAGAGAGGCATCCAGGGCGCCCCGAACCGTGACCTCGTAGCCGGGGCTCCGATGGGAGGCCTGGAGCTGCTCCATGGAGTCCATGATGGCGAGCTTTCCGCCGGAGATGATGGCGATTCGGTCGGAGAGTTCCTGGGCCACTTCCATCTGGTGGGTCGTGAGCACGATGCCGCAGCCGTCCTGGGCGATCGCCCGGACGATGTCCTTGAAGGTCGAGGCGGCGACCACGTCGAGGCCGAGCGTCGGCTCGTCGAGAAGCAGCAGCTGGGGGGAGTTGAGGAGGGCGATGGCGATCGCCACCCGTTGCTGCAAGCCTCGCGAGAGCTCACCCACCCGCTTCTTGTAATGCGAGGCGAGATCCAGGCGTTCGACGAGATCCGAGGCCTTGGAGCGCAGACCCGTCACGCCCTTGAGCGTGCCGAAGTAGTCGAGGTTCTCGTTGACCGTGAGCTTCCAGTGGAGGTTGCGGTTGCCCTCGAGGACGGCGCCGAGGCGCGAGGCGGCCTTCGAGCGGTCCTTGGCGACGTCGAACTCGCCCACCATGATGCGGCCGGAGGTGGGACGCAGCAGGCCGGCTATCATCTTGATGGTGGTGGTCTTGCCGGCACCGTTCGGCCCGAGCAAGCCGAGGATCTCGCCGCGGCCGAGCCCGAAGCTGACGCCGCTGACGGCCGTCAGGGGCGGTCGGCCCCAGCGGGGCGGGTAGACCTTGGTGACGTCCTCGACGGCGAGGGCGTCCCCGGTGACGGTCACGCCTTCCTGAGAAAAAATGGCGGTCTGGGTGGGGTTCATAGGGCACCTTTCCTGACCCAGGATCCGGTATCTCGCGAGACCTGTCAAGCTTGAGCAATTCCTTGTCGCATGAAACCGATCCTAAATCGGAATTTCATGGCATGATCGGCAAATGCCAAATGAGCGAGAAATCGAGCAAGCCCCCCTCGGGGCTATCGAGCAACTTGAAATCGAGCAGCAGAAAAATGCGCAGCTGACGGAGACGCTTCACCGGCTTCAGCAGCGTCTCTTCGAGCGTGACCAAGGCGACAGCGCGATCAGCGAGGAAAACATCCTCTACCGGGCCATCTTCGATGCCCAGAGCGATCTCGGAGAGGGGATGTTCATCGTGGACGGGCGCCAGATCGTGCAGGTCAACTCAGCCTTCACGCGCATCTCGGGCTTTTCGCCCGACGAGCTCAAGGCGATGACGTCCTTTCTGGACGTGGTTCCGGAAGATGAGCGAGAGACGCTGCGCAGGCGCATGGCCCAGCGGCTTCAGGGTCAGCAGGTTCACGACCATTACGAGACCACGATCGTTCACAAGCTGGGTCATCGGGTGAACGTGGAGGTGGCGGTGAAGGTGATTCACCTGGGCAACCAGCCTCGGATCGTGGCGATAGCCCGCGACATCACGGAGCGCAAGCGCATGGAGGCCGCCCTGCACGATCAAAACCAGCGTCTCCAGGAGCTGGACGTGCTAAAGAACTCCTTCATCAGCACCGTCTCCCACGAGCTGCGCACGCCCCTCGCGGTCATCATGGGGTATACCGAGTTTCTCGACGAGCGCATCGGAGGGCCCTTGAGCCCCGACCAGGCCTGCTTCGTCTCCCAGATCTTCACCGGCGCCAAGCGCCTGGAAGTCCTGGTGGACGATCTTCTCGACTTCGCCAAGCTGGAAGCGGGCACTTTGCGCTTGCACTGCCAGGAGTTAGACCTCGTTCAAATCGTCCGGTCCGCGGCCACCCGCTTCCAGCCGCTGGCCCTGGATCTCGGCATCACGTTCGAGGTCCTCTTGCCCGAAGAGCCCGTCCGCTTGCCGATGGACAGCCCGCGCATCAGCCAGGTACTCGCCAACCTGCTCTCCAACGCCTTCAAGTTCACCTCGGCCGGCGGCCATGTCCGCCTCGGCGTGGCGGTCGAGGGAGGAGCGGCGCGCGTCGAAATTCAGGACACGGGCATCGGCATCTCCCGGGAACACCTTCCCTACCTCTTCGAGAGGTTTTACCAGATCGATCCGAGCACCACGCGGCTGCACGGGGGCGCGGGCCTCGGACTTTCCATCTCCAAGGCCCTGATCGAATCCCACGGCGGCCGGATAGGCGTCATGAGCCAGCTGAATCAAGGCAGTACCTTCTGGTTCACCCTTCCCCTGAATGGCAGCACCCGGCACCGCGATCCGGCCTCCGAGACGCACTCCGACTAGTCCGAGCCCGCTCGGCTCTCGTCCCGACCCTCGATCGCATGAAACCCACCCAAACGCTTTCTCCATGCCCGCCCCGATGGGCTCGCTCTCGCCCTTCGAGCACTAGCCAACCCCTGAAGCGATCGTTTACCGCGACGCGCCCCCCTCCGCATAATGCTCGCGTGAGTGAAACGGGGAGGAGGCAAAATGGGCAGGAAATCGCAAAGCGTCATTCTCGCCACCCTGGCCCTAGCGGCCTGTCACAGTCCGGGCGGGACCAGCCTGACCATCGCCCAGGCCAACGCGAACTGGGCGGATCTTCCCCTCCGCGAGGCCTCGCCCACCGCGACCACCCTCACCCTCTACGCCGACGGCTGGGGTCTGGTGAACCAGACGGCAAACCTCGCCCTGGAAAAAGGCGAGCAAGTCGTCAGCGTCTCACCCGTCGCCGGCCAGGTCGAGCCCCGGGGAGCTTACCTCCAGATCCCCGGAATCGTCAGCGATCGGCGCTTCCGTTTCGACCTCTCGAATCGCGAGCGGCTTCTCGAGCGCTACCACGGCCTCACGGTCGAGATAGTCACCGCGACGGGATCGATTCCCGCGACGTTGCTCATGACCGAGTCGGGAGCCGTCTACAAGATAGGCGATCGCCTCGTCCCCGATCCCCCGGGTCGCGTCTCGCTGCCCCCCCTGCCGGGTCTCGCGGTCGAACCCCGCCTCGAATGGATCGTCTCGCTGCCCGCGCCCTGGACAGGCCAGGCGACCGCATCCTACGTCGTCAACCGCCTGGGATGGGAAAACGAGTACACGCTCGTGACCGACGAGGCGCAGCAGCGGGGAGAATGGACCCAGTGGGCGGCCATCAGCAATCAATCGGGCGGGAGCTTTCCCGATGCCCGCATCACCTTGATCGCCGGAGACGTTCGCCGAGACGACCGCACCTTCTCGCCGATCAACGGAGGAGCCCGGGCTTTCCGCTTCGAGGCCGCCCCCGCCGAATCCTTCGCCTCTCGCTACCTTTACCGCCTACCGCGCCCCATGACCCTGGAGCGCAACAGCGAGAACCGCGTGAACCTTGCCAAGGCCGACGGTTTGCCTTTGACGCGAAGCTTCCGAATCGTCAGCAGCGTGAGCCTCTACCGAGAGGTCGAAAGCGAGATCCCCCGCAAGGCGCAGCTCCGCCTCACGGTTCCCAACACGGAGGCCGCCAATCTCGGCAAGCCCCTTCCCCGCGGCAAGGTGACGGTCTACACGCCGACCCCGCAAGGAGAGGCCGCGGTAGCAGGCGAGCCCATGATCCCCGACACCCCCAAGGGGCAGACCCTCATCCTGGACCTCGGAGAGGCCTTCGACGTCACGGCCCGACGCAAGCAAACCCAGCACGAGGTGACGAACGAGGAGTCCCGGCTCGGCTACGCGATCACGCTGCGCAACCAGCAGGATCAAGCGGTGACGGTGGACCTGATCGAGCAGCTTCCCGGCGACTGGAGCGTGATCAGCCACTCGCATCCCTACGAGCGCCTCTCGGCCTCGGAGCTCGGCTTCCGTCCGACCATTCCGGCCGGAGGCGAGCTCACGATCACCTATTCCGTCAGCGTCCGCACCGAGGAGAATCGCCCCCGACCGACATTGGCTCCCCCGAGCCGGTAAGCTCCGGCGCGAACCGGGTAAAATCACACGAAGCGCCCGTTCGGGCCCCCGTACAGCCAGAGGCTCCCCTCGCTCCCTGAACGACGGCGCCGCTTGAATCCTCGCCTTTTTCCCGGAAAGGACTCCCCGTGACAGCTGACTTCGACCTCCTCGTCGTCGGAAACGAAACCGAAGCATGCCTTTCAGCCGTCGCCGCCGCCCGCGCAGGTGCCCGGACCTGCCTCTTGATAGCTCCTCAGGCCATGCTCGGCGGCCTGCTCACCGAGGACGGCCTCAGCTTCGTCGACCGAGACGCCCGCCACCTCACTCCCCCCGCCGAGTCCCCTCATGACGGACTCTTCGGTCAGTTCCTCGCGCGGGCCGGCGTCCCGCTCGTCGCCCTGGAACCCCTCGCGGGAGCCGATACCCTCGCCGACATGCTCGCCGAAGCCGGCGTCACCCTGATCCGCGCCGACTGGAGCGCCGTCGTCCCGGAAGGAAACCGCCTCCGGGCCCTGACCCTCGCCACCGGCGAGACGCTCTCCTCCCGCCACTTCCTCGACGCCACCCCGGACGGGGATCTCGCCGAAGCCGCGGGCATGCGGTTCACCTCCGGTTTCCGCGAATACGGCCTGAAGAAAACCCTGGGAATCAGCCCCCTGCCCGTCGTGAAGGGCGTCAGTCCCGCGCGCATCCTCGAAACCTGCGAACTACTCGCCCGAAACCCCGAACTCGAGGCCCTGCGTCGGCGAATCTTCGGCGAACGGCGCTTCCTGGAGCTCGATCATGGCGCTGATTACGTGCTCATCGGACCGCCGCACCTCGGGTTGGCATACCAGCTCTGGCGCGAGACCGAAGGCATTCCCACGCCCTACCGCTTCGAGGCCGACGGCTTCAACGTGGCCGTGACCGGCGCCGATCAGACCTCCTGGAACGGCCTGATGTACTTCAGCGACGATGCCGAGACCCTGCTGAGACTGTCGCGAGAGGGAGCCGACACCGTCTTCCAAGCGGAAGCCCTGCACTTCGAGCGCTTCTTGCGTTCGGCACTGGGCTGGACGGAGGCCCGGGTGGAACTGCCCTGGGGAGTGTACGTCCGGCAGACCCGGCACGCCCTCGAGACGAGATGCCGTCTCACCCTGGAGGCCATCGCCCGGGCCGACGTCCCCGACCCCCTCGGGACCTTCTGCTACTATGCCGACTTCCGCGGTTTCCACGCCCCCAAGCTCCCCGGCCCCCTCATCGCCCCCATCCTCCTCGACACCGGGCTCGCCGCCAACGTCCTCAACCTCGGCATCGCCAGCCGTGCTGGGGGCTACACGCCCTTTGCCCATTCGCTTTGCCGGCTGGTGCAGTACAATGCCACCCTGGGGACGGCCTTAGGGGTCGCGGCGAGCATGGCAGATGACGACCTGGGCAAGGTCTCCGTGGTGGAGCTGCGAAGCGAACTCGGCCGGATGGGGATCCTGGCTGACGATCCCAAGGGTTTCGAAACGCATGCCGCCATCCGGCAGGCCATGCGGGAGGATGCCCTGATCTCCCTGGAAAGCGAACCCGTAGCCGCTCTCTAAAGCAAAAAACGTCGCGATATCTGGGCTAGCGAGACTCCTCGCCGACGCTGCTCCAGGTGACGCTCGTGGCCCCAGCGTCCGCGAGGCGCTCAGCCCAGTTCAGGATCGCGTCCCCGGTCACCCCGGTCATGATGACGCTGAAGTGAATCAAGGGGCCCTCGGGCCCCGTGGTGCGCTCCCCTCGCTTCATCACGGTTCGGGCCTCGTCGAGAATCTCTCGGATTCGGAAAGCCGACTCGGGAGCCACCACCACGTCCAGGTAGACCTGCTGGCGCGTCGGCGAGGGAAGGCGCTCAGCGATGTACCCGAGCAGCAGCAGGGCCCCCAGGGCGAATGACGCGGCGACCAGCGCGAGGGCTATCCAGCCCACCCCGACGGCCATCCCGATGGCCATGGTCATCCACAAGGTCGCGGCCGTCGTCAGCCCCCGAACCAGGTAGCCCTGGTGCAGGATCACCCCCGCCCCGATGAAGCCGATGCCCGTCACCACCTGGGCCGCGATTCGCGACGGATCCCCGTTCGGGAAACCCTGCGTCGAAAGCATGGTCAATAGCGTCGTCCCCATGCCAACCAGGACATGGGTCCGAAACCCTGCCGCCTTGTTCCTCCACTCTCGCTCGAGCCCGATCACTCCGGATAACAGCGCGCTCAGCAACAGAAAGAGCACGTCATGGGCCATCTGCGGCATGATGACCTCCTGGGCCCCTCGGCTTCCGCTCATTCTATGCAGTCGAGCATCCGGAACCTAGGCAACCAGGGAGGAATACTTCAGTCCGATCAGCGGCTAGCCTGAAAGCTCGGCTGAAGCCGGCGCAGGGCTTCGATAGAATCCGCCAGCTGCTCCGTCGTGAGCGTCCAGAGGCGGTCCATGAGCGCCAAGGTGGTTTTCGCGGGCCAGGTTCCCAGCTTCACCATGCCGCCAAAGAGCGTTCGGGCATTGTTGTGGGTGGCGAGGAGGTTGAAAACGTCGCGCATGAGATCGGGAGAGGTCTTGAGGGCATTCAGGATCTCCTGGGCCGTCTCCTTGGGCTCGTCCAGGGCAGCCGCCAGCTTGTCCCTGGCGATGACCTCGGCGGTCTCGGCGATCACCGCGAGTCCCGTCGGATTGAGCGTGTCGCGAAGGTCGGGGGTCACCGCGATCCGGATCAGGTCGTCGATGGGCAAGCCGGAAAGCCCCGCGTCCAGGTAGGCACGGCTATGGGTCGCGTAGGCGAAGGCGGTGAAGGCCTGGTCGTGGAGCTCGAGTTCGGGATTTCGGGCAAGTTCCGCCTCGATGGCCACCTGGAGATTTTTACGGGCCCGAACCATCCACTCCTGGCCTTTGGCGGATAGCTCGGGGCTCAGCTCCAGGGTGAAGCGCCGCACGTAGACATCCCCGTACACCATGTAGTAAGCCGGCGGCGTCGCCCCAGGGAAGCGGCTCACGAAATCCTGCTGGCGATCGCGGTAGTAGTCGAGATTCCCTTCGGGCTTGATGGGGGTCGGCCGCGACGTGACGGGCTTGCGATCGGGGTCGGAAAGCGTGCTGTCCAGGATCAGGCGATCGCCCGCGAGCGCCTTCGAGGGCGCGCCTTGGGCGCTCGAGGGGACGATGCGGGTTTTTGGCGGTCGGCTCCGCGGCCCTTGGCCCCGGGGCGGCAAGCTTTCGAGCATGGACAGGCCCTTCAAATCATGAGTAACCAGCCTGGGATGCTTTCAGCGGAAAAGGCTGGCCGAATGCCCGCCCCCCGACACCGGAGGAAGGGCCCCTCTTATTGTACCCATTCGGGGCCTTGAACTTGTGTGAGAGTGGGGTAAGCGACTAGCGTTTCAAGCGATCGACGAAGTGCTTGCGAAACTTGCCCACCTTGGGAGCGACCACGGCCATGCAGTACGGTTGATTGGGATTGCGGGCGTAGTATTCCTGGTGGTGAGCCTCGGCGGGGTAGAAGGCCACGAACGGCTCGACCTCGGTCACGATCGGAGCCTCGAAGAGCCCTTCCTCGGTGAGTTCGCGGATCACGTCCCGGGCGGTATCAGCCTGCTCCGGGTCATGGGCGAAGATGACCGAACGGTACTGCGTGCCCACGTCCGCCCCCTGCCGATTCGGGGTGGTGGGGTCGTGGATGGCGAAGAAGACTTTCAGCAGGTCTCGGTAGGAGAGTTCCCGCGGATCGAAGTCGACCTGCACCACCTCCGCGTGTCCCGATCGGCCGGAACAGACCTGCTCGTAGCTCGGATCGATCACGTGGCCGCCGGCGTAGCCCGACGTGACGCGAGAGACGCCCCGCAATTCGAGAAATACCGCCTCCAGACACCAGAAGCATCCGCCCCCCAAGGTCGCAGTTTCGAGCGCATTCTGCATGATTTCTCTCATCCTCCCCTTTTCGCGGCGCCGCCGATGGCCCCATTTTTCCTGGGTTCCTTCGCCAGAACCAGTCTAGCGCATCTCCGAGGAGGATTCGGGGCCAGTTCGATCGGGCAAGCCGAAAGGCGCTCTGAGGCTCGCCTTGGAGGTATAATCGAAAGCGAGAACCGCCCGTCATCGAAAGGATCCCCCCGTGACCCCCAAGGCCCTTTGCCCCACAGCCAGCTACAGCATCACCATCCGGCTCGGCGTCGCCAATCGCCTCGGTATGCTCGGGGCGATCGCCACTCGCATCGGCGAGGCCGGCGGCGACATCGGGGCGGTGGACATCGTGGAGGTCCAGCCGGACAGCCTGATCCGCGACCTGACGGTGAATTGCCGGGACGAGCATCACGGCGATCTGATCGTCGAGGTGCTTCATGGGCTGGTTGGGGTGGAGGTGATCAACGTCTCGGATCTGACCTTCCTCGCCCACCTGGGGGGAAAGATCGAGATCCGGAATCGGATCCCGGTGAAGACGCGCAACGATCTCTCCCGGGTTTACACCCCGGGGGTGGCGCGGATCTGCCAGGCCATCGCCGCGGATCCCGTCAAGGCCTACGCGCTGACCATCAAGCGCAACACGGTCGCGGTGATCACCGACGGCTCCGCGGTGCTGGGACTGGGCGATCTCGGACCCGAGGCGGCGCTTCCGGTGATGGAAGGCAAGGCTATGCTGTTCAAGGAGTTCGCCGGCGTGGACGCGTGGCCGCTTTGTCTGGACGGCCGGGACGTCGAGGGGCTGGTGGCGGCGATCAAGGCGATCGCTCCCGGCTTCGGCGGGATCAACCTCGAGGACATCGCCGCGCCGCGTTGCTTCGAGATCGAGGAGCGGCTCAAGCAGGAGCTGGACATCCCGGTCATGCACGACGATCAGCATGGGACGGCGGTGGTGGTGCTCGCCGCCGTCTTGAACGCTCTGAAGCTCACGGGGCGAACGATCGGCGAGATCCGGGTGGTGGTCAACGGCATCGGAGCGGCCGGAACGGCAATCGCCAAGATGCTCATGAACGCCGGAGTCACTCACCTGATCGGCTGTGACAAGCACGGGATACTCAATCGCGACCAGCTCGATAACCTGCCCCCGCATCAGCGCTGGATCGCCGAGAACTCCAACCCCGAGAACCGCGTGGGCGGTCAGCGAGAAGCCCTGCTCGGAGCCGACGTCCTGATAGGCGTTTCCGGACCGGGAACCATCAAGCCGGAGTACCTGGCCGGAATGCGTCCTGACGCCATGGTCTTCGCGATGGCCAACCCCACTCCGGAGATCTTCCCCGAGGATGCGCATGTCTATGCCCGCATCGTGGCTACCGGACGCTCGGACTTCCCCAACCAGATCAACAATGTCCTGGTATTTCCGGGCATCTTCCGCGGGGCGCTCGACTGCCGAGCATCCGAGATCAACGAGGCCATGAAGCTCGCCGCGGCGCGGGCCATCGCCGAGATCATTCCCGCCCATGAGCTGCGCGACGACTACATCATCCCCAGCGTCTTCAATCGTAAGGTCGCCCCCGCGGTCGCGGAAGCCGTCATCCAGGCTGCCTACGAAACCGGCGTCGCCCGCCGGGAACGACGCAGCCTGGACCTCGAGCGCGTCTGATCGTCCTTCGCCTCAGTCGCGAGGAAACCGTTCCCCATGATGCGCGGTGAGGCTCTCCAGGGATCGATGCACATCCAGGCTGTTCGTAATCCCCCGAACACCCCGCACGCCCTGAACGCAGCGAATCACCGCGTCCACCTCCCCCGCCAGAACCGGACCCGCCACGGTCGCCATCCCGTTCTTCACCGTCACCAGGATGTTTCGCGTGTTCTCGCTGCGATGACCCAGCCGAGCCCGAATCCGCTCGATCAAGACCTCGTCGGAAACCGGTGCTTCGCTCAGCGCCGCCTGAGCCTCGATGACCTTACCGCGCAACCGGTTGCGCACGTCCCGCGACTGCGAACCCAAACGATCTCCCAATCGCCGACCGACTCCGAGCGCCTTACCCCGCGCCAAGGACCGACGCGTCAGCCCCCGATCCGGATCCAGCACGAACATCAGTCCCGCCCCCACCAAGGCACCCAGTAGAAGGCCAAAGCCGATTCCCCGTCTCATCCTTCCTCCTTCATCCTTCATCCACCTTCATCCACCGCACATGCCGATTCGGCCGCCCGATTCGGGGCGCATGCGCCAACCAGACCAAAGACGTTCGCGCACCAGGATATCACATCACGGATTGTTAAGGAAGCGATCGGAAGAGTTCTCGATGCCTTTCCCGCAGGAGATTCTTCTGGACCTTCCCCATGGCGTTGCGCGGCAACTCCTCCGAAAATAACACGCGCTTCGGAACCTTGTATTTGGCCAAACGATCCGTCAAAAACGACAAGATCTCGGCCTCGCTCAAACTCCCCGTCGCCTTGACCACCGCCACGCCCACCTCGCCGAAATCCCCATGCGGCACGCCCACCACCGCGCTCTCGGAAACTCCAGGCAACCCGTCGATCAGCGCCTCGATCTCCTTGGGATAGACGTTGAAGCCCCCCGAGATGATCATGTCCTTCGCCCTGCCCACGATGTAGAAGTAGCCCCGCTCATCCTGTCGGCCGACGTCGCCGGTCTTGAAGTAACCGTCGGACGTGAACGCCGAACTTGTCTTATCCCCCTGACGCCAGTACCCCCCCATCACGTTCGGGCCCTTGACCTGCATCTCGCCCACCTCGCCCGCCGAAAGCTCCGCGCCGTCCTCGCCCACCACCCGGACCGCGACGCCATCGAACGGCTTGCCGACCGAACCCGGCACCCGCGGACCCTCGTAGGGATTCCCCGTGTTCATCCCCGTCTCGGTCATCCCGTAGCGCTCCAGGATGACCTGCCCCGTCCGCTGCTCGAATTCCCGGTGGGTCTCGGCCAACAAGGGAGCGGAACCCGAGACGAAGAGGCGCAAGTTCCCGCAGGCCTCCCGAGCGAAGTCCTCACCGGTAAGGAGGCGCGTGTAGTAAGTAGGAACCCCCATGAACACCGTCGCCTCGCTCAGATGCTCCATCACCGCGGCGCGCTCGAAGCGGGGAAGCCAGATCATGCGGGCACCCGAGAGCAAGGCGCAGTGCGAGGCCACGAAGAGCCCGTGCGTGTGAAAAATCGGGAGGGCATGGAGCAAGACGTCCGCAGCGGTGAACTGCCAGGCCTCCACGAGCGCCAGGGCGTTGCTCGCGAGATTGCCATGGGTCAACATGGCCCCCTTCGGCTTGCCGGTCGTCCCCGACGTGTAGAGCATCGCGGCCAGGTCGTCTTCCTCGCAGGTCTCGATCCCGAACTCCGGCGCGCTCCGCGCCGCCGCCAGGCTGAAACTTCCCTCGCCATCGGCCCCCAGGCTGAAGACATGCCTCACGCCTCGGCGCTCAGCGAGGATGCGACTGCCGGCTTCCGTCTCCGGGCGGTGGACGAAGACGGCGGGCTCGGCGTCGCCAAGCATGTAGTCGACCTCGTCGTCGTGGTACGCGGGGTTCATCGGCAGGAAGACGAAGCCGGCCCGCAGGCAGGCCAGGTACAGCATCAGGGTCTCGGGAGACTTGTCGGCCTGAACGGCGACGCGATCGCCCTTCCGAACCCCGAGAGCGCTCAGGGTGGACGCGTACTGGGCGGTTCGCTCCAAGAAGACCGCTGCCGACAGGGAAGCGCCCCCCGGAACCCCCAATACGATCGCGGAAGGTGCGGCCGATAGGCGTTCGTGAATCAGCACGTAGAGGGACATGGGCCTTCCTTTCTGCTCGCGAGGTTTGCGGACGATCCGCTCCCTCATCTTAGCTCACCCAAAAGCCATGGCCCCGCGATCCTCGTGGACCGCGGGGCCATGGCTAACGAAGGCGATAGGGCTAGGATTTCTTGAACGTAATCACCCAGTCGGTCGGCGACTCCTGCTTCACGGAGTGGGTGAAGCCGCGCCCATTGAGCGCACCGTAAAGGGGGACCGGCTCGAAGGTATTGCGAAGAACAAAGCTATCACCAGCCTCCAGGCCGCTGATCGCCGCCATGATATCCGAGAACGGCTCGCGGCCCTCGGCATGATAGTGGCGGACATCCAGTTCGACGATGCGGGACATGAGGCCTCCTCGAGGAATCAAAAAGGGATTTCATTAACCACGTTAAGCGCCAGAAGGCCCGCCGTCACTGAGCTAGCTCAATGATGGCGGTCAACTGGACGAAAGACGCTTCCTCCTGCTAGCGTGAAGGAGAGCATGCGACGAGGCATGGCGCAAGAATATGGAGATCGCGTGACAATGACGAGTCAACCTCCCCGCTTTTCCCCCGAAACCCTGATGATGAGCCACGGCTACGACCCCTTCCTTTCCGAGGGTTCAGCCAAGCCCCCGATCTTCATGACGTCCACTTTCGTGTTCCGGAGCGCCGAAGAGGGCGAACAGTACTTCAAGTGGGCCTACGGCTTGGAGCGGCGCGAGCTCGACCAGACCATGGGGCTCATCTACTCCCGCCTCAACAATCCCGGCCTGCAGATCCTCGAGGAGCGGCTGGCAGTCTGGGATGAAGCCGAAATGGCCTTGAGCTTCGCCAGCGGCATGGCGGCTATCACTACCGCGATCATGGCGCATACCAAGCCCGGGGACGTGGTCCTCTACAGCATGCCGGTCTACGGGGGAACGGAGTTCCTCTTGCTGAAGATCCTTCCCAAGTTCGGCATCGAGACCCGGTCGTTCCCGGCCGACATGCCGCTCGATGACGTGGAGGCCATGGCCAGAGAACTCGGCGACTCCCTCGCCCTGATCTATCTCGAGAGCCCCGCCAACCCCACCAACCGCCTCATCGATATCGCGGGAGTCTCGAGCATCGCCAAGAAGCTCTCGACGGACGATCGCCGCATCCTCACCTTCGTCGACAACACCTTCCTCGGCCCCGTCTTCCAGAAGCCCCTGGCCCTGGGCGCGGACGTCGTGATCTACTCGGCAACCAAGTACCTGGGCGGCCACAGCGATGTCATCGCCGGCGCCGCCACCGGAAGCCGCGACGTCATGGAGCCCATCGGCGTCTACCGCACCATCATGGGATCCATGCCGGATCCGTTCACCTGCTGGCTGCTCCTTCGCTCGCTGGAAACCCTCAAGATCCGCATGGAAGCCCAGATGGCTAACGCCCAGCGGATTGCAGAGTTCTTGCAGGCCCATGACCTGGTCGAGCAGGTCTTCTATCCCACCCTACTCGATCCCGACTCGCGCCAGTATGCCATCTACCGGGCCCAGTGCACCGGATCGGGCGCCATCGTCTCCTTCGAGATCAAGGGACGCAAAGCCGAGGCCTTCCGCTTCCTCAACGCGGTCAAGCTCTGCAAGCTCGCGGTCAGCCTCGGAGGCACCGAAAGCCTGGTCGAGCACCCCGCCTCCATGACCCACAGCGACATCTTGCCGGATGTTCAGCTGCGCTTCGGCATCACCGAAAACCTGGTCCGCCTCTCCGTGGGCGTGGAGAACGTTAACGACCTCATCACCGACCTCACCGCAGCCCTGGAAATGAGCCAGTGTAAGGATCCGGTATCCGCCGGAACCCCCTAACCGACCCTTTGGGCTGGGCCTGCGGGCCCAGCCCAAGCCCTGATCCCCTGAGAACGACGGATTTAAGAAGCGTCCAACGTCATGACACGCCGACTTGCCAAATTCTGGCCTCAAGCGCTGAAACTCGTCGCCATCCTGGCCTTCGGCGTCTGGGTCCTCGTCACCTATAGCGTGGCCAAGGAGATTGGCCAGCCCTTCGCAGGCTTCCGATTCGAGGAAAGCCTATCCGTCTCTCCGCAAAACGACCCGAGCTGGAACGGTCCACGCGCCGGCCTCGCCTCCTACGATCGCTTGGTCAGCGCAAACGGACGAGCCCTCCGGGAGAGCGAGGACCTCAAGCGAATGATCCGCTCGCTGCCTCCCGGCAGTCCCATCGCCTACGCAATCCAGCGCCAAGATCAACGCCTGACCGTCACCGTGAGTACCCAGGTTCTCGGCGCCTGGGATTTCACTCGGGCCTTTCTACCTACGCTACTCAACGGCTTGCTTCACCTGCTCGTAGGAGCCTGGGTCCTGTGGCTCCGCCCCACCCATGCGGCGGCCCAGGCCCATTTCTTGCTGACGCTCAGCATCGGAACGATCTATCAGGTCCTCGGCGTGGACTTCACCTTCGCCCACTGGTTCGCTCCCGCCTACGTGGCAGGAACCTGGTTCATGGGGGCGGCCGGCCTCCACCTCGCCTTGGTCCTTCCGGATTGCCCGCCCCCCTTGCGCAAGTATCCCTGGCTCCCCATCCTGGCCTACGTTCCAGCCGCGCTCATGGCACTGGTGAATGTCGCCACCTACCGTCCGATCAGCCACGTCCTCGCCCAGACCGAATCGACCTGGCACCCGAACCTCCTGCCCCTCTGGGGCTTCTGGATAGCCCTGGGCTTCTGCGTCGTTTTCTTCCGGATGCTGTCGGCCAGCCTCTTCGCCCGCGAGCCGCGGGTGCGGATCCAGGCCCGGATCGTACTCGCAGGCATGATTTTGGCCTATCTCCCCAGCATCGTGCTCTACGTGTTGCCGGTCATGACCGAGCACTCCTCCGCGATTTCCATCAAGGCGCTCGCCCTGGCCTACGGCTGCTTCCTCATTTTCCCCCTGTCGGTCGCCTACTCGGTACTGCGCCATCAGCTCTTCGGCATCACGCATTCCGTCAAGAAAACGCTGACCTACACGGCAGTCACCGCTTCGCTAGGCGGAGTCTACGTCCTCCTGCTCGAGGTGACCCGCTCGAAGCTGGGCTTGCACTCCCAGGCCGCCAACATCCTCGCCATCGCCACGCTCACCTTGATCTTCGCCCCGCTCTACCAGCGCATCCAGACAAGCATCGATCGCCTCTTCGGCCGCTCCTCGGTTCAAGCCCAAAAAGCCGCCGCCGCCTTCGGCCTGGAAGCCCAGGACCAGCGCGACCCGGAACGCCTGCTGGATAGCTTTGCCCGGACGACCACGACCTTGCTCGATCCCGAATTTCTCGCGGTTTTCCTCCCCAGAGAGGGCCCCGAACTGACACTTGCAGCCTGCTGGGGCAGCTCACAGGCCCTGCCAGTCGAGCTGCCGGCCGATTTTCGGCGGATCTTTAGTGCCTCGACGGCATCGCAGGCGATCGTCATCCCTGAAGGCAGCCTTCCCGGCGTCGCGGAGAGCCTCGGCATGCCCCTGTTCTTTCATGGCGAATCGATCGGTTACCTGCTCATCGGTAAGCGACGCGCCGGGCATGTCTACGAAGAACCTGAGCGGCTCTTCCTGACGACGATGGCCCAGCAGCTCGCGGTCTGGTTGAAAAACGCCCAGCTTTTCGAGCATCTTTCGCGTCGAAACGCGGAACTCTCGTTGGCCAACCAGCATCTGAAGGAGCTGGACCGCCTCAAGGACGACTTCCTCAACGCCGCGTCCCACGAGCTTCGCACGCCCCTGGCATCCATCGTCGGCTACTCCGAGTTCCTGGAGGATGGCCTGGGAGGCCCAGTTTCCGGGGAGCAGGCGGAGTACATCGGGGAAATCCAGAAAGGCGCGCGACGACTGCAGCGGCTGGTCGACGACCTGCTGGACTTTGCCCGGTTGGAGGCTGGGAGCTTGAACCTGGATTCCCACGACTCCGACCTGAAGCAGACCATTTCCGAGGTCATCACGAGCCTCGTTCCTCAGGCGAAGGAAGGCGGAGTCACGCTCACCATGGAGCTACCCGACGAAAGTCTGAACCAGCGCATGGACCCGCGGCGTATCGAACAGGTCCTGCTCAACCTCGCGGGGAACGCCCTGAAGTTCACGCCCCAGCAAGGGCGGGTGACGATTGTCGCACGCCGGGTGCCAGGCGGGTGCCGGGTCGAGGTGCGGGATACCGGCATCGGCATCCCCCAGAACCTGCTCCCCCTGCTCTTCGAGAAGTTCTTCCAGGTGGACCCCACCAGCACGCGTTCCTACGGCGGTACCGGACTGGGGCTATCCATCGCCAAGGCCGTCGTCGAAGCTCACGGCGGCGAAATCGGAGCCGAGAGCGCGGAAGGTCTAGGGTCGCTCTTCTGGTTCACCCTTCCCGGTCCGGAGTCCGCGGACCCCGAGCCCCTCCTAGAGACGAAGCTGGCGTGATTTTCCGGCTCCCGCGCTTTACTCCGGGGGCTGTGACTGGTATGATGAACGATTATACGGTCACAATGCCGTCACCATTTGATTTTAAAGGTAGGGTCTACGCTTTACCCGCGTAGGCCCTTCCGCTTGGAAGGATTTCTTTGCAACCCGAGTTCAATCAATTCAACCTCTCTCCGGCCGTGAAGAAGGGGCTCGAGTCCCTAGGCTTCAAGACCCCGACGCCCATTCAGCAACACGCTATTCCGCTCGTCCTGGAAGGCCGCGACGCCATCCTTCAGGCCAAGACCGGTTCGGGAAAGACCCTCGCCTTCGGTCTTCCCATCCTGTCCATGCTCACGCCGAAGTCGAAGCCGCAGGCACTCATCGTCCTGCCGACCCGCGAGCTGGCCATCCAGGTCCGCGAGGCGCTCGCCTCGGTAAGCGCGCAGAGCCCCCTTCGCATGGTCGCCATCTACGGCGGCGTGGGACTCGGCCCCCAGGAGAAGGCGCTCCATGACGGCGTCGACGTCGTAATCGGAACCCCTGGTCGCCTGAAGGATCTCATCAACCGTCAGAGCCTCGATCTGAGCCGCGCGCACCTCCTGGTGCTCGACGAAGCCGACGAGATGCTCGACATGGGATTCCGCCGCGACATCGAATTCCTGCTGGGCAAACTCCCTGCCCGCAAGCAGACGCTGATTCTTTCGGCAACCATGCCGGAGGCCATCAAGGTCATTGCCCACAAGTACCTCGACAATCCCGCCATCGTCGGCCTGGTGGAAGCCGAAAGCACCCCTAGCGAGATCAGCCACCACTACGTGCGGGTCCCGAGCGATCGCCGCCTCGACGCCCTCACCACCCTGATCCGCTCGGAGTCGCCCGATCGCTCGATCATCTTCACCCGCATGAAGCACGAAACCAAGCGTCTCGCCCAGAAGCTCGAACGCATCATGGGCTACGAAGTCGGCTTCCTCAACGGAAACATGTCCCAGAATGCGCGAAACCGCATGATGGAACGCTTCCGGAGCGGCGAGATCCACACCCTGATTGCCACCGACGTCGCCGCCCGCGGCCTCGACATCGAAGGCCTCACCCACGTCTTCCACTTCGCGGTTCCCACCGTCGTCGAGAACTACATCCACCGCTCCGGCCGCACGGGCCGCGCGGGCAAGGAAGGCAAGACCATCTGCCTGGTCACCCCCGACGACACCGACGCCTTCCGCGCCATCCTCAAGCGGGTTCCCAGCGTGGAAATCTCCATCACCCTCCCCGAGCGGACCGAGCCGCCCGAAACCCTCGATGGCCCCCGTGAACCCCGGGAAAGCCGCCGGCCCGCCTCACCCCCTCGCGCCCGACAGGCCGAGACCAGACAGGCCGAAGACTGGAAGAAGTTCAAGCTCAGCTTGCCCAAACTCCAGGATCCCTCGGAAGAAAACCTGCGCCGCTGGCTGGTTCAGCGCACCGGCGTCCCTGCCAACGCCATCCGGTCGATCGCCCTTCATCCCGACCACGCCGTCGTCGAAGTGGCCGCCCGGAACAGCGATCGCTTCAAGCAAGCGATTCAAGGACCCCGCACCCCCCAAAACCACTCCTCTGCTACACCTTCCAAAGACACTCAGGCCCGAGGGCCTCGCGCCCAAGGGAGGCGCTAACCAATCATGACTGAAACTGCGCGCGTCACTTTCGCCGACCTCGACCTTCGGCCGGAAATCAAAGAGGTCCTCGCCAAGATGGACCTGGTCAACCCGACCGAAGTCCAACAACAAGCCCTCCCCCGCGTTCTCACCGGACGTGACCTCATGGTCCAGTCCCGCACCGGAACCGGCAAGACCCTCGCCTTCGTGCTTCCGTCCCTCCAGCGGCTCGAAGCCGACCCCAAGGGCGTCCAGATCCTCGTGATCGCCCCCACCCGCGAACTCGCCAACCAGGTCGGCGCCGTCTACGCCCGCGTCGGACGCCCCCTCGGCATCCGCCTCGCCACCCTCACCGGCGGCGTCGCCTACGGCGAACAGCTCAAGGCCCTCCGCCAAGGCGCGCACGTCATCGTGGGAACCCCCGGTCGACTCAACGATCACCTGAACCGCGGCACCCTCGACCTCTCACGTTGCCAAACCGTCGTTCTCGACGAGGCCGACGAAATTCTCGACATGGGCTTCCAGGAAGACCTCGAAAAGCTCCTCGGCGCCCTACCTGCCGAACGGCAAACCCTCCTCTTCTCCGCGACCCTCTCCGAGGGCATCGAGCGCATCGCGCGCCGCTACATGCGCAACCCGGAACGCCTCGGACTGAGCGCCGGCATGGAGGCCTCCACCTCCCTGACCCACGCCAACTACGAGGTCGCCAAGTCATCCAAGTACGAAGCCCTCGTCAACCTGATTCACACCGAACAGCCAGAGCTCGCCATCCTCTTCTGCCACACCAAGGCCGAAACGGAAGAACTCTCCAAGCGCCTCGCCAACGAGGGATTCAAGGTCGGCTACCTCAACGGTAACTTGCCTCAGGCCCGCCGCTCCGAGACCCTCGAGGCCTTCCGGAAGCGCGTCATCACCCTCCTCGTGGCCACCGACGTCGCCGCCCGCGGCATCGACGTTCGCGGCATCACCCACGTCGTCAACTACGACATCCCCCGCGGCGTCGAAACCTACATCCACCGCTCCGGACGCGCCGGACGCGCCGGCGCCTCCGGACTCGTCATCAACCTCGTCACCCCCTTCGATCGCACCAAGATCCGAAACATCGTCTCCGAGGCCAAACTCACGGCCGAAAACCGCCCCGTGCCCCAAGGCGAAGCCGTCCTCCAGAAACTCCGGGAGAAGTTCTACCAGAATCTGGTCAACCGCATCGACGCCAACGAGTTCGAGGACTTCCGGACGTTCGCGGCCAACCTCCTGGAAAACCTGGATGCCACGTCCCTGGTCGCCGCCCTCCTGCAGGACGTCCAGACCAATACCGGACTCCTGGCCGCGGGTTACGAGGTCGAGGTCCTCAAGCCCAAGCGCGCCGAACGCACGGAACGGCTTGACAAGCCCTTCCGCGACCAGCCCAAGCGCGCCGAACGCGAACGCGGCCCGCGCGAAACCGAAGGCGGCATGACCCGCATTCGCGTCGCCCTCGGCAAGAACGATCGCATGCAACCCGGCTACCTCGTCCGGATCATCTGCGACCAGGCCAAGGTCAAGGGCGAGGCCATCGGAGCCATCTCACTCTTCGCCCGCTACTCCCTCATCGACGTGCGGAGCGACGTGGCCGGAAAGGTCCTCTCGGCCATGAAGGACTACTCCGACGACCGCGGACGCCGCTGGGTCGTCACCAGCGGCTAGCACCCTAGCTTCAAAGCCACAATGACAGTTTGCCCCGGCATCTCGAGATGCCGGGGCAAACTGTCATTCAATACCTTGTCTGCGGCTCCTCGACTCAGGGCAGCTCCCCGTCGGGACCATCCACCAGGGAGTCCGGCATCATCACCCCGCCGTTGAAATAGGTCGCCATCGCCACCGCCGCCACGTCCGGGTAGTCAGTGATGATCCCGTCCACCCCCTTCTTCAGGGACTTGACCATGGAGCTCGCCCGGTTGACCGTGTAGACGTTCGTCTTCAGACCCGCCTTGTGAATCGCCTCGACCTCACCCTGGCTCACCGCATGATGGAGGAGATTCAAGCCATCCATCTCGAGCTTGGCAGCCTGCCTCAGCTTCCGGTTGAAGGAGTTGGTGACGGCCAGCATGGCCATGCTGATATGGGGACTCTGCTGGCGCATCTCCCGCAGGAAGTCCGAGTCGAAAGCCATGATCTGAACGTGAGACGCGTAATTCTTTCGGGAGACCAGCTCGGCGATTTTTGCCGCCATGTACTTGCGAGACCCTTCGGTGTCGGCGTTCTTGACCTCGATGTTGAGCATCGCCTTGCCATGGACCGCATCGATCGCTTCTTCGAGCGTCGGAACGCGCTCCCCCGCAAACTTGGCGTCGAACTTGCCGCCGGCATCGAGGGCGCGAATCTGCTCCAGCGTGAGGTCCCTGACCAGCCCGCTTCCGTTGGTGGTGCGGTAGACGGAGTCGTCGTGCATGACCACCAGTTCGAGATCCTTGGTGAGTTGGACGTCGATTTCGACCATGTCGGCACCCGCCTCTACCGCCGACCGGATCGCCGCGACGGTGTTTTCGGGATAGCGCGAGGAGAAGCCGCGATGCGCGATGATCTTGGCGGAAAAGCGGGGGGGCTGCAGCGGGATGGGCTCGATCGCTCGCGCCACGAAGTCGCCGAGGGCAGCGAATCCGACCTGCGAATGGCCCGAGGGCTGGCCCGCCATGCCCGTAACGCCGCAGCCGCTCAGGAGCGCCAGGGTTCCCAGGGTGACGAGCGCCCGCGAAATCGGCGATTTGACTCCGATGCCAATCCGACTAGCCACGTTGATCCTCCAAGAATTCTCCGCTGCGCCGATGAGGCGCATGCGCCAACTCCTTGGATTATCGAGGGGGCGGGAGGGATGATTCTTAAGACCCGAATAAGCTTCCGCTAAATGGAAGGTTACTCGCATGCCAATCGGGGGGGAAGCGGGCTCCCGAGATGACAGCGCGATGCCGCGGCTACGGACCACCCTTGCGAACGCGCAGGCGGGCCGCAATCGCGGGCGGAGGAAGGACGGTCAGGCGCTGAAGCGCTTGGTCATGCGCAGCTGGTTTTGGTTGCCGGGACGGATATCCCAGCTCACCTCGTCCATGAGGGACTGCATCAAGAAGATGCCCATCCCGCCGCGTTGCCCTTCGCTGACCATGAGCGCGACATCCGGGCGCGGAACGCGTCCCTTGGGGGGCTCGAAAGGCTCGCCCCAGTCGGTGAAGCAGACCTCGAAGCGATCGCCCTGGGCCGTGACGGCGATCTCGATGCGTCCCTGGTCCGGCGACGTGTTGCGGTAAGCGTGCTTGACGACGTTGGCGCAGGCCTCGACGACCGCCAGTTCGATGTCACCGAGGGGAATATTGGCAAAACCGGCGTCGATAGCGGCCCGCCGAACGAACTGGTGCATGTGGAAGAGGTGGCTGATGTTGTTGGTGAAGGTGGCTTGAGCACTGAGGTTTGGGGATGTTAGCGAGGCCATCGATCCTCCTTGCATGTTAGTTGGCCGGCACCGCGTAGTAGGAGGCGATGGCGTCCCGGGTGCTGGAAAAGGTCTGGAAGAAATCGGCGAAGGCCAAGGTCAGGACTCTTTGCAGCGAAGGGGGGAGATTGGCGATTCGCAGATCGCCGCTTCGATCCCGAAGATCGACGGTCGCGGCGAGCAAAGCGCCGAAACCGATGCTGGAGATGTGATGGGCTTCCGAGGCGTCCAGGACGACGAAAGGGGAGGTCTCGCGAAACCCGTCGAAGGCTTCCTCGAAGCCCTGGACGGTCTGGTCGTTGAGGTAGCCGGACAGATGGAGGACCATGACGGAATCCTCACGCAAGGGGGTGCAGACGAGGTCGTATCTTTCCATGGGGATCCTTTCCCGGTTGAGGGGGGGGAGCCGTCTCGCCATGTTACCGGAGAAATGTTACGGGAAAATTGAGCGCGGGTGAAGCGAGCGTCAAGCGACGGAGTGAGGAGCCGCGGAAAGGCCTGCCATCACTTTACAACACTTCGTAAAGTGATACAATCTTCACGGATCGCTCGATTGATCGTAAGGAGAAGCGCATGCCCCAAGACCAGATCGTCCACGAAACCGTCCGCGAAACCGTCAGCGATGGAATCTCGACGTGGCATGCCTATTACGCGACGTTGCTGGAGCTCGAGGGGACGGACCGGTTGCGCCGGATCAAGAGCCGCCTCTACGAGAAGCTGGAGACGATCAACGCGGAGATCGAGTCGCTCGAAGAGGACCGGGAACGGATCTTCGGGCGGCACGTCGAGATCTCGCCTTTCATCGAGCGCGAGGTGGAGGCTTTGCTCAAGACGGGTCGGCAGGCCAGCATCCGTCTTGAAACAGTCATCGGGCTCCTGGGCGAGGAGTAGGGGAATTCCAATCGCAGAAGCCTGCGAAGAGCCGACCGGCGTGACGTCGGGAGGCTCTTCGCGGGCTAGAGGCTAGGCAAGTAGTGCTGGCAGAAGTCAGCGCGGGGCGGGCGCTTGTCCCGGCGCCGTTCGTCGAGTCCGCTGTGCTCGTTGGGGCTGCCGGCATCGACGATTTCCGAGCCGGTCAGCGGATAGCCGACCTGGAAGGTCATCGCGGGGGAAATCCGGCCGCTGGCCAGCCCTTCGCGCTTGGTGGCGAGGACCGGGTCGTTATCCGGGTTGCCCACGAGGATCCGGGCGATGGCCTCGCGGGCCAGGTCGATCGGTCCGGTCTTGATGATGCTCGAAGCACCGAGGGCCCGAGCGGCATAGGTTAGCGACAGTCCCGCCTTGCCGACCGTGCGGAAGACGCGATGCTCGTCCAGGCCGCAGTCCAGATGGGCCAGCAAGACGGCGTTCTGGGGATGGGTGTTCTGGAACTTCAGGAAGAAGTTGCCGAAGGTCGAAGCGAGAGCCTTGGTCATGCGGACCAGGACGGGGATCGAGAGCGGCTTGCCGGAAACGTCCTGAAGACAGCCGTTCACGGAGACGTACTTGCCGTCGCGCAGGATGCGTTCCAGCAGGTAGCGCCCCACGTCCCGGGTGCGCACCGCGACCTGTCGGGTGGCCTTCTGGAGTTCGGCGTCCGTCAGCGCTTCCCAGCCGTCCGTGAGGATGCTCCGGATGTAAGCCGAATCGCTCTTGGCTATCTGGGAGAGGTAGTTGCGCACGGTGGAGGCGGTGAGCATGCCGCCCATGCCGCCGGACTTGCTTTCCACATCGGCGCCTTCGCCGTAGAGGGCCGCGAACATGGCCTGGCCGATCTCGTAGGGGGTGCGCTGCTCCCGGTGGTAGAAGGCCCAGCTCACGCAGGGGCGCTCTTCCGGGGCGAGACTCGCCATGGTCTGCTCCCAGAGCAGGGCGGTTTCGGGTTTGCCGAACTCGCGGCTCGCGGAGGCCACCCGCTGCGTCGAGTGCTGATCCACCAGGGCTCCGAAGCGCTCGAACGTCGCGTCGTTGGCTTGAAGCGCATGCCCGATGACCATGAGGCTGTCGGGGAGGTACTTGCCGGCCGCGAGCAGGTTTGCCAGCGTCTGCAACTTCGTCAGTTCCGTGGCTTGAGGGGTTTCGGCCGAGCTTTTGCCGAGGTCGCGGATTCGGCGATCGATTTCGGTCTGCAGGAGGCGAGAGGCGGCCTCGAGCTGGTCGGGGGCGAAGACGAGCTCCAGGCTGGTGAGGCCTTCGCTCCGGGCGGACATGGCGGCGGCGTGGGCGAAGATGCCGGCGTCGAGGGATTCTTCGCGGGCGGTGACGGAGAGGCCGAAAGGCTCCATGACGTCTCCGAGCAGGGATTCGTAATGCTCGCGACGGAGGAGGATCCAGAGGGGGATGGCGACGTCCTCGGCCATCCAGCCGGCGAGCGCCATGAAGGCGCTGCGGGCCTCTCCCTTGAGTTCGAGGACCCGGATCGGCTGCCAGTTGGTGGCCGAGGGGGACCAGAAGCCGTTGTAGGCCGCGCGCAGGAGGGCTTCGGTATCGACGGGGCGCTTGAAGTCGAGGGCGGATGGCTGGCCCATGGTGGCTAGGAACTCTCCGAAGCCCGGGAAGTCGTCGTACTCTCGGGTTAGCGTGCCGTCGGGATGAATCCACCAGGTATCCCCGCCGTCGGTGAGGGCGACGGCGGATCCGTCCACGGGGATCGCCTTGCCGGTTTGGGCGGCCTCCTCGCGAGCTGCCGCGAGGTCCGCGTCGAAGCGTTCGTACAACTCGTTGAGGATCCCGTCGCGCTCGGGGAGCCCGATGCCCAGCAAGCGCCCGGTCAGGCTGCTGCGGCGTTTGGCCTCTGTGAACTGGTAAAGCGCGTCGAGCGCGTCGGTGGCAGTGATCATCGGTAGGAACAGCTCCTCGGGATGGCATTCAGGATTGACCACCCTCATGCTACCATGCGCGACTTCATGCCAACAGCTAAAGGACCAACCCGACTCATGGCAAACCGGCAGGACAGCGGGGAACCTTGATCCGCCCGCGAGATTTCCGGTCCTTAAGGTATTGACAACCTCGCCCGGAGGCCTTAAAGTGGGTGTCTATCGGGCGTATAGCTCAGTTGGTTAGAGCGCGTCGTTGACATCGACGAGGTCACTGGTTCGAATCCAGTTATGCCCACTCCCGAAGCCTCGGTTTTACGCCGAGGCTTCTTGCTTTGCCGATTTGAGAGAAGGTGCCTATGAAACTCGTCGAGAAAGGTCCGTTCAAGGTCGTTGGGGTCGAGGTGGTCGCTGACTGGGAGCAACTCCCGACCGAAATGCGAAAGGCCTGGGCCGCCTTCATGTCGCGTCGCACCGAGATCAAGAACCGCGTAGGCGAGGCGTTGATCGATGTCTCGGTCAAGCAAGACGGGACCCGCTACACGCAGTTCGTTTGCTCCGAGGTCTCGGCCGTCGAGGAGCTGCCGGAGGGCATGATGACGCTGGATATCCCGGCCCAACGGTACGTGCATCACCGGCACATCGGCCCCGTCGAGGGTATCGTGGCGACCTTCAGCGAGATGTATGACTGGGCGGAATGCAACGTCCTCACGACCGACGCCTTCAAACTGGACATCGGTTACACCGCCCGCGGCGCGCAGCGCGCCCATGACCTCTACATTCGCGTCTTGAAGTAGCGAGAATGGCACCCCGTGCCCGACACGCGCCAACTCAGCGATCTGGCGGGGATCGGTAAGGCAGCCCTGCATGACTGCCACCGTCTTGGCGTCACGAGCGTCGGGCAGCTGGCGGGTTGCGATGCCCGTGAGTTGTATGAGCGCCTTTCCGCCATGGAGGGTCAGATGCACGACATCTGCGTCCTGGACACGTTCGCATGTGCGATCGCCCAGGCGCGCGACCCTCAGTTACCGGCCGATCAGTGCCGCTGGTGGTGGTGGAGCCGTCAGCGCAAGGCCGCGAATCAAGGGAAGTAAGGAAGCCCTACGGTCCCCGATCCGGTCGTGCTCAGCTTGTTAGCCGAGCAGCCACGACACGGCTAAGACATCAACGCCGAGTTGGCACGCCCGACGTACGCGACTGGGCCGTTATCTCAAGGCCCCAGGTGTATTACTCCCTCCTATGTGGCCGGTTGGATCACCTCGAAGGGCGAGGTTGCTGACTGGGAGCAACTCTCGACCGAAATGCGAAGGGCTTGGGCCGCCCTCCGCACTTTGGGAATGGGTCGAGCCTACCGCGCGGCAATCAGGCGAGATGCCTGGAAGACTTGTAGTTCGACGGGCTGCTGGTGGTTGTAGCGGGCCACGAGTTCCTTGAGTTGGCTGGCCGTAACCTCGAGATCCTTGGCCTGGTCGGCCATGAAGTGCATCTGCTGCGCCATCTCCTCGGCGCTGGAGCTCATTTGCTCCGAGGCGGCACTCTGGTCTTCGGCGGCGATCGCGATTGCCTGGATGGCTTCCTTGACCTGGGCGGTCTGGACAGCCATCGA
Organism: Candidatus Sericytochromatia bacterium S15B-MN24 CBMW_12; assembly: GCA_002083825.1. Lineage (GTDB taxonomy): Bacteria > Cyanobacteriota > Sericytochromatia > S15B-MN24 > UBA4093 > UBA4093. The sequence goes on along the minus strand of DAZV01000059.1, from coordinate 41,505 downwards.
GGAGGTGGATGCCGAGCTCTCCTCCGCGACGCGGCTGAACGAGTCCATGGCGGTCACGAGGTTCTGAGCGCCTCCAGCCATCTCCCCCGCAGCAAGGGCAATGGCATCGACCTGCGTGACCGTCGATTGGACGGCTTTGAGGATCTCGGAAAGGGCCTGTCCTGCTTGATCGGCTTTCATGGCGCCCTGGTCGACCTTGCCACGACCCTCCGACATCGCCGCGACGGCTTCCTGAGTGCCCTTCTGAACTTGGCGGATCAGGTCGGCGATCGACTTGGTCTGGCTCTGGCTGCGCTCAGCAAGCTTGCGAACTTCATCCGCGACGACCGAGAAGCCACGTCCATGTTCACCGGCTCGGGCAGCTTCGATCGCGGCGTTCAGGGCCAGGAGGTTCGTCTGCTCGGCAATGTCGTCGATGGTTTCCACGACGGCCCCGATCCGCTCGCCGAGTTGGCCGAGCTCCTCGATCTTGTTCGCGGCGACGGCGACGACGCCTTGAATCTCGTTCATCTCGGCGCGGGTGGCCGTCACGGCCTGAACCCCTTGGTCGGCGATCGACTTGGCTTGCAGGCTGGTAGCGGCGACCTGCTTCGCGGTTTCGGCGACTTGATGCACGCTGGCGGCCATCTGCTGAACCGTGGAGGTCGTGGAGTGGACTTCGCGCGACTGGGACTCCGAGCCGCGGGCAATGCCTTCGACCGCCTGCGTGAGCCGGGCTATCGATTCAGCGCTGTGGTGGGCCGAATCCATGGTATGGGTCACGCCGGTGGCCAAGGAACGAATCGCTTGAGTGACGTTCTGGACGGCCATGTCCATCTGGGTGCTCATGGTCGTGAATTGGAAACTCGCCTGGTTCAGGCGGTCGGCGCGCTGCGAGACCTGCACGGCGAACTCGTTGAGCTCAGCGATATCCGCCATCTGCTTTTCTTGATTCAGCTGGTTACGCTTGAACTGGTCATTAAGGGCCTTGCCGAGTTGCTCCAGCTCGACCGTTCCAGCGACATCCAGCGCGAAGCTATCGATCGACGACGGGTCGTATCCCTGCAAGTCGCGGATATATGACCCGACGGGCACGCCGACCATCCTGTAGAAGGTGAAGAGCACGGCGCTAAACCCGACGAAAATAAAAACGGCAATGACGATGAGCATCGTGACCGCGGCGCGGGTCCGGGCGCCGGCATGGTCGACGGCGGCTTTCGAGCGCTCATCCAGATGGTTGTGGAACTTGACGACGGGCTCCACGATGATCGCCTTGTCCGCCGCGTATTGCCGGTCGAACATGATCTGGCGGGCGACATCGATCTTCTCCGCCGGACTCAGCGCCTTGTCGGCGGGTTTGAGCTGAAAAGCAGCGATGGCTGGGTGCATGGTCCGCTCGTCAACCTGCTTGGCCTCGAGCACGAGGCGCATGGCGCGGGTCTCCGTCTGGACCAAGGCATCGGAATTACTCTTGGCTTGGTCGATCAAGTCGAACTCGACTTGCGGCGCATCAAGTTCCTTCAGGCGGTTCAGCACCTGATCTCGGCGTTTGGCGACCTCGATTTCCTTCCAGTAGTTCTGGAGGTGCTGCATATCCGTCGAGACGACGAACTGCCGGCACTGATCCGTCAGATAGTCCGAGGCGGCGGCGAGCGTGAGGCCAAGTTGCTTGAGTTCCTCTCGTTCAAGATAGGACGTCTCCTGCTTCTGGACCGCCGAGTTCATGAAGGCGACACCCCCGCCGACGAACAAGGAAATAACCAGGACCGCTCCGGCGACAGCCGAGAGAAGGGTGGAAAATTTGATTTTCATTCCTGACTCCTCTGAGGCCTTACCAAGCGTAGCTCACGCCGGTCGCGATGCTGGGATTGGCCAGGGTCGCCGCGCTGCTCGTCTTGGCGACGGGGAAGATCAGCGAGCCTTGAAGGGTCGCTTGACCGACGTAGAACGTGGCGCCGGGGGCCAGGCCGAGCAGGGTGTCAGGCCCGAAATTCCAGTGGGGGGCACCCGTCAGGAGCTCCGCGTCGATACTGAGCCAGGGCAGCACCCGGTAGTCCAGCGCCATGTCGAGCTTGAAACGGTGAGCACTCGAGGCCGCGCTAGAATAGACGTAGCCGGGAGAGGTGTACAGGGTCAGGGCATCCGCTAGCTTCCAGTCGAAGTAGCCGAGCATGCCGCCCCCCGTGCTGCCAGCAGTGCCCGACATGAGGCCGATGAAGGGACTCATGCGGATGCCGAGGTCCGGCAAGAAGGCTTCAGGACGATAGTCCACGTAGAGGTTGGAGCTGTTGAAGTTGTTGGTCGGCCCGCCCAAGAAGGCCCCATCGACCCCGAAGCTGAAGCGCTCGTAAACGCCGACTCGCAGGTGGTTCCAGACGTTGAAGCCCGAGCCGGTCAGGCTCGAGCTGGGAAAGGATTGCAGCAGCCCGCCGCCCGGATCGGGCACGTAGGAGTTGCCGAAGTTCACCTGAAGGGCCTGGCTGGCTTGGCAGAAGGGAGCAGCGAGCAGAGAGCATGCGACGGCAAAGGACTTGATGAGTGTACGCATCATGATTTCCTTTCCAAAACGCGCTTGCGTTTCTTCTGAGCAAATTCGAGCTGCTTAGTAGCTCATCCGGCAACTCGAGTGGCGACGCGAGGTCGATGGGCATCCGGCGAGTATCGAGACGTCGATACTCGCCGGACTTGCTTCGAGCAAAACCCTTGCTAATCTGATTCACTATCAGCCCGCGCTAAACATCTGTCAACTAAGAATAGTGAACTTGGCCCAATGGACTAGGTCTGAACGGCACATCCGGCAAGTCGGTGAGGGGGACAAGCGCAAGCCCTGGGGCTTGTTTTGGGCGATGGCGCAGACTGCTACTTTCATGATTGGGCCGTCGGGAACTTCATCAGGCAGTGCAACGAGCAGTGGCGGGTCGAGAAGATCGCCTGCATGACCCCCCGTGAAGCTCGCGATCAGTGGTCAAGTCGCATGACCCGTAAAGCCATCTCATTGACGCCCCCCCTCTCGCCTAGTATCGTAGGGTGCCAGGCTCCCGTAAACGCAACGGAACCCCTTCATGCCCGCCAGTACTCCGAATGGCTAATCACCGGATCAAGGAGTTCGCCCAACGCATGCGCAACGATCCCACCGTGGACTCATCCACCCTCGGCGCCCTCAAACGTATCCTCCACAACATTCAGGACCACACCAAGGTCATTCACGAACTGGTCACGAATGGCGGACTCCCCGTTGAACTGAGGCGACAGCTGCTCGTCCACATTCAGCACGAAGAGGCTGAGAACCGGCGTCAACTCAAGGAAATCAAGGATAGACCGGGCATCCCGTCCTACGAGGTCGAAACCTTGATCCAACATAGCGAACTGGTTTCAGAATTCGCCAAGGACGGCGACGCCAATCCGTTGCTCGTCGGGGAGATCCTGCACCACTTCGGCGAAGAGCATGAATGGTTTTCGGAACTCCTGGCGGCGCACTCCCCTCATGATCACTCACCCGAGACGGTCCCTTCCAAGCCCGTGTTGACTGTCGGGAGCTTGATCGGGCTCTGAGCCAGGGACCGGCGCATCGAAAGAGATGCTCCCGCGGCGGTTTCGAGGGGCTCGTCATGCCCCGCTGGCACCCTCAGGCCTACTGCGGTTCAGACCGGATGGAGCCGAGCGCCTGGTCTGCCGCTACGACTCCCCGATACTGCGCTTCCTCGAAAATCGAGATCCCGCTCATGTCCGAGTGCGCGAAGAAAACCCGGCCGTGAGGCGCCAAGGCCTCCTGACGGGCCTGCCCCCAGATGAACCCCGGGACGGGCCGGATCATGGCATGGCCCCAAAGCCAGACGTCGAGGTGCGTGATCGTCGCTTCGATTCCCGGATGGGTCCGGGCGAGGTCGGCAACGATCAGGTCGGCCCACTCCCGGAACGACCGGGAGTGGGCCGTCTTTCTCGCCTCGACCGGATCGCCGTCGCAAAGCGGCAGGTAATAGGAAATGACCGTGGATCGCCGAGCATACTGCTCGACGCTTTGATGCGTGGCCACGATATAGCCGAGTGACGGGCTTTGATACGACACGTTGTCCCAGGCCAAGGGAGCCCCCGGACCCGCCGGCTTGGTGTCGAGGCTGACGTTCGCCACCATCCAGGGGGCATAGCCGAAGGCCTTCAAATAGGGCGGCGGCGCGACCCGCAGTGCCTTGACGACTCGGGCCGCGACGAAACGCGGGGCTGCGATGATGGCGGCTTTCGCCACGATCCGGGTCGTCTCGTTCGTTCCGGGATCGTAGTATTCCACCGTCACGCCGCCGGATGCCGAGGTTTCGACGTTGAACACCAGGGCATTCGGCCGGATTCGAGGGCCGATCTTTCGGGTGAGCTGCTTGACGATCCAGCCGTTCCCTTCGGGCCACGTCAGCGAAGCCTCGGCTGAATCGGCGCCCTTGCCGACTCGCGACGCGAAATAGTGAATGCCCGCCCAGGCGGAGACGTCGTCGACGCGGCAGCCGTAATCATCCCGACAGCAGTAGTCTACGTACCAGCGCAGGGGTTCCGCGTTCCACCCGTTCGCGTCCATGTACTGCGCCATGGTCAACTGGTCCAGGTCCGTGAACTTCGGATCCCGGGAGCTCAGATCGACCGGAATGCTGAAGGCCGCCCTGCCGTCGGATCCCCTGGCCACCTTGAACGCCTCCATCGTCGCGAAGAAGCTCTCGTACTGACGCTTGTCGGCATCGCTGATTCCGATCTCGGGAATCAACCCTTCTTGCCAGCGGCCGTTGATCAACAGCCGGTCCTGGGGATCGGAGCAAAGAAACAACTCGTCATAGATAGCAAGCCCCTCGCGGTCGTACCCTTCGATGACGCCGAGTTCCTCGAAGAGTTCCCGGACCAGGTGGGCGTCAGGTCCGGGAAGCGGGACGTAGTGCGCGCCCCAGGGGTAGAGGGTGATCGCGTTCTCGCCGTGCCGGGAGTTGCCCCCGACTTCCGGCTCGAGTTCCAGGAGAACGAAGTCCTGGTAGCCGGCCTTGTTCAGCCTCCATCCGGCTGAAAGCCCCGCCATGCCGCCTCCGACGATCACGATGCCCGCATGGAGTTCTTCCGACGGAGCTGGGAATTCACCGGTTCTCAGTCGATGCCCGACCTTCGAGCCCGCCCCCAGGATGCTTCCAGGAATCGGGCTCGTCCCCACGAACCAGTGGCGGGCAAGAAAAGCTCCGATCACCCCAAGCCCCGCCACAAGGAAGGTTCTGCGGGTGATCACGCGATCCGAGAGGTTAGTGAAGGTAGGCAGACCATTCCTCCTCGAAGTACCGCACCAGGACCTGGTTATTGAGCTTGTTGACCTCGGTGGTGACCGGTTGCATGTCCGGCGGGAACTGCAGCATCTGCTCGGCCGTCCGGGGGGTCACGAACTTCAAGCCGGGCAGGAAGCGATCGGCCGCCCGGAAAGGCTGCTTCGAGGCGACGATGAAGCCCCACTCACCAAAGGAAGGCACGAAGGCATGGTAGGGAGTCGTCTGGAAGCCCACGGTCCGGATCGTCCGATCGATACACCAGAAGGACTTCCTCGCGACATAGGGAGAAGTGCTCTGAACCACGGCGACTCCTTGGGCTCCCACGGCGCGATACAGAAGCTTGTAGAAGGCCGTCGAATACAGCTTCCCGATGGAGTAGTTGGAGGGGTCCGGGAAGTCGACCGCGATGAAGTCGAATTCCTCTCGGTTCTCCTTGAGCCAACGAAACGCATCGCCGTTGATGACCTTGACCTTGGGGGATTTCAGGGCGGCTGCGTTCATTTCGACCAGCTTCGGGTTGGACTCGAAGAGGTCCGTCATCGCGCCGTCGAGATCCACCAGGACCACGGATTGAACCGAGTCGTGCTTCAAGATTTCGCGGACCGCCATGCCGTCTCCGCCTCCCAAGACCAGCACGTTCCTGGGGTTCGGGACGGATTGCAGCCCGACATGCACCAGGGCCTCGTGGTACCGATACTCGTCGCGCGAGCTGAACTGGAGATTCCCGTTCAAGAAGAGCCGCAGGTCTTGAGGGGCACTGGTCATCACGATCCTCTGGTAGGGGGTCGACTTGGCGTAGATCACGGTGTCCGGATACGTCGAGGCTTCGGCGATGCTCATCAGCTTGTCGGAGTAGACGAAGCCCAGGACCAGCCCCGCCAGCACCAGGGCTGCCGAGCCCCGCATCAAGCGAATCCAGGGCACGTCTTCCTTGAACAGATGCATGGTCACGATAGCGACCAGCACGTTCAAGATCCCGAACATGAAGGCCGAGCGGATCAGGCCCAGATGGGGGACCAGCACCAGTGGGAAGAGGAGGGACGCCAGCAAGGCACCGATGTAGTCGAACGTGAAGATCTGGGAGACGAGGTCCTTGAACTCGAGTTGCCCTTTCAGAATCCGCATCAGCAGCGGGATCTCCAGTCCCACCAACGTGCCCGTGATGAAAACCAGGGAGTAGAGCAGGACCTGGAACGAATGGACGTATTCGAAAAGGGAAAAAAGCAGCGCGGCGGAACATCCCCCCACCAAGCCCACCAGCAGTTCGACCTGGATGAAGACGGCCGTGAGGTTCTTGTTGATGTACTTCGAGAGGTAAGAGCCGATTCCCATCGAGGAGAGGTACACCCCGATGACGGTCGAGAACTGCGTCACGGAGTCGCCGAGCAGGTAGCTGGCGAGGGTGCTGGCGATCAGTTCGTAAACGAGCCCGCAGGTGGCGATGATGAAGACGGAAAGGAGCAGGATGAAGGCCACGCTAGCAGGTCCGAAGACTAACCATGGATGGCCGAGGCGATGATGATCGCAATCCCGATCGAAACCGCCCCGATGATGATGGCCAGGGCGGTGTTGTGCTCCTCGAAGATCTCCTTCCACAAGTGACCTGGAATCAACCGGTCGAGGACCAGGATTCCCAGGGCATAGACTGCAAGCCCGATGGCGGAAAAGACGATCGCCCCCAACACGTACTTCAGATTGATCAGCTGGTCCATTCTTCGCTCCTTATTCAGCCATGAAAGACGTTACGTTGCTGCCTGCTCTACTTGTGGTAAACGCCACGGACCGCGGAACCCCGCGTGGCCGGAGCGGTGGAGTCGCCGACTGCCCAGCCCACGGAGTTCGCGTAGGCCATCAGGAGACAGATCGCGATACCGAAAATCACATAGCCCTTTACCACGTTCGAATCCTTTTCCGATAGCTAACCGCTAGTCCTCGTCATCGTCATCGCTCGACGGATAGGGGGAATAATCGCTGGTCGACCAGCGCGCCATCTCGAAGCTCCGATCCCGCCACCAGAGCCAGAGCGGGCCGAGGCCGAGCAGCGCGACGGCCCAAAAGAAGTTAGGCCACCGAGGAACTCCCCGTCGAACGCTGAGGGTGAAGGGATGACCTGCCGGCAGCGTGGAGTCCGCGACCTGGACGACGAGGCGATAGGTGCCTGCGGGGATCGGGGCCAGGACCTTGCTGCTCGACCGGCTGCCTTCTCTCCAGCTCCCGTCGCTGTCGTAGCCATGGTAATACTCGACGCCCTGGGTGAACCCAATCCTCTTACCCGTCCTGTCGTTCACGAGGCCTGCCTCCAGGAAGAGCCAGTTGTTGTCGACCGGCGATTCGAGATGGACCTGCAGGTTCGAGAGCCGGCCCGTCACCTCGAAGGGTGGAGTCACGATGATCCGCTCTGACTCGCTTGCCGAGTAGGCATAGGAGTACCTGAAGATCTCTTGGTTCCGCGCCGTGAACAAGGAATAGAATTGGATCGCGACGACGACTCCGATGAAGATGCCTGCCAAGAGGTTGATCTGGGGCCGGATCTCGCGCAGGGTCGAGCGTTGATTGGGGGCGACTCCCGCTTGAATCGGCATGGAGCCTTTGATCCCGAAGGCCGCCTTCACGGCGTCGGAGTCGAGATATTCACCGAGCGACCAGGCGGCCTCCTGCTCGTTCTTCTCCAAGGACAGGATCCGCGGCGGAGAGATGTAGTCTTCGACGGCGACCGTCTCGCCGACCTTCACCCTCCAGTAGAACTCTCCCAGCACGTACGCGACCTTGCCGTGGCCCCGATGGAAGAGCCGATAGGTCTCCCCATGAAAGGTGGCGGCGTTGGCATGGTCCAGGGACGGCTTCTCCTTGGTCATCCGGACGAAGTTCCAGTGCCCATCCGCTTCGGTGAGCCACCTGAACCCATGGTACGGGTTGAAGAGCAGGTACTCCTTCCAGGGGTAGTGGCCCTGAGCATCGGTCCGCTGCATGAAGCCGATCACTTCCCAGGTCAGGCCATGGAGCTTGCCACGCGTTCCCAGGGGAATCAGCGGTTTGAGGGTCTTTTTCTTTTCGACCGTGCTGATGACCCGGTAGTTCTCGTTGGTGGCATCGATCACGGAGCCGCAAGAGGGGCATGCGACGGTGACGGTATGCCCGATGGCGCGCAGAGGTATGCCCGCCCCGCAGTTGGCGCAGTCGAAGACCTTGGGAGACGCCTTCTTCCGTGGAAGGTCGGAGGGATTACCAGCCATCGAGTTCTCTCAAGTTTGAAAGCTGCAGCTCGTCGAATTCGACGTACTTGCCCGAAAAGAGTCGGATGCCGTCGGTAGCGTACTCGAGATTGGCAAACGCCGCCTCGGGGCCGCTGAGGTCCACGCTGAGGCTCTCGCGTCCCTTGGGCGCGGGGAAGGGGAGTTCGCCCTCGCTGCCGACACAAACCGCCTTCCTGATGTCGTCCACCTCGAACTTCAGGCGGGGCCTCACCATGACCCGCATGCCCACCGCGAGGCTCTCCGCGGCGGGAAGGGGTTCGGGCTGGGGCTGCGGGAAACTCATCATGTAGAAGCCCTGGGCTTCCGCCAGCCACCCCTCTCGACCGTCGTCGAAAAGGGCATACCACTCGTTCCAGGTCCCATCCGCCCAGGCGATCTTGAGACGCCCGACGAGTTCGAAGGCTTTTCCTTCGAACCTGCCGCGCGTCCCGACCTGGAACGGGCTCATGTCCGGCGGAAGCTCGGCCATCTTGCCGATGGCTTCGAGATCCACGTCATGCCTGACGAGCGCCGAGTTGCAGTACGAACAGACGGCAAAGACGGCGGAACGGGACTTGAAGTCTACTTCTGCGCCACACGCAGGACATCCGAGCTTCATCGATCAGGTGATCTTCTTGAGCAATTCCGCCTTCTTGGCATCGAATTCAGCTTGCGACAGGATTCCCTTGGTCATCAAGCCATGAAGCTTTTCCAGCGTCACCAGGGGATCCTCGGCGTTGTCGCTCCCCCCGGCGGAAAAGGCGCCGGTCAGGGATTGCCCCATGGCCATGCCGGCAGCCATCCCCGCGCCGATGCCTGCCGCGCCGGAAGGGTTCGAGGCGGCGGCGGCAAGGCTGTCCGCGCCCTGGAACTGCGCATATTTCTTGAGATCCCCGACCATCCTCATCGAAGCCCCCTTGTCGAGGTGGCTCTGAAGCTCTTCGGGCAGCGAGATGCTCTGGACGTAGAATGATTGCAGTTGCAGGCCCAGGTCAGCGAATGGAGCGAGGAGGGCTTCCTTGAGGGTCTCCGAAAACTGGGTCTGGTTCCCCGCCATATCGACGAAACCAACTTCCGCGGTGCCGAAGAACGACGCCATCGTCGTCAGGATAGCGGCTCGCAGCTGGCCTTCGAGCTCCGCGGCGGTATACCGCTCCCGCGTTCCGCTGACGCGCTTGAAGAAGATCTTCGGATTCTTCAGCTTGTAAGAAAAGGTGCCGTTGGCCCTCAAGCGAATCGGACCGAACTCCTTGTCTCGAATCGTGATGGGGGTCGGCGTGCCCCACCGCTGATCGATCTGATCGCGAGTGCTGAAGAAGTAAACATCCGATTTGAAGGGCGACTGGAACAGCTTGTCCCAGTTGTTGAGGCTGGTGAGGATGGGCAACGTCTTGGTCGTCAGCGTATGGAGACCGGGTTCGAAAACGTCGGCAACCTCTCCCTCGTTGACGAACAGCGCCACCTGGCTGTCGCGGACCGTCAGTTGGGCGCCGTTCTGGATTTCCTTGTCGACCATGGGGAAGCGGTAAGCCAGGACGCCGTTTTCCTCCTCGGTCCACTGGATGACATCGATGAACTGCTTTTTGATAAAATCGAACATTCCCACGCTTGACTCCTTTCCGCCGCCCGGCTGATGGGGTAAGTTTAGACCAGGTCACGTTGCCATAGCAAGCTCGCGAGAGGGCCTAGGGGTTGTATTTTCGCGATAACGGGCCGGCGCGCTCCGTTTCGAAGCGGCTGGTGTGAATAAGGAGTAGGGCTCGATGAGTAGGGAGAAGCGTTCGGTCACCGAGGTCGAAGGCCGGCGGGGCGGCGAAAATCCGGCCCTCGTCAAGCGGACGCGCGCCCTTCGGGTCGTGGTTCCGGCGGGGGTGGTCGTGGTCGTGGTGGCCTTGTGGGTCATGCGTGCGAGGTCGGTCGCCTTGGCCGTCGCGCTTCTCGCCGTTACCGTGGGCCTGGCGAGCCTGACGCGCCATGTGCGAAGGCTCTCGGAGCAGGCCGCTCAGTCTCCCGAGGAAGTTCCGGAGGCGGTGAGGATGCAAAAGCGGGCCCTGAGCCGCTGCCAGTATCTGGAGGCCATCGACCCGGCAATGGCCGAAAAGGCGCTGTCTCAGTTCGAACAGAACGAGGACCGGTTCAAGAAGTTCAGGGCCGTCCTAGCAGCCAAGTTCGAGATTGGCGAGCTGACCTATCAGCGCTATCTTTCCGCAGCCGAGCAACTTCATCAAGCGATCTTCGACAACTTGACCGACATCACGACCATGCTGAACAACCTCGACTCGCTCATGGTCCGCCATGCCCGCAAGGAGCTCCGCGAGCTCGAACAGCGCCCCCAACCCTCGGAGGACGAGAGCCGTATCGTGAGCGGCCTGCGCGAGCGGCTGGAGATCGCGGATACCACCGAGACCGGGATTCGATCCCGCCTTGCGTTCAACGAAGGGGCCTTGACAGAACTGGATCACGTCAACCTGGCCCTCTCGACTATCAAGACCAGCAAAAACTCGGCCAACATCGACCTGGAAAGCGCCATGAGCGAGTTGCGGGAGCTGGCCGAACGCGCCAAGAAGTACTCGTTGTAGAACAGAGGGAGGAACCATGGTCCCAAAGAACGAAGGCCCGGAAAGCCACTTGAAAATCGTCAGCGTCGCGGAGGTCAAGACCGAGCTCGCCCTGAAGGATCCCGCTTCGATGCAGATCCACGCCGGTGACGACCCCGATCTGGAGAGCAAGGCCGATCACTTCGTCCGGTTGCTCATCAGCGAGGAGGTTCGAGGCGAAACGGCGCTGCAATCAGGTCGGGATGCGGTCGAAACCATGGCCGTCGACCTCCAGAAAAAGGCAGCCCAACAGGTGGATCGCCTGAAGCAACCCATCAAGCAGCTCGCGACCCGTGGCGCGGAGGGCGGAGACGTCGCCAATGCCTTGATCAGCCTCAAGATGGAGGTCGAAGAACTCGATCCGGGCAAGTTCGACTTCGAGCCCGGGTGGCTCAGCCGCACGCTGGGACGCCTTCCGGGGGTCGGCACTCCGATAAAGCGCTATTTCTCCAAGTATGAGAGCGCCCAAACCGTGATCGCCGCCATCGTTCGGTCCCTGGAACAAGGCCGGGACCAGCTACTTCGCGACAACATCACCCTGAGCGAAGACCAGAAACAGATGCGCGACATGACCGGAAAGCTGGAGCAAAACATCCGCTTGGGGCAGCTCATCGACCAGAAACTGCAGTACCAGCTGGAACGCGAGATCCAACCGAGCGATCCCCGTCACCGGTTCATCGGCGAGGAACTGCTGTTTCCGCTGAGACAGCGACTCATCGACCTTCAGCAGCAACTCGCCGTCAATCAGCAAGGGGTGCTAGCGACCGAGCTTATCATTCGCAACAACAAGGAACTGGCTAGGGGAGTCGATCGCGCGCTCAACGTCACGGTCGCGGCCCTTCAGGTCGGGGTCACGGTTGCCCTGGCGCTGGCCAACCAGAAGATCGTCCTCGACAAGATCGAAGCGGTCAGCAAGACGACCTCGGATATCATCGCCGGAACGGCTGCTCGGTTGCGGACCCAGGGGGTGCAGATTCAGAAACAAGCCTCGAGCGCTCATCTCAGAATGGACTCCTTGCGTTCGGCATTCGCCGACATCAACGGCGCCATCGACGACCTGGCCACGTTCAGGCTGAACGCCCTGCCCCAGATGGCGGAAACAGTCCTGGAGCTCGACAAGGTCACGAGCGAGGCGACAAAAGCCATCCAGAAGCTGGATCAGGCCCGCCAACGCCATCCCGCCATCACGATCGACGCCGAGTCGCCACTCGGAGCGTAGGCGCGCTGCCCCGGATCGCGCCCGACGTTCCGAGTGGCCGTCTCGCTCCAATCAAAGGATTGAATGCATGGAAGAACTCTCGCTAGGGAAGCACCTCTTGATCGAGTACTACGGCTGTGACGCCGAGGTCCTCAACGATCGGGACCGGATTCGAGATCTCTTGATCGAGGCGGCTCAACGATCCCGGGCGACCATCGTGACCGACGTTTTTCACCAGTTCAACCCGCATGGCATCAGCGGGGTGGTCGTGATCGCCGAGTCCCACCTGGCGATTCACACCTGGCCCGAGCATCGCTGCGCGTCGGTGGATATCTTCAGTTGCAGCGACAAGATGACCCCCTCGGTCATCCGGGATTTTCTCGCGGAGCAGTTCAAGGCGCAGGAAATCTCCAGCATCGAACTCAAGCGGGGACTGATTCCCGCAGCAACGAGAGGTAATGAGGATAGGACGGTTCACCTCAGCCCAAGCTGAACTTGCCCTCGTCGCCATGAACCGACTGACCATCCGGCAAGAGGCCAACAGGTTGGCGCCACGTCTCGCTGAGGGAGGCGGCGCCAAACGAGCGATGCGTTAGGCCTTCACGGTTGGCGCGGTTCCGGCAGACATCGAAGCGTGCTCGTGCCGGCGCAGTTGGTAGGAGGCAAGGACCAGAACCAAGGCCACCAGGGGCCCAACAATTTGGCCCACCGCGTCGCCACTGGCGACGTGGGAAATTGCCGCCGAGACGAGGGTGATCACGAAGCCTGCATAGGCCCATTCACGAAGCACACTGGGCACGAACGGCAGTACCAGGGCAATAGCGCCGAGCACCTTGGCGATCCCCAGCAGGACTCGGAAGTAGTCGGGGTAGCCGAGATGGTGGAAGGCAGCGACAATCGGCGGGGCGCCCGTGAGGTAGGCGAATGCCGATCCGAGCATCATCAGCGAAAAGAGACCCGTGACCGTCCAGTAACCGATCTTTGCGTTCATGCGTTTTTTTCTCCTGTTCAAGTAGGGTGAGCCTATGGGGGGAAATCGAAACTAACCGGGTTACAAATTAGGCCAAAAAAGAGAGCGGCATGCTCAATGGCAACCACCGCCGTTACAAATTGGCGTAAAAAAACAGATCATGGCCTTTTCTCCGGGCAAACGGTCCCAGTCTCAACTCGGTCGAGAAGTTCTTGGAACATCTCGGCCAAGGTTACCGCGCGGAGGCTTTCCTCGAGGGCTGACATGGCACGGCGGGAAATTCCCGCCAGGTATTCGGCGATGTGGGGGCCAATCATGCAATCAGGATTGGGCCCTGCTGGATGACGGCCGAAAAGTTCATCCCCTCCCTCGACGGCGGAAAAGACGTCGAGCAAGGTGATGTTACTTGGTTTCTTGGCCAAGGTCACACCGCCGCCTACCCCACACTTGGCCACCACCAGCCCGGCGTGCGTGAGATCCGAGAGAACCCGCCGTACGACGACGGGATTGGTTTGGATGCTCTCGGCGAATCGGGCCGAAGTCACAGGGCCTCGCCCCGCCTGTTCGGAATGGGCAAGCATTGCGAGCATGTGAGCGGCCATGGTGAAGCGGCTGTTCATAGCGACCCCCTATTCGTAACCACGATGGATACAATAACTGAAACCCTAGCAAGATTCAAGTCCTCGAGCCGAGAAACGGGAAGGGACCAACGCTCGCAGTAGGCATTCTTCATGGGGGTGGTCATGGGGGAGTAAACCTGCCTTACCTATCATCAACAAACACCGAGGGCTGATCATGGTTGCCCTCTTAGACTTCCACTCTATCTTCATGAGCAGCGCGCCCCCGACTCCGCCGACGGCGTGCTGTTCATCGGCTCAGCCCCGCATGCCCGGGCGTGAGGGGGCTAATGCCGGAGTCGGGTATAGGTGCATTAACCTCACCATGCTTTGTCTCCCAGCGGGAACGTCAGATTAACCTGACACCGGCTTTTCTGAGGTACCCGGAAGTGATCATCGATCTCCACAACCTCCCCGCGAATCTCCCCGCCCCCGCGAACGATGGGGCGTGCGATCACCTTGCCGGGTTGGCGCTGCCTTCTATCGCGCTCTGCGCCACGGATGGAACGAAGGTGGATCTATCGCAGATCCCAGGGCGAAGTGTGGTATTCCTCTACCCGCGGACCGGCGTCCCCGGGCAGCCATCGCTCGTTGCCGACTGGGACGACATCCCCGGCGCGCCAGGATGCACGCCCCAGACTTGTGGGTATCGGGACCTGTCGGCATCGTTCCAGGAACTCGATTATCGGGTGTTTGGACTGTCCACTCAAACCACCGAGTACCAAGCAGAGATGGTCGAGCGATTAGGCGTGCCCTTTCCGGTGCTCAGCGATAGCGTCGCTGCACCTTACTCGCGCCCTGCCCCTGCCGACCTTCCGAGCAGCCGATGAGGAGCTCATGAAGCGGATGGCTTGGATCCTGGAGAACGGACGGATCATCAAGGTCTTCTATCCGGTCTTCCCTCCCGATCGCAACGCGGCGGAAGTCCTCGAGTGGATCAAGAGTCCCTAAATGCCGGGGAAAAGCGCCCGCTTCGCCTACGATGGATGAGTCAGCTCGCTCCGCTTAATGACTGCCGAGGGAGCGCGCTCCAGGTCCCGGTTGCCGACCTGATAGCGATCGAATCCGCCCTTGAGATGACCGTCCTGTTCGGGCGATAATGGCTCTCAGCCAAGCATGTCTTGGGGAACTGCGATCGAGGAGCCAGATGATCGACAGCAAGTCCACCGTTCAATCGAACTTCTCGTTCCCGGCGGAGCGTTCGCCCCGTCCGGTGGCGGCCGCGAACCTGGCCGAGGTGAGGCGGTAGCCTTGCTGATCGACCTGTTGCGACCAGGCCTCGATCTCGTCTTCTGCGGCACCGCAGCCAGCACCGAGTCTGCTCGCCGTCAAGCTTACTACGCGGGCCCCGGCAACAAGTTCTGGCGCACGCTTCACCGGACGGACCTCACTCCGCGTCAGTTCGAGCCCGAGGAATTCGTCTTGCTGCCGGAGCTTGGCATCGGCCTGACCGACATGGTGAAGGGCAAGGCGGGGATGGACCACACCCTCCAAAAGGCCGACTACGACCGTGCGGGATGCGAGCGCCGGATCCTCGCCTCCCAGCCCAAGGTGCTTTGCTTCAACGGGAAGCAGGCCGCGATGGCCTACCTGCAGGTCAAGAAAGTTGAGTTCGGCTTGCAGGCCGAACGCCGGATCGGAAACACCGTTATCTTCGTCGCGCCCTCGACTTCAGGGGCAGCAAGCGGATTCTGGGACGAAACGGTCTGGTTCGAGTTGGCGAGGCTGACGACCAGCTTCGCGGACTACCCAGTTGGTCCAGAACATCAAACAGGTCGCTGACGCCGGGCACGAGGCCGGCAACTTCCAGTCATTAAGAACGCCCCGGATCGCGACGCGATTCGGGGCGTTCTTCCGAGAGAAGTCCTGGCGTCCTAGAAAGCCGCGGTGACGGCCGCCTGGCCGTCGCTGGCGTAGGTGCGGTAGATGCGAGCGTTACCCGAATCAACGATGTAGAGGTTGTTCCCGCTATCAAAGGCGTACTGCCCGAGAACGTTGAAACGGATCGTCGAATCCAGCTGGGTCTTGCCGAGGCTCAAGCCCGCAACGCCCGTTCCCGCCACGTTGTAAACTTTGCCCGCCGGGGTGATCTTTCGGATCGAATAATTGTTGCGATCCGCGTAAAGGAGATTGTCGTCGGCATCCACCGTCAAGTAGTTGGCGTTTCTCGCGGCGGTAGTGGAGGAGGTGCGATCCGAACCGATGGGCAAGTAGCCGTACCCCCCCCCACCCAAGTAGAAGGCGACAGGCGAGCCGTAAGAGTAGTAAATATTAGAATAAGAAGAGTACTGCGAGTAGAACATTCGCTTGGTCGAATCAATCGCGATATCGTAGACCGCGCTAGGGCTGGTAATGGTCGGATACGAGGTCAGCTGAGCGGTACCGGTTCCATCGACAAGCCGATACATATACCCCGATGTGGCTTGGTAGAAGACGTCTCCGTCGGCCGCCACGGTGAACGCATAGACTGCAGTCGAGAGGGTTTCG
Organism: Candidatus Sericytochromatia bacterium S15B-MN24 CBMW_12; assembly: GCA_002083825.1. Taxonomy (GTDB): domain Bacteria; phylum Cyanobacteriota; class Sericytochromatia; order S15B-MN24; family UBA4093; genus UBA4093. The sequence goes on along the minus strand of DAZV01000059.1, from coordinate 25,139 downwards.
CCCGTGGCCGAGAGATCACCGTTGGTCTGTCGATTGAAGCGAAGGAGGGAATTGCTGCTGCGCCCCCAAAGGTTCCCGGAGGCATCGAACGTCAGCTTGGTAAAGCTGCCGTTCGCCACCAGCGTGAGGGTCCGATCCGCGTTGACGCGGAAGATCTTCCCGCCACTCGTGAAGAAAAGCAGATCTTTGTAGTTGCACGTCAAACCGCTGGGATTCCCGAAAATGGCGGCCGCGGCGGGCGAAATCGTGGCGTTCTCCGCCGACACTCCGTTGGCGGGAGTCTGAGCGCCGCCTCCCACGTAGTTCCTGACGAGCATGTCGCCATCCAGGCGCACCGTGGCATTGGCGGTGCCGCGCGGCCCCACCGTCATGATGACGCTGGTGGGCACCCGATTGGGCACTGTCACGGTGACGGAACAGGTGCCGGGGGTGACGCCCGAGAGCGTATAGACGCCGTTCGCGAACGAAGCACCCGTCGCGGAACCGAGGTCGTTGGCCGTCACGGTCGCGTCGGAGAGCACGGAAGAATCGCTCCGGTTCAACACCGTGATGTTGAACTTGCCACCCAACAGGAAATCGCCGGCGTTGCCGATGGGGGGAAGCGCACCGGCATGGTCGACGAGGTAAGCCTCGAAGAGGGCCGCATCGACCGTACTCGGATGATTGGCATACTGTCCGGCCGACAGCTTGGTAAGGTTGGTCTTGATCCAGGTATCCACCGTGCCGCTGTCGAGCGTCGCGGCCAATCCCTGGGCGACGCCGTTGGATCGGCCGTCGTCGATGAGCTTGTCGAAGACCTCGCCGGTCGGCGTCGAGTTGAAGCTGAGCGCGATGGGAGTGACGCCCTGAGCCTCGATATCCGAAACGCCCCGAATCGCGGCGACGACCGAAGTGGGACGGTAGGACTCGTTGATGCTGAAGGCCTCGACGAGGAATTGGCGGTTCTTACCGGCTGGCAAGGAAATATCCCTGCTGACCGTGGTCCCCCCCTGGCTCACGGCGACGTCAATAACGACGGGCGCCGTCATGTCCATGCCCTTCACGGTGATGCGAAGTCGATTGACGTCGCTGTAGAAGTAAGAATCGATGGCCTGGGCGGTATAGGCTGCGCGGCGCGCATGTTCGGGGATTGGAAGGGTGACGTTGAGGGTGACGTTGCCCAGCTTGATTTCGAGGGGGCGATCCTGCTCGATCTCCTTTTGCGCGGGCGCTGCCGGCGCTAGGGCCGGATCGGCAGTCACGCCGGGCTTCTGGATGGGGGCGATGCTCTGACAGCCCAGCAACGACAGGGCCAGCAAGCTGCTAAGTAGGGAAAGACGCTTGATATTCATTGGTGTTTCGGCCCTTTCGTTTTGAGGCGGGATGCTCAACTGAGTCAAGTTACTTGAAAGTTGTGGTGATGCTGGCGGTCCCCATGGCCGTGGGACCGGGCAATGTGGTCGGTGCCGTGGTGGGCTGTGGATTGGCGGTAGGAGCGGCAGTCGGCGCGATCGTGGGAGTGGGAGTGGGCGTCGACGCAGGAGCCGGCGTCATGATGCCGCGATTCGCCCTATAAGGGGCACTGCCGCTGGATAGCACGATGGTTCCGTTACGATCGCTCGGCCAGGTCATCGTGGCCCGCGGGACTCCGTCCTGCGTGAGCGTGCCGAAACCCGATCCGTCAGGACGATAGTTCTCGGTCGTGACGAGCGTGCCGGAGGTCATGATCCGGACGACCGAGCCGTCCGCCTCGACGGTGTCGGCGATGGCGACCTGCTTGCCGAGCCTGAGATCGCGCCAAACGCCCTGGGAGATGAAGCGGCCCGTCGCCGCGTCATGCTGCTCGTCGCTCGATTGCGCGATGCCGGTGGCGGGATAGTAGGTGCCATAGGTAAAGCGCTCGGGGCGCATGCCCCCGCTCGTGTACCGGTAATCCGAGTGGATCGTATAGAAATCGACCACGCTGGCATCCGCTCGCGTCACCTGCTTCGCGCGCACCCAGGCCTTCAAGGATCCCCCCGCGTCGCGAACCGCCCAACGATAGCCAAGAGCCGAACCGCCCGACCCGAAGTCGGTGTCGACGATGTAGGTTTCCTCGGCTATCTTCACCTGGGGATCCGGCGGAAAGGTCGCCTTGGAGGTGAAGAAGGACGGCAGGGCCGTGACTTGCTCGGGTGCGGCATACACATAATTGGCGGTCGCGCCGTTCCGGGTGAGCACCTTGGAGTAGGCCGGAACACTCGTCGTGTCCCCGTCGGGGGTGTACCAGGTCTCGGTGGTTACGCTCGAACCGGAGGTCGAGATCAAAGGGTTGGCCGTCAACCAACCTACGGCAGGTCGCCTGACATAGTTGCTCGGAAGGGAATGAGCGCTCGGAAATGGCCCCGCATAAAACCCGTCCACTGCCGTCACGACGACGACCGGCGTGGATTGAGTGCGGTAGCGAGACGCTGTCGCCGGCTTCGCCGTCAAATCCTGGGCTTGATTCGCGTAAGCCCCCGCCGACAAGTTATGCCCGGCGCGCGTCATGAGCCCAAGCGCTTCGAGCAGGGCGAGGTCGGCCGCCGACAATCCCTGGGCATGCAGCGTGGAGACTGTGACAGCATCAGGACGTGCCGTAAAGCAACCGGTCATGGCCATGAGGGCGATAAACACGACTGCCGGGACGCGATGGTTCAAGGACACTAAGCTTCCTTTCGATGACCAACGGATGCGAATACGAATAAGTTGAAAAAACAGCAAAAACCCTTGCTTGAATAATAACACGAGGAGTCAAATTTGCTGTACGAACGCGACGAACCCTCGGCTCAAGCGCCACTGAGCCGTCATTGAAGGGTTCGCGGTTTCCTCGCTCAGTGGTCCCCATGGCCTCATGCTTCCAATGGCCCGAAGCCGGGAGGAGCGCTATATGAGGATTACTTGCTTCGGAGAGCTACGTCGGTTGGCATGGGAGCGGGCGGTTCTATCGGATGGGGGTACAAGAAGCGGAGCACATGAGTGGGTACCAAGATTGAGGTCAAGCGATGAGTCGGTGGCAAATTGGGTCGCTAATGGTCATGGCCCTGGTGGGACTTTCTGCGTCTCCCGTTCAAGGAGCTGCTGGAGGCGACGAGACCGTGCCGCGTGCCATCCTGGGGAGCTACTCGACCTCTGAAGGCGACCTTGCGGTGACCGATGCCGGCAAGGGACGCCTCAAGGTCGCCATCTCCGTGGTATCCGGTCCCAACGCCCATCTCTGCGACTTCGACGAAACCCTGGTCCTCAAGGGAAACACGGCCACATTTCATGAGCCTGACGAGGATGGTGCGTGCGTTCTGACCCTTCGCTTCGCGGGGAATTCCGTTTTCGTGGATCAAACCGGAACGTGCGGGTGCGGCGCTCAAGCCCAGATGGGCGGTACCTACCTTCGTGACGGCACGTTCAAGGGGCGGGCGCCCCATCCCGCCAAGGGGGCCGCTCTCGAACGGCTGCAAAAGGACGAGAAAGCGGAGACTGCGGGCATTAGACGGCTTGAAGGAGTTCTACAGGGGGCTCGCTTCACGAAAGCGCTACCCCTGCTGAGCAATTGCGAGCAGCGCTGGAATGTCTTTCGAGAGGCGAATGCCGAAATGGAGGGCGATTTCTCCCGCGGTACCCCGTGGGGAGAGGTCTTGATGCTCATGGCGAAGGAAGAAGCCACGACGCAGCGCACGCACCGCATCGAGTCGTTCCTCCTTCAAGAGGGCGTAGACCCCGACATTCCGAGCATCCCGGATTTCCAGGCTCAACTCTCGAAGATCGATGCGCGGCTCAACCGGGCTTACCGGGAGTTCCGCGATCGCCTCGACGAGACCGGAAAACGAAAGCTCCTGACGGCCCAGCAGGCTTGGATCAAGTATCGCAACGCCCAAACGGCGTTCGAGGCGGAACGTTGGGGGTATGGTTACACGGCATTTCGCTTGATGAGTCTCGAACGGCTCACGCTGGAGCGCTGCCTACAACTGGAAGCGTCGCGCGAGGCCTACACCAACCGCTAGAACGACATTCGCGTTCGGCATTTTTTCCGGATCGACGACGTTGAATCGAAGGAGGACCCGTGATGGCCAGCAAATCAATCTTGTGGCAACTGCTTGCCTGCTCGGCGATCGCCTTGACGGGCTGCCCAGGCACGGACATGAACAATTCGAATACCAAGACCCACGTCTACGTCCCGGATACGACCGACATGCCCAAACTCGCCCTGAAATGGGAGGGGCCGTTGGACGAATCGACCGTCAGCCATCTGGGACCCTTTGGCGTCACGGAAGGCGGCGGCGGGTTCGAAGAGACCGCCACCGAGTACGAATTGCATCTCAAAAAAGGAGGGGATCCGATTTACGCCTTGGCCGGCGGGATGGTGGTCTATATTCAAGCAGCCATTTCCCCAGGCGCCGCGGGGGAAGTCGAGGGCGTTTGGGTGCGCTACGGCAGGAACTTCGTCATCAAGTACGTGCACCTGGTCGATCCGCTCGTGACCGAAGGACAAACGATCAGCGCGGGCGATCGCCTCGGAACCGTCGCCTCCTACAACCAGGGTGGCTTCTGGGAAGTCGAAGTGCAGGTCAAGGAAGGCGACAAGATTTTCGCCTACCCCTGGCTGGATTTCTGCGATACCGCCACTCGGGCGACGCTGGAGGGACTCTGGACCAACAGCGCGATCACGCACGGAGTGGCCAAGGCGCCATGGACCGACCTCGAGCGCTACGACGTCACCGAGCGGACGCGACCGGGCATCTTCTGAACCGCCCGGGCGAAAGCCCGACCACTCGCCCCATGCATCTTAACCTATCAATAATCTCTGGCGCATGACCCGAGCCCCGGGAGCCCGTAGAAAACCCTCGATTCGAGAAGTATCCTCGATTCAGGGCTATCAACCTGACGAGATTTATGTTAACCTTACCTTAAGGTCACGCTCGAATCCGACAGGAGAAAGCCTTGAAGCCCGTATTTGCCGCTCTCGCAACCGTCGTACTCGCCTCTTCGCTCGCCGCCTGCGGTACCCTGCAGGGTATCCAGCCGCAAGCGACCACGACGCCCGGAACCGCCCTCACGCTGCGCCAAGCTCCCGCGGATTACTACCGGAAGGCCGAAGGCCTGCAAAATCAAGCCCTTCTGCGCTCGCTCGCAGGAATCGTCTCCAACCATAAAGAGCTTGGATACGACCTTGCCCGCGACGTCATGTTCGCCGAGGTGGATGACCTCGACAACGACGACACCCTCGACTGCGACTATACCGGCCGCCATCTGAGCCAGGTCACCAGCCGCCGTACCGCGTATCGCGGCGGTAAGGGCTTCAACGCCGAGCACACCTGGCCCCAGAGCAAGGGCGCCGTCGGAACCGCCAAATCCGATCTCAACCATCTCTTCCCCACGGATTGCAATGCCAACTCCCGGAGAAGCTCCCTGCCGTTCGGCAAGGTCGTTCAGGTCACCTGGGCCGAGGGCGGCAGCAAGCTCGGAACGGACGCGAACGGGGCCACCGTCTTCGAACCGCGGGATGATCACAAGGGCGACGCCGCGCGGGCGATCTTGTACTTCTATATGGTCTACGGCCAGCATGCCGACCTCGAGAACTTCCGCCACGAAGAAGAGATCCTAAAAGCCTGGCACCTCCAAGATCCGGTTTCGGCGCAGGATCAGGCCCGCAACGACGCCGTCTATCGCCACCAGGGCAACCGAAACCCGTTCATCGATCGCCCGGAGTTCGTGGCGGTCGTGGGGACCTTCCTCCCCAAGCTGAACGTTCCCGACTTCCTTCTGCGCTAGACCAACCCACCGCGGAGCCCATGCTCCCACGCTGGGCCCCAAAAATCCTCAGCCCCCCGAGCCTTGGTCTCGGGGGGCTGATTTGGCTCTGGAAGCCTAATTAGACGCTCTCGCGCAGCCACCTCCGCTCGAGCACGAAGGTTCCGAAGGGAAGGATGGACGCGTAAAGGACACCCGGGATTCGATCCAGGGGCCACTTCGCATGGGTAAAGAGGAAGAGCGCTGACGCCGCGTAGGCGACGAAGAGCGCGCCGTGGAGCGAGCCCGCCAACTTCACGGCCATGGGAATGCCGGCCATGTACTTGAGCGGCATGGCGATGAACAGCAACAAGAGAAAACTGTAGCCTTCAGCCACGGCAAGGGCATGAAACCAGCGAACGATGGGAGACTTCGAGTTCGTGACGGGACTCATATATCCTCGATCTATCTGAAAGCGCGCGAGCGGGCATGCCGCTCATGGAGCGGCTGAAGGCGGATCATACCACGATCTCGCGCCGCAACTGACAGGGGCGCTTGCGCCATCACGCGAACGATTGATGGCGGCAGCCTACTCCGAGCTATCGCGTGGATCACCAGACGCGCGACCTGCTATCATGCGAGTTTCCCGAGGCGCATGATCCGCGGGTCGAATTCGTCGCATGCGACGATATTTTCGAGTGACGCTTGAAACTTTTCCTCGCACTCGACGGTAGTCATGACGGGGAACTCTGCCCCGCGTCAAGAAAGGTTCCTTCATGAAACCTCCCGCCCTCATCGTGGCCTCGCTCCTGCTGGCCCTCGCACCGCCCGCCCTCGCCGCCCCGGTTTCGATGGAAGGGCTGGTCCTGAAAGCACTCGAGCAGTCCCCCGCGCTTCAGGCTGCCCGGGCGACCGCGACCGCGCAAGCCGAAGCCGAGGGAGTCGCGCGCTCCGGCTACTGGCCTCAGGTGAACCTCAGCGCGGGACTCTCGCAGACCACGAGCGTATCGACGGCCCAGACCTCGGCCCAGGCATTCAACCTCGGAAGCACGAGCGTCTCCGTGAGGCAACCCCTCTGGACCTTCGGTAAGCTCGATGCGGCCCAGTTGCAAGCCGAGGCCCAGACGGCCAATGCGCTCGCCCTGGCAGACTTGCGGGCTGTCGAGGTCGCCTACGGCGTGCGTCAGACCTATCTGTCCTGGGTGCAAGCCACCGGACTGGAAACGCAGGCTGCCGAGCAGGTCCGCCTGGCCGAGACGATGGTGAAAGAGGCGCGCGCGCGGGTGAAAGCAGGCGTGAGCGCAAAACTCGACCAGACGCGCGCAGAGGCGACCCTGGCCCAGGCCAAAGCCTCTCATGCGGGTGCAAAGGCGACCATGGCCCAGGCGAGACGGTCGGTATCAGCCGCTGTCGGGCAGACCGACCTGATTGCGGGGGAGCCCGTTTTCCCGGCCTCGCTCGCCCCGCAGCCGCTCGGGGAGCTCGAAGCGATGGCCGAGGGGCACCCCACCTTGAAAACGGCGCAGGCCCAGGTCATGCAGGCGGAAGGCTCCCGTCGCGCCGCACAGACGGGGCGCAATCCCGACTTGAGCGCGGATGCCAGCTACGGCTTACGCGCGCGAGACCTGCTGGGAGCGCCAAACTGGCAAGCAGGGCTGAGCTTCAACTGGCCCTTGTTCGCACCGGCCGTCAGCAGCCAGGTTCGGGCGGCCGAAGGGCAGGAGATCGCCGTGAAGGCCACGCGGGAGGCGCGCCGGATCGAAATCCTGCGAGACGTCGACAATGCCTACCTGGCTCTCGAAGGCGCGAAAGAACGGATTCCCGCGGCTCAAGCCGCGCTGGAGGCCGCAAGGGCAAACCAAGCTCAAGCTCAGGGCCGCTATCGTGCCGGCGTCGGCTCGATCATCGAGGTCGCCGATGCCCAGTCCCTCATCGCCACGGCCCATGCCGATTGGATTCGCGCTCAAACTAGCTACCATCTTGCCATCGCCGATCTAAAGCGCGCCATGGGCGTGACAGGAGCCTCACGATGACCACCATCCCCTCGAATTCCACCGAAAAGCGAGCGAAGCGCCGCTGGTTCCTCTGGCTGGCCACGCTTGCTATCGTGGCCCTGGTCGTCGGAAAGGTTCTCGTCACTCCGCGAGGCGCCCCCGAAGGCAAGGGGCCGAAGATGCGAGCGGTTCCCGTACTGGCTGGCGACGTCGGACTTTCGGATGTTCCGGTGTTGCTTTCGGCCATCGGCACGGTGGAAGCCGTCGAGAGCGTCGCTCTGAGGGCGCAGGCCTCGGGGCAGGTAATCGCGGTGGGTTTCCAGGAAGGGCAGCCCGTCACGAAGGGCCAGATGCTCTACCAGCTTGACCCCGCGGCCCACCAAGCGGCAGTGAAGCAGGCCGAGGCGGCACTGGCGCGAGCCCAGGCCCAACTGGCACAAGCAAAAGCGGATGCTCAGCGGTATCAAGAGCTTTTGGCTCAGGGATTCGTGTCGCGGCAGCAGGCCGAACAGATGACATCGAGCGTGGCGGCGCTCGAGGCGACGGTTCAGGCGGATCGCGCGATGGTGGAGAGCGCGCGGGTTCAGCTTTCCTACACGACGATCGTCTCCCCGATGGCAGGGGTGGCGGGCGATCGCCAAGTCGACGTCGGAAACCTCGTTCGAGCGGGCGACGCGGGTCCGCTGCTCGTGATCAACCGGGTTTCCCCCATGATGGTGAGCTTCACGGTTCCCCAGGGCGAGATCGATCGGGTGCGCCGCTTCCAGGCCGAGGAACCCATCCGGGTCACGGTGACGCCGCGCGGGGGGCGCGCGGTCACGGGGAAGGTGGTCTTCCTCGACAATGCGGTGGATCCCGCCACCGGGACGATGCGCCTCAAGGCGCAGTTCGCGAACGACGGCGGGGCGCTGGTGCCGGGGCAATTCGCGGACGTGGCCGTGACGCTCACGACCGAGCGCAACCGGGTCGTCGCGCCGGCCCAAGCCGTGCAGCCGAGTCAGAATGGGCACTACGCGTTCGTCGTCAATGCCGACCAGACCGTTTCCCAGCGCCCGGTCGCGCTCGAGCGCATGCAGGGTGACTGGGCCGTCGTCGGGTCGGGGCTGCAACCCGGCGAGCGGGTGGTCATCGATGGCACGTTACAGCTTCGGGACGGCGCCAAGGTGGAGATCCGGACGGATCTCGAGCCGCCGGCGCCTCGCGGCAACCAGGCCAAGCGGTCGAGGAGCGCCCGATGAACCTTTCCGAGGGCTTCATCAGGCGGCCGGTGGCCACGACCCTGATGACGATCGCCCTGGTGCTCTTCGGGGTGCTCGGGTACTTCCAGTTGCCGGTGAGCAATCTTCCCGCCGTGGATTTCCCGACGCTTCAGGTTTCCGCCAATCTCTCCGGGGCCAGCCCCGAGACGATGGCGTCCTCGGTGGCTTCGCCGCTCGAGCGCCAATTCATGACGATTGCGGGCCTGGATTCGATGAGTTCGTCGAGTTCGATGGGTCAGACGCGGATCACGCTGCAGTTCAAGCTGGATCGGGACATCGATTCGGCGGCTCAGGACGTTCAGTCGGCGATCGCCGCCGCGAGCCGGCGGCTGCCGTCCGGCATGACGTCGCCCCCGACCTTCCGCAAGGTCAACCCGGCGGACGCGCCGATCCTGATGCTGGCGATCACCTCCGAGACCCTTCCCCTCTCCCAGCTGAACGAGTACGCGGAAACGATGCTGGCGCAGCAGATCTCGACGGTCTCGGGCGTGAGTCAGGTGAACGTCTGGGGACAGGCGAAGTATGCCGTTCGGGCTCAGCTGGATCCCGCCGTCTTGGCGGCGCGCGGCATCGGCATGGACGAGGTGGATTCGGCCATGCGCCGGGGCAACTCGAACCAGCCCACCGGCACGCTGAATGGACGCTATCAAGCCTTCGACGTCCAGGCGCGGGGTCAGCTGGAGAACGCCGAGGCCTATCGGCAGCTGATCGTGGCCTATCGCAACGGCGCCCCCATCCGCCTCGACGAGCTGGGGCGCGTCCTCGACTCGGTGGAGAACGAGCGCAGCGCGGCATGGTTCAACGGCAAGCGCGGCATGGTGCTCGCGATCCAGCGCCAGCCCGGCTCCAATGCCATCGATGTGGTGAACGGAGTCAAGGAGTATCTGCCCGAGCTTCGCCGCGCCATTCCCGCTTCGGTCGACCTCGACGTGCTCTACGATCGCAGCGTGTCGATCCGCGCGAGCGTGAACGAGGTTCAGTTCACGCTGGTGCTCACCATGGGGCTCGTCATCATGGTGATCTTCCTCTTCCTGAGGAACGCCTCGGCCACCCTGATTCCGAGCCTGGCCTTGCCCACGTCGATCATCGGCACCTTCGGAGTCATGTCGTTCATGGGGTTCAGCCTGAACAACCTCTCGTTGATGGCCTTGACCTTGGCCGCGGGGTTCGTGGTGGACGACGCCATCGTCATGCTCGAGAACATCGTGAGACACCTGGAGGCCGGCGAGAGCCGCATGATGGCGGCTCTCAAGGGCTCGCGCGAGATCGCGTTCACGATCGTCGCGATGACCCTCTCGCTGGTGGCCGTCTTCATCCCGGTGCTGTTCATGGGCGGGATCGTCGGGCGACTCTTCAACGAGTTCGCGATCACCATCTCGGTGGCCATCCTCATCTCCGGGCTGGTCTCGCTCACGCTGACGCCGATGCTCGGCGCGCGGTTCCTGCGCCAGGAGCAACCCACGGGCCGGTTCTACGCGGTCACGGAAGGGATCTTCCAGGGCGCGCTGGATTTCTACGCGCGCACGCTCCGGGCCGTGATGGCCAGGCGCAGGCAGGCCCTCCTCGTTTTCTTCGCCATGATCGGAGTGACCGGCTGGCTCTTCAACGCGATTCCGAAGGGCTTCCTGCCCAAGGAGGACGTGGGACAGATCATGATCTCCACGCAGGCGCAGCAGGGCGTCTCCTTCGAGGACATGGTCCGTCACCAGCAGGTGGCGGCCTCCATCGTGGAGAAGAACCCCAACGTGGCGGGCTTCATGTCGACGGTGACCGCCGGAGGCGGCTTCGGTGGAGGCGGCACCTCGGGGCGGATGTTCGTGACCCTCAAGCCTCACGACGAGCGTCATGATTCGGCCGAGACCGTCGCCGGCCAGTTGAAGGGCCCCCTCTCGAACATCCCCGGCATCCGGGCCTTCGCGTCCGTGCCGCCGGCCATCCGGATCGGGGGGATGTCGACCCGCAGCACGTACCAGCTGACCCTCCAGGGAACCGACCATGCGGCCATCGTGAAGGCGGCAGACGCCCTGGAGGCTCGGATGAAAATCCTTCCGGAGCTGGAGGGCGTGAACTCCGATCTGGAGAACCGGGCTCCCCAGGTGCAGGTGACGATCGATCGCGAGGCGGCGGCGGTCGCGGGCGTGAGCGCGGAGTCGATCATGACGACGTTGGGCACGGCCTTCGGCTCGCGTCAGGTGTCGCAGATCTACACGCCGAGCAACGATTACCAGGTCATCCTGGAGGTGCTGCCGGAATACCAGGCGAATCCTGCCGGCATCCAGGCGCTTTACGTGCGCTCGGCGACCGGTAAGCTCGTCCCGATGTCCGCCGTCACGACGCAGGCCGAGGGCGTGGGACCCGTGACCGTCAATCACCTCGGACAGTTGCCGGCGGTGACCCTCTCGTTCAACGTGGCCCCCGGAGTGCCGCTCAACGAGGCGACGCGCCTGGTGGAGAGCGCTGCCGCCGAGGTCTTGCCGGACGGGGTATCCTTCGCGTTCCAGGGCTCGGCGCAGGTCTTCCAGGAGTCCACCCGAAACATGGGAGTGCTGCTGTTTGTCGCCATCCTGGTGATCTACCTGGTCCTGGGCATGCTCTACGAGAGCTTCATCCATCCGATCACGGTCCTCGCGGGCTTGCCTTCCGCAGCCATGGGAGCGTTGGCGGTCTTGATGCTCTTCGACAAGACCCTGGATATCTATGGGTTCGTCGGCTTGATCATGCTGATCGGCATCGTCAAGAAGAACGCCATCATGATGATCGACTTCGCGATAGGCGCGGAGCGGCAGGGGAAATCGGCAGCCGAAGCCATTTTCGAGGCGGGCCTCGTCAGGTTCCGTCCCATCATGATGACGACGGCTGCCGCCGTCATGGGGGCCCTGCCGCTGGCAATCGGCCACGGGGCGGGCGGCGAGGCCCGTCAGTCCCTGGGTCTCGCCGTCGTGGGCGGGTTGCTGATCTCCCAGGTGATCACGCTCTATCTCACGCCGGTGGTTTACGTCTACTTGGACCGCTGGAGTCGGCGTCCACGGACCGAAGCGCACGCGCCGGAAACGGTACTGCCCGAGGTGGCCGCCGGCTAACGGCTCGACTCCGTCGAACCACCCCTTTTTCGCGTCGAGAACGAGGGGCCGCCGACTCCGACCATGTCGTCCCGAGTCGGTCCATGTCCTTCAGTCATGTCGCGCAGGCTCCGGAATTCGCAGATTGCTCTAAATTCACGGAGGGCTCCGCTCCGGGGAAGCGTTCGGCACGACGCGCGGGTCGCGGGAGAGCTCGCGGGATGATCCGGGCGGATAATCTGGGGATGAGGGTCGTTTTTCGGCGATTTCTTGAGTCATCTTCGTAATCATGGCGATCATGCGGATATAATGGTTGTTACCGGCGTTCGGTTCTTACTCCTGAGTGAAAACCCGCGGGATCGATTGAAAACGGCTCTTGCCTTCATGCCACAGACCAGCTGCCTGGGCGGCTCCGGATGTTCTCCACCACGCAGCAGATTGAGAGGGACGAATGAGAATCGGCATTCCCGCCGAGACCTGGCCCGGGGAGACCCGTGTAGCCGCCACCCCCGAAACGGTGAAGAAACTGATCGCGGCGAAGCATCGCGTCGTCGTGCAGGCCGGTGCCGGAAACGGCGCCAGCATCCCCGACGCCACCTACGAGGCCGCGGGGGCGGAAATCGTGACGGCAGCCGAGGCACTGGGTTCGGAGATGGTTCTCAAGGTCCGAGCTCCGCAGGCCGAGGAGCGCGCCATGATGAACGCGGGCGCCATGCTCGTCGGCATGCTCAACCCTTTCGACGCGGAGAATTTGGCGGCGATGGCGGACCGGAAGTTGACGGCCTTCGCGCTGGAGGCGGTTCCCCGCATCACGCGCGCCCAGTCGATGGACGTCTTGTCTTCGCAGGCCAACATCGCAGGCTACAAGGCGGTCCTGATCGCGGCCAACACGTATCAGCGCTTCATGCCGATGTTGATGACGGCGGCAGGCACGGTCAAGGCGGCTCGGGTGTTGATCCTGGGGGCCGGCGTGGCGGGACTTCAGGCGATCGCCACCGCCAAGCGGCTCGGCGCCGTGATCGAGGCCTCCGACGTTCGCCCCGCGGTCAAGGAACAGGTGGAATCGCTGGGGGCGAAGTTCCTCGACGTTCCTTACCTGACCGACGAGGAGCGCGAAATTGCCCAGGGAGTGGGCGGCTACGCGCGTCCGATGCCTGCGGACTGGATGCGTCGTCAGGCCGAACTGGTGCATGAGCGTGCCAAGCAGGCGGATATCATCATCACCACCGCGCTGATACCCGGCCGCAAGGCTCCGGTTCTGCTGCGCGAGGAAACGGTGAAGGAGATGAAACCGGGCTCGGTGATCGTGGATCTCGCGGTCGAGCAAGGTGGCAACTGCCCCCTTTCGGAAGTCGGCAAGACCGTCACCAAGTACGGGGTTCACCTCATCGGCGAGGCGAATCTTCCCGCCCTGGTGGCGACGGACGCCTCGGCGCTCTACGCGCGGAACGTGCTCGACTTCCTGAAGCTCGTCTTCGACAAGGACGGCAATCTCTCGCTGGATCGCACCGATGAGATCATCGCGGCGTCGATGGTCTGCGCCGACGGCGAGGTGCTCAAGAAGGCCCCCGCGGGTCCGGGCGCCGCGACGGCCGGCAAGTAAGCGCGAGCAGGAAGAGAGCAAAACATGGATCATACCGTAAGCAACCTGATCATTTTCGTGCTGGCGATTTACGTGGGCTACCACGTGGTCTGGCGGGTGACCCCCGCCCTTCACACGCCCTTGATGGCGGTCACCAACGCGATTTCGGCCATCATCATCGTCGGAGCGCTCCTGGCGGCCGGAAAGACGACCGGACTGATCGGCATGTCGATGGGCACCCTTGCGGTCGCCTTGGCTGCCGTCAACGTTTTCGGAGGTTTCCTGGTGACCCAGCGGATGCTGGAGATGTTCAAGAAGAAAGAGACCAAGGGGCCGAAGTCTGACGCCAAGGGAGTCCATTCATGAGCGAGAGTCTGGTGGCGCTGCTTTACCTGGTGGCGTCGGTTTGTTTCATCGAGGCCCTGAAGGGTCTTTCGCATCCCAGCAGCGCCCGCAAGGGCAACACGTTCGGGATGGTCGGGATGGCGATCGCCATTGTGACCACGCTCGCGCTGATCGTCAGCCATGGCCTTCGACCCGTCGCGCAACTGGCCGAAGGCATGCAAGCCGGTGGGGGCCTCGGATTGGGCCTCGGGCTCATCGCCGCGGGACTTCTCGTCGGCGGTACCATCGGGACCCTTCTGGCCAAGCGGGTCGAGATGACCAAGATGCCCGAACTGGTCGCGGCAATGCACTCGCTGATAGGCATGGCGGCAGTCTGCATCGCGGTCGCCGTGGTCGCCGAGCCCCAGGCCTTCGGTCTCGGTGACGTCGGCGGGGCGATCCCCGTCGGTAACCGCGTGGAGCTCTTCATCGGGACCTTCGTGGGGGCCATCACCTTCTCGGGGTCGGTCATCGCCTTCGGGAAGCTGTCGGGCAAGTACAAGTTCCGACTCTTCCAGGGGGCGCCGGTGGCCTTCAAGGGTCAGCACATGCTGAATCTCGTGTTGGCATTGCTGATGCTCGGCTTCGGCATCGCCTTCGCCGTCACCCAGGCGTGGGCGCCATTCCTCGCGATGCTGGCGATTGCCTTCGTCCTCGGCGTGCTCATGATCATTCCCATCGGCGGCGCGGACATGCCGGTCGTCGTCTCGATGCTCAACAGCTACTCGGGTTGGGCGGCCGCGGGGATCGGCTTCTCGCTCAACAACGCGATGCTGATCATCGCGGGCTCGCTGGTGGGCTCGTCGGGTGCGATTCTCTCCTACATCATGTGCAAGGCCATGAACCGCTCCTTCATCAGCGTCATCCTGGGGGGGTTCGGCGGCGAAGCCGAGGCCGGACCCGCGGGCGCTCAGGTTCAGCGGCCCGTGAAGTCGGGCTCTCCCGATGATGCCGCGTTCATCATGGGCAACGCCGAGACGGTCATCATCGTTCCGGGCTACGGCCTGGCGGTGGCGCGGGCTCAGCATGCGCTCAAGGAGCTGGTGGAGAAGCTGACCGCGAAGGGCGTGAACGTCAAGTACGCCATCCACCCGGTCGCCGGCCGCATGCCCGGACACATGAACGTCCTTCTGGCGGAAGCCGAGGTCCCCTACGATCAGGTCTTCGAGATGGAGGACATCAACAGCGAGTTCGGTCAGGCCGACGTGGCCCTGGTCGTAGGCGCCAACGACGTCGTCAATCCGGCGGCCAAGACGGATCCCAAGTCCCCCATCGCGGGCATGCCCATCCTGGATGCCTACAAAGCCAAGACGGTCATCGTCATCAAGCGGTCGATGGCGTCCGGCTACGCGGGCCTGGACAACGAACTCTTCTACATGGACAAGACCATGATGGTCTTCGGAGATGCCAAGAAGGTGATCGAGGACCTGGTCAAGGCGCTGGATTAGCACGGCGGAAAGCGTTTTTTCGCATCGAAGCCCGAGGCCCCCGGTATCATTCCGGGGGCCTCGGGCTTTTGAGCTTCAGGGCTTCGCGGGACTCCCCCCGAAGAGATCGGGTTCGTCCTCGGATCGCAGGACGATGCCCGAGAGGCCTTCGGCGGCCAGCTCCTCGCCGGCTTTCTGCAAGGGGGGAAGGGTGGACTTTCGCAGCGTAGCCTCCTTGAGCAGCAGCCCCACGGCGACCGCGATCGTCGCGATGACGAGACCATAGACGAAGACATTGTGAAGGCCGTGGGTGAGCACCTGCCGCAAGGCCACGAACATGGCCTCGGGGAGCTTTGCCACGGCATCGGGCGAGAGCAGGGCCTGGGGACTGGGCATGGCTTCGGCCGTCATGGTCGGGTAGGCTCGCATCATTTCCACGGCCATGTGGTGGGATAGAACGGCGCCCAGGCCTGCGACTCCGAGCGTGCCGCCCATCGAGCGGAAGAACTGCACCAGCGAGGTCACCGAGCCGATGCGTCGCGGAGAGACCGAGTTCTGAACGGCGAGGACGAAGATGGGCATGGTGAGGCCCAGTCCGAAGCCGACCACGATCATGTTCAGGATGGCCTGGGGATTGCTCGTGGCTGCGGACATTCGGGTGAGCAAGAATTCGCCCCCGGCCAGGATGGCAAGCCCGCCGATTGCCAGCCAGCGGTAGCGGCCGGTTCGCGAGGCGAGGTTTCCGCTGAGGGTGCTGCCGACGACGTTGCTGAGCATGAGGGGCATCATGAGCATGCCGGCGGCCGTCGCGCTGGTTCCGATGACTCCCTGGACGAAGAGGGGGATGAACATGGTGTTTCCGAACATGATGATGCCGGTGAGCAGGGAGGCCATCACGGAGACGGTGAAGATGGGGTTCTTGAAGAGATCCAGGGGCAGGATGGGCTCCTTGGCCCGGGATTCGACCCCGACGAAGGCCAAAACAAGCAACAGTCCTGTTCCTCCCAGCAGGAGGCTGGGGAGTGAAATCCAAGGGAACTGGCTACCGCCGAGGCTGGTGAGCAAGAGGATGCTGGAGGTAGCGCCGATGAGCGAGGCGGCGCCGAGGTAGTCGATGGAGACGCGCTCCTCGCGCTTCTGGGGGCGGGGAAGGGTGTAGCGGGAGATGGCGAAGGCGAGCAGGCCCACGGGAACGTTGACGAGGAAGGTCCAGCGCCAGGAGGTGTGATCGGTGATCCAGCCGCCGAGCAAGGGGCCGATGATGCTGGCGACCCCGAAGGCGGCCCCGATGAAACCCTGGGACTTGCCACGCTCGTTGGGAGGGTAAAGATCGGCGACCACGGCGAAGGAGACGGGCATCATGGCGCTCGCTCCGAGGCCCTGAAGGGCGCGGCAAACGATCAGCTGGGGCATGTCCTGGGCGAGTCCGGAGAGGAGAGCGCCGAGAGTGAAGAACCCGATTCCCATGAGGATGAGGGGGCGGCGTCCGAACTGGTCGGAGAGCTTGCCGAAGATCGGGACGAAGACGGTGGCGGCGAGCATGTAGGCCGAGAAGACCCAGCTGTACAAGTCCATGCCGCCGAGTGAGGCGATGATGCGGGGCATGGCGGTGCTGACCATGGTTTGGTTCAGGGCGGCGAGCACGAGGGAAAGGAGGATGCCGCTCATGACGACTTTTCTACTGGGTGCCAAGGGGGATCTCCGCATCGATCAGGGCGTTGAGGCCCTTTGAGAGACTGAGTTGCTCCACGGGGTCGAGACGAGCGAGCCATTGGCTGACTTCATGGCTCCAATCCGAGTGGATGGTCGTCAGGATCTCGTGGGCGCGGGGGGTGAGGTCGAGGTGAATGACGCGGCGGTCATGCTGGGAGGGGTGTCGGGCCACGAATCCCGCTTCCTGCAGGCGGTCCACCAGGCCCGTCAAGGCTCCGGGGGTGGTGCCGAGTCGGGCGGTCAGGTCCGACATGGGGACAGGTCCCGCCTGTCGCAGGTGTCGCAGGGCGATCAGTTGGGGGAAGGTGAGCAGGTTGCGCTCGGCGATCGCCTGGAAACGGCGTCTGGTCATTCGGAACAAGACCAGGAGCAGTTCGTCCATCGGTCGGTCGTTTTCTCGATCGATCTCTCGGGTCAAAAAGGGGTCCTCGCAGTGAATAGTTTAGATACTAAACTATCACCCTGGTGCTTGCCTGGCAAGTTCGGGTCGGGGGGGAGACGCGCCGAGGGTTGGTTGCGCAGCGCATGGGGCGGGGTCTATTTTCTAAGGAATGCCATGGCTGCGCCGTTCATAGCCTTTAGCCGCGTTTCATAGCCTTTAGCCGCGGGCGCTCACCCCCCGTAGCCCCCCATTGGGCCTGCGGGCCCAGTTAGGCTGCGCCTAGCAAGGGGGGCGGTTTTGCGGAAGATGAGATGGAGGGGCCACGCTGACAGGGGCGGTCTCATGCGGTATTCTGGTTTGAACCGCGAGGCAAGGCAACCCATGCGTGCCGCCGCAGCGTTCGAAAGAGACCCTCAGGGGTTTCATGCACCGCAAAAACGGCGCTAGGAGCGCCTTGGAGAATAATATCAATGGCCACTTCCACCCAGGACCCGCCCCTTCTCGACGAGGTCAAGCTCGCCCTCCGAACCATCCTCAAGTCCATCGGCGATGATCCGGATCGAGAAGGCCTGGTCGATACTCCGGATCGCGTGATCCGTGCCTGGGAGGAGATCTTCGCAGGCTATCGACAGGACCCAAGCGAGATCCTCGCGACCATGTTCGAAGAAGTCGAAAACTACGAGGAGATGGTCCTGCTCAAGGATATCCCCTTCCACTCCACCTGCGAGCACCACATGCTGGCATTCCACGGCAAAGCGCACGTCGCTTACCTTCCCAGCCGCAAGGTCGTGGGATTGAGCAAGCTGGCAAGACTCGTCGACTGCTTCGCACGACGCCTCCAGATCCAGGAGCGCTTCACCCGTCAGATCGTCCAGGCCCTCATGGAGCACCTCCAACCCCGTGGAGCAGCCGTTCTCATCGAAGCGTCCCACGGCTGCATGGCCTGCCGCGGCGTCAAGAAGGACGGGGCCTCCATGGTGACCGCCGCCTACGAAGGGGCCATGCGCGACCCTCAGGCTCGCAACGAGTTCCTCGCGCTCATCCGCTAAGCGGCCACCGGAGACCGACTTGGGCCACCTCGACTCCCACTGCCACCTCGACGACCCCCGATTCGCCCCGGATTTCCCAGCCGTCGCCGCACGAGCGGCGGCGGTCGGGATCACGCATGTCGTCGTTCCCGGCGTCGACCTGGCTAGCCTCGCCAAACCCCTCCCCGAAGACCCCGCCATGACACTTTACCGGGCGGCCGGCCTTCACCCCGCATTTCTGCATGCCGACAACGCCTTGGACCAACTGGCCGCCGCGCTCGAACGCGGCGGAATCGTCGCCGTCGGCGAATGCGGCCTCGACCGCAGGCACCGCAGCCCCGGCGATCTGCAGCGCTTCCATGGCCAACTGGACCTCGCAGTCGCCTTCGATCTTCCCGTGATCCTCCACGTCGTCCACGCCCACGACGAGGTTCTCGCGGCCCTCAAGACCCGCCCCCTCCGGGGTATCGTCCATGCCTTCGCCGGCCCATGGCCCCTCGCTAAGCGCTATCTCGATCTCGGAATCCTGCTGGGCATCGGCGGAATCGGGACGTGGGCCACATCAAAGCGCCTTCATGAGACAATTGGGGCGTGCCCGTCGGATGGCTTCGTCCTGGAGACCGACGCCCCGGACCTCTCTCCGAGTTGGATCCGCGGGCAGCGCAACGAACCCGCCGAGCTTGTCGGAATCGCGAGCGCTGTCGCTCGCCTACGCGGCAGCTCCCCCGAGGAAGTGCTCGCAGCCTCGGACACCCAGGGATCGGAGCTTTTCCGAATCCGATGATGAGAGGAAGTCATGCAAGGATACAAGGTTCGCACCCGCCTGCTCACCGGTGACGAGGGGCTCGATCGTCTGGCTCGCGCCCACGTCCTGATCGCCGGTGCCGGCGGCGTCGGAGGGTCCTGCATCGAGGCCTTGGGCCGCGCCGGCGTCGGCAAGCTCACCCTGATCGACTTCGACGTGGTGGATCCCTCCAACACGAACCGCCAGGTGGTCGCCCTGAATTCCACGATCGGCCGGCCCAAGGTCGACGTCATGGCCGAGCGCGTGCGGGACATCAACCCCGACGTCGACCTCACGCTCCTCTGTCGTCGGATTTCACCCTTCGATGCCGCCGAGATCGTGACGGACGACGTCGATGTGGTGATCGACTGCATCGACGCCCTGACCTCCAAGGTGGCCTTGATCAAGGCCGCCCAGGAGCGAGGCATCTTCGTGGTGTCGAGCATGGGAGCGGGCGGGCGGCTCGATCCGGGCAAGGTGGCGATCGCCGACCTCTTCAAGACCCATGCCTGCCCGATGGCTCTGGCCATGCGCAAGATAGCCCGACGGAGCGGAATCCAGGAGGGCGTGCGGGCCGTCTTCTCCGTGGAGCGCCCCATGCCCCACATTCCCCGGGCTTACGTCCCCGGAGCCGGAGCTCAAAAAACCATCAACGGGACCATCAGCTACATGCCCGGGGTCTTCGGCTTCTTCGCCGCCTCGGAGGCCATACGCCACCTGCTTGGCGACGTCATCCCGCCCGAGTCGAAGCGGAACCCCGAGCGCCTGGCCACAGAAGAATCCCACTGAGCTTCAGACGCCGTATCCTTAAAGCAAAGCTCGTTACGGCGTTCGCTCGCGGCTGACGAAAAAGCCGCCGGCGCTTAATCAACAGCCGCTGGCGCTATCCCCGTCCTGCGCTTGCAGCTGACCGTCTGAATCAGGCGGTCAGCTCGCTCGTTCAAGCCGTGACCGAGGCTATCTCGGAGCGGTCGATCCCGACGTCCAGGGCCTCGAACCAGTCGAGGAAGCGCACGACCTGCTCGCCCTGGAAGATCGCGCCGTGTTGCGGGCAGAGCATCTGGACGTCCAGCTTGCGAACCCGGGCGACCCAGCGGTTCTTCGCCTCGTTGGAAGGCATCCAGCGCTGGTGGAAGCCCTTCATGTAGGGGATATGCCGATCGAAGTCCTCCACGAAGAAGCCGTTAGCCTCCGGAGGCAGCAAGGCTGCCCCGATGTCCCCGCTGAACAGGATCTTGGCATGCGGATCGTAGACCGAGAAGTTCCCCGAAGCATGGCAGTAATGGGCCGGCACAGCCGTCAGGACGCGTCCCCGCGTGCCGATCGGAACCGGCCCGCCTTCGTCCGGCAGCAGGATGAAGCGCGTGACGTACTCTACGCCGAAGTGAGCGATGAAACTCTCCCAGAGCCAGGGCATGGTGGTGGTCGCCTCGCTACAGAGCCCCATCCACAAGGGAAGCGAAGACATGATGTCGGGGTCCTGGTGGCTGGCGAAGAAGCACTTCAGCTGATCGAGGTCGATCAGTTTGGCCACGTTGCGAAGCACCGCGGGGAAAATTTCGGTGCCGCCCGGGTCGAGAAGAATTGCCTCCCCGTTGCTGATGATCAGGTATTCGTTGGTATCGATGACCGAATCATGTCGATCGGGGTCGCGAGCCAGGACGACCCAGCGGTGGGATCCGTCGTCGAAAATCGTCTTGGAGATCATGGCTTTCCCTTTCGGTTAGCGGGCGCGGGCCTGCAGAGATGGGGGTCATGAGGGGGATGGAGTGGTCTTCAGGCGGCGTCCCAGGAGAAGGGTTCTCGGTGGATCATGTCCGCGAGTCTGGGTTGGTGGGTCTGAACGCCCATGATCTGGATGCAGTCCCGAGTCTGGGCGCAGATGCTGCGGAGCATCTGCGCGATGTTGGAGAAGTAGGCTTGGCTTTCAGGGTCGCGGCTGGCCTCGATGCTGAAGTAAGTGGCGATGGTTTCGAAGCGCTTGTTTTCTCGGAGGATCTGGTTGAGGACCACCGAGATCTCGTCGAGGGCAGCTTCGATCTGGCGCGCGGTCTGGCGGACGCTTTCCTCGGAGCGGTGGATTCCGGCGGAGATGGCCAAGCTGCTCGCGGGACGGATCTGGGCCTTGGTTTCGGGGCCGCCCGGCACGTCGAGAAGCTTCTGACTGAGGCGCGCTTGAACGATGCCGTTCAGGGAGCTCCGGGAGAGTGCGTCGGTTCGGCCGGTGATGCGGGCGATCGCCTCGCTCATCCGCTTCGCGACGTTTCCGGCCTCGCTCGACAGAACGCTGAAGGCCTCCTGATTCTGACGCGCATGCGCCGAAGCGATTTCGGCGTTGAGGGCCACCAACTCCATGTCGATCAGGAAGTTGAGCAGCTCCTCGGAGCAACGTCCGATCTTGACGCAGACATTGTAGACTTCCAGCATGTCCAGGAAGGACGAGGCTTCCCCTGCGATTTGAACGGAATTCACCGGGCTCGAGAGGTTCTTCTGGCTCATAGGCTCTTTCTGCATGTCATCACGATTGAAAGCACGTCGCGCCGCCTCATCCCAGCATACCCGCCATTTCCAGGTTTGAGCTATGCGCTGGCTCAGATTTGGGGTGGCTTTGACGGTTTTCCGGTAAATCTTGGTGAACCTCACCCTAGCGCCAGCGGCTGTTGATTAAGGCAGCGAGAGAACGCCGTGACGAGCTTTGCTCTAAAGATGCTCGAACTTGGAAGGCCCCGATGCGAGCGCAAGGGCATGCGCGCCAGCGGGACCCTTGGACCGTCAAAGGTCCCATCGCCGCCGATACCATGGCGTTCTAGGCCCTAACGCGGCGTGGTAAGCTGAGAGCAGCATCACAAAGGAGAGGTCATGACGCAATCCCCCAACCAAGGTACCCGCTACGTCGACACCCCCGCCGAGCTTCGCGCGCTCTGCGAGATCCTGGGGGAATGCGATCGCCTCGCCATCGACACGGAGTTCATCCGTGAGCGCTCCTTCGCCCCGAAGCTGGAGCTCGTGCAAGTCGCCACGCCGGAGGGGCTCATCGCCGTCATCGATTACGCGAAGCTTGCCGGTCGAGCTGGGGATCCCTTTGCGGAGATTCTCACCAATCCAAAAATCCTCAAGATCTTTCACGCGGCGGATCAGGACCTCGAGATTCTGCTCGGCTTGACCGACGCGCGCATCGAACCGGTCTTCGACACCCAGATCGCCGCCGGCCTCATCGGTTTCGGAGCCAAGCAGAGCTACGGCGCGCTGGTCGAGGCCACTCAGGGCTTCCGTCTGGCCAAGGGCGAAGCCATGACGGACTGGTCGATTCGGCCACTGACCGCGGCCCAGCTTTCGTACGCGATGGACGATGTGCGGTACCTGCTGGCGGTCTACGAGCGCCTTCTGACGGATCTCGATCAGCGTGGCCGGCTCGCCTGGGCCTACCAGGAGACCAACGTCCTCCAAGACAGCATCACGGCGACCTTGGGGCTGCGGACCGACCCGCGAACCTGCTATCAGCGGGTCAAAGGACGCGGCGGACTCGACGGACAGCAACTCGCAGCGCTGCGCGAGCTCGCGGCCTGGCGGGAAAACGAGGCCCAACGGCGCGATCGACCGCGGGGTTCGGTTCTCAAGGATGAGCTGCTGGTCGAAATAGCCCGGCGGCGTCCCAAGCATCCGAGCCAGTTGAAGAACCTTCGCGGAATCCAGCCGCGGGATCTCGATCGTTCGGGCGACGAGCTCGTGGCGGCCGTGACCAAGGCCCTGGCTCTACCTCGCTCGGAGTATCCGAACCCGGAGGCGCCCCTTCCGGTCCCCGACGAGCAGACCCTCGCTCTGACTGACCTTCTCCAGGCGGTGGTCCACTCGGTGGCCGCCCGTGAGAGCGTGGCAGCCTCCATGCTCGCCACCAACGGCGAACTCCAGCGGCTCGCCGATGCCTTCCGCCGGGGGGAACCATGCCAGGACCTGCCCGTACTCAGCGGCTGGCGTGGTTCGCTCGTCGGGAACGACCTCTTGGCCGTCCTGGAAGGTCGCTCGGTCGTCGCCTGGAATCCCGAGACCCACAGCCTGGTGGTCGCGTCGCGCGCCGCGCTGGCGCCGGCCCTTTCGGAGAGTCCCGTTTAGCGCCAGCGGCTGTTTCGTAAGTGTCGGCGGCTTTTGATTCAGCCGCGAGAGAACGCCGTAACGAGCTTTGCTCTAGGAGCCTGTCGAGCATAGATTTGCTTTAGGGGATCGACCCATGGCCGGAAGAATGGCATGCTTAGGGCATGACGAAATCTTACCGGCCTTACAATCCCCAGCAGCAGTTTCTTTTGCCGCCGAGTCTTCAGGACTGGGTGCCGGAGGACCATCTGGCCCGCTTCGTGAGCGACGTGGTCGAGAGTCTTGACTTGTCCGTGATCCACACGGATTACGCCCGGAAGGACGCACGTGGGACGTCGCCCTATCATCCGTCGATGATGGTCAAGCTGTTGGTATACGGCTACTGCGTCGGCGTCCGCTCGTCGCGCCGTATCGAGCGCGCGACCTTCGATGATGTGGCCTTCCGGTTCTTGGCGGCAGACCAGCACCCGGACCACGCCAGCATCGCGGAGTTCCGCAGGCGCCATCTGGAGGCGCTTGCGGACCTTTTCGCCCAGGTGCTGCGCCTGTGCCAGAAGGCCGGACTCGTCAAGCTCGGCCACGTCTCGTTAGATGGCACCAAGGTCAAGGCCAACGCCAGCAAGCACAAGGCCATGAGCTACGACCGCATGGTCGAGAGCGAGAAGAAGCTTCAAGAAGAAGTGCGGCGCCTGCTCGAAGATGCCGAGACAACGGATGGTGACGAGGACGCGCGTTACGGCAAAGATCGGCGCGGCGACGAGTTACCTGCGGAACTAAGACGCAGGGAGAGCCGCCTGAAGAAGATCCAGGAGGCCAAGGCGGCCCTTGAGCAAGAGGCGCGAGAGAAGGCGGAACGCGCGGCAGAGGAAGCACGCGCGAAGAATGAAGAGCGCGAGCGCAAGCGCGAGGCCGGTAAGCGGGTCGGCCGGCCGTTCGAGGTGCCGAACCCGGCGGAGGCCAAGCCCGATCCCAAGGCCCAGCGAAACTTCACGGATCCGGACTCCCGCATCATGCTCGACGGCGCCACCAAGAGCTTCGTGCAAGCCTACAACGCCCAAGCCGTCGTGGATGGCACCTCCCAGGTAATCGTGGCCGCCGACATTACCCAACAAGCCGTAGACAGCCGGCAACTTATCCCCATGCTCGTGCGCGTGGCCGAAAACTTGGGCGTGATGCCGAAAACGGTTACGGCGGACGCCGGATACTACAGCGAAGCCAACGTCACCGCCCCGCTTCTGGCTGGAATCGACCTCCACATCCCCCCGAACCAGCGCGAAGAGAGCAAGGCCCAGGCGGGCGGGCAGGGGCGGCCAAAGTCACCGGTGGCCATCGCCATGCGAGTCAAGCTCGGCACGGAGGCCGGGAAGGCCATCTACAAGCTCCGAAAAGCAATCGTGGAGCCCGTATTCGGTCAGATTAAGGATGCCAGAGGCATCCGGTGCATCCTCCTCCGCGGCCTTGCGAAGGCCCGGGCGGAGTGGCGTCTGATCTGCCTCGCTCACAACCTGCTCAAGCTCTTCAGGGCAACCGGCGCACCGACCTGCCCCGCATAGCAGGCTCCTGACGCCCGCCAAAAGGCCCTTCTCGGGGCCGTATGGCCAATTTTCAATGTACTTGGCCAGAAAGCTGCCCGACACGCGCTAACAGCACGTGCCATTGGTGTCGATCCACCAATAGCACGTGCGACGAAAAAACCTTATCCTCGACAGGCTCCTAG
>DAZV01000009.1 GCA_002083825.1 Candidatus Sericytochromatia bacterium S15B-MN24 CBMW_12 | reverse complement strand
CCCCCCCGCCCCTGAGTCTCCCTCCCCCGAAGCCCCCACGGCCCCCGGAACGCCCGCTCCCGGAGCGCCCGCTCCCGGAGCGCCTTCCCCCGCTCCCGGAGCCCCCGCCCCTGGCGCGGCCCCCGCGGCACCCGCCGGCATGCGAATCAAGCTCAAGGCCGATCAGATAGCCACCGACCGCGCCACCGGCGTCTCGACCGCCCAGGGCAACGTGCGAATCGACGTGGCTGGCACCGTCATCACCACCGAAGCCATCCTCTTCGACCAGAAGACCCGCATGGTCACCTCCGACCGGGATTTCACCCTGGTCCAGGTCGACGCCCAGGGCAAGACCCAGGTCATCAAGGGAACCGGCCTGAGCTACGACATCACCGCCGAGCAGGCGACAGTCACCGGCGCCACCCTCACCGTTCCCGCCAAGACTCCCGGCCAGGTGGTCTACGTCCGCGCCGAAAAGCTGATCTCCTTCAAAAAGGAGAAATTCCAGTTCGAAAACGCCTACTTCACCACCTGCGACTGGATCGAACTCGAAAGAGTCCCCCACTACGACGGCCGCGTGGAGTGGATGGAATACGACCCCGACGACTACATGACCGGACGAAACCTCGAAGGCTACGTCGCGGGCCGTCGCGTCCTCATTCTGCCCTGGTTCTACATCCCCCTGCGCCGCCCCGAGACCAGCTTCCAGATCGGACGAAACAACGTCGAAGGTACCTTCGTTCGCTCCACCTGGTCTTACCAGCTCAACCCCCATCACTACGGAAACGTCTACGCGAACCTCTTCGAGTTTCCCGGTAACGTCCTCACTCCCCCGGGCGGCTCGCCCCCCGCACCCTATGCCCCCCTGGGGCCCGCCCTCGGCGTGGATCACGTCTGGTCGGCCATTCCTAACTCGCTGAGCGCGCTCTCGTTCTATGGGCTGCTGTTTCCGGACGTCACCGACTACGTCCCGCAGTTCAACTCCCCCGGCGACAACACCTCGGGAATCAACGACCGCGAGGACCTCATCCGTAACCCCTGGCGAGTGAACGGGCTCGATCCCGCGGCCCCGCGCAACTTCCAGGATCACCTTCTCCGCATGCGCCACCAGCAACGCTGGTTCGGCTCCAACGTCGTCACGGATACCTGGTACCAGGACAACAACATGTACGATCTGCAGCGGGTGGGGCCCACCTTCCTGCGCGAATCCCTCTGGACCAATCCCAACCAGCGCTACCGCGACAACCACTCCGCCTGGTTCGCCGGCCTCAACGACAACCGCTGGGGCGTCAACTACAGCTTGAGCCGGAACTTCCGAGACGAGCGGGGCTTCAGCCCCTACCAGTCCACCCAGGATCAGGCGCAGTCCAATGGAAGCTGGGGCGGTACCACGGCCAACTTCAGCCTCAGCAAGAACACGCAACAGCAGGGGCTAGCCCCGGGCTCGCTGCCGGGCACGGTCGCCCCCAGTCCCACCGTCACCGAGACCGACAACCTGACCTTGTCTCAGCGAATCACCCCGCAGTTGCTGCTCAGCAGCAACACCAACCGAACCTACAACCAGAGCGCCAGCAGCCTCAGCGAGATGCTCAGCCAGAGTGTCGACCTCACCCAGAGCGCCGACTGGGGCACCTTGAAGGGAACCTTCAACAAGCGTTACGACCTGGTTCCCGGCGCTCTCACCGTGCAACAGCAGTACCAGCGCCTGGGAGGCCTGGAGAAGCTGCCCGAAATCGACTTCACCAGCCGTAACCTGCTCGACCAGTTTCAGCCCCTGACCCTCTCCGCGGGCGTCGGCCGCTACTTCGAACCCGGCCAGTACAACCCGGCCCTCTCCTTCACCACCGCCCCCATCAATCGCGTCAACGCGAAGGCCACGGCCGTCTCGCGTCAGGTCGACCTGCCCGGCAACTCTCAGATCGACTTCGGCGGCACCGGCCTCGAGCAGCGCCTCTATTCGACCGGGGATGCCGGCGCCCAGTTCTCGGCCGTCTCCGCTCTGACCACCAAGTTCTCCGACTGGGCCAACTCGAACCTGAGTTACCGGCGGGACACCACCCTGCCGAAAAGCACCAGCCCGTTCCGGTTCGACAACTTCTCGATCTCGCGCCAGAACCAGCTCAACGCGCAGGTCAACTTCGTGTCCGGCGAGCGCTTCAACTGGACCCATTCGACCGGCTACAACTACGAATCGCGCGTCTACTTGCCCTACAACACCGGCCTCACCTTCCGCCCCAACGGTCGCTTGAATCTCACCCTGGGCTCGGGCTACAACTTCCCGCAAACGCCGCATCTCCAGCTCAAGGGAGGAACCTGGTTCCCCCTGAACTCGACCCTGCTCATCCGCTCCAGCGAAACCGCCTTCGGCGGCCTCTACGGGAAGGATCAGATGGTCCCCGGCTGGCAGGTCAACAACACCCTCAGCTACGACTTCACGCGCGGCGAATTCACCGCCCTCACCAACCGCCTGCAGCTGACGACCGGCACGACCTGGCAGAACCACTGGGAGCTCGTCGCGGAAGGACAGTTCGACGTTTCGGACAAACAGTACAAGCTGATCGACATCGGCATCAACAAGGATCTCCACGACTTCATCCTGGGGCTCACTTACAATCGTCGCCTGGAGGCCTATACGCTCAACTTGGCCATGGTCGCATTCCCCACGCAGCTGATAAACTTGTCCAACAAGAGCTTCGGCGGCATCGGGGATCCGAGCGCGCTGATCGGCGGAGCCACGGGGGGGCAATGGGGACAATAGCCATGAATCCAGGCATGAGTTTCGCTCGGGGACTTCGAATCGCCCTCCTCCTCGCTCTGGGCCTCCTCGCGGGCTGCGCCAACAACGTCACGGGCCTGGCGCGCGAGGTGCTGCGCATCCAGATCCAGACCAAGGGGCCGATCATCACCAACAACCCCGCCATCCGGTACTACTTCGTGCTCAACACCAGTTCCTCGACCGAGGGGCCTCGCGGCTACGGCGCCTGGCCCGCCGATCGCCCGCGCCTGGGCTGGCACCTGCCCTTCTACCTGAGCGAAGAAACCCCCTCCTACGCCGGTACCGTGCGGCTCTTGCCGGTGCGCTTCACCGATTACTTTCTCCTCACCAGCGTGGCGGGAACCCCTCAGGTCACCCACGGACGCCTCCTGGGTCCCAACGACGCCAACGGGAATCCCCAGCCACCCGTGGGAGGGCTTTTCGACGCCGCCAACAGCCTCCTCGAGAACTACCGCATTCTTCAGCAAGGCCAGGACTGGAGCGTCGCGGGCAACACCTGGAACCTCACCCTCACCAAGGCCGATCTCACGGCGATTCCCGATAGCAACAACGCGCCCATCAGCGCCAACCTCTTCAGCACCAACAACTCCCCGGAGCGCGGCGACCAGATCATCGACCGCTGGACCCTATCGGAGAACGACTTCTTCACCCTCCAGACCAAGGCGGGGACGGTCACCAGCGACCGGAACTTCAGCACGCCGATTCTCGTCCCTTCCAACAAGCCGACCACCGTCAACGCGGACTCCGTCGACTTCAGCCTCTACCAGGTCGAGGTCCGCAGCACGCAGTGAGGAGCGGGGGCATCCGGGTACAAAGTGACGGGAGGGAAGACCCATGGACGTAAGGCGCCTCATCATCGTGATCCTCACCATCGGCCTGGTCGCGGGGGCCGGCTTCGCCTTCGCGCAGGCCGCCCATCCCCTCTCAAAGGCCGGCTGCTGGGCCCGCCCTCCCGCCCAGAAACCCTACCTCGACGGCGAGATGCTGGTGAAGTTCAAGGACGACGTGACCGCCGACCAGATAGCCCGGCTCAACGCCAAAAACGGCTGCGAGGTCGCCGACGTGATCCAGGGCCTGGGCATCTATCGCCTGCGCTTCAACGCCGGCATCGACGTTCCCGTGATGGTCGAACGCTACCAGGCTTCCGGACTCGTCGTCTTCGCCGAACCCAATCGCCGGGTCTCGATTCCCCCCATGCCCGGCGCCCGCCCGGAAGCTCTGCCCCGCCCCCTTTCCTCTGACGCGGAGATCGATCCATGAGGCGCCTTCCCCTCGCCGTCGCCCTGGCCGTCCTGGCAACGGCTTGCCAGTCTCCCTCGTTTCTCGCCCCGCCGACCGTGGCTTCCGCCTACGTGGAAGACCAGGTTCTCGTCCGTTTCGAGGTCGAGACCGGAACTGGCGCTCGTGCGGATCTTCGCTCGAAATACGGCGCAAAAGCGGTCGAGGCCTTGCCCAGTGGCACCGAGCGTTGGCACGTGACGGGTGATGTGGGGGGTATCGCGGGGGCGATCGCCCGCGAATCGGGCGTCAAGGCCGCTCAGCCCAACTGGATCCGTCACCTCCAGGGCTTCACGCCTCCTGACCAGGATTACGGCAACCAGAAGCAATGGCACCTCCTGGCCAACTACCTCGACATGCCCGCCATCTGGAACGATTCCGGCTACAACGTCTCGGCCCTTCCCGGCGCCGGCGTCACGGTCGCCGTCGTCGACTCCGGGGTCGACCTCGGCCATCCCGATCTGCTGCCAAGCTTCCACAAGGACGGCAGCGGCAATCCCCTCTACATCGACGAGATGCCCGAATCGAGCTACGCAGTCCCGAATCTCGACGGCAACGGCCACGGTACCCACGTGGCGGGCATCATCGCGGCGGCCTCCGACTCGGGCGTCCATGGGACGGGCGGCAACACCGGAAACATCGTGGGCGTGGCCCCCGGGGCCAGGATCCTCGCCGTCAAGGTCATGCGCCGGGACGGCGGCGGCGACGACTTCACCATCGCCAAGGGCCTCGACAAGGCCGTCGCATGGCGCCACCCGGACAATGCCGCCATCAAGGTCAACGTCATCAACCTTTCCATCGGAGGAGCCGAGCCCTCCCCCGCCCTTGCGGCTTCCCTGGCCAACGCCACCAAGAACGGCATCCTGGTCGTCGCTGCGGCCGGCAACTACAACCAGCCGGTCTACTATCCCGCCGCCTACCCCGGCGCCCTGGCCGTCGGCGCGACCAACCCCCGCAACTTGCGGGCCAGCTACTCCTGCTACGGACCGCAACTGGCCCTCGTCGCCCCAGGCGGAGCCGACCCTCAGGAGGCTTCCGAGTCCCTGGACAGCTGGAGCGGCATCTACTCGACCTTCCCGAGCTACACGAACTACACGAACAAGCTCTACTACGGAGCCCAGGCGGGCACCTCCATGGCCGCTCCGGTCGTCGCCGGCGTCGCCGCCTTGGTGCTGGCCAAGCACCCCGACCTCACCCCGGATCAGCTGAGGATGCGTCTCATCGCCACCGCCGACGACATCGGCGACCCTGGTTACGACAACCTCACCGGCTGGGGCAAGATCAACCCCCGGCGCGCCCTCGATTGGGTGAATCACGACGGGAGCACGCCATGACGCTGGGGATTTTGTCCCCCCTCGCTCAGGCGCAGCCTAACCTGTCCCCCCTCGATGGGGGGACCACAGGGGGGTGTTTCAATCAAGTTCCTCAAAACCAGGGAGCGAGACTTGGAGCCGCCCTCGTCGGTCTCGTCTTCCTGCTCGTGGGCTGCCCCGGTCCCACGACGGTCAAGCTCGGGCCTATCCCTCGCCCGCCTGGCGTCGTCGCTCACGTGGATGGCGAGGTGGAACGCTCGGCCCTCGCCCTCAACGGCGGAGCGCTCCAGCTCACCTTCGTGAAGGCCGGCACCGAGGAGCGCATTCCGGCGACCTCCATCTCCCTGATCGGTCCGACCCTGGGCGCGGGCTCGACCCGCCTCGGGACCGGCATCGCCTTCTCGCCCTTGATCCCGGGATCCTACCAGGTGCGCGTCTCGGCGCCCGGTTACAAGACCCTGGTCGAGGGGAACATGATGCTCGAACCCAAGCAGACCTTGGAGCGCAAGCTCGAACTCGTGCCCGAGGGCGGAACGGTGTCGGGGCGGGTCCTGACCGGCGGCAGTCCCGTCTGGGGAGCGCGCGTGCTCCTGGGAGACGCCTGGACCTTCACGGGCCAGGACGGAACCTTCTCGCTCTCCGGAGCGGGCGGCGGGGCGGGGACGCTCAAGGTACGCAAGGGGGGCTTCCAGGGTCTGGATCAGTCCGTGACGGTTTCCGGCGCGACCGCAGCGGGAGATCTCAGCCTCACTGCCAAGAGCGGGAAGCGCCGGGTGCAACTCGTGAACTCCGCGCAGCTTTTCACCGGGGGACCGTATGTCGCTGACGCCTTGAACTCCTTGATGACCGCTACGGCCATCACGACTTCGGGGCCCGGCGACGTCGACGTCAGGTTGTTCGCCAGCCCCAAGGCGCTTCCGAGCGCCCAGGAGGTCGCCGAGCTTGCGAGCTTCGTCGCCGGCGGCGGAACGCTCGTCGTCACCGGGGAGTGGGGAGGCTTCGGGGACTACGATCCCGAGGCGGTCAACGCCCGGACGCGTCCCTTCGGGCTTGCCGTCAGGCCCGACCTGGTACGAATTTCGGGGAAGCAAACGGCGAGCGAATGGGTGAGCGCCGCGGTCAACGCCGCGTTTCCCGCGAGCCGCGATGTGAGCGGCCTGGCGCTTTACACGGGTTCCTCGATCATGGCGAGTCCCATGGCCGCCATGATCGCCTCGACGGGTGCCGCCGGCTACCGGGTCCAGGCTGTAAGTACGGGCGAGCAGACCATGGCGGCGGCCGTTCCCCACGGCGAGGGGCTGGTCATCGTGGTCGGAGACACGTCGGCATGGGTGGGGAGCCGCCTCGACGAGGTTGGCAACCGGCAATTCATGCTAAACTTGTTCGGTTGGTAGGATAGGGGAGGTCACCGGAACTTGCTTTGCCCCAGCTGTCAGGCCGAGAACTCAGCGGATAATCGTTATTGCGCTGAGTGCGGCAAGCCCATGAAAATCTCCGTGACCGCCGTGGCGTCCCTTTCGAACGTCACCCAGCCGGCGGGCTCGGCGGGCTCCGGCGGTCTGCTGGCCCCGAGCACCCTCCTGCAAGAGCGCTACCGCATCACCCAGTTGCTCGGCCAAGGCGGCATGGGTGCGGTCTACCTCGCCAACGACACCCGCTTCTCGAGCAAGGTCTGCGTGGTCAAGGAGATGCTCGACCACTTCCACGACCCCGAGCAGCGCGAGAACGCCACCCAGAACTTCTATCGCGAGGCCGATCTCCTCGCCAACCTCAAGCACAACTCGATCCCCGAGGTCTACGACCGCTTCACCGAGGCCAACCGCCACTACCTGGTCATGGAGTACATCAACGGGACCGACCTCGAACAGCGCATCAACGAGCAAGGCAACCAGCCCTTCGAGGAGAGCGCCGTCATCGGCTGGGCCATCCAGGTCTGCGACGTGCTGAGCTACCTTCACCACCAGAAACCGCCCATCATCTACCGCGACATGAAGCCCGCCAACCTGATCCTCACCAACTTCGGGAAGATCTACCTGGTGGACTTCGGTATCGCGCGCTTCTTCAACCCTTCCGCCCGTGGGACCATGATCGGCACCCAGGGCTATGCCCCGCCGGAGCAGTACCGCGGGCAGGTCGAGCCGCGCACCGACATCTACGCGATCGGCGCGACCATGCACTACATGCTCACGGGCCGCGACCCCCAGAACGAGCCCCCCTTCTCCTTCCCGCCCGTGCGGGAGCTCAACCCCGCCATCTCCGAGGAGACCGAAAACCTGGTCATGATGTCCCTCGATGCCGAGATGGACAAGCGCTACACCTCCTGCGACGATCTCCTCGTGGCGCTCATTCGCCTGGCAGGCGCCTCGTCCAACGCCGTTCGTGAGTGCCCCCACTGCGGCGAGAACATCTCCCGGAGTCGCCAGTTCTGCCCGGTTTGCCGCAACTACATCGCGGCCCACCATGCCTCAACCAACCAGCAGATCTACGAGCGCGCCGCCACCGCCATGAACCTGTCGCTGCCGACCGGCCGAACCGAAGCGCCCTCGCGGCCCCGGTGGCTCTGGCCCGTCGTCGGGGCTTCGACCGTTCTGCTCGCCCTCGCGATAGGCCTCGGCTTCTGGTACTTCGGGCCCAGTTCCGCCACCCAAGGCCCCGCCAGTCAAGTCCCAATCGAACCCAGCACCTCGTCCACGGCGCAAGCCTTGAACGCATAGAAAGGAGGCCTCGCCGTGTCGAACACCGTCAGGGAACAAGATCTGGGCCCCCTTTCCCCGCTTGCGGCGGAGATCTTGCTCGCGGATCGCTACCAGATCGAGCGGTTCCTGGAATTCAAGAACTCCTCGAACCTCTATCGGGCTATCGACCGCGCCACCGGCCTGGTCGTGATCATCAAGGAAAAAACCGACGCCCCCCCCCGCGCCTCGCGCCTGCCCAAGAGCGAGTGGAGCGACAAGGTCGCCGACAACCCCTGGCAGAACGAGTTTCTGATCCTGCGCTCGGTCTCCTACCCGACCGTGGTCAAGGCCATCGACGTCTTCAAGGAGAACGGTCGCGCCTATCTCGTCATCGAGCAGTTGGAGGGCCGCGACCTCGCTTACCTCCTGCGTAACGAGGTCAGCGTCTCGGTTCAGCAATCGATCGACTGGATGGTCCAGCTCTGCCAGTCCGTCGGCCAGTTGCACCGCCGCCAGATTCTGCACCTCGATCTGCAGCCCCGCTACATCGTCGTCACTCCTGACGGCCAGCGGGTCCGCCTCACCGGATTCCACCGTGCGGCCATCGTGCCGGCCGAGGGCCCCTTCGATGTCAGCCCGGGCTACTCCGCCCCCGAGCAGCACGGCCTTCTCGGCGGCCAAGTCGACGAACGCACCGACATCTATGCCCTGGGCGCCATCTGGCACTACCTCTTGACGGGAAACTCCCCGGACACCTACTGGAACAACGAGGAGACCCGCTTCAACTTCCCGGACGTCAGCGCCTTCAGGCCGACCATCCACCCGCAAGTCGAGCGCCTCATCCGCAAGATGCTCGAAGTGGATCCCAACGAGCGCTTCGGCTCCATCCAGGAGCTCAAGGGACAGCTTCTGACGCTCGTCAACAATCCGATCCGTCGGGTCGGCCATTGCTCGGACGTCGGGATGTATCGGGCGGGCAACGAGGATTCCCTGGCCGTCTTCGAGCTCAACTTCACCACCCAGTCCAACCACTCCGGCCTCGGCCTCTACGTGGTCGCCGACGGCATGGGCGGCGTCAATGCCGGCGAAATTGCGAGCGCGCTCTCGGTCGACGAGGTCACCTCCTACGTTCAGCAGGCCCTCACCTCGCTGGGCGAAAGCCTGGAAGATCCCGCTTCCGAGATTCGAGCCGCCCTGCAACAGGCGATCAAGAACGCCAACACCCGAATTTACGAGACCGGACGCTACAACTCCGAGCTCACCGGCATGGGCACCACGCTCACCGCCGGCTTGATCTTCGGGCAGAACGTCTTCATCGGGCACGTCGGAGATTCGCGGGCCTACATCATCAACCGGGAGGGGATCGAGAAGATTTCTCGCGACCACTCGCTGGTGGGACGCCTGGTCGAAATCGGCCAGATCACGCTCGAGGAAGCCGCGGTTCACCCGCAGCGGAACTTGATTTACCGGTCGCTCGGGAGCTACCCCAACGTCGAGGTGGACATCTACCAGCGCCCGCTCAAGATCGGCGATTGGCTCTTGCTCTGCAGCGATGGCCTGACCGGGCATCTCTCCGACGAGGAGCTTCATGAGACGGTCATGGGTTCCCGCGACCCTCTGCTCGCCGCGCAGCAGTTGGTCAACCAGGCGAATCAGCGGGGCGGCGAGGACAATATCACCGTCATCCTGGTTCACTTGGCCGAGTACATGTAACGCAAGCACAAGGAGGAAGCATCCCATGAGCGATACCCCCGAAAACACGCTGACGGAAGCCCCCGCCACCACGGTCAAGCTGGTGATCACGCGCGGCGGCACGGTCGGCAAGGAATTCATCGTCGAGCCCGCGGGAGAGACCCTGATCGGCCGCTGGGATCCCGATGGCGGCGCCTTCCCCGAGATCGACCTCACCGGGGACGACCCCGAGGCCAAGATCTCGCGCAAGCATGCCCGGATCTTCATCCAGGACGGGGACTACTACGTGGAGGACCTCGGCTCCCTCAACGGAACCTACGTCAACCGTGGTCCCCGCCTGCTTCCCGGCAGCCCGCACCCCTTGAAG
This sequence comes from Candidatus Sericytochromatia bacterium S15B-MN24 CBMW_12, assembly GCA_002083825.1. Taxonomy (GTDB): domain Bacteria; phylum Cyanobacteriota; class Sericytochromatia; order S15B-MN24; family UBA4093; genus UBA4093. Next base: position 2,158 of record DAZV01000009.1, on the reverse strand, counting down.
AACGAAGACGAGGTCGTCATGGGCAAGACCTTCTTCAAGCTGCTGGTCGGCTAAAGTGTCCGTCCCCCCCCGCCCCCCACCAAGGGTCGGGCGCGGGGGGATCAGCGAGATTCCCCCTCTTGGGGGACAGTCAATTGCAGAGGAGTGTTCGACGACCATGGTGACTTGCGCGAGCTGTTCGCATGAAAACGAGGCGGGAGTCCAGTTCTGCGACGAATGCGGAGCGAAGCTGGAGATCCATGCCTCGGTCCCCGCTTCCGAGAAGGTGGCGGTTGGAGTCTCTACCGGTCTCCCCCCGAGTCTGAGTTCGGGAACCGCGTCACGGAGCGCCAAGCTCGTGATCACGCGCGGCGGAACCAACGGCAAGGAGTTCCCCCTGGAACGTTCGGTCGATACCCACGTCGGCCGCTGGGATCCCGATGGCGGCTCCTTCCCCGAGATCGACCTCACCGGGGACGACCCCGAGGCCAAGATCTCGCGCAAGCACGCCCGGATCTTCATCCAGGACGGCGACTACTACGTGGAGGACCTCGGCTCCCTCAACGGCACCTACGTCAACCGCGGTTCTCGCCTGCTTCCCGGCAGCCCCGAACGCTTGAAGAACGATGACGAGGTCGTCATGGGCAAGACCTTCTTCAAGGTCGTTTTAGAGTAAGGCGCTCCCAACCCCTCCCCCTCCGTCTGGAGGGGGATTTTTTTCTCCCCCCAGACCACCCTCGCGGGATCGACCGTCCTGTCGTCCTGCAAGCCAAGGTGGGCGTTTACCGCTGGACTTCCTCGACCCGGGCGGCACCTACGTCAGCATCCGCATCCGCGCCTCACGCGATCTAGACCTGATAAAGGCCGTCGAGGCCGCGTGCGAGCGGGTGAACGAGAGGAAGATCGCCCGCAACGGCCTCACTGTCAGACTTTCCGTCGATGGGGATTCTGCGGCTACGGTGCATGGAGCGAAAAGAGTAAAGTGACCGGGCTTCCTGTCTAACGCTGCCCCAGGGCCTGCTGCATCCGCGCGATCGCTTCATCGCGGGTCTTAACTCCCAGTTTGTTGAATATCCGGTTCACATGCCCCTTGATGGTATGGGTGCTGGTGAATAGCTCCTGGGCAATGCTCTTGTTGGGCATTTCCAGACGCAGGAGGACTTGACGTTCTCGGTTCGTGAGGGTCGGGAAGTAGGAATCGAGTACTCCCTCGTCGAGGGCTCTTGTTTGGGTCCGGATCTGGCGAACGAGGTGTCCTGGCGAGATGCCTTGCTTGGCATTCGCCACCGTCAGCTCCTTAAGACCTGCTATGAAGTGCTCGCTCAGGTTCTTCATCGTCTCCTGCATGCGCATGCAGGAGATGTACATCGAGACGGTCGTACAGAACCATTTCACCATTCCGATCTCTTCGGCGCTCCACGCACGCTCGCTCGTACAGTCTTGAATCGATAGCATTCCAAGAATCCGCTCTCGGAACCTCAGGCATCCGATGACCGTGCTCTTGATAAGGCCTTTTTCGACGATTTCCAGGCTCTTGACGCCCGAAGTCGAGAAATCCGTGATCGCAACGGGCCCCTTGGACTGAAGGACTTGCTCGAAGATCGGAGAGGGCGTGATGCGCATCCCGAGGATGGAGGGAAGCGCGTCCGACAGGACCTCCGGTCAAGGTTTCGGGAAATCCGGCGGAGATGGCGTGACCACAAGCGTTTCAGCTTTCGCGCGGAATACATGGACTTGCTCAAGCTCTGATGCGGATCTCCGGCGATCGCCGCGAGAATTCCGTCTAGCAAATACGCGGTTCTCCACCGTGCGGTCCATGTATTCTACGCGTTTCCAAGGGCTCGACCGGACCTCCTGTCCGATAGGCGATACTCGGGTCAAGTCCCCGGACGTGTGTAAATCGGTTCTTTCCGTTTCAGCCTAACGTATTTGCCTAAGTCTCCATCGTGGGCCGGTGGCTCCGCCTACGCTTTTGAGGGCTTCGGCGGGCCACCAGCGTCGTATCATGCCGCCTGGGTGGGCTCTGGCGCGGGCAAGGCCGGCGCGTAGCCCTCAAGCACCTTGAGCTTGAATGCCGCGAGCGACTCCAGGCTCATGTAGCGTTTCGCGCTGGCCATCCACTCGTCGTTCTGCTCGTTCAGGACCATCCCGATCAGGCGTAGCGCCGACGCCGGATTCG
>DAZV01000016.1 GCA_002083825.1 Candidatus Sericytochromatia bacterium S15B-MN24 CBMW_12 | reverse complement strand
AGAAGCGCCGCTTGATCGAGAAGGATCACGCTGAAGTGCCTGTCGCGCGCCAATGTGAGCTGCTGGGCCTTGCGCGGTCGAGCTACTACCACGAGCCGACCGGGGAAAGCGCCTCAAACCTCGAACTCATGCGCCTGATCGACGAAATCTATACCGAGCACCCATACTTCGGGATCCGGCGGATGGTGGTCTGGCTGCGCAAGTTGGGGCGTCACGTCAACAAGAAACGCGTCTCCCGGCTCATGCAGCGGATGGGCTTACAGGCGATCTACCCGAAGCCGCGTCTCAGCGACCCCAACAAGCAGCATAAGAAATACCCTTACTTGCTGCGGGGAGTGAAGATCGAGCGGACGGACCAGGTCTGGAGCACGGATATCACCTACATCCGGCTGGAGAAGGGGTTCGTGTACCTGACGGCGGTAATCGACTGGCACAGCCGCTACGTGCTCTCGTGGTCGGTGTCCATCAGCATGGAGGCGGACTTCTGCGTGGAGGCCCTGAAAGCGGCGCTTAACAAGGGGAGGCCCGAGATCTTCAACACGGACCAGGGTTCGCAGTTCACGTCGGACGACTTCACCGGCTGCCTCCTGGCAGAGGGCATCGCGATCAGCATGGACGGAAAAGGCCGAGCCATCGACAACGTCTTCGTCGAGAGACTTTGGCGGTCGGTCAAATATGAGGAGGTTTTTCTCAGAGACTACAAGACGGTAAGAGAGGCCAAGAATGGCTTGGCTCGGTACTTTGAGTTCTACAACAACGAGAGACCGCATCAGGCGCTTGGCTACAGGACACCCCGAGAGGTATACTTCTCTCGGACGGTCGAGCATTCGGATATCAGGACGCTCCCGATCCCGGCGTAGAGATCACCTTAACTATGCCCATTTCTTGTCCAACCATTGGGGGACACCTCAGTTTCGTGACCGTAGCCAGTGATAGAACCCATAGAATGTAGCAAGATAAGCGGTAGGATTATCCATGGGAGGTGATGGACTATGAGCAAATCGGCCGTTAAGAAGACTGCCCTGGTGAACATCAATCTCTACTTGTCCGATCCGGCCCTGCGCGAGACGGTCACGGTCATGGCCGTGAGTACAGCCAACCGGATGGAAGGTATCAAGGTCTCGAGGAAGGTGACTCGGGAGCACTACCGCACGCTCAAGGCTGAGGCGGAGGCCCGTTCCTGAGAATGCACAGGGCTCGCTGGATCCCTCGCCCGACGAACGCTTCCATCGGCCCGTGGTTCTGGGCGTAGCCTTGATGCAGGGCGAGGATGCAGGCGTCCTTCTTCACCGAGTCCTTGACGACCGGCGGCTCATGGTTCAGACATTCCGGATGTCGGACGATTGCTCGCTTCCGATGATAGCATCCTCGAGAAGCGGCGTCGTTTATCGAAAGGCAGTTAAGGAGATCGATTGAACAAGCCCTCGAAGCCCAAGTGGGAGTTCTCGGCCCGGTTTCGCGCCCGCGCTTTCGGCGGGCGTTCATCGAGGCTTGCCTGTCAGCGTGTGAAGGAAGCCGTTTCGGAGATCTCCACGGTCGCCCGGAAAGATCCCATGCTCGGCGCCGAAGGCGCCATTCGCTTCATCGAAAAGCTCTCCCCCGCGATCGAGGAGGTGGATTCCTCGTCGGGAGCGCTCGGAACCGCCGTTAACCGCGCGCTCGATGCCCTGATTCCCCTCATCGTCGAGGCCCCGGCCGACCCGGCCACCCGTGACGCCTGGCTCGAGCGCCTGTGGGATGCCTTCATGGCGGACGAGATTCCCTACATCGAGGCCCTCGAAGACCGGTGGGGAGAGCTTTGCGCCTCGCCCGAGGTCGCCTCCCGATGGGCGGATGAACTTTCGCCCGGTCTACGGGCATGCTGGTCCGGCACGAGTCCCGGTTTCCGCTACTTCAAGGGCTCGACGGCATGCCTCTCGGCCCTCCTGGTAGCGGGGCGCCATCAGGAACTCCTCGACCTGCTCTCGTTGTACAAGCACTCCTTCTGGTCCTACCGCCGCTACGGCGTGAAGGCGCTGGCGGCCATGGGCCGGAAGGGCGAAGCCATCAAGTACGCGCGCGAGTCCCCGGGCCTCAACGACCACCCTCAGGCCGTCGCCGAGGCATGTGAGGAGATTCTGCTGTCTTCGGGCATGCGCGAGGAGGCCTACCGGCAATACGCCATCATGGCCAACCGCAAAACGACGCACGTGGCGACCTTCAAGGCGATCGCCAAGAAGTACCCCGAGCAAACTCCCGAGACGATTCTTCGCGATCTCGTTGCCTCGACGCCCCGCGATGAGGGCAAGTGGTTCGCAGCCGCGAAGGACGCAGGCCTGCTCGACCTCGCGCTCGATCTCGCCCGCCGTTCGGGCGCGGATCCCCGAACGCTCAACCGTGCAGCCCGGGATTTCGCCGCCAAGGAGCCGCGGTTCTCCCTGGGAGTCGCTCTGGCGTCCATCGAGTGGATGGCCCTGGGGTACGGCTACGAGATCACGCACGGCGACGTCATCATGGCCTACGACGAAGGCCTAAAGGCTGCTCAGCTACTGGGCGTGGAGGCCCAGATGAAACAAGCCGTGGGCGACCTCATCGGCAAGACAGGGCCAGGCGGGACGTTCGTGCGAAGCGCGCTGGACTATCGGCTGAATCGATGAGCTGTCGAGCCCGAGGGTTTCGGCCTTCCCTTGACGCGCGAGACTCATGCCAGCCACGCCTCCGGAAAGGGTAGGCTGGGGCTGGCGGCATGATTGGCTCAGGCCTGCGCGGATGGATCCGGGACTTGCTCGAACCCCTCATGGTGCGATCGCACGCTATCCACGGCGTGCTTCTTCAGCAACTTCTCGAACTCGGGATCCGCTGTTCATCGAGCACATCCTTGACGGCCGGGAACTTGAGCCGACTCCCGAAAGGACCTGCCGGCGAGGAAGCTACTGTAGTTCTCGTTGGATAGTCAATAGCACTACGTACCCGCGCGGAGAGCTTTTGCTTTGGCCCGCTGATCCTGCTTATGTTTGCGATACCGGCAGGCCGAGCTACGGAACTTCGCCTGGTGAGCCGCGCTGAGGTAGACGGCGCGGCAAGCCAGGCACCGACGAGCCCGTGCACCCTCTGCGAGATCCGTCACCATCATCATCCGGTCTTTACAGCACACTCGCTGTTTACTGCGATTGATCGTACTCACCCATTGCCGATAAACTTCCGACGTATTGCCGATAAATTGCCGATAAGCCATAAGAGCGTGATCGCCGGGACGCCTCCAACACGACCAACCACCCAGCCGCTACCCACTCCAGCATGAGGTTCCGGGCCATCCGGTCGGAGAGGCCCAGGAGCTTCGCCACGTCGGCGGCGGTGATTGCCTCCTTCTTGGCGAACAGGCCCAGGACCATGCGTGCCCGCCGGTCGAGCTTCCGCAGCTCGTCAGACTCGGCGGGGATGCCCTCCCGGGCACAGCGCAGGGCCTCGTCCTTGGCCAGCTCGAAGACCCGTGACGTGAGCCGGATGAAGTACTCGACCCAGCCCGTCAGGACCGCCTCAGCGCGGCCCTCGTAGTAGTTGTGGTGAGGGTGGGTCACGAGGGCCTGATAGTACCCGTCGAGGTCCCGGGCGTGGTGCTCCTCCAGGGAGAAGAAGCCGTTGAGGCCGTACCCGCCTCGGTGGAGGAGGAAGGTCGCGATCAAGCGGGCGGTCCGCCCGTTCTCGTCGTAGTAGGGGTGGATGGTCACGAACTGGTAGTGGACCAACGCGGCGATGAGCCGAACGGGGAGCCCGTTCTTCTCGGCCAGCTTCGCCCAGGCCACCATCTGGGCCATGAGTGCGGGCACGTCCTTCGCCTCGGGCGGCAAGAAGACGATTGCGCCCGTGCGGGAATCCCGAATGACGTTCTGCCCGTCCCGGTACGGGGTCGGCTTGGCCCGCCCCTCCACGCTCGACGAGAGCATGTAGACGCTGAATTCGGTGAGGGTCAGCTTCTTGGCGGCCCACGCCTCGACGCGCAGGAGCGCGTTCCAGTAGTTCTGGACCTCGCCTACGTCCCGTTCGCGCCCGTGGAACTCGGTCTGCCGTCCCTCGATGACCCTCTCGGCCTCGGCGAGCGTCAGGCGGTTGCCCTCGATGCGGGTGGAGTAGTGCGTCGATCGGATCCGCGCCCGGCGGCGCAGTTCGGCTTCCACGGCGGGCGGGATGGGAACCTCGGAGACGACCGCTTTGGCGGCCTCGATGGTCATCAGGCCCCGAGCGATGGCGGGGGTGATCGTGTAGGTCGGCGTCCAGGGTGCGGGGGAGGTGCTCATGATGAACATAGTAGCATCCAGGCCGTCATGGGCGCTGGCTCGTGGGAGTCTTCGGAGCAGACACCGTCCAACTCTCGCGGAAAAGGGAGTGTCCGAAATATTGGCACCCAGAGCCGAAAAAAGAATGAAGCGGCCTTCGACGACGAATCGCTGAAAGCCGATTCATTACTGGGTAGTGGCCAAGGTGGGAGTCGAACCCACACGCCTATCGGTGGTCGATTTTGAGTCAACCAATTCTGTTATGAGGTTTCGACGCCGTAGTTCGCGTCCCCAGTATAGGGCTTCGTCTTTAGCAGGTCGAGGAAGGCGGTTGCGCTCAAGATATCCTGCCCCTCTTGGGTTGCTGGCCCGCCGTGTCCTTCACTAGTTTAGCTTGAGGGCGTGCCTTTTGGGGCGGCATCGCCTTGATTCGCTCGATGACGTCCATTAGGTGGGCATGTTTTCTTGCCTCGCACTCCCAGATCACGATGACCTTCCAGCCCAGCGCTTCAAGTTGAGTTTCCACCCTGCGATCGCGCTCGACGTTGGACTGGAATTTGGCCTCCCAGAAGGGGATTCGTGATTTCGGGGTTCGGGTCGCTTTGCAGCCAGGATGGCGGTGCCAGAAGCACCCATGGACGAACATGGCCAGTTTGCGGCTTGGGAACGAGAGGTCAGGCTTCCCTGGTAGGCGCCGATCTTGAAGCCGGAATCTTAGCCCAGCAGCATGGGCCGCCTTGCGAACCAGTAACTCCGGCTTGGTGTCTCGTGAGCCGATCTTGGCCATCAACGCGCTTCGCTCGGGATCGACCGCGTGCGAGGTGGTTTTTTCGGTTGCATGATCGTTTAAGAGTAGGTTCATCGGAAGGTCCCAGGGATTGAATCCTCCTGGGAATGTTATCTCCTGCGCCGACGAACCGAAAGAAGCAGGCTTATGCCTAGCTGGCGGGACCTTCCGCGTCCTCCGTCTCGCTCAACTCGTGTTCAGCAAGCCCTGGGTCCTGCCGGAATTCCAATAGGAAGCGCTCGAGTATCTCCTGTTTGTCATTGACGGGGGGGGCTAGATCAAGTTGTGAATCGATTTCGGCGAGGATCTGCTCCATGGTCTTTGAATCCCTGAGTCGTTCGTCCATCGCCCAAGCACGACCAGGGTGTAGCACATCGAAGGGCGATCGCGCGTTGCTTCGTGTGCCCGCGCTGTCGCCATGCTTGCTCATGCCCCAGCAAATCTTGGTCTCGTCGTTCCATAGAGGCCTGAACAAGTTGATGAGGTGGCGTTCGGCGATGAGTTGGGCGTTCGTCGCGACCACCAGCTTCCTACATTCAAAGTCGGCCACTCTGAGAGGATTCGCGAGGTCGTGCTCCAGCGCGTACTCCTCGACCTTGCGAATGGTCCGACGATGCTCGATCAGGCGGCCAGACAGCTGAGCCCCTTGCTCCCGTGGTGTCTCCGCCTCATGGGACTTGGGATCGGCCTTGCCTACGTAGATGGGCGTCTCGGTGCCCGAGATGCGGGCGTACGCCGGATGGGGCCCCTTGTAGTAGATGGCGTACACTCCCGACCCATAGGAGCGAACAATGCGGCCCAGCGGCACCTTTGGCTGGGCGATCAGCGCCAAGGCGACGAGTCGGCCCGCTGTGGTCGGGCGCGCTGGGTCGAACACGCTCGCGGGCTCCTTGATGGGGTCGAGGTCCCGAAAAGCCCGCGTGAGCAGATCCATGAGGCCCAGCAGTTGCTGTCGCGTCTTGCTGGCCGCAGCCGCCGACAAGCCGGGCAGTATACCAATCAGTCTGTTGATGGCGTCGGAGATGTCCACGATGAGGACTTGGTCCGGACGCCTTCTCTCCAATCCCGAACGGATGATCTTGAGGGAGTCAAGCAGGTTGGAAAGCTCCCCGAGGGTTTGTTCAGCCGCCTTGCCGCGCAGTTTTTGGACTGACGCCTCAAGGCGTTGAGCCGCTTCCACCAGGTCGTCAAGGGCTTGGGATGCATGCTGTGAACCGCGCGCCAAACCGGGGGTGTCGCCCATCAAGTCTGTACCAGTACCCTCTCGTCCACGCCAAGCGCCTCACGCACTCCGACCGCCATGGCCTCAGCCAATTGGACGGGCACGGCGTTGCCCAACTGCCGCATGCTTTCGGTCCAGGAACGGGAAAACTCGAACTCATCGGGTAGACCTTGGAGGCGGGCCGCCTCCCTAACCGTGAAGTAGCGAACCTTTCCGGTCGGCAGCACAACCATGTTCTCGCCGCCCGGAACGCCATGGTCCCCTGCTTTGAGGGCCTTGGCTGGCTCGTCGATGGGGCTGCCCGTGTGCCCTGGGTACACCTTGGCGCCGTCTTGAAAGACGTGGTTCGAGACGTTAGGATTGGTCCCCGGCTCCCCCAGTCCCTCGAAGGCGTCCCGACAGGTGACCCATGGCTTCCCCTCGGGCGGCGTCACCCGTCCCCTCAGCCTCTCCACCGCACGGCGATCCGCCAGGGAGCCGGGACCTTCCTTCGGCTTCCGGATGCCATGGTGCTTCCAGTACTCACCGGTTATCCACTGGTCCCACAGCAGTCGCTCCCTGGAGTGGGTCGGCTCTGGCAATCGCAGGCCCACGCCAAGATCCTTCCGAACCCCGGCGACGATGACGCGGTTTCGCTTCTGGGGCGCGCCGTAGTCCGCCGCGTTCACGGGCCGCACCTGAACCTCGTAGAGCGCCTCGCCCTGGGCGGCCTCAAGTCTAGCCAAGTGCTGATCGAGCGCCTCGCCCAGCCGCCGCACCAATTGGGGGGCACCCAGATGAAGACGGATCCAGCCCAGGTAGTCGCTGAACCCTGGGCGCAGGAGCCCACGGACGTTCTCGAACAGGAACGCGCCCGGTCCGAGATCGCGCACCGCCCGGATCGCCTCCGGCCACATGTCTCGCTCGTCACCTGGGCCCGCGTGCTTCCCGCCGATGGAGAAGGGCTGGCAAGGCGGTCCTCCAGCCACGACCTCCACCGAGGTGGCGACAAGCTCCGTCCATTCGAGCGAACGCACGTCGGCATGGACGATAGGCCAGTTTTCCACATGACGAACACCCCTGGCCTTGTTGTGAGCCAGGGTGAGGCAGGCGTCATCGTTCCACTCCACGAGGATAGCATGGTGGAACCCAGCTCGAGAGAGGCCCGTCGCGAGCCCCCCGCATCCAGTAAACAGCTCAACGCATTTCATGCATTCGCTCCTCAGTCACGATCGGCTCCATGATCCAGCAGGGTGTTGCGTCCCAAGGAACCTACCGCGCCTCTATAAGGGTGATTCCTACTCGCGATAGTGTCAAGGGGGAAGATCTCCGCTCCAGGCCCTCGCCTTGCGTGCAATCATTCATCGACCTTAACGTCGAACATGTGTTCGATTATTATTAGTTGCTTCCATTCCTCTGTCAACGGTTCACTTTCACAGCAGGCCGTGAGCCCCAGCCTTTGCCCGTCCAGCGACATCCATTTGGTGACCGTGACGAAAGCAGCCCGCCTCCAGCTAGGTGGTGGCATGGACTCGTTGATAGCGGTGTCATTGGGCCGGTTTGGCTGGCTAGGAACCCCCGTCCTCCTGGGGACTGGGTGAGGCAAGGCGCCGACATTTTCACGCCGTTTCAGCTAGGTTGTCAGAACGCTTGGCATCAATCGCCTTCCAAGCTCTTAACAAGCGCGCGGCTAGCTACGGCCAAACAACAGTCCCATGCGTGTATAGCCGCGACTCGTGATAGAGGATCATGTGGCTGGGAAAAATCGTTGCCTGCCACCCAGGAAGTTGCTTGGCTATCTCCATCAAGAGCTCACGCGCGGGGAGATTGGCCGACGGAACGGTGATCGTCGCTGAGTTATACGCGGGGTGCCCATCGCGCCACCGCTTGCTGTTCGTCACCTCGTACCGAAGCAAGTAGGGCAGATCCTTCTTGAACCTCGTCAACAAGTCGCGACCGTTCCAGAGGCCTGGCTCAATCCGATCAACTATCCAATCGTTCTTGATCGGGTACTGAGCGTCAAAGCCGTCCGGAGGCTTGTCCGTTTGCTCGCGCTTACGCCCCGGGTCGTGTGGACCAAAACCGTTCCCGTTCCAGGCACAATGGCCCGGTTGTGTCTTGTAGTGGTCAATTAGCGCCTTTTCGGGGGCCAACGCGGTCCAGTTTGGGTGGACGTAAAGACAACTGAAGGTCATATCCCCGACGGAGATGTTGCGCCTTCCCGAGATCTTCTCAAGATGCTCAGAAAGCCTACCAGGCAAGTCATCGGCTTTGCCGACATATACAAGGGCTTCCTGGTGGAACAGCTTGTACACACCTTGACCGCGCTCAAGCGCTCCCAGAGCCTGGCTCGTCAAGGGTTCAGGCGTAAGCATCTGAAAGGCGGCGAGCAACTGCCCAGCCAACGCGCTAATGATGTCGATTTCGAACGAAGCAAAGTATGGCATTTCACCTGCGTTGAGGTACTGTGACTTGCCACTCCGGGGATCCGTCTGGGCAATTTGTTACCCAGGATGTTACCCGAGGCGAGAAAACGAGAGATGCGGTTCTTGGCCCCGAGAAGCCAAGAACCGCATCTCTACTTCATTAGTGGCCAAGGTGGGAGTCGAACCCACACGCCTTTCGGCGGTCGATTTTGAGTCGACTGCGTCTGCCATTCCGCCACTTGGCCGTGGAAGAATTCTCATTCTACGTCAAGCAGCCCTGGCGCGCAAGCATCGTTTGGCGCAGCCGGCGACTTCGGGGTTTTTCGGTGGCGTCATCACGCCAGGTAGGTGTCCGGATCGACGAACTTGCCGTTCTCCTTCACCTCGAAGTGAAGGTGCGGACCCGTCGACATGCCCGTGCTGCCGACCTTGCCGACGACGTCCCGGGCTCCGACCGACTGGCCCTTGCTGACGTCGATCGCCGAGAGATGGGCGTAGGCGGTTTGAATGCCGTTTCCGTGGTCCACCATGACGTAGTTGCCGTAGCCGCCGTTCCGGCCCGCGAAGCTGACCGTGCCCGCCAAGGGGGTTCGTGCGGGCGTGCCCGCGGCTGCCCCGATGTCCAGGCCCGTGTGAAACTTGTGCTCGCCGGTGATGGGGTGTTCGCGGTTTCCGTAGTCGGACGTGCGGCGCCCGTCGACGGGCCAGGCCCACTTCCCGGACGGCTTGCTCGGAGCGGCGAGAGCGGGTGCCGCGCGGGTGCCGCCAGGAAGCGCGAGCGTCCGGCCCGCGTGAATCAGGTTGGGATTGGAACCGATGACGTCGCGGTTCAGGTCGTAGATCTCGCGCCAGCGGTTACCGTCGCCGAGCGTCCGCTTGGCGATCGCCGAAAGCGTATCCCCCGCCTGAACGACGTAGCTCGCGGCCGCCGGCTGCGGCTCAGCGACCCCGGGCTGCTCGGGAGTAGCGGGAGTCGGCGTGAAAACTTGCTTCGCGAAGTCGGCGAGCCGCTTCACCAGATTCCGGTACGCCGCGTGAAGATCGACGGGCAGGATCGCGACCTGAGGCGCGGCGGGCCCAGGAAACGTCGGAGGCGACGGAATCGCGACGGGCGAGATCACCGAGATCGGCACCGTCGCGGGAGAGGAGGTTGCTTGGTGCAGCCGCGCCAGCATGGCCGGGTACGAAGACCCCGCCGCGTTGAGCGTCATTCCGTTCAACTGCATGGACACCTCCCGTGACGCCTTGGCGAAGTCTTGCACCGTCGGCTCCGGTACTGCCTCGGGGAAAAAACGCGGCCGCCAAGTAGCCTCTTATCCGGAGCGGAGGCGGCGCGGGCGGTTATCAAGACGTTAACTTTCAGCTAAAACTTCCGAGCATCCTCTCGGGGGTTTCACCCGCGGGAGGACCAAGGGCGTCGAGGGGGCGTGCTATACTGGATCTCTTTCCCCGCCCTCGATCGCTCACCCGCTGGAGCCCGCATGCCTGCTGATTCGTGGCTGCTCAAAGACGCCGATCCCACCCAGATCACCATGCTCGCTCGCGACCTGGGGGTGTCCGCCCTGTTCGCCCGCCTGCTGCTCGTGCGAGGGGTCCCGGACGCGGCCGCCGCCAGGCGTTTCCTCGGGCAAGACCCCTCGCTGCTCGACCCCTGGGAATTGCCGGGGATGGAAGCCGCGGCCGGCCGCCTGCTGGACGCCCTGGACGCCGGCGAACGAATCGTGGTCTACGGCGATTACGACGCCGACGGCGTCACCAGCACGGCGTTGCTCTACAGCTACTTGCGGCGCGCCGGTTACAACGTCACCTACTTCCTGCCGCATCGCTTCGAGGACGGCTACGGCATGAACCTGCATGCCGTCGAGGAGCTGGCCGACCACGGCGCCCGCCTGATCGTCACCGTCGACAACGGCGTGAGCTCGGTTCGCGAGGTCGCCCACGCCCAGGATCTGGGAATGGACGTGATCGTGACCGATCACCACACGCCGCCGGCCATCCTGCCGCAGCCCTTCGCCATGCTCAACCCGCGCCTGGGCGGATGCCCCGCCGAGATGAGCGGGCTCGCGGGGGTGGGAGTCGCCTTCGCCCTGGCCGCCGCCCTCGAGCAGCGCTCTCCCTCCCAGGGGGTGGAAGACCTGCTCGACCTGGTGGCCATCGGGTCGATTGCCGACGTGGCCCCCCTGACCGGGGTCAACCGGACCCTGGTGACGGCGGGCCTTCACCGGATAGCCACTGCCACTCGCCCCGGAATCCGGGCGCTCGCGGACGTCGCGGGGGTGGCCTCGATCGCCAACATGGGCGCCCAGGACATCGGGTTCCGGATCGGGCCGCGGATCAACGCGGCCGGCCGCATGGATCATCCGGAGGTGGCCCTCAAGCTCTTGCTGGCCGAGGACGGCGGCGAGGCCGAAACGCTGGCCGCCGAGCTGGAGCGCCTCAATCGCCTGCGCCAGGAGACGTCCAAGCGCATCGAGGCCGAGGCGCATGCCATGGTGGCCGCGGAGGTCGATCTGGCGCGGGCTGCCGTCATCGTGCTCGCCAAGGATGACTGGCACCGCGGGATCATCGGGATCGTCGCTGCCCGTCTGGTCGATGCCTACCAACTCCCCGTGATCCTGCTGGGAGCAGACGGCGATAAATGGAAGGGATCGGGGCGATCGCCCGAAGCGATCCACCTATTCGCGGCCCTCGAGGCCTGCCGCGAGCATCTCGACCGCTTCGGAGGCCACGCCCAGGCGGCGGGGCTGGCGCTGGAACTCGATCGCCTGGAGGCGTTCCGGGAGCGGCTCGATGCCGCGGTTCGAACCCAGACCGGGGGCGATCGCCCCCAAGGACCGCTCATGCTGGATGCCGAGGTCTCGCTCGCTCAGGTCACGCCCCAGCTGATCCGGGAGCTGCTCTGGCTGGAACCGACCGGCCAGGGGAATCCCGAGCCCCGCCTCGTCCTGCGCCGCGTGCAGGTGCTGCGCCAGAAGCAGCGCGGCAAGGACAAGAACCACCTCTGGCTGGAGCTGCGCGACGGCATCGAAATTCGCGAGGCGGTCGGCTTCGGCATGGGAGCCCTCTTCCCGGTTCCCGAGGTCGTCGACGTCGCCTTCACCCCGGAATTCAACTTCTGGCAGGGGCAAGCTCGGGTTCAGATGCGCCTTCACGCGGTCTTCCCCGCTTCGGTCGCGCCGTTCGCGACCCCGGGCGGCACCCGCGCGGTCCAGGACCCTCGCTAGCCGGGTATAAAAGCCCTGATCATCTCCCCGTGAAACTTGAGGTATAATGGGGGTTTCAGGCCTGCGGATTCGTGGGAAGCCTTGGGTCGGGGAACAGGTTTGGGTTGGGGGACAGGGAATGAACGGAGCGGTAGCGACCGAGGGCTTGGTCAACACCATCAGCAAGTACATGGCGCCCGAAGAGGTCGACCTCGTCGAGCGCGCCTATGCCTTCGCCCATCAGATGCATGAGGGTCAGTTCCGCAAGTCGGAGGAGCCCTACATCATTCATCCTTACGAGGTCGCGCTGATCCTCGCGCAGCTCGAAGCCGACGGAGCCACCGTCGCTGCGGGCCTCCTGCACGACGTTCTCGAGGACACCGACACCACCCCAGAGGAACTCGCCAAGCTCTTCGGTCCCGACGTCTCCACCATCGTCCAGGGCGTCACCAAGCTGGGGAAACTTACCTTCTCCAGCAAGGAAGAGCGTCAGGCCGAGAACTTCCGCCGCATGTTCGTGGCCATGGCCAAGGACGTCCGGGTGATCATGGTCAAGCTCTGCGACCGGCTGCACAACATGCGCACGCTCAAGCACATGCGCCCCGAGAAACAGCAGGATATCTCGAAGGAGACCCTGGAGATCTTCGCCCCCTTGGCCCACCGACTCGGTATGGGACGGATCAAGTGGGAACTCGAGGACTGGTCGCTTCGCTACCTTCACCCCGAAGCCTACTACGACATCGCGAAGCTGCTCGGCGAGAAGCGCGATGAACGCGAGCGCTACATCGAGGAGATCGTCGGCCGCATCCGGGACGAGGTTCGCCGCGTCGAGGTCAACGCCAACATCTATGGCCGCGCCAAGCACTTCTACTCCATCTGGAGCAAGATGGAGAAGAACCGCAAGGAGTTCAACGACCTCTTCGACATCACCGCGGTCCGCGTGCTCGTCGACAACATCAAGGAATGCTACGAGGTCCTGGGCATCGTCCACTCCATCTGGCGCCCGATTCCCGGACGCTTCAAAGACTACATCGCGATGCCCAAGCCCAACCTCTACCAGTCCCTTCACACCTCCGTGATAGGGCCTGGCGGCAAGCCGGTGGAGGTGCAGATCCGCACCTTCGACATGCACCGGGTCGCCGAGTTCGGCATCGCGGCCCACTGGCGCTACAAGGAGGGCGGCTCCGCCAGCCAGCAACCCGAGCAGACCTTCACCTGGCTGCGTCAGTTGCTCGATTGGCAAGGCGAGGTCCGCGACTCCCAGGAGTACGTCAACACCGTCAAGGAGGACCTGTTCTCCGAGGAGGTCTTCGTCTTCTCGCCGCGCGGGGACGTGGTCGACCTGCCTGCCGGGGCGACGCCCGTCGACTTCGCTTACCGGGTTCATACCGAGGTCGGTAGCCGCTGCGTCGGAGCCAAGGTCAACGGCCGGATCGTCACCCTCGACACCCGCCTCAAGACGGGCGACATCGTCGAGATCATGACCAGCAAGAACAGCAAGCCGTCCCTGGACTGGTTGAACTTCGTCTCGGCGAACTCCACCAAGAACAAGATCCGCAGCTGGTTCAAGCGGCAGCGGCGCGAGGAGAACGTCCAGACCGGCCGGGACGCGCTGGAGCGCGAGCTCGGCAAGGAATCCTTCGATCTCTTCGGCAAGACCGGCAAGGACACCCAGCTGGCCGAGAAGTTCAACTACGCGAACTTCGACGATTTGCTGGCGGCCGTCGGATACGGCGAGCGGACGGCCTTGCAGGTCGCCAACCGCATTCGCGCGGATTACTTGCCCCAGCCGGAGGTGACCCCGGAACAGTTCGGATCGAAGATCCCGACCAAGGAACGGCGCAGTACCGGGATCCTGGTCAACGGGGACGCCGGCATGCTGCTCAATCTCTCCAAGTGCTGCGCCCCGGTTCCGGGCGAGGACATCATGGGTACGGTGACCCGGGGACGCGGCATCTCGGTGCATACCGCGGATTGCCCCAACCTGCTGGCGGTGGAGCCCGAACGCCGCCTCGCGGTCGAGTGGGGAGCCAGTACCGCCCAGGCGAGTTATCCGGTGGAGGTGGCCGTCGAGGTCATCGACCGGGTGGGGATTCTCAAGGACATCACCATCAAGATCGCGGACACCAAGACCAACATCCGCACGGTCAAGGTTCGTTCGACCAAGGACAAGATCGTGGTCATCACGTTGATCCTGGAGGTCGTCGACATGGCTCATCTCAACCGGGTGCTGGCGACCATCGGGCGAATCTCGGACGTCATCAAGGCCTATCGGGTGGCTCGGGCCCCCCGGCGAGGAAAGAAATAGTGACCCAGAAGCAAATGCGCGTCGTGCTCGCCACGACCAACTCCCACAAGCTCGACGAGCTTCAACGGATGCTCGCCGACTCTCCCATCGAACTGGTGATGCCCCCGCATGTCATCGAGGTGGACGAAACGGGCGAGACCTTCCGCGAGAACGCCCGCCTGAAGGCCCGGACCTACGCGCGCCTGCTGGGAGAGCCTACCCTGGCGGACGATTCCGGTCTCTCGGTGGACGCCCTCGATGGGCGCCCCGGAGTGCACTCGGCCCGTTATGCCGGCAACAACGCCACCGATGCCGACCGTAACCGGAAGCTGCTCGGTGAGCTGATCGACGTTCCCGACTCCGAGCGGGGCGCGAGCTTCCACTGCGCGCTCATCCTGGCCTGGCCCGGCGGCGACGAGTTGACGGTCGAAGGCCTGGTGAGCGGGCGAATTCTGCACGAGCCTCGCGGCGATCATGGTTTCGGCTACGATCCGGTCTTTTACGTCCCCGCGCTGGACAAGACCTTCGCCGAGCTCACGACGGAGGAGAAAAACGCCCACTCGCATCGGGCCAAGGCCGCGTCCCTGCTGATCGAGGCTCTCCAGCATGCGCCTGCTGGTCGTTAGCGACACCCATGGCAAGGCCCCTCTCGGTCTGATAGCCGACCTCGCTGCCGCGAGCGATCTCGTCGTCCACCTGGGTGACGGCTTCAACGACGGTCAGAAACTCATCCTCATGCAGCCCACGCCCGTGATCCAGGTCCTGGGCAACTCCGACTTGCCGCTGAGCGTGGTTCCCGAGAAGATCATCGAGATCGAGGGCTGGACCATTCTGCTCACCCATGGCCATCTCTACGGGGTGAAGCAGTCGCTGGCAGGCCTGGTCGATCATGCCGAGGCGCTGGGAGCCAATCTGGCCCTTTTCGGCCACGTGCATCGCCGGTGCTGGGAGGATGAGGGCCGGGTCAAGGTCTTCTGCCCGTCGAGCGCATCCTACAACGTCGACGGCACTCAGCCCGCCGTGGGACTCCTGGAGCTCGGTCCGGGAACCATCAAGCACTCGTGGGTGGCGCTCGCCTAAAATTTGTCCCCCCAAGGGCCCAAAGGGCTCATGGGGGGACAAGATTTCAGGAGGTCAGATTCCGAGTTCGGTGGCGACCGCTTCCATCAGCGGCTTGAAGACATCCGTCTCGAAGGGGCTCTGCATCTCGCCCGACCGGAAGATATCCAGCACCGACTGGGTGCCGCCGATGTGGCAGAGCTTCAGGTAGATCTCCATGGTCCGATCGTGATCGTCCTGGGCCTTCTGCCAGAGTTGCATGGCGCCCGATTCGGCGATCCCGTAGTCGATGTAGTAGAAGGGCGCTTCGAAGATGTGAGCCTGATACTTCCAGCGTACGGGCTTGAACTCCTCGACGCCTTCCCAATCGATTCCCACCATGAAGGTGTCCCAGATCCGGTCCCATTCGTCGTCCCGCTCCTCGGGGGTGTTCTCGGGGTTCTCGTAGATCCAGTGCTGGAACGCATCGACCGTGGCGATGTAAGGCAGCAGGACCACCGTCTCGATCAGCTTGAGGCGGCGGAACTTCGCGGCGTCTTCGGGGGTGAAGAAGGCCTCGATTTCGGGCAGGGAGAGGAACTCCATGCCCATCGAGTGGATCTCGGCGGCGTCGGAAGTGGGCCAGCGTAGCTCCAGGGGTTCTATCCAGCTGGATTCCCAGGCCTGGAAGGCGTGGCCCATCTCGTGGATCAGGGTTCCGATGTCCTTCGAGGACCCGGTGCTGTTGCAGAGAATGGCGACCAGTCCCTCGTCGTCGAAGGTGGTGCAGAAGGCGCCCGGTTGCTTGCCGGGGCGATTCTCGAGATCGATCAGCTTTTCTTCGACCATCCGGCGGAAGTGGCCCACCAAGGTTGGGTGCATGCGCGCGAAGAGCGCGTCGGCATTGGCGATCTGGGTTTCCACGGGGGCCACGTCGGGCGCGAGCGAGAAGCCGGGGAAGTAGGCCATGTTCCAGGGTTTCACGGTTTCGGTGCCGAGGGCCTGGGCCTGCATGGCGCGAATCTTGGCGGCGAGGGGCACGACGTGGCGGCGGATTCCCTCCCGGAAGGCGGCCGCTTCTTCGGGACCATAGTCCGTGCGGCTCATTCCCCGGTAGCCCATGGGGATGAAGTTGGCTTCGCCGACGTTGAGGGCGCGCTGGTCGCGGCGTTCGACGAGTTCGGAGTAGAAGCCGTGGAGCTCGGGGGACATCGACTGGATCCAGCGTCCGACGGCGAACCATGCGGTCTTGCGAACGTTCTCGTCGGGGTCGGAGTAGCGGGCGAGCGCCCGCGGAAAGGTCAAGAGCTCGTCGCCGAGGGGGATCTGGGCCGAGCCGAGCATCTTCTGGTAATCGGCCTGGATCTCGCCTTCCTCGACCATCAAGGGGACGTTCACCGCGGCGAAGGATTCCTGTTCGAGCTCGAAGTAGCGGAACAGGAGCTTGCCGAAGCGGGCTTCCAGGTGGGCGCGGTGCTTCGACTCGAGCAGGATCTCGCGAATCTTGGCATTGACCACCTCCGCGACGGGCTGGATCTTTTCGCGGAAGTACCTGACGGCCTCTTCGGCCTGGCAGTCCTGGGTATTCTGGGCCTCGCGGTAGTGTCGGCGGGAGGATTCACCCGCGAGGATTTTCTTGAAGGCGTTCCAACTCCGAAAGAACTCCTCCCAGTCCGCCGGCTCGTCGGGCATGGCCTTGAGGCGGGCGAGGAGGTGGTCGAAGGTCTCCTGGACGAATTCGGCGGTGAGTTCCGCGGGGCGCTGGATCGTGAGGTTGGAGGCGGCCATCGGGGGGTCCTTTCCAGGCACGGGGCAGGAGTGGAAGAGCGATGCCTCTATTATTCCATGGATCTTGAAACCTTGGCGGGCGCGTCGAATTCCTCAATCGAGCTTGGCGACGAATTCGCGGAGGCGGCCCTTGGAGAGGCGATCGCCCGCAATCTCCGCGATCCTGGCTTCCCGTTCCTCGGGAGTCAGGCCCACGAAGGCCCTTTCCAGCAGGTCGGTGAGTACCGATCGTTCAGTCTTGCTGAAGGAGGCCGCCATGAGGGTGTGCTCCTCGAAGACCGCCCAGGTCTCGGGCCAGATCGTGCGGATGATCTCGGCCACGGCATTAGCATACAGCCTGATCTCGTGCTGGGCGTTACTGGCCATGCGCAGGTTGAGGAAGTGCATCCAGTTGCGGAGATTGGCCTGGGCGCGAAAGCGGGTGTACTGGCTGAGGGGCATGTTGATGCGAGCCACCTCGCGGGCCAGGCCCTGCTCCAGGTACCACTCGTAGTTGGCGCGAACCTCGCGTTGCTCGGCGTTCATGCGCCGCAGGATCTCGTCGCGAACGGCCGGATCGAGGTCGCCCTCGGAGCCTTGCTTGTTGGTCATGGACTGGGGCTGGAGGCGCTCGAACTCGGGCAGGTACTGGATGTCCGGCATCTCCATGTATCTCCCGCTCGCTTCATTGTAGCTCTGGGTGCGATGACGATGCCACTCGGAGCGGACGAAAAGCGGACACTGAACCTCGACCTGAAGGACGGCCATCTCGAAGGGGGTGGCGTGGGCATGGCGCCAGAGGTAGTCCCGGGTGGCCGCGTCCTTGGCCGGATCGGTCCCGGTGGGGTTGCCGGTGCTCATGCGAGCGGCCTCGAGCGGCAGGAGGTCATCGCCCATGTGGGTGATGTACTTGAGGTAGCCGTGATCGAGCAGGGGGATGCTTTCCGTCAGCGAATCGGCTTTCGGCGGCTTTGCGTTGTCGCGGGTCATGGCAAGGTTCTCCCAAGAACAAAGGCGGAACCTTTCGGCTCCGCCTCGCAGCAGTAAGGTCGTTAGGCCTTCTTCTGGCCCTTGACGTCCAGGTTGTACTTCTTCATGAAGCGCTCGACGCGGCCTTCCGTGTCGACGATCTTCTGGGTGCCGGTGAAGAAGGGGTGGCAAGCCGAACAAATTTCGGTCCGGATTTCCTTCTTGGTCGAACCGGTCTTGAACGTGTTCCCGCAGACGCAGGTGGCGCTGATCTGGTTGTAGACGGGATGGATGTTGGCTTTCATTGGAGCTCCTCGCTTCGATCCCGGTAGACTTGGCCTTGCCCACCATCGGACCTGTTTAATCTGACGAGAGGTCATGGTACTCCATCGGCGGCCAGGGGTCAACGCCGGAAGTCACGCGGCGCATAGCCCATGGTATGATAGGTTTTCGAATCATCTGACCCATCGCCCGGGCTAAACCCCGGGCATGCGACTGAACGCAGGGAAGACATTTTTCCGGAAGGACTAGGGCGTTATCGACATGTTGAAGCTACTGGGCAAGGTCCTGGGCGACGCCAACGAACGCAAGATCAAGGCCGTTCGTCCCATTCTGCACCGCATCAACTCTTTTGAAGAGGACCTGGTGAGACTCTCCGACGAGGACTTGCGCGGCAAGACCGCTGAGTTCCGCCAGCGCCTCGCCAACGGAGCCCCGCTCGACTCGCTCTTGCCCGAGGCCTTCGCCGTCGTGCGCGAGGGTGGCCGACGCGCCCTCGGCATGCGCCACTTCGACGTGCAGATGATCGGCGGCATCTTCCTCCACCGCGGTGGCATCGCCGAGATGCGCACCGGTGAAGGCAAGACCCTGGTCTCCACCCTGCCCGCCTACCTCAACGCGCTTCCCGGCAAGGGCGTCCACATCGTCACCGTCAACGACTACCTCGCCAAGCGCGACGCCGAATGGATGGGGCAGATCCACCGTTTCCTCGGCCTCGACGTCGGCCTGATCCAGCACCACCTCTATCCTCACCAGCGCCGGATCGCCTACGCCACCGACATCACCTACGCCACCAACAACGAGCTCGGCTTCGACTTCCTGCGCGACAACATGGCCCAGTCGATCGAAGATTGCGTCCAGCGCAGCCTCCACTACGCGATCGTCGACGAGGTCGACTCGATCCTGGTGGACGAGGCCCGCACCCCGCTGATCATCTCGGGACAGATCGATCAGGACGTCTCCCTCTACGACAAGATCGCCCGCATCGTCACCAAGATGCAGCGCGAGGTCCACTACGCCCTCGACGAGAAGGCCAAGAACGTCATCATGACCGAGGACGGCACCACCGAGGCCGAAAGGCTCCTCGGCGTGCAAGACCTCTACGACGCGGCCAACCCCGAACTCGCCCACCATGTGACCCAGGCCCTGCGCGCCAAGGAAATCTACCTGCGCGACCGGGAGTACGTGGTGCGCCAGAATCCCGAGAACGGCGAGATGGAAGTCGTGATCGTCGACGAGTTCACCGGGCGCCTGATGGTCGGTCGACGCTACTCGGACGGCCTTCACCAGGCCATCGAGGCCAAGGAAGGCGTGCCCATCCAGAACGAGACCCAGACCCTCGCCACGGTCACCTTCCAGAACTACTTCCGCATGTACGACAAGCTCGCCGGCATGACGGGAACCGCCGCCACCGAAGAGGCGGAGTTCGGCAAGATCTACAACCTCGAAGTCAGCATCATCCCCACCAACAAGCCGGTCCTGCGCAAGGACCTCTCGGACGTCGTCTACAAGACCGTCAACGGCAAATTCAACGCGGTGGCCAACGACATCCAGGAGTCCTTCAAGCAGGGCCGTCCGGTTCTGGTGGGGACCGTCTCCATCGAGAAGTCCGAAACCCTCTCGGAGATTCTCAAGCAGCGCGGAGTTCCCCATGCGGTCCTCAACGCCAAGTACCATGAACAGGAAGCCAAGATCGTGGCCCAGGCGGGACGTCAGGGTGCTATCACCATCGCCACCAACATGGCCGGCCGCGGTACCGACATCATCCTCGGCGGCAACCCGCAGGGCCTCGCCATGGACTTGCTTCTGAGCAAGGGGATCAACCCCGCCGAAGCGCCCGAGGCCGAGCTTAAGGCCGCCATCGAGGAGGCCACCCGCGTCTGCGCCGAGGAGAAGCGGATGGTCCTGGAAATGGGCGGACTTCACATCATCGCGACCGAACGCCACGAGAGCCGGCGCATCGACAACCAGCTCCGCGGTCGTGCCGGCCGTCAGGGCGACCCCGGCTCCACCCGCTTCTACCTGTCGCTCGAAGACGACCTCATGCGCCTCTTCGGCGGCGACCGCATCTCCAAGCTCATGGACCGCATGAACGTCCCCGAGGACGAGGCCATCGAGTCCGGACTCGTCACCCGCGCCATCGAAGGGGCCCAGCGGAAGGTCGAAGTCTATCACTTCAACATCCGCAAGCAGGTCCTCGAATACGACAACGTCATGAACAAGCAGCGCGAGATCATCTACGCCGAACGGCGCAAGGTGCTCGAAGGCGCCGACATGGAAGCCCATATCCGGCAGATGATCAAGCGGGTCATGGAGGACCTTGTCGATCAGTACGCCAACCCGCAGGTCAACCGTGACGAATGGGACTTCCAGGGCCTTCGCGTCTCGGCGGCGGACTACGCTCCGCTCTTGGGCCAGATCGACGTCAAGGAGTTCGAGGACTGCCCCTCGGCAGATGCCCTCAAGGCCTTCATGGTCGAACAGGCCCTGGATGCCTACGAAGCCAAGCAGGCAATCATGGGCGTCGAGATGATGCGCCAGATCGAACGCTACCTGATGCTGCGGATCATCGATTCCAAGTGGATCGAGCATCTCCACGACATCGACGCCCTGCGCGACGGCATCGGACTGCGGGCCTACGGTCAGAAGGACCCCCTGCGCGAGTACCAGCGCGAAGCCTACGAACTCTTCCAGGATCTGCTGAAAGCCATTCAGCACGACGTAATCAAGCAGGCGTTCCACATCCAGGTGGTCTACGACGTCCCCCCGATGGCTCCTCCGATGATCCACAACATGGCCGCCTTCGGCCCCGAGGGGATCGAGGATCAGAGCAACGCCTAGTTTATTGAAGGAGTAAGACATGTTGCAGGACTGCAAGGCCGAACTCGGCGCCCTTCGCATGCGTATCGACGAAGCCCGGAGGCATCTTTGACCCGGACCGTCTGAATCGACGGGTGGCGGATCTCGAACGGAAGACCCTCGACCCCAACTTCTGGAACGATTCCGCTGCGGCTCAAAAAGTCATGCAGGAACTCAACGCCGTGAAAGTTCAGGCCGATCGCCTGGACACCTGGACGCGCCTCGGTGAGGACCTGGAGGTCCTGATCCAGATGGGCCTCGAGGAGTCGGATGATTCCGTCCTCCCGGAGATCCAGCTTGGACTGTCCCAGCTTCGCCAGACGCTTGGCGATTGGGAGATGGAGCAGCTCCTGGGCGGCGAGTACGACCAGAGCCCCGCGATTCTCTCGATCAACGCGGGGGCAGGCGGAACGGACGCCCAGGACTGGGCCCAGATGCTTCTTCGGATGTTCACCCGCTGGGCTGAAAAGCATGAGTGCAAGGTCGAGCTGGCGGACATGTCCCCCGGCGAAGAAGCGGGAATCAAGAGCGCCACGATCATCGTGACCGGTCCGTACGCTTACGGCCGGCTGCTCGCCGAGAAGGGCGTGCACCGGTTGGTTCGCATCTCGCCGTTCAACTCCAACGCCAAGCGCCAGACCTCCTTCGTCGCGGTCGAGGTGTCCCCCGAGGTGGGCGAGGCCGCGGAGCTCGAGATCAACGCCACCGATCTCAAGATCGACACCTTCCGATCCGGCGGCGCCGGCGGCCAGAACGTCAACAAGGTCGAGACGGCGGTGCGCATCACGCACATGCCTTCCGGCATCGTGGTGGCCTGCCAGAACGAGCGCTCTCAGCATCAGAACCGCGAGACCGCCATGCGGATCCTGACGGCCAAGCTCTTCGCCCGCCATCAGGAGGAACATGCCAAGCGGCTCGAGGAGCTGCGCGGAGGCTACTCCGAGGCTGCCTGGGGCAACCAGATTCGTTCTTACGTCTTCCATCCCTACCAGATGGTCAAGGACCACCGGACCGGCCACGAGGTCGGGAACGTCGCCACCGTCATGGACGGAGACCTCGATGGCTTCATCGAGGCCTACCTGCGTGCCAAGGCCAGCGGGCAGTGGCAGGCGGCCGTCGCCGTCGAGGATTAACAAAATGATGAATGCCAAAACTCTTTCCCGCATCCTTCAGGGGTTCTCGAAGACCCGCGTGCTGGTGCTAGGCGACCTGATCGCCGATGAGTTCCTCAACGGCGAGGTCACTCGCATCTCCCGTGAAGCGCCGGTGCTCATCCTGCGCCACCGGGCCACGGACGTGGTTCCCGGTGGGGCTGCCAACGCGGCCGCCAACATGGCGAGCCTCGGCGGCAGGGTGGAGGCCGTCGGGGTCTTCGGGGAGGACGGCTCGGCGGAGACCCTGGCCCAGGTCATGCTCGAACGCGGCATCGACACCTCCAACGTGGTGATCGATCCCGACCGACCGACCACGACCAAGACGCGCATTTCGGCCTCCTCCCAGCAATCGGTCACCCAGCAGATCGTCAGGGTGGATCGGGAGTCTCATGAGCCCTTGTCGGAGGATCTGGAAGCGGCCGTGATCGCGGTGCTGGAGGAGCGGATCCCCGAGATCGACGGCTTGTTGATCTCGGACTACGGAAACGGCGTGCTGACTCCGCGCATCGTCGCGGCCGCGCTCGATCTGGCTCGGCGCCATGGCAAGCTGGTGACGGTGGACGCTCAGGGCGACCTGTCGGTGTTCAAGGGCGTTGCCGCATTGACCCCCAACCAGCCCGAGGCCGAGGAGGTGGTGGGCTTCCCCATCGTCGATCAAGACTCGCTGAAGCGTGCCGGACGTCGCCTCTTGGAGCTGACCGAGGCGCAGGCGGTGCTCATCACCCGCGGCGGCAACGGGATCGCGGTCTTCGAGGCTTCCGGCGAGATCAACCAGATCCCAGCCTTCAACCGGACGGAGGTCTTCGACGTCACCGGTGCGGGGGACACGGTGGTCGGCACCTTGACCCTGGCTCTGGCAGGCGGGGCCTCGTACGTCGAGGCGACGATCCTGGCCAACCTGGCGGCTTCGATCGTGGTCCGCCGGTTTGGAACCTCCACGACCACGGTCGAGGAGATGGAGCGAACCTTCGCGGCCATGTCCGAGGAGGTCTTCGAGCGGTGACCAAGATCGTGACGCGCTCCGAGATGGAGCGGCTGGCCGCGTCCTGGGCCGAGGACGGTTCGACGACGGTCTTTACGAACGGGTGCTTCGATTTGCTTCACGTGGGGCATACCCGGTACTTGCAGGCGGCGCGGGCGCTTGGCGATCGCCTCGTGCTCGGCCTCAACTCCGACGCCTCGGTACAGGGCCTCAAAGGTCCCAGCCGCCCTATCCTGCCTCAGGACGAGCGCGCTGAACTCCTGGCGGCCCTCGAATGCGTCGATCACGTGCTCATCTTCGACGAGGCCACGGCGGATGAGGCCATCAAGGCCGTTCGCCCCACCCTCTACGTGAAGGGCGGCGACTATCAGCCGGACGCCATTCCCGAAACCCCCCTGGTTCGCGCGCTGGGCGGCGAGGTCCGGGTTCTTCCGTTCGTCGAAGGCCGTTCTACCACTAGCCTGGTCGCGCGGATCAAGTCCCTGGGGTGATCATGTCGGCCTGCGACGCTTTCTGAGCGCCTCAGTCGCTCTTGCCAAGCGGGCCGATTCTCGTCAAAATCAATGGGTTTCCCCAGTCGAGGCCAATGCCCCCGGGGAAAGCGAGTCATGAAGTGCAGGAAGAGGGTTCCAATTTGATCGACGCGCAAGGCAAGCTTTTCGGACGGGTCAACATTCTCGACCTGCTTCTATTGCTGGTGGTTTTCGTTTCCATGACGGGCGTGGTTCTGGCTCGCACCGGGAACGCGGGAGTCAACCAGGTGCTCAAGGGCGAGGGAACCGCGGAGATCGACCTCTTTTTCCGCGGATCGATGGCTGACCCGGGCATGTTCAAGGTGGGCGACAAGACCTTCATCACCATTCGCAACCAGCCTCACGCCTCCCTGAAGATCGTGAGCGTCAAGGTCACCCCCAGGATGATCACCATGCCCGCTCCCGGTGGCGTGAAGGCCTATCCGGATCCCTCCGAACCCTACGGCAAGGACGTGGTCCTGACCCTGAGGGAAAAGGCGCAGTTCACCGATGACGCCGTCATCATGGGCGGTCAGAAGATCAAGGTCGGAGTGCCGATCGAGATCGAAGGCTTCAAGTATCGCCTGCGCGGCTCCATCGTGGACGTTCGCGTCGTCGAGCAGCCCAAGCTCTAGATGGCCAGCCATCCCGAACGCTTTCCGCTTGGAGGGATATCCGTACCTCCGGCCACGAGTGCACCCGCCTGGCTGATCTCGGTCATGGCGTTCCTGGGCATGATGACGTGCGAGGGCGCATGGTCCGACACCCTGCGCGCGTCCTTGCCGGTTCGCATGCTTCGTGCCTTCCGCGGAGGCGCGGGTCAATTCCTTCAACCCTTCCTGGCCTCTTCCTGGGCCGCCCGGCTGGCGCCGACCTTCGCGGTGCTGAGCGTCTGCCTCTTGCTCTTGGCCTCTCCCTACGTCGGCACCGGCCTGAACGCCCTCCTGGTGCTCTTGGCCTTCGCGGCCTACGTGTTCAAGGCCTTGACCCATCCGCCGATGGACCGGGACCACAACGCGCTCGACGTCCCTTTCATGGTGATGGTGGCCCTCACGCTCGTGGCGGCGGCCTTCTCGCCGTACCTCGTGCTGAGCCTCAAGGGGGTCTCCAAACTCGTCGTCTTCTGGATGGCCTTCTTCGCGTTCCGCGGCGCGCTCGGCCGCAAAGGAGCCTGGGCTCCGATATTGGCCTCGCTCTTGCTGGCGGCGCTCGTGCAGTCCGTCTACGGTGTCTACCAGTGGACGATCGACGTGCCTCCGCTGGCGCTCTGGGATGACGCCGAGTCCGAGATCCAGCTGACCCGCGTCTACGGAACCCTGCTCAACCCCAACTTGCTGGGCGGCTACCTGATTCCCATCCTTCCGCTCGCGGCTGCCGGCGTCGTGGCTTTTCGCAGCTACTGGCTCAAGGGACTTGCCTTCGCCACCGTGGTGGCGGGAAGCGCGTGCCTGTATTTCACCTACTCGCGGGGAGCCTGGCTGGCCCTCGCCGTGGAGATCGCCGTCCTCGCCGTCGCCGCCATGGTCTGGGTTTGGCCCATCATCAAGCGGGATTGGCGGCTCAAGCTGGCTCTGGCAGTCGTTGCCTTGCTCGTCGTCGGAGGCGGCATCTACGTCTTCATGGACTCCCCCGTCCTGCAACAGCGCCTCGCGAGCATGTTCGCGACCCGGGATCATTCCTCCAACTCCTTCCGCATGAACGTCTGGCTGGGTGTTCTCGCCATGCTTCGAGATTCCTGGTGGGCGGGCGTCGGCATCGGCAACGAGACCTTCCAGAAGGTCTACGGGCTCTACATGATCTCCGGCTTCGAGGCCCTGGGGGCGTATAATATCTTCCTGGAGGTCGCGGTCGAAACCGGGATCTTCGGTCTCCTGGCCTACCTTTGGTTCGTCTTGGCCGCCATCGCGCGCAGCTTCTTCCATGCCCTTCGGGGAGAGGCGCGTCCTTGGGCCATCGCGGCGATCGCCGCCCTTCTGGGCCTGATGATCCACGGCCTGGTGGACACCGTCTTTTATCGCCCCAGCGTCCAGATCCTGTTCTGGCTGGTGCTGGCCCTCATCATTCGCCTGCCCGTGGCAGCTCAGGGAGAACGCTCATGATCCCCACCGATTCCTCGATCCAGCGGATCCTCGCCATCAACTTCGGCGGGATCGGCGACGAGATTCTGTTCTTCCCCGTGATCCAGGGCCTGCGCGAGACCTATCCCAACTCCCGGATCACCATGCTGGTGGAGCCTCGCTGCTCGGGCATCGGTGCCTTCAATCCCGCCATCGACGAGGTGCTCACCTTCGATATCAAGGCCAAGCCCGGTCCCGCCGAGTTGATGGCCCTGGTCGGAGAGCTGCGCAAGCGGAAGTTCGACCTGGCCATTTCGTCCGGCGGCTCGGCCCTGGTGCCGGTTCTGCTCTGGCTGACCGGTGCGCGCTACCGGGCGGGCTACGGCGCGAGCAAGACCGCCCGGCTTCTCACTTACCAGGCGCCGCTCAAGAAGCAGCAGTACGCGGCCGACATGTACTACGATCTGATCCGGGACTGGGTGCCGAGCCCGAACCGGCTGCCGCAGGTGGCGATCGCCCCGAGCGATCGCCAATGGGCCAAGGACTTCATGTCCGAGCAGGCCATCCAACCCGGCGAAGCCGTGGTCATGCTGCATCCCGGCTGTAGCCGACTGAGCGTCCTCAAGGGCTTCCTCAAGAGCTGGGAAAGCGAGAAATGGGCGGAACTCGCGCGCCGGCTCGATGCGGCGGGCGTGAGGGTGATGATCGCCGGCGGGCCGGATGACGAAGAGACGATCGAGGCCATCCGCAAGAAGCTGGCGACCCAGCCGAGCGTCACTGGCGCCAGCGGCTCGTTTATCGGCGCCAGCGGCTCTTTTTTCATTGATGCTTACGGGAAAACCAAGGGCCTGGGCCAGCTGGCGGCCTTGATCGAGCAAGCAAGCGTCCTGGTGGCCGTCGATTCCGCCCCCATGCACCTGGGGATCGCCGTAGGGAGGCCCACCGTGGCCTTGTTTGGTCCCACCGATCCCAAGAAATTGCTGCCCGAGGGAACCGTTCACCAGGCCGTTCATGTCTCGGGGCTCGAATGCCGGCCATGTCTATGGGACCGTCGTCAGACCAGTTGCGAGGCGCTCAGCTGCATGAAGGACCTCTCGGTGGACCTGGTCGAACAAGCGGTCCGACGCGTCCTGCCCGCCAAGCGCTCGGATTCCGTCGACGCGACGGCCCACTAGGTGATTTCCGGGGCCGCTCACCTATCCCCCTAGCCGGCCAACCGTTCGCCACGATTTACTTATCAGTCTATCTGCTTATTGATTTATCCGCCTGTCGACCTACTTACTTGTCTGATGACTTACTTATTGATTCCAGGAGCCATAATCCCCATGACCGATGACATTCAAGCCGCCGTCGCCAAGATTCCCACGCTGCTGGAGCGTGCTCAAGCGGAGGCGCTGTTCGGCGCTGGAGAGCGCGAAGGAGCAGCCTGGCTGCAACGTGCGAACGAGCTGGCCGATCAGGCAGACGATACGCTCGCCGAGATCCATGCCAGCTTCGAGGCGCCGCTGAGCGAGAGCGAAGACGACTTCGCGACTTTCGACCTTTTGGCGGAGGGTTGGAATGAACAGCCTGCTACCGAGGAAGAACTCGCCCTGATCGCACTCGGCTGGGGAGCTTACCTCGGTGAGCTGATCCGCAACGCGCTCGGCGGCCAGTGGGTGATTCGCGCCGATGCGGAGCATGTCAGCCTGAGCTTCGAGCGGCTAGGGATGGAGTTCTTCCCGGTCCACGCCGTCATTCGCCGCTTCATGCTGGGCATGGACGCCTCGCTCGAGGCGGAGTACGAGCGGCTGGTGGAGACTCTGACCCGCTGAGGCACCTCTCGTCCCCCGTGGAGGAGGAGAGTGGAGGAGTCCCGCAAGTTTCTGCGGAACTGCGCCTATAAGGTTATTGGAAGCTTAAGTCCATCACGTTCGTTTAACCTTCAATCCGTTCACCTGAAAGGGAGACGCCTCATGCGCAAGATCCTGTCGTTTGTATCGCCGGAGCTCGGGATCACCTACCAGGAGCTTTACGGAGAGCTGGCGGATCGCGCGGAGACGACGTTCGAGGAAGCGACGCGCCGCTTTCCTCCCGACGAGGCGGTGACGGCGCTGCAGTACCATCGCCGGATGGCCGAGCGTCGGCAGGTGTTCCGGGATCTGGCCGAGCGGATGGGAGTCGGTGAAGACGTCGTCTTCGCGGCTTGCACCACCGAAGGGGCGACGAAGTTGCTGGATGCGCTCGACGCCAAGGCCATGACGCTGCCTGTCGCGGTCTAGGTCGCTTTCACCCCCCCCCAGGCCGATTGCTTGGGGGGGGATTTTTGGTTTCAAGCGGACTGCGGCTCCGAAATCGGCTCATTGCCGCTTCAGCTTCCGTGATTCCCTCGTCTTTGGCGGAGCGGCGGAAGCCGCAGGTTGGTGAAGGCGCGGAGCAGCCATTCCAGCGGTCCATAGGCGAAACGGGTCATCCACCAGCGGCTGAAGATCAGCTGGACGGCGAAGATGGCGAAGGCCGACACGAATCCTGCGAGCGGCGTGACCTGGCCCATGAGCCGGAAACCGTAGGCGAAAAAAATCAGGGCGCAGGCGAGCGATTGCAGCAGATAGTTGGAGAGCGCCATCCGGCCCGCCGGTGCGAGCAGCCCCGCGAGCTTCCGGCCGGACCGGGTTTGGAACAGCAGCATCATGCCGCCTGCGTACCCACCGGTCAGGAGCGGCGCGGTCAGCAGGCTGAGCGACAGCCCGAGGAGTTCCCAGGGCGTACCTATTAGATGGACTGACGTATAGGCGTAGAATGCCGCGCTCGGCAGGCCGATGGCTATGCCGCCGAGAAGTAGCCGTCGGAACAGGGGGCGGTGGGCCTCGACCCGCGCAAAAAGTTTGCGCCGGCCGGCGACGAGGCCGACGAGGAACATGGCCAGCGCCGTGGGTGCCTGCATCAGCCCAATCACGACCCAGACCTGAGTGAATTCATGAAGGTGTCGGGCGACCACGCTTGCCGGTGTCCCCCGATAGGCTGACAGTGCCGCTGCCGCCTTCGCCAAAACGGCTCCATGGTCTGCCTTCGTGGGATCAAGCACATCCAGGATGCTGATCCCAGCCCACAGCGTGGCGGTCGAGACCACTAGGCAGATGGCCAAGCGCCCCAGGAATTTCCCGGTTTGCTTGCGCAGCAGCAGCAGCACGACGCCCATCGCGGCGTAAGTCGTGAGAATGTCGCCGTGATACAGCAGCACGGCATGCAGGAGGCCGATCACCCACAGCCCCGCCAGCCGCCGCAAGATGCGCGGCACGAACGGCTTTCCGTCCCGTTCCGCTGATTGCATCTGCAAGGTGAAACTGTAGCCGAACAGGAAAGAAAACAGCAGATAGAACTTGGTTTCAAACAGGAACGCGATCACGAACGACACGGCGTGACCGACGGAGGACTGGGCCATCGGATCGGGGATCCCTAGTCCGTAGAAGGGCGATGCGAAGGCGGTGATGTTGACGATCAGGATGCCGAGCAAGGCGAAACCGCGCAACGCGTCGAGGAGTGATTGCCGTTCGCCGTCGGCTCTGTTCGGAAGGGGATGCCCCGGCATCGTGCCTGCGGCCGTCATACCGGCCGCCGGGAGCTTAGGAAGCGACTCACGATGAGGCGAAGCATCGGCTTCTCCCGCTCCGGCGCGAAGCTCGGATCGACGGCGAGTCGTGAGAAGACGCCATCGATGAGGGCGGCGATCCAAGTCGCCGCCTGCTCCGGATCGAGATCGGCGTCGACTCGGCCGTGCGTCATGGCCGCGCGCAGGAGCGCGGCGATCGCGGCGCGCGTCTCGGCGTCGTTTGCGGCCGTCAGAGCGCCGATGGCCGGATTCCGCATGGCCTCGGCGGCAATCTCCAGCGTCAGACGGGAGTAGGTCTCGTCGGCGGCCAGCGCCATGACGACGTCGAGGAACCCGAGAAGCGCGTCGAACGGGTCCGGCGCCGTGCCGAGTTCGGCGAAGTAGGCAGCCGTGTCGCGCCGCTCTTCCTCGACGATCGCTTCGATGATCGCGTTTTTGCTGTCGAAGTAGTGGAAGAGGTTGCCCGGGCTCATGCCTGCGGCGGCGCAGATCTCGGCGGTGGTGGTGGCGTGGAAGCCGCGGCGAGCAAAACAGGTCCCTGCCGCTTCGATGATCTGGCGTCGCTTTGCTCGTTGCCGCTCGGGATCGATTTTTCGCATCCGATTCTCCCTTCGTGAGGTCGCGGGGCCATGGGGTAGTTTAATAGACTGACTAGTCTATCTATTATTTGACGACGCTGCTGACGTGTCAAGTACCAGCTCGTTTGCTTCTTTTGCTCGGCATCGACTTGGTGCGCGTTCGCATGAGCTGAAATCCAGCGGCGATCCCCGCTGGGACCCTCCAAGGCTTTCAACCGCTTGCTCCCGATGGGATCCCGGCCCGCGAGGGCGAAGCCTAGCCGCCTAGCGCTTTTCAGCCTGTCACTTCAGCTGAGAGGTTGTTTGATGAGCAGGCTATTTGCAACTGGAGTTGTAGGACGGGCAAGCGCGTGGTACATGTCTCACGTGAGACTTCGATTCCTCCTTACCTTCATGCTGATGGCAGGTCTCCTTTTGCCGGTGCTTCCGGCGGAGGCTGTCACTTACACGGTCCACTCCGACAGGGAGGGGACCACGTTCCGCTACTTTGCCCGAAATCCACGCTTGACCGGCAAGGTCGGCCTCGCGGACGGCGTGCGTTATGACGTGCTGGTGGATCAAGCGGCGCGCTATGCCTTGAAGCGGGTCATCCCGCGCGGTCCCGTCCGGGAAGTGGTTATCGCCCAGCGCGGCAAGAAGGTTTCGGTGACGTTGCGCTGGCGGTTCTCGGTGGCCGCCCACCCCCGGTTCACGCGGGGACGCATGGAGCTCTACTGGCCACATGAACTCGGGCGAACCACCACCAACCGTCTGGCGGACGGGGTGACGCTGAGCCGGACCCATCGCTTCACCTCGGCTGGTCCCCAGGTGATTCATGTCTTGCGCGCCAGCCTTGAAAAGGCTTCTTTGATTCCCAAGCTGGCCGTAGGAGACGGGGACGGCTTCGGCCTGGAGCCCGTGGGCTCCATCGCGCGCCGATCCAAGGCGCTGGCGGCCATCAACGGCAGCTTCTTCTCGCCCAAGGGGGGAGAGCCTATCGGGCTCCTGGTGCTCGACGGGCAGATCATCTCGTCGAGTTATTTCAATCGCTCGGTTTTTGGGATTCGCCATGACGGGACCTGTTTCATCGACAACGCCAAGTTGCTCGCGGCCGTTCGGATGGGCCGCGAGGACAAGGTCTTCATTGCCAACGGCGTGAACCAGCATGCGGCTCGCGACAAGATCGTGCTCTACACGCACCATTTCGGCCAGCGCACCCGGACGGTTGCCGATCCCAGCCGCCGGGAGTTCGCCATCGCGGAGGATGGAACGGTGCTCGCCGCCGCGACGGGCAACATGGAGATCCCCGAGAGAGGCTACGTGCTTTCGGGCCAGGGTCAAGCCATCTGGAACCTCAAGAAGTATATTCGCGTCGGCGATCGTGCCGAGGTCTACACCGAGCTTAACGGCCTCTGGCGAGGGGTCAAGTATGCGGTTGGCGGGGGTCCCACGCTGGTCGCGCGGGGGAACGTCAACGTGACGGCCAAGCAGGAGCGATTCGGCCCTCAGATCGCCTCGGGCCGCGCTCCGCGTACCGCCATCGGGTATCTGGGCGCCAAGGAGGTCGTGCTGGTGACCGTCGATGGCCGACATCAGCAATCGGTGGGGATGACCCTCCACGAGCTGGCACGCTACATGAAGGGGATAGGCGTCATGGACGCCATCAACCTCGACGGCGGAGGTTCCACCACCCTGGTGGTCGGTGGGCGAACCATGAATCGCCCCAGCGGCGGCTACGAGCGTCCGGTCAATAACGCCCTCCTGCTCAACGTGAAGGGTCGCTAGCCGCAAGTTCTCCCCGGGGCTATAATGGGGGGCGTGGAAACCTTCGTCGGCTTTGGAGCCTGGCGCAATGCCGCCGTATTGTTGAACCTCGTGGCGTTCTTCTTCGGCTTTTCGGCCTTCAGCGTGGGCTTGCTCATAGCCTCGCGCGTGAAGCGCCAGCTGGAGGGCCCGCAGGGGATGGCGCTCGCCGGCCTGATCCATGCCTTCCTGCTCGCGGCAGGAACGCTGGCCGTGCGTTCCCTCACCATCGTCCTCTTCCATCTGAATCTCATCCCCGCCCTGCTGGCCTTGCCCCTGGCGGATCTTTCGCTGGTCGTCATGGGCGCTGCGTTGTTTTGGGCTTACCTCGTTCTCGAACGCTTCCTGTCGAGCCGGGAGAATCCGCCGTAGCGGGTTAGCTCGGTCACAGCCTTTCTCCCCTCCCGCGTGGTACTCCCGATCATGGGGGAACTTCGTCAGGGGGAGGATCACGATGAAGGCGGCGTACTTCGATTGTTTCAACGGTGCGAGCGAGACCATGCTGCTCGCCGCCCTGATCGACGCGGGGGCCGACGTCGATCGGCTTCGGGCCGATCTGACGGCACTGGTCCCGGATGGTTGCACGCTCAGCCTCATGCGGGAACCCGGCACGCTAGGCTCCCAGGTGAGTTTGCTTGCGCCGGCGGGGACGTCGCTCAAGGAAATGAAGGACGTCGTCACCTTCCTTCAGACTGCCAGGCTTTCCAAGTCGGTCCAGGAACGTACGCTTCGGGCGTACCATAAGCTGGCGCTCGCCGAGGCGAAGCTCGGCGGCACCACGCCGGAGCGGGTCTTCCTCCGCGACCATGGCCTCTTGGAGCGCTTCCTCACCGTGGTGGGCATCGGGATCGCCCTCGAGTTGCTGGGGGTCTCGATCGTCTACGCTTCCCCGCTGCCGATGGGGTCGGGTCTGGTTCAGACCGTCCATGGGCCGCTTCCCAATCCGCAGCCGCTGGTGGTCGAGATCCTGGCGGGGGTTCCGGTTTACGACAACGGCATGCCGGGTGAGAAGGTGTCTCCCTTGGCCGCGGCCCTGCTCGCGACGATGGTCCGGGAATTCGGCGCGCTGCCTGCTTTCCGGCTCGAGGCCCAGGGCTGGGGCCGCGACGCGACGTCTGCGGGGGGGGAGCTGCCACAGGCGGCGCGGGTCCTGCTGGGGCAGTTGCAGGCGACCGGAAGCGAAGGGCGGGAGATGGTCTCGGTGATCGAGACCAACATCGACGATGCCAACCCGCAATTTTACGAGTACGTGGTCGAGAAGCTCTTCACCGAGGGGGCGATCGATGTCTTTTTGACACCGGTGATCATGAAGGGTGGGCGCCCGGCGATCAAGTTGACGGCGATCGCTCCCAACGAGAAGGTGGATGCGCTCGGGGCGATCATCTTCGCGGAGACTCCGTCGGTCGGCATCAGGACCTACCAGGCGGAGCGTCAGGTTTTGAACCGGGAGATCATGGCGATTCAGACGGATTTCGGTCCGATTCGGGTGAAGGTGGCTCGGCAGATGGGGGCGATCGCCAACCTCATGCCGGAGTACAAGGACTGCGTGACGGCGGCTCGCAGCCAGGGGGTTCCCCTGAAGGTGGTCTGGCAAGCGACGTTGATGCAGGCCTTGCGAGAAGTCGGGGGGCCGGGGCTGCCGTCGCCGCGCGGATGACGCTTCCTTTTCTGCTAGACACGTCGGGGAGGCTGCACCATCATGGAGCGGTGTCCGCGGCTAACGCTTTCTGGCGTCTGGGGCCGGCCCATGAGGCTAGCAAAGGCTAGCAAAGGCTAGGCAAAGGTTTTGCAAGGTTAGAAAGGGAGGAATAACCATGATCGACGTGACCGTTTCGGGGGTGATCCTCGAGCCTCAGTCGCAGGCGCCGATCGTCCTCCTGAAGGATGCCGAGGATCGGCGGGCCTTGCTGATCTGGGTGGGGGAGTTCGAGGCCAATGCGATCGCCATGGCGCTGGAGAACATTCGCGCTCCGCGGCCGCTCACGCACGATCTGCTGATGAGCATCTCGGTGGCCCTGGGGGCGAAGCTCGTCGAGGTTCGCATCAGCGACATGCGCGAGAGCACGTTCTTCGCGGAGCTGGAGTTCGAGGTGGGGGGCGCGAGGCAGGTGGTGGACGCGCGTCCGTCGGATGCGATCGCGCTGGCGCTGCGGGCCGGTGCCCCGGTCAAGGCGGCGGAGCGGGTGATGGAAGCGGCGTCGGTTCCCATCAGCAGTGCCAGCGATGAGGACGAGAGCGAGCAGTTCCGGAAGTTCCTCGAGAACGTGAAGCCCAGTGACTTCGGGAAGTTCGGGGGGCAGTCCTAGCCCTCTAATCTTCCGCTAATCCGCCCCCCTTGCTCAGGCGCAGCCTAACTGGGCCCGCAGGCCCAATGGGGGGCTAAGGGGGGTGTTCGCCGGCGAAGCCATGGCGTTCATTATAATTGAATTTATTGTTTGGTGGCTGAATTTATTGTTTGGTGGCGATCCGGTCCCAGCTGATCTGGGTAAGTTCCTGATCGAGCGACCGGGCCTGATTCCAGAGGGCGGTCGCCTTTCCTTCGATCTCGGCGGTCATGCCTGCGACTTCCCGGCTCTTGGCCAGGGCGTAGAGGGCGCAGGCCATGGTGGCGGCAGCGGCGGTTCTGACGGCAAGGAAGGCGGCCGAGGTGTTTTGCGGGTCACCGTAGCGGAGGACCGCTTCGGCGAGGCCGAGTACTTCCATGGCGGATTGCGCCAGCGAGAGAGGGTTCTTGGCCTGATTCGAGAGGGCCAGGGCGATGCAGTCGCGCCGAACGGCCTGTTCTTCGGCGGAAGCTTGAGGCAGGGCATGGGCATGGCTCAGGCGGTTGGCGCCGATGGCGTCCTGGTCGATGGCTTCCTGGAGGCCGTCGGAAAGGCTCTCTGCCCGGGTGATGATGCGGTTCATCTCCTCGGCCATGGGTTCGAAGCCTTCTCGGGCCAGGGTCTTGCGGGCGGCCTTGGCGACGAGGCTGGCGGCGAAGGCCGCCTGCATGGCAGCACCCCCCACGGCTCCAGGGGCTTGGGGGCTCGCGAACTCCTGAAAGAGCTCTTCGAGGGGATAGCGGTAGGAGGGAAGGTTTGCGGGTTTGGTCACCGGGGGTCTCTCTAGCATGTGGTAAGCCTTGGGAGGCGAGCAAAGGGCATTATAGCATGTGATGGGGATCTCATTTTGGCCGAGGGCTTGATCTGGATGAAATTGGCGCGTTACAATGAATTAATAACTTTCACTTAACCTAAAATGCGTTATTGCATGTTGCCTGCAACACCTAAGGAGAAAATGATGAAACTGAAGTTCGCCGCCGCGCTCGTCGCCGGCACCGCCGCGATCACCATGCTGGCCGGCTGCCCCACCGGGGTCCCCGGCACGAATCCTCCCGCCGAGGAGTTCAAGTTTGCTGCAGACTCCCTGCTGACCGGCAAGATCCTATTCGATGGCAAGGCCCTCAGCTTTGCCGACGCGGCCTACAAGCCCGTCATGAAGGTCAAGGAACCCGGCCAGAGCTCGCTCGCCATCACGGCTGACATCGAGGAAGGCCAGTATTTTCAGTTCAAGAACCTGACCGATGGCAAGGCTTATCAGGCCGTCTGGGACTACACCGGCACGGCTGCCTCCAAGGCTTCCGATGTGAACACGGTTGACGTCTACGTCTCGGATCCGGCGACCGCCTCGGCGGCTGCGACCGATCCGATGATCTCGATGGACATCGAGTGGGAAGTCGGCATGACGCCTGATTACGCCGCTGACGTGACGGTGGGCGACGCGGCCACGGCAAGCTTCACCTTCAGCAAGATCCAGAACCTGAACGCGGAGTACCAGGTGACGGTTTACGGCTCGGACAAGTCCGCCAAGTGGTCCTCGGCCTGGCTCACCACTCCGAGCGTCACCTGGAACGGCAAGCTTGGTGTGAACACCAACACGCCCGACGGTGCCGCCATGGCCAAGGGTGCCGCCTTCTACAACATCAAGTTCCGCAAGGTGGGCGGCACGTACAACGGCACCAACTTCTACGGCGAAACCCAGTTCATTCCCGTCACCATCAAGTAGCATATCCCGGGCTGGGGGCGCTTCGGCGCCCCCTTTGCTTTGCCTGCATGCCGCAAATTTCCTTCTCGGATCCCGCCAATCCTTGCGTCGGCCGTTCGCCCTAGGCTCTTCTCCATGCGATGAGGCCGGGGGGTCTCGAAGAGGAGGATGAACGCGCATGAAGCTTAAGCGCTTGGGACTGGGGATCGGGGTTCCCCTGACGATCGGGATCCTGGTGGCTTGCGGCGCGCTGCCGCCCGGCATCACCCCGGGAAACGAATCGCTCACCGGAAGGGTCACCTTCAATAACCAGGCTCCTCCCGAACGTCTCACCGTTCGCCTGCGCAACGACATCGGAGGCGGCAGTTTCGCCCCGGTGATCGCGACCACGGCCCAGACGAACGCCAACGGAGACTTCGCCTTTCAAAGCCTGAACGAGGGAACCTATCAGCCTTACTGGGATGACCAGGGGCAGATCACCTCGGATCCGGGCGTCAACACCGCGGGGATCGCGGTGCCTGACGCGGTTCAGGTGAAAGCCAATCAAACCGCGGCTCCGAGCGTGAACTTCGACGTCGCCTGGCCGGTCAACCCCAATCCCACGGTGAACGCCGCCATCTCCCTGCCCTACAGCTTCAGCTGGGCTCCCAAGCCCAACTTGCCGGGAGCGGCGCAGTATCAGGTCTTCGTGAAGCAGTACAACGCCGGAAACAAGACCGTGGGCGGCGATGTCTGGTCCTCGGCCTGGAACGCCGGGAACTCGGTGAGTTGGAACGGCAACTCCGGCTCCGAGACCAACAGTCCCACCGGGGCGAAGGCCGCGAGCGGAGACTACGTCTACCAGGTCAAGTACCGCAAGTCGGGCGGAACCTTCGGGGGCGGGAACTTCTTCGGCCAGACCAAGTGGATTCCCTTCAAGGTGCAGTAACCCCCTTGTCGATCCAGTAGCCTCTTTGTCGGGTGCGCGGGCCTCTGTGCCTACGCACCCGAACGAACAGGCCTGTTCCCAATAGCAGCCCGCCTGTTCCCACCGGCGATCCGGCCGCAAGAAAACTTATCTGTCGCCTTGGTGGTGTCTTGCTAAAATCGTCATGCTGCGGACCTGACTTGTTGCCGTGAACGAATGATCGAAAGCACGCCCCTTCACCTCGCCGATTTCCCCCAAGTCCCCGGGGTCTACCTCTTCACGGGGCGAACGGGCGAGACGCTCTACATCGGCAAATCCGTCAACTTGCGTGAGCGGGTCCGATCGTACTTCCGCAAGAACGGGGGCCACTCCCGCAAGACCTCGCGCCTGTCGAGCGAGGTGACCGGGATCCGCATTCAGCCGACCGGCTCCGAACTCGAGGCCCTGCTGCTGGAGTCCCGCCTCATCAAGCAGTATCAGCCCGCCTACAATGTCCGCGGGCGGCGCTACGAGCACTACCCCTTCCTGAAGATCACCCACGAGCCCTACCCTCGGGTCCTGGTCACGCGCGTTCTCGAAGACGACGGAGCCCAGTACTTCGGCCCC
This sequence comes from Candidatus Sericytochromatia bacterium S15B-MN24 CBMW_12, assembly GCA_002083825.1. Taxonomy (GTDB): domain Bacteria; phylum Cyanobacteriota; class Sericytochromatia; order S15B-MN24; family UBA4093; genus UBA4093. Next base: position 35,239 of record DAZV01000016.1, on the reverse strand, counting down.
TTTCACAGTACCAGCCGCCTGACCGAAACCCTCGACGCCCTCCAGCCCCTCATGGCCTGGCGCCGTTGCGTTCAGCTGGAAGCGGCTCCCTGCCTGCACGCGCAGATTGGCCGCTGCCTCGCCCCTTGCTCGGGACTTGCCGACGAGGCCTACGCCGCGATGATCGCTCAGGTGGGCGCCCTGCTGCGGGGCGATCCGGGGACGGTGCTGGGGGATCTTCGCGGCCGCATGCGGGTGGCGAGTGAGGCCCTGGAGTTCGAGAAGGCGGCCCTGTTGCGCGATCGCCTTCACGCCCTGGCGAAGCTGGTCGAACGCCAGGAACGCCTCCGCGGGGCCCTCAGCGAGCTCGATACCCTGGTGGTCCTGCCGGGTTACGCCGAGGAGAATGCCCCGCCGGCCGTCACCTTCCTGGCCGTTCGGGCGGCTCGCTGGGTCGGGAAGTTCACCCTTCGGGCCGACGAGGTGGCCCGTTACGCGGATCGGCGCAAGAGCCTCAAGCGTCTCGAACGCTTCTTGACCGAGCGTTTCGTCGTGGCGCCCCCGCCGGCTGCCACGATCTCCCCCATCGAGCTCGACGAGGTCCAGATCGTGGGCTCTTGGCTGTTTCGCCAGCGCCTGAAGCCCGGCAACTTCGCGCTTCCCGCGGGCATGCAGACCGAGACGGCGCAGGAGGCCTTCTCCTACGCCGTCGGCTTGCTTCATCTTACGGGAACGCGGCGGAGCTAGTCCCCCAGGTGATGGAGGAGGAAGCCCCAGCGATCGCTGGCTTCTTCGATGAGCTTCGAGGTGGGTTTGCCGGCACCGTGGCCCGCCCGGGTCTCGATCCGGATCAGCACCGGTGCGGCCATCGTGGCGTGCGGCGCTTCCGCGCTTTTTGCCCCGGCGCTTTGCGTCCCGGCGCTTTGCGTCTGAGCATGCTGGAGGGCGGCCGCGAACTTGAAGCTATGGGCCGGAAAGACCCGGTCGTCGTGGTCCGCGGTCATGACCATGGTGGCGGGGTAGCGCGTCCCCTCCTTCACGTTGTGAAGCGGCGAATAGGCGAGCAGTGCCTTGAATTCCGCGGGATCGCTCGACGTGCCGTAGTCGGAAGCCCAGGCCCAACCGATCGTGAAGTGCTGGTAGCGGAGCATGTCGAGCACGCCCACCGATGGAACGGCTGCCTTGAAGAGCTCCGGGCGCTGGGTCATGCAGGCTCCCACCAGGAGGCCGCCATTGCTGCCTCCGCCGATGGCCAGCTTCTGCGAGGACGTGTACCCGTTGGCTATCAGCCACTCTGCGGCGCCGATGAAGTCGTCGAAGACGTTCTGCTTCTGGAGCTTGGTTCCGGCTTGATGCCAGTCCTGGCCATACTCGCCGCCGCCGCGCAGGTTCGGGACGGCGTAGACGCCGCCGTTCTCCATCCAGACCAGGTTGCTCACCGAGAAGGCGGGAGTGAGCGAGACGTTGAAGCCCCCGTAGCCGTAGAGGTAGGTGGGGTTTTTGCCGTCGAGTTCGAGCCCCTTGCGGTGGGTGATGAACATGGGGACGCGCGTCCCGTCCTTGCTGGGATAGAAGACCTGCCGGGTTTCGAAGCGCGATGGGTCGATGTCCACCGAGGGCTTCCGGTAGAGCGTGCTCTTCCCGGTTTTCAGGTCGTAGCGGTAGATCGTGGTCGGACTCGTGAAGCTGGTGAACGCGTAGAAGGTCTCCGTGTCCTGGCGCTTGCCGCCGAAGCCCCAGGCGCTCCCGATGCCCGGCAGGCCAACCTCCCGCACGAAGCGGCCATCCGTCTTGTAAAGCTTCACCACGTTGCGGGCATCCTTGAGCGTGGTGGTCACGAACGTGTCCTGGAAGAGCGAGACGTCTTCTAGATTTTCGCGGGACTGGGGGATGACTTCCTTCCAGTTCGCTCGAGCGGGCTTGCGGGTGTCGAGGGCGATCACCCGGCCGCGCGGGGCGTTCTGGGTGGTCAGGAGCCAGAAGATGGGGCCGTCGTTGCCGATGAAGCCGTACGAGGCGTCCGCGTCGTCGAGGAGCGGCACGACGGGGGAGTCGGGAGTCGCGAGGTCTTTGTAATAGAGGCGGTTATTGGGATCGGTGCCCTGGCTGACGTAGAGGATCAGGTAGCGACCGTCTTCGCTGACGGACCCGTAGAAGCCCCATTCCTTCTGGTCGGGGCGCTCGTAGATCAGCCGGTCTTCGGACTGAGGCGCGCCGATCGGGTGGTAATAGAGCTTCTGGAAGTAGTTGGCTTCTTTGAGGTTGTTTCCCTTGGGTTCGTCGTATCGGCTGTAGTAGAAGCCCTTTCCGTCCTTGGTCCAGCTGGCTCCGGAGAACTTGGCCCATTGGAGGTGATCGCTCAGGTCCTTGCCGGTTGAGATGTCGCGGACCTTCCACTCGAGCCAGTCCGAGCCGGACGTGGAGGTGGAGTAGGCGATCAGGTTGCCGTCCGGGCTCACGCTGGTGCTGCCGAGCGCGACCGTGCCATCGCTCGAGAACAGGTTGGGGTCGATGAGCACCCGGGGCGTCTCGTCCAGGTTGCGCATGGTGTAGAGGACGCTCTGGTTCTGCAGGCCGTCGTTCTTTTGGAAGAAGAAGCGGTTTCCCTCGCGAAAGGGGACGCCGTAGCGTTCGAAGTTCCAGAGTTCGGTCAAGCGTTTCGACAGGGCGGCCCGCTGGGGGATCCGGTCGAGCACCTGGCGGGTGAGGTCGTTCTGGGCGGCGATCCAGCTGCGGGTCTCGGGGGATTCGGTGTCTTCGAGCCAGCGGTAGGGATCCGGGACCGACGTGCCGTGGTAGAGGTCGAGGTGGTTCAGGCGGTTGGTCTTGGGGTAGTGCAAGGCATTCTCTTCTATTTGGCGGGCCGAGGCCGCGTTTGCGGCCATGGGGAGAGCCATGGCCAAGGCGAGCGCGGCAAGGGCGACGAGGCGGTACAATCGCGGATCCTCTCGGGTCGAGGGGCGGGACGAGAGGTATTGTACCCAGCACCGGCGGCCAAGCGGTCACGAGTCTGGGCGTTCCCTCAGGCGGTTGCCTTTTCGGGAATGGCGGCCAGGTGATCGATGAAGCGGCTGATTTCCAGCGAGGTGAGTTCGGAGCGGCTCAGCTTGTTGAAGGTCTTGAGGAGGTAGTCGCGGCCGTCCTTCTCGCTCCAGCCCACCCTGGCCATCTCGGCGGCGACCTTGTTGACCTGCTTGGGGGTGGCGAGCCTGACCGGAGCGTTCGGCGTCCCGGCGAGGCTTGTCCCGGCGAGGGGGGCGGCGGTGTCGTCGAGTTCGACCACCGAGGTCATGCCGATGTTCACGGCGTCGCGGAAGGCGCGGGCTTTTGCCCGGGTCTCGGCCATGCGCAAGAGGTGTTTCGCAATCATGGAATTGACGTTCTGAGGGTTGGCGTCTCCGATTCCGGTGAAGATCTTGCCGCCTTCGAGTTCCACCTCGGCGGTGACGACAGCGGTCTGACCATTGCTGGCGTCGGGAAGCTGCACGACGTGGGTCCGGACGGCTTTCAGGCCCTTGGCATGGGCCTCGCCGAGCAGCCCTTCGTAGGTGACGAATTCCTGTCCCTGCAGGGAGATGACGTGACGCTTTTCCACGGCTTCCTTCCTTTGCTGTCGCGGGTCCGCCGCGGGTTTATCGCGGGTCCGTCGTGGGTCATGGAGGGGCTGAAATCAGCTCCACCAGGACATTATACACGTTTTTAGAACATCTATTCGATTTCGCTTCCGGGGGATAGGAGGGGGGTCCCGCGCGTGTTATACTGGTTACGTAACAGTTAAGGGTTAATGAGACGGCTCAAGGTCGGGTGGCCTACCACCCTCCGAGGGTCATGACCCAGCGTCCCGGAGCAGGAGAACCTGCCGGGCAGTAGGAAGGAACGATTCCGTGCTTCTTAAAGAGAAAAAGCTAGAGATCATCAACGATCACAAGCTCCACGAGGGCGACACCGGTTCGCCCGAGGTCCAGATCGCGATCTTGAGCGCCGACATCGAGCGCCTCAGCTCGCACCTGACGGCCAACAAGAAGGATTACGCTTCCCGTCGGGGTCTGCTCAAGATGGTCAGCCAGCGCCGCCGCCTCTTGAACTACTTGACGAAGAAGGATGTGCAGCGTTACCGCGCCATCGTCGCCAAGCTTGGCCTTCGCCGCTAGGGGGCTGCGGGTACGCTCGCGCCTACTGCCTTGAAGCCCGCCCCGTTCTAGGGACCGTCGACTCGCTGATTTTGAGTCGATGTCCCTGGAAGGGCGGGTTTCGACCGTTATACAGGGTCGAGACACCGACATAGTCAACCTGTAAGCAAAGAATTGGAAGAGAAGATGAGTAACGAAGAGAAGACCTACCGCTATACCCTCGATGGCCAGGAAATCGAGTTGACCTTCGGCAAGTATGCCGGTCAGGCCAATTCCTCGGTTTTCGTTCAGTGCGGCGGCACCGCCGTTCTGGTGATGGCCACCATGAGCTCGAAGGCCCGCGAGGGAATCGATTTCTTCCCCCTGCTGGTGGATTACGAAGAGAAGCTCTACGCGGTGGGCCGCGTGCCGGGTAGCTTCCAGCGCCGTGAAGGCCGCGGATCCGAGAACGCCATTCTCAGCGGCCGCCTGATCGACCGCTCGATCCGTCCCCTTTTCCCCAATGGCTTCCGCAATGACGTCCAGGTCGTCGCCTACGTCATGAGCTCGGATCAGCAGGTCCAGCCCGACGTCCTCGCGATGGTCGGCGCCTCGGCTGCCCTGGCCACTTCGAACATCCCCTTCTCGGGTCCGGTTGCCGGCGTGCGCGTCGGTCGGCTTGACGGGGAGTGGATCATCAACCCCACCTTCTCCGAGATCGAGGAATCCGACATCGACCTGGTGGTCGCCGGTACTGCCGACGCCGTCATGATGGTCGAGGCGGGCATCAACATCGTCCCCGAAGAAGAAGTTCTCGACGCCATCGCCGTGGGCTGGGACGCCGTCAAGGAACTCTGCGAGTGGCAGGACCAGATCATCAAGGCGATCGGCAAGCCCAAGCTCAACGTTTCCAACGTCGAGCTGGAGCCCCGTCTGGTCAGCTTCCTCGATGGCTACATGGATCGCATGGCGACCGTCATGCAGAACCCCAACAAGCAGGAGCGTTCCAGCGCAGTCGAGTCCCTGAACGGCGAGATCTCGGCCGCTTTGGCCGCTCTCCCCGAAGGCAACGAGCTTCGCGCCCTGGTCCTGGCCAACCCCAAGCTGGTGGCTGACGGTCTCTACTGGATCGAGAAGAAGACCCTGCGCAAGCTGGTCGCCGAGAAGGGCGTCCGGATCGACGGCCGCAAGCTCAACGAAGTTCGCGCCATCTCCGTCGAGGTCGGCATCCTTCCCCGCACCCACGGCACCGGCCTCTTCCGCCGCGGCCAGACCCAGGTCCTCTCGGTTGCGACCTTGGGCTCGACCGGGGATGCCCAGAAGATCGACTCGATCGACCCCATCACCTCGAAGCGCTACATGCACCACTACAACTTCCCCGGCTTCTCGGTCGGTGAAGTCAAGCCCCAGCGCGGTCCCGGCCGCCGCGAGATCGGCCACGGCGCGCTTGCCGAGCGGGCCATCCTCCCGGTCCTTCCCTCCGCCGTCGACTTCCCCTACGCCCTGCGCGTGGTCTCCGAGGTTCTCGAGTCCAACGGCTCCACCTCGATGGCCTCGACCTGCGGTTCGACCCTCGCCCTGATGGACGCGGGCGTCCCCCTCAAGGCGCCGGTTGCCGGCATCGCGATGGGTCTGATCAAGGAAGGCGAGCGCTTCGCCGTCCTCACCGACATCCAGGGCATCGAGGATCACCTCGGCGACATGGACTTCAAGGTGGCGGGCACCAAGGAAGGCATCACCGCCCTCCAGATGGACATCAAGATCCACGGCATCTCCCTCGAGATCATGGAGACCGCTCTCGAGCAGGCTCGCCAGGCGCGCCTCTTCATCCTCGACAAGATGACCGCGGTCATGCCCGAGCCCCGCTCGGAGATGAGCCCCTACGCTCCGCGCATCATCACCCTCAAGATCAACCCCGACAAGATCGGTGCCTTGATCGGCCCCGGCGGCAAGAACATCAAGAAGATCGTCGAAGAGACCGGCGTCAAGATCGACATCGACGACGACGGTTCGGTCTTCATCACCACGTCCGACGCCGAGGCGGCCCGCAAGGCCACCGCAGCGGTCGGTCGCTTCACCCGCGAGGCCGAGATCGGCGGGATCTACAAGGGCAAGGTCACTCGCCTCATGAACTTCGGCGCCTTCGTCGAAATCATGCCGGGCAAGGAAGGTCTGGTCCACATCTCGCAGCTCGCTCCCGAGCGGGTCGCGAAGGTCGAGGATGTCCTCAAGGTGGGCGATGACGTCGTCGTCAAGGTCGTCGAAATCGACAACCAGGGCCGCGTCAACCTGACCATCAAGGGCGTCAACGCCGAAGAGAAGCAGAAGATTGGCGTCTAGCTAGTCCCCGTTTCAACGGACCGGAGGGGTGACCCTCCGGTCCGTTCCACTAGTGACCCGTTTTGCTCTAGAATGAGGGCAGTGATGACTCTGGATGCTTGCATCCGCGTGGCGGGAGAGATCCTGTCTAGTAAGGGCCGGCTTTGATGGAAAACCGTGAACAGAAGATCGTCCTCTCCAACGGGGTGAGGGTCCTCCTCGAGGAAATCCCTCACGTTCGCTCCGCCTCGGTGGGGTTCTGGGTCGACGCGGGAACCAAGGATGAATCCGCTTCGAACAACGGGATCTCCCACTTCATCGAGCACATGATGTTCAAGGGGACTTCCAAGCGCTCCGCGCTAGCGATCGCCCAATCGCTCGAGGACACCGGAGGCTCCCTCAACGCCTTCACGGACAAGGAGAACACCTGTTACTACGCCCGCGTGCTGGATGATCAGGTTCCGCTCGCCATCGACGTCCTTTCCGACATGCTCATGAACTCCACCATGGATCCCGCCGAACTCAAGCGCGAGCAGCAGGTGGTGATCGAGGAGATCAAGATGTACGAGGACCAGCCCGATGAGCTGGTTCAGGACATGTTCAGCGAAGCGTTCTGGGGCGACCATCCCCTGGGGCGTCCCATCGTGGGCACCCGCCAGACGGTTCGCGCCATGCGCCAAGCGGATATCTTCAGCTACCTCGACCGCAACTACTCTCCCGACCGGATCATCGTGGCCATCGCCGGCAACATCCGCAAGGACGAAGTGCTCGCTCAGCTCGAGGCGACCATCGGGCAGCTGAAGCGGCCCGGCGAGAGCCGCCTCCTCAGCGCGCCCGAGAACCTCTCGAACATCAAGATCAAGTACAAGGACATCGAGCAGGTCCACCTCTGCATGGGAACCCCCGGCATCGTGGCCACCCATGCCGATCGCTACACCTTGGCCCTCATCGACTCCATCCTGGGCGGCGGCATGAGCTCGCGCCTCTTCCAGGAGGTTCGCGAGAAGCGGGGTCTCGCCTACTCGATCTCTTCCTACGAGATCATGTACGCCAATGCCGGCGTCTTCGGCGTCTACGCGGGCTGCTCTCCCAAGCATGCCGATCAGGTCGTCGACCTGGTCATCCAGGAACTATCGAAGGTCAAGGCCGAGGGCTTCACCGAGGACGAGCTCAAGCGTTCCAAGGATCAGCTCAGGGGTGGCATGTTGCTCTCGATGGAGACCCCGCGTCACCGCATGAGCCGCATGGCGCGCAACGAGCTGTACTTCGGCCGTTTGATCTCCCCCGACGAAGTCATCGCCGAGATGGACGCCGTCACCCTGGAGGACATCAAGCGGGTGGCCAATGCGCTCTTCGACATCGAGCGCCTGACCATGACCGTGGTCGGCCCCCTTCGCAAGATGAAGGCCTCTTCCCTGAAGCAGGCCGGCTAGAGCCCCGAGATGCAAGACGCCGTCACCATTCGTTTCCAGCGTCTCAGCGAGCGCGCCCGTCCGCCCCTGGTCAGCCAGGCGGGGGACGTGGCCGCCGATCTCTTCGCGGCTGGCGAGATCGTGATCCCCGCGCGCGGTCGCGCCATGGTGCCGACCGATCTCGCGCTCGAACTACCCTCAGGCTTCCGAGCGCGAATCCACTCGCGCTCGGGCCTCAGTCTCAACCACGGCATCGAGGCGGGAGCGGGCTTGATCGACAATGCTTACCGCCACGCGGTAGGCGTTGTCCTCTACAATCACGGCGACTCCGACTACCTGGTGAAAGTGGGCGATCGCGTCGCCCAGCTCTGTGTCGAGCGATACACGCATCCGTCCTTCGAGGAGGTCGCGCAGATCCCCCCCTCGCCTCGCTCGGCGGGATGGGGATCTTCCGGCAGCTAGCGCCAGCGGCTGTTGATTAGCGCCGGCGGCTGTTGATTGGGACCGCGAGAGAACGCCGTAACGAGCTTTGCTCTAATGAGCCGTCGCGTTCAATCCCATTCCTCCCTGGGCAAACAGCTGCTGTAAGCTGGCTTCGGGTAGACTCTCAAGGCCTTCGCCTTCGACCCGACGTTCCGGCACGAGGGAGGTCGCGGGAAGCACGGCACCAACGGGTAGCTCACCGTGAGAGCGAGGGTTGAAGAAGATCACCCGATCTCCGTCTCGACGCTTGACGACGATCTCATGGCGACTCGGTTCTTCGTCGGGATGCTGCCACGGGAGCTCAAGGATGATGTCGCGCGGCCCCGCCGTGAGGGTCCTGGCAATTTCCTCCCAGTCATGGATCTCGCGAGGGGCATGCCCCAGAAGGCTGGTGAGCATGCGCTGGGTCTCTTGAATCATGGTTTCCCTACTCTCCTCAGGCCAGGCTGGCCTGGACCAGTCGATTTTGAAACTCTGCGATGGTCAGGGCGATGCCGCCTTGATCGTTGATGAGCTGGCGGTTCGGTCCGTTGAACATCCGGCCGTTTTCTTCCTCGCCCCAGGGGTTGCGAAGGTGGACCATGCCGTTCTCGATCTTGGTGACCAGCAGTTCGTGGTAGCTATGCTGCAGGCCGGATGAGTTCCAGCGAATTCCCACCGGGACCTCGATTCCCTTCTGAGTGCTTTGAGCGATTTTTCCGACCAGATCCGAGGTGTTGGAGGCGTCCCGAGTCTGGAACCGCCCATCCGTGCCGGCCGTCAGGTTATTCATGAGGTTGGTGACGTCTTGCTGGGTCATCCCGCTGGAGCCGTTCCTTCGGCGATCGGTCTGATTGCTGTAATCGCCGAGACTCGACTGATCCATCAAGGTGGTCTGGATCATCCGATCGAGATTGCTGCGAGAACTGCTGTCCTTGGGAACCGATCCCGGATCCAGCGCGAGGGTATTGCCGCTCGCCGCGGCGACTTGGCCCTGTGAGACTATCCCGCCAGCGAGCCGCGCGAACTCCGCGGGATGATTGAACGCCATGTAGTATTCCACCGTGGTCGCGGCGCAGGAATTGCGGTTGGATTGGTGAATCGATCCAGGTTCGGCGAGGGTCTGGACCAGTTCCGAGAGGATCGTCTTGGTGCTGATGCCTTGCTGTTCGAGGCGCGGATTGACTCCATCCTTCGCGAGCGCGTCCAGATGATCGAGCAGCGTCTTTCCCTCCTTGAGATCCGTCTCATCCAGCTTGCTTTCGAGCTGCTGGAAAGCCGTCTGGGCCTGGGGAGAGAGGTTCTGGCGGACTCGGTCGATCTTGGCTTGACGCGTCGCCTCTCCGCCTGTGGCCGGAGGCTGGGGCGCCACCGGATCCTGAGGCGTCACCGGAGGCTGAGGCGTCACCGGATCCTGGGACGTCTCGGGAGGCTTGGGCGCGATCGGGGGCCGAGGCGGAGTCACGGGCGACGGGTTGTTAGATTGTTGATCGCGGAGGAACCGCACGATCGACGATAAGCTTTGGTTCTGCTTGAGGCGGTTCTGGAGTTCGGCGAAGGCCTGTTGGCTTAGGGGCCGTTGCAAGCGGATGACGGTGATTTTCCGGGTGGCGGGATTGACGATCCTGAGTTGGCGGATGCCGGAACTGGGCGCGTTGTTGGCGTACGCTCCGTAGCGAGCCTCGGGGTTCTTCTGAAGTTGAGCCTGATCTTGAGCGGGACTTTTGCTCGCGCTCGGTTCGGCCGCGACGGGGGCCATCATCTGGGCCAGCTTTTGATTAAGGGGGCCCGTGGCGCGCCGGACAAAGGATTGGATCATGTCTAGGCTCATGCGTAACTCCTACAATGCGGCGACGATGCTAGGGATCTTATTCCCAGCTTCGGCGCGATCTCGTCCCGATTCGAAGAAATGGATGATGATGAAGAAATGGATGATGATAAGGAATGCGTTGGCCGGATCGGCGGGGAATTGTCCCGGAGGCTGACGAGAAGCAGGCGGGTCATGGTGTATCATCGAGTAAGGAATGGCCCATTTCAGGAGGCATGAATGATACGGGTAGGGGTGACGGGCGCGGGGGGGAAGATGGGGCGGGAGATCGTGAAGGCGATCGCCCAGGCGCCTGACATGACGCTGGTTGCCGCCGTCTCTCCCGGCCGTGCTGGGCTTGACGCAGGAATCGTGGCGGGAATAGGCCCCCTGGGTCTGACGATCCACCCGGCTCTCAATCAGGCTCTCTGCGAGGTCGAGATGGACGTCCTGGTGGACGTGACCACGCCTCAGGCCGCCGCGGGCCATGCCCTGGAGGCCCTCACGGCGAGGGTGCGTCCCGTGATCGGCACCACCGGCCTGACCCCCCATGAGGTCCGGGAGATCCGACATGCCTGCGAGACGCGGGGACTGGGAGCGATCCTCGCTCCCAACTTCGCCATCGGGGCCATCCTGATGATGAAATTCGCCCAGGAGGCGGCCAAGTATTTTGCGGATGCCGAGATCTTGGAGCTTCACCATAACCAGAAGGCGGACGCCCCCTCGGGAACGGCCCTGAAGACGGCGGAGCTCATGCGCGAATCGCGGGCTGCCTTCGGGATGGACAACGTCCCCGAGACCGAGGTGATCGCGGGCGCCCGCGGGGCGGCGGCCCCGGGAGGCATTCGCGTCCACAGCATCCGGCTTCCCGGCCTGGTCGCCCACCAGGAGGTCATCTTCGGTGGGCTCGGTCAAACGCTCACCATCCGCCACGATTCCCTCAGCCGGGAGAGCTTCATGCCGGGCGTGCTGCTCTCGGTTCGCAAGGTCATGGAGCTGGATCATGTCGTTTACGGGCTGGAGAATATCCTCTGAGCGCCTGCGGCTCAAACTGGCGCCTGCGGCCCAATATAAGGAGGTCCCCTTGAACCGTTATCACGTCGCCATCCTCGGTGCCACGGGCATGGTCGGGCAGGAGATGCTGGCGACGCTACTGGAGCGGAACTTTCCCGCCGAGCGGATCACGCTGCTCGCCTCCGAGCGCTCCGTGGGGAGGACCTTGACTTGCAAGGGGCGGACCTTCACGGTAGAACTGGCGTGTCCCGAGGCTTTCGAGGGGGTGGACGTCGTGCTGGCGTCGGCCGGCGGTTCGGTGAGCGCGGTGCTGGCACCCGAGGCGGTGAAGCGCGGGGCCCTGGTGATCGACAATACCTCCCACTTCCGCATGGATCCGCGGGTGCCGCTGGTGATCCCGGAGATCAATCCGGAGGCCCTGGAGGGCCACCATGGCATCATCGCCAATCCCAACTGCTCGACGGCCATCCTCTTGATGGCCCTCGCTCCCCTGCGCAGGCGCTTCGCCATCGAGCGGGTTCTCGTCTCGACTTACCAGTCGGTGTCGGGTGCCGGCAAGGAAGCTGTCGACGAGCTTCGGGCGCAGACCTCGGCCCGGTTGCGGGGCGAGGATCTTGCCCCGTCGGCGCTTTCCAAGCCCATCGCCTTCAACGTGATTCCCCAGATCGACTCCTTCCTGGAGTCCGGCTACACCAAGGAAGAGATGAAGTTCACCCACGAGACGCGCAAGATCTTGGGCCAGCCGGAGCTGAGAATTTCGGGAACCTGTGTGCGGGTGCCGGTCGAGGTGGGTCATGCGATGACGGTGAACGTGGAGTTCGACCGGGCGGTCTCGCCGGACGACGTTCGAGGGACCCTCGCGACGGCTCCCGGCGTGCGCTTGATGGATGACCCTCGGGCCTCGATCTACCCGCAGCCGACGGACGCCGCGGGCATCGACGAGGTGCTGGTCGGCCGGATTCGCGGGGACGTCTCGCATCCGCACGCGATCAACTTCTGGGTGGTGGGCGACAACCTTCGAAAGGGTGCTGCCCTCAACGCCGTCCAGATCGCCGAGGAGCTGGATCGGCGCGGACTCCTGGGGGTTCGTCGCCACGCGGTGGCTGCTGATCCTCAGTCGTAGCGCGCCTCTTGGTGGACTCCGTCCGCCAAAGGTGAGAAGATGGAATGACTCAAGGAGTTGATGATGAAAACCTTCGGCCGCGTTCTGACCGCCATGGCGACCCCCTTCGATGCGGAAGGGTGCGTTGACATCCCCCAGGCCAAACGGCTCGCGATGCACCTGCTCGACCATGGTTCGGACGGCATCGTGGTGGTGGGGACGACCGGCGAATCGCCCACGTTGACGCACGACGAGAAGCTGGCCATGTTCGGCGCGGTCGTCGAGGCGGCCCGGGGCAAGGGGACGGTAATCGCGGGAACGGGATCCAACGATACCGCAGCCACGGCGGTGTTGACGCGCGAAGCGGAGCAGCTCGGCTGCGACGGCATCCTGCTGATCTCGCCCTACTACAACAAGCCGAGTCAGGAAGGGCTGTACCGGCACTTCCGGACGGTTGCCGAGTCGACTCGGCTGCCGATAATCTTGTATAATCACCCGCCCCGAACCGGGGTGGCGATCGCCCCCGAGACCCTGCGCAGGCTTGCGCAGGTCTCCAACATCGTGGGCCTCAAGGACTCGTCAGCGAGTCTGGACGTCGCTTCCGACTTTCGGAAGGTGACGCCCGAGAGCTTCTTGCTCTATTCGGGCAACGACTCCCTCACCCTCCCGATGCTCGCCATTGGCGGCTACGGCGTTATCTCCGTGGCCGCCCACGTGGTCGGCAACGAGATGCAGGCCATGGTGAACGCCACCTTGCGCGGGGACTGGGAGGAAGCCCGCCGGATTCATTTCCGGCTCTGGGATCTATTCAACGGATTGTTCTTGGCGCCGTCCCCCGCACCGGTCAAGGAGGCCCTCTCGATGATGGGCCTGCCGGTGGGGGGCTTGCGCCTGCCCCTCGTGGAGCTCTCGGCGGACGAACGCCGTCGGCTCGCGGGGATGATGCATGACCTGGGCCTCGTCAAGGCCCCAGCGGAGGTTTGATTTGGAGAACGTTCAAGTACTGCCCCTCGGAGGAACCGGGGAAATCGGGAAGAACATGTGGGCCATCCGCTCCGGTTCGGACTTCCTGATCCTCGATTGCGGCTTCGCCTTCCCGACCGAGGAGATGTTCGGGGTCGACCTGGTCCTGCCCGACTACTCGGTCGTGCTGGAAAACCAGCAGAACCTGCGGGGCATCTACATCTCACACGGCCATGAGGACCATATCGGGGGCTTGCCCTTCCTCTTGAAGAAGCTGTCGGTCGTCGTGCCCATCTACGCGACCCCGCTCACCGCGGGCCTCATCGAGGCCAAGCTGAAGGAGCACGCCTCCATCCGCGGCAAGTTCCCCATTCACGTGGTCAACCCCCGCGACATCGTGGAGGCCGGCGGCTGCCAGGTCGAGTACATCCGCGTGACCCACTCGATCCCGGATGCCTGCTCGATCGCCGTTCACACCCCCGCCGGCACCATCATCTACACCGGCGACTGGAAGATGGACCAGACCCCGATCGACGGGCAGCACTTCGACTTTTACAAGTTCGCCGAACTCGGTGAAAAGGGCGTCCTGCTCTTGCTCTCGGACTCCACCAACGCCACCCGTGAGGGCTTCACCCCCTCGGAGCGCATGGTGGAAATGGGACTCGACGGCGCCTTCGCCACCGCCAAGAACCGGATCATCGTCTCGACCTTCGCCTCCAACGTTCACCGGGTCCAGATCTTCTGCAACCTCGCCCTGAAGTACGGCCGAAAGGTGGCGCTCGTCGGCCGATCCCTCGTGAAGACCTCGGAGCAGGCCCGCAAGCACGGCTTCCTCAACGTGCCCGAAGGCCTCCTCATCAAGATCGACGAGGCCACCAGCCTACCTCACGACCAGGTGGTCATCGTCACGACCGGATCGCAGGGCGAACCCACCAGTGGTCTGACCCGAATCGCCAACCACCAGCACAAGCACATCAACGTGCTGGCGGGCGATACCGTGATCTTGTCGGCCATCCCCATCCCCGGCAACGAGCGGACCGTCTCGCGCGTGATCAACAAGCTCTTCGGTAGCGGCGCCCACGTGGTCTACGAGACCTCGCGCTCGACGGCCCCCGGTGCGACCAAGCACGTTTCCGGTCACGCCAGCCGCGAAGAACTCCGGATCATGCTCGTGCTCACCAAGCCGAAATTCTTCGTGCCCATCCACGGCGAGGAGCGCCACCTGATTCGCCACGCCGAACTGGCTCAGTCGGTGGGCATCGACTCCGCCAACATCCTGATCCCCACCAACGGAGACATCCTGGAGTTCACCCCCAAGACCTGCAAGGTCGTTGGCCACTTCAACGCCGAGCCGGTGCTGGTGGACGGATCCGCGCTCGGAGTCGGGCTCGGCGTGCTCAAGGACCGCAAGACCCTCGCCAACGACGGCGTGATCTCCGCCGTGGTCACCGTCGACGAGGACGGTTACATCCTTGACGGTCCCGAACTGCTCAGCCAGGGCTTCGTTCACGAGGACGAATTCGAGGAGCTCGTCGACGCGGCCCGCGAAGCCATCGTCGTCTCGCTGGGGCGAGCCAGGGACGAAGGGCTTCTGACCTCGGGCGCCCTGAAGCGCCGGATGACCGAGGATGTCGGCCGCTTCTTCTACGATCGGACCCGCCGGCGCCCCGCCATCCTCGCGATGGTCCAGGTGGTTCGCTCGGCCGGAGTACCCACCGCAACCCAACCCGTTTAGCGCCAGCGGCTGTTGATTAGCGCCGGCGGCTGTTGATTAGGACCGCGAGAGAACGCCGTAACGAGCTTTGCTCTAAGAACTGTCGAAGGCGCCGGATTCCGGCGCCTTCGACGTTCATGGCTATGGTTTCCTTCCCCGGGGCATTTAATAGTGCCTAAACAGCACCGAAACACAACGGCCAAGCACCGGGGGAACAATGGTTCAGCTTTGAAAAAGGAGGAACCCTTGTCCATGCGTCGTTTTCAATTGATGGCTTCCACGATCGGAACCCTGGTCGTCTTGACGGGCTGCGGTGCCGGATATCCCAGCACTTTCCCCGGTTCTGTCCCGGGATCTTTCGACGGGGACTTCGGGGAGTTAGGACCGCCGGCCTATCGCGAGCAGCCACCTTCCCAGGCTCCCGACTTCACGATGCTCCCGCCGCCCGCGCAGCAGCCGGTTCCCGTGCCAAGTACGCCGGCGCCTCCCTGGAACCCCAGCCCCACTCCGGCTCCTGGTTATCCGACTCCCGCGCCGCCGCAACCCGCGCCTACGCAACCCACGGCTCCGCCGGTCGGCGATTCGCAGTTCCTGGGCCAGCTGGAAGAGGCTATCTTGCAGATGGTCAACGAGGAGCGCGCCAAGGTCGGGGCCAAGGCGCTCGCCATGGAAACCATGCGGCGGGATGTCGCGAGGGCGCACTCCCTGGACATGGCCGCGCGAAACTTCTTCGATCATACCAATCCGGACGGGAAGTCGCCCTTCGATCGCATGAGGTCCGTGGGAATCAGCTACACGACGGCGGGCGAGAACATCGCCTACAATACCTATCCGGTCGATCGAGCCGCTAGGGCCGCGTTTGATGGCTGGATGAATTCCGAAGGCCACCGCAAGAACATCCAGAACGCCAATTACGGGCGCACCGGGATCGGCGTCTACCGGAATCCCGGTAATGGAAGGGTCTACCTCACTCAGGTGTTCACGAACTAAAAGAAACGGTGGCGGCTCGCTCGAGGAGGCTCTCCCGGTCAGGCAGTGCGTTCTTGTTGAGGTCGACCGGGCCCAGGTCCGCGAGGGCCAGGAAGAAGGCCTCGACGACCCGGGGATCGAAGTGGTTACCGGCACAGCGGTGCATCTCCTCGAGCGCCCAGGCCATGTCGACCCGGGGACGATAGTTGCGATCGCTGGTGAGGGTATCGAACGCGTCCGCCAGGCCGAGAATCCTGCCCCCGAGCGGAATGGCCTCGCCTTTGAGCTTGCGGGGATACCCCGCGCCGTCCCAGCGTTCGTGGTGGGAGCAGGCGGCATCGGCGACGTCTCGCAGGCTCTTGTAGGGTTCCAGGATGCGGTAGCCCTTGCCGGGATGTTGCTTGATGATGGCGAATTCCTCGTCGGTGAGCCGCCCCGGCTTGTTGAGGATGGCGTCGGGAATTCCGATCTTTCCCACGTCGTGAAGGATTCCCGCGAGCTTGATCCTTTCGCACTGCTCGAAGGGCAGGCCCATCTTGCAGGCGATGAGAAAGCCGTACTGCGCGACGTTCTCGGAATGGTTGGCGGTGTACTTGTCCTTGCTGTCGAGCGCGCGCGCCAGCGACTTGATGGTCTCGAGCGCCGCCTGCTGAAGCTCCGCGTACAACTCGACGTTGGCCATGGCGAGGGCGAGCTTGGCTGCGATTTCCTGGAGCAGCCTGACCTCGGACGTCGTGAAGTCCTCGCCGCTGACCTTGTTGTAAACCTGCAGGACCCCGTAGAACTGCTGGGAGGTCGCGATGGGAAGGGCGACGACCTGCCGTTCGATACAGAGGCCATGAGGGTCGCCTCCGATCCGCTGTTGAATCGCTTCCGCGTTGAGGGTCTGGGTCTTGGGGCTTTCGGCCACTTCGCGGGCGATCCGACCGCAAGCATGATCGGCGAGCTTACCCGACATGGCGTAGGGGCAACCGGCTGCGGCCGCGACCTCGAGATTCCGCTTGGGGCCCTTGCGGGTGAAGATGAGCGTGCGCTCGACCTGCAAGCCTTCGCGAACCAGGGTCGCGGTGGTCCCCAGGACCTCCGTGATCTCGGGCTTGAGGATCGCGGCGTCGAACTCGGCCAGGAACGTGGAGTGGGTGTGCTGGCGCCGCATGTTTCGCCGGAGGGTCTCCGCCTCGGCCACGCTGGTGAGCAGCGGAACGAAGGCCGCCAGCAGGGCTTCTTCCCCGGGAGAATAATCCCGCTCGGAACTGCTCCCGATACTCAGCACCCCGAGGGCTGTTTCCTGGGCTATCAGGGGAATGAAGAGCAGGGTCGGGAATCGCCAGTCCGCTATTTCGGGCGGCAAGGCGTCGAGGGCGAGTTCGCCCTCCTGGACCAGCACGGGGTGACGCTGCAGCGCCAGGTACTCGAAGAAGGGGAGCTGGTTGCGGCCGGGGGCCGAGAGCTCGGCCATGGGGCGATCGATGGCGAAGAAATGGGCGCGCTCGGCGTTCAGCAGGGAGCGCGCGAGGGAATAGATGCGATCGAGTTTTTCCTCGAAGTCGGCGAGCGCCTCGAGATCGGCGGGAAGCTTGGCCAGCGCTTTCCAGTGGGTCAGTTGGTCGATCATGATCCCCTGCGGCGGGTAGGACGCCCTACCCGGAACCTACCCGTCGAGCAGGTAAAGGAAACGGGCGGGAGGCTCGCCTNGGGCGGGAGGCTCGCCTCCCGCCCGTCCGGATTCGCCTAGAAAGGCATCTGGATTTCGGATTCTTTGTTGCTGGGAATCAGCTTGACCTTGCCCTTGCCGGCAGCGTTCCAGGTGTAGGTGGCCACTTTCACGTCGTAATCCGTGACATCCTTGCCGTCGACCTGCTTGGAACCGTAGGCGGTACCGCTGCCGGTGCCGTCGGGGGAGAAGTTGAGCTTGACGAAGGTCAGCTTGCCATCGGCGTCGACCGAGGGAACTTCGACCCACCAGGCGTCGTTGAAGAGCTGGATGCCGAACTTACCCTTCACGGGGTCGGTGGCCCCGGCCGTGAGTAATCCGAAAGTGCCGGTCAGCGAGGACGTCAGCTCTCCGCCAGGCTTGGTGACCTCCAGGTCGATCTTGGCGCCTTCAAGCGACTTGGCGGAATCGGGTGCCGAGGTGATCGTGAGGTCGAGCGCGATCTGGCCCTCGAACTTCCCGGGATCCGCGGCGGCGACGGTGCCGACGGACTTGAACATGGCGATGCCCGTGGCCGAGAAGTCGGCCATGGGCGTGAAGGTGCCCTTGAGGTAGTAGGCCTTCTCGTCGTCGGCCGTTCCCTCGCCCTTGAGATCGCTGGTCGACGCCTTTTCGCCGGTGAATTTTCCGCCGAGGCCATCGCCGTCGTCGACGGCGCTCCACGCGTCATTTGCGGGCGGGGTGATGGCGGAGAGGCGATAGGCGGCCACGCTCTTGAGCCCGGAAACCGACTTGAGGGCTCCGATGGATCCGGCGGCGGTTGCCCCTTGGTTGGCGGCACTGGTCAAGCCGCTCTGGAACGCAGCCACGCTCTTGAGATCGCTCTGGCTTAGCGTCAGATCGGTCTGGGTCGTCGGAGTCGGATCCTTCTCATTTTGGCCGCTCTTCGGCAGAAAGGCGTTCATGTCGCAGCCGGTCAGCATGCTGAGGGCCAAAAGGGCGGGGATGGCGCGGGTCAATTTCATTCGTCGTCTCCTTCGATCAGACAATCGATCGGGCAGTTGATCATGAACTACCCTGGCTGCCTCCATTTTAACCCAACGCTTGGCTGTTTAGTGAGCCTTTCGTCCGCATGAAAGTGTGATCTTGCTTACGTCGGAAGCGACGAGGTTTCGGTGAGCTGGGCCAAGTCCAACTGGGCGCCCAGGCGCTCGAAGAGCTCTCGGGCCCGCGCGTGGGCCTGAATGCCGTCTTGGCTGCCGGCCAATAGCCTCGCCGAAAGGGCATATGCGCGACCCAGTTCCAGGGGAGCGTCCACATCGTTCAATCGAGCGATCGCCTCGCACGCCTTCGCCTTCGCCGTCTCGAGGTCTCCGAGCTTCAGCGCCACCAGGCTCTGAATCCGTAGCGCCACCGCCGGCGTGACGGGATCCCCCATCTCCTGGGCGAAGTGAAGCGCCCGCTCCAAGTTCTCCTGCGCCTCCGCCAAGAGATTCGCCTCGGCGCAAATCAACGCGATGCTCCGGTAGACCTCCGGGAAGACCTCCCGGATATCGAGCGATTCGAAGATCGATAACCCCTTGCGCATGAACGTCAGGGCCTCTTCCAACTTTCCTCGATACGAAAGGACGTTTCCGAGATTGAAGAGGATGGTGGCCAGGATGTCCTTGTGCTGAAGCCGTTGCTGGATCTCCAGCGCCTTGCGGAGGTGGTCTTCCGCCTCGGCCAGCTTGCCCATCGCCATCAGAAGGTCGCCCAGGTTGTTACGGGCCTTGCTGATGAAGTAACCGTCTCCGATGCGCTCGTAGGCCTGCAGCCCACGCAGATAGTACTGCTCGGCCAGCGAGGTCTCGCCGGAGTCCGAGTAGATGGAGGCAAGGTTATTGCAACTGGTGGCCACCCCCAGGAGGTCCTTGTCCGCTTCTCTCTGCTGCATCGCCAGCAGGGTGTGCTTCGTGGCCTGCTCGAGGTTTCCCAGCCGCCAGAGACAGAGGCCGAGGACCGAGTGGGCGAAACCCGCTTCCTTGGGGTGCTCGGCTCCCGCGATCAGCGCCAGGGCTTCGAGGCAGAGTGCCTGGCACGCTTCATGCTCTCCCAGTCGGTACTTGCCGTAGCCCACCTTGGCGAGCATCGAGGCGCGCTCCGTCGTGAACTCGACGGGCAGAAGGTCGTAGCCCTGCTGATAGGTTTCCAGGGCTTGCGCATAGTTCGCCTGACGCTCGTAGAGGTCGCCTTGAGCCAGCAATACCTTCGCCTGAGGCTGGGTTTCCGAGAGCAGGGAAAAGGCCTCGCTCAGCGCGCTCATGGCGTCCGGGAACAGGTTGAGGGGGGTGAGGATCAGTCCCTTCAGGTAAAGGATCTCCCAGCGCTGAGGGCCTGCGAGGTCGGGGCGCTGGTCGATCAGGCCGAGCGCGCGGTCGATGGCTGACTTGGCGGTCGCGAGGTCGAAGAGGTCGAAGGCCCGCTGGGCCGCCTTGAACTGGTAGAGCAAGGCCCGGGCGAAGTCCTCGGCCAGCGCGAAGTGCTGCGCCAGGATGTGGGCATTCTCGTCGAGATGGTCTGCGTAGAGGGATTCGAGGGCGAGACCGGCGCGCCCATGAAGCTCCTTGCGGCTCGAAAGCAGTAGGCTCTGATAGGCCACTTCCTGGGTGAGCGCCTGGACGAAGGCGTAATCCCCGCCGGAGTTCTGGTAGAGGTAGTTCGACTTGACCAGTTCATCGAGACCGGGAACCGGAACGTCGGTTCCCGCCACCTTGGCGAGAAACGGCTGCGAGAAGGTCCGACCGAGCACGGCGGCCACCTGCAAGAGCGAGCGCTTGTGGTGAGGCAACTGATCCAGGCGGGCCGCGACCGCTCCCTGAATGGTGCCGGGCATCTTGAACTCGCTGGCCGGTCGCTGGACCTGCCAGGCCTCCTGGACCTTCACGAGAACGCCGCCGTCGATCAGCGAGAAAATCAACTCCTTCAGGTAGAACGGGTTGCCCTCGGCTCTCTCCTGTACCTGCTTGACGAGCGCAGCCACCGCGGGGGCCGCGGCCGACATGGTGCCCAGGATCGAGGCCAGCAGCTTCTGAGAATCGGGACCCTCGAGCGGCCGGACCTGGATCACCGTCAGATCGAGCTTCCAGAACTCGTTGGCGCTGAACTGCATGCCCGGCCGGTACTGCGCGACGATCATCATGCGCTGCTGCTCGGGCTGATGCGAGAGGCTTTCGAGGAAGAGCTTGAGCCACTCGAGCGAAGCGTCATCCGCCCACTGGAGATCTTCGATGGAAAGCAGAACCGGCTGGACCTGCGCGAGCGAAAGGAGCAGGCCGTTGAGGGCTTCCAGGGCCGCGTTGCGGCGCTGTTCCTGGGCGAGCGACGCGATATCCGAGCCGGAAGGATCAAGACCGAGGAAGGTTCCCAGCAGATCGGCCATGCGGGCTGCATCGTCCGGAACGAAGTCCCGGCAGCGCGCTTCGAGAGCGGCGCGAACTTCGCTCTGGGGCATGTGAGGGGTGGACCTGGTCATGTAGTGCAAGAGATTGCTCACCATGCCGAAAGAGGCCCCCTGGGTGTAGGACTGGCAACGCGCCCGCAGGCCCAGAGGGGCCGGCTGGCAGCGATGCTGGAGGAACTGGGCGAGCAGGCGGGACTTGCCCATGCCGGCCTCTCCCGATACCACGATCAGCTGAGGATGGCCCATGACGGCGCGTTCCCAGCCGAAATCGAGCGAATCGAGTTCGCGCTGGCGATTGACGAAGGGGTGAGCCTCGGGGCTCTGCTCCTCAACCTGTCTCAGCGGTCCCTCGAGTTCATAGACCTCGACCGGCAGGACCTTTCCCTTCACCGAAATGGGGTCGAGGGTGAGAAAATTGAAGCGGTGGCGCGTTTGGCGGAAGGTCTCGCCGCTGACCAGCACCTTGCCGGGCTGCGCGTTGGCTTCCATGCGCTGCGCGAGGTTCACGGTGTCGCCCATGACCGTGTAGTCCTGCTTCTGGGCACCCCCCACCGCGCCGGCGACGACCAGACCCGTGTTGATCCCGATGCGGACTCTCAAGCCGATGCCGGTCTTGGATTCGAGCGTGTCTGCGAATTCCTTGGCGGCTTTTTGCATCTCGTAGGCGGCCCAGACGGCGCGTTCGGGGTCATCCTCGTGCGCGATGGGAGCTCCGAAGAGGGCCATGATCGCGTCCCCGATGTACTTGTCGACCACCCCGCCGAAACGGTAGATGGGCTCGGTCAGTACCGCGAAGAACTGATTGACGATTTCGGTGACTTCCTCGGGGTCGAGCTTCTCGCTCATGGCCGTGAAGCCGGAGACGTCGGTGAAGAGCACCGAGACGACGCGGCGATCGCTCTTGATCTCGGTCTGGTCAGCGAGAGAAAGGCTGCCCGTTACCCGCGACGGCGCAGCCGCTGGGGCCGGAACCGGCGCCGGAGCAGGCACCGGAGCCGGCGCGCCGGCAACCGGCGTTCCGCACTGAGAGCAAAACCGCGCGCCAGGCGCCAGCTCCGACTTGCAGGAGCTGCAAACGCACTCGACTTTGGTGCCGCACTGGCTGCAGAACTTGGCCCCAGGGGTCAGCGCCGTTTGGCAGGTTGAGCAGTTCAAGGTGTCGCCTTTTTCTCCAATTAACCGCGTTTTCAAAAGTCAGCGCATGAGCACTTTTGAAGGGGAATCACGATCCGGGGGTCGACCTCGCAGTGCCCATCTTAACACGCGTTCGGGCCTTTTGATACGAAGGTCCCCTTTCCCAGCCGGACGCCGAACGACCTCCTCCCGACCCACTAACGCCAGCGGCTGTTGATCAAGGCAGCGAGAGAACGCCGTAACGAGCTTTGCTCTAGGGATGAAAGAGGAAGGCCAGCGCGATCAACCCGTACGTGCCGAGCAACATGGCCCCCTCCAGCCAGTTCGATTCTCCATCGAGTGCGATGAAGTTGACGATCAGAATCGAGACGAAGACCGTCACCACCTCGAAGAGACCGAAGTTCAGGGTCAGCGGCTGACCAATGGCCCATCCGACCAGGACCAAGGCGGGAGCGATCAGCAGGGCGATCTGGGTGCTCGACCCGATGGCCACCCCCAAGCTCAGGTCCATCTTGTTCTTCATGGCAACCGTCACGGCCGTCAGATGCTCGGCGGCATTACCTATCACCGGCACCAAGATCACGCCGATGAAGAGCTCGGACAGGCCCCAGGTCTCGGCGACATGCGAGATGGACCCCACCAGGAACTCGGCCTCGAAGGCGACCACCAGCGTTGCCAGCAAGAGCACGCCCACCGCCTGCAAGAGGTTGAGCTTGGGCTCCTCGACCCCCTCGCCGTGGCTGGATCCGTCGTAGAGGTGGGTGTGGGTCTTGAGCTGGAAAACCAGAAAAAGCACGTAGATGCCGATCAGGATGAACGCCGCCCAGTGCGAGAGGTTCGAGACCCCCGTCAGCGTCTCCGCGGTTGCCGGCGAGGTCGCCACGAAGGCTGCTGGGAGCAGCAAAGCGACTACGGCTAGGGTCAAGAGCGAGGTATTGACCCCCGCTGCCTCTCGATTGAACGTCTGGGTCTTGTGCTTGACCCCACCGAGAAAGAGCGCGAGACCCAGGACGAGCAGGACGTTCCCGACAATCGAGCCGACGATCGAGGCCTGGACGACCTGAATGAGTCCCGCCCTCAACGCGAAGAACGCGATGATCAGCTCGACCGCGTTGCCGAAGGTGGCGTTGAGCAGACCTCCCAGGCCAGGGCCCGTCCGCAAGGCGATTTCCTCGGTGGCGTAGCCCATCAGCTTGGCGAGCGGCACGATGGCGAGCATGCTCGTCACGAAGACGATGGTGGGGCTCCAGTGCAGCAGTTCGGCGGCGATGGAGATCGGGATGAAGACCAGGAGCAGGTAGATCAGTTTCACGTGCTTACCTCAAGTGTTGCAATGCGATGTTTCTCGGTGCTATGCGGGCATCCGCTCAGTCGGCCAACTCGGAAGTCATGAGGCGGTTGAGCATGTCCGGCTTGGCGCGGCCACCCGTGGCCTTCATGGCTTGACCGACCAGGAAACCCACGACCTTGGTCTTTCCCGCCCGGTAGTCGGCGACTTGACTCGGGTTCTGCTCCAGGATCCCGCGAATGACGACGCGCAACTCGTCCTCGTTGGTGAGCTGGCTGAGCCCCCTGTCGGCCACGATCCGCTCGGCGTCCTGGCCGGTAGTCAGCATCTCGCCGAGCACCGCCTTGGCAATCTTGCCGGAAATCACGTCGGCGTCGATGAGTTCCACCAGCTTGCGCAGTTGCTCGGGGCGCATGGCAAGCTCGCCGATCCCCTTGCCTTCACGGTTGAGGATGGCCGCCACGTCGCCCATGAGCCAGTTGGCGATCGCCTTCGGATTGCCGGACCCCTCGATGGCCCGGTCGAAATACAGCGCCAACTCGAGGTTGTCGGTGAGCACGCCGGCATCATAGGCGGGAAGTCCCACCCCCTCGGTGTACCGGGCACGCCGCTCGGCGGGTAGTTCCGGGAGCTGCTTGCGAATGCTCTCCACGACGTCCCGGCTAACCGCCAAGGGCACGAGATCCGGATCCGGGAAGTAACGGTAATCATGGGCCTCTTCCTTGGAACGCATCAGCATGGTGACGCCACGCTCCTCGTTCCAGAGACGGGATTCCTGGCTGACCTTCGCTCCCGCGTCGAGCAACTCGGTCTGACGCTGGATCTCGTACTCGCAGGCCTTTTGAACGGCCCGGAAGGAGTTGAGGTTCTTGACCTCGGTCTTGGTCCCGAGCTCCGATTGGCCGAAGGGACGCAACGACAGGTTCACGTCGCAGCGCAAAGAGCCTTCCTCCATCTTGCCGTCCGTGACCCCGATGGTCACCAGGATGTTGCGCAGCTCCTCGACGTAGCGGCGGGCTTCCTCCGGGGAACTGATCTCGGGCTCCGAGACGATCTCGACCAACGGAACTCCCGCGCGATTGAGATCGACCAGCGAATGAGTGGCCCCCGCAAGGCCCGCAGCTCCCTGGTGAACGAGCTTGCCGGCATCCTCCTCCATGTGGAGGCGGTGTACGCCGATTCGCTTGCTCCCCTCGGACGTCGAGATGTCGATCCAGCCCCGCTCCATGATGGGCTGGTCGTACTGCGAAATCTGGTAGCCCTTGGGCAGATCGGGATAGAAGTAGTTCTTGCGGTCGAACTTGGAACGCTCCGCGATGTGCCCGTTTAGCGCGACGCCCGCCCGGATGGCGAACTCGAGCACCCTCTCGTTGAGGACCGGAAGCGCACCGGGCAAGCCCAGGCAAACGGGACAGACATGAGTATTCGGCTCCCCGCCGAACTTGGCGGGGCAGCCGCAGAAGATCTTGGTTTCGGTGAGCAACTCGGCGTGCACCTCGATGCCGACCACCACTTCGTACTTGGCCATGGTGTCCTTCCTATTTCGCGGCGATCGCCAGCATCGGGCGGCGACGATGGAACTCGGTCGACTGCTCGAAGGCATAGCCCACCTGGTAAAGCATGCCCTCCGAAAGCGCGGGACCCTGAAGCTGCAACCCGATGGGCAGCCCATTCCCGTCGAAGCCGCAAGGGATGCTGAGGGCGGGAATACCCGCCAGGTTCGCGAGCACCGTGGCCACGTCGGTCAGATACATCTCCAACGGATCGGCCGTCTTCTCGCCGAGCCGGAACGCCGTATCCGGCGTGGTCGGGCTGAGCAAGACGTCGAAGCGCTCGAAAGCCCTCGCGTAGTCCTCCCGGATCCGCGTCCGGACCTGCTGAGCGCGCTTGTAGTACGCATCGTAGTAGCCGCTGGATAGCGCGTAGGTCCCCAGCATGATCCGGCGCTTGACCTCGGCTCCGAAGCCTTCTTCGCGGGTCTTCATGTACATGGTCAGGAGGTCCGGGGCGTCCACCCGAAGGGTGTACTTGACCCCGTCGTAACGCGCCAGGTTGGAGCTGGCTTCGGCGGTGGCGACCAGATAGTACGCCGCGATCCCGTGCTCGGCCATCGGGAGGCTCACCTCCTCGACATGGGCGCCGAGCTTCTCGTAGGTCTCGGCAGCACGCTGAACGGCCTCCCGAACGGCCGGAGAGACCCCCTCTCCCATCAGTTCGGCGATCAACCCGATTCGCATGCCCCTGATATCGCCCGTCAGCCCCGCGGCCCATGCTGGGACGGCATCTGGAAGCGAGGTGGAGTCCTGGGGATCATGGCCGGCGATCGCCTCCAGCAGCAACGCGTTGTCGCGCACGTCGCGGGTGATGGGGCCTACCTGATCGAGACTCGAGGCAAAGGCGACCAGACCGTAGCGCGATACGCGGCCGTAGGTGGGCTTCATGCCCACCACTCCGCAAAGCGCCGCCGGCTGACGGATCGAACCGCCGGTGTCCGACCCCAACGAGAGAATGGCTTCGCCCGCCGCGACGGCAGCAGCCGAGCCACCCGACGAACCTCCCGGCACCCGGCGGGTGTCCCAGGGGTTCGTGGTCTTCTTGAAGGCCGAGTTCTCGGTGGAGGATCCCATGGCGAACTCGTCCAGGTTGGCCTTGCCGACGCTGACCATGCCGGCTTGCCGGACCTTCCGGACGACCTCGGCATCGTAGGGCGGAACGAAGTGCTCCAGCATCTTCGACGCGCAGGTGGTGCGGATCCCCTTGGTGTTCAGGTTGTCCTTGATGGCGACGGGAATGCCGGCTAGAGGGCCTAGCTCCTCTCCCGCCGCGCGGCGCTTATCGATCTCGGACGCCTGGCTCAGCGCTTCCTCGCGGGTCACGGTCACGAAGGACCCGATCACCGCCTCGACGGAGTCGATGCGATCGAGGACGGCCTGGGTCAGTTCAACGGCGGACAGGTCTCTCTGGCGCAGTCGTTCGGCCAACTGCACGGCGGTAAGCTCGTAAAGGTTCACAGGGGGTCTCCTCCAAGCGATCGTAAGGCGGAAGCTCCGCCGGTCCCCGATCGTACACGAAAGGAGTCCCGAGATCCAACCAGCGATCCGTCATCTGGGCCATCGGTACGTCAAGCCGCCGCGCCGGCCCCGAAAAAAGGCCGGTGCTGGGCAAAAAACCGCCCGACCTACGGGGTTGGAAGCGACTTTCGTCGGCTGAAACGCCGAAACAGTCCCGCGACGAGCCGGCGCTCCGTGTCGTCGAGCGCGCGGGTGAGCCATAGCCCCGCGACGTAAGCCGATCCTCCCAGGGGCGGCGCGAGCAGAAGCGCCGCCCATGCCGGCGTGTGGCCGACGATGAGCCAGACGGGGACGGCCATCAAAGCCGTCGAGAGCGCGACGGGGAGCCACATGGCGACGGGAGGGCGGACTCCGGCGTACCGGTAGGCTCCCCAGAGGCCGGGACCGAGGCTCGCTAGCTGCGCCAGCGCGTTGGCGGCCACGGCTCCCCGAGCTCCCCAGGACGGGATGAGCGCGACGTCGAGGATCAGGTTCAAGATGGCCACCGAGACGCCCACCCGCACCAGAAAGCGCTCGCCCCCCGTGGAGTAGAGCAAGGAGGATGCGGGATACCCGTAGATCATCACGAGCGCTCCGGCTGCCAGGAGCACCGAAAGTAAAGGGGCTACCGGCAGGTAGTCCTTGCCGTAGAGCAATTCGACCAGGGGAGCGGACAGGAGCGCGCCGCCGACGGCGACCGGCACGGCCAGCATGGCCATCGCCCGGCAGCTCCGGGTGAAGACGCGCGCGGTGGCCTGGCGATCGCCGGATCCCTCCGAACGGGCCATCATCGGGATCAGCAATCCCACCAGCGTCCCCGGCAGAAGTTTCATGGCCATCGCCGCCAGCCCGAAGGCCAAGCTATAGAAGGCCACTTGCTGAGCGGGCGCCCATGCGCCCAGGAAGAAGAGTTCCGAGCGCTGCCACACGATGGCGTCGAGCCCCAGCATGGCGAATACGGCCCATTGAAAGCGTTTCAGCTTGCCTCGCGATTCCGGGGGAAGGGGGGCGCGCCACCAGCGGGCGTTCCAGCGCGCGAGGAAGGCGGCGTAGGCCAGGCAACTGATGACCGCCACCCCCGCGGTGACACCGAGCAGGCCTGGGATGCCGCCGCCGGTGAGGAGGACGGCGATCGCCCCGCCGAGCGTGAGCAGGGTGCTGAGCGCGGTGACCGAGGCCATCCAGTCGTAACGTTCGATTCCCTGGCAAGCCCCCGCGAAGAGGGCGCTCAGGGCGGTGGGGACGATGCCCAGTGCGCCGATGGTCAGGTAAAACGCCAGCGACATGCCAGGGTAGATCCGGGAAGCCAGGGGCGCGAACGCCAGAACGAGCACCGTGACGCCTAGCCCCGTCCAAGCGACCTTGCGGGCGGCATGCGCCAGCACTCCGGCGGCTTCCTCGGGCTGGTTCCGACCGAGTTTCTCCGCGATGAAGCGCGTGGCCGTGGTCACGTAGCCCAGATTCGCGAGCAGGCCGGCGAGGGCGGTCATCCAGACCACCAGGGAGTAGTGCCCCATGGCCTCGGGGGCGAGCATGCGAGCGACCAGGGCCGTGAGGCCGATTCCCAGCGTGGCGCTGGAGAGCAGGGTGACGAACGAGAAGGCGGTGTTTCGAGCGACCCGGACGGGGTTAGCCATTGCGGGCATCCGCCGAGGGAAGCGGACGCGCGGGGGCGCCGACCACGATCGTCCCCGGGCCGAAGGAGCGGGTCACCACGGCGTTGGCGCCGACGATGCAGCCGTCCCCGAGTCGAACCCCCTTCATGATCACGGCGTTGGCTCCGATCCAGACGTTGTCGCCGATCGTCACGGGTTCGATGCGGTAGCCTTGCGACGCGACGGGCCGACTCCTCTCGTCGAAACGGTGATCGTGGTCGCGGATGCTGACGCGCTCGGCGAGAAGGCAATCCTTTCCGAGCGTGAGCGTGTCGAGCACGCTGAGCACGTTCCACGCCCCGATCAGGCTGCGCGGCCCAATGTCCAGCAGACCATCGACCTTGAGTTCGCTGCCCTCCCGGACGCAGGATCCGTCTCCAAGGCGAATCCTACCCTCCTCGCCGACCCTCCAGATCAGCCCGCGCTCGAGCTTGGCGGCGCGCCCCAGTTGCAGACGGCCTCGTAACTCGCGCTCCCAGAGAATCTGGCGGGCATGATCGCGCCAGAAGCCGATCCGGCGATCCCAGTAGGCGAGATCCGCCAGCCGATCACGGAGCCAGCGCTCCATGGCCCGCCTCCTTTCCGCCCCGGTGGAGAATGGCCTCCCGATACGCCTCGACGGTCAGCCTCGCGATCCGCCGTTGATCGTAGAAGGACTCGATGTGCTTGCGAGCCTCCCTGCCCATGCGCCGCCTTCGGGCCTCGTCGGAGACGAGGGCCGTCATGGCGACGTAAAGGGAGTCGATCGATCCCGGAAGGGCCAGGTAGCCATGTCGTTCGCTGGTCACGATCTCCGGAACTCCGCCGGCGAGGGTGCCGATGACCGGAAGACCGCATGCCATCGCCTCGAGGAAGACTCTTCCGAAGGGCTCCATGCGAGAGGGAGCCACCAGCGCGTCGGAGGAGGCGTAGACCTCCGGGATCCGCTCGGAGGGGAGCGGTCCTAGCCAATGGACGCGATCTTGCAGCCCCGCCGCCTGCATGATCCGCGAGACCTCCTCCCACGCCGAACCCTCGAGGGTCTCCGTATCCCCCCCCGCCAGCACTAGACGCAGCTTGGGCTGCTGGGCACCCAAGCGGGCAAAGGCATGCGCCAGGATATCGATTCCCTTGCGCCGCTCCAGGCGGCCGACGAAGCACAAGACGACGTCGTCGCCGGGAATTCCGAGCTGCTCTCGGATCGTGGGGGGGCGTCCGGGTTGAAAGCGCTCGATGTCGACGCCCAGGCGCAACACATCGATCTGGGAGGGGAGGAGGTGGTGATCCTGGCTGCATGCCTCCGCAAGGGCGCGGGAATTGGCGAGGCGCGCGTCGCCGCGTCGCATGGCCATGCCTTCGAGCGCGGCGCGCAGGCGCTGGTCGAGACAGTCCGGGCGATCGTTGAGTCGCCGCACCAGGGCCGCATGCGTGTGGAGCCGAATCACCAGAGGGATGCTTCTTGGCATCAAGAGTCCGCCTGCTAGCCACTCGGGGACCTCCACCAGGTCGAGCGCCTGGCTTTCATGGATCCTGCGGACGGCCCTGGAAGCATCCCGGATCCACGGCCAGCATGCGAGGCTCAGTCCCCAGTGGCGGTTGCCGAAGGGCAGCTTGGCGCGTTCGCTCAGGTCCAGCCGGTGAAGGGAGAGGTCGCCCTTGGCTTCGATGCCGGCCGGCATCTCGCCACGGGGCGCGACCAGGTGAACCCGGTGTCCGAGGGCGGCAAGTCCCCTCGCGAGCATGATCGAGTAGGTGCCGATCCCCCCCGTGGCCCCTTCCACGGGCTCGGGGGAGAGCAGCGCCAGACGCAGACGCGATTTCACGACGAGGCTCCCGTGCGGGGGCGCCCGGATTCCGAATCGGCGGCGGCGCGGGCCTGCCGGGCGAGACTGAAGCGGATATGGGTCGGAGCGTGCCAGGCCGCATGCTTGGCGAAGCGCAAGCATTCCCAGACCTTGCCGAGGCCGTGGGCCTTGGCCAACGCCCGAGATCGCAGCGTCTTTTCGAGCTCGCCTTGGGCCCAGCGGTAGGCGAGTTTCACTTCGGTTTCGGAGAGGTACTTCGTTCGGATCAGGCAATCCGTGCCGCTGTACTGCTTCCAGGACCGGGTCTTCAGCAGGAACCCTTGTTCCTCGGCCTCCTGGCGGTACACCGTTCCGTGGTAGGGGGTCATCAGGGAGACGGAATAGTTCATCGGCAGGCCCTGTGCCATCCGGACCGTCGCATGGACCGACTCGTAGCTCTCCGAGTTCGATCCGACCACCATAAAGCCGGTCAGGTCGATGCCCAGTTCTTCGCAGCGTTTGATGTTGGCGATGGTCAGCTTCAGGGCGTCGGGATGCTGGTGTATTTCCCTGAGGATCTGGGGATCCGCCGATTCGATGCCGGTCATCAGGCGTTTGAGTCCGCTCTTGGCCAGGACTTGCAAGGTTTCGGGGTCCAGGCTTTCGAGATCGGTTTCGATCACCCAGTCGAAGACCAACTGGTTGGCGGCCATGTCCTCGGCAAGCTCGCGCAGGCGTTTCTTGACGAGCCCGATGTTCGGATCCCGCGCTTGCAGGCGCTTGGCACCCAGGCGTCGGAGCACGCGTAGTTCGTCGATCACGTTCGCTACCGAGCGCTTGCGCCACGGCCCCCCTTGATTGACGTAGTAGGGGCACATGGAGCAGGCCTTGGGACAGCCGCGGGTGGTGAGGACGTAGAACGTCATCTCCGGTCCGTAGCGCGTCAGATCGAGCAGGTGCCACGCGGGAAAGGGCAATTCGTCGAGATCGGCCAGCAATTGCCAGTCATTCGGCGGTTTTTCACCCGTTCGCCAGAGGGCGGGGGACTTCTTGTCTTGCAGGTAGTCTCGCAGGACGACCTCGCCTTCGCCGAAGAAGGCCACGTCGAGAGCGGAGTCTGCCAGCCATCGTTCATGGGTGGTGCGGATGACGTTGCCGAAGCCGAAGAGTTCGGTCCGGGGCTGGGCTTCCTTGATGGCCGCAGCGAGCGCCAGGTCGTCCCCTAGACTGGGCAGCGAGAGGCGGATGCCGATGCGGTCGGGATTCGCCTTTGCGAGTCGCTGCAAGAGGGCCTGCTTGTCGAGTCCCTCGGCGCTCGCGTCCCAGAGCTTGACTTGCATGCCGAGGGCTTCGGCCACCGCGCCGGCGTAGAGGAAGTCCAGGGGGGGGGTGAGGGCCTGATAACGGTATCGGGAGTTGAGGGGGAACATGACCCCGAGTCCGCCCGCCTTGTCTCGGTCCGAGAGGAAGGTCGGGGTTTCCGGCGGGTTGATCAGGTGAATGCGCATGCTCACCTCCCCATTCCCTGGTAGGTGAATCCGGCCGCGCGGACTTCGCTTGGATTGAGGAGGTTGCGGCCGTCCAGCAAGACAGGATTCTCCTGGAGGCGACTCATGGCTCCGGAGTGGGGGGACATCTCCGCTCTCAGCGCGACGAGGTCGAGGGCACTGAACTCGTCCCATTCGGTAGCTATCAGCAAGGCGTCCGCCCCGCGGGCCGCCTCGAAGGGGCTCTCGCAGACGCAGAGTTCGGGGAGAAGGCGGGCGGCCCCCTTGCCGGCGATGGGATCGAAAGCCTTCACGCGGGCGCCGAGCTTGAGGAGGATCCGGGCGACGGCGAGGGCCGGCGCGTCGCGAAGGTCATCGGTGTTGGGCTTGAAGGCCAGGCCCAGGATGGCGATGGTCTTTCCCTTCAGCACCTTGAGGTGGCGCTGGAGTTTTTGCACGACGAGTGCTCGCTGGCGTTGGTTGACGTTTTGAACGGCGGTGAGGAGTTCGGGGTCGTAGCCGTAGTCCTTGGTGATGTGCATCAAGGCCGCAACGTCCTTGGGAAAGCACGATCCGCCCCATCCCAGCCCAGCATTGAGGAATTGATTGCCGATCCGGCGATCGAGCCCGATGCCGAGGGCGACTTGAGTGACGTCGGCCCCGACGCGCTCGCAGACATTGGCGATTTCGTTGACGAAGCTGATCTTCGTGGCGAGAAAGGCGTTGGCGGCGTACTTGATCATCTCGGCCGAGGTCAGATCCGTCACGATGAACGGTACCTCGTGGGACTCCGAGGGGAGGCGTCCCGGGACGCGCCGTTCGATCAGCGGGGCGTAGAGTTCGCGCATGATCCTGATGGCCCGCTCGCTTTGGGAGCCGATGACGATGCGGTCGGGGAAGAAGGTGTCGTGGATGGCCGAGCCTTCCCTCAGGAACTCGGGGTTGCTCACGACGTCGTAGGCATGGTCGGGATCGGCGAGCCCGCCGCCGCCGACTCGCCCGAGGCGCGATTGAAGCATGCCTTCGTTCACGAGCAGCGCCACCCAGTCTCCCGAACCCACCGGGACGGTACTCTTGTTGATGATGACCTTGTAGCCGTTGAGGGATTGCCCGATGCCGCGGGCCACCTCTTCGACCGCCGAGAGGTCGGCCTCGCCGTTGGGTAGCGGCGGCGTTCCCACCGTGATGAACACCACGTCGGAGGCCTGCACTCCCTCCCAGAGCGAGGTGGTGAAGCGCATGCGGCCGGAGAGCGAGTTCATGTTGACCAATTCGTCGAGTCCCGGTTCGAATATCGGGATCTCCCCGCGCTCCAAGAGCGCGATCTTCGCGGCCTCCGCATCGACGCAGATCACGTCGTTCCCGATTTCCGCGAGGCAGGCCCCGGAGACCAGCCCCACGTAGCCGGTGCCGATCACGCATACCTTCATTCTCGCCTCCTCCTCGCCTCCCCCTCGCCTCCCCACCCCCCGAGATCAACCGTTTTTTCGGTGGTTTCGTTCTAGGGTTTCGTTCGGGGGTTTCGTTTTCACCATGGGCTTGACCGCCGGCTTTAGCCGCTTGCTTGGTTCGCGATCGACGGAAGCTTGCTTACTGGGGCCTTCCGGGTGATCGCCGCCGGCCTTTGGTCAAACGTTACAATCCTTTACCCTGGCAGCCATCGGCACGGGGACTTAAAAATCCGGTCACCCCGCCCAAAGCCTCCCTGAAACGCGCTTGCTCAGGGGCTTTTTCCCGCTTGACCCTTTTGGAGGGCGCTCCGTACAATGGGACGTTAGAGAGGAGGTGAAGATTGCCTTTCCACCCGCGCCATGCCCTTTGCATCCTGGGAATCGCCCTGATGACGAGCCTTTCGGCTCCTTCCCATGCTGGTAACACCGGTAGCTTCGCCCTTCGAGACCAGCCCGACCATCTCGCCATGCTCCCCCTAGCGCCCGGAGAGGTCGTCTCCCTCGCGGCCTACGATCCCGACACGCTGCAACTCCTCTCCGTCCAGTGGCACATCGAAGCCGGTGCCGTCGCCCATGGCCCCCGTGACGCCCGCTGGAAAGCCCCTGAAAAACCCGGCGTCTACCCGCTCGTCGGGACCGCGAAGCGCGGCGACAAGACTTACCGCCGCCAGCTCAACGCCTTCGTCACCGTCCCCGCTCCTGTCGCCCGAGACGGCCATATCAACGGTTACCGTGTCGGCCGCTACCCCGCCCTCATGGCCGCTAACCCGCGCCATTCCGTGAGCCGTAGCTCCCGCACACCCGCCGACCTGCCCGCAGGCTTCATCAAGCTCGACTCCGGTTCCCGTAACGCCCAGTTGTCGAGGTATTTCACCCTGGGCCAGTTCGAGACCAAGGATGGCGCGCGCGCCGAAAAGTACATGTTCCTGAGCCCCCGACTGATTACGAAGCTCGAGCGCATCGTCGACGCCCTCAACGCGGAAGGCTGCGACGCCAACGGACTCCGCATCATGAGCGGCTACCGCACCCCCGCCTACAACGCCGGCATCGGCAACAAGACCTCCCTCAGCCGGCACACCTACGGCGATGCCGCCGATATCCTCGCCGACGACTGGAATCGCGACGGCGCGATCACCCAGGCCGACGCCAAGATCCTCTACCGCATCGCCGATAAAATCGACCAAACGACCGATCTGACCGGCGGCCTCTCGCTTTACAAGCCGAACTCCGCCCACAGCTGGTTCGTACACGTCGATGCCCGCGGCAAAGCGAGCAGGTGGTAGTCGTATA
The DNA here is from genome assembly GCA_002083825.1 of Candidatus Sericytochromatia bacterium S15B-MN24 CBMW_12. Classification (GTDB taxonomy): domain Bacteria; phylum Cyanobacteriota; class Sericytochromatia; order S15B-MN24; family UBA4093; genus UBA4093. The sequence goes on along the minus strand of DAZV01000016.1, from coordinate 1,175 downwards.
ATGGTTCGAGCCCCTCGCGCTTGCCTTGGCCCGAGGTGCTAGGCTGCTTTAACGGCGATTCATGGGCGTAGCCGCAGGCGCTGGCTTAGCCGCGATTCATAGGCTTAGCCGCAGGCGCTGGCTTAGCCGCGATTCATAGACTTAGCCGCGATTCATAGACTTAGCCGCAGGCGCTGGCTTTGCCCGCAGGTGCTGGAGTTGCCAGGAGCGTCAAGGGAGGTCGCGATGCCCATCCCGTCCAAAGGAAAACTCCTTCTCGCCATCGGCTTGAGCCCATGGGTCCTGTTCGCCTGGACCCTCCCCGCCGGTGCGCAATCCAGACTATCCCCCGTCGTCGGCAAGGAATGGATCTATACCGTTCAACCGACAGATACGCTCAGCCGCATCGCCACGCGCCACGCCCTCGACCTGCGCAGGCTCCTCGCCATCAACGGTCTCACGTCCCGGAAACCCTTGCGCGCCGGCCAGACGATCCACCTCAGCGATCGCCACGTTCCCCCGCCCGCCGACGGCGCCACCCTCGTGATCAACATCCCCGACGGGCTGCTCTACCGCTACGAGGCCGATTCCATCACGATCTACCCCATCGGACTCGGCGAGCCCACCGCCAAGACCGCCCAGAACCCCGCCCGCTGGCGGACCCCCGTCGGCTCCTTCACGGTGGTCGAAAAGCGCAAGAACCCCGCCTGGAACGTCCCCCCCTCGATCCAGGAAGAAATGCGCGACGCCGGAAAAACGGTCCTGACCCAGGTCGCCCCCGGCCCGAAAAATCCTCTCGGTACCCGCTGGATTGGCCTTTCCGCCTGGGGCTACGGGATCCACGGCACCAACGCCCCCGCCTCCATCGGCCGCTACTCCACCCACGGCTGCATCCGCATGCGCTCCGAACACGTCGAGGAAATCTTCGATCGGGTCGCCAAGGGCACCAACGTCCGGATCGTCTATCAACCCGCCAAACTTGCCGTCGACGGCAACGCCGTCTACCTTGAAGTCAGCCGTGACGTCTACCGCCAGATCCCCGACATGAAAGCCCACGTTCAGCGCCTGATCCGAGATGCCGGCCTCACGGCCCGCGTCGACCCCGCCCACGTCCGCAGTGTCATCAAGGTCCGCGGCGGCATCGCCACCCGGGTCGACCGCGGAGCCCCCGCCCCCTTCCCGAAATCCACCCCCAG
>DAZV01000006.1 GCA_002083825.1 Candidatus Sericytochromatia bacterium S15B-MN24 CBMW_12 | reverse complement strand
ACGTGCAGTTGCTCGGCGTCCAGCGCGTTGGCTTCCTTGAGACCGTTGCGAAGATCGTCGTAAGGGTACCCCCCGTCCTTGTTCCAGTGCTGCTCGAAGTGGTAGCCGGTCATGTAGTTGTAGTCATGGCGCCCGTCGGTGGGGCCATGGCCTAACCGGTACATGTAGCGGCCCTGTCCCCACCGGGGGCGCAGCTCCTTCAGCTTCTCCAGCTTGGCTTGGCCGTTGGGGAAGTTATTCGTCACGTGATTGCGGTTGGTTGCCAGCACGAACGAGTTCGCGGCATGCGTGATCTCGTTGACGTGAACCTTGATGCCCGAACCGCTCACGGTCGGCTCGCCGGCATTCAGCCGCGGGCCGCCGTCGATGCCCCCAAGACTCTCGATACCGGGGGCCGTGACCGCTCCTTGACCACAGGCCGAGAGCAGCAGAACCGCCACGGAGGCTGCCAACGTGGATTTGATCGGGTCCTTCCGAAAACGGAAGGTCTCAGATTTCTTGGACAATCGTCGGAATTCCTTTCCATGTGTCTCTGTTCCGTGCCTCGTTTACCCCCTCTTCCCGGGGCTAAAGGGCGTCTCTGTTCCGTGCCTCGTTTACCCCCTCTTTCCGGGGGCTAAAGGGGGGTAGCGGTGAACTTATGTTTTGCGGGCGAGGTAGGGTTGTTCAGGTCATGTCCAGCCGTGAAGCGGCTTGGTAGCTGCAAGGCGAGGGTCATGTGAACCTTCGTGAACCGGAACGATCCACCGGAAAATCTCGTCTAACTCGTGAAGGGCGCGCGGGTACCCCGAGGGATCCTGCGGGTACAAGGGATGTCGGGTTCTAGGGCTTGTATAATGGAGCCCGTCACCGGCATACCGATACAGGAAATAGCGAGCGGTTTCCTTGACCATCTTCAATCGACTCAATCAGATCCTCCTCATCCTCACCTCCTTGATCGTGGCGGCCCTGCTGGCGCTGGGGGTCTGGATCTATCAGAGTCGCGCGATGCTCCTGGGCGACGCCCTGAGGGAAGTCGAACGCGTGGCCTCCGAAGCCATGGGCGTTCCCATCAAGGTCGGTCGCCTCACGGGCCCCCTCTGGGGCGAACTGAGCCTGCGGGACGTTCGCGTCTACGGCTCCGACGCCCCGGACGCCCCCGTCATCGCCTTCGCCCCCCACGTGAAGGCCAGCTATTCCCTTCTCGAGGTCCTCAAGCTTGGCGCAAAACCCGTGAGGGTGGACGTCTACGGTGCGAGCGTCACGCTCACGCGCGATGCCAAGGGCCTGATCAGTTTTCAGCCCAAGTACGCTCCATCGACCGGCGAGGTCTTCGAGCCCCCCACCCTCCCCCCCATCCGGATCGTCGCCCACGGCGGCCATATCCGCTGGAGCGACGCCTTCCAGCGCAAGGCCCCCTTCGAGGCCAGCCTGAAGGGAATCTCCGCCAGCGCCGACCTCCTGAACCACGTCGTCACTTTCAAGGGCAAAGGCGACGAACTTGGCGCCCCCCTCCACGTGAAGGGTCATTACCGCCTCAAGGACGGTTCCGGAGCCGTCACCGCCGAGGCCTCCCGCCTCGACGTCCCCCGCTGGGCCACCTACCTCGCCCCCTCCCCGGAGTTCGAGGTCACCAAGGGTCGAGCCGAAGCGGTCGTCGAGGTCACCTGGGAGAACCTCGGCCGCCCCGAAACCCTCGCCCTCGACGGCCGCGTCCGCGTCACGGACGGAGAGATGGAGGTTCGAAACCTCTTCCGCCCCGTCCAGGCCATTTCCGGCGACGCCCGCTTCAACCTGAAGGACGTGACCCTCCAGCGCGTCCAGGCCACCCTCACCGGAAACCGGGTCACCGGCAGCGGAAGCGTCCGGGGAATCGACAGGCCCTGGGTACCCCACTCCAAGACCACCGGCCCCACGCTCGCCATCGACTACCAGGCAAGCGGCGTGGACCTCCAGTCGCTCGAACCTCTCGTGAAGGACCTCGACCAGTACGGCCTCTCCGGCCGCGCCGAGGTCACCGGCCAGGTCAGCGGCTTCGCTTCCGACCCGGTGGTCACGGCGGACGTCCAGATTCCGCAGGCCCAGATCGTCAAGCAAGATCTTCATGACGCCAAAGGTCAGGTCCGCTACCAGGACATGGTCGTCACGGTCCCCGCCTGGACCGGAACCGTCCACGACGGCACGGTGGACGGCTCCACCACCCTGCGCTTCGGCAAGGGCGATCCGGGAACTCCCGGGGGGCAACTGCTGGTGGAAACCAACGCCTCCTGGCGGGGAGTGAACCTCGCCGCGCTGGTCACTCCCTATCTTGACGCGCCCCTTCCCCTGAAGGGCGTCGCTTCCGGCTCCGTCTTGGTTTCGGGGCCTGCCGAGACTCTCGACGTCCGCGGACGGGCCGAAGTCCTCGGCGGCGGGTATGCCTCGCAGCCCATCGACGCCGTATCCGCAGCTTTCCACCTATCCGGAAAGCGTTGGGACGTCCCAGAAGCCCTTGTTAGCCTGGGTGGGGGTAGCCTGCGCGCCTCGGCGGCCGGCGAAGCGGATGGAAGCATCCAGGGACGCTTTCAGGTGGCCGACTTCCCGCTCGATCGCCTCGAGGCGATGGGGGTGGAGATTCCCATGGCGGGTTCCGTCCAGACCGAAGGCCTGATCAGCGGAAACCTCCAGGCCCTCGAATCCGTCAGGGTTTCCGGAAAAGCCCTGGGCGCGCGGATCGTGCTGGACGGCCAGCAGGTCGACGAAGCCTTGGTTCGCTGGAGTTTCGCGGGGAAACGCCTCGACCTCCCGGCCGTCGAGGGCAAGACCGCCGGTGGCCTGCTCGCGGGATCCGGCCATGTGATCCTCCCCGAAGCTCCCGATAAGCTCCCCGACTTCAGCTTCGACTTCTCGGCCAAGGACGTCGAGGCCGGCGAGATCGCGCCGCTGCAACGCGCCCTCCTGAACGAACTCGGGACCGTGCGCGGCGCGATCACCCTCACGGCCCACGCGCAGAGCCAGAGTCAGGCCCTGCGCCTCAGGGGCGACCTGGAGGCCACGCGGGTGGACGCCGAGCGCTTCGGGACGCTCGCGCGGGTCTGGGGACCGATCTTCTACGGTCACGATCGCCTCACCCTGCCGGAACTTCGCGCCAAGCCGGAACCCGGCACCCAGGGCGACGACGCGGAGATCGTCATTCGCGGCGACCTCGACTTCAAGAATTCCTCGGATCCCGTCGCCGACCTGACCATCACGACCATCGACGCGAACGTCCAGCAGCTCATGGAGTCCGTTCACTGGCAGCAGCTGCTCAGGGGCACCTGGGTCGGCAAGCGCCTCGTGAACGAGTCCCTGGGACCGGGCACGCCGGTGGGCGATCTTCCGGGCCGAGAGAACCAACCTATGCTGGATGGGGCGCCCCCCTTGGCCTTTGCTCCTCTGCTCGATCACTGGAAGGCCGCAAAGAAGGATCCCCTCCCCTCGAACGAACTCTTCCTGGCCTCGCAGCGCCCCTTCTGGCAGGCCTTCGGAGGACGCCTCTCGATGGACTACACCCTCACCGGGGCGCTCAGCGCTCCCGACATGCGCCTGCGCGCTCATGTCCGCAACGGAAGAGCCTACGGGCACCGCCTGGAGACCGCTCAGGTCTCTCTGGCGCTGAAGGGCGATCGCCTCATGGTCCCCTATCTCTCCATCTCCTCCGCCGAGGGAGGCTCCCTCTACGCCAAGGGTATCCTGGGCCCCGACCAGGTTCTCGAAGCCTACGGCGACGACCTGGACCTCGCATGGGTCAATCCTTGGCTGCAAACCCAGGAGCTCACCCTCGGGGGCCGCGTGGGCGTTGTCGTTCAAGCCAAGGGCTCCCTCGCGGATCCTCACGTCACCCTCGCGGCCCAGGTCAAGCGCGGCGGCCTCAACGGGTTTGCCTACGACCAGGCCCGCGCCAAGGCGATCTACGCGCGAGGACGCCTCTCCATCGCCGAGTCCGAGATCAGCAAGGACGGCAAGGCCGCCCACATCACGGGTAGCTTGCCCCTTCCCGCCACGCCCGAAAACGACGCCCTCTCCATGGACCTGGACCTCGACGGCGAAAGCCTCGGTCTGGTCTCGATCTTCACCAAGGGCGAGGTGGAGTGGCTCGGGGGACCCGCCTCCGCGAAACTGGCCCTGAGAGGCAGCGTCGAAGCGCCCAAGCTGACGGGAAGCCTGGATCTCCAGGGCGGCAAGATCGGCATCAAGGCCCTGGAGGGCCCGCTCACCAACGTCATCGCCTCCGCGAGCATCACCCCGAAGGGGGTGATCGTGCAGCGCGCCACGGCCGAGTACGGGGGCGGGCGAATCATCGCCTCCGGCAACCTCGCGATGTCCAAGGAGTTCAAGCCTCAGGACATGCGATTCCAGCTCTCGGCGAACCGAGTCGATCTCAAGCTGAAGAACAAGCTCTACCAGGGCATGACCGGAGCGACCCTCGAGGTGACCGGAAAACCCGAACATCCGGTGATCAGCGGCATGATCGCCCTCAGCCGCGGGACGGTCCTCATCCCCAGCGGCGAGGATCCCAACGCGGCGGCCGAGGAGATGCTCCCGGTGACCTTGAAGGACCTGACCGTCCAACTGGGAACCGGGGTGCAGGTCTCGATGGGCTCGGCCCTCACGGATCGGGCCACCATGAAGATGGACGTGGCCGTCACGGGAAACCTGATCGTCAACGGCATGCTCGACGATCCGCAGCCGAAGGGCGTGATCCAGGTCCGAAGCGGATCCTTCACCACGCTCAACACCGACTTCCGGATCGTCGCGGACCCCGTCGGGCGGGTGGAGTTCCTCGGAGCGGGCCTGGGGGGATCCGGTCTGCCGGCTGAGAGCGACGACTTCATGGACATCCTGGGACTGGACGGGCCCGGAGTGAACGGGAAGGCCAAGCTCCCCAATGCGCGCCTGGACGTCACGGCCCAGGCCCGGGTCTGGGATTACAACGGGGAAGACTTCAGGGCGCTGAACGGCAAGGCCGAGCCCGACTACCTGAACGTGACCGCCCACGTGACGGGCTCGCTCAAGAACATGGAGATCAACTTCGAGAGCAACCCGCCGCTCTCGCAGGATCGGATCCTGCAGGTCTTGGGCAAGGAGAGCCTGATCACGAGCACCTTCCGCAGTACTCCGGACGGGCCGCAGACGGGCGACATCCTGCGCCGCGAGGCGACCGAGTTCATCTCGAGCGGCGTGGGTCAGTTCGTGAACACCGCGCTCGACGACTGGCTCTTGGAGACGGGCAGCAAGCGCTTCCTCGAAGAGTTCCGTCTGGATCTGGTTTCGGGGACGCAGGCCCAGTCCCAGGAGCTGATTCCGAATTTTTCGTTCTACGGCCAGTCACGACCGCTGGGTCCCTTGTCCCTGAACGCGCGGTACACGCTGAAGGGGAACCAGCAGACCCTGCCGAGCGGGAGCCAGGATTATTACCAGGTGGGCTTGAACTACCGATTGAGTTCGATCTGGTCCCTGCAGGCGGGGCTGGACAACGGCCTGCCCGGCCTGGGTCAGCAGCCCCCTCTCTGGGACTGGAAGCTGGATGGGGTCTCGGTGAACGTGCCGATCACGCTGAAGGCCCAGTTGCGCTTCTAACAGCCCCCGCCAGGGGGCGTTCCCTTAAATCCCCCCCCTCGCTCAGGCGCAGCCTACCTGGGCCCGCAGGCCCAATGGGGGGGGCGGGGGGNATGGGGGGGGCGGGGGGGGGGTGTTACTGATCCCAGGTTCCTTATCTCTCCCCATGGTGAGTCAGAAATCATAAGGAACGCCATGGCTACGCAGGCGCTCACCCCCCGTAGCCCCCCATTGGGCCTGCGGGCCCAGTTAGGCTACGCCTAGCGAGGGGGGCGGATTAACGGAAGATGAGAGGGAGTGAGGCGGAAAGGGCGGGATTCAGGCTAACATAACGCTAAGCATTTTAAGAATGCGGGATCCCGAGTACAATCAAGGTTAAGAAGTTGCCGAAGTCGGGGTAAAATAACTCGGACGGGTGTTTGCCCCTTTCGAGCTACCGTTTGTAGAAGGAGTCCCCATGGCCGAGAAGATTCTGCTCGTCGACGACGAAGAAATGATCGTGGAGTCGATCGAGTTCGCGCTGGCTCAGGAAGGCTACGAAGTCGTCAAGGCGCACGACGGACAAGAGGCCTTGCAGCAGGTTCAGCTGGCCAAGCCGAACCTGATCGTGCTGGACCTGATGCTGCCGAAGCTCTCCGGCCTGGAAGTCTGCCGTCTCTTGCGCCGCGAGCAAAACGACATCCCCATCATCATGCTGACGGCGAAGGGCGAGGAAATCGACCGGGTGATCGGCCTGGAAGTCGGCGCCGATGATTACCTGATCAAGCCCTTCAGTCTCCGTGAGCTGGTAGCCCGCATCAAGGCCCTCCTCCGTCGCTCCAAGCCGACCGAGACCGACCAGAAGTCGAAGGTCTTCCAGCATGGCAACATCATGCTGAACCTCTCGGAGCACCGGGTGATGGTGGACGAGCGCGAGGTGGAGCTTTCCCCCAAGGAATTCAAGATTCTCGCCATGCTGATGGGCGCGCCCGGGCGGGTCTTCTCGCGCGAGGAACTGCTCGAGCAGGTCTGGGGACTGGACTTCTACGGCGACACCAAGACGGTGGACGTTCACATCCGCTGGCTGCGCGAGAAGGTGGAGGAAGATCCCTCCAACCCGAAGTACATCCAGACGGTCCGCGGCTTCGGTTATCGCCTCGGGACTTAACCGCGCCTTAATCATCGGCCAGGCCCCGCACTTGCAGGCGGCGCTTGGATATGTTACCATGCGCGATCGCAGCCTTTGTTAGTTTTCAGGCCGGCAAGCGCCGGAGATCCAAGATCCAACCAGTAGGGAGAAATTGGGAATGAGCACCCGTTTGATTGCCCGTGATGTCATTGATGGCATCGAAAAGGGCCAACTGAAAGAAAACCTGCCGGCCATCAACCCCGGCGATACCGTCAAGGTCTACGTCAAGATCGTCGAGGGCGGCAAAGAGCGGATCCAGGGCTACGAGGGCGTCGTGCTTAAGCGTCGCGGCTCGGGCATCAACAAGACCTTCACGGTCCGCCGCGTCTTCCAGGGCATCGGCGTCGAGCGCACCTTCCTGCTGCACTCGCCCCGTCTCGATCGCATCGAGGTTCTGCGCCGTGGCGTCGTGCGCCGCGCGAAGCTCTACTACCTCCGTGGGCTGACCGGCAAGGCCACCCGCATCAAGGAAAAGGCCCGAAACGCCAAGTAGGCTGGGCTCTCATCCGAGGCCCTAGGCGCTCCATTTGCCATCGTCCGAGGTTTTCCTCGGGCGATGGTTTTTTATTGCCTCGATAACGCAGGGCGAACGCTGCCTTAATGGTAGCCTTGCCCCCGGCGGGTATGGATACTTCAGGAGGATCCTTGCATGCGCCTTGACCCGTCGCCATCCCGCACCTCGAAAGCCCCCCACACCGCCCCCTTGTCCGGTGTGCCTCGCTTATCGGCTCCGGCGACCGTCCCGCTCACCACCTCCTTGCCCGGAACACCTCGCCCTCCGGCGACCGCCCCCCTTCCCAAGCTGGGAACGGACGCGCTCGCACTCACGGGGCAAGCCGGTCCCAGCATGGGGCTCGCGGACGTCGTCGCCCGCGCCAAGGCCGCGGCCATGCTTCCCAAGCCCGAGTGGACCATGGCCGTCAACTTGACCACCACGCTGAGCGGGAAGTTCGGAGCCGAGCCCAAGGCCCAGCAACTCAAGGATCTTGCCAGGGAGACCGAGGGCAAACCGGTCACCCTGGTGGCACAGCAGGTCACCGTGGGCGAGACGGGATCGATCGTCGAGCGCTTCGTCATCAAGGACGGCAAAGTCACGCCCCAGGGTTCTCGTCCGTCCGAGGGCTTCGCCAAGGACCTCGAGTCGCTCACTTCCTGGGCCGCCAAGGACCATCCCGCCTCGCGCATGGGGGTGATCATCCAGTCCCATGGCAACTCCATCGAGGGCATGTGGGGGGACAACGGCAAAGCCAGCCTCAAGGAGATCTCCTCGGCGCTTTCTCGAGGTCTGCAACAGGGGGGGCGCCCCAAGCTCGACATCCTGGACTTCGACGCCTGCCTGATGGGCCAGCATGAGGTGGTCGCCGCGATGAACGGGATCTCCGATCACGTTTTGGCCTCCAGCGAGGTGGAGCTCGCCAACGACATGATGCTAGGCGGGACGATCGACGGGCAGCCCATGCAGGAGATGCTTCGGGCGCTCCTCATGAACCCCGAGATGGACGCCGAGGCCTTCGCCTCCAAGACGATCGGTCTGGCTTCCCAGGCGGCCCGTCCCTTCGACGCGAATCGCGACGGCGTGGCGGATCCCGGAAGCTCGCGGCTCAACGCGACTCCGACGCTGGCCCACTACGACATGGATCAAGCCGGCCCGATGGCCGCGGCGATGGATGCGCTGGGAACGGCCCTCAGCGGGGCGATGAAGGATCCCGCGTCGCGTCGGGCGATCGAGGACGTGATCGCGCGGAGTCCGCGTTTCTCTCCGGGGCGGGACCTGGAGGCGGTGGGGCGGCATCAACGGGACCTGAAAGGCTTCTCGGAGGGCCTGCAAGTGGCGATCGCCTTCGGTAAGCTGAAAGACCCCTCGGATACGATCCAGGATGCCCTCACGGACGCCACGAAGGCGCTGGACGGCCTGGTGGGCTCCCACTTCGGCATGCAGGACCTCGACCTGCCGGGATCGATACCTCAGGACTACAGCAAGATGGGTGGCCTGGGAGTCTTCCTGCCGAGCGCCGAGTTCGTCCGGGGCACCCCGGAGACGCTAGCTTCACCGCTGGAGCGGATCGGCGACCATGCCAAGAACTTCGCCGATCAACTCGCCGGTATCAACGGGGCGCCCCCCCTGCCCGAGGACATGATCTCGACGGCCGTCGACTTCTTCGTGAACGGGCTGCGGCAACAGATGGGGATGGTTCGGAGCGTCCTTTCGGAGGACTACCCGACGGAACTCCAGCCGCTGGTCGATGCCTACCTGGAGGTCGTCAACGCCGAGCCCGACGCGCTTGGACCGGCCGTGAGGAAGCTCGAGGCAGCGGCCACCCAGGCCCAGAGCTCGGGCCTGGGGCAGGTCGCCCAGGATCGGATCCGGCAGAACCGCGAGGCGCGGGTCGATGAGGCCTACTCCCTGGCTCAGCCCCACATGGAGAAGGGCTGGCAGCAGTTCACCCAGTCCCTGCGCACGGGCGAGTAGAAGCTAATAATCCCCTGCCCGGGCGGGTATGCTGTCGGTATGCGATATCAAGCCGCCGAGCAAGGAAATGCCATCCTGATAGCCACGGTTCTCGTGCTGGGAATGACCGTCACGAGCCTCGCTCTGGTGAAGTTCATGCAGCGCTACGCCGACGACTCGGCCGGGCGCAAGAATTCGGGTTTCGCCGCGACCCAGGCTCAGTTCATGGCCGAAGCCGGGATCAACTCCCTCATGATCGAGCTGAACGTTCGCGGAAAGGATCCGGGAACCTTGCTCACATGCGACGCGACCCACTCCACGACCGTCGATTACGAGGCGTACTCGGTTCCGTTGAGCATGGAGTTTCATGGCGTCCAGACCGGTGCGACCCCCAGCGCCGTACCGCCCGAGTATGAGTACACGTTTACCGGGCAAGCGCGAGCCGATTCCTCCTTTCCGAGCAAATGGTCGCAAGTGAAGCGCGTCGCCAAGGTCCGAATCGCGGGCAACGCCGTAGGCAACCCCTGGAGAATCACCCGGTATGAGCAACCGTAGGAAAGCCGGATTCACGCTGCTGGAGGCCATGCTGGCGATCTTGGTCCTGCTCGTCGGGATCATGGCGCTGGCACCCTTGTCGAAATCGGTCTTGGGTAACCTGAGCCCCTCGGGCGGCGTGCTCCTCGAGCATTCGGAGATCGTCGAGCATCTGCTTCGCGATCAAGCCGAGCTGATCCGCGCCCACCCCGACGCTCCCGCCTGGCCTTCGGCGTATCCGACGATACCGCCGCTGGCGCTTGCGCCCGCCTCTTATTCGGTGGCGGTCGACGCCATCGACTATGCCACGGGCTCATTCGCCGGCATCACGTACGCGATGGCCACGTATTCGATCGAAGTCCGGCAGGGTCCCGGCGCTCACCTGGTGGGTAGGACGCTCCTGACGCGATTGGCGACCCTTTCCGAGATGATCCCCGCCGTGGGACGAGTGGGGTACTAGGATGCCGAGCACTCGTTCCGAGCTTGGACTCACCATGCTGGAGGTTCTCCTGGCGACCACGCTGCTCGTCGGTCTGACCGGGGGGCTCTTCGCGATGTACCGACAGCAGCAGGCGTCGTTCGGAGCTATCCTCAGCGAGCGTCAGGGGGTTCGGCTCGCGGCGGGAGTGGCCGACCGGATCGTGGACGGATTGGCGGCGGCAGAGGCGGTGACGCTTGCTGGGACCAGCTCGATTACCTATCGGCTTCGCGATGGCGGCCTCCACGTTTTTCGGCTCGCCGACGGCGATGCCTCCGATCCGCTGGCCCGTGCGATGCTTTTCGATGGAATGCCGATCTGCCAGCCTCGGCTGATCCGCAACCACAACCCGTCGCATGCGAGCCGCGGCCTTTTCCCCCAGACCTATCTCGATTCCACGGGCGCTCCGACCGCGGGGTCCGTGCCGATCTTCAGCTACTTCGACTCCCGCGGGGCGCGCCTCGCGGAACCGGTCTTCGATCCGAGCCTGATCGCCCGAGTCGGAGTCTACCTGGTGATTCATGGACGGCTCGAGGCCCCCAAGCGATACGTCCGAACGAGCGTGGCCCTGCGGAACCGGCCGTGACGGGCTTCAGTCCTCGTCGTCGTTGCCCTGTCCCAGGATGCGGATGACTTCCTGAGGGGTGGTCATCTTCTTCATGATTTTGCGCTTGGCGTCATGGAGCATGTCCCGGAAGCCGTAGCGGACGGCTAACTCGGCGAGCGTCGTCATGGTGGCGCCGTCGGTGATGGCGGCCTGCAAGTGTCGATTGAGGACCAGGATCTCGTAAACGCCCAGTTGACCCTTGTGGCCCGAGCCATTGCAGGTTTCGCAACCCTTGCCGCGGGCCAGGGTGAGCGGCTGATCCAGGGGAACTCCCAGGAATTGCTTGTCGGTCTCGGTCGCTTCGTAATCCTCCGCGCAGCGCGAGCAGATGCGTCGGACCAGCCGCTGGGCGATGATTCCCCTCAGGGTGCCGCTGACGACGTAGGGGGGCAGGCCCATTTCGATCATGCGGCCGATCGTCGAGATGGCGTCGTTGGTATGCAGGGTGGAGAGCACGAAGTGGCCGGTCATCGCCGCGTGGGCGGCCGTTTCGAGGGTTTCGTGGTCGCGGATCTCGCCGAGCATGACGATGTCGGGGTCGAGGCGGAGAATGGTGCGCAGGGCGCTGGCGAAGGTCATCTCGATCTTGGCGTTGATCTGGATCTGGGAGATGCCCTCGACGGGAAATTCGACGGGGTCCTCAATCGTCACGATACTGTCGGATTCTCGGTCGAACTGCTGAAGCGCGGCGTAGAGCGTGGTGGTCTTACCGCTGCCGGTCGGGCCCGTGACGACCATGATGCCGGTCGGGGTGTTGAGCAGGCGATCGAGCAGCTTGGCATGATCGGCTTCGAAGCCGAGCTTGTTCATGCCGAGCATGATGGATTTGGGACGCAGGAGGCGCAGGACGATCTTCTCTCCCCAGTGGGTGGGGATGCATGCGACGCGGAAGTCGATTTTCTCGCCGTTGAAGCGGGCGGAGAAGCGCCCGTCTTGGGGGCGCCGCTTCTCGGTGATGTTCATGTTGGACAGGACCTTGAAGCGCGTGATCACGGAGGATTCGATCGCCTTGGGAATTTCGAGGTTCTTGTTCAGCACGCCGTCGATCCGGAAGCGGATTTGAAGGCAAAGTTCCATGGGTTCGAGGTGGACGTCGCTGACACCCAGTTCGACGGCCTCGGTCAGGAGGGAATTGACGAGTTCGATGATCGGAGCGTCGCCCGTGATGCCCGCCGGCCTGATTTCCTGGGCCTGGCCCTTCGCCGCCGCTGCCTGATCGCTGGCCGAACCGCCCATGGTCTTGACGGCCTTCTCGATGGCCGTGTTGCTCACGGCTTGCTTGTTTTCGAAGAAGTAGGAGAGCGCCGTCTGGAGGTCCTCTTGCCGGAAGGCGATGGGAATGACGAAGTAGCCCGTGAGCAAGGTGATATGGTCCAGCAAGCGCGCATCGTCGGAACGGTTGACGGCCACGACCAGGCGACGGCCCACCTTGATCAGCGGGATCACGAAATGCTGGCGCGAAAAGGTCTCGGGCAGGAGACTCAGAATGGAGGAGTCGATCGGGAAGTCGGTGAGCGACGATTTGGCTGCGAGCGCCTCCTGGAGCATCAGGACCTCGCTGAGCTCCTTCTCGCGGATGTAGCCCATCTGGATGAGGATGTCGCCGATGCGCTTGCCGGTCGATTGCTGCATCGCAAGGGCTTCGGCGAGTTGGGCCTGGGATATCATCCCAAGGCTGTTCAACCACTCTCCAACCCGGAGTTTGCGTATGGGACCAGTAGGCTCTGATCGGCGTTCTATCGCATCCATGGCGTCCTCCTAGTCGACCGGAATGGGAAGGGGCGGAGGCAAGGGCAGATCGGGGAGGGGGCGTTCCTGGGCGTCTGGTTCCGGTGCCTCCAGGCCTCTCGACAGCTTGACGCGATGAATGATCCCGCCGTGCTTCACCAGGATGTAGTCTCCCCCGATGGCGAGCACCTCTGCGTCGCCGGCGAGCCGGGAGCCCGGACGGACGCTGATGCGACGATTATCCACCCGGATCAGCGCGCTCGGCAAGCTATCTCCCGAGAACATTACCCCGAGCAACGAAAGGTTGAGTTGCGGGACGTTCTTCTGGCTTGGCTTGGCCGCGGCCATGGGTGAACTGCTCGACTGAGGAGTCAGGGGTAGGAAGGGTTCGGATCTTCCCAGAACGGCGTCCTTCTTGACCGGAATCACGTAGTCCGGTTTCCGGGATTTCGGCGTCGTCTGGGCATGAGCTGGGGGCATGATCCAGGCCCAGAGACGACCTAGCTTGGCCCCGACCTTTTGAGGTTGGGAACTCGAAGAGGCCTGAGGCACCTGGATCTGATCCAGCTGAGGCGGAGTCAACAGAAAGTTGAAGGAAAGGGTCAAGTCGAGCGAGACCCTGGCCTGATTCTGATTCGAGTCGAGGTAGGACACGTCGTAGGCGTCCACCGACATGGTGGGCGGCAGATCCTTGATGGCATCGATGGCCGCGATCAGGCCGCGGTAGCCTCCCCGCGCCTTGATCGCGTACTTGCGGCGGTTCACTCCAGCTTGGGGCGTGCCGTCGATCAGAACGCTCACCTTCTCCATCGGCAGCGGTCCCAGGGAGTCCAGGGCCACTCCGTTCCGCTCGAAGATCTCCGAGAGCCCGATCAAGACGAGGTTGGATCGGTTGATGATCGTGGTCTCGACGTTTTTCTCCTCTCGAAGGTCGAAGAGATGAAGGCGCCGGATCTCGTCGGTCAGCTGTTCCCATTCCACCTGCTGGCCCGAGAGGACCTTCTGGTTGGTGTCCCGTTCGCGAACGGCTGCATCCATCTTGCCGCGAATCGTCGCGATCTCGCTGGCCGCCGGTTTGACCCCGAAGAAATAGAGTCCCCCAGGAATTCCCATGGCCAGGATCAGTCCACCGATCAGGATCCCTTGTTCGATGCGGTTCATGGCAGGTCAGCCGTCTCTGAGGGGGGGGGCCATCCCGAGCGGAATCCCCCCTGAATCTCGAAAGAAAAGACCGCGCCGCTCTTCTCGAGCTTCACGATGCGAACCTGCTCGATATCCTCCAGCCGACTGATCTGATCGGCGAAGTAGAGGCAAGAGGTCTGGCTCATCGAGCTTCCCGTCAGATCGATCTGTTTGCCCGAGGCGTAGGTCACGCTGGTTAGCCAGGTATCGGAGGGCGTGATGTCGCGCAGGGAGGAGAGGAAGCGCACCGCGAAGGAGTTCTCGCGCTGATGCGGGATCCATTGCCGCAGTATCTCCGCCGCTGGCGGCGAGGTAGAGAGCTTGGCCTTCTCGTCGTTCAACTGGATCTGAATCGCGTTCAGCTGCCTCTTGAGGCTCTTGGCCTCGGCGTCGTGGGCGGACTTCATCCAAAGTTGCCAGGACGTCAAGCCAACCGATACGAGCGCGACCGCGGCGATAGGTACGGCGCGCTCCTTGATCTGTTCGGCGAGATGTTCGAGCCCCGGCACCGAGAGTGTCGGCACCGAGGGAGCCGCGAAACTCTGGTTCTGGCGCTTCCCGGTGAGATTGAAGGAGGTGATGTTGCCGGGGCGGCCCCAGAGCGCCGCGCCGATTGCCACGTAAGAGACCGGCGGCGCGTCTCCCTCGTCCTCCTCGTCCTCCTCGTCTTCGTCCTCCTCGTCCTCGGCGGGCGCCTGCTCGTCCGAGACGAACCAGGAGGTGTCACCCGCTACCTTGGCATCGGCGTTGAGCAGCGTGCTCGCACGATCCGACAGGGAATAGGCGTCTCCCAAGGACGCGCAGCCGATCACGATGCAGGGAGTATCTTCCCAGACGCCCGTATCTTGAGCGTTTGAGCGCACGATGTCGGTTAGGTGACTCTGGGCGATCAGATCGAGGTCGAGTGCGGCACGTTCCGGTAGAAGCACCTCGCGGATCACCTTGAGCTTGGATTCATGCCAGAATGAGACGATCAGGCGCTGATGGAGCACCATGATGCTGGTCCAGGTCTTTTCTTCCAGACGGTGGAAGAAATCCATCGCCCGGAGTCCCGCCAATTGGACGAGGTCGATCGCGACGAGCTTGAGGCCGGCGCGCTGGAGCGCCGATGAGTAGGCGTCCGCGACATCCTTGGCCAGCGCTCCGTAGCAGATCGAAATGTGGTTCTCGCTGGGATCCGTGACGAAGTAGTCGATGAGCGGTTCGTCCTTGCGGAAGATGGCGAACTGCTCGGCCTCGCTCAAGATGGCCTGGTGGAGGTTGCCCATGGGGATGTTGGGGAGCCTGGCCTGACGAACCAGCGCCTTGCGGGTGTCGAGAACGAGAACGACCTTTTTGGTCCGGAAGCCGGCCTCGCTCCAGAATTGCTTGAGAACCCGGCTCAACGCCACGAGATCGTCGACCGCCCCGTCTTCGGCCACGATCCCCGCGGGAAGATCCATGGAGTGATAGCCATCGAGCACGGGATCGCCGAAATCACCGGTGAGGTGCGCCGCCTCGATCCGGGTCGCAGAGATGAAGAGACCGATCTGGTCACTAATACTGGTCTTTGCCACGACGCCTTCCTAATGCCGGCCGTTGCGGGCCTTTTTCCGATCGGTAGGTCCGTCGGCCTCATTCTAGCCGATCGCGGGTTCAATCACTGTGCACTTACGCACAACCCCCCGATCTACCAGCGCTCGGGAGGATCTCCCGGAAATTCCGCTCCCGGCAAGTTTGGCATGATCGTTCCGTTGAGCGGATCGTAGACCCAGCCGCCCCATGAAGCCGTCGCATCCCCGCGCTGGACGATGGGCGAGGGGCCGGCCCCCGAGGGGGGAATCAACGGATCCCGCAACGGAACGCCAGGCCCGAGAGAATAGAATGCTTGTCCCAGATCGTCCATGTTGGCGTAGAGTGACGGCGTCGCCGGGGCAATCAACGTCCCGATCGGCGGAAAAGTTCCCTGCCGGTAACGGTACATGGCAATTCCCTGGCGTATCGTCTCCAGCATCACCTTGGCCCGGTTGATCTGCGCCGCACGCATGTGCTGCCTGTAGGCGTAAGTCCCCGCGGCCATCAGCACCAGGCTGATCGCCAGGGCCATGGTCACTTCTAGGAGCGAGAAGCCGTTGCGTCTCATCCGCCTTTCCCCATCAACCCCATCATCGGCATGTAGAGGCTGCCCAGAACGAAGAGCACGATTCCGGCCACGAGCAACGTCATGATGGGCTCGAGCGCTGCCGTGAGACCCTTCACCGCGCGGTCGATCTCCGTATCGACGTACCGCGCGCCCTTACCCATCAATTCATCGATCGATCCCGACTCCTCACCCGCCAGCAGCATGTGGTTGACGAAGGGCGGGAACAGGCCCGAGGCTTCAAATGCCGCCGCCATGCGAACCCCCTGGGAAACGGCGTTCTGGACGCCCTCCATCTTGGCGGCGACGAACTGGTTCTGAGCCCCCTGCCGACACTGCTGGAGGGCCGACAGGATGGTCACGCCGCAGCGCAGGAGCAGCGCCAAGTTATGCAGAATCCGGGCCACCGTCACCTGGTAGCGCAGCTTGCCTATGAGGGGGATCTTGAATTCCACCAGGTCGAAGAGGTAGCAGCCGACGCGCGTCGAGATGATCCAGCGCCACGCGAAGAAGAAGCCGATCGGATAGACGGGCAGTAGCCACCACTTGGTCTGAACGAAGGCGCTCGCCGCGAGCAGGGTCTGGGTCGTCCATGGCAAGGTTACCTTGAACTCCTTGAAGAGTTCCATGAAGTTGGGAACCACGAAAAGCATCAGCCCGATCACGATGAAGACGATCATGACCAGAAGGATGATCGGATAGGTCAGGGCGGACTTGATCTTGGCCATGGTCTCCATCTGCCGTTCCAGATAGGCGTTGAGCTGCTTCATGGTCTCCTCGAGGTTTCCCGAGGCCTCGCCGACCGCAACGAGTTCGATGAAGATGGACGGCAGGTTGATCTCGTACTTGCCGTAGGCTTCCCCCAAGGACGTGCCCTCATAGATCCGCTCGCGAACGTCGGCGTTGATCCCGAGGAGCGTGGCATGGGTGATGCTGTTGTCGAGAATGGTGAGCGTCTGAGCGATGGTGAGACCCGCGTCCAGCATGGTGGAGAGTTGCTGGACGTAGAAGACCAGATCCTTGAGCGGGATCTGCTGGGGAATGAAGATCTCGAGGATCGCGGAAAGTCCGGATTTGCGCTTCTTGTCGGCGCCGCCGAGTTGCATCTTGAGGCCCTTGGACTTCCCGACGCTGAAGCCGTGCCAGGGACGCTTGATCTCGATCGAGATCGGGGTGAGGCCCCGCTCCTTGAGCATCGTGCGGGCCGACTTGATGTCGGCGGACATGATGTCGCCCTGGATCATGTCGCCGCCGGCCGAGGGGATGGCCTTGAAGAAGAAGGTGCCGCGGGGAGCGATCTTCTGGCGGGGCCGCCGCTCGCGTTTCTCGGCATCGGAGGGCTCAATCAGCTTCTTGAGCGAACCCATGATGTCGATGGGTTCGACGTGCTCGGCGAGATCGACGGGAACGAGGCCCGAGCCGCGCAGGCTTGCCCTCGCGTCACGCGGCGTGTAGGCCTCGACCTCGGAATGCGCGTAGCTCTCGCCGTCGTGGGCGATCGTGTTGAATCGCTTGGACTTGGGAGTCTTGTCCCTGCCCACCATGCCCCTTAACTTTTGAAGCAGATTAGGTTCCAAACGGTACTCCCCGGCAAGCAGCGCTACGCGATCTCTTACCCGCCCCTCAACCGCTTCAAACCACGCAAGGACGCCAACCTGATCCGGCAAATCGTCAGCGAGGCAGGGTGTCCGGCAATCGCATCCTACCTCACGCCCGAACAACCACGCGCCCGAACTTGCGGGGGACGTGATCGGGCCCAATTCGAGCCAAAAGAGAGCGAGGGGCTTTTCCAAATGCCGACACTTGGCTATACTCAGAGTCGGTACTCACGACTCCAGGACGAGGAGGCTCACATGTCGGATCCGGCCAAGAAGACGACGATCTACCACTTTCAAAAACTTCAGGAGCGTTTTCAGGACTATACTCCGACGCCCGAATCGCCGCTTTGGAATGATTACTGCACCTATCTGGCGATGGTGCAAATCCAAGAGCGAAAGGACCAGATGCTACAGCATTGGCCCAAGAAGTCGGAAGACTGAAACTACTCCATGCCAAACGGCCGGAATCAGCTCGATTCCGGCCGTTTGGCATGGGGCTCGTCCAGGCCATCGAAAAAAGCATCCAGGGCCAAGCCGGCCTCCTCCGTGAACAATCCACCCGGCTCCGGCGCGAACCTCTGCACCGGCTCTGGTTCCTCTGCTTGAAGCCAGGGCGGTAAACTCTCAACCCCGAGGGGACTCTCCTGGGGATCCAGCATGAAAGGTGGCACGTGCATCGGTTCCGGTTCGGAGTCGCCGACCATAGGGGGGGCGCCCAGATCAAGGACCAGCCCCTCGTCCGCGTCCTCCGTCATGTACATGCGCTCTTCCTCCTCGACGGAGAAGCGCCTTGGAGGATCGTGATCCGCCTCTTCCTCCATCGGTACGAGGACTTGGCGTGAAGGGAACTCCGGTTCGGGCGAGGCGAAGAGCACATCGAGCGTCTGGCCAACCTGCACGCTGAAGGTACCCTCGCTCTCGCGCGGAGCCGGTGCGAAGGTCGGTTCCTGGGGCGGGTTCCACCGAGGAAGTGGCCGAGTTTCGTCCGCCTGAGCCAAGGGTGCCTCTGAGGCTGATTCGAAATACGTATCCCGGGGCGGTGGGCCCTTGTATCGGCGCTCGAGCCGGCTGGAAGCCCGCCGGGATCCGCCGCGTCCTGCGAAGAGTGACGACAAGAGGTTTTTCATGGGAGGGGCGCCGAAGAGCCGCCATCGGAGGGAGGGGCCTCGCCGACTCCGCCGACTCCGGTGCCATCGGAGGGGGGAGTGACTTCTGGCGGAGCGACGGATCCCGGATCCGTCGGAGTCGTGCTCGTGCCTTCCGAAGGAATGGACCCGGGATCGCCCGGTTCTTCGATCGAGCCCCCGCTGCCCTCGGATCCCCCGACGGATCCGGGGTTGTCGGTCAGGAAGCCATCCCCATCCGACCCGGTTCCCCCATCGGTGAGGGGTGCGGAGCCGGAGTACGTGCCATCGCCGTACTCCGGGGTCGGAGTGAACTCCAGCGTGGGCGTGGGCGTGGGATTCTTCTTCGCCGTGGAGTTGGTCGTCGCGCTGTTTTCCACGTTTCCGCCTGGAGCGATGGTCTGAACTTCCGGGTTGGTGTCCTTTTTGCCGCCGGAGATAAGGTCGTCGCCCGCGCAGCCGATGAGGGCGACCGGGATGAGCGCGGCGAGCAAGGTTCGAGTGAGCCGTTTCATCGTTCGTCCTCCTAGGGGTTCGTAAAGGTCACGGTGCCCGTGCCATCCGGCAAGGTGATGGCCACGTTGTTCGGTCGGACCGTCCCGTCGCTCGCGGTCTCGAAGTAGTAGCTATAATCGTCGCCAGTTCTGAGAAGGCGCCAGTTGTTCATGTTCTTGATGAGCTTGACTGTCAGGTTGGTGGTGGTGGCGCCGCTGACGCCGTCGTAGATGCGCCAGCTCGTGGCTCCACCCGCGATCGTGAACTTGACGTTCCGGGTATCGAAGGTCACCGAGTGAGGGCTTCCATCGGTTCCGGCGTTATTCACCAGGACGAGCGGCGAGCGATCGAACTCCTGGGTGAGCGTGCCGTCCATGTTGGAGTAGAGGATGACGCTGCCCCCCTGGGTGTAGACTGGGTACTCGAGCCGCTTCTTGCGGTTCTTGGCGAGCTTGTAGGTGCGCGGGTTGGTGGTGACCCACCCTTCGCGGGTGCCGTGCAGGAACCATGTCGCGGTGTACCCGCCGTTGTTGAAGGTCGTCGTGATCGGAGCGTCGAAGAGGATGTCGCTTCCCGAGGTGTTGTCATTGGCTACCGTGGCGATATCCGTCTCGATCGACGTGAGCGTGTTGTCATTGTTCAGACGGAACCAGACGATGCCTCGGCCGTTGTTGAGGAAGACGCGGTTTTTCGAACCCTTGACAACCTTGATGGTGGCGTTGTCGTACCGCCACCCCGTCAAGGAGTCGGCGTAAGCGTACCATTGCTCCGTGACGCCGTTCAGATTCACGTCGACGTCGCCCAGGTTGAATGAGATGGTCTTGATCCCCCCGGAGATCATGATCGAGGAGTTGGCCTGGTTGGTGTCGTCTGCCGTCACGGCCCCCGTCGTCTTGTCCACCCTGAACCGGAAGATATCGTCGCCGGGGTGGAGATTCATGTAGTGCGTGACCCCCGCCAGGGCAATGATCGTCTGGGTGTCCCGGAGCCAGCCGGTGGTCAGGTAGTCGCCATGGAAGAGGCCCCGGTACCCGTTCGGGTTGACGGTGATCGCGTGGGTGTTGAAATTGACCGTGCCGGCCCCCCCAGTGACGGTGTCATAGTCGGCCGGGAAGATCGCGTTGCCCGCCGCGTCCACTTCGAAGACCTTCCAGTCGGGCCCCGGCCAGACGTAGAAGGAGAATCGCTGCTTGGTGGGGAGCTTCACCTTCTGGGAGCCATACTCCCAGTTCGGATGCACACCACTGACGCGCCAGTAGCCGAGGTAGCCGTTCGTGTTGAAATCGACATCCACCATCGGGATCGAGAGCGAACCCGCCCCGCCGTTGGCCTGGTTCTCGTCCACCGAGACGACTCCGTTGCTGTCAACGGCGAAGTAGATCGGAAAATGAGCGCCATTTAGGTGCATGCGATACTTGCCGCCCCGGATCAGCGAGACCGTCTCGTTGCCCGTCCGCCAGTTCATTCCCGCGATCAGCCAGGATCCGGCGTAGCCGTTCAGGTTGACGACGATCGGGCTCACGTTGAACGCCAAGGCGCCCTGCGAGCCGGTTGCCATCGAGGATTCCGAGGTCAGGAAGCCGTTGTCGTCGATGTTGATCAGGACCGGCTCCGAGTAGATGCCGGTCGAACTGTAGAAGCCACTGACGTAGATGACCCCTCGATTCCCCTTGGGCATGGCCACCGTTCGATCGCCATGGTACCAGGTGGTCACGCCACTGAGGTGCCAAGGCAAGTTTGGTTGGTTCGTCGTGACAGCGACGTCCACCGTGTTGATGCCGAGGTTGCCCGCCCCCGAGGAACTGAGCGATCCGGTCTTGAAGGTGATCGTTCCACCCGTCCCGACCGTGAACATGGCGGTCTGGAAGCCGAGGATGCCGAGGGCGTAGGTGCGGCCCTCGCTGACGGTCACCGTCTGAGTTCCTTTTTGCCAGACGTTATGGACGCCGTAGACGATCCACGAGCCGGTGAAGGCGCCGGGGTCCACGGTGATGGTCGCGGTGTCCACCGTGAAGGTCTTGGTGTTGCTCTCACGCCAAATACCGTCCCCGATGTAGGAATCGACCCGGAGGTCTCCGGTGCGGGCACCGCCCGGTACCATGACGATGAGCTTGGTCGCGGTCGCCAGGTAGATCCCCGACCAGGCTCCGCCGAAGTTCACCCGGTTGCGCGAGGTGAACGGCACGAAGCCCTTGCCGGTGATGGTGATCATCGTCCCCACCCCGCCATTGGTCGCGCTCAGGCTGGTGATCTCGGGCGTCAGGCCGGAGTACCCCGCCACCGGATCGTTGTGGTAGCTGAGGCTGATCAGGACGTTACCCGCCAGCCCATTGATCTCCTTGTCGGAGTGCGTGGCGTAGAGATCGGTCGTACCGGAATTGGGGTTGTTCAAGTAGCTCGGTTCGCTGGTGGCGATCACCTTGCCGATGGTCGACGCCGCCGTGACGTTGATCGGATCGAGCGCCGAGGTCAGAGCCAGGGAGGTCGTGAGATGGTTGATGACCACGGGGTCGGTCGCGGTGTTGTTGGTCATGCTCAGCCAGGCCGAACCGTCCCATTTCACCAGCGTCCGCAGGCGACCCGCCTCCGATCCCGGGCTGGCATTGTTGAATCCTCTCACCGCCTCGAGGACGTAGATGCCGTTCAAGGCCGGGTTGAAGGTCGTGGTCAGCGAGAAGCTGCCTCCCCGGTCGGTGACGCCCGTCGCCAGGGAGTTGCCGGCGTCGTTCAGAAGGGTGATCGTCGCCGAGTCCAGCACCGTGCCGACCGTGGACTGGAGCTGATACTTGCTGGCTTCTTCGAGCTTGGGGAAGGCCACCCGTCCGGCCAGGATAATCGTCTTCTCGCCAGTACTCGGAGCCGGCAGGGTCTCGCCCTCCTGCTCGCCCTTCAGAGCGGAAAGATCGGAGCCGCGCACACCGTTCGCTCCCTGCCCCGGAGTGACCAAGGGGGCCGGCTTGAAGAACTGGCATCCGACGAGCGCGAAGACCAGAGCCAGGAAGGCCACGAAGCGCCCGATGGAATTACGAGTCATGATCGTTCTCATCACGCTTCCCTCCTTACTGCTTGGTCAGCGTGTAGCTGGATGTCGCGTCGCCCGTGATCAGTTCAAACGCCGTCGGAGTGAGGTTTCCGTTCAGATCGACCGCGATGCCCTTCGAGGACTCGACTCCATACTGGTGCAGGCGGAAGTTCAAGCCCTTCAGCAGATAGATGCTTTTGGTGTCAAACGTCCAGGGAGTGGCCGCCCAGATGTACCAGCGCTGCTGCGTGGAGTACGGAGCCACCTGGACGCGCTGCGTATTGAACGTCAGAGTCTTGGGGCCTCCGGTGTGGAGCGATCCGTTGCTGATGGCCCCCGTGGAGCCCACGTTGAAGGCGCTGCGCCAGTGACCGTAGCCCGAGTTGGGGTACACGATGTAGTCCCGGTTCTTCAGGACCTTGAAAGCCATCTGACCGATATCCGACTGGACATAAGGCACGCTCCAGCGCAGGGCCCAGTTGCTGGGATCCACGGTGATCGTCTCCGATTTTAACGCGATCGTTCCGATGCCGGTGGTGATGGCGCTGGAGTCGGACATCACGTCGCCACTCGCTTTCAGACGAATCGTGATGGCCCGGTAGTAGTAGGTGTTTTCCGGCAGGAAGGTGTAGTTCACCCCCTTGACCAGCGGCACCGGCGTCGAGGCGCCATCCTGCTCCTGCTGGTAGGCCCCGATGCCGGGGATGCCCCAGTTGGGAACGTAACCATTCTTCGAGACAGTGAGGTTCTGCACGTTGAAGGAGACCTGATTGCCTCCGCCCGTGATGGCCTCGTGATTGGCCTGGACGTTTCCGGTGCCGTCCAGGGTGAAGGTGAACCAGTCGGGGGATCCGTTGACCCGAACGCTGTAGGTATGGCCGCGCAGCATCGTGAAGGTGCGATTCCCCCGGTACCACTCCGGCCAGCCCGAGATCCAGTAGTGACCTGCCCAGACACCGGTTGTCCCGAATCCGTTCGTTACGAAGTTCACGTTCGTCGTGTTGTACGTGATCGTCGCGTTATTCGCCGTGATCCGGTTGTCAGAGGTCGTGATGGCCGTGCCGGCGGCGTTCAGGTTGAATTGCATCCAGCCGATCCCCGAGACGCCCAGGCTGTAGGTACGGTCCTTGGGGAGCTTGACGGTCCCTTGCCCGCTCTTCCAGATCCGCTCGCCGTTGATCATCCACGTCCGCTCGAAGCCGTTCGGGTTCACCGTGACGGTCACGGTATCAAACGTGATCGTCTTGTTCCCGCCGGTCGCCGAGGTCGTGTCGACCGGCGTGGCCACACCGGCTTCGTCCACGTCGAAGTAGATAGGTTCCGGGGTACCGTAGACGTAGATCCGGTAGCGGTTGCTCGGGATGACGTAGAAGACCTGGTTTCCTCGCTGCCATGAGACCACGCACCAGAGGTACCACATCGTCTCCATCCCGTTGACGTTGATGGTCAGAGGGAGGGTCTTGAACGTCAGGAGCTGGTTTCCGCCCGTCGCGTACCGGTCGCTGTAGGTGTCGGCCTCCATCGTCACCTTGCCGGTGGTGTCGACCGAGAACTTGAAGCTGCGCACGCCGTTGATCTGCATCCAGTAGGTGCGGCTGGGCGTGAGGGAAACCTGGCGCTTGTGGTATTGCCATGAGCCCGTGACGCCGGGAATATGCCAGGCGCCCAGGTAGCCCGCCGGATCGACGGTAATGTTGACCCGGCCGATCGTGAAGGAGATGCCGTTGCTGGTGCCGCCCAGCGCCGTCGAGACGGTCACCGTTCCCGAGGTGGCGTTGGCGGGAATCTTCACGACCAGCCGCGTGGGGGTCGCAAGGATGATGTCGGCGGTGCCGGTGCCGACCTTGACGGTGTTCTCGCCGGGGATGCGGATGAAGCCGTTGCCGTAGATCCAGAGCACGTCGCCGGGGTTCCCCCCCTGCGTGTTCAGGCTCGAGATGGCGGGAACGATGGCATTGACCACCGACGTGGGATCCTGATCGGCTCCGAGGTAGTCGTTCAGGAGGTCCTTGACCTCGGTGATCCGCGCCTTGACGGTGTCCGAGTAGGTACCGGCGAGCACGGCGGGAGTGACGCTGGCGTCCACCTTGCCGATCGTCGAGTTCGGCGTGACGTTGGTCGCGTCCATGGCGGATATCAAGGCGACGGCGGTCGTGAGCGGGTTGAGTACGATGGCGCCGCCGGCCGCGGAGTTGGAGATGCTGGTCCAGCCGTTGCCCGTCACACTCCACTTCAGGTAGGTGCGGAAACGAGCGGCAGCCTTGCTCGGAGCGCTGGTGCCGAGACCTTTGACGGCCTCCAGGATGTAGTAGGTGTTGGCGTCCGGGATGAAGCCGCTGGGCGACAGGCTGAAAACTCCCGAGGCGTTGGTCAGGCCACTGGTGATGGCTCGGCCGAAGCGGTTGGAAAGCGTGACGGTAGCCTTGTCGAGCACGTCATTGGCAGTGGCCTGGATCTTGAACTCCTTGGGAGCCTCCACCCGGCCCGTGATGGAGATGCCCGTGGACGTGGCCACGGGGCTCTGGTCGACGCTCGCGGCGGTGGGTGTCGGGGTCTTGCAGCCCGTGAGCACCAGGGCGATGACGACGGCGAACTGAAGCAGTTTTTTATAAATCGCCATGGGCTAGTTCCCCCGGAAGGTCCCGCCGACTTTGGCGAGGACCATGAAAGCGGCCTGGTTGCTGGGCCCACCGGCCTCGGTGTTGACGATCACCCAGCCGGTCTTGGCCCCGGCTGGCACGTCGACCACGAGCTGCGTGCTGTTCGCCGAGACCACGGTGGCGGGCACGCTGTCGAAAGTCACGGAGTTGCTGGCGACGGCGGTCTCGAAGCGGATGCCGTTGAGGGTGACCCGGGTTCCTTCGGTCCCTGTGTTTGGGGAGAGGCCGGTGATGTACGGGCCATCGGTGGGGGTGTTCAGGGTGAAGGTGTCGGTGCCGGAGTCCCAGAAGAGGAAGGCCAGCGGATCGAGATCCAATTTGAGGGCTTGGTCCACGAACTTCCAGACGCTCCGGAACTGGATGGTGGCGAAGTTGGTCGCGCCGTTGAAGGTGTCGGGAATCGAGGTGTCGGTGGAATCCGCGACGCCGACTTGCAGGGAGCCGATGAGGTCCCCCTCGGAGATGGCGAGGGGGGAGCCTTTTTTGAGGTTGGCGGCGGCCGAGATGGCGGTGGTGGAGCGCGAGACGGTGATGGGCGAGCCGATCAGCGAACTGGTGATGCTGGTCCAGCCTCCCGCTTCGGAGCGGATCATCGTCCGGAGGCGGGCGGCGTCGTAGCCGGGCTCGTTGGATGCGAGCCCCTTGACGGCTTCGAGGTAGTAGACCTTGCTGAGGGTGGGGCGCCAGCGTCCGAAGCTCAGGACGAAGGAGCCATTGGTATCGGTGACCGTGGTGGCCACGGTCTGGTTGAGCGCGACGTCGATGACCGAGACCGTGGCGAATTTGGCGATTTCCGCGGGGGTCGCCTGGGCCCGGTAGGCGGATCCGAAGTCGACTCGGCCCTTGAGATCCGAGACGGGGGTCCCGAAGGGGTTGGGGCAGCCACCCATGAACAAGGCCAGGATCGCTAAAACAACGGCGCTCCCGGCGAGTCTCCACTGGCTGCTTCTAGGCTTCTCGGTTCTCATTCCGCCCTCCCCTTCGCTGCCCGCTTCGATCTCCGTGATGACGACCATGGATCGTTCATCTGAGCATGAGCTTGCGCGTGATTCCGAGGAGGATCTACCCGGTTTGTTCGCCCGTCAAACGAGGGTTTGAGCAAAGGTTCGTTGTGTTATCGATCGAGCTAGGCTTGGAGGAATCACTCGTGGAGCCGTGGGCCGGTGACGTGCCAGCCGTCCTCGTTGCGGCTGCTGACCCCGGAGATGCTGAAGCCCCGGTACTCGACGGGCACCGCGCGCGTCTTGTCGTAGTAGGAGGCGGTCGAACTGCCCGAGATGGCGCAGTAGATCAGTGAGCCGCTCAGGTCGAGCGCGCCGTCGGCCACGAGGGAGTCGGGACCACCGAGGGTGGACCCGGCGGCCTGCGAGACGAAGTGGATCCCCTGCCGATTGTCGCCGAGAGCATCCGCTCGCGTGGCGTCCTCACCGACGGGACCCCGCCAGGGGTTGATCAAATAATCGCCCGGCATCCGGCGGGTGTACATGCTCCGAAGTTGCGGTGCCGTCGGATAGCGGCTGCTGCGGGCGA
Source organism: Candidatus Sericytochromatia bacterium S15B-MN24 CBMW_12 (assembly GCA_002083825.1). Classification (GTDB taxonomy): domain Bacteria; phylum Cyanobacteriota; class Sericytochromatia; order S15B-MN24; family UBA4093; genus UBA4093. The sequence goes on along the minus strand of DAZV01000006.1, from coordinate 25,075 downwards.
AGTGCTCCTCGACCAGGGACGCCGTCGACATGACGCGGCTCTTCATTCGGCTGCTGGCTGAGCTATCCATGGCCTGGTTATAGATGACCATTCCTCCGGCGATGAAGAGGGCCCCGAGGGTGATGGCGAGGGTGATTTCGATGAGCGTCAGGCCTTTTGGGACGGAGCGGGGAATCAATTGGACCTCCTGCGGGCATGGGGTTATTCACTTAGTCCATACCCAACCTGGCGAAACTTCTTCGCCTTCGCGGCATAATCGCCGCGCGTTTCAGTGAACGCTGGGGTTTGGGACTGTGATTTGATCGTGATTGGGGTACATGTCATCACGGTGACCTATGTACCAGACTTTCATGGGTGCGGGCGTCATAATGTCCTGTCGTGGGGGTCGGCCTGCGGGCTATTGGGGGGTGCGTGTTGCGAGCGATGATGCTGGGTGGCGTGGTGGCTATCGCCATCATGCAGGCATTGCCGGCCATCGCCCAGATCTTCTCGGACGAGGCGATCGCGCAGTCGGTTTCGACCTCCTCCCCACTCCAGGCATCCTTCCAGCAATCCGAGCAGTACGCCGCCGTGCTCGCCGCCCAGATCGACATGGCCCTGCGCCAGACAGCCCAGCGTCTTACCGAGCTCACTCGGCAGGACCTCTCCGTCTTCGAGAGACAGCGCGTCTACCTCGAGTCGGCGAACGGGGAATGGCCCGTCACCCTCTACGCCCGCGAGGAGGACTCCGGTTCTTTGACCGTTTTCCCGCACGGGGAGAAGCTGCTCTCCCTGGATGACCTCGACAGCGTCCGGGGACGCTCCGCCTGGGTCGGGGTTCGCCCCAAGCGCCAGAGCCTCATCGTCGCCGTACCGGCTCCGCGGGGTTCCGTGATCGCCGCCACGATCCCCCTTTCGGTCTTCACGGCTCCCCTCGAAGGCTTGAGTGTCGGCTCCGAAGGCATGGTCGCACTGGTCGATGCCGAGGGACGGGTGCTCACGGGCAAGGCTCTGGGGAGCGAGGAGTCGGAGCTACTCGGAACCATCGCCGCGGAGGCCAAGGCAACCTTGGTTTCCAAGCAGAGCCTGCTGGCCTCGGCACGGATCCCCTCGTCCGGCTGGAACGTGGTGCTGCGCATGCCGCTCGCGGAGGCCAATCGGGGCGTGGTCCTGACCCCCATCGATGAGAAGGCCTTCGCCGTTCCCTGGTACGTCACGAAGCGCGAGCCGGGATTTCCGGACGGCATGGTGCGGAACGCCTTGCTCTCGCTCGTCGGCGTTGCCCTATTACCCTTGGCCTTGGCGCTGGTTAACCGACGCTTTCGCGATCCCCTCCTGGAGCGCGCGCGGGGACTCCGTGGCCCCGGGGGCCGGCAGCGACGCTCCTCGGAGGACTGGTCGAACTTCACGCCTCAGGCCGCCATGCTCGACGATCTCCTGCGGGATCGCGAACCTCCTGAGGCGCCCATGCTGTCGCTAGGGGGCGAACCAGCCGTGGACAACGCTCGAGCCGAGGACAACGTTGGAGAGGTCCAGATCAGACTGCTCCAGGGGGAGCTGCGGCGCGTTCAGGAACAGGCGAGGCGCGAGGCATCGGAAGCTGCCGCTCAGCTTTCCGCCATGCAGGCCCATCTCATGGACAGGATGGAAAGCGTCGAGAGCCGCCTCCAGGATCGCCTCCGGGCGGAGCTGCAGGAGGTCGCGGCGCGGCGATCCTCCGATCACGATCGTTTTCGGTCGGAGCTGCAGGAGGTTTCGATCCGGCAAGCCGCCGATCATGACAGAGTCCTCCGTCAGATCGAGGATGCTGCGGCATCGCAGATGGCGGGCCTGAACCAGTTGCGCCAGGAGATCGGAGAGGTGCTCCTCCAGCTCGAGGAGCAGGATTCCGAGGGCGTGCGCGGGCTGAGGGAAGAGATCGATCGCCTGCGCGCCATGCAACTGCAACTCGCGGAGCGTGGCGAGGGTCAGAGTGGCTCGCTGCAGGCCGAGTTGCAAGCCTATCAGAATCAGAGCGCAGCCTTTGCCAAGCAGACGTCCGAGCGCATGAATCAGCTCGGACCGATGCTCGAGATCCTTCACACCCGGCTGCGAACTCGGGACGAGGAGCATGCGCGCATGAGAGACGAGGTGAGTGCGTTGGCGGCTCGGGTCTCTCGGATCGTGCAACTCATCGCCAAGACGCGCCCAGGGACATGAGAAGCGCCCGCCTCCCGAAGGAGGCGGGCGCAGTATTGATCCCGGTTAATTGGAGGTAGGTCCAGCGACGAAGGCGGGACCCTCGCCCTTCTCGTTGCGGATCCAGACCGCATAGCCCTTGACCGTCTTCGTGTTGCTGGTGATGAGATCCCAGATGACGCTCTTCTCGTTGGTGGTGCTGTGGGCGTACTCCATCGCGCTTTGCTTGTCTTCGTCGACGAGATCGGTTGCGATGCCCGTGGCGAAACCCGCGCCGTCGATGGCGGCGGCGAGGACTCCGTTGGATGCCGATGCGGCCGTGCCGATCGTGCCGCCCCAGGGGCTGATGTTATAATCATCGGGCCGCTTGCGCTTCCACATGCTCTGGACGCTGGCGACGGGAGGATATGTGCCGTAGTTGTTGGCGGCATATTCCTCGACGACCTGCTGGAGCGCCATGACCTTGCTCTGCGCCTTGCTGTTGCCGGCACTGGTCTTCGCCTGGTTGTACAGGACGGTGGCTCCCGCGATGACGACGACACCGATGACGATGGCGAGCGTCACCTCGATCAAGGTGAAGCCGGATTCCTTATCCTTCAACCGTTTTACTGACATTCCTTCCTCCTTAGGTGCTGGACCTTGGTCTTATACCCCGTCGATCCGGAAAACAACTGGGATTCCGGTCGGTTGCTACTCGTCGATTCTACTATGGTCTTCCGCTTCCGGTAAACGCTCTCCTAGCTTGATGAGCGCTCGCCTTGCGATCTGTCTGACGTTGGGATCGTCGCTCCGCCGGTAGATGGTCCACCATGAGTTGCGGGCGAGCTCCGTGCGCTGAGTCCTTTCGTACATGCGGGCGGCAAAGAAGCCGGCCTCGGGCGGGGCCTGCGGAAGCTCGGCAGCCTGTTCGAAATACCGGGCGGCCCGCAAGGGGTCGTTACCGAACAGGAAGAGCGTGAGTCCCGCCTGGTAGGGGTACTGCCAGTTCCGGGGATCCCGGCTCCAGCCTTTTTCCAGGAGCTTGACGGCCTCGTCGGGTTGACCTCCGTCTCCAAGGGCCATGGCCCCGATCTCGTACACGGAGTGAAAGCGTGGGTCGAGATCGACGATCAGGTGCAGGAGCGGAGCCAGGTTGTGGAAATTGCGCCCATGGGTGAGCTGGTAGCCCCAGTAGGTCACGAAGCGCATGTAGAAGAGATCTGCCAAAAGGTTCTGAAAGCCGCTAGCCCCGGCCTTGACCACCGAGCTTGGAGGCATTGAGAGCATCCCGGAATCCGACCGCTCGTGGAGGCTCTCCCACCGGGTCAGCGAGCCGATCGCGCATCCGCCCGCGATCATGAAGGCCAAGAGGGGCTTCAGCCAACTGCTCAAGGAAGCTCTTTCCGGTCGAAGGCCAGCGTGGCCAGCGCGATCAGGGCGACGGTGACGCAGATTCCATAGGCGACGGCCCAGACCCACTCCCCGAGCGGGAGTGTCCCCCCGTAGACGACTTGATTCTTGATGTCGAAGGTCTCGAGGTTGGGGAGGCCGTAGTAGACCAGCCGGGAGAAGGCGGTGCCGAGAGCGCCCGATTGCTCGCCGAAGCGGCGGATCATCTCCGCGTTGTGCCCGATGACGAAGAGGCCCAGCGCGTAGAGGAGGCTGAGCAGCGGGGCGGTCATCGTGGTGAAGAGCACGGTGACGGCCATGACGACCATGGCTTCCAGGCCGATGAGCAGCAGCGCCCCGAGGAAGATCGGGTCGAACCGGCCCGAGGTGAGGATGATCAGCGCGTAGAAGACGGTGCTCATCGCGGCAAGTAGGAGCCAGAACGCCATGCAGGCCCCGAGGTACTTGCCGATCAGAAGCTGACTCCGGTGGATGGGTTTGCTGAGAAGGGTGTAGGCGATTCGCTGTTCGAGATCGCGCGAGATCAGCCGGGATCCCTGGAAGACTGCGAGCATGACGAGCAGGGCGTGGATGACGCCAAGACCGAAGTCCATGGCGATCTTGCGCTCGGCACCGAGCGTGAGATCCCCGAAACCGAGCGACACTGCGAGCATCAGGGCCGCGAAGACGGCGATGAGGCTCATGACCTTGTCGTGGAGGGCTTCTTTGAATGCCAGAATGGCGAGGGTAGGAATGATCATGGGAACCTAGGGCTCGATGACCTCGATGTCGATGGGAATCGTGACCGACCACCGGATGGATTCCCCGAGAGCCCCACGGCCCACGAAGGTGGCCTGGGCGAGCAGGGTGGTGTCCGTGAGCGGGGCCGTCCCGCCGGGATTGGTGGCCGTGGCCAGCTCTCCGGTGAGGATCTGGCCCAGCTCCAGACTGAGGGGCTTGTCATTCGGAATTTGCTGGAAGAAGTTGACTTGGAGGTCGTTGATCTGCTCGAAGCCCGCTCCATCAATGGGGGAAACGATCTGGATCTGCATCACCTCGAGGTTGAGGTTGGCGGAGTTGGGCATGAGCTTGATCTCCACGACCGGGGGCGTGCGCTCCACCGTGTAGACGACGGCGCTGTCGACGGTCTTGCCGGTCCAAGTGAGCTTGCCTCGCTGGGTCACCGTGGCCTCGGGCTGCGAGGTCTGGGTGAGCTGGCGCCAATAGGATGCACTGCAACCCGTGGCGAGGGGGAGGACGCCCAGGGCGATCATGCCGCCGATGAGAAATTTCTTAAACGCCTGCATCTTTAATGATCTCCGGGGTGATGAAGATTTGCAGCTCGGTGCGGGTCTGATCGCTGTTCGTGCGCTGGAACAGCGCGCCGATCAAGGGGATATCGCCGAGCAGGGGGATCTTCTCGTTTTGCTGGGTGCCACGGTTCTGGATCAGGCCGCCGATGACGATGGTGTCTCCGTCCCGGACGCGGATCTCCTGGGTCCGGTACTCGCGCGTGCTCTTGAGGGTCGCCACGATGTCATTGGTGGCTGCGGAGCGCTCCACGTCCTTGACGTAGGAAATGGTGGGGTGGACATTCATGGTGATATTGCCCTGGCTATCGATCCGAGGGGTGATCTCCAGGGTGATCCCGACTTCGCCCTTGGTGATCGTGCGGGTGATGATGGCCGGCCCGACCTGCGGGGTGGTGATCTGGGACTGGGCGGTCTCGATGATGTCGTCGGTGATCTTGATGACCGAGGAGCGGTTGTCCATGGCGAGCACCGACGGGCTCGCGAGGATCTTGGCTTTTCGCTGGGTGATGAGGGCGTCGAGAGAGAGCCGGAGGTTGGCGGCCTGGTTCCGCAGGGTGTCGAAGGTGAACTGCCCCAAGGCGCTGTCGAAACCGAGTTGCTTCGCTCCGATGCTTTGGGTGAGGCCGAGTTTGCTGACAGATCCCTGCTCGATCTCGACGATCTGGGTCCGGATCATGACCTGGGGTGCCTTCCGATCGACGGCCACGAGGATCTGTTCGACGAGGGTGAGTACAGGTTGGGGGCCCACGACGAGGATGGCATTTTGCCTGGATAGCGGGACGAAACGAGGGGTTTGGCCCGCGACGACCACGCTCTCGGTTTTGGTCTGAGGCAGTTGACCCGGAGGAGTGCCGGCGAAGTCCACGTACTTCGATTGAATGGTTTCGCCGCTGGGCTGGCCGCCGGAGCTTCCGGCCGCAGCGCCCGCGCCGCCGGAAGTTCCCCCGCCAGCTGCGCCGCCAGCTGCGCCGCCCGATGGGCCGGTTCGCTGGAAAAAGCTCGCCCGGAGAATGTCGATGGCCTCGGTGGGGGCCAGGTTATTGAGCGGAAAGATGCGGCTCGGCTGATGGACGTCCATCTGCTGGGCGAGTTGCTCGACGATCTTTACGTTCTCCTCTTGTCCCGAGAGGATCAAGCCATTGCTCTGGACGTCCGGGCGAACCTTGGTGGCGAAGAGGTCCTTAGCGCCGGAACCCGTGGCGCCCTGGGCACCGCTGGAGGATCCGGTTGCCGAGTCCGGCTTGTCGTCGTCCATGATGTTGGTGATGAGGTTCGCCAGCGAACTGGCGTTGGCATAGGTGAGGGGCACGTACCGAATGATCGACTTGCCGTAGCGCCCGCTGCGATAGACGATATAGGTGCTACCCATCGTTTGTAGGTCCAAGCCGTTGGTGAAGATGATGGCTTCGAGGACCTGATTGAGCGGCGTGTCGTAGAAGTCGAGGTTCAGGCGGGCATTGCTCTGCGCATCGCTGATGGAATCATCGATCGTCAGGCTGAGCTTCTTTTGCTCGGCAATCAACTGCAAGGCCTCTGCGATAGTCACGTCCCGCAAGCGGAAGGTAACCAAGCCGTTTCCATTGGGAACGGAGACCTTTTTCTTGAGGGTGAGACCTCGTTGAATGCCCGTGTCAGGGGAATAAGCGAACGCTTGTAGAGTCGAGCCAGGCATGGCCAGTGCCAGCAGTAAGGCAACCGGTTGAATCCATTTCCTCACGTCGTTCTCCCTTGAAGTGGGCTTGCAGTCCGGAACGGATCTTAACGCCATGGGCCCGCATCAAGCTGTGAGCATTGTACGGCGATCATACCCCTTGGCCAACCGCTTGAAACGAGGGTTCCGGACGAATCCCCGCGCTAGTTCTCGACGTCACCCTGCTGGGCGTTGGGATCCGCCTTGTAGGGGCCATTGAGGTAGAAGTAGCGCTCGCCGGTTTCGTCGGCGATGGAAACCATGTAGAAGCGTACGCCCATCTCCTCTCCGCCCCGGGCCCGATCGGAGAAGATCATGAGGCCGCCGGTCGTGGGGTTGGTTTGCCGATAATAGTAGAGGATGCCGGAGTCGCCCTGGTTGGCGTGAGTGGAATGATCGCCGGCGGGAAGGTCCCCCCCGATGATGCCGTCGACGGCGCCATTTCCGATTGCTTGGCCACCCCAGGGGCTCATGTTGTAGTCGTTTGGACGCTTGATCTTCCAGACTTCCCGGACTTCGTCGATGCTGGGGTATTTCCCGTCCTTGGCGACGACCATGTCCTCGACGACTATCTGTAGGGCGATGACTTTCTTCCAAGCGGCCGTGTGGCCTGAGCTGTTTCGCAACTGTCCGTAGAGCAATACCGCGGAGCTGAGGAGGATGGAGCTGATGATCAGGACCAGCATGACCTCAGTCAGAGTGAAACCTGCTTCCCGTTTCATGGTTGCTTCTCGCTTCCTGCTCAGCGTCCGCTCACGACCCCGAAGTGGCGCTGCTGCTTCTTGTTTCCCGCCACGCCGTAAAGCGTGACCGGGACCGACTGGCCACGGGCGATGTCCCAGAGGTGAGCGGTTCCGGGTAGCCCCGTCGGAGCTGGGTTGATGGGGTAGTAGTACAGGCCCCCGAACAGGTTGCCGTCCATTCCCGAGCCCACCGTGCCCCCGTGACCGAGCGGCGTTATGGAGAGACCGAGTACTTGCCCTCCGCCCATGACCGGTCCCCCCCAGGGGTTCTGGTCGTAATCAGCGGGGCGGCGTTTCTGCCAGGCCAGGCGAAGGTTGTCGGCGGTCGGCAGCATGTTCGCCGGAGCATATAGCTCCTCGACGAGGGACTGGAGATCGTGAATCTTTTGGCGCATCGCCGCGTCTCCGCTCTGATCCTTCAGCGCCTGGTAGGCGTACAGCGTCGCCCCCATGATGATCACTCCAATCGATAAGGCCAGCCCTACCTCGAGCAGAGAAAAACCGCGCTCCTCGTATTTCCCTCCCATGGTCTCCCGATGTCCTTTCATGCCCTCGACTGCCCGGTTCACTATACCAACTTACCGGACCCGTCAAACGGAACGGAGATCCTGACTAGAAAAGGTGTCAGCGTATTGGCTGCAGGGGGTTCGAGCCCGGTGTCGCTGGATAGATAATCGACCTGTGCGGGTAAATAAGCGATCAGGAGCCCGCTAGGAGGACAAGAGATGAATCGGCTGACTCGAACCCTTATCCTGTGCCTGATTCCCCTCGGGTTGCTGGCATGCGCGGACGACACGCTCACGACCCCTGACAAGAAGACGAACCCCTCTCCGCCTGCGGGCCAGGTGGAGCAGTAATCTCCGGCAAGGAGGACAAGAGATGAAACGATTTAGCCTCGCTCTTATCGCCATGGTCGTCCCGATTGCCATGATGGGCTGCGAAGACTCCATTGAACTCACAGGCATCAAGCGCAAAACCGATTCCGCCCTCTCGAATTCCACAGGGGGAGGGACGGTCGAGAGCGACTCCAAGGGCACCCAGACTCAGACGAATCCGACTCCCACGCCCTCGCCCCTTCCGACGTTCACGCCGGATACGGAGGAGGATGACGATACTCCTCCCAAGGAAACTGACGACGGCACCCCGACCGATGGCGACGGCACCCCGACCGATGGCGACGGCACCCCGACCGACGACGGTTCCGGTGGCGAACCTGACACGGGCGGAGGCGAGCCGGGATCTGGTGGAGGGGGTCTGGAGCCTCCCCCGGCGCCCGATGGGCCGTAACGGAGACCTGTAGTCAAGAAGCGAGAGGCCACTCCCGGCAGGAGTGGCCTCTCGCTTTTTCTCGGTGGTTCCCAACCGCGCCGGTCAGGGTTCGGTGGAGAGGAAGAACTTGAAGACGTAAGGTTCCACGGCGCCCTCGATCTCGATGGGTAGGTAGAGGCCGACGGTTACGCCGTAACGGACGTTCACGTCGTCCCGAGAAATCACCGTCTCACGGTAGGCCCCGACCCGTCGCTTGCTCAAGGGGGAGGAAGCATCGACCATGTACTCGCGATCGGCAAGCTTCACGACGTCCACCAAGGTCGATCCCGGAGCGAGATCGGACGGCGCCTGGGACATGCTGCGGGGATCCGAGCCCTGACCGACATGGCGCACGGGCCGCGAGACTTCGCGCTCGTCAAAATAGCGGGCGAGGTCCCAGCGAACGCGCATGGGACTGGCGCCGCGGTTTCTCAGGGTCACGGCGAACTGTTTCTGCCAGAAGTCGAAGCGTGCCTTGAGGCGCTGATCCTCGTACTCCATGGCATCCTGGTTGATGAGCATGTTCTCGTCACTGGCCGTGACGAATTGCAGCTCGGACCCAGGCTGAATCTGGCGGCCTTGCAAGACCGAGGCGCAGCCCGTCGATAAGGTAACCAAGGCTGCCAGCAATGCTGCCTGGATGTTGCGTTTCATGGGTCATCCTCCGGACATGGGGGGTTAGAATTCCCGATCGAGAAGCGAGTAATCAAAGAAGTCCTTTTGCCGTTCCGAGGTGGCGCGTTCGCGGCGGGTCGTGAAGCGCGCCTGGTGGACCAGTTGACTCAGCTGCTTCTCGACCGTCTGGAACTGCTCGCGCGTGAACGCTTGATCCGCTCGGAACGTCCGATCTGGAAAGCCTTTGAAGATGCCTGCCGTACGGATGCCGGCGATGCGCTGGTTCTCGTCCTGGCTCAGATCGGAAAAGAGGGCCGTCGCAGGATGAGCCGAGTGCGCTTTGCTCACCGTCTCGGGGAGCAACCTCAGGAAATTGTTGAAGACGACCGCCACCTCGGCGCGTGTTACCGGGCGGGTGCCCTCGAAGCGATCCGGCGTCAGCCCGGGAAAGGTCTCGAAGAGGTCGAAGCGGTTCGCGAGAGCGAGAATCTGAGCGCGGTGGGGGCCGGCGAGATCGGTGAAGCTGTGAATCGAGGCACGGACGGCGAGATCCTCCCTCGGCTTGACGGCGAGCTCGCTCACGTAGGGATAGAGCATGAGCGCGAGCTCGAAGCGCGTCACGGGCGCCGCCGCGGCACGCCGCAGAACGGCCTCTTGCGGGGCGGGACGGATCTCCTCTGCCGCGAAGGCCGGCACTCCCGAGAGGAGCAAGCTTAACGCGATCCCCCCTGAAGCCACAGGTGCCCAGAACATGTGAACTCCTCCCGATAGGCCTCCGTACCGTTCGGAGGCTTGCTTTATGAGGTATACCCAGGCGAGCCCAAGGATCTCGGGAGGACGCCAGGTCGATAGGCGCGCGGAGAGCGGGCTCAGCGCTTCCAGAACTCCCACCACCGCTTGGGGACGTAGATCCGAATGCCTTCGCCGGAAACGACCGGAGGCTTCTGCGAGGTGCCGGAAGTCCTTGCGGGGCGGGTCGCGACGGCTTCAGCCTGATCGGCAGCCGCCCGCTCGGCCTTTTCTGCCGCCACGCGGGCCTTTGCGATGACCCCTGGACCCGAGAGGACGAAGCCTTCGTCCCAGCCGTACTCATGCAGCTTGACGGAGTCGTTGTGGCTCTTGGAGATCTGAAGGCGATCGTAGGAGTCGGGCTGGGGCGACGCGAAGGCCATCATCATGGCTTCGACCGTCCTACCGAAGAGGGCCTCGGGCAAGATGGCGCCGGACGACGGGAGCCAGGTGGAGCCTCCGATCACGATATTGCGCTTGTAGTCCGGTGCCCCGGCCACGCCGATGGTTGCGAAGGCCTCGTGGCGGAGGGATTCGACGATGCGCCCAAGGGGGATCAGGTAGCTCTGACGATTGGCGTTGTAGAGCACGATGAAGTAGAAGGGCTCGATAAAAATGACGATGTCGGTTACCTTGCGTTGCTCGGCCTTCTCGCGACGGATCGAACGTTCGACGATCATGCGTGTGCGATCCCGTAGCCTGGCCTTTTCACTGTCGCTGAGGCGAACCGTCGTGAAATCTTCGACGTAGAGTCCGAGCACCGTGACGGGAGCGAGGTAGTAGGAAGCCTGAGCCAAGCGCTCGCGGATCTCATCGAGCAAGCGGCCACTTTCTTCGGATTTTAGGAGAAGTTCGGGGTTGAACTGCATGACGGCTCCTTCGCACGGGTCGAAAGAGTTATACCCAGTCTAACGGCGTGATAGCACTTGTCCGTACGGGGATGGAGAGGGCGACGCCTCTTAACGGACGGGCGGAACTCCGCTAGAATCAGAGAGCCGCTTTTCGACAGAACGGAGATCTCATGTCTCAGCACGCGCGCTTGCGATACCACCTCGCCATGCCCCAGCCCCATCGTCACCTCTTCGAGGTCAGCCTCTCGGTGACGGTTGCCACGGGCTCCTCGCTCGATCTGCACCTCCCCATCTGGGCCCCGGGAGCCTACAAGCTGGTCGACAACGCCCGCAACCTGCGCGCCCTCGTCGCCCGCGGTGCCGACGGACTCCTGCCGGTCGAACGCATCGACCTTCACACCTGGCGGGTTCACCACCAGGGGGCGCCCTTCACGGTCGTCTACCAGGTCTTCGGCGACAAGCCCCAGATCCATCAGGCCCAGCTGAGCGCGACCCATGCGATGATCAACGGCGCCGCCCTCTTCGTGTATCCCGCGGGTGGCCAGGACTGGCCATGCGAGCTCACGCTGGACCTTCCCGAGGGCTGGGAGGTCTCCGTGGCGCTGGAGGAGACGGCTCCGCTCACCTACGCGGCTCCCAGCTACGATGCCCTGATCGATGCGCCCATCCAGGCGGGTACGCTCGAGCGGGCGAGCTTCGAGGCCCGCGGAGTGCTCCACGAGATCACCTGGCAAGCCCCCTACCCGATGGACCGCCAGAGGGTGGTCGACGGCCTGAAGCGGATCGTCGAGACCGAGGCCGCGTTCTGGACGGAAGACGCCGCGCTGCCGTACGAGCGCTACCTCTTTCAGTATCAGCACGGGCCCGAGGACTTCCTGAACGGCCTGGAGCACCGGGACTCGATGATGATCGTGGGGCCGATGGATCTCGCGGGCAACGCCCACGGCTTCTTCGCCCTGACCGCTCACGAGGTCTTCCACGCCTGGAACGTCAAGCGCTTGCGCCCGGTGGGCCTGGGCCCCTTCAACTACCAGAAGCCCGCTCACACGACCGCGTTGTGGGTGGTCGAGGGCCTGACCGAGTACTTCACCGAGCTGATGGTCCTTCGTGCCGGCCTCCAGAGCCGCCCGGAGTTTCTACGGGGCGTGGCGAGCAACCTCCAGATGCTGGAGCAATCCCCCGGACGGCTCATCACCAGCCTCTCGGACTCCAGCTTCATCACCTGGAACTTCGGGGACGATCGCTGGAACGGCGCGATCAACTACTACCTGAAGGGCTCCCTGGTGGGCCTCGCGCTGGACCTCGAACTCCGGCACCGCACCGAGAACCGCCGGAGCCTCGACGACGTGATGCGGGCCCTCTGGGATCGCTTCGGCGAGACCGACATGCCCTACCACGCCTCGGACGTGGAGGCCCTGGCCTCCGAGATCGCGGGCTCGGATCTCGGCGAGTTCTTCGACCTTCACCTGCGTACGCCGGGTGAGACCGATCTCGACCCGTACCTGGCCCATGCGGGCCTGAGGCTGGCCGTCGCGAGCCGTACGGCGAGCCTGCATGCGCGTCTCGTCAACCGGGACGGGGGACTGGGGGTCGAGGACGTCCGGGCCGGCGGGGCCGCCCAGAACGCGGGCCTCATGGCCGGCGACCGGATCGTGGCCATCGGCGGGAACCGGGCGAGCGAGGCCCTGCTTTCGCAAATCGCCACCCAGTGGATGCCGGACGAGGTGGTCCCGGTTCACTTCTTCCGGGGCGACAGCCTTTGCGAGACCATGCTGCGGCTCGGCGCGGATCAGCGCTACGCCATCGAAGCCGTCGAGGCTTCGACTCCCCTCCAGAAACAGATCAAGGAGTCATGGCTGGGAACCGGCGTCGGGGCCAGGATTCCCGCCCGCGAAGAAACGATCGCCTAGAGGTTGTAGACGCCGAGGACCTGATCCTTGGCTTCGCTCTCGATGTGGGCCGAGACCTCCATATAGGGGTGGATGCCGCTTTTCAGCAGCTTGTGCTTGAGAAGATTGTCCACCTGGAAGATGCCGGCCGAGGAGTTCATGACGATCTCCACGCCGATGGGCTTGGACCGGCCCTTTTCGATGTGGACCTGGTCGATCGCCGAGACGGAGAGGGCGTGGATGGAGACCTTGCCGGTCTTGATGATGGAGCGCGAGCGCCACTTGGTCATGTCGAGCGCGTCGGCCACCTTCACGATGCCCGCCTCGATCGTCAGGCAGCGCTTGTTGGAGTTGTGGCCGATCATGGCGTGCAGGGTCTCGCCGATCATGATCATGCGCTGTTCGGCCGTGTAGACCTCGGCGTAGAGGTCCATCAGGTACTCGTAGGCCATGAAGAGCGAGTGCTCCTCGTGCTTGTCGCGGTGCACGTCCATGCCGATGTCGTGAAGCATCGAGGCCATGATCACCACGACCTGGGCGTCATGCGAGTCCATGCCGTGGTCCTTGACGATGCTCATCGGGACTCCGGCCTCGTCGAGGAGCATGTAGAGTTTCGAGGCGATGTTGGCGACGATCTTGACGTGGGTGGGGCCGTGATCGTTGACGGCGGCGCGCATCGAGTTGAGATCGGCCAGTTGCCACCAGATCGGAACGAAGGCGTCGGCTTCCATCTTGGCCATCAAGGCATCGAGCTTGGGGTTATCCTTGAGCGGTAGGTTGGTGATCATGGGGGGCTCGCTTCCGGGGGGGGATCCGTGCCCTCATGTTATACCCGCAAGATGAGCGGGTCACCGGCTCCAGATGGAGGGGCTCAGGGTGCGATCAGGACGGCGGCGGCGGTCATGGCGAAGCCCACTCCCGAGGCGACCAGGCCAGGAGCGGTGCCGACGCCCGTCAGGACCGCGACGCTGCCACCGGCGATCAGGGCATTTCCCGTGAAGCTCAGGCCGTGGGCGAGGACGGCACGCTTGTTGACGGTCTCGGCGTCGAGTTCTTTCTTGAGAGCGACTCCCGAGGAGGCCATGCCCCAGACCGAGAGGCCGATACCCACGACGGGCATGATCCGGCCGCCCAGCTTGGTGGGGAGGGTGACGGCTCCTTGCATGCCTTTGCGGATCATCATGGCGCCGATGGCACCGTTGGCGATCGCTCCCCCGATCACGGCCCCTTCGGCGGCACCTTCGGCGGCGGCTTCGGTGGCGCTGGAATAGGTTTTTCGGGCCGCGGGAGAAAGCTCCAGGGCATCCTTGCCGGCCGGCCGCGACTGCGGAGCCTGGCTCGGCGCTGTCGCGGGGCGGCGTGGCGGGGGCGGGGTGAGGCCCCGGTTTTGAATGGCGATGGCGGTCATGCTGTCCTCCTGCGCGGCGAACCGATCGGCGTGGCGGCCTACTTGGCCGCTTCCTTGGTCGCTTCTTCCTGCTGCTTGTGGAACTTGCGCAGGCCGAGTCCCGCTCCGATGGCGGCTCCGAGGGCTGCGCCGGCCGCGTAGACGCCCCCGCCGTAGCTGGTGCCGCCGTTGTTGCCGAAGTGGAAGAAGAGGTCGTAGGTCCAGGTCGTCACGACGCCTGCTGCGGCTCCACCGGCAGCCTTGCCGCTGAGCTTGAGAACGTCACGGGTGGTCATCTCCTGCTTGGGCTCGATCTTGGGAGCCTGAGCCTTCGGGGCGACCTGGGCCTTCTGGGCGGCGATGGCTTGGCGGGGCTGAACGGTCAGGTTGGGCATTGGGAAATCCTCCTCGACGCTGCCTTTGGGCGGGTGACAAAGGTGTTATCGAGGTGTTCGGCGCCATGCTTTCTTATGGTTGGATAAAGGTCATGGAAATATTTGGTTCATCGCTTAGCCCCTGCCGCTGAGGGCCGACTTGAGCATGTCGATGAAGTTGAAGCCATGCGATTCGGCGTGCTTGCGCGACACCTCGTCGTACTTCCGCAACAGGTCGGTCTCTTCGCTCGAAAGCTTGGTCGGAACGGCGATCTTGACCTCCACGTGGAGGTCGCCGCGCCGCTTGCGCGGATCCCCCAGGTAGGGGACGCCCTGACCCTTGAGCACGAAGACGGTCCCATGCTGGGTTCCCCCCGGGATCCGCACCTTCTCGACGGACTCCACGCTCGAATCCGAGCCGCCGTCCTCCGAGCCGCCGGCGCTTGCGCCGCGGGGGCTGAGGATGGGGACCTCGATCTCGTCACCGAGCGCCGCCTGCGGGAAGGTGATGGCTGCGGTGTGGAAGAGTTCGGTGTCCTGGCGTTCGAAGCGTTCGTCCTCCTCGACGTGGAGGACGATGTAAAGGTCTCCGGCGGGTCCGCCCTTGGGGCCGATGTCGCCCTCGCCCGTGACGCGCAGGCGCGCCCCGGTGTCGACGCCCGCGGGCACCTTGACCTGGAGCTTCTTGAACTTTCGCATGCGTCCCTGGCCCTTGCAGGTCGTGCAGGGATCCTTGATGGTCTTGCCGTCCCCGTTGCACTTGGGGCAGGACGCCACCTGCTGGAATTGCCCGAAGATCGTGCGCTGGGTCTGGGTGATCTGGCCGGCTCCATGACAGAGATCGCAGGTCTGGACGTCCGCGGGATCCTTGGCGCCCGAGCCGTTACACGTCTCGCAGCGTTCCTGGTGTTGAATCTCGATGGTGCGATCCGTGCCGAAAAGCCCCGCGGCGAAGGGAATCTCGATGTCCATGCGGAGATCGGCGCCCCGTTCGGGCCCCCGCTTGCGGCCACGTTGTTGGCCGCCCTGTCCGCTGAAGAAAGCCTCGAAGATGTCTCCGAAGCCGCCGAAGCCCTCGAAGCCCGCGCCGCCCTGGCCGAAGCCCTGGGCGCCCGCATGGCCGAACTGATCGTAGCCCTGGCGCTTCTGAGCATCCGAGAGAACGTCGTAGGCTTCGCTGGCCTCCTTGAACCGATCCTCGGCGCCGGCTTCCTTGTTGATGTCCGGGTGGTACTGCCGGGCCAGCTTGCGGTAGGCCTTCTTGAGTTCGTCCTCGGATGCCCCGCGGGCGACCCCAAGTACCTCGTAGTAATCGCGCTTGCTCATCGTTCACCTGAAGACCCCCCACCAGGGAGGCTCTATTGAATCCCCTGCTCGGGATTCAGGGGCGGGGAGGCGGGTTTATTGGCGGTCCCTCGCGGCGGAGGGATCAAGGGGCAGTCCCCTCATGCTGTGGCACGAGGGGACTGATCGGGAAGCGGCCTACTTCACTTCCTCGTAGTCGGCGTCGACGACGTTGTCGTCTCCGCTCGGCTTCGAGGAGGCCGCGGCTGCGGCGGGCTGTTCGGCCTGCTGGTACATGGCGGTGGTGATCTCGTAGAGGGCCGAGGTCAGCTCGGTTTGAGCGGCCTCGATGGCCGCGGAGTCCTCCAGAGCAGCCGTTTCCTTGAGCTTGGAGACGAGCCCCTCGATCTTGGACTTCTGGTCGCCACTGACCTTGTCGCCGGCCTCGCGGAGGGTCTTCTCGGCGGAGTAGATCGCGGCGTCTGCCGAGTTACGGGCTTCGACGAGGTCCTTGCGCTTCTTGTCCTCTCCGGCGTGAGCTTCGGCGTCGCGGCGCATCTTCTCGACGTCGTCCTTGGAGAGGCCGCCGGTGTTGGTGATCGCGATCTTCTGCTCGTTGCCGGTGGCCTTGTCCTTGGCCGAGACGTTCACGATGCCGTTGGCGTCGATGTCGAAGGTGACCTCGATCTGGGGCACGCTGCGAGGAGCCGGCGGGATGCCGGTGAGCTGGAACTTGCCGAGGGTCTTGTTGTCGCCGGCCATTTCGCGCTCGCCCTGCAGGGCGTGAATTTCGACCGAGGTCTGGCCGTCGGCGGCCGTGGAGAAGACCTGGCTCTTGGAGGTGGGGATGGTGGTGTTGCGTTCGATCAGCTTGGTGAACACGCCGCCCAGGGTTTCGATGCCGAGGGAGAGCGGGGTCACGTCGAGCAGGAGAACGTCCTTGACTTCGCCGCCGAGCACGCCGGCCTGGATGGCGGCGCCGAGGGCGACGGCTTCGTCAGGGTTGACCGACTTGTCGGGTTCCTTGCCGAGGAATTTGCGGATGGCGTCCTGCACCGCGGGGATGCGGGTGGAGCCGCCCACCAGGATGACCTTGTCGATGTCGGCGGGCTTGAGGCCGGCGTCCGCCATGGACTGACGGGCAGGCCCCATGGTGGCCTCGATCAGGTCGGCGGTCATCTCCTCGAACTTGGCGCGGCTGAGCGTCATGTCGAGGTGCTTGGGGCCGGAGGCGTCGGCCGTGACGAAGGGCAGGTTGATGTTGGTGGACATGACCGAGGAGAGCTCGATCTTGGCCTTTTCGGCGGCCTCCTTGAGGCGCTGGAGGGCCATGCGGTCCTTGCCGAGGTCGATTCCCTGCTCCTTCTGGAACTCGGAGATCAGCCAGGCGATGATCCGCTCGTCGAAGTTGTCGCCGCCGAGGTTGGCGTCGCCGGCGGAAGCCTTGACTTCGAAGACGCCGTCGCCGAGCTCGAGGATCGAGATGTCGAAGGTGCCGCCGCCGAGATCGTAGACCAGGATGGTGTGGTCGTGGGATTTGTCCTCACCGTAGGCGAGCGAGGAGGCGGTGGGTTCGTTGATGATGCGCAGGACTTCGAGTCCGGCGATGGTGCCGGCGTCCTTGGTGGCCTGGCGCTGCTGGTCGTTGAAGTAGGCGGGCACCGTGATGACCGCCTGGCTGACCTTCTCGCCGAGGTAGGCCTCGGCGTCGGCCTTGAGCTTGCCGAGGATCATCGCGGAGATTTCCTGGGGCGAGTACTCCTTGCCGGAGACCTCGACCGCGACGCTGCCGCCGGCGGCCTTTTGGATCTTGTACGGCATCTTGGACTTGGCTTCCTGGACCTTGGCCTCGTCGAAGCTGTGGCCGATGAAGCGCTTGATCGAGTAGACGGTGTTCTCGGGGTTGGTGATGGCCTGGCGCTTGGCGACCTGACCGACCAGGCGCTCGCCCGTCTTGGAAAAACCGACGACCGACGCGGTCAGTCGGGCCCCTTCGGCGTTGGCGATGACGGTGGGCTTACCGCCCTCCATCACCGCGACGACCGAGTTGGTGGTGCCCAGGTCGATCCCGATGACCTTACCCATGATGATCCTCCTTGATTGCGGCGGTATCGCCCGCCGGATTTTGACTGTTGATTTCGTTTGCTGCGGTGCCGGTTACGGGGTGTGCTAGCGGGTTGCAACTCACCTGGACCATGGCGTGGCGCAGGACCTTCCCGTTGTAAAGATAACCCTTTTGAGCCTCGGCCAGGACGGTTTCGTCGGGCAGGTCGAGGTTTTCCATCTGGGCGATCGCCTCGTGAAAATTGGGGTCGAAGGGCTTGCCCTGGACTTCCATGACCTCCACGCCGCTCTTGGTGAGGAGGTCCTGCAACTGGCGGTAGATCATCTCGATCCCCGCGCGGACCTGGCTGACCTCGGTGGCCTTGCTCATCGCGCCGAGCGCGCGCTCGAGGTTGTCCACGACGGGAAGGACGTTCTCGAGCACCTGGGAGCCGGCGAACTTGAGCAGGTCGCTGCGCTCGAGGGCGGCCCGGCGGCGGAAGTTCTCGAAGTCCGCGGCGAGCCGCTTGAACTGGCTCTCGAGCTCGGCGTAGGCCTGCTCGCGAAGCGCGAGTTCCGCCTGGTGGGCGTCAGCTTCGGCTTGGCCCTCGGCCACGGCCGTCGAGGCCGTTCCCATCTCCCCACCGGTGGCGCGGGTTTCGTTGAAGTCTTCTTCTGCGGCCAAAACCTTTCCTCCTCCATGAATTCACGTTGTCTGCCTGGGCCAGGAGAACCCGACCCAAGCATACCCGACTCGGACGGGGCCGTCCTGCATCAGGTCCGGGGACGCGGGCTAGTCCCGCCCGAAAAGTTCGTTGAGCGCATGGCTCAGCCGTTCCGTCATCACCTCGACGGTCCGCACGGCCGTCGCGTATTCCATCCGGGTGGGACCCAAGAGCCCGATTTCCCCCACGATCTGGTCGCCCAGACGATAGGTTCCCGTCACGAGCGAACAGCCATGAAGATCCGGCAAGGGATTCTCCCGCCCGATCGATACCCGAACCGCCCCCTCCGGGACTTCCGCCGCCGGAGCCGAGAACGTGTCCAGAAGCTCGATCAAGGCCTTCTCCTGCTCAAGCAAGGTCAAGAGCTGACCGACCTTGCCCGCCGCCGAGAACTCCGGCTGCTGCGCCAGGTACGACGCATGGCTCATGTAGAGCCGCTCCCCCACCTCCTGGGTGGCGGAGACCCGCTGGTAGAGATCCTCGAGAAGCTCCTCGTAACGGGCCATCTCCCGCGAGATCTTCTTCACCGCGTACTGCGTCAAGCGATCGAGGGGCTGGTTTCGGAGGTGATCGTTGAGAAAGTTCGAGATCACCGTCAGCTCCTCCGGCAAGAGCGCGGCAGGAAGCGTCACGAGCTGATGGGTCACCGCCCCGCGGTCGGTCACCAGCACGAGCAGGGCCTCGGATTCACTGACCGAGAGCACTTGCAGATGCTTGATCCGGCTCATGGACTGCCGCGGCGAACGAACGATCGCCGTGCAACCCGAGAGCACCGCGGCCAGCTTCGCCGTCTGCTGCATCAGATCCGGCAGATCCCGGCTCAAGAGCTGCCCATCCTGGATCAGGCGCTCCTGCTCGGGCGGCAAGTTCGGCTGGCGCGCCATGAGGTTGTCGACGAAGAAGCGATACCCCGTATCCGACGGAATGCGCCCCGCGGAGGTATGCGGCTGCCGGAGCAGGCCCTCCTCCTCGAGGTCCGCCAGTTCGTTGCGGATCGTGGCGGGGCTCAGGCCCAGGTCGTACTTCTTCGACAAGGTCCGCGACCCCACCGGCTCTCCCGTCGAGGTATAGTCCTGGATGACCGCAAGCAAGATCTGCTGCTGCCGGGGGGTGAGGCTGAAATAGACGCGCCCGTCCAAAGCTCTCTCCGTCGTACTTTCCCTAAACCAAATGCCGGCCGCTCGCCAGCGCTTAGCACTCACCTAGCGAGAGTGCTAACCTCTCGCATTTAATCATCCCCGCAGGAACTTGTCAACGAAATCAGCCCCCCCA
The DNA here is from genome assembly GCA_002083825.1 of Candidatus Sericytochromatia bacterium S15B-MN24 CBMW_12. GTDB lineage: Bacteria > Cyanobacteriota > Sericytochromatia > S15B-MN24 > UBA4093 > UBA4093. Next base: position 5,267 of record DAZV01000006.1, on the reverse strand, counting down.
AACCCCGCGATCGCGGGGCTTTTGGGCCGAACCCCTCTCCGCCCGAGGCCCGCCGCGAGCTCCCTCGTGAGGTTGATCGCAAGCGCCAGGCCGAAACCCCGACTATAATGGAGTGTGCCGAGCCGAGAGGAGCCCCGTGACCGTGTCCATCCAGTTCACCGAAAACCAGATCCTAGTCGATGGTCGTCCCGACCTGCTTTTTGGCGGAGAGTTCCAGTACTTCCGCCTCAAGCGCGAACTCTGGGAGGGCACCCTCCAATCCCTCAAGGACGCCGGCGTCAACGTCATCTCCTGCTACATCCCCTGGATCTGGCACGAAGCCGTCGAAGGCAGCTTCGACTTCGACGGCACGACCCGCCCCGAACGCGACCTGCGCGGCTTCCTCTACCTCGTGCGCCGGCTGGGAATCCCCCTCATCGTCAAGCCCGGACCCTACATCTACGCCGAGTACCCCGGCTTCGGCATCCCCCAGTGGATCCGCGAGAAGCACCCCGAGATCCTGATCGAGGCCGTCTCCGGCGAAAAGGGCGAAATCGCCCTGGGGCACCCCACCTTCCACGCCCTCACCCGGAAGTGGTTCGCCGAGATAGCCCCCCTGCTCCAGCCCATGGTCGAATCCGGCGAGATCGTCGCCCTCCAGCTCGACAACGAATGCGGCATGCCCCAGTACGGCGCGGGTCCCACCCTGATCGACCGGAATCCGCAGTCTTTGTCCCAGCTGCGCGATTGGCTCGCCGAGAGGCACGCGGACATCGCCGCCCTCAATAGCGCGTGGGGGACGACCTTTGCGAGCTTCCAGGAGCTGCAACCCCCCTCGGCTCCGCTCGCTCGCCCCGTGCTCGACGATCTCGCCCGCTTCACCGAAGACCAGGTCGTCGACTACCTCGCCACCCTCAAGCGCTTCTGGCAGGAACTCGGTATCCGGACCCACTTCTTCCTCAATGACGTCTGGCTGCCTGCCTGGCCCAACCACGTCCTCAAGAAGAACGAGGTCGCCCCCGTCGGCTTCGACATGTACCCCAAGTTCATCCGGGTGCGCACTCCCCTCGATCAGCCCTACGCCATCGATTACGTCCCCAAGCTCTACGCCTCCATGCTCAAGGGAGGCCCCCTCATCGGTCCCGAGCTCGGCGCCGGCTGGCTGGACGAGGGCGTGACCGTGCCCGTCATCTCCACCCTCCAGAAGATGATGGCCACCTACCTGCGCGGCTCCAAGGCCAACCTCATGTATCCCCTCCACGACGGCGAAGACCCCGACTCCTCCATCTACCGCTTCCGCAGCCCCTTCTCCCACGAAGGCAAACGCTCCGAACGCATGGAAGTCGTCGAGGCCCTGGGCCACTTCCGCCAGGACTGGGGACCCCTCCTGGCGTCCTCCGAGGAAGTCGAGAGCCCCGTGGGCATTCTCCATTACCAGGATGCCACCCACGACCTCCTCGCCTACATCAGCGATCCCCTCCGCACCGCCCGGGAAAACCTCGACGAGGCCATCGACCACGCCGTGGCCCTCTTCCCCGCCGCCTCCGGACTCTACGGCGCCCTGGTCGAGGCCGGCTACTCCCCCCGCGTCATGGAGCTCAGCAAGGTCAGGCCCGACCAGCTGAAATCCTGCAAGGTTCTCTTCTTCAGCTCGCTAGGGACCGTTCCGAGCCTGCTGCGGGAGAAACTCGAGCGCTTCGTGCAGGAGGGCGGAACCCTCGTCACCATGGGAACCCCCTTCGACTCCCCGCTCCTCTTCCCGGGCAAACCCAAGCGCACCTGGCACCCCCGCGCCCTCTCCGTCGTCACCGGAGGCATCAAGGACCTGTTCATGTTCACCGTTCGCGACCGCGACCGCGTCGGCCACCCCATGTCCCGCTACACCCTCTCGAAGCTCCAGCCCGTCATGGGGATGGTCAAGCATGCCACCCGAGCAGGCGTCTGGCTCAACGACTCCCTGCACGGCGGCAAGGTCTGGTGCTCGCGCATGATCACCTACGTCCAGATGCCCCCCGACGCCCAGGAACTTCTCACCTACCACCAGGCCCCCGTAGGTTACTCGGTGGCGGTCGGCCAGGGCCGAAGCGCCTTCATCGGCACCCTCCTCGGCCCCATCGTCGACTCTCCCGGCTACTACCTCGACGATCCCGCCCGCAAGCAATCCATCTCGAGCTTCGTCTCGAGCTTGCTCCACGGACTGGACGTCCCCCCCATCGCCCGCCCAATTCCCGGTATGGAAGCCGTCTACCGGGAAACCTCCGCCGGCTGGATCCTCGGGCTGATCAACCGGGGCGACTCCCTCAAGCTCTCCTACCGGCTCCCGGAAGGCTGGCCTATCGACCGCATCAGCCAACAGTTCTCCTACATGGGCTCGCGACTCAAGCTCCAGGACGGCGTTCTCTCCGGAATGCTGGTCGGAGGCGACGTCGCCATCCTTCATCTCGCCAGGCCCCAGGGAGATTAGCCGCGGGCGGGATGAAACTTTTCGGCGCCGAGCCGCGTATTCTCCTCGGATGGCTGAAACGGGGCGGGGCCCCGCATCGAAGGAGTTCATGATGACGAAGCAACACGTTCTGGGTGCCCTGCTGGCCGGAGCCATGGGCATGTCGGTCTTGCTACCCCCCGCACCGGCGCTCGCTCGCGGGCAATGGGCCCATGCCGGGCAAATGCGCGGCGGATCCCATGCCGGCGAGCATGGCCCCATGATGGAGTCGATGTTCGAGCGGCTGAACCTGAGCGCCGAACAGCGCGACAAGATCAAATCCCTCCGCCGGCAAGGCCAGGAGCGGACCAAGGCTCAACGTGAGCAACTGAACGCCAAGCGCCAGGAACTTCACCAGCTCGTTCGCTCGGTCGGAGCCAGCCGGGATCAGGCGATCGCCAAGCAACGCGAGGTCAACGCCCTGCAAAACCAGCTCTCCGAAGCCCGCATGACCTCCTGGTTCGACATGCGCGCCGTCCTCACCCCCGAACAACTCGCGCAGCTCGCGCAACTCGATCCCCGGAAGCGCCAGCGCCGCGAGAAGAAGTAACGCCACCTTGAGCACCGCGCTCGGCTGGAACGCCCGCAGGCTGGCCGCCTCCGAGGCCCTCCCCCCCGCCCAACGCGATGCGGCCAGGGTTCGGGCCGCCCAGCGGGGAGACCGGCTTGCCATGGATGCCCTGGTCAGGGCCCACCAGAACCAGGTCTACGGCTTCCTCTACCGACTGACCAACAACCGTGACCTCGCCCTCGACCTCTCCCAGGAGACCTTCCTCAAGGCCTTCAAGGCCTTGGGCGGATTCCGGCCGGAGGCGCCCATGAGCCCCTGGCTCCTGGCCATCGCCCGCAACTGCTTCCTGGACCAAACCCGCCTGCGGCGCCATGACCCCCTGGAGGACGGCGACGCGGGCGCCGAAGACCCCGCGCTGCTGAGGCTGTCCGCCGATACCGGCATCATGGACGCCCTCCAGCACGTGCCCTCGCCCCTCCGCGAGGCCCTGGTGCTCCGGCACGTCGAGGATCTCACCTACGACGAGATCGCCGTGGTCCTCGGCTCCCCTTTGGGCACCGTCAAGACCTGGATTCACCGCGGACGCGCCAACCTCCGCCAACTCATGGAGAAAGGAGGCGGACAATGAACTGCCAGGCCCCCCGCCAGTTGATTCAGGACTCCCTCGACGGGAACTTGCCGCAGGCATCTCAGGCTCAACTCCTCGCCCACCTCGCGATCTGCGAACCCTGCTCCCGAGACCTCGAAAGCCTCCAGCGCGCCGTCTCGGCCCTCGAAGCCCTGCCGCGGATCACCGCCCCCCCCGAACTCCTCCAATGCCTGGCCCCGCAGCTCGATCAGCTGGCGCTCCGGACCCCCCTCCTGAAGCGGGTTCCCGCCAGAGCGATCGCCGCAGGATTCCTGGTCGCCTCGGTCGCGGGGCTGGCGTGGTTCGGAACGATCCCGAGCGAGCCTGACATGGTGGCGATGGAACCGCCCTCCGCCCAGGAAATCCTCGAATGGGTCGACGCATCGGCCGACCCCGCCGAGATCCTGCCGTTCTAGAACCCGAGCAAGACCCCCCGCCCGATCCCCTCCTCTCCCACTCGATTATTAAGCCTTTGTTAAATCTATCATTTGCCGCTTGAAAGGAGAGCGGTTGACCCTTATGCTGAGAAGACAAGGTTAAGAAAAGGTTGTTTTTACGGTAAGGGTTTCGCGGAGGGCGTCTCGGAATCGAGCGTCGGTGGCGAAGATGAAGTATGAGGAGTGTAAGCGCGTGAAGAACATCGCTCGGGTTTTGACCATGGTCCTGGCTGGTTCCGTTCTCGCAGGTTGCGGCGTCACCGCCGGCAACACCACGACGGGACGTGACGCCTCCTTCAGCGGCATGGCCAACGTCACCGGCACCAAGCGCGCCCTCATGGTCGGCATCAACAAGTACAAGCAGCCCGGCAGCGACCTGCGCGGTTGCGTCAACGACATCGATGACGTCAAGGCCAACATGCTCGCCCCCGAAGGCTTCAAGGCCGGCGACATCACCACCCTCACCGACTATGACGCCACCCGCGAGGCCATCCTCACCGGCCTCAAGCAGCTCGTCGCCTCCGGCAAGTCCGGCGACTTCCTCTTCTTCCACTACTCCGGCCACGGTTCCCAGGTCCGCGACACCAACGGCGACGAGCCCGACGGCATGGACGAGATCATCTGCCCCACCGACCTCAGCTACGGCAACGGCGGCTTCCGCAACGGCATCGTCGACGACGAGATCCAGACCATCCTCGGCGGCCTCAAGCCCGGCGTCGGCTTCCTGATGGTCTCCGATTCCTGCAACTCGGGTACCATCGACTCCTTCGGCAAGAACGGCATGGAAAAGCCCCGCGGCATCACCCTGAACCCCAACCTCGTCAACCAGACCCCCATGATCGTCAGCCTGGCCAAGATGAAGACCTACAAGGCCCGTATGGCCGCCGGCAAGTACCACGTCCTCACCGGCTGCCAGGATGATCAGACCTCGGCCGACGCCTACATCAACCGCCGCTACAACGGCGCCCTGTCCTTCTACATGATCGAAACCTACAAGAAGGACGGCAACACCCAGAACTACGGTTCCTGGCACTCGAACACCGTCGCGGCGATCGCCAAGAACGGCTACGACCAGCGCCCCAACCTCGTCGGCCCCAAGGCCTCCACGATCTTCAGCCTCCTCTAAGCTGAATCTCTCTCAAGCCCCCGAGACCTTGGTCTCGGGGGCTTCTGGACTTTGGCCTTTTGAGCAGCCGAGGCAGGGATGTCTCGGCTTTCATTTTTCCCGCG
>DAZV01000057.1 GCA_002083825.1 Candidatus Sericytochromatia bacterium S15B-MN24 CBMW_12 | reverse complement strand
GGCTGAAAGCTCGGCGTCGCCGACCATTCAAGCCCAAGACCACTGACTCGAATCACCAACAGCCCATCGCGGAGAACATCTTGGCCCGCGACTTCACGCGATCGGCCCCCAACCAGGCTTGGGTGGGGGACATCACGTACATTCCGACCTCCGAAGGCTGGCTGTACCTGGCGGTGTTGCTGGATCTCCACTCCCGCCGGGTCGTGGGCTGGGCCATGTCGCAGTTCATCGATCGGTACCTCGTGCTCGGAGCCCTCTCCATGGCCGTCGCCAACCGCGGCGTGCCGGACGGCGGGATCCTCCACCATTCCGATCGAGGGAGCCAGTATGCCAGCGAGGATTACCGCCAGGCCCTGGCCCGGTACGGCTTCCAGGTCAGCATGAGACGGAAGGGCAACTGCTGGGACAACGCCGTGTCTGAGAGCTTCGTCTCGACGATCAAGACCGAGCTCATCCATCAGCGGTGCTTCGCCACCCGGAACGAAGCCCGGCAAGCCATCTTCGAGTACATCGAGGTCTTCTACAACCGCCAGCGACGGCACTCTTCCCTTGGTTACCTGAGTCCGCTACAATTCGAAATCAAGACCGCCGGGATGATCCGGCTACCCGCTTAACCGATTGTCCACGAAATCGGGGGAAGCCCATGATTGAGGGCAAAGGGTGAGGAAATGATGCTGTCAAACGCCGAAAGGATCTGCTCGGAACTCAAGCCGCTAATCGGCCTTGGACTCTCGATCTCCCAACGTGCGGCTGATATGCGTATCTTTGGGTTCGGCTCGTTACGCCAGCATAGGAAGGGGACTGTCGGGGAGTTTGCCCTTCATATCCAGTGTCCTTGGCGTCTCGAAGGCCCTGAAGGCATCATTACTGGCAGAGCTGACCTCTATGAACCGGCCGAAGAACCAGATGAAAGCTTTGACTGGGACTCCTGGGATTACCAGAAGGACGGCAACCGGCAAGATAAGCGCGTTGCAGACTTGCTACGAGGTTCCGATCTCCGTACTCGCTCGCCCGTCAATGTGACCGAATCATTGATAGTCGAGGCCATTGATGCCGATGAACTCTGCGGCGTTGCAATCACCTTCTCAGTTGGTTACAGGCTTATCCTGTTTCCAGATTCGTCCAAGGGTGAACACTGGCGTTTTTTTCGTCCTGGAGCGGATCTGCCTCATTTTGTCGTCTCAGGGCTTGGTATTGAAGAGTTTGAGTAAGGGCTAAATAGCGTTGAATTGACTTGGGACACTTGACATGGAAATGCCAGCTAATGGTTAAATGCCGATCGCCCTTTAAACACGACAGGGTCGATCTTGACTTCAGCCAAGGGTTACAACCCTCGCTCCCTGTACCAAACCTACGCAACGCTAATTAGGATGTTTAGCGGGTCTTCGACAGTAGCAAGGATACCAGCGGGCTAAGAAGCGCATGAACAGTGGGATGTTGGGGATGGAGAGATGGGGCTGGTGAGGGGGAGACAGGCGATCAATAAGGCGCTATGCTGGTTACGGGAGGACCGTGCCATGTACATCAAGCGCTTTCGCCAATCGCCCGGCGGCCGGACCGCCACCTACATTGCCCTGGCTCACAACGCCGTCGAGCGCCGGGCGGATGGAAGGACTCAGACCCGTTCGCACCTCATCGTCTCCCTGGGCCGTGAGGAATCGATGGACCCTCGTGCCCTCAAGGACCTGGTGACCATCGCCCAGACCTTGTACGAGCTGCGGATCAAGGACGGGATGACTCCTCGCGCGGCCATCGAAGAGGTGAAGCGCGCTCTCACCCCGCATGTCCCCGCCCTGAAAGATGAAAGGGATGCCATCCTCGAGTGCCGACGGATCGGCATGCGCCTCCTTTTGGAGCCCATCTGGCGAGAACTGGGCCTGGGCGAAGCTCTGCGGGACGTGGCGAAGCGCCACCGGATAAGGGCCTTCGACTTCGAACGACTGGTGTTTGGCCTCTTCCTCAACCGGATCGTCGCCCCCCTGAGCAAGCTCGCCGCCAACGATTGGCTGCAACAGGATGCTTTCTTCCCCGAGGCCGAAGGATGGGACGTGCAGCATTACTACCGGGCCCTCGACCTTCTTCACGAGCACTGGGACGAAATCGAGGATCGGGTCGCCAAGGCCCTCATGGCCGTCAGCAGCGCGGACGACCTCCGGATCGCTCTGCTGGATACGACAAGCGCGTACTTCGAGTCTCGGGAAAACGACGAGCAGGTCGCGCGTCTCGCCGAAGCCTGGGACCAGGCGGACGAGGACCCTACCGTCTCCCATCCCAGCCGCTCCCGGCCCCGGGTGGTGAACGAGCCGCCTCTCCGGATGCAGGGGCATAACAAAGATGGACACCCCGGAGATCCTCAGGTCGTGCTGGCCTCCGTCTGCCTTCGAAACGGCCTGGTGATCCGCCACAAGATCTACCCGGGGAACACCAACGACAGGACCATCGCCAAGGATCTCGTGGACGCTCTCGTGGATCTGAAAGGTATCGAGGCGAAGGTCTGGGTCTCGGATGGCGGCATGACCATCAAGGAGCTCTTCGCGACGCTCCGTGAAGGCGGCTGGCACTGGCTGGTGGCCGATTCTCCCAGGAAGAGCAAGGTGGCGCGTTCGAAGGTCTTACCGGTCACCGGACGCTACGCCGCACATCCCACCAAGGGGCAATACGCGTTCAAGGCGGTGGCCTTGGAAGCCGGAGATACCCCGAGCGGGCTGCCCGAGACCATGGTGGTGGTTCGAAACCACCTCGAACGCGAACGGCAGCTTGAACGCCTGGAGAAGCACCTGAACACGGCGCGCGAGGCCCTGGGCACGCGGTCCGGAAAGAACGGGGGGCACGGCAAGGCGGTCTGCGCGGCGGCCACGCACCCGACCGTGAAACGCTTCCTCAAGCCCTCCGAAAAGCGTCCCGGTCATTACGTGCTGGACCATGAGGCCATCCGGCGTGAGGAACAGCTGGCGGGAACCCGCATGCTGCGCACGACGCTGACTGAAATAGAGGGTTACGAGCTCTTCGACGGGTACCAACTCTTACAGGAGGTAGAGCGGAATCACCGGGAGTACAAGGGGCCTCTCAAGCTGCGGCCCTGCTACCATCGCTCGGCGGACCGGATCCGAGCGCACGTGATGCTGACGGTCTTGGCCGGAAACTGTGTTCGCCGGCTCGAGATGCTCACCGGGGAAACCTCCGGCACCTTGCGCAAGATCTTCGACCGAGTCCTCGTTCACCGCATCCGGCAAGGGGGCAAGCTCAAGTGGACGCTTGGAGCCATTCCCGACGAAGCGAAGAGCATCCTCGATCGATTTGGGATCGAGGCTCTGCCTCACCTCTGGACGACATGGAGAGAAGTGCCTCGTCAGGATAAACCCACGCCAGGCAAGGCTTTGCAACTCCAAGGGGCGTCATAGTGTCGAAGACCCGCGAGGGTAGCCCAGCGTTGAACATGGGGAGATTGGCATTTGAAAAAGACTGTACTTGTCTGCATCGGTATTCTTTCATTTAGCGTGCCAGCAGTGGCTCGCGATAAAGCTCTAAATTTTGAAGACCTATCTAGCAACGAGTTCACCAAGCCAATGCGCGTTTCGGTTTCGACTCGAATGAATGGAAAGGCACCTATGATTGAGGTGTTTTATTTTTCACCAGCACCAATGCATGTGGTGGTTGAGATGAGTAATCAGGGGAAAAATAGTGTTAGATATATCTTCGACAAGGCCAATGAATACCACCCAGTACCTGGAGCTGATGGCAGGTATGTAAAGTATGACCGAGGCGAGGTAAAGTCAGAAATTGCGGAAATAATGAGGAAGGCGGGGATCCAAAGTGAAGATACTGAATCCCATAAGAACGGGGTGACCGTAGATAAACGCTATTTGGACGGCTATCTTTCATATTTCCATTTAATGAGTCCGAAGTATTCAATGGAAATAAAGTATTACGATATCGTTTATGGACAACACAAGTATAGTGACGGTCGACTATATAGGAATATTCATGCAGAGGAACCGCAGGATATTGTTAACGACATGATAGACAGTATGCTCAAGAACCTGCCGTAGGGGGTTGAGGTGTCCCCCAATGGCTGGACAAGAAATGGGCATAGTTAAGGTGATCTCTACGCCGGGATCGGGAGCGTCATGATATCCGAATGCTCTACCGTCCGAGAGAAGTATACCTCTCGGGGTGTCCTGTTGCCAAGCGCCTGATGCGGTCTCTCGTTGTTGTAGAACTCAAAGTACCGCGCCAAGCCATTCTTGGCCTCTCTTTCCGTCTTGTAGTCTCTGACAGGACCTGCGGTTGGGTCGATGAAAACGCTCAGACCACATAGACCGAAGCTGGAGATCCGCGTCCCTGCTAGTGGCGAATTTGGCCGAATGCGCCGGAGACCTGTGCCAATACTAGAGCGAGTCCAAGTACTTTGCGCGAAGACCTCAAACGCAGTAGTCAAGCGCTTACCCGCCTACGGTGTCGATTCTGAAGACAAAATGAAGAGCCGGCCCCCGAAGGGACCGGCTCAGACCCCTCGGGCCTCCCTCAAGCCGCCGAAGCGCCTCGAGAGAGTCCCGACTCGGCTAGGACTTCGAAGCCTTGGAGGGCTTCTCCTGTTCGATCTCAACGCGAGTCACCTGCGGCGCCCGGGTGGCCACCGGTTTAGCGGCGGTCGCCAGAGGCATCAGCCGGGTGGAAACCGACTTGGTGGTCTCGAGGGTGAGGTCCACCTGATTGCGCAGGGACGAGAGCGAATCCATCGTCATGCGGGTCGCCATACCGAAGAAATCGGTCTTCTTACCCTCTTCCGAAATGGTATTCACAACCTCCTTGGCGGCTTCGAGCGATCCATCGGCGACGGCCTTGGCCTTGCCGAAGAAGTCGAGGCCGTTGGGCTCGGCTGCCATCTTCACCACCGCTTTGGTGTTGTCGATGGCCGTGTCGAGCACGCGGCGGGTCACGCCAACCATGTCGACCTTGCCCAGCTCGTCGCTGGTCCGGTCAACGTAGGTCCTGAGGTTGTCGAGGCTCCCGGTCACGAACTTCGTGCTGGTGTCGGTGAGATCCTTAACGATGCTAGCCATTTGAATTACCTCCATGTGGGTGAGTTGCGTTTGAACTGCAAGGGATGGAGGAATTTGCGGGGTGGCATGCGCAAGCGCGCTTCTCATGTGGTCCGACGTTCCCTTTAGCCAAAGGACCGCACGAGATACAGCCGTGCCAACGGCCTGGCTGCCGGACTCGTATCCGGCAGGCACGATCCCAATCCCTTCGGACTGGATCGCTGATTGGGCGATGTTGCGCGCCGCGTTGAGGTCGGCGTGCGAACGGTAGCCGCAGGAACAGGCGAAGGCCTGCCTCCGGCGGTTGCCCGGTTGAACGGTCCCACAGGCGGAACACCGCGTGGAGGTCTCATGCCGGCTGACCGCCACGACCGGGATGCCTGCGAGCTCTGCTCGCCTGGCAACCAGACCTTGGATGCGACGGTAGGAGGCGACCTCGGCGGTAGCCGGAGCCGTTTGGAAATCCTCGAACTTGATCACGACCCGCCGCGCCAGCCAGCCGGAGACCGGCATACCGGGGACCGGCCTGGAGGCCGGAGCGGCAAACCGGACGACGGCGTTGGCCACGCGACGATCGCGATGCTCGAGAAAACGCGCGTACTTGGCCTCGACTCGCTTCGCCGCACGTCGTGCGGCTGGAGTCCCAGCCTTGCGCAGGCGCTTGAGAATCCGCTCATAGCGCTTGCGATGGTAAAGAGCGTCCTTGCCGCTGAAGAACATGCGGCGATTACGGACAGAATCGTAGGCCACGGCCAGCATGCGCTGCCCCAGGTCCACCCCGACGGACCGGAAGGCGACCATGCGCCCACCACCATCCGTCGGCAGAGCCCGGTTGAGGAAGGTGGCCGCGAAGTACCAGCGCCCCTTCTTCTGGTAGAGCCGGCCTTCCAGCGGGGTGCCCGCCTCCAGCATCCGGCTCAAGCTTTTCATCTGACTGGACGGAACCAAGATGGGCACGGAGACCGTGCGCCCGAAGATCGGTATCGTGAGCTTCCAGGCGCCGTCGGCCGCGCTGAGCTGCCAGGCGGCAGGATCGAAGATCACCGGATGATGGGGCTTGAAGCGTGCCAGGCGCGCCCCGTCTCCGCGGACGGCCATGGTCTTGAGGCGACCCTGTACCATCCGGTAAAGCGAACCATGCCACGCCGACGGGATCATCCACTCCAGCGTATCGGAGGCCTGACCGCTCAGGGTTCCGAGCGAGGCCTCGGCCAACTCATTGGCCAGGCGATTGAATTCCGCCTGCATCTGGCGGAACGTCTCTTGCTTGGCGATGGTGGGCGCGAAAAGCTCCACCGTGATGGTTTGCGGCACGTCGTTCTCTCCCGAAGTTCGGACAGCGCGGAAAACTCGGAGATTCGAACCCGCCCACGGATCGAAGCGGTTGGCGCCAAGGCTCGGGGAGCCTGGCGAGAATCCGATGGGCATTCTTAAAGTCATTATAGCGGTCTTAACCTTAGATCGGGTGTTTCATGCGAAAAAAAGTTCGCTCGCCGATCGAGGCGCGCCCCCTTCGCCTTGAGGCCAGGCCCGATCGGGGGTTACAATCAGGGCATGCCACGCCATCATCGAGATCCCGCTCCTTGTCTCCCGCCCGTTCGTCACCCCCTGCGGGTGATCGGCCTGATGTCCGGCACCTCCCTCGACGGCTGCGACGCGGCCCTGGTCGCCATCACCCCGCGAGCCGCGGGCCTGGACGTCCGGTTGGAGGCGTTCCTCACCCTACCGATGCCCCCCGAGCTGCGCGCCCAGATCCAGGCGCAGCTCGACCCCGCCACGAGTCGCATCGATCAGATTGCCGCGCTGGACACCCGGCTCGGCGAGTTCTTCGCCTCGGCGGCCATCGCGGTCCTGGCGGAGGCCGGCGGCGAGGCTGACCTGGTAGGCTCGCATGGTCAGACCCTTTGGCACCGCCCGACAGGCGATGCTCCAGCAACCATGCAGGTGGGGAACGGATCCTTCATCGCCATGCGCACCGGGATCACCACCGTCTCGGACTTCCGGTCCGCCGACGTCGCGGCGGGAGGCCAGGGCGCTCCGCTCGTACCCTTCGTCGATCAGCTGCTCTTCGGCTCCTCCGAGCGCTCCGTCGCCCTCCAGAACCTCGGCGGCATCGGTAACGTCACCTCTCTCATGCCAGGCTATTCGCCGCTCGCCTTCGATACCGGCCCCGCCAACATGATCATCGACCGCTTCGTCGAGCGCTTCACCGAAGGGCGGGAGCACTACGACCCGGAAGGCCGCTATGCCGCCAGCGGACGGGTCGACGAGGCATTGCTCGCGGCCTGGCTTTCCCACCCGTTCTTCAGATTGCATCCTCCCAAGTCCACGGGCCGGGAGGATTTTGGCCATGCCTACGCCGACGCGCGATACGACGAGGCCCTCGCGCGAGGGCTGATTCCCGAGGATGCGATCGCCACGGCCACCGCGTTCACGGCCCGGTCCATCGCCTCGGCCTACCGGGACTTCCTGCCGGCGCTTCCTCAAGACATGCTCTTGAGCGGAGGTGGGGCCCATAACCAGACGCTTCTCGCCATGCTGCGTCGGGAAATGCCTGGCGTGGAGGTCCTTCCGCTGGAGCAGCGCGGTTTCGATGCCGATGCCAAGGAAGCCGTCGCCTTCGCCGTGCTGGCCTACCAAGCCGTCTTCGGGGCTCCCAACCATCTGCCGGAGACCACGGGAGCCAAAGAGGCCGTCATCCTCGGCAAGATCAGTCCCGGACGCAACTTTCGGCGGGTGATGCTGGCGCCGCAGGGGCCGAGCGGGGAGGACGCCATGACCGAAACCTCCAATCCGCTCAGCGAGAGGCTCGACACCCTTTCAGCCAGCGAAATCACCGCCTTGATGAGTTCCGAGGACCTTCATGCCCAGGAAGCGGTGGCGTGCCGGTCGGTTGAAATCGCCCGAGTCGCCGAACGGGCCGCGGAAGCAATCCGGCTAGGCGGTCATGTCTTCTACGTTGGAGCAGGAACGAGCGGAAGGCTGGGCGTCCTCGACGCCGCCGAGATCCCGCCCACCTTCTCGGCGCCGCCTGACTGGTTCCAGGGAGTGATTGCCGGCGGGACGGCGGCGCTGACGCAGGCGGTCGAAGGGGCCGAGGACGATGCGCCGGCGGGGGAAGAGGCCATGACGTCCCGAGGGGTCGGCCGGCATGACCTGGTCATCGGAATCGCCGCGAGCGGTCGAACCCCCTTCGTTCACGGGGCGCTGCGGCGGGCGAAGCAAGCCGGCGCCACCACGGCGCTCATCGCCTGCAACCCTCTCGATGCCTTGGACTACGTGGATCACCCGATCCCCTTGCTCGTGGGTCCCGAAGTGCTGACCGGCTCAACCCGCCTGAAGGCCGGAACGGCCACCAAGCTCGCGCTCAACCAGATCTCCACGGCGACCATGGTCTTACTGGGCAAGGTCTACGGCAACCTGATGGTGGACGTGACGATCTCGAACCGGAAGCTTCGCGATCGCGCCCTGCGGATCATCCGGCAGGTCGTGGATACGGACGAGCCGACGGCCAGCGACCTGCTGGAACGAGCCGGTGGTTCGGTGAAGCTGGCCATTGCCATGCATGCGACCGGTCTCGGGCCCGACGCGGCCCGATTGGCGCTGGAAGACGCTCATGGCCGCCTCAGGATCCTGCTGAACCGCCGCTAGCGGCTCGCGCGGAAGGCCTTGTAATCCGATTTGACCCGCTCGACGTACCCCAGGGATACGGCCCCGACCCGAGCGGCCAGGATCTCTTCGCTCCGGGCGTCCGCCAGGATCCGACGGCCTTGCCCGGATCGCGCCATGGCCCGGGCAGCGACCCGCGCGGCGTCGTCGAGAAAATAGGCGAAGGCCTTTTTGCTTTTGAGCTTCGCGAGATCGACTCCGTCCTTGGCAGGCTGCAACTCACGAACCAGCATGCCTTGTCCCCGAAAGCGGGTGACTCCCAGCAACGGATCGGCATCCGGCAGGAAGTAGCGATACGCGTCTCTGACCCGCTCGGCGTCGTCGCGCGACCGGGTTCCGCCAGCCGGCGGCAGGGCCTCCTTGAGTTCGAGGACGTAATCATCGTCGCTGTCGGTCGTCGGTCCCTCGATCAGCGCCGCGAAGCGGAACCTCCCGAGGCTGGCCACGCCCGCCACCCGCTCCGCGACATCCTTCACCCGGAAGAAACCCGCAGGCCCAGGCTGCCCGGTTGCATAGCCCTTCACCGCCTCCAGGATCTCGAGGCGCGTGGAGTCGTCGACTGGGCGGAGTTTCTTCGTCGACTTGAACCGCCCGGCCTCGGTGAGCTTGGACAGGAACTCAGGGCGCCCCTTGCTTGCCGCCTTCGACGCCACGTCTCCGGCGGGACCGACCAGATTACGAACCGTCAACGGCTCGGAAAGTTCCGAAGGCTGCGAGGCGTAATGCTCCAGATAGCCGAAGGTCGCCTCGATGAAGCGGGCGTTGAGCTCGTCGGCATCCTTGGAAGTCAGGTCGGAGTTCTCGTCGATCGCCAGCCGAATACTCACCGCGCAGCGCGCCAGCTCCCAGAGGTAAGGTCCCGTGAAGGCCTCGTCGAAATCGTTGAGGTCGTAAGCGACTTGCCCCGAGCCGGTGCGATAGGTCCCGAGATTTTCGAGATGGAAGTCCCCCTGCAGGGGAATCGTCACGGCCGTGGAGAGGCGGGTATCCCGCTTGGCATCCCAGTAAAAGAGGACGGCACTTCCCCGGAAGAATGCAAACGGGGAGGAGGCCATCTCCTGCCGCTTGAGTTTGAGTAGATCGGGATTGCGCCGAGCGAGAGGCGCGTCCTGGGCGCTGAGGATGGCGACGGGATCGCGAGCGGTCCCATGAGCGATCGCCGTGCCGCCGGGAGTCATGGAAAGGCCGGTCACTCCCGAGCAGCCCAGGATCGTGCCGATCAGCGGAATCATGCAGAGGGTCCGCAGCCCAGTTCGTTTCGAGTTCGTCATGGAGAGATTATCGGGAGGTTGGTCTGAAAGTTGCGCGTGACTAGCGCCCAGGGGCGGAACCTGCGCGGCGCGCCTACTGGAGCTTGGTGGCCTGGTAGGTCAGCTCGGCCTGGTAGGTCAGCTCGGCCGGCTCGGTCATCCCGGTGTAGGCATTGAAGAACCGCACCTTGCCCGCATGATCGTTGCGCGTGAAGCTCTTGACCTCGTACATGGGGAATGCCCCGCCGCCCTCTTTGCTGCCCACCAGGTGGTAAGAACCATCCGTGTTGAGGCTGTGGGCATCGAGCCGGTTGTTGACGAAGTTGATGGCATTGAAGTGCCCGGGCAGGAAGCCCTCGTCGATTCGACCGATGCTCTGAAGGCCCGCGAGTTCGCCGTTATCCTTGGGAAAGAGCACCATCTGGTAATGCCAGTGGCTATCTCCGACGACTGAAACTTGCGGGGTGTCCTCGAGGGTCACCCGGTAGATCTCCGGCTTGGGCGGCTCGCCCACGAAGGCGAAGAAGGGGATGTACTTCAGCTCGATGCCTTCCCCTCCGAGGTAGCTGAATCCGTCCGAGTGGATCTTGGGGTAGAAGTTGACCGCGTCCGTCAGGTCGTAGATCAGAGAGAGCTTCACCGTCTCTCCTTCCTTGATGGTCACGGGCTTGGCGAAGTGCAACTCACGATCGCCAGTCGCCTTGGTCTCCGTGTGCTGGGCCGGAGCCACCTTGGCATCTCCCTGGGCCGAGGACTTGGTGTAGACGGTCTCGGTTCCCAACTGGGCTTGACCCTTGATCGCATGGATCTCTCCGAAGCGGATCTGGGCGCCGCTGTAGGTTCCCGGCTCCACCGGCAGGGAGGCGGCATTGATGGCCGCCTCGACCGCTTGCTGATCGGCGAGTTCCACCGGTTCCTTGCCCGAATAGAGTTCGGCATGCTGGCCGCCGTCGCCGATCAGGGCGATGGAGGTGATCGTCACCCGGTAAGATTCCGGGGTGAAGTCGGTAACGCCCTGGGACGCATTGGCTGTCGTCTGGGTGCGGTAGGCCGAGACGGTCTTGAGCTGATCCAAGGAGGCCAAGCTCAGGTTCACGGAGGCCTTGGCGCCTCCCCCCGAGCCCGGCATTCCCCCGGGGAATTGGCATGAGGTCAGGAGCAGCGCGCTCAAAGCTCCGGCAAACAATCGTTTCGTCATCGGCAAAGCGCTCCTAACTCATGGCAATCTCGACGGGGTCATCATACCCGCCCCGCTACCAGGCAATCAGGGTTTGGCTCACACGGCGATCGTGAGGCTGCTCACTCCTTGAGGCTGCCGGCCAGCATGCCGCGGATGAAGTAGCGCTGGCCCAGCAAGAAGACGCCGATCGCGGGGATCACCGAGAGGGTGGTGGCGGCCATGAGCACGCCCCAGTCGGTGATTTCGCGGAAGGAACTCTTGTAGGCGGCGAGTCCCACCGGCAGGGTGCGGACGGCATCCGAGTGCGTCACGATCAAGGGCCAGAAGAACGAGTTCCACGAGGCGATGAAGGCGAAGATGGCGAGCGTCGCGAGCGCGGGGGCTGCCGTGGGCAGGGCGATGCGCCAGAAGGTTCCCCAGGGGGTGCAACCGTCGAGCTTGGCGGCCTCCTCCAGTTCGGTGGGGAAGGTAAGGAACCACTGACGAAGCAAGAAGACCCCGAAGGCCCCGAAGAGGCCCGGCATGATGAGCGCCCAGTGGGTGTTGACCCATCCGAACTGGCACATCATGGCGAAGAGCGGGGCAACGTTCACCTGCGGGGGAACCATCATCGTGGCGAGGACCACGAGAAAGAGGGCATCTCGGCCCTTGAAGCGCAATCGGGCGAAAGCGTAGCCGGCCATCGCGCCGGTGAGGACCTGCCCGATGACGGTCGCTCCGGAAACCAGGGCGCTGTTGAGGAAGTAGCGCCAAAGGGGCGCGGAGATGAAGGCCTGAGCGTAGTTCCCCCAGGCGACGGGATCGGGCCAGAGACGCGGGGGGTAGCTCATGGCTTGCTCGGCGGTCATGAGGCTGGTCGCCAGCATCAGCGCGAAGGGCGCGATCATCGAGAGGGCTCCCGCGAGCAGGATCAGGTAGGCGGCAATTCTCACTCGGCGTAAACCCACTTCTTGCGGACGCCCCACTGGACGAGTGTGAGCAGGAACAAGACGGCGAAGAGGACGTAGGCGATCGCCGAGGCCTTACCCAGGTTGTAGTGAATGAACGCGTTCTGGTAGAGCCAGTAAACGATGGTGGTGGTTCGGTTCGAAGGCCCTCCGCCGGTGAGCAGGTAAACCGCGTCGAAGGCCTGGAAGGCGTTGATGGTCGAAAGGACGGCCACCAGGAAGATCGTGGGGCTCAAGAGGGGAAGGGTGATCCGGAAGAAGCGCTGAACGGCATTTGCTCCGTCGATGGAGGCCGCCTCGTCGTACTGGGTCGGAATCGCCTGAAGTCCGGCAAAGATCAGCATCATGGCGTAGCCGAGCCCCTTCCAGGCGGTGAGAACGGCAAGCGCGGGTAATGCGATAGCGGGATCCGAGAGCCATGCGACCGGAGCGGCGCCCAAAGCCCGCAGAATCAGGTTTAGCGCACCGTTTGCGGGGTCGAAAACCCAGCCCCAGACGATGCTGACGGCGACCATGGAGGTGACGAAGGGGAGGAAGTAGGCGGTTCGGAGCCACTTGCTTCCCTTGATCCGGGAGCTGAGGGCCATGGCGACGAGCACGCCGCCGACCATTTCGAGGAGCACGACCATGGCGACGAAGGCGAAGGTCTGGCCCATCACCTGGTAGAAGAGGGAGTCGGCGAAGAGGTCCCGGTAGTTCTTGAGGCCGATGAATTGGGGCTCCGAGAGCAGGTTCCACCTGGTAAAGCTGAGCCAGAGCGATCCTGCGATGGGAATCAAGTTGAAGACCAGGATGCCCAGCAGGGTCGGGCCGGCGAGGAGGAGTGCCCAGAAGGCGTCGCGTTGGGGTAGCCTGGCGAGTGAGCGGCGAAAGCCCATGCTAGTTTTGCCTCAGGACTTCATCGATGCGGCGAGCGGCGGCGGGAAGGACCGCGGAGGCCGAGGCCTCGCCGCGCCAGAGGGGGCCGAGTTCGAGGTCGAGCACGGTGGTGACCTCGCCCCAGTTGGGGGGAGTGCGGGTGGGGCGTCCGGTGGCGAGTGCGTCCAGGAAGGTCCGGGCGGATTTCGGCGCTAGGGTTTCAGCGAGGAAGGCCGGATCCGCGGCGACGTCCCGGCGAGCGGGAACGATCAGCCCGCCGTCGGCGAAGCGCATGCTGGCTCGTCTGCCCGCCAGATGCGCGATCAGCTTCCAGGCATCGTCTGGTCGCGGGCTCTGGGCCGAGATGGCCCAGCCGGAGGCGTCCACGTCGACGATGGAGCCGGCGGCTCCGGCGGGGAAGGGCAGGACGTCCCAGTCGAAGGCGAGGGACTTGCGGAAGCCCGGCACGCTCCAGCGCCCGCTCACGAACATGGCGAGCCGTCCCTGAGCGAAGAGCTGCGCCATGGGGGCGTTTCCGGTGTCGATCTCGCGCGGGGCGACGTGGTGGCGGTGAGCAAGGTCCGCGTAGAACTGCATGGCCTCGATGGCGTGGGGTTCGGCGAGGGTCGAGCGGGTGAAACCGGGGTCGAAGAGGTCAGCCCCTTCGCTCCAGAGGTAGGGAAGCCAGAAGAGGGGACGCTTGTCGAAGGAGATGCCGAAACGTCGGCCCTGAGGATCACGGTCCTGTAATTTTTCTCCCCCCAGCCGCTGGGCGACGTCCAGCATGTCGCGCATGGTCCAGTTCTTGTCGGGCAAGGGGACGCCTTCGGCCTTGAACATGGCCTGGTTGACGTAGACCACCAGGTTGGAAAGGTCGCGGGGGACGGCGTAGAGTTGGCCTTTCCAGCGCATGGCTTCGAGGCCCTGGGCGAAGAAATCCTCCTCCGCGAGCGCGGCGTCACCCGCCAGGAAAGGGTCGAGCGGGCGCAGGGCCGCGGAATCCGCGTAGGCGGGCAGCGTCATGTTGTTGAGGAAGAGAACGTCGGGCGCCTGCTTGGAAGCGAAGAGGATGGGCAGCTTCTGGAAGTAGCCTTCCGGGATATGGAGGAGTTCGACTTCTTTTCCGGTCTCGCGGGTGAATTCCGCGAGCAGGGGCTTGAGCAGGGCCATCTCGTCGACGGAGCCCCAGGTGGCGAAGCTCAGCTTCTCGGAGCGCGTGACGCAGGCCGACAGCAAGGTCGCAAGTAAGACGGCCGGCAGGACAACGGCCGACAGCGTTTTGAGCTGGGAGCCCGAAAGACGCTTGCTAGGCTTCGACACGGGCAACGAGTTCGACCGGCAGGATTCCCCGGGCGGGTCGACTTCCCATGACCACTTCTAAGGCGACCCGCTGGCAAGCCGCATGATCGCTGTAGGCGCAGAAGTAGGCGGCCACGTCGGGAACCTGGCGAATCAGGTAGGGATTGGAAAACGAGATCAGGACGACCCGGACGCCGGACGCGCCGAGACGTTCGATGAGGCCGACCATTTCGGGAAGCAGGCCGACTCGCCCCTTCCAGGCGCGGACGGTCGCGAAGACCGGAACGAGCAAGGTCGAGCAGGCCTTGAGTTCGGCGAAGGCCTGTCCGTACTCGGCCGGACCGCTCTTGGGGGTGAGCACCCTCCGGGACATGCCGTAAGCGCCTAGAGCGTCGTCCCAAGGTGCATAGACGCCCGCATCTCCATCGTCATCCAGCACGAGGCACCCACTGGATACGGGGTCTAGAGGCAGAAAGGCCGGAGCGCCCTTGACCATGGTGATTGCCCGGATGGCGATCGCCTCGGCGACCCTGACCGCGTCCGGATGAGGCGCGATGGTCGGGGCGGGGCTCGCGACTTCGCGGGTCGTCAGCCCGATGGACGCCTTGGCGGCCAAGACGTGACGGCAAGCTTCCGCAACGCGCTGCCGGCTCAGCGTCCCGTCGTTCACGGCCTGTTCGAGGGCATCGAGCACCCGTAGGGGGTTGGGGGGCATGAGGATGACGTCGCAGCCCGCCCGAACCGCCTGGACAGCCGACTCTCCCTCGTCGTACCCCTCGGCGATGCCCGCCATGTTGAAGGCGTCGGTGACCACCAAGCCGTCATAGCCCAATTCATGCCGCAAGAGGCCCGTCACGATGGGTTCCGAGAGGCTGGCGGGGGTGAGGGTCGGGTCGAGCGCGGGAACGGCGATGTGACCGGTCATGAGGGAGCCTACTCCGCAGGCGATCGCCCGACGAAAAGGAACGAGGTCGCAAGCGTCGAGACGCTCGCGGCTCGCATGGATGACCGGCAAGGCCGCGTGGGAGTCCACGTCGGTGTCGCCGTGGCCCGGGAAATGCTTCACCGTCGCGAGGGCGCCGTGTTCCTGGCAGCCCGCGACGAAGGCCTCGACCAGCGTCGAGACCCACGAGGGATCCCCGCCGAACGCGCGGACGTTGATGATGGGGTTGGCGGGGTTGGAGTTGACGTCGGCCACCGGGGCGAGCACCCAGTGAACACCGGCCAGGCGGGCCTCGATAGCCGTCATGCGCCCCATCTGATACGCCAGATCGGGGCTCTCGGTGGCTCCCAGCGCCATGATGTGCGGGAAGCGGGATAGGCCTTCGAGGTGCTGGCCCGCGCCGCGCTCGAGATCGCATGCCACCAGGAGCGGGATGCGCGTCTCGGCCTGCAGGCGGGTCAAGGCCAAGGTCAGGTCCGGTTTGGGGAAGATGGTGATGTAGCCTCCCCAGCGGCCTGCGTGGAGATTTTTGAGTTGGAGTTCGAGGGCGGCAGGATCGTGCGGGTAGGGGTGGCTCGGAAGCAAGGGAACGATGAGCTGGCCCAGTTGCTCGCGAAGCGAGAGAGCATCGCAGGAGGGTAGCATCAGGCTTCCGTGAGAAGTGCTTGCTGGAGTTCAAGGGCGTCGTTGACCGTCTCGTGCTCGCAGAAGTCGTTGCGGACCAGGATCTCGCCGAGGTGGTCGCCGGTACGGCGCTGTTCGTCCAGGGCGTCGAGAAGCTGCATGAAGGTCAGTTCGCCGTTGGAGATGAGAAGTTCGCCGAGCCGGATCTGGATCTTGTACTCGTGGAGGGAGGGAATGAGGCTGGCGGGGTCGAGATAGCCCTGTTCGACGAGAATTTCGCCAATTCGGAGGTGACGTTTGGCTTTTTCCTGAAGTTTCAAGCAGTCGCGCAACTGCTGATCGGTGATCAGGTGCTTGGAGATGAGGAAGTCCCCAAAGAACCCGGCTTGAATCTCCTGAATGAACTGCTCCGGCATCTGGGCCATGGTTGCTCCTCTTCCCTAGGCGAGTTTCCGACGTGGGGTTTCGACGTGGGGTTTCGAGCGGCGATCATGGCGATCGCCGGGGAAAACCCTTCGTATTGTACCCAGGGTAGGCAGGGACCTGTCGCGGATCGCGGAGTTCGCGTCGGTTAGGGCAAAGTTCGTTACGGCGTTCTCTCGCCGCCTTAATCAACAGCCGCCGGCGCTAGCGCAAGGCCCGAGCGAAGAGGGCGAGGAGTTCGCGGCGGGCGGCGTAGGCGAACGCGGCGCTGAGCCAGCCCAGGATCAAGCCCAGAGCTCCGGCGAGTTGCCCGAAGGCGAGGGCGATCCCGAAGGCGAAGAGGGCGAAGGCGAGGGCGGCCCATCCGATGGCGAGATTGAGTTTCTGGCGTTTGGGGGCGCTCGGGGCGGGGCGGGTGCGGATCTGGGCGCGATCGCCCGCCATCGGGGGAGGCGGGGGGGCGAAGCCCGTCGAATCGCTCGACGGGCGGTTAGCCGCGTTCAAAGCGCGGCGGGAATCGTGGATTTTGATGTCGCTGATCTGCATCCTTGAACCTCGTCGGGGATTTGCTCCCACCGCCTCGACCCCGTACCATGGATCCGTTCGCAGGGATCCTAATGCCCGGTTAAATTCCTTATAGAAAGCTTAACCTTGAAACTTGTGTCGACGAGAAAGACCGTTTCGCGCTTGCTCGGGAGTCTCGGGCTGGGGGCGACCCTCCTGGGAGCCTCGGGCTGCTCCCTGGGGTACCTGCTTCAGCAGGGTCAGGGGCAGGTTGGGTTGCTGATGCGGCGGGAGCCCGTGGATCGCTTGATTGACGATCCCGAGGTGGACGAACGGACGCGCGATCGCCTGGTGCTGGTCACCGAAGCCAAGGCCTTCGCCGAGAACCAGCTCGGATTGAAGAAGAGCGACTCCTACACCCGTCTGGTGAGGCTCGATCGCGACGCGGTGAGCTACGTGGTGGCCGGAGCGCCGAAGGACAAGCTGGAACCTCATCTCTGGTGGTTTCCGCTCGTGGGGCACGTTCCCTACAAGGGTTACTTCGCGCGAGCGGATGCGGAGCGCGAGAAGGCGCAGTTGGAAGCTCGGGGATTGGACGCTTACCTGCGGGGAGTGTCGGCTTTCAGCTTGCTCGGGATCGTGCCGGATCCGCTGTATTCGCCCATGTTGAAGGCGTCGCGCGCGTCACTCGCGAGCGTGATCATTCACGAACTGACTCACGGCACGACCTTCCTGGCGGGTAAACCGAGCTTCAACGAGGGGTTCGCCACCTACGTCGGGGACACGGGGGCGAAGCTGTTCCTGGCTTCGCGCTTCGGGCCCGGGTCCCCCGAGTTGCGGGAGGCCGAGGCGGCCGGGCGGGATCAGGCCCGGTTCTCCGCGGTCCTCGGCGCGCTCTCGAGCGACCTCGAGGCGCTGTACGCCCAGGGTCTCGAACGCCCGGAGACGCTGGCGAAGCGGGACGCTCGCTTCGCGGAGGCCAGGCAGACGCTCTCGGGAATCGGCTTCGAGACGGATGGTTATCGGCAGGTGGATCGTCTGGTCCTCAACAATGCCTACCTGGTGACCTTCCGGACCTACCACGGCAACATGCGACGCTTCGAGCAGGTTCACCAGCGCTTGGGTGGCGACCTCCGGGGCTTCGTGGCCTTCTTTCGCGACCGGGTGGCCAAGGAGAAGGACCCCGAGGCCTTTCTCGATGACTACGTCAAATAGACGGCCGCGACATTGTAAGACATTGTAATTAGAGCCGAACCGGGGCCTGGCGGGTTCCCAGCTCGAGCGTCGCCATGATCGAGACGTCGAGGTGATTGGGGGGCTGACTGACCATGCAGAGCTCGTCGTCCAGGATGTCGACCATCGCCTCGCAAGCGCAACAAGCGAACTCTTCGCCGCTCATCGTGACCGAAACCAGCGCGTCATGGCAGAAGGGGCAGTAAAGGTTCATCGTTTTCATCGCTTCTAAACCTCACTCTAGGCTGAGCAACTAGACACTCAGCAATCTCCTCGTCAAGGGTACCGAAAGGTACGGGATCAAAGGTACCGGGCCGCAAATGCGTCTCCGGGTTCAACTTACCACGCCGCTTCATATTTAAACATAAACATATGTGTACTTGCCTGCTACGTTTTTTCAGAAACCGCCGCGATCCGCGCGAATACGAGGTCAGAGGCAGCATCACCAAGTAATCTGGAGGAAGTCACGAAGCCAAAGGCGCCCGAACCTGCGTCGAGGTTCGGGCGCCTTCTTCCTGTCGATGACCGGCTAGCCGTGCTTCTTGGCGAAGCGCTCCAGGTGATCGACCAGCGCCTGCACGCCTTCGATCGCCATGGCGTTGTAAAGCGACGCCCGCATGCCCCCCACCGAGCGATGTCCCTTCAAGCCCACGAGGCCCTTCTCTTCCGCCTGCGCCAGAAATCCGCCCTCGAGCTCCTCCTGGCGAAGCCGGAAGGTCACGGTCATGGTCGAGCGGCTATCGAGATGCGCATGGCCGCGGTAGAAATCGGGATGACGATCGATGGCGTCGTAGAGTAGGGCGGCCTTCTCGCGGTTTCGGCGGGCGATCTCGGCCAGCCCCCCCGCCTGTCGCATCACGTCGAGCACGTTTCGCAGCATGTAGATGGCGAAAGCGGGAGGAGTGTTGTAGAGCGAGTCATGCTTGGCATGCGTCGCGTAGCTGAGCATGGTCGCGACGTCGTCCCGGCAGCGCGCCAGCATGTCGTCGCGGAGGATCACCACGGTGACTCCGGCCGGACCGAGGTTCTTCTGGGCTCCGGCGTAGATCAGCCCGAAGGGCGCGAGATCGAAGGGCCTCGAGCCGATGTCGCTCGACATGTCCGCGACCAGGGGCACGTCGCCGGTATCCGGGAACGTCTGGTACTGCGTGCCGAAGAGCGTGTTGTTGCTGGTGAGGTGAACGTAGGCGGCCTCGGGATCCCGATCGATTTGCCAGGGAATCCGGTCGAAGCCCGTGTTCTCCGAGCTGGCGGCCTCGCGGACCTCCCCGAAGCGCTTGGCTTCCTGGAAGGCTTTCTTGGACCAGTCGTCGGTGAGGACGTAATCGGCCTTCACCCCGTCGCCGAGGAGGTTCATGGGGACCATGGCGAACTGCAGGCTCGCGCCGCCTTGCAGGAAGAGCACATGGTAGTTCTCGGGGATGGCCAGCAGCTCTCGCAGCAGGGCCTGAGCCTCGCGATGGACCGCCTCGTACTCCTTGGAGCGATGGCTGATTTCCATCACCGACATCCCGGTGCCCGAGAAGTCCAGCAGCTCTCGCTGAGCCCTTTCCAGGGCCGAGGCGGGGAGCGTGGCGGGGCCGGCGTAGAAATTGTGAACGCGCTGAGTCGACATCATACTTCCTCTCGGTGAGCCAATCGTTCGAGCCGCTTCTCGGCAATTTCCTCGGCGGGATACGTGATGATCTCGGCCAAGGTGGGATGCAGGTGAGGAATGGCCATCAGGCGCTCCGCGGTGCAACGGAACTCCATGGCCACGATCAGCTCGTGGATCAGATCCGCTCCCTCGGGCCCCAGGATCTGGGCCCCCAGGATCTCCCCCGTATCCGGGCAGGCCAGCAGCTTGACGAACCCCTTCATGGCGCTCTTGCCCATGCACTCGGCCTTTCCGAGTTCGGCGAATTCGTACTTGCCCGTCACGACCGCGATTCCCCGGCTCTCGGCCTCGCGTTCGCTGATGCCGACCCGCGCGAAGTTGGGATCGGTGAAGATGGCGTAGGGGACGATGCGGTAGTCCGCCTCGCGCGCTCCGCCCTCTCCGGCCAGGATGTGCCCCGCAGCGATCTCGGCCTGGTAAATGGCGACGTGAACGAGGTTATAGTCGCCCACGCAGTCGCCCGCGGCGTAGATGGTGGAGTTGCTGGTTCGCATGTGGGCGTCCACGGGGATCAGGCCCCGCTCGGTGACGACTCCCGCGGCGGGCAGGTTCAGGCCCTCGAGGTTGGGGCGGCGTCCCATGGCCACGAAGATCTCGTCGACTTCCAGCGGCATCTCCGACTCGCCGATCTTGGCGTAGAGGATCTTCTTGCCGTTCGCCACTTCGACGCGGCTCGGAGTGGCGTAGGGCAGGATCTCCATCCCTTCCTCGCGCAGGCAGGCTTCGAGGCCGGCTTGCACGTCCTCGTCCTCCTGGCTCAGGATGTGGCCGGAGCGAACCAGCATGGTGACCTTGGTGCCGAGCCGCGCGTAGAACTGGCCGAGTTCCAGCGCGACGACGCCGCCGCCGAGCACGACCATCGATCGGGGCAGCTCGGAAAGCTCGAGCGCCTCGTCGGAGGTGATGAAGCCCGCCTCGCGCAGGCCCGGAACGTCGGGGATCGTCGGGGCGGATCCCGTGGCGATGATGAACCGATCGGCCTCGTAACGCGCGCCCTCCACCTCGATGGCCCCGGAGTCGAGGAAGCGCGCCGTGCCCGTGATCAGCGCGACGTTGGGAGCGTTGTGGATGCCCTCGACGCGGTAGTCCTGAAAGCCCTTCACCAGGAGCTTGCGGCGGGCCATGATGGCGGGGAAGTCGGGTTCCACCGAGGAGACCCTCAGCCCGAGCTCGTCGGCCTCGCGAATGAGCTGAAGGACCTCGCTGCTGCGAAGCAGGGTCTTGCTCGGCATGCAGCCCTTGAGGATGCACAGGCCGCCCAGAGGGCCCTTGTCGACCAGGCCGACCTTCCGGCCGCGGCCTCCAAGCGTTCGCGCGGCGGCGTACCCCGCGCTACCCGCGCCGATCACGATGACGTCGAAGCGATTCAATACGGTTCTCCTTCTTGCCCTCGCCGCGGTCGGATCGGGTCCGTCGTCCCCGATCTCACCGGCCAGGGTCGATGCCCATGATGACCATTTTACCCCCGCTGCGTCCCGAGGCGTCCGAAACCGAGCAAGGCCGCCTTCTTCCATCCTCCTAAGTTTTGTATACTTGCGCTGGTTCTCACCGTTCATTTTTGTGACGCGGCATGCGGCCATGCGGG
The DNA here is from genome assembly GCA_002083825.1 of Candidatus Sericytochromatia bacterium S15B-MN24 CBMW_12. GTDB lineage: Bacteria > Cyanobacteriota > Sericytochromatia > S15B-MN24 > UBA4093 > UBA4093. Next base: position 211,208 of record DAZV01000057.1, on the reverse strand, counting down.
CCCGGAATCGGAGGGAAACATGGAGCGCCGGAATCAGCGCATCGTGATCATCGGGGGCGGGTTTGCAGGGATCTACACGGCGCTCGGCCTCGAACGACAAATGCCGGACACGGAGTTCGAGGTCCTCTTGATCAATCGCAAGAACTTCTTTCTCTACTATCCCATCCTTCCCGAGGTCTGCTCGGGAGGAGTCGAGCCGCGCCACGTGCTCGTTCCCCTGCGCGACCTCTTCTCCCGGTGCCGCTTGCTCGACGCGGAAGTGCTCGACATCGACTTCGAGACCCGCCAGGTCTTCGTCAAGCATGGAAACACCCGGGAAACCGGGGAGTTCACCTACGATCAGCTGGTCATCGCGGCAGGAGCCGACGCCAACCTCGAGCTGGTGCCCGGAGTGGCTCGCCACGCCTTCACCTTCCGCACCCTCGAAGACGCCGTCACCCTGCGCAACCAACTCGGCGACCTGCTCGAGGACGCGGAGCTCGAAGAGGACCCGCTCCGGAGGCGGGAACTTCTCACGTTCGTCGTGGTGGGCGGCGGCTCCACCGGCGTGGAGGTCCTCAGCGAGGTCGAATCCTTCCTGCGGGGGATCCTTCCCAAGTACCGCGTTCGCCGAGAGGAACTCCACTTCGTCCTCCTGGACCTCGCCCCTCAGATCCTCGCCGAGGTGGGGCCGGAACTGGGGCAATACGCGCTCGAGCAGCTTCGCGGCCGCGGCATCGACGTCATGCTCGGGACCTCCACCCAGGAGGTCTTTCCTGACCACGTCGCCCTCTCGGACGGTCGGGAGATCCGGACCCGAACCGTGATCTGGACGATCGGGCTCGCGCCGCCCGCCCTGCTAGGCAAGCTCGACCTGCCCAAAGACGCCAAGGGCTATCTGCGTCCCGACCCGACGATGCGGCTACCCGGCATAGCGGCTCCCGGCGGAAATGTCTGGGCCCTCGGCGATTGCGCCCGAATCGCCTCGCCCGACGGCAAGACGTTCCCGCCCACGGCGCAACACGCGGTTCGTCAAGGCAAGCAGCTCGCCAAGAATATCCTGGCCGTCTCCCGCGGCGAGCAACCTACCCCCTACTGCTTCGAACCGATCGGAACCCTGGTATCCATCGGTGGAAACAAAGGCGTCGCCTCCATCCGAGGGCGCCACGTCCGCGGATGGCTCGCCTGGGCGATGTGGCGGGGGCTCCACCTGGTCTTGATGCCCAGCAGAGACCGGCGGATCCGGATTTTGATCGACTGGATCCTGTCGGCCTTCCTGCCGAGAGACACCGCTCAGCTGGTGATGAAGCCGAAGCCCGCCGAGGAAAGGCGTCCGGAGGGAAAGCCCAAGATTTCCTTCCTGCGCGAGGAGCGGATTCAAGCCCACGTCCCCCGAAACGAGCAGCCCTGACGCCTCGGGGAAAAATAGCCGCATGCTCCGGCCCCGCGGAGGGCTGACGCCGGATGGAACAAATCAGCAAAGGGGAGCCGTCGATAGGGGTGTGAACGCAGCGCCCCTCTTCTCGAAGGAGTTTCTCTTATGCTCAAGCACCTCTCCGTTCTGACCCTGACCCTTGCGATGACCGCGCTTTCCGGCTGCGGCAACCTCCCGCTCTCGACCGGCACCGGCGCCGGCGACAATACCTCCCTGCTCGGCCGCGTGACCCACCTGGGCAAAGACCCCGGCCAGGATCTTACCCTGGGGTTGAAGCGCTACGACGGCGCGACGTTCCAGAAAACGGGGATCAGCACGCGCTCCAACCGCCAGGGCGACTATCGTTTCGAGTCGCTTTCTCCGGGGAAGTACCAGGTCTTCTATGATGATCAAGGAGAGGTGGTGGAGAGCGCCGACGTGAACACGGTGGGAGCTTACGTGGACGCGGCGGTCCAAGTGGCGACCGTCGGATCCGGTTCCGCCCCCAACGTGAACTTCGACGTGGGCTGGGATCTCTCCCCGACGATCAAGCCGAATGGCTCGTTCCGCCCGGGTTCGGCAGATCGCTTCTCGTTCAGCTCCAAGTACGGGGACGCCGGAGCCGAGTACCAGATCCTGGTAGCCGACACGAACAAGTCGTCGGTCTGGTCGAGCGCCTGGACCACGTCGAGCAGCTTCGGCTGGAACGGGAACCGGGGCTCGGAGACCAACAGTCCGACCGGATCGTACAGCGGCACGGGCTCCCACTTCTATCAGGTCAAGTTCCGGACGTCGGGGACCAAGTTCGGAGGGGAGGGATCCTACGGTCAGACCAAGTGGATTCCCTTCACCCTCGTGAGATAGTCGAAAATCCCGAAGCAATCCGTCGGAAGGCATGAGGTCTTCCGACGGATTTGTTCTTATGATGGCGAGATCAGGCTGCTCGCTCGCCATTTCAGGAGGTCACCCCGAGAGGTCACCCCGAGAGGTCACCCCGGGAGGTCACCCCGGGAGGTCACCAGGAGGTCATCCAGGAGGTCATCCAGGAGGTCATCCAGGAGGTCGCCATGAATGTCCCGCGGGAGTCCCTATGCCTGGCGGCGATCGCCTTGCTCATGCTTCCCGCCCTGCCCTCACAGGCGCAGCCCGTGACGACCAAGACGGTGAACATCCAGAGCCCCGACGCGACCCCCGTGGGCCAGCTCCACTTTCCCTTCACCCACCGGTTCGCCCTCTTCGGCTCCAAGGTGACCAGCTCGCCCACCTTCGCGCTGAGCACCGGAGTCCACTCCCGAACCTCGGTGGGACTGCGCTACGCCACGAGTTCGGACGTGAATTCGTCACGCCCCGGCGCCTTCAACGAGTGGGAGCCCGGGATCACGCACATGGGGCTCAGCACGGCAGCCGGCAACCGGGTCGATGCGACGGGCATTCTCGCGTACAACACGGCGGCGGGTTCCACCGATGCGGCGCTGGTCCTCGGGCGACCTTGGGGGGCCGTTTCGCTGCTGGGAACGGCCAAGGCATTCTCCAACGGTTACGGGGAAGGGCCGAAAGCCGCGCTAGGGGCCGGCATCCGCTGGGAGATCACCCGATACCTGCAGGTATCGGCGGATCTCAACGGGGTGGTGGCGGGCGGAATGCCGAGCGGAACCTTGCCGGCATGGAGCGTGGGGACGGCATTCGAGATCCCGTACACCCCGCACAGCGTGTCGCTCTACATGACCAATGCCAACACCCATACGCTCGAAGGCACGAGCCGAGGAACGTCCCAGGTTCGCGGGGGGTTCGAGTTCCTGGTTCCCTTCACGTCCTGGGGGAGGTGGGCCGCCATCTTCAGCACGCCGCGGGAGAGTCGGTGACTCAGTCCTTGCGATAGATGGAGACGATCTTGAGGCCTGTGAGCTCCTGAAGCTGCGCCTCGATGGTCAGCGCGTCGGCGCGATCGACGGTCTTGAGCTGGGCGGCGGGGTAGGGGAGGCCCAGGTGGTTACCGCGCGACTCCCGGAACCAGTCCCGGGGGACCGGACGCATGGGGGTATTGAGCTGGACTTCGTCGGGTCGAATCTCGTTGAGGAGGTCGGCCATCGCCTCGAGTTCCTTGCGGTTCATGGGCATGAACATCATCTGGACGGCGAGGTAGCCGGGGAACTCGGCGCGCAGGGCCTTGATGCCGTCGACGATCGACCTGACGGTGACGCCTGCGACGGGACGGTTCACGCGCAGCAGGGTTTGATCGTCGGCGGCGTCGAGCTTGCAGAAGACCTTGTCGGCCTCGCGCAGATCGGCCCGGACCCGGGGATCGCCGAGGGTGGTGGCGTTGGTGAGGACCATGAGGGGCTTGCCGGTGAAGGCCTTGATGTCGCGGATGACCTCGGCGAGGTTGAGGGCGAGGGTGGGCTCTCCGTTCCCCGAGAAGGTGATGATGTCGGCTTCTTGCCAGCGGCTCGCGCGCAGGTCCTCCATCACCTTGGCGGTGGGGACGTAGATCTTCCGTTCGGCGGTGTGTTCGAGGATCTTGCCGAGTTGGCAGTAGACGCAGCGGAAGGAGCAGATGGAGCTGGTGAAGAGCAGGTCGATGCCGAGGGAGTTCCCCACCCGCCAAGACTTGACGGGGCCGTAGACGGTGGACGGGGGCAAGTTGTGGGCGGTATCGACGGACATGGCGCACCTCCTGGGGACCATGTCAGTTTACCACGCCGAAGGGGGGTTTCAGGGTATTTCCACCCGGCAAGGAGTTTGAGACGGGGATAGCCGGAGCGTTCGCGCGGGTACCGGCGCCCAAGGCCTGCTTGATTAGTGACTAATCCGGCTTGGCGATGCACACTGGCATCGGGTAGTCGGAGGCAGGAGGTGGCCGCATGAACGACAACATGAACGAAAACACGAACGACAAAAGCCAGAGGCGGGATGGCACGACGTCCGAACCGGCGGACACCACGCCGGAGACCACGGTGGAAGTCAACCAGCTGTTCGCAGTGCTCGGGGATGACGAGTCGCTGACGTTGCTGGCGCTTCCGGACGGCTCGACGCTCGGGGTGCTCTTCACGAGCCAGGATCTGGCGCGGGCCTTCATCTTTTCCTACGACGTGGCCCCGGCGGACATCGTCGAGCTGACGACGCAAGAGGAGCTTCAGGGGCTAGCGCTCTCCTACCAGTCCATCGACGTGCAGGAGGCGGTGCTGGACCCGTCGACACAGGGGAATCTGCAGGACGAGTACATCATCGATTTCACCGAGGTCCTGACCTCGACCTTCGGGGAGACTCCTGAATGGCTCCTGGACTGACGCGCGGGCATCAGCGGGGAAGGTAGACCTCGCGCGGGACGAGGATGGCGTGTCGGTAGTAGATGCCCGGCGTTCCGAGCATGGGGCGAAGCTGGGTGAAGTAGGTCATCTCGCCCTTCAGGTTGAAGGCGAGGGACTCGCGGGTGCGGGGATCGGCCTTGATGACGATCAGATCCGATCCCTGGCGGAAGGAGTAGTCGGTTCGGACGTAGTAGGCATTGTCGCGGCGCGCGAAGGCTTTCGCCTGGGCGTCGTAGTAGGCGAGGGCGATGGGGGCGGGATCCATGTAGGTGCGCGCCTTGCGCCACTTGGCGTCCAGTTGCTTGGCGGAACGGGGCGACCAGACGTCGCGTTCGATGCCGACGTAGCGCCGGACTGACGCGAAGGCTTGATCGCGGGACCCGTTGTAGCCGAACTTTCGCAGGGTGGCGTAGAAGTCGTCGGCAGTGGACGGCTGCCAGCCGGCGGGGGGATCGCTCGGGGGCGGTGGCGGGACCGGGGTCGGGGTCGGCGCCGGCGGGTTCACGACGGGCTGAGGCATGGGAATGTTCGACGAGGGAATCGGCGTCTGGTTGGGAAGGGGCTTCCAGACCAAGGGGGGCCAGACGCGATTCGGCAACGGACTGGGCCAGGGCTCGGGGCCCGACACCACCGGTACGTTGGGCAGCGCAGGATCGGCCGGCCCGCCCCATGAAGGGTCATCGACCGGATCGGGATCGAGATCGGGCTCGTCGACCGGAGCTTCCTGAGACGTCTCGGACTTGAGCGACGCAGGAACCCGCCCGCAGCCGCTGACGACCCCGCCGAAAACACTCAACATCAAGGTCGTGGCCACCATGACCCGCATGGAACGCATGAAATCCCTCCGCTGGAACGTGAGTCATCGGTACTCCCGATGGTCCTCCCGTTGGTTATCCGTCGCGCCATGCAACTTCTTGCGTGTCTCTGGCGAAACGTCAGCGGAAATCGGCTCAGTAATAGCGCTGGCGGGGCAAAATCAATTCTTCCTCCCGTGAGGGGGAATCCGGCGCCTCGCCTTTGGGCAGAGGCGGATGCTCCCAGGCCTTCCCCGCGGAGGAGTCGGCCGCGTCGAACGAAGTCTGCCTGGGGGATTCCACCCCGATGGCCAGGATCTCCTCGGAAGGTGCCTCGGTGATCACCCGGATGACCACGCTTCCCCGGATGTAGCGATGCGGGGTCAACCCCTCGATGGGCAGATCCTCGATCGCCGTGCCGTAGAGACGCTCGGCCTTGTGGAGGCGATCGCCGATCATCAGCCCCTCGCTGGTTTGCCAGTTTCCCGCGAGTGCCCCCACCTGATGCACCCGCCCGTCGATGAACGTCACCGTCAGATCGGCTATCCGGGTCTCGTCGAGACCGTACTGCCACTGGATCATGTTGTGGTTTCGCCCGTCACGCCCTTGCCAGAAGACCTCCGAACCCCGATCCTCGGGCGGCCCCAGCAGGCGCTCGACCTCCCCGGGCCCCGCGCCGACCGCCACTCCCGCCAACGTCGCATCCCCCTGGCCGCGAGCGACGGGGATGAACGTCACCACCACCGCCAAGAGCGCAAGCAGTCCCGCCATCACGGCAAGACGCGCCAAAACCGCGGAAAAATGCGAAAACAAACGTTGCCGACCCGCCCCGCAGGCCGGACATTTCCGGCCTGTCCCGAGCCCCGTCACCCCGCATGCGAGACAAGCCTCCGTCGGCGGAACGATCAGCCCCTGCCCGCACGCCCGACAAAAACGGTCCCCGTCCCCCCCGCGCGAGCCACAACGAGCGCAAAGTAGTACCACCCCCCCGCGTTCGACCCTCGAGCCGCGCCGAATGTCCCCGGGCTCCCTGGCCCGTTCCCCATCCTCATGCATCGGCGATCCCCTGGGCCTCGGGCGGGATCCGACGGGGGCGGCGAGGTCTGAAATTGAGGGGGATCAAGGGGCGGATGGGGGTCATGGGGGGCACCTCCTCGCGGTACCGGCAACAGCGAAATCATACTTAACGAATCGTAAACCCACAAGGTCCAATCCTTGCGAAGGCGCTGGATAATGTGACAAAGACCCTTGCCTGGGGGTATACTATCGTCCTGAGCTGCTTATCACGCTGCATCACGATTTGTACTAGGAGGATTCCATATGCGTCACCTCGCCCTGCTGGCCATGGCCGCCACCGTCGCCCTCACCGCGCTCCCCGCTTCGGCCCAGATGCGGACCACCGCGCCCAAGGCCGCTACCGTCGGCGCCATGACCGACTCGGGTGTCCGTCCTTCGAGCATCGCCGGCACCGAGCGCGCTCAGGTCCTGACCCCCGGCTCCGTCATCTTCGGCATCAACGCCGGTGGCGTCAACTTCGAGCACGGCTTCATGGAGAACCTCGAGCTCGACGGCAACGCCTTCTGGAACCCCGGCCTGATCCTGGCCCCCACCACCGGCATCACCGGCGGTCTCAACGCCGGCCTCGGCGCCAAGTACGTCTTCATGAAGTCCGACACCATGAGCGTTGCCGTCGACGGCGGCCTCAGCCTCGCCTTCGTGGGCGGCTCCGCCTCCACCACCCTCGATCTCGGAGTCCCCCTCTCCTTCTGGATGGGCAAGTCGGCCGTCCACGTCGCCCCCAACTTCCGCTCGACCGCCGCGGGCTCGAACATCGGCACCAACATCGGCTACGAGCGTGAACTCAACTCCAAGTGGCGCCTCTTCGTCGGCGACAGGCTCGGCATCGCCAGCACCGGCGCCATCACCAACGCCATCCAGGGCGGCGTCAGGGTGGCCTTCACCCCCAACCTCACCGTCGACGCCGGTCTGGTCAGCGGCAACCTCGACCTCAACCCCTTCGGCCTGGGCGCCAACGCGACCCTTGTCAACTTCGGCGCCAGCTTCGGCACCAAGAGCATCGACGAGCTTCGCGGCCTCTTCGGCATCTAAGCAACAATCGAGTAGGGCGCGTGGGGGGCAATTGCCCCCCACGCGCCTTTTGCTTGGGAGATCCGTGCAGCTCCTCACGGCAAGAAGCGCTGCCCGAAAAGACTGAACAACCCTTCGCTGCCCGCAATCCCCCAAGTCACCAGGCCGCCGCTTCCGCTGGGGATGATTCCCGGCTCATGCAAGTTCAATGCTCCGACCCTCAACGCGTAGGCCTCCGTCACGGGAAGCCCCAGATCACTCAGCTTGCGGACGAAAATCCCGCTCGGCTCCCGCCAGACCACCCAGAAGCCGTCGCCTTGCGCCATCACGCTCGGATGACTCTGCCCCCCCTCCCGACCGAGGAGGCTCGGCGCCCCGAAGCTCCCGCCCGCCGTGCGCGCGACCACGAGATCCGACGCGGTGGTGTCGCCCTCCTGCCAAACGGCCATCACGGCGCCCGACTTGCCGGCAAGGACCGGTCGGCCTTGCTCCGGCCCCGCGGCGATGGGAGTGGCGGAGGGCTGGCTGGAGAGTTGCCAGCGCGTGGCCATGACCTGCTGTCCCTCCTGCCAGGCTAGCCAGAAGTTGCTCCCGTCGAAGGCGGTGCTCAGCGAGCCGCGAATCGCGCCGTTATTGGCCGAGAGCAGGACCGCGGCCCCCCCGCTGGTCGCGTAGACCCGCTGGTTCGCATCGATCCAGCTCAAGAGTCGCGTCGCCCCTCCTTGGTACAGGCTGAGCCCTAGCACCTCCCCGGCGGAAAGCAGCGACAAAGGCCCCCCGATAGTCGCTCCGTTGATCGGATCGATCGCCTGGACCTTGAGGCTTCCCTCGGCGGCGAAGGCCATCTCGAAGCGCTGCCCCGTCCAGGATACGGCCGGGCGCGGATGGCTGGCGAAGGCTCCGAGCCCCGAGAGATTCACGGGCCCGCCGCCGCCGCCGCTCTTGATGAGATGGCCGGCGAGTCGAAACGTGGCCTGAGACGAATCGTAGGTCACCCAGACCGCCAGGACGTCTCCGTTCCCCTCGGCCATGCGGGGGCCTTCGACGGCGATCGCCGAGGTCTCCAGGCTTCGTAGGCCCTCGATGAGCGGCGATACATAGACGGGGCTCGCGCTCTGGACCGCCTCGTCTCCGCTCGTCGCCGTGATCATGGTCTGACCGTATGCTTGCGCGGTGAATAACCCTCCGGCGCTGAGGGTTCCCACCGAGCCTACCTCCGTGGACCAGTTCACCTTGGGGTCGGAAATCGCGGCATCCGACGCATCGAAGGCCTTCACGGCAAACTGCAGGGTGTCGTCTCGCCGAAGAATGACCGGAGTGGCAGTTTCCAATTCCAGCCGCTTGACCACCTTGAACTGGATCGGGCTGACGCTCGGTATCAGCCCCACCTTGACCGTGACCGGTCCGGTGGTCGCCAAGAGCGGGACCTTGGCGCGGATCACGGTGTTGGACTCGCGCTCGACCTCCACGGCCTCGATGCCGTTGAAGGTCACTTCGACCGGAATGCCCTCGGTGGCCCCGAAATTCTGACCCGCGATGCGAACCCAGGCCCCCGGAGCCCCGTTGCCCTGGTCGAGCTGATCGATGCTCGGGACCTTGAGGGTGAGCGCGACGTCACCCACGCTTGCCTCCTGGTCCGAGACGACGACCACGCCGGGGATTTCGCCCCGCCCGAGGTAGCGGTTTTCCGCCAGCAAGCGAAATGACCCCGCCGCCACGTTGGAGATCCGGAACCGGCCGTTCTGATCGGTCTTGGCGACGTAGCTGGTCCCCGGAATGTAGACGTCGGTGCCGGTGAACTCCGTGACCTGGGGAGCCTCGGGAGCCGTCACCCTGCCCACGATATGACCGGTCGGCCGGAGATCGAGTCTGCCAACGTCGGTCTGGGCGTTGGGACGAACGGCGATGCCCATGAGGATTGCCTTGTAGCGATCGTCCTTGACGGCCTCCAGGTTGAGATCGCCCTCGGGTGGATGATCGAAGGCGAAGCGCCCCTGAGCGTCCGTCTGTACCTGGGTGGAAACCGGAGTCTCGGCGACCGCGGCGACCGAGAGGGGGGTCGCGTTGGTGAAGGGGGTGGCATTGGTGAAGGTGGCCCTGACCGTGACGCCCCTGGCCGGCTTGCCATCCTGGAAGACCTGTCCCCGGAGCGGGGCGGGGGTCTGCGGTGGCGCTCCCCAGGGCCAGGGACAGCCCGTGAGCCCCACGAGCAGGACGAGGGTGATGAGCAATCGGCGTGAGTCGATACGGTCCTTCATGGATCACCCTCGTCTCTGGCAAGCAGGAGGCGGCCTGACGCGATTCGGGAACCCGGGACCTCAGTCCCCTTCATCCTAGCGAGCGAGCCCTCCGGGGGCTTCGGCGAATCCGCCCAAAGGATCTGGGGGCGAGTCCTCGAGGCTCGCCAGGGCCCGATCCCGGTGCGCTCCGAGCCGTTCGAAGGTCATGAGGGCCATCGAGAGCATGGCCGTCGCTTCGGCGCAGCGCCCTTCGGCCCGCAGCAAGCGCGAGCGCAGGACCTGGGTCCTGGCCCGTTCCAGCGGATGCGAGAGGCCCTCGAGCATGCGAGCGGCCTCCATGATCTCGTCCCGCGCGCCGGCCATGTCCCCCAGTTCCAGACGAAGCTGCCCTCTCAGACGGTGAACGATGGCACGCTGAAGCGGATTGCGATCGAAGTGCGAAAGGCCGAGCGCCTTGGCCAGTCGGGCCTCCGCTTCGGGGTAGCGGCGGCCCTCGAGGGCGATTCGCCCCAGCGCCTGGTAAGCTTCGGCCAGGAGTTCACGTTCCCCGATGGCCTCCAGGATGGCCACCCCATCCCTAATCAGCTTCCCTCCTTCATCCAGGTCTCCCTTCAGGGCGATAACCCAGCCGAGGGCGCAGTGTGAAGCTCCAACGCCGAAGCGATCGCCGAGCTTTTCGCGCCGCGACAGGGCTTCCCGGTGCAGCTTCTCGGCGGCTTCGAGGTTGCCGCGCCGCGCCGCGAGATCGCCCAGGTTGTTTCGCACCGCGGAGGCGCGGGACGGATCGCCGATTCGCTCGTAGAGCTTCAGGCTCCGGTTATACAAGCGTTCGGCTTCGGGCCAGTCGCCGAGTTCGGTGAGCGCCATGCCCCAGTTATTGAGGCTGGAGGCCATGCCGAAGCGATCGCGGCGCCTGATTCGGAGGTTGAGCGCCGCTCGGTGTGCCGAGCTCGCGTCTTGCCAGCGCCCGAGCCTGTCATAGGCGACGCCTCTCAGGCTATGGGCCATTCCCAGCGCATCGACGTCCGCCTCGGCATGGCGCAGGACCTGGCTGCAAGCCGCAAGGCAGGCATCGTGGTCACCTTGCCGCAGGGCCAGCCAGGCGAGGTCGAGCTGGACGCGGTTGCGGAGCGACTCCTCGGGGGACCGGCGGGCGGCCTCCGCGTAGTGCTCGGCGGCCTTGGCGTAGTCGCCGAGGCGTTCGTGCAGGTTTCCGAGGGTGCGTTCGATCTGGGCGATCGCCAAGCTGTCGCCTAGCATGTCGCGCGCCAAGCGAGCTGAACTCAAGGCCTCGTCGTAGAGCCCGAGAACGGCCGCCGAATCGGCCAGGCTTCGCAGCAGATCGGACCGGGGCGGGAGAGCGAGCGAGGTGTCGCGCGGATAGAGCGCAAGCGCCTGGCGCAGGAATTGGCAGGCCGAGGAATGCGAGGCGCGCCCCTGCGCGCGAAGGGCAGCTTGAACGAGGTAGGGAACCGCGTGCTCGGCGTCCTCGGCGAGCCGATAGTGGCGGGCGAGCGATTCGATATCCCCCTTTCTCGCTTCGAGCAGGGAGGCGATCCGCTGGTGGAGCTCGCGCCGGCGACTCAAGAGCATGGTTTGATAGGTGACTTCCTGGATGAGACTTTGAGAGAAGATCAGGCTCGTCTCCTCCGCCAGGCGAAGCAGGTCGCGGCGCAGGAGCTCGGCTATCATGGTTTCGACGTCCGGGGTGCCGACGATCGCGCCGAGCAAGGCGGCCGAGAAGCGCCCCTCCAGGGCGGAAGCCACCTCCAGGATCTCGCGAAGCGGGCGCGGAATTTGGTCGAGGCGGGCGGCGATCAGGGCCTTGATGCTGGTTGGAAGCGAAAAGTCGTCCTGGGGATCGGATGCCCATCGGCCTGCAATGCGCTTGAGGATTCCGCCCTCGATCCAGCTATTGAGCAGTTCTCGAATGAACATCGGGTTGCCTCCCGAGCGCATTGCCGCAGCCTCGAGCAAGCTCCTGGCCGAGGGGTCGAGTCCGTCCGGCGAGGTCTTCAGCTCGGCCAGGACGAGTTGCCAGGCTTCCGTGCGTTCCAGAGGCGGCAGGGTCAGCATGACGAGGGAGAGGTTCGGGGGGGGGGNCCGCGATGGAACCCAGGTCCCGGCGGTTCCCGAGGCGGGCGAGCCAAGCCGCGGAGTCAGGGTCGGTGCAGTGGAGGTCCTCGAGCAGGAGGATCAAAGGTCGCCCAAGGTCTGCGAGGATGCTATCCAGCGTATCCTGGGCGGTTTCAGGGTCGCTCCCCTCCAGGCCGAGGAAGAATGCGAGTTTTCGGCTCGCTTCGAAGGCATTCGGGACGGCTCGGGCTTCTAGCCCCGCCTCAAGGCGGTCGAGTGCCTCACCTTGGCGCATGGGGGCCATCATCGCCTCGACGATCTGCCGCAAGAGCGAGAAGGGGGAGTCGGAGTGAAAGGCGTGTCCGCGCGCCTCGATCAGAAGTCGGGCTGGATCGGGGGGCAAGAGGGCGATGGCCTCTCGGGCGAGGCGGCTTTTGCCGGAGCCGGCGGGTCCCGAGAGCACGATCCATTGGGGCAGGCTTTTCGCGGCGGCGAAGGCGGCCAGGAGGGTGGCGAGTTCGTGGCGGCGTCCCAGAAAAGGAGAGCGATCGGCATGCGGGGGGGGATCCAACTGCGGTCCCTTGAGTTCGTAGGCATAGACGGCTTCCTGGCGGCCTTTGACGAAGAGCTTGCGAGCGGATTGATAGCTGAAGGCATGGGCGGTGAGGCGGTAGGTTTGCCCGGAGACCAGGATGGTGCCGGGTTCGGCCAGGGACTCGAGGCGCTGAGCGAGATTCACGGCGTCGCCCATGACGGTGTAGTCGCGCTTCTGGTCGCCGCCGACCGCCCCCGCGACCACCAGGCCGGTATTGAGGCCGATTCGGAGGCGCAGGCGGATGCCGGTTTCGGCGTGAAGGGCGTCGGAGAATTGTTCGGCGGCCCGCTGCATGGCATAGGCGGCGCTCACGGCGCGTTCGGCGTCGTCCTCATGGGCCAAGGGGGCGCCGAAGAGCGCCATGATGGCGTCGCCGATGTACTTGTCGACGATGCCTCCGAAGCGATAGACGCTTTCGGAGAGGGCCTTGAAGTAGGCATTGATGATCTCGGTCAAGCGCTCGGGATCGAGGGTTTCGCTCAAGCTGGTGAAGCCCGAGACGTCGGCGAAGAGGACGGTGACGACGCGGCGGTCGCCCGAGGGCATGGGGGAGGTCGGTCTTCCGCAGCGGCTGCAGAAGTTTGCTTCCAGGTCGTGCGCGTGACCGCATGTCGTACAGCAAGCCATGATGTGCCGTCTCCTCGCATAAGCGAAACCTGAAAGGTTTTCCTCGCCGTCAGCATCCCATGGCGGGTCGGCTCGGAGAACGGGCAAGCTTGCCAAGGCTTCTCGTCGAAAGGCAAGGCCCGGCTCCGCAAGGAGCCGGGCCGGGACGCGGGAGGGGGACTAGAAGCCCCAGTGGGCCGCGACTCCCAGGGAGGGGGCGGTTTGGGCGAGATTGAGCCCCGCGCCGGTGTTGAAGCCGACGAAGAGATCGCCCAGGAAGTTCGGAGTAAAGGCGTAGCGGACGCCGATGTTGGATTGCATGATCGATCCCGTGACGCCGGTCAAGCCGACGTTGGTATCGGCCATGAGGTGAAATGCTGGGCCGAGGGCGAGGTCTGCTCCGCCCCCGATGGCGAAGAAGTTGGAGGGCGCCGGGACGGCACCGCCGGGAAGCAGGGAAGCCACCTGGAAGATGCCGAGGTTGTAGTTGGGATAGAGCGAGAGTCCGAGGTAGCTGTCCATGCCGAAGCCGAACATCTTGGAAATCGGCAGTCCCAGTTGCACTCCGAGGTTGGGGACTCCGTTGGGATCCACCGTCAAGATGCCGCCGGCCAGGCCGGAAATCGAGGCCAGCGCCCCGGCGTCTTCCTGGAAGAAGCCCCATTTACCCGCCATGTTCAGGCGGCCCGCCCAGGTCGGGCCCATGTTGAGACCGCCGATGCCCATGTCCAGCTGGAAGGCATCGGTGATCCCGAGTTGAGTGCCCAGGTTGACGGAATTGGCCATCGTTCCGGCCCCGATTCCCGGGACTCCGAGAAAGCCCGTGCCGCCTCCGAGGAGCACGCCGGTGGAGACGATGTTGTTTCCGATGCCGAGCGTCTGGGCTCGAGGTACGGTGAACAAGGTGGTCGGGCCGTTTCCGACCATGCTGACGCCCAGGGCGCGCGGGGCGATTCGCCCGGACGTGCGCATCTGAGCTTCAGCCGGCAGCGAGAGAGCAATTCCGAGGGTTCCTGCCAGGGTTGCTGCGAGTAGCGTCTTGCCTCGCATGATCTCCTCCTTCCGAACCTGCATTCGAACCGGCTTCCGAACCTACTTCCGGACCTGCTTCCGGACCTGACCCTTGTACCTCACGGATACGGTTCGCGAAGAACGTAGCACAGGCGGGGTTTCTGGACAACGCATCCTTATTCCGCTGCGCCGCGAGGGCAGGGCCACAAGGTCAGGGTTATAATGGAGGGCGTCTCACTTGAAAGGAACTCCATGGCCGACCCGATACCCCTGGGCCCGAATCCCGGCCCTCCCCATCCCTTCAACCGGAAGTTCATCCTCGCCGTCTTCCTGATCCTGATCACCATGACGGCGCTCGGCTTCTGGCGGCTCAGCCAGCTTCCAGCCGTGGCTCCACCCGAACCCTCGCCGCGCGCGGCCGCGACCGTCGTCGAGGAGCGCTTCGCGGCCGACCTCGCCAAACAGGGCTACCCGGTCCGCTTCGAGGGCGAAACCCGAGTCGTGATCGAGGTGAACGCCGAAACCTGGAACGAACTCGGCCGCGAGGGCCGGTTCAAGCGCCATGCCCTCGTCGGCGACTTCCGCCGCGCGCTGGCCGCCCAGCAGCGGGATCTCGGCGACGTCACCGCGTACCGGATCGAGGTCAGGGAGCCGCAGTCGGCGAAACTCCTGGCCGAAGAAACGGACTTCAACCTGAAGGTCCATCCATGAGCACCGCCCTCTCGATTAAAGGTTTGGTCAAGCGCTACGGCGACTTCACCGCGGTCGACCACCTCTCGCTGGACGTTGCCGAGGGAGAGTTCTTCGGCTTTCTGGGCCCCAACGGCGCGGGAAAGACCACCACGATCAACGCGATCGTGGGCCTGGTCACCGTTCAAGAGGGCTCCATCCAGGTCTTCGGACATGACGTGAACAAGGAGTACCGCCAGGCGCGCGCCTGCATCGGCCTTTCCCCCCAGGAGTTCAACTTCGACCGCTACTTGACGATTCGCGAGGTGCTGGTCTTCACGGCAGGCTACTTCGGAGTCCCGGCCGGCGAGGCCAAGGTGCGCGCGGATCACATGCTGCGGCAGTTCGACCTCTATTCCAAGCGGGATCAGGACTTCACCAAGCTGTCCGGCGGCATGAAGCGGCGCTTGAGCCTGGCACGGGCGCTGGTCTACCGGCCGCGCTTGCTGATTCTGGACGAGCCGACAGCCGGCGTGGACGTCGAGCTGCGACTCGAACTCTGGGACGTGCTTCAGACCCTCAATCGCGAGGGTCTGACGATCATCCTGACCACTCACTATCTCGAGGAAGCCCAGCACCTCTGCAAGCGAATCGGCATCATCAATCACGGCCGGCTGGTGGCGCTGGACCGAACCGACGGCCTGGTCGCCGGACACAGCCAAGAGCGGATCGTCCTGGACTTCGAACGCCCCATCCGCGGCCTTCCGCCCAGCACCGCATCGCTGGGGCCCTCATGGGAACCGGGTTCTGGACAGGTGGTCTTCGCGGAAGCCCATGCTTCCGACCTCGCTTGGGTGCTGGCCGCCTTCGAGGCCCAGGGCGATCGCCTCGCGCACGTCGACGTCGAACGCAAGACCCTCCAGGACGTCTTCCTGGAGCTGACGGCCCGGAAAGAAGCCCCCCTGACGGAAGCCCCCTAAAAGGAAGCCCCAGAAAGAAACCACATGAACCTGATCGGATTCCAAACCCTCGTCAATAGGGAGATCAAGCGAACCTTCAAGATCATCAACCAGGTGATCTGGCCCCCGCTGGTTTCGACGCTGCTCTACCTCTTCATCTTCGGCTTCTCGCTCGGTCGCAAGATCCAGGATATCGACGGCGTCCCCTACCTCGAATTCCTGATTCCCGGCCTCGTCATCATGAGCGTGATCGAGTCCTCCTTCAGCGAGAGCGCCGCGTCCCTTTTTCTGGGACGCTTCACCAACAGCATCCAGGAGCTTCTGGTCGCCCCGCTATCCTACCTGGAGATGGTTCTGGGTTACGTGGTCGGCAGCGTCCTTCGCGGGCTGATCATCGGAAATCTCATCATGCTGCTGGGATGGCTGATAGTCGGGGTGCAACCCGCCAACTGGGGCCTTTACCTGCTCTTCATGGTGCTCATCTCGGCCTTCTTCTCGTGCCTGGGGCTGGTCATGGGATTGGTGGCCGAGAGCTTCGACCAGCTCTCCATCCCTTCGACCTTCGTCATCACTCCCCTGGTTTTCCTGGGAGGCGTCTTCAACTCCCCGCGGCACTTGCCCGAAGGCCTGCAGCAGTTCGTGCTCGCCAATCCCCTTTACTACCTGATCGACGGCTTCCGGGGCAGCATGCTCGTCGCCTGGCCCGCGCCCGTGCTCCGGGAGCTGGCCTTCTTGATGGTGCTGGCGGTCGGGGGCTTCGCCTTGGTGCTGGCGTTCTTCCGGCGAGGCTACAAGCTCAGAGCCTGAGCGAGGCTAGAGCAAAGCTCGACGGCGTTCTCTCGCTGCCTTGCGAAACAGCCGCCGTCGCTAGCAGCAGGCGAGATATCGTTGCGCCGGGCGCGTCTCGCGCCTAGAATCCGGCCACGGAGGTGAACCATGGATCGCGATTCGCTGAATCAGGGGGCTGCGCCGGAAGAAGAAGCGGTGGCGGAAGGCTACCGCCCCCTCCCGAGGTCCGAGGAGGAACTCGAGGACACCGAAGCCCTCAAGCATCGGGCCAAGCAGACCGAGATCTTCCTGCCCCGGGAGCCGGGACCGCATCCGCGGCCCTGAGGACCAAAAATCGGGAGAAAAAAAAAGGCGGGCCCGTCGGGTGTGTGGACGACGGGCCCCCAGCTCAGAGAGGTGACTTCAAGCTGGTCCCTCTATCATGCAAAAAAACTGTTCAACTTGCAACGTTCGCTCGTTCGAGGTTCAGTCGGGCGAGGCTGAAACCTCGCCGTGGTCGAACTGCAGCAGCTCCGCGGTGACCTGCTGCAGGACGGGTCCTGAGCCCAGGTCGATGGTTAGTCCCTCGATGGCTTTCACCATCCCCACCCCCGGAGCGTACCAGTAGTGAAGATAGTCCGACTTGCCGGTCGCGTAGGCGATCCGATGTTGCAAGCGGGTTGCCGTGTAGGTCCCAGCCGGCACCGTGATCGACTCGGTTCCGACCACCGAGATGGTTTCCTGGGCATGCGCCCAGCTGCGGCCGGGCCAGCTATTTTGAGGTTCGAGGGGGAAGACCAGGACGCTGATGGAGCCGTCCTCGGGACTGTTCAGGCGCGAAAGCGTGACCGCTCGGCCATCGGCCACCGCGAGCGTGGGAGGCAGCTCGCGATCGCCGAATTTCCGAATGACCACCGCCCGAACTTGCCCCTGCACGTGCTCCGAAGCCGTGACCTTGATAATCTGGTCGTGGCCGGGACGATCCGGACCGTCACCGGAGCGCGACACCGAGCTGTAACGCCATTGCAGACCCTTGGTGAGGGGGTAGAGCGACTGGGCTTGGCTGGCCTTCAGGGCCGCCGTCTTTGGCGTCGCGAGCGGCGTCCCGGAAAGGGAGGCGCAGCCGACGAAGAGCAGGGACATGAGGGGGATGGCGAGGCGGCGGATCCGCATCAGACGAGGGGCATGGTGCGCCGTTCGCCCTGACGCCGGAGGTAGTGCTCCTGGAAGTCCTCGACCTTGAGGTCGAAGAGGGTCTGGAGGGCGCTGGCGTGATGGTGCTGTTGCAGGGTATTCATCCCCTTGAGGCTGGTGAGGGGCTGATGAAGGAACTTGTTCACCAGGGCCTGGGTCATCGAGTCGATGAGCTGGCGCTGCTCGGGAGTGAAGGCCGGGGCGTTGCGGTCCCAGAACCGGTTGAGCTCTTGCTCGCGAAGGTCCTGGGCCTTGTTGCGGAAGGAGCTGATGGTGGGGGTCATCCGGAAGTTCTTCAGCCAGGTTTTGTAGCCCTTGAACTCGGAATCCAGGATGGCTTCCACTTCCTGAGCGACGGCCTGGCGTTCGGTACGGTTCTTGTTGGCCACCCATTGAAGATCGTCGACGTCGAATAGGGTGATGCCCGGCATGGCCCCGACGGCCGGATCGATGTTACGGGGGACGGACACGTCCACCATCAGGAGGGGCTTACCGTTGCGGCTGGCGATCACATGCTCCATCTCGCTCGGAGTGAGCACGTAGTGCGGGGCGCCGGTCGAGCAAACGACCATGTCGACGCGCTCGAGGGCATCCTGCATGGCATGGAAGGGGACGGCTTCGCCGCCGACCCGTTCGGCCAGACGTTCGGCGGATTCGAGGGTGCGGTTGGCGACGTAGATCTTGCTGAGATTGTAGGAGGGGAGCTGCTTGGCGGCGAGCTCACCCATCTTGCCGGTGCCGAGGATCAGGATGGCCTTGCCGTCGAAACCGCCCAGGGTATCCTTGGCGAGTTCGATGGCTGCGCTGGAAACCGAGACGGCTCCGCGCGAAATCTCGGTCTCGGCGCGCCCCCGCTTGCCGGCGGTGACCGCGAAGCGAAAAAGCGAGTCCAGGACCGCTCCCATCGTCCGGTGCAGTTGCCCCGCGGCATGAGCGTCCTTCACCTGGCTGAGGATCTGGCCTTCGCCGAGGATCTGGGACTCGAGGCCGCCCGAGACCCGGAAGAGGTGACGGATGGCCGCATCCCCTTCGAGGAAGTAGAAGAACTGATCGAAGATCTCGGCGGGAAGATCCCGCTCCTCGAGGATGAAGGCCCTGAGGGCCGAGCGCCCTTCTTCGGGGCTGGACACCACGGCGTAAAGCTCGGTTCGGTTACAAGTCGAGAGGATCGCTCCTTCGAGGATCGCAGGCCGGCTGACCATCATCGAAAGGCCCATGGCGAGAGCTTGCCCCGAGAAGGCCACGCGCTCCCGTACTTCGACGGGGGCGGAGGCATGGCTCAAACCGAGCATCATTACGTGCATGTCGTCTAGAACTCCTCAGCTGGGTCGTCGCGCCACTCTTAGCTGCGAGACCGTCGACCGGGGCCCAGGGGATGAGGTCGACTCATGAACGCGACCCGCTGGAACCTGTGTTCGAACCGAACCCCGAATCGAGCAGCAACTATTATAGCGCATCCGAGTGGTGCGAACGTCCGCCCCTGTTTACAAGTTATGAATCCGTCGTGGCTCGAGGCGGCCGAAACGCCCGCCCTTACTCATAAAATCAGCCTACGTCATCACGAAAGCTAAAGCATCCGTAATTTGCCACAGATGACCGAAGCGCCACCGGCGCGTATGCTGAAGCCCAGCCCGTCCCCGGCGGCGCCTCCTTGCCACCGGAACCCGGCCCATCTAGAATGAACGGCGGCAACGATCAGCAACGATCGGCAACGATCGGCTATCTGCCATCCCGCCTTTAGGCTGGCACCACGCATGCCACTGTCCCGGGCCTCTCACGAAGGGAAAGCCATCACTGATGTCGACAGCGACGCAGAGTCAAGATAAGCCGCTCAACGGCGATCCCGCAACCAGCGGGGCCTCATGGGCCGGCTTCATTCGTTTCTGGAGTTCGGTCAAGCTGGGAATCACCATGATCCTGGCCATCGCCGTTAGCTCCATCCTCGGCACCCTCGTCCCGCAGGGAGATCCCTCGGGCCTTCTCAACTCCCCCATGAGCGATCAAGCCAAGCAGATCCTGCTCGCCCTCGGCGCTCACAACGTCTACTACTCATGGTGGTTCCTCACCCTTCTCACCGTCTTCTTCTTCAACCTGGCCATGTCCACCTGGTTCGTCTGCATGCCCAAGCTGCGCGTGGCCCTCAAGCCGCCCCGCCCCATGTCCGAGGCCTCCCAGGAACGCCTGCATCTAGACCGCCTGGCCCTCCCCGCCGTCGAGCAAGAAAAGCTCGTCGACCTGCTTCGCGCCCACCGCTTCCGCGCCTTCGCCTTCGACAACGGGCAGATCGTCGCCGACAAGGGCCGTATTTCCAGGTTCTCGGCCCTCATCACCCACATCGGGCTTTTCACCCTCCTGATTGGCGGTCTCGCCAGCGGCCTCGCCGGATTCAAATCTCAGGCCCCCCTCTTCGTCGGCCAAAGCATGCCCGTCGACGACATCGTCAAGGTCGCCCATCAACAGGGCTTCCTGGCTCCGGGACATTACGACTGGTCCGTTCAACTCGACCAGTTCCGGATGGACTATTACGACCCCACCACCGTCCGCCAGTTCTATTCCAACCTGACCATTCAGCGCCCGGGGAAAGCCCCCGAAACGCACGAAATATACGTCAACAAACCGCTGCGAGTCGACGGAGTCTCCTTCTACCAGTCCTTCTGGGGAGTCGGAGGCGCCAAACTGAGCATCGGAAATGAAAAGCGCCAGATCGAGATGACAAACGCCCAGCGCTTCAAGCTGGAAGGTTCCGTCTCGCGGCAGCTGGATATCGGGACCGGCCAGTACTTCCTCTACCTACCCGATCACCGGGCCCCGCTCCAGATCGTCGAGCTGCACACCCTCCAGCCCGTCGCGGCGCTGGAAAAGGGCCATGAGACGACCCTGAACGGTGAAAAGGTTTCCTACCTCGAGCCTGCCCTCTACTCGGGCCTGCAAGTCAAGGCCGATCCCGGCATCCCCATCGTCTACGCCGGTTTCTTCACCGTGGTGCTGGGCGTCTCGCTCGCCTTCATCAGCCATCGCCAACTCTGGATCACCCGGCGCTCTACCGGCGAATACCTGCTCTCCGGCACGGCCAACCGCGGCCGCTTCACCTTCCAACAGGAGCTGCTCAAGATCACCTCCAAGTTGGGAACGACCGCTTAGGAGTCAACATGAACAACCTCGTCGTGATCGAAACGATCTTCGTGAATACCCTCTTCGGAGGGGTCCTCGCCGCCATGATCTTCTTCTGGGCGGAAATCATCGGAAAGCTCACCTGGGCCCGCCTCGCCGGCGCGGCCTGCATGGCCCTCGGCCTCGTCGGCGCCAGCGGCGCAATGGTCGTCCGCTACGTCTATGCCGGCTACCCGCCGCTTTCCAACCTCTTCGAATCCCTTTTGGGCCTGATTTTTGCCCTGCTCGCCATGTACCTCGTCATCGAGTGGCGCATGAAGCCCAAGTACTTCGGAGCCACGGCAGCCCCCCTAGCGTTCTTGCTGATCGGGTTCGCCTCGATCCTGCCGGCACGCCTCAAGGATGCCCACCCCCTGATGCCGGCACTCCAAAGCTACTGGCTCAAGATCCACGTCAGCCTCATGCTCATCTCCTACGCCGCCTTCTTCCTCGCCTTCGGCGCCGCCGTCGTCTACCTCATCCTCCATCGTCGCGGCCAGCGCGACGACCAGGGTGGCGGCGGAACCCTCGCCCTGGAAGGCGGCTCCACCTTCGGTCAGGTCCGCACCCAGTCCACCGCGCTCGCCTTCTTCGACGAGATCACCTACCGACTCATCCTCCTCGGCTTCCCCATCCTCGCCCTCGGCATCATCACCGGCGGCATCTGGGCCAATGCCGCCTGGGGAACCTACTGGAGCTGGGACCCCAAGGAAACCTGGTCGCTCATCACCTGGCTGGTCTATGCCGGCTACCTCCACGCGCGACTCACGCGCGATTGGCGAGACCAACGAGCCGCCGTCTTCGCCATCGTCGGCTTCGTCTCGGTCATGGTCACCTACCTCGGAGTCAATTACCTGGCGCAAGGCCTCCATACCTACGGAAGCTTGCTATAAGATCCGCCTTGTTGTAAATTGTTCTACAGTCGATTTCCTGTTTGACCGGGCCCTTGGCCCGGTCAAACCTTTCAGAGGGCCCCATGCCGGATTGCTTTCCCGCCGTCGCCGAAGACATCGCCTTCGAGCTTCTCATCCTTCACGCTGTCGCCGACCGAGGCCGTTCCCTGACGGGTACGCGCGCCGCCGCCCTGCGCACCAGCTACATCTGGGAAGCCCCCCCTGCCGAAAGGCGATCCTTCGGTGCGCGCAAGGCCATGATCCACCTCGCGAGCGCCTTGGTCATCGCATCGACCCTCGGTATCACTCCGCCCGCCTCGCTCCCCGCATTGGCGCAGCGTAACGAAGTCCGTATCACCGTCGTCGATGCGCAAACGAGCAAGCCTCTCGCCAACGTCGTGCTTCGCGATGCGCACGGAAGCACGATCGCCCGTACCGGCTCCGACGGCAAACTCACCTTCAGTCCCGCGGCAGGTTCCCCTAGCTATTCGCTGGAGAGCGCCGGATACCAGACCATCCACCTCACACGCGCCCAGCTGGGCGGCAGCAACCTGATTTCGATGCGAAAAGCGGCGCCCCAGGCTGGACCTTCCCCGCGCCCCACAGTCAAACCCACGGCACGTCCCGTCCCCGCCGCTACACCGAAAGCAAAAGCAACGGCCAAGCCTGTCGCCAAGCCCGCTGCCACGCCTGTCGCCACGCCTCGCCCCGTCAAACGCGCAAAGCCGGCGACCCCGAAGCCGGTTCAGCGCCCCCGGGCAGCAACGCGTCTAGAGCCCCCGACAAAAGCGCCTGTCCTGACTCCATCCAAGGGTCGTCGCTACGTCGTCAAGCCCGGCGACACCCTCTGGGACATCGCTCACCAGACCATGGGCAATCCCTCCAGCTGGCCGAGCCTATTCGAGGCGAACCGAACGCGCATCGCGCGTCCCGCCATGATCTATCCGGGCCAAACGCTCGTCATTCCCGCCAGCGCGTCAACGCCCCCGAGGTATCGCGGCACGCACACGGTCTCGCGGGGAGAATCGCTCTGGCAGATCGCGGAGACGGTCTACGGAAATCCCCTGCGCTGGAAAGCCCTCTACCAGGCCAACCGGGGAATCATCAAGCGTCCGAGCCTGATCTATCCCGGCCAGACCCTGCTTCTGCCCCGGTAGGGAATGAGGTCCGCCGAACTCGTCCCCGCGCTACGCGTCGTCTGGCGAATCCTGAGCTTCGGGACGGCCGTACTGCTGCTTTTACCCTTCGCGATCCCGCCGGCCACGCTCAGCAGTTGGGTTCCGCCTTGCGAATGGCAACTGCAGGGAAGATCCTGTTCACTTTGCGGGATGACGACGGCGTTCTACCTGCTGAGCGTCGGTGACGTACCGGGTGCTCTGGCGGCGAACTCCTTGAGCCTGGGGCTTTACGTCTGTCTCGTCGTGAACCTGGCCATCTGGTCGGGTGTCACGCTCATCGCTCTCAAAAGGAAGGGAACCCATGCAATTCGTTAGCGTGATCTGGGGCCTCCTGGCCCTGCTCGGAACCTTCGTCGCCTTTTTTCCCTGCCTGGGCTGGATGAACTGGCTCATTATCCCCTTCGCCTTGATCGGGCTCATCATGAGTCTGGTTGCCCGGGACCAGGAGGCGCGCACGGGGGTGAGGCCGTCCAACACCGCGGTCATCATCAACGCCGCCGCGGTCGTGCTCAGCATGGCCCGCCTCGCGCTCGGCGGGGGAATCTTCTAGCGGGACCGGCGGCTCCGCTTCGAGCCAGGTGAAGCGCTGCTGGCCGCAGATGGCCAGCCAGTCGCAGCCGACGCAGACCTCGGCCAGCAGATCGGCGTGATGGGCGAGGATCATCTCCATGACCGCTTCGAGTTCGACGCGTTGCCCTTCTTCCCAGCCCATGGCGGCGAGAAGTCGGCGATCGCGGGCTTCGATCGAATGCTGGAACTGGCATGACGTGGGGACGGCGGGGTCTTGGAGGTTGGGGCAGGCCCCACAGAGCGGATCGGCGACGGCGTGAACCTCGACCAGAGGAATCCGGCCGGAACGCAAGGCATGCCAAACACGGTTCATGTTCGCGACGAAGTCCGGGGAATATCCTTTTCCCTGGTAGGTCGTCACGCACATGAGGTGGTGGGCGCGCAGGGAGAAGGACGGGGTTTCGAGGTTCATCGGGACCCTCCTCGAAGGCGTTCGAGCCAGATTCGCCCTCCTTCGAGCGTGAGAGTCGGCAGATAGGCGAATTCGGGCAAGAGGGGAGCGAGCACCCGCGCTCCCCCGCCGGTGAGGACGACGGGAGTCTCTTCCCCCAAGGTCGCGCGCATGCGCGCGACGAGATGCCTAACTCCCCCCACGTGGCCGGCGACCAGGCCCAGTTGAATGCTCTCGGTGGTGTTGCGCCCCCAAGGGACGCCCGGATCGACCAGCTCAACGCTCGAAAGCTGGGCAGTCCGCTCGACCAGGGCCGAATGGCAGGTGTCCAGGCCGGGTGCTATCGCCCCGCCCAGGATGGTTCCATCCTCTCCGACGGCGGTGATGCTCGTGGCGGTTCCCAGGTCGACGGCGATGGCGGGTCCCCCATGACGCGCATGCAAGGCGATGGCATTGGCCACCCGATCCGCTCCCAGGGCAGTCGGGGGAACATAGGCAATCGGCAGGGGGGACGAGTCCGCGGCGAGCAGCAAAGGCTGCTCGGCCTCCCACGCCACGAGAAGGACCTGGGAGACCCCAGGAACGACGGAGATGATCGCCGTAGCCCCTCCCGGCTCCGGGTGAGGCCAGGGGGCTTCTCGAGTCGCGTAGCGCTCGCTGCGAACGAGCGCGCTCCCGTCGAAGAAGCCGAAGTGGGTCTGGGTATTGCCGACGATCACGACGAGCAAGCGATTCTCCTGGTTGAGCATGGCCCTTTTACTTTACCCGATGACCGGCTGCTTTGGGCGAAATCCCTTTTTCCGCCGGCCGAAACGTCTACGACGACGAAGCGGGGCCGTTTTCGAAGGATCCTGCATGCTTGCGCCCAAAGGCCACCTCGGATTCCTTGCCAAGGACTTAATCCTATGATAAGCTCATGCCTTGCGTCTTTAGAGTCTACGAAGGCCGAGAATCATTATCTACCGGAGGTTACCAAGGTGTCCAAGGTTTGCGAAGTCTGCGCCAAGGGCCCGAGCACGGGTTACAATGTGAGCCATTCCAACCGTCACACGAAGCGTCGGTGGCTCCCGAATCTTCAGAGCGTTCGCGCCAACCTTGGCGGGACCGTTCGGAAGGTCAAAATTTGCACCTCGTGCCTGAAGGCTGGCAAGGTGGTCCGCGCGGTCTAGGCCGCCGGAACATCTCAATCCCATGACCCGAAGGCCGGAAGCTAAGCTTCCGGCCTTCGGGCTTTCTTCGTTTCGAGCCGCGATTCTTGACTCTTGAGCCGCGGGCGCTTGGAAAGCGCCCGCGGAAGGCTGCTAGGAGGCCAGTAGTTCTTCCAGCTGCTGTCGACTGAGGTGATATTCCTCGTTGCAGAAGTGACAGCGAACCTCGGCCTTGCCGTCTTCCTCGATGATGCTCTGGATTTCCTTGGGCCCCAGGCTGGCGATCGCCCGCATCACCCGGTCCTCCGAGCACTGGCACTCGAAGCGAATGTGCTCCGAGCGCTCGATGATCTCGAAAGCGAACCCGCTCAAGGCCTTTTCCAGGATCTGATCCAGCGTATCACCGCGGCGGAGCAGCTCGGTGATGGCCGGCAACTCGCGGACGGCCTGTTCGAGTCGCCAGGCGATTTCATCCCCGGCGTCGGGCATCATCTGGACCATGAGCCCGCCTGAGGCTTCCACGTCGCCCTCGCGCCCCACGAAGATGCCCAGCGCGATGGCTGAGGGAGTCTGCTGGGAGGCGGCCATGTAATGGGTGAAGTCGTCACTGAGCTCTCCGCTCAGCAACTCGACCGTCCCCGAAAAGGGCTTTCCGGATCCGGGATCGAGGGTGACGGAGAGGGTCCCCTGGCGCCCCACGGCACCTCCGACGTCGAAGGTGCCGGATTCGGCCGGGGGGAGGTGGATATCGGGGTGGGCGACGTAGCCGCGGACGGCTCCATTGGCCTTGGCATCGACCAGGACGCCGCCGAGCGGGCCATTTCCGATGATCCGTACCGTCAGAGAGCCTTTGCTATCCTTCAGGAGGGATTCCGACAGCAAGACGCCACCGGTGAGGGCCTTGCCCAGTGCCGCGGAGGCCGTTGGGCTGGTCTGGTGGCGGCGGCAAGCCTCCGCCACCAGGTTGGTGGTGATGGCGGCGACGACCCGGATGCGGCCATCCGCGGCCATCGCCTTGATGAGTTGATCGGGCATGAAGACCCCTTCTAGTGGAAAACGGTCGAACTATCCCCTATCTTACCAAAGACGGGAGCCTAGCCCAAGCCGCAGCCTAAAACTCGCGTTTCAGGCGCGCGTGAGGGCCTCCATGAAGGGCGGCATCGCGGCTTGGCCCGAGGGATCGACCAGGGTCTCGTAGCTA
This sequence comes from Candidatus Sericytochromatia bacterium S15B-MN24 CBMW_12, assembly GCA_002083825.1. Classification (GTDB taxonomy): domain Bacteria; phylum Cyanobacteriota; class Sericytochromatia; order S15B-MN24; family UBA4093; genus UBA4093. Next base: position 184,976 of record DAZV01000057.1, on the reverse strand, counting down.
TCGTCAAGGGCATCCATGGCCTGGCGGCGATCGCCGAAACGCATCAGCGCGTAGAGCCTCGCCACGAGGGAGTCCCGCGCCAGGCCCGCTGTCAAGGCCTCATCCGCGGCCTCGAAGAGCAGCGAAGCCTCGGTGACGGCAACGGCATCCTCGAGAAAGCGCTTTGCTGCAAGCTCTCGCCGAGACGGGTCCAGGGCGTCCCAGGCCGAGACCTCCGAGGCGAGGGTCAGGAGAGCGCGCTCCACCGGGCGGGCCCACTCGCGGAGCTGCGGATCGGCGAGCCGCTCCAGTCGGCGGGCGCAATCGGCCAGGAGCCTTTCATGGGCCTTCTCCTTGAGAATGGCGCGCAAGGTGTCCAGGATCAAGATGCTGGTGGTGCCCTCCCAGATGGGAAGGACCTGGGCGTCTCGAAGGAGGCGGGCGGTGACGAAGTCCTCGATGTAGCCGTTGCCGCCGTGGAGTTCCATGGCCTCCGAGGCATGTTTCACAGCGAGCTTGCCCGTATGCGCCTTGATCATGGGGGTGAGGATGCGAAGCAATGGCCCATCCGTGCTTTCCATCCCCGCATCCACCTGATCCAGGTGGTGGATGGCCTGGAAGACCAGCTTGGTCGAAGCTTCTTGCTCGACGATCATGCCTGCGAGCAGTTCGCGGGCGAGGGCATGCTGATCCACCGATTTCCCAAAGGCCGAGCGGTCTCTGACGTAGCGGACCGCCTCGAAGAGGGCGCGGCGGGAAAGTGCGACCGAGGCCACGGAGTTGAAGACCCGAGAGAGGTTGAGCATCTCGGTCATGTAGAGGAAGCCCTTGGACAGGTCTCCGACGGGGTAGGCGACAGCTCCCTGGAAGTCCATCTCGGCGGAAGGCATCGACCGGACTCCCAGCTTGTCCTTGAGGCGATTGATGCGGACGGGGTTGCGCGTGCCATCCTCCAAGGTACGGGGAACGAGGAAGAGCCCCAGACCGCGCGTACCGGCCACGGCACCTTCCGGGCGGGCCAGGACCATCATCACGTCGGCGTCGGCGTTGGAGCAGAACCACTTCTCTCCCCAGAGTCGCCAGGCATCCCCTTCTTGGACGGCCTTGAGGGAGGTTTGGCCCACGTCGGAGCCGCCGGCCTTTTCGGTGAGAAACATGGCCCCCTGCCAGAGTTGGTCGGCATCGGGCGTGGTGAGGCGGGGCAGGTAGCGGCGTTGCAGGTCCGGGGAGGCGAACTTGGCGACCAGGCGTGCGGTGCCGGCGGTCAAGCACACGGGACAATAGAGTCCGGTTTCCGCCTGAGCGAAGAGGTAGCCGAGACCGAAGGTCAGGAGGTGGGGGATGCGACCGAACTCGCGTCCGAGCGCGGGGTCGTAGCCGAGGCTGATCAGGCCGGATCCGTAAGCGATACGGACCATCTCGGGGTAGCTGGGGTGATAGACGATATCGTCGATGCGGTTTCCCAGGGGATCGTAGGGAACATGGCGAGGGGGCGTGCGGTCAGCGGCGATAGCCAGGGGGTCGACTTCCACGGCGGCGCGAATGCCGAGCTTTGCGAACCGGGGTTCCGCCCAGGCATGCAGTTTTTCGGGAAGCTTGCTCGCCATCAAGCGACGGAAAGCGGGGTCGGCAGCGTAGTAGTCGAGCGGAAGGGGCTTCGGTTCCTGTCGGGGCGATTCAAGGGACATCGCGCGGCTCCTTTCCAGAGGGATCATGGGCTCGAGTCACGGCGGACCTGGTCAGTCTCCGAGGAGGGCCAGGAGGTCCGCCGGCAGGGGGGCGAGTAGTTCCAACGCCAAGCCCGTTTGAGGGTGGGGGATGGTGAGGCTCCGGGCATGGAGGGCCTGACGGGTGAAATCTCCATGGGGCGATCCGTAGAAGGGATCGCCTAGCAGGGGGTAGCCGAGATGGGCGAGGTGGACGCGAATTTGGTGCGTTCGTCCGGTTTCCAGGAGGAGGTCCAGCACGGTAGCGTCAGCCAGTCGGCGCAGGACCTGGAAGTAAGTCACGGCAGGTTGTCCTGCGGGGTCGACGCGGCGTTTGGATCCATGGTCGGGTTCGCGGCCGATGGGCCAGGCGATCCGCCCGCGTTCAGCCGGCAAGTGCCCTTTGGCCATGGCCCAGTAACGGCGCTGGATTTGGCCCTTCGAGATGGCGGTAGCGAGCCTTTGATGGGCCAGTTCGTGTTTCGCGAAGAGGACCAGGCCGGACGTGTGCTTGTCGATTCGATGCACCGGGTGCAAGCGCCCGGAGTGGCCGTGATCCATCAGGTACTGGGAGACGCCGTTCCCCAGCGTGCCGACGTATTCGCCTTTGGTGGGGTGGACGATGAGGCCTGCCGGCTTGTTCAAGGCGAGCAGGGCGTCGTCTTCGTAGATGATATCGAGGAGCATGGGCTCGGGGATGACCCCTTCCGAGGGGCGGTCGGCGGCGATGAGTCGAAGCTCGTCACCCGCGTTCAAGCGGTGATGGGTCCTGACGGGAATGCCGTTGACGAGCATGCCGTCGGCTACTTTCAATCGGCGGATCATGAGGCGGGACAGGTCCAGCTGGTTGCGCAGCACGGCCCATACCGTCATCCCTTCCTGCTCGGGGGGGACCTTGTAGCGGGTAAGTTCCATCTCAGCGCGGCTCCTTTACGAAGTTCCATCCTCGCAGAAGTGATCCCCGTCACGCAAGCGTTAGAAGCCTTACCCAAGCTTTGCATTCGCTTAAACGATCGTTTGCGGAGCCATAAGAATCTCTGGAAGAAAATGCGCGATAACACTTCTGTAACGGCTGAGGGACACTGGGTTGAAGGAGTGGGCAAATGACGAATCAAGCTTCCGATAAGATTCGCGGTACGGCATTGCTGAACCTTCAGTTGAAAGTGTTGGAAGTGAAGATTCGCGGAGTTCGCGCCCTCTTCGGCGATTCGGCCGAGTCCGAGCTTCAGGCTCAGCGCGCCGAGCAGGCAGCCCTGGCCAACCTGGATCGTCGCGGTCAGGGCGTTTACGTCGACTGGAGCGAGAGCCTCGACCCGGTGGATCGGCGCGCCCTTCGCGAGTTGCTCATCGAAGGCCGGTTCCATGGCACGCTCTCTCCCTTCATCTTCGAGGCCCATGCTCGCCGTTCGGAAACCCTTCTGAACCGTCTGGAGCCCGCGGCCCTCGCCGAGCTGCCCGTCGCCTCCCGCTCCGTCTACCAGTCGATGGCGGTCATCTACGCCGACAGCCCCACCCTCCGCCGTCAACTCCGCGTCATGCTCGTCACCGGCGCTTTTCAGAGCGTCGCCACCCCCTGGGCCCAGAGCGCCTAGCAGGCCCCGGGATACGCCCTCCGAAGCTAGCCCTCACATGGTTTGATTGGACTTTGCGGCGCCATGGGCGCGATAATATAAGGCCGGACGCAGTTGCGTCCGGCCATTTGCTTTTGAGCGTCTCACGAAGCCTGGCCCGCATGGATCCGAAGGAGAGCCCATGACCACGTCGACCTCCCTCAGCCCCACCCCAGCCGATCTGATCGCCATCAACGGGACCGATCACGTCGAATTTTGGGTCGGCAATGCCAAGCAAGCCGCCTACTATTACCAGAAGGCCTTCGGATTCCAGGTCGTGGCGTATGCCGGCCCGGAGACGGGCATCCGGGACCGGGCGAGCTACGTGCTCCAGCAAAACAAGATCCGCTTCGTCCTCACGACGGCCTTGGTGGGCGATCACCCTGTCGCCAAGCATGTCCTCGATCACGGAGACGGCGTTCGTGACGTCGCTCTCTGGGTCGAAGATGCCGCCAAGGCCTTCCGGCTGGCAACCTCCCGTGGCGCCCGCGCCGTTCGCGAGCCCCATGTCGTCGAGGACGCCCACGGCCGGGTGACGCTCGCCTCGGTGGCAACCTATGGCGAAACCATCCACACCTTCGTCCAGCGGGACGGCTATCAAGGGGTATTCCTTCCCGGCTACCTGCCGCGCGAAGGGCTCGACGTCGCCGCCACCGGCTTGGAGTTCGTGGATCATATCGTCGGCAACGTGGGCTGGAACGAGATGAACACCTGGGTGGAGTATTACCAGCAGGTCTTCGGATTCCACCACTTCGCAAACTTCGACGACAAGGACATCTCCACCGAGTTCTCGGCCCTGAGATCGGTCGTGGTGGCCAACCACAACGAACGCATCAAGTTCCCGCTGAACGAACCCGCCGAAGGCAAGAAGAAGTCCCAGATCGAGGAGTACATCCACTCCTACGGTGGCCCCGGCGTCCAGCACATCGCGCTGAATACCTCCGACATCGTGGACACGGTTCGCAAGCTCAAGGCCAACGGCGTCGAGTTCCTCGCCACTCCCGGTTCCTACTACGACGGGCTGGCCCGCCGCTTCGAAGGCCTTGCGGAGAACTTGGCCGAACTCAAGGAGCTGGGCATCCTGGTGGATCGAGACGAAAAGGGCTACATGCTCCAGCTCTTCACGAAGCCGCTGGAAGATCGGCCCACGGTATTCTTCGAGATCATCCAGCGCAAGGGCTCGGAATCTTTTGGAAAGGGCAACTTCAAGGCCCTCTTCGAGTCCATCGAGCGCGAGCAGGATCGGCGCGGAAACCTGTAAGCCTCAAGAGCGGAGAGCGACATGCCCGAAACCCCCATCCCTCAGCTTTCTCCCGCCGGTAAGCACCTCTTGGCGGCGACCCGCATCGTGCTCGAGCACCCGTTCTTTCCCGAGAACGTTGGCGCCGCAGCCCGCGCCATGCGCAATTGCGGCCTCAGCCGGCTCGTGCTCGTCGACGGGGTCGAGCCGGATCATCCCAATGCCCGCAAGCTGGCCGTTCGATCCGAGAACTTGCTGGACGATGCCGTTCGCCTGGACTCCCTCGAAGCGGCAGTCGAGGGAGCGAGCCTGGTGATCGGGACGACGCGCATGCCCTACCCGGGAATGCGGCTCCTGACCGTACGCGAGGCCATGCCTTTGGTATTGGAGCACGCGGCCCAAGGGGAAATCGCCTGGGTCTTCGGAAACGAGAAGAACGGCCTCTCGCGGGAATCACTGATGCGCTGCCACCAGGTGGTGCGGATACCTTGCGTGGATCGCGGGGCCTCGCTCAACCTGTCGCAGGCGGTGATGGTAATTGCCTACGAGGTCATGACGGCCGCGCTGGCGGTCACCGAGCTTGCCGAACGCATGCCGCTGACGGGAGATCGCGAACTGGATCAACTGGCCGCTCACCTGGAAGAAGCGCTGGAGCGGTCGGGATTCTTCAAGCCGCATCAGCGGCCTCGGCGCGAGGCCATTCTGCGGCGGGTGCTGTCGCGGATCGCGCTGGATGCCGACGAGGCCGCCGTGCTTCACGGCGTCGCTCAGCGCCTGAACTGGGCAGTCCGGCCAGGCGAAGCGCCGCGTTCCTTGGCCGAGCTGGGCCGGAATTCGCCCCACGCCCCCCAAAACGCGATATAATGAGCGAATGGCCACTCATCGCAAACAATTCGCCGTCATCGGCCTGGGGAGATTCGGTCAGAGCGTCTGCCGCACCCTGCATGATCACGGTCACGACGTTCTCGCCCTCGATATCTCCGAGGAGCTCACCCGCGACGTCCATGCCGCGGGTTTCGCCACCCATGTCATCCAGGCAGATTCCACCGAGATCCAAGCGCTCCAAGAGCTGGACATCCACGAATACGATACTGTGGTGGTCGCCATCGGATCCAACCTCGAAGCGAGTGTCCTCACGGTCCTGAACCTGCTCGATCTGGGTGTGACCGACATTGTCGCCAAGGCCTCCTACGATCGGCACGGGCAGGTCCTGGAGCGCGTCGGCGGCTCGACCATCCGGGTCGTCTACCCCGAACGCCAGATGGGCGAGCGCATTGCCAACTCCATCAGCGAAGCGGATATTCTCGAAACCATCGAACTCTCTCCCGACTACTCCATCACCGAGATCCATCCCCCGCGGGAATGGATCGGCAAGAGCCTGGTCGAGGTCGAGTTGAGGCCGCGCTACGGAGTCACGGTGATTGCCATCAAGAGCGGCCGAGAGCTCAAGGTGGCTCCCCCGGGCGAAGAGCGCTTCCAGGCCGGGGACGTCATCACCCTGGTGGGTCCCAACGATCGGCTCGACCAACTCCGTCACCTCAGCCCATGATCCGCAACCTCCGACATCGGGGGAAAGGGCTGAACGCCGCTCAGGTGGTCTTGTTGAGCTTCGTCCTCTTCATTACACTGGGCACCCTGCTGCTCATGCTGCCGTTCGCCCATCAAAGCGGCACGTCCCATTGGCTCGACGACCTCTTCATGGCGACCTCGGCCGTCTGCGTGACCGGGCTCATCACCGTGGATCCCAGCGCCACGTACACGCTCTTCGGTCAGATCATCCTCCTCGCGCTGATCCAGATCGGAGGCCTCGGGTACATGACCCTGCTCACTCTGAGCTTGATCATGGTGGGGCAACGCATCTCGCTGCGCGATCGTCTGAACTTCCAGCGCGCCACCGACCAGCCGGGTACGGCCGGCCTGGCGGGCTTCATCGTCAACATCGCCCGCTTCACGCTCTTGATCGAGGGCATCGGCTTTCTCGCATTGTGCCTGGTCACGATTCCCGACCTCGGATGGGGCCGCGGCCTCTACGTGGCAGCATTCCACGTGATCTCGGCCTTCAATAACGCGGGATTCAGCTTGTTTCCCCAAGGAGCCTCGTACTGGCAATCCCAGCCCATCGCACTGGGCATCCTCATGGTGCTCGTCATCGTGGGCGGGCTAGGCTATTCGGTCAATCAAGAACTGGTGAGACGCCTCATCCACCGGCGACGACGCCCGCAACTGGAAACCCTCGTTTCGGTGGTCCTGGTCACGACCGGCATCATGCTCGTGATTCCAGCCATCTTGCTCTTCTTCTTCGAGCGCGGCAATTCCCAGACGCTCGGTCCGCTCCCATGGCCCCTTCAGGTGGTGAATGCCTTCTTCATGGCCGTGCAGCCTCGCACGGCGGGCTTCAACTCGATTCCCATCGAGGCCATGACGGATCCGAGCTTGTTGATCACCATGGGACTGATGTTCATCGGGGGCGCCCCCGGCAGTACGGCGGGGGGCATCAAGATCACCACGGCGGTCGTGCTTGTAGCCGCCGTCGCTGCGGCCATTCGCGGGCGCACGGACACCAATCTTCTCGGTATGAAGCGGCGCGTGGGCGACGTCGTCGTCCGGAAGGCCCTCGCGGTGCTCGTTCTTTCGCTCACCCTGGTCTTCGTCGTGACCCTCCTGCTGCTGATTGTCGAACCGCTTCCGTTTCTCCCGGTCTTCTTCGAAGTCGTATCGGCCATTGGAACGGTCGGCCTTTCGATGGGCATCACCTCCAGCCTCACGGATCCAGGGAAGTTGATCGTCTCTCTGGCCATGCTGATCGGCCGCGTCGGGGTGATCATGGTCATGCTTTCGCTCTTCAGCACCCGGACCACCTCTGCGGTGCGCTACTCGGAGGATCCCATGCTCGTCGGATGACGGCCTCGGGCTCAACGGGAAGCTTCATTCCTGCTTCCGCGGGATCATGGGCGGCAAGCACGGGTTTCGAAACTTTGTTCGACGGGTATATGGATCGGGTACTCGTCAAGAAAGAGGACTCCCGTGGAACTCAAAACCGCGATCAAGAACTTCCGGAAGGACCGCTACGTCTCTTCGATGATGCGCGAGGAGCTGGATACGCTGGTCGAGGCCCTTGAGCAGCTTCAGGTCCCCAGGGCTCCCGAAGTTTCGCTCGCGAAGATTGAAGAGAAGTTGGTCGAGGCGCTCGCCTTGTTGAAAGGAGACCAAGCGCCAGCCAACTCCAAAAGTAGCCCCAAAGGTCGCAAAACTGACCTCGACGGCGCTGCTGCTGCGCCTTCCGTGGCGGCGAAAGCCCAGCGCTAGGCTTGTTGCGAGTGGTGGCAACCGTTGTGGCGGCTGCCGATACTTGTTCCGGAGTCCCGCGGAAATCGAGGGACGAAAGCCCATAGGAACTGATTTCGACCTCCCATGCAGCCGGTTCGGCCAGCTGGCGGAGTATCAGGCCTGCGAGGCGTTCGAGCGCAAGCGCCAAGAGCCGGCACCCGCAAAGGCGATTGACAGGGCAGTTAACATCGTTTAACATTGATGCGAGAACAAGATTAAATTAAATCAAGGCAAGACGTCATGAAGTCACCCGTCCGGCAATGCCGGGTGGTCGATGAAATGCGCCCGCGAATCGTGCGAGCGCAAGAAGAGAGGTAGTCCCATGCAGACCGGGATATATCGTTGTCATACCTGCTGGGTCGACCTGCGAATCATTGGTCGGATTCAGCGACTGCGCTGCCCCCGCTGTCACGAGGTGCTGGCCGAATCGCCGATGGCACCGATATTCTGCGCAGGCTAGCGCCCGCAGCTATAACGTAAAAGCGCGGCTGACACGTAAAAGCGCAGCTGTTTCGTAAGAGAGCGAGAGATCGCGCTGAGTCCCTATCAAGGGGACTGATTTCCCTCTCTCGCTGTCCTGGAGAAACGTTTTTTCGATAGGAGCGATCGCGAGGGGGGAAATTGAGACGCCTGCTTAGCATTCTGGTCATCGATGGGGATCCGTCATCTCGCGCTCAGGCCCTGAGGGGGCTTGAGAATCTGGGATTCCAGGCCACTGGCTGTCCTGACGGCCGGGAGGCCTTGAGCCTATGCTTTGGCGGTGCCTTCGATGCGGTGATCGTCGACGTCGGGGTGCTCGCCGCGGGGGGGATGCGGATGACGCAAAGCCTTCGAGAGCAGGTATCTTACAAGAGCCTCCCCATCATCGGCGTGGCGAAGCCTGGCGCACCGACCCTGCCCATGGGCTCGGGCCTCGACATTTTGGTCGAGGCCCAGGCGGCGGCTTGTGCGCTCTCGCACGCCCTTCATTGCATTCGCGCCATTCATGGCATCCGGCAACAACGGGGCTTCCTTGCCGTGCCGGATCGGTTGGCGGCGATCCGCCAGTTGCCCTGAACTTGGCCCGGGTCCACGTTCCGACCTTCGAGCGGTGGCTGGGGGGAAGTCAGGGCTGCGGTTCCTCCGCGAGCGAGAAGGTGACGGGGCCAGGATGGCAGCCGGCTTCTCGGGCCGGCAACTTGCACCAGCGTTCCAGCAGCGCTTCCATGGCCTTGCTCGGAGCACAGGCCTTTCCACATTCGCTCTGAGCGAAGACGAGAAAGCTCAGCGCGCGACCCGCGTGGCGATCGCCGACCCTTTCGAGGAAGTAGTCCCAATCGAAAGCCACCAGCGTGGGGCAGACGATGGACAGGGCATCGAACCAGTCCTTGGGGGTATCCTCGCGAAACGAGAGGATCTTCCGGAAGAGCAGATCCTCGGGCCCCAGCACCGGCAGCAGGTAATGATCGAGCGCGAAGGTACGCGAGCGCCGGAAGGTCTCGTCGTCAAGGCGGATATTTCCTGACGTGAAGACGATCAGATCGATGAGGACGTCCTGCTTCATGGCCTTGTAGAGCCAGGCGGCATCCGTGTCGCGGGTGTGGAACCCGTGGCGGGCCAGGACGTTGAGCGCCTCCTCCGGCATCTGCGAGGGGAGGAAGAGGTCCATGTCCTTGGTGCAGCGACGGCGCCCGTAAGCCCAGAGCGCGATGCCGCCTCCGACCAGACAAGGTATTCCCGCCTCCTCCAGGAGCAGGCGGGCCTCGTCGCCCACCGCCAGAATGCGTTCAGACCCAGGACACGGCGGGATCTCCGTCGCGGGGGCCGGAGCTAACAACTTGACTTCCATTCCCTACCTCCTCCCCGCACCACCTCGGGCAAAGAAATCACCGGAGGCATTGTGGCCGATGGGGCAAGAGTCGGCAATGCTCGTCTTGCCGGTATCACTCATGAGGCGTCACGCGGCGGGAACGCTTCTCGCGCCAGAACTTGCGCCCTTCCATCACGACCAGGAGCGACGAAGCCACCCCGAACGTCGCGGCCAGTTCGCTCGGCGTCAAGGCGATGGTATGAAAAGTCTGCTGCAAGATCGGCAGGTAAATGACACCCAGGTGCAGAGGCAAACTGACGGCGAGGCTCAGGAACATCCAGCGGTTCAGGGCGAGGCGGTGGATTGGGCCGCTCAGCGATCGGAAGCCGAACGCGGAAAACCACTGGAAGAACGCCAACGTCGAGAATGCCAGGGTCTGCGCCTTCTCCAGCGGAGCTCCCTGCCCGAGGGAAAAGATGAAGACCAGGAGCGTCCCGAGGGTCATCACCGGAGCCACCATCAGGACGGGGGCGACGACGTCCCAGCTCATCAGCGGGATCTTGGGGGAGCGGGGCGGACGCCGCATGAGGTCGGGCTCGGCGGGTTCCATGGCGAGCGTCTTGTCGAAGGATCCGTCGGTGATGAGGTTGAGCCAGAGGATCTGGATGGGGGCCAAGGGCAGGGGCAGGCCGAGGAGGATCGCCGCCGTGAAGGTCATGGCCTCTCCGGTGCTGGTCGCGAAGAGGTACCTCAAAACCTTGCCGAGATTCTCGCCGATCCGCCGGCCCTCCTCGACGGCCGCCACGAGGGTCGCGAAATTGTCGTCCGTCAACACCATGTCGGAGGCCTCCTTGGCGACCTCGGTTCCGGTCAGGCCCATGGAGATGCCGACGTCGGCCCGGCTCAGGGCGGGGGCGTCGTTGATGCCGTCACCGGTCATGGCCACGATGTTGCCGCGCTCCTGGAGCACGCGCACGATCCGGAGCTTGTGCTCGGGTTCCACGCGGGCGTAGACCGCGACGCGCGGAGCGAGCTCCAGGAAGTCGGCGTCGCTGAGTCTCCCGAGTTCGGCTCCGGTCAGGGCTTGGCGGCCCGGAGTCAGGATGCCCATCTCGCGGGCGATCGCCATCGCGGTTTCTCGGTGGTCCCCCGTGATCATCGCCACCTGGATGTCGGCGTCCCGGCAGACCCGGATGGCCTCGATGGCGTCGCTGCGAGGCGGATCGATCATGCCCACGCAGCCCAGAAAAAGGAGCTTGCCGTCGAGGTGAGGAGGGGCGAATTCCCGCTCGGGATCCATATCGGGCACGTAAGCGAATGCCAGGACGCGCAGCGCCTGAGAGGCCATGTCGTCCACCGAGCGCATGATGGCCTCGCGTTGGGCCTCCACAAGGGGACTCACGGAGCCGTCGGGGCTCACCCAGCCCTCGGACATCGAGAGAATTCGTTCGATTGCCCCCTTGGCATACGCGACGATCCGGCCATCCGGCTTGCGGTTCAACGTCGCCATCCAGCGGCGCTCCGAACTGAAGCTGATCTCGGCGAGCCGATCCGCATCCTCGCGAAATCCTGCCTTGTGAGCCAAAGTCAGAAGAGCTCCCTCGGTGGGATCCCCATGGACCTCCCAGGCGCCGTTTCGCTCGCGAAGGTCGGCGTCGTTGCAGAAGAAGGCTGCCGCCAGGAGGGCATCCACCCCCTGGTCGGGAAGCTCGGACCCGCCCGGCAAGGGGAGGATGGCTCCCACCGGGCGATATCCTTCCCCGGTCACCGTGAAAGCCCTTCCCGGAAGCTCGATGCGCCGAACGGTCATCATGTTCCGAGTCAGGGTCCCCGTCTTGTCGGTACAAACCACGGTGATAGCCCCCAGGGCTTCGATAGCCGGCAGGTGACGAATCAAGGCGTTGCGCTGGGCCATCTTCCAGGTCCCGACGGCCAACAAGAGCGTGACAACCAAAGGCAGACCCTCGGGTATGGCCGAGACCGCCATGCTCAGTGCGTAGCGGAAAATTTCCGCGAAAGCGTAGCCCCGCATGGTTCCGATGAGGATGACGGCCAGCACCAGCACCAGGACGATCAGCCCGATCCAATGGCTGAGCCGCTGGAGCCGACGATGCAGGGGGAGCGTCATGGGGGCTCCGAGGTCCCTGGCGATCCTCCCCACCTCGGTGGCCATCCCCGTGGCGACCACCAGCGCCAGGCCCCGTCCGCGAGTCACGACGGTCGTCATGAACGCCATGTTACGGCGATCGGCCAAGGGAAGCTCGGGGTCGGGGAGTGCGGCGGAGATCTTCAGATCGGGAACGGATTCCCCCGTAAGCGCCGACTGGTCGACTTCCAGTTCGCGGGCGTGCAGGATCCGAACGTCGGCAGCGGTTCGGTCTCCCGCCGAGAGGACCAGGATATCACCCGGAACCACCTCGCTCGCGGGGATCTCGAGTTCCTCTCCCGCCCTAAGGACCGTGGCCCGGGGGCTCGTCAGCTCCGCAAGAGCACTAAGGGCCTGCTGGGCCCGGTACTCCTGAGCGAAGCCGATGACGGCATTGAAGACGATGAGCCCCATGATGACGAGGGCGTCGATGCCCTCGCCGAGCGCCAGCGAGACAAGGGACGCCACGAAGAGGACATACAACAGCGGGCTCTTGAACTGCCGCAAGAACACCCGCCAGGCAGGCGGCTGTGGACGGACATCCAAGCAATTGGGGCCAATCTCGGCCAGGAGCCTTGCGGCATCCTCCCTGGACAGTCCCTGGGGCGCGGAACCCAGCATCTCCATGGCGCGTTCGGCGCTCAGGGTATGCCACGCCTGGGTGAAAACCCGCGACTGGGTTTCGGTCTTCAGCATCGCGGCCCCCCTTCCGTGGAAGCTCTCCCAGGGTAACAGAGCCGAACGCGATGAGAAGGTTCGCCTGAAAGGCTAACGACGCAGAGGTCGAGGAGCAGCGGGGATTGAAGCCTCGATCGGCTCGTGATAAGGTGAAAGCAGCCAAAGGTCTTCGGATTTTTCGGGGATCGATTCAGGAGGAACGTTTGGAAGCCTTGCTCAGCTCGGTCGGATTGGTCACCCTGTCGGAAATGGGCGACAAGACCCAGCTCCTGGCGCTGGCCTTGGCAGCCAAGTACCGAAGGCCTTGGCTCGTCATGCTTGGAATCCTCATCGCCACCCTGCTCAATCATGGGCTGGCCGCGGGCTCAGGGGCCCTCATCGCGGCATTCCTGACCCCGAAACTGCTCGGCTGGATCCTGGCCGTCAGCTTCCTCGCCTTCGCTGTCTGGACCCTGAAGCCCGACGAACTCGACGCTCCCAGCAAGGATCGAGGGTGGGGCCCCCTGGTCTCCACGATCGTGCTCTTCTTCCTCGCCGAAATGGGCGACAAGACCCAGCTTGCCACCGTCGCGCTGGGAGCGAAGTATGCGACGACCCTCCTGGTCATCGCGGGGACCACCTTGGGCATGCTGGTTGCCGACGGCCTCGCGGTCGCCGTGGGAGACAAGCTCGGCGATCGTATCCCGTTCGATATCCTGCGCTATGTGGCGGCCGGTCTCTTCGCCTTGATGGGTATCCTCACTCTGATAGGTCTGCTTTTTCCCGCTCTCGTGCCTGCCCTCGCCCCCGCGGGGTAAGGTCCCTTACCTCAGAGCCTCACGGCCATGAGGAGACTCGAAATCGAGGATCGGGCCAAGCGGAATGATCCGGGTCGGGTTGATGGCGTCATGGGTGAAATAGTAGTGGCGCTTGATCTGATCGATCTTCACGGTCTCGGCGATGCCGGGCGTCTGATAGAGGTCGCGCAGGTAGCCGGAAAGGTGCGGGAAGTCGGCTATCCGACGGAGGTTGCACTTGAAGTGGCCGACGTAGACAGCGTCGAAGCGAACCAAGGTCACGAAGAGGCGCCAATCCGTCTCGACCGGGCGATCCGTCACGAGGAAGCGCCGCGCGGCAAGCCGGTCGTCCAGCTTTTCCAGGGCATCGAAAAGGCGCGTTACAGCCGATTCGTAGTTCTCTTGCGACGTGGCGAAACCCGCTTTGTAGACCCCGTTATTCAACGCGCCGTAGATCATGGCGTTGAGGTCATCGATGGTTTCGCGGTGCTCGACGGGATAGAGATCGAGCTTGCGGTCTGCCAGCCCGATGAACTCCGTTTCGAACATGCGCATGATGGCGTCATCCGAGTTACTGACGATCCGGCGGGCTTGCTTGTCCCAGAGGACCGGAACCGTGTATCGGCCTTGGTAAGCGGGATCGGTTGCATGGTAGGCCTGGCTCAGGAAGTCGAAGCCGTTGAGGGGGTCGCGCGAGAAATCGACGCCGTCTCGGAAGGCCCAGCCGCGGTCGTCCCGAACCGGATCGACGGCGGTCATGCCGATGGCGCGCTCCAAGCCGAGCAAGCGGCGTGCGATGATCGTGCGATGCGCCCAGGGACAGGCCCATGAGACGTAGAGGTGGTATCGCCCGGATTCGACGGGGTTTTCGGACTTCCCGGCGGCCGAGATCCAACCGTTGAAGGCGTCTTTCTGTCTTTCGAAGTTGCCCCGCTCGGATAGTTCGCATGGGAACTGCGCCATCGTTCTCGCCTCCTTCTCGGATGAGTGAACTTCATCCTTACCACTTCCGGGATGCCCGCGGCAACCGTGCTGCGACGCACGTTGGCACACGGTCAAGAGGCGCGTCTATCGCTTTTCGAGTGGTCGGCCGAGGCCGTGGGGCGGCGCAGCATTTCCTTCTTGAGGTGGGTGAGCTGTCCTTTGACCATGTCGTGCATGATCGAGCCGCCCCAGAAGGGCAGGTAGATACGGGGCTTGGCATTGGCCATGTAGTCGACCCGGATGCCGTCGTCGGCGGGTTGAAGCATCCAGGATCCTGCGAAGTGCTCGAAATCCTGCAGACCGATGTCGGCGAAGTCAATCCGTTCGTGGGGCTCTTCCTGAAGCTGGAGCAGGACCCGCATCGTCTTGGAAATCGCGAGGAACTGGGTGGTGGATTCCTGGGCGACCACGATGGTGTTGGGGGCAGGCTTCTTGACGATGGAAGACTTGACCGAGGGCACGAAGCTTCCGAGCTGGTCGTAGTCCGTCAAGACGCGCCAAACGGTCGGAGCGGGTGCTTGGACCGTGAAGCTGCCCCTGACCGAATAGATGCCGTTACCGAGTTCGGCGACGTTGACATGGACACCGTCCATGGCAAGCGCTCCGGCAGCCATGGCGAGCCAAAGCGCCAGGCAAATCGGGGCCATGCGAGTTACAGGGCGACTCATCCGCGGCATCCTTCCGGCAAGCGGTATTTCCAGGGATCCGTGCGTTCCGGCCCCCTGGAAAAGACTAGGGGATCCGGCGAAGACGTCCAAGCGTAAAATTCCCTGAAGCGAGGTGAAAAGGCCGGGCGGGACTCGCGGCCGAGGGGCGAGAAGCGCATTCAGCAAAAACCCCGGATTCCCCAAGCCGCAAGGTAGGCAATGATGCTGATGGAAGCCGGAGCAACGGCTGGGTAACGACCAGGAAGCGGCATCACGGCATAGGGAGACTAGGGAAATGTTTGCAATGAAGACGATCGCAGCGGGGTTGGTTTTGGCAGGTAGCGTCGGCTGGGCACCCGCCGCGATGGCGGCACCCGGAGTGGATTTCCAGCCCGCCAGCAAGCTCTGGCTCGAAGGCAACTCGACACTGCATGCCTACAAGAGCACGGCCAAGAACTTGCAGATCACGGCGACTGTGACGCCGAGCAAGGACGTTATGATCAGCGACATCACGGAGCTGGAGGTGACGATTCCGGTCAAGAGCCTGAAGTCGGGTGATGGGGCGCTGGACGGCAACATGTACAATGCCATGAACGCCGACAAGCATCCGACCGTCCGTTTCGTGATGCGCAACGCCAAGTTGACCGTGACGGAAGCCGGGAACATCGAGGTGACTGCGGACGGTAGCCTGACCATCGCGGGCCAGGAGCGTACCACCAAGCTTGTCGCCAAGGGCGATTTCGACGGCACCACCCTCCGGATCACGGGAAGCAAGGATCTCCTGATGACCGACTTCGGGGTCAAGCCCCCCGAGCTGATGTTCGGGGCGATCAAGACCGACAACAAGATCGTCGTGAAGTACGACCTGGTGGGCAAGCTCACCGACTAGCTCGGTCGCAACGCCGGGACGCTGCCGCGAGGCCCCGCCTGAAATTCAGGCGGGGCCTCGTTTGGTCGTCGGGGCCGTCGTTGCTCGCGCGGGTCCGAAGTATCGGCCGGAAGCCCCCGCGCGGAGGAGAAGAGGGACAAACGGGGATTCCATGTGCGGGGCAATTTTGCTAATCTGGGTCTGATTAACGCGCGGCGTGATTCGTAAACGGTATCGACCAAGAACAGCATCGACCAAGGTGAGCGTGGGTGATCGCGGGTGAGCATGGGTCCGCGCGATGGGCGTGGACCAGAGAGTTTTCAGGAGTTGGATCGCATGTATACCGAGCAAAGTCTGACCTGTGCCGACTGTGGCACTCAGTTTCCCTTCACGGCTTCCGAGCAGGAGTTTTACGCGGAGAAGGGCTTCACCAGCGCCCCCCGACGCTGTAAATCATGTCGAGCCACCGCCAAGGCGGCGCGCGGCGAGCAAGGGGGAAGTCGCGGTGGCAGCTTCGGCTCGCCACGCGAGATGCACGAAGCCGTCTGCAGCGCCTGCGGAGTGACCACCCAGGTCCCCTTCAAGCCCAGCGGGGCAAAGCCCGTTTACTGCCGAGAATGCTTCCGGAAGTAACCCCGGCATAGATACACCCCGCTCCCTTTTCCAAATCGACCCGCCCCGGGATGCACGCATCCCGGGGCTTCCTCTCCGACTCCCTCTCAAGTCATCACCCCACCCTCACAACCAAGCAACGCCTTCCCGCGCTTGCCAAGAATGGCTCAGCCATTCGCTCAGCTGCTATGATGAGACCAGCATCCGTATCCCCGCATCAGATACCCCCTGACAAGGAGAGTCCGTGGTCACCAACGAAACGGCCGTCATCAGCCCCCCACCGAAGCCTCAGGGATTCCAGGAGCAAATCCGTTCCTTCAGCCGAGCCTTCTGGGCTTGCAACGTCATGGAGCTCATCGAACGCTGGGCCTACTACGGCGTCCGCGCCGTGCTCTCGATCTACATCGTGGACGCCGTCTCTCACGGCGGCCTCGAATTCACCCACATCCAGAAGGGCAGCATCTACGCCTGGTGGGCGCTGGTCCAGTCGCTACTTCCGCTCTTCACCGGAGGCTTCGCCGACCGCTACGGCTACAAGAAAACTGTCGCCTTCTCCATCACCATCAAGATCGCCGGCTACCTGCTCATGGCCACCCAGCACAGCTACTGGGGCTTCTTCCTGGGCTGCATGATGCTGGCGGCCGGAACCGCCATCTTCAAACCCGGAGTCCAGGGAATCATCGCCAACGCCACCAAAGGCAGCAATGCCTCGGTCGGCTGGGGCGTCTTCTACGCCATGGTCAACATCGGCGGCTTCATCGGACCCTGGACCGCCGGCTATCTCCGCATCATGGACTGGTCTTACGTCTTCTATGCCAACGCCGTCCTGGTCGCGCTCAACTTCCTCATCCTCCCGTTCTTCAAGGAACCCGAGCGCCCCGAGTTCGACGCCGGTTCCGCCAAGGGACCCTTGGCGGAGGCCATGCAGATCCTCGTGGTCTCCGTGCGCAACGTCTTTGAACCCAAGCTCGCAGCCTTCCTCGTGATCTTCTCGGGCTTCTGGCTGATGTTCATGCAGCTCTTCGACCTGCTGCCCAACTTCATCGACGACTGGGTCGACACCTCGATCTTGCTGCGAGGAGCCGGCCAGCTTTTCGGCAATCAGGGAATGATCGCAGCCGCTCAAGCGGGTCACCAGGTGCAGCCCGAATGGATGATCAATATCGATGCCGGGGCGATCATCTTCCTCATGATCCCCATCGCCGCCATCTTCAGCCGCATGAAGGCCCTGCATTCCATCATCGTCGGCATCCTCATCTCGATTTTCGGCCTCGTGCTCGCCGGCGCCTCGATGAATGGTGCACTCTGCGCCATGGGGATCCTCGTCTTCGCCATTGGCGAGATGATGGCGAGCCCCAAGAAGATGGAGTACCTCTCCGAAATCGCTCCGCCCGACAAGAAGGGCCTGTACATGGGCTACGCCAACGTGCCGCTGGCCATCGGCTGGGGCATCGGAAGCTCCATCGGCGGCCACATGTACCAGTCCTTCGGCGACAAGGTGACGCTCGCCAAGCAGTACATGGCGACCAAGCTTCAGATGAGTCAAGCCACGATCGACGCCCTCCCCAAGGAAGACGTCATGACCACTCTGGCGACCCAACTGGGCAAGACCCCGCGTGAAGCCACCGAACTGCTCTTCACCGTCTACCAGCCTCAGCAGATCTGGTACGTCTTCGGAGCGATCGGACTGGCCTCGATGATTGGCCTGATCATCTATGACCGAGTTCTGGCCCGGTCAGCGTCCGGAAAGCCGTCAGCCGCCGTCCGAGTTTGATTTCACCCGGAACCCCCATTAACGAGTCGTCGCCGTGATGCAAGCTGCATCGCGGCGACTTTGTCCATTCGCGAGTCTGCGATTGCTTGGTCATTCGACGCGGGCTTGTTTTTCGATCAATCGGTTCTTAATACTGCAAGAAAGCGATCATGGGATAACTGGAGACCATGAGCCGTTCACCGAGATAGCAAGCCACGAAAGGAATTCACTGATGTCACGAACAGCACTATTTACTGTTCTCGCGATCGGAGTCTCGATGTTGGCAGCAGTCCCTGCCGCCGCTGCCGGATGGCCGGCAGTCGAGGCACAGGTCATCATCCAGCCTCAGATCGTGATCGGTCCGTCGGCACCGGTCGTCACGAAACGGGTCGTCGTGGTCGAACGCGAACGCCCCGTCGTCCATGAACGGGTGGTGGTGGTCGAGAAGCATCACGGTAAGAAGCACCGCCACCCTCACCACCTCAAGCGAAAGCACGACTGGGAGCACGGTTCCCACCGTCGTGGCCACTCGCAGCAACCGGACACGGTCGTGGTGATCCGGCGATAGCCCAAATCCGAGGCGTAAAATCGACCACCGGGACGAACGTCCCGGTGGTCGATTTACTGAAGGGGCAGCCGTGCGAGTCAACTGCGAAAAAATCGTCTGCAAAGTCGGGGAGTAGGCACTTGCCAAATATACCCCCCTGGGGTATCATCCACATACCCCCACTGGGTATACCACTTGAATCAGGAAGGAGCCTTCCCATGACCCAACCGATCGCCGTCGAAGACGCCCAATTCGGGGAGGAGGTCCTCCAGTCCGGCACTCCCGTGCTCGTGGATTTTTGGGCCCCATGGTGTGGTCCCTGCCGCATGGTGGCGCCGGTCCTCGAGGAACTCGCGCTTGCCCACGCAGGCAAGCTCAAGGTCGTCAAGGTCAACACGGATACCAACCCTGGCATCTCCGCACAGTACGGGATCTTGAGCATTCCAACCCTCATCCTCTTCAAGGACGGAGCGGTTGCTGACCGAATGGTCGGCTTCATGCCGAAGGCGGCGCTGGAGAGCCGGATCGTCCCCCAGCTCAAGAAGGAAGTAACGCCATGAAACTGATCGTTATTGGCGGGGTCGCCGCCGGCGCGACTGCGGCGGCGCGCGCCCGCCGAATCAGCGAAGACGCTGATATCACGCTCTTCGAACGCGGCCCTTATGTCTCGTATGCCAACTGCGGGCTTCCCTACTTCATCTCGGGCGACATTCCCGATCGGTCCGAGCTCCTGCTGCAGACGCCCGAGGGATTCAACGCTCGCTATGGCGTCAAAGCCCGCGTGAACACCGAGATCGTGGCGATCGATCGCAGCCAGAAGCGAGTCCTGGCGCGTGGGTCGCAGGGTGAGGAGTGGGTCCCCTACGATAAGCTCATCTTGGCCCAAGGCGGCCAGCCGCTCATGCCGCCGATTCCCGGCATGGACGCGCCGCACGTGTACAAGCTCTGGACCGTGCCGGACATGGATCGGATCCACGACGCCCTCGAACAGGGCCGTTCCAAGACCGCGGTCGTGGTCGGTGGCGGCTTTATCGGGCTCGAGATGGCCGAGGCGTTTCAGAAGCGCGGCCTCGCCACCACGGTCATCGAGCTGCAACCCAGCGTCATGGCCGTGATGGACCCGGAATTCGGCCGGCGGATCGCCTCCGAACTCCAGGAGAATGGAGTCTCGGTCATCACCGGGGTCGGTGTTCAGGCCATCAATGAGCATGGCGTGGAGCTTTCCGACGGTCGGCAGGTACCCGCGGACCTGGTGCTTTTCTCCGTCGGCGTGCGGCCCGAATTGACCCTCGCCAAGCAGGCCGGCTTATCGCTCGGACCCTCCGGCGGCCTGCTGGTGGACGAGCATCTTCAGACCTCGGATCCGGATATCTATGCCGCCGGCGACATGGTGGAGGTCCAGCAGCGCGTTTCGGGACGCCGGATTCGAGTGCCGCTCGCCGGCCCCGCGAACCGTCAAGGACGCATCGCGGCATCGAACGCCTTGGGGCAGGCCATGCGCTACTCCGGGGCAATCGGGACCAGCGTCGTGAAGATCTTCGAGGCGACCGCCGCCATGACCGGACTCACCGAGAAGGCGGCTCGCGATACGGGCTTCGAGGTGGGAGTGGCCATCCTGCACAAGGACCATCATGCCGGCTACTACCCGGGGGCCGAGGAAATGGCCCTCAAGCTCGTTTACGATCGCAAGACGGCAAGATTGCTTGGAGCCCAGGCCTTCGGCCGAGCGGGCGTAGACAAGCGCATCGACGTCCTCGCCACCGCCCTGCATGGCCAGTTCACGCTTTCGGATCTCGCCGAGCTGGATCTCGCCTACGCGCCCCCCTACTCGTCGGCCAACGATCCCGTCAATCTGGCTGCCTTCATCGGGCTCAACGACCTCTCGGGCTTCAGTCCGCTCGTCACGCCGGCCGAACTGAAGGTCGAGTTCGATGCCGGGGAGGCCTACGTGCTCGATGTCCGAACGGCGGCCGAATTTGCCAAGTCCCACCTGAAAACCGCCCAGAACATCCCCCTGGACGACCTTCGCGATCGCCTCGATGCGTTGCCGAACGACCGCCGCATCCTCGTCCATTGCCGCTCGGGATTCCGCGCCCATCTGGCCGTCCGCATCCTGAAAGCGCGGGGGTTCGACGTTTCCAACGTCACCGGGGGGTATGTCAGCATCCGTGACGACGGCGGCTTCGAATTGGAGGAAGCATGAACCTTTTAGTCCTGGTTGTTCTGGCCCTCTTGGGCTTCTTCGCCCTTTCGCGTCTCATGGGAGGAAAACGTATGTCATCCACCGCCATCAAAGAAAAAATCACGTCCGGAGCCCTGATCCTGGACGTGAGATCCCCCGGCGAGTTCCGCTCGGGGGCTTATCCTGGGGCCCGAAACATCCCGTTGCAAGAACTGGGGAGTCGGCTTGGCGAGCTCAGCCGGGAGAAACCGATCATCGTCTACTGCGCCTCCGGCGGGCGGAGCGCCTCGGCCGCCAGCCTCATGACGCAAGCGGGCTTCACGGACGTCGTCAATGCCGGCGGGCTCATGCAAATGCCCAGGTAGGGGGAAACCAGCGGCGCCAGGCCGGGACGTCCCGGCCTGGCGCCGAACTTCGTTTGACTCGCTTGCAGTTGCCGGAGAATCGGGGGCTACTAAGGGCTAGTCGAAATCGAAGAGTTCGCCCAGGAAAGACTTATGTTTCTTCTTGTAGCCGTGGCCTTCACGCTTGTACTCGTCGTCGCGATGCGGCTGCCGAGTCGCAGGAAACGACTCCTGCGGGCGAAACGACACCGGGGACGGAACCGCAGCGGGAACCGAACGTTCGATAATCTTGTCCAGCTCTCCTCGATCCAGCCAGACCCCGCGGCACTGCGGGCAGTAGTCGATTTCGATCCCCTGGCGGTCGGACATCGAGAGCGCCACGTTACAGATGGGACACTGCATCAAACCCTCCTTCGCTAAGCGGACCCATCGTCGCACATGCAAGGGTCGCCGGTCTACATGGAGCCGAACGACGCCGAAGACTCTCTTGTTCCTTGAATGGCGGCGCTTGCAGGAGTCATGATGGCCAAGAGGGAAGGAGGGCGCCATGCAAAGGCATCAGTTGGATCGGCGAGCAGGTGAGAAGGGATCCGGAGTGCTCGAGGCCGGGCAGATCGCAGCGGAATTTCGCCAGCTCCGAGCTCGAACGCAGGCGATCTTCGCCCTCGTCTCACCGGAAGCCTATTACGAGCGTCCCATCGCGCTCAGGCATCCGATCGCCTTCTATGACGGCCATTTGGACGCCTTCATCTGGAACAAGCTGTTCAGGGAGGCCTTGGGGGAACCTGCGTTCAACCCCGACTTCGATGCCGTTTTCGCCCGGGGAATCGACCCGTCGACCGAAGCGGAAGCACGGCGGAAGGGGCGGGACGGATGGCCCGGTTACTCGGAGATCCAAGCCTACAAGGCCCATGTGCGAGGCCGTCTCTTCGCATTCCTGCGGACCGCGGACATGTCGGCGCTACCCGACGGCCTCTTCGGTTTGCTGCTGGAGCACGAGGCCATGCACCAGGAAACCCTGCTCTACATGCTTCACCAGTTGCCCGCCGCCCTCAAGGTCCGGCCCGAACGCTTGCCCCCGCCGGATCTCGGACCGGCACCGAAGGCTGTCATGAGGCAGGTGCCGGCAGGACAGGCCGTGCTCGGGGCCAAGAAAGGGGAATTCTCCTTCGGCTGGGACAACGAGTTTCCGCAAACCGAGGTCAGGGTGCCGAGCTTCTCCATCGACGCGTACGACGTGACCAACGGGCAGTACCTGGAGTTCGTGGCGTCGGGTGGCTACCATCGGCGGGAATTCTGGGATGACGAGACCTGGGCGTGGAGATCCGAGCAGGGCGTCGAGCACCCTTTCTACTGGTTCCAGGAGGACGGGGAGTGGTTCTACCGCGACTTCTTCGCCGATCGGCCGCTTCCTCACTCTTGGCCGGTTACCGTCACCCATGCCGAGGCCAGGGCGTACGCACGATTCGTCGGGAAGGACTTGCCGACCGAGGCGGAGTGGCACCGCTCGGCGTTCGGCGATCACCGGGACTGGCCCTACCCATGGGGCACGGAACCGCCGACGGCCGAACACGGCAATTTCGACTTCACGCTTTGGTCTCCCACGCGCGTGGGTTCTTATCCGAAAGGCACGAGCACCTTTGGGGTCCATGACCTCGTCGGAAACGGCTGGGAATGGACCTCATCGGTGTTTGCTCCCTTTCCGGGCTTCCGGCCTTCGGAAAGCTACCCACCCTACTCGGTCGATTTCTTCGATGGGCAGCATTACGTGATGAAGGGCGCATCCTGGTTCACCGCCGCACGGATGGTCAGGCGATCCTTTCGGAACTGGTTCTTCTGGCACTACCCTTATATGTACGCGACCTTTCGCTGCGTAGGACGCTGACATCGGGTCAGAAACCATCCTCCCGCGCCAAGTTTTTCGTTGCAGCCGCCTACCCCCTCACCCCTCTCCCGTGACACCATGGCCCGGGCAGACAAAAGGAACCGTCCGCCCGGTGCCTGACACTCACAGTGACTCACGGGGGGAATGACGGCCATGACGGCTATGACGGCGATGACGGCTAGAATTCTAGGCCTCCCGGCTCAATCCGGGTTGGCGGCGTCGCTTTCGGTGCAGTTGGGGATCCCCCTCATCACCGCCACGATCGGCAGTTTTGCCGACGGGGAGCGGCAGGTTCGCCTGCACGACGACGTGGCGGGACAAGTGCTGATTCTGGTGGGTTCGACGGGGCCACCGGTGGATTCGAATCTCATGGCGATGGCCCAACTCATCGACGCGGCCCGACGTTCGGCGGCACGGTCTATCACGGCGGTCATTCCCTACCTCGGGTATTCCCGCAGCGATCACATGGCGGATCCCGGCACCCCCCTTGCATGCCGGCTGGTCGCGGATCTGCTCCAGGCGGCTGGGCTGGATCGGCTGGTTTCAGTGGACCTGCACAGTCCCGCCATTCCGGGCTTCTTCACGATCCCGGTCACGGAGGGCAGTGCCATCGACTTGCTGGCCGACGCCTTCCGGACAGGTCGACCCGATCGGCGCATCGTCGTCGCCCCGGATGCGGGGGCCATCAAACGTGCGGGCCGTTTCGCCTCGCGCCTCGGCGCCCCCCTCGCCATCGCCCTGAAGCATCGGCCGGCGCCGGATGTCCCCAAGATCCTTCAACTCTGGGGGGATTTCGAGGGGCGTGACGCCATCATCGTCGACGACATGATCAGCACCGGCGCCACCATCGAGCATGTGGCCAGGCGACTCCATGAGGGCGGGGCGACGGCCATCGACCTGGCGGTCGTTCACCCGGTCATGGCCCCGGGGGCTGAGGAGCGCCTGCGCGCGCGGGGGATTCGCCGCATCGTCGTGACCGACTCCCTGCTCTACCAGCCCGAAACCGAGTGGCCGGCTCTCGAGGTTGCGAGCCTCGCTCCCCTCCTGGCCGACCTGATTCGGCTTGTCCCGCCTGATGGGGGGCCTGCCGAACCATGAGGCACCGGGCGCAGGGGGTCTTCGCGCGGAGGCATGTCGCTATCGCGCGCGAGCGGCGAGCAGATCTCGGGCTTGCTGATCGCTAACCTGGGCAAAGTCCTCGTAGAACTGGCTGATGGCCCAGAAGAAGCGAGGAGCGTCGAGGACCACCACCTCGTCGGCCAACGACCGGAGGTCCACCAGGGTGTCGGGGGCAATGACGGGGGCCGCCACCACCACCTTCTTCGGGTTCTGAGAGCGGGCTTCGGCAATGGCCGCACGCACGGTCATGCCCGTGGCAATCCCGTCGTCGACCAGAATGGCGATCTTGCCCGCTAGCGGCACGCGGGGCCTCACTCCCCTCAATAACCGCTCGCGCTCCTCAGCGAGCCGTTGCTGCTCCTGGGTCTTGGATTCCAGGTACCCCGGAGGCAGGAGCAGATCCCGGATCGCGAGATCGTTCAGCACTCGATGGCCTTGAGCGGTGACGGCCCCGATCGCGAACTCCTCGTTTTCGGGGGCCCCGATCTTCTTGGCGACGATCACGTCGAGCGGAGATCCCAGTGCTTCAGCGATGGGCAAGGCGACGGGCAAGCCACCCCTCGGCAACGCCAGGACGACCGAATCCGGCCCGCGGTAAGCGGTGAGTCTTTCCGCGAGGCGCATTCCGGCCTCCTGCCGATTCTTGAAGATCATCATCCCCTCCCTCAGGGCCTACCCCACGTTCTCTCCCACGCCGGTAGTCCTGCCGACGCATGATCCGTCCGCGATCTTCGTGGTCATTCTCCGATGGAAACCACCCACTCGCCTATGAAGCAACAACCTCACCGCTAAATCAACTCCATGCCCGCAGAATTCTCACGCCATTTTCTCAATGGTCACCCCTCCGGCTTGGCGCTAGGATCGGTGTCATGGCGACCAACGTTCTAGAGCACATCTCTTGCCGAGCGGCACTTGGGATGATGGACACGAATGAAAGGAGAAACACCATGGGCTTGCTGCGTCGGGATCCCCTTTCCGAGATCGAGCAGATGAGACACCAAATGGAGCGCATGTTTGATCAGATGCTGGGTCGCACCCGTATGCCTCATCTGGAGAGCGCCGGTTTTTCCCTTCCCCCCGTGGAGGTCTTCGAGACGGATCGCGACGTCGTGATCAACGCGGAGCTTCCGGGAATCGACCCCAAGGACGTCACGGTCGAGATCGCCGAGGACTCGGTCATCCTGTCGGGTGAGAGCAAATTGGAGAGCGAGATCAAGGAGGATACCTACTACCGCTCCGAGCGCGCGTTCGGCCAGTTCCGGCGCGTCATTCCGTTGCCCGACCGGATCAAGGATCAAGAGGCCAAAGCCACCTTCAAGCATGGGCTGCTCACCATCCGTGCCCCGCTGGCCGAGGCGAAGAAGCGTGCCCATCACAAAGTGAAGATCGAGATCTAGGCTCCGCCCGGAAAGGTGGATAGCATGAGCGTGACGCTGGCCTTTCTCGGCGACGTCATGCTGGGGCGGGGGGTCAACGACGAAATCGCCAAGCGACCCCCCGAGTCCTTTTGGGGCGACCTTCTGCCGGTGCTGAGATCGGCGGATGCGGTGATCGCCAACCTCGAAGTTGCCCTCACCCCGCATCGACAGCCTTGGTGGCGCACCCCCAAGGTCTTTCACTTTCGCGCGGATCCCCGGGCGATCGAGGTCCTGAAGGCTGCCCGTATCCGGGCGGTCAGCTTGGCGAACAACCACTCGCTCGACTTCGAGGAGACGGGCCTCCTCGACACCCTGAGGATCCTGGACGAGGCGGGAATCGCGCATGCCGGTGCGGGGAGGAACCTGGCCGAGGCAAGGGATCCGAGCCTGTTCGAGGCGGCGGGGCTCACCCTCGGCATGCTCGCGATGACCGACAACGAGCCAGCTTTCGCCGCCCAGGCAGATCGCCCGGGGACCCAGTACTGGGACATCGCCCGCGATCCGGCGGCCTTGGCCATCGTGGAAGAACAAGCGACATCTCTCCGTCGACGCGGGGCCCAGATCGTGATCTTGTCACTGCACTGGGGACCCAACATGGTGGAAGAGCCGCCTGTCGAGTTTCAGGAGTTCGCCCATGGGGCCCTCGATCGTGGAGTCGATATCATCCACGGACACTCCGCGCATGTGTTTCAAGCCGTCGAACCCTATTCGCGCGGGCTCATCCTCTACGATACCGGCGACTTCCTCGATGACTACGCCGTGGATCCGAACCTCCGCAATGACTGGTCCTTCGTCTTCCTGGTCGAGCTGGATGCGGGAAGGCTGAGGCGCTGCCGCATGATTCCCGCGCGACTCGAGTACGCCCGGGTCCGTCGGGCCACGGGGAGCGAGTTCGAGGCGATCCGGGAGCGCATGCGTGCCCGGTGCAAGGCGTTCAACGTTCCCCTGACCGATTCTGACGAAGGGCTCGTCCTCAACCTGGAATGAGATGCTCCCACCTCCAAACCGTGACCCCTCAACGCTCTTTTGCGATGACTCGAGAACGTTGAAGCGGCACCCTTCTCACTCGATGGGGGCGCGCTGGATCTTATTCATGATGCTGAAATTGTATCCACCGATATAGTAAACCGAGTTGGACGTCATGAACGTCACGCCGTTTTCCAGGCCCGTCACCAATTCCGTGGTGGTAGAGGTGGTGAAGGTGCTGAACGTGTCGTCCGAGTTGATGGTGGCCGAATCCACGGCACTGAGGAAGCCGTTGTTGTAGCCGCCGAAGAAGTAAATCTTGTCGGCCAGGACCACGGACCCCATCCGGTTGCGTCGGGAGGAAAGGGTCCTGCCGTCGACCGTGAAGGCTCCCAGCGTGCCATCGCTGCTGACCGTTGACCGCTCGATCGAATTCAGCTGGTTACTGCCACTGCTTTCGCCGCCAACCACGTAGAAGTAGCGGCCCACTCGGACTCCGGCC
This sequence comes from Candidatus Sericytochromatia bacterium S15B-MN24 CBMW_12, assembly GCA_002083825.1. Lineage (GTDB taxonomy): Bacteria > Cyanobacteriota > Sericytochromatia > S15B-MN24 > UBA4093 > UBA4093. The sequence continues at coordinate 157,898 of DAZV01000057.1, read as the reverse complement.
GCCGACATGCGCGCCGTGTTGAGAGTTAGCGAATCAACCACGAAAGGGCCAAGCGTTCCGTTGGAGTTGATTTTGGCACGTTCGACCGTACCCAAGTAGGGAGTCTTTCCGCCGATGGCATACACGTAGGTCCCCGTATTGTAGGCCGTGAACAAGCCGCGGGGGGTGTTGAGCGAAACTCCGCCGTCGACGGCGAAGGCACCCAGCGTGCCGTCCGCATTGACCACCGCCCGTTCAACGGACGCCAGCGGAGTGGATTCGCCGTTGCGGATTCCTCCGATCACGTAGACGTAATTGCCCACCTGCGTCGCGAAGTGGCCGCTACGAACGTTGACCAGGCTGTTGCCATTCACCACGGAAAAGGGGCCCAGCATCCCCGCGTCGCTGATGGAGGCCACCAGGATCTGGTTGGTCTCCCCCGACGTGGTGGTGCCTCCAAACAAGTAAAGCTTGCTGCCGATCTGAAGCGGTGCCGTCCGCTGCAAGGCATAGGGCAGCGTCCCATAGTCGGCGAAATTTTTCAGGGTCCCCACCACGCGTGGCGGTGGCGAGGGCGCGCCTTCGTAAGCGATGGTCTCGGCTCCCGTGTGGACGAGTTGCCCGTCGCTGAAATCTACCGAACTGCTGGCTTGCCCTGAGAACATCCGGTCGGCCAACTGAACCGGCAGGCTTGCGAGCGAAGGTCGGTCATCCGATCCGACGTGATGGTCCGTGTAGGAGGCTGACGCCACGCTGATGGCATGGATTTCGTCTCGCCCGGGGGCCTTGTAGGCCTTGGCACGGATACGGTACGTCGTGTCGTGGTGGAGGTCCATGAACCTCACTGGAACGCCGAAACTGCTGGATGCGACATCCTTCTCCACGAGCAGCCCCCCACTGGTCACTGCCGACTCCCCGCCCCCATCGCCGAGAACGTGAAGCGAGACGACGAGATGGTCGACACTGGACGAGGCATAGGGGGTCACGAGGGCCTGCGCCTGGAAGTTGCCACCGTTAAATTGAGGCATGACGTCGAGCGAGACGGGACCGCCTGTTCGGGCGCCTAGGGTGCCCATGACCGCGGTGCACCCGGCAAGGGCGCAAATCGTGAACGGCAAAATCAGGGAACGTATCATGACGAGCAAGCTCCACCTGGCAAACGAAGAGGGATCCACGAGGAGGGCCGAAGCCGGGCACAAGGGCCAAGCATGGTCTAAGGTTGTCCCAGAATGACCGACGCCGTGGCAGGCTGATCGTCATTGGTCACGACGATGTCGCAGGTAGCCACCGCGATGGGATCGGTTTCGACCGGCGAGGCGAATGCCGTTGCTCTACCTCGATATCGGGTGTAGGGGGAAAGGTTGGAAAGGTTCAGGACGCCATTGAAATCGGTGAGCGACTGGGTGGAGATGGGCGTGATGACCTCAGGGTTACCCGTTACCTTTTCGATCTCGAAAAGGACGTGATCGTAGTTTAGCGCGCTATCTCCCTGGATGAGCGTGATGGAGCTCGTCGCGGAAAACGGCGTGTTGATGAGGGCGAGTTTGAGACTGCCCAGCACGGGGCGATCGTCGTGAGCCATCTGAAGGACAATCGACGAGGAAGCCGGATCGGAGATGAGCGAACCGTCCTGCCGATAGGCATGGATCTCGAAACGATAGTAGGCATTTGGACGCAGGTTCCCGAAGACGATGGTCCGCGTGAAGTCGATCGAATCCTGGTCTTGGGTCACCTTCAACACCTCGGGATCCGAAAGCGTGGTCGGCAGGCCGGTCGTGGAGGAAATCGGCTCGTACAGGGTGTCGGAAGTCCTGAGAAAGGGCACCACGTCCATGGTGGCGATGTCCGTGAAACCCAGAACATCGACGATCTTTTGAATCGACCGCTCCGGATCGTTGGACAAGCTCAGCGCGACCGAGGCGACTCGCTCTCCGTCGCCCTGGATTTCCGGGTACTGATTCCTCGAACAAGCCGTCAAAGCTAGGGATAGAGAAGCCGCCCCGACGGCCAGCACTCGAGGCCATGCGCTGAGAATCATTGAATGCTCTCCGTTGCGGCATCGATGACCCGCCCATCGATAATCTCGAAGGATGACGTGCTCTGTCCAGAGAACAGGCGGTCGATGAGCGCGACAGGAACGGCGACGCCGACAGGACGATCATCCGTCCCCACGACGACATCGACGAAGGACGCGGCATCGTCGCTGATCAAGTCCGCGGCTTCCTGCCCAGCTGCCTTGTAAGCCTTGGCGCGCAAGCGGTAGGTCGTGTTGTGAGCGAGGTTGGTCAAGGCGACCCCCGCACCGATCGCCGTCTGGTCCAGGTCGCGAATCAGAGGTTGGCCAATGTTGGTCACGGTGTCGGCGACGGCAATCTCGGTCGCTCCCGCGAGCTTGTAGACGCTGACGACGAGGTGGTTCACATCGGCCGACGTATAGGGAAGAATCGACGCCTGAGTACGGTACCCCCCGCTCTTGATGGACAATTCGACCCTCATGATCGCCGCTCCACTGGCGAGCTGGGCCGTCGTGAACTGGGGCAACGACCCGAGGGGAACGTAGACGCAACCCGAGTTGATGAGCACCAAGGCCAACAGGCCAACCTGAGACAACCTCATGGGCGAACACCCCCAATCCCTTCCAGACTATGTAACCAACCGATAGACGGTCCGACGACCGGAAAATGCGCGTTCCGCGAGGCGGTTGGAATCCCTACCGCAGGCCCGGTTCCGCCCCCTCAGAACGAACTAACTCAGTAAATGACCCCGGTCAATGGCTTCCAGGTCGTGCCGTAGCTCAGGCCGATGCTCGGCGTGAGAACCGCCCCGAAGGTGTCGGTCGTCGGAACTTTCCCCCGGAACACGAAGCCATCGACGCCGATGCGCAGGCCGAAACCGCTGGCAATGGGAACCTTGGCCGCCAAGGCGAACTGAGCGGACAGCCCGAGATCGGCCGGACTGTCTCCGGCGACCGGCAGGAAGGAATCCACCAGGGAGTCGAAAGACAGGTCGAAGATGCCCGCCTTCTGACCGAGCGCCATGGCAAGCTGAGCGCCGGGCTCGATGGCGCGGCCAGCCAGCGCGAAATTCTTGCGCGCTTCGACGCCGGCTCGCAGCTCCTTGATCCAACCGGCGCCCTTGTAGGCAACACCGAGGGTCCCCAGCGTATCCTGCCGTCGAGGGTTCTCCGCGCCGGTCTTGGGGTTGATACCCGGCATGACCTCGGTGACGTAGGCCAGCTCACTGAACGGCACGAGCTTGGAATTCAGGACGGGGGCCTGGAATGCGGCCGCGTTGGCGAATACCTGGGACCCGATCCTGAGTTCGTTGGTGAGCTGCCGATACTGCTGGGAAGTGCTCTGGGTAATGGTTGCTGCGTCGTACTTGAGCGTCCCAGTCGTCGCCCAGGTTAGCGCCTGCCCCTCGTACGAGGCGGCGAGGGTTCCCTTCGTCTTCAAGGTTTGGGTGGCCGGAGCGGTGATCCGGGAGTTGGCGACGCCGCCGAACGCCGTCGTGTTATAGGGAGTCGAACCATTGAACGAAATGTCGACAGGATTGAGGCTGACGGTCCACTTTGGTTCCAAGGATGTCCCGGTGTCTCCCAAGAGCGCCTCCAGGTCGCGCCGGAAGGCAAGCGTGAAATCGTCTTCGCGTCCCTTCATCGCCTTCAGTCGTGCGAGCACGAGTTCGGCAATCGTAACTCCGTCGCCGCCGTCCGCAAGCGCATCGCCCACCAGGTGAAAATCGGTCGAGGCGCCCGCGGCGAAGGTGTCCGCGAAGGCTTCGTTGAAGGCGAAAGTCTCGGTCGTCGCGATCCGATACATCTCGTCATCGCGTAGCGGCCTACCGCCTAAGAGACCCGTCACGGGATTGTAACCCGCCACTCCGACGTTGTCTCCCAGAGAAGCAACCCACTTTTTTAGCGCTGCTCCGCGTACGTTCGCCTTGGCCACCGTCGTCCCGCTGGGCAACCAGTCTTCAACCACGGATCGGGGCACGGCCCCCCTGATTGACCTGCCCCCCCGTCGCATCGACAGGACAGCCACGTCGGCGACGGCCGCGCGCCGCATGGCCGCCGCGGCGAGCATGGTCCATTCCTCGGACCGGTAGTAGGGCAATTGACGGGTGAGAGACCGGCTGTCCGGAAGCAACTCGCTCGACAGAGCAGAGTCGAACTCGGTCATGGCTTCCACGGCTTTCCAAGCGGCGCCAGGATCAGAGAGATCGCGCTCGTTCGGTCGAACGGCATTGAAGCTCACCCTTTCGAGTCGCCGCAAACCGGCGACGCTGCTTTCCCGGAAAGCCAGGTCCAGCTTGCCAATCTCGAAGGGCGAAACGGACTCGCTTAGCCAAGGCCTCGGCAGGGCATGGTCGGAGGTTACGGACGCCGTCCGATTCGGGGGGCCCGGTTCGAAATCGAAGTTCAGGACGGCCGCGGTGTTGGCCGCGGCCTTTTTCAGGGCGGGCAGGGCACTCGCGGGCTTATTGGTCAGGATGACGATCGCATCGGCTCCCTGATTGGTGGCGCTCGCGATGGCGCTCGCCAGGGCTTCCGATTCAGGACGCATGGCCCATCCGGTCTTGCGGCCGACGAGGTTGTTTCGGGTCAAAACATCGCCGTCCGCGATCCCGACGATGGCAACCCGCACTCCCGCCACGTGCTTCATGATGAATGGTGCGAGCGGGACATCACCCGGAGCCGACAGATTGGCCGCGACTAGCGGCACGGTCGCGGCCAGTCGAACTTGGTCCGCATGGGAGAGACGAAGCTCGTTCTTGTAGGGAACGAGTGCGTCGATGCTGCCGGAGGCCAAGCTGGACAGGGTCCGCTCCAGGGTGAAACGCCCGCGGGCGTCGTTGGAATCCTCGACGAGGTTTCCTCCATCGACCCAGAGTGCACGTCGATCGGCAACCATGCGTTTCGCCAGATCATGCACGGCGAAGCCACCTTCGGCCAATCCTAGTGCCACCACCATGCCGCCCGAACGGGCTTCCGCTCTTGCGACTGCGGACAAGACCCAGCCTGCGGCGTCTTGTAGCGCCGCATTCGCGGCGGCGTCATCCCCCAGGCCGAAGAGCCTCAGATGCCGGCCGTCGCTGCCAATCAGTTCCCAAACGGCTCCTTCGGTTGCGAAGCGATCGCCTTTCAACAGCCTAGCGGCAAGGTCGGCCGCTCCCGCGGCGGTGGGATCCACGAATATTTTTGCCGTGCCCCGTCGAAGACAGGCAACGGGTTTTCTGGGGCCTCCGAGTGCGAACTTGCCGGAGGCGATCAACTGTTTTACATCGATGGGGCCGAGGCCCCCTTCCGGGTCGAAGACGACCCAGTCGCCCTTTCGAGCAGCCCCGACCCCGGATTCCAGCGTGCCTGGCGCTAGCGCATCACCCATGACGCTCTCAAGGTCGTCTTTCACCGATGTGACCATCCTGAAAGGACCGGTCGTCATCGCCGTAAACGCGAGGGCGACTCCAGACTTGCTTGCCGCTCCCTGGGCTGTCGTTGCCGCCAATCCGGCCGGCGCGATGCCGATCAGCGAGGCCAGACCGATGAGCAGGGCAACCGAAAGCGGGCCCGCGGGACGGTTTCCGGTGCGATTCGACTCCCTCATGCGTAGTACACTCCCACGGCCGATATGAAAAGGATGCTGCCCAGGACCGGCCAGTAAAGCAACTTCGGAACCAATCCGTCGTTCTCGATCATTTTCGACGGGCCCTTCTGGGTCGACCTCACGAGCAGCGTTAGCGCCACGTAGACGATCATGAAGTACAAGGCGAAGCAGAACATTTCCATGAACATGAAGTCGCCCGTGGCGAAGGTGTCGCGAATCTTGGCATGCGCCAAGGCGACCGAGAAGAAGAACGCCGCGATCGGACTCAGGATGGACAAGGGCTTGTCGTCGACCTTGGCGAACATGAGGTTCATGAACAGCAGGGTGCTAATGATCGCCATGGGCAGGACGACCGAAACCATCGGACCCTTGAAATCCCGTCTCAAGAGGGCGTTGAATCGAAGTTCGGGGAAACCCGACTGTCCGACCAAGTTGGTAATACCGAAATTGGACTTGTAGCGGGCCTTGGTGAAGTCGAAAAACGTGCGATCGAAAACCCAGCCGTTGAGGACGGCGGCGATGTCGACACCGGGCACGTCGTTCTGGTCCCAGGTCCCGTAGGCTTCGAGATCCGGCACCAGGATGATGTTCTTGTCAAAGTCAGTGGACCGCATCCGCATTCGCACGTTCTGGGTATCGAGCGGATAACGGGTGAAGTCGAAGGCTTGCCGGAACGTGACGGCGAAGGTCCAGCCATGCGTAAGGCCATCGGGCGACTTGCGGACGTATGACTCCCGCAGATCGGACTTGACCGCCTCGGGGAAGTACACCCCGATCCTCACCTGGTCCTTGATCGCATCGGGGATCTGTTGCCAAACCGTTCCGGTCAGCGAGATGTTGTTGGCGCCGGCGAAATCGACTGACTGGATATGAAGCCCCGTCTTGATCATGTGGGGTTTCTGAAACGTCAGCTTGCCCGTAGCGTAGGGATCTTGCGAGACGTAGCGCAGCAGTTCGCCCTGATCGGTCAGCATGATATCGGCATCCGACTTAACGCTCGCGGGGGTATCCATGATCAGGTAGAAGATGCAGCCCGTGCCGACGAGCAGGGCTGCGGCCGAACTCAGGCAGAACGTCCACAGTTCGTTCCGGTTGGTGTCGTTGACCTTGAAAAGGGCGGCGAGGCCGGCGAGAATGGTCACGAGGAGCGCAATCACTATCTGGATCCGGTCTCGCTTGGAGATTTGAGCGGCAGCCGACGGCAATTCAGCCGCCAGCCTGACAACGTACTGCCAGCCCGTCTGAGAAACACGTTGGAACGCGATCCAGTAGTTTGAATTCGTGCGACCGCTCACGGCCTTGAAATGTCCAGCGTCGGCAGCCTTTACCTGGGATGCCAGCTTTTCGTAGGCGGGCTCTTGCTCGCGGACCGCCAGTTTGCTCAGGTCTTGCTTCTGACCGACGAACTCGCTGACGGGATACGACAGGACGCGACCCTTCTCAGCCGAGACGACAAAAGAGTAGCCGGGCGATCCGATCTCCAGATCGGCGACGAGACGCGCGATCGAGGTGACGCCGAGGTCCGCGAAGAACATGCCCGAGCCGCCAGTGGCGACCGAGAACTCGGCGACGCGCTGCCCCACTTCCTGACGGTAATAGGGCTCGAGCCAACCGGGGGTTGCCCGACGCGACTCGCCTTGCATCATGATGACCTTGCCGTCGGGCTGCCGCACGCCAATCGTCGCAGGACGCTTCTCGGGGTCTCCCTTCGCATCCGGGGCAACGAAGCCCACGGCGGTGAGGTCCTTGTCGGAGTCGAGTAAACGAAGGATAGTCGACTCGGCCGCCGCACGATCGGCAGGCACGCGCCCCTTTGCCAGGTCACTGAGTTCTTTTTCGACCGACATCAACTTCGACGAAAGGGCCTTGGATCCCTTCAACGCCGCGATCTGCGCCCGCGTTTCGATGTCGTCCTGAAAGGCCCCTTCCTTTGCCATGAATCGCCAGCAGAGGGCCACGGTGGTTACGAGCGCCACCACAAAGACAACGAACAGGAGGGGCCGGAGCCAGGAGGGGCCAAGGGGGGCACGGCCAGGAACCGCGGCCACAACCCGTTCTTCAGTTGTCATTCGAGCACCTTTTGTAAGTCGTTCGGCGAACCAACTAGACAATGGATCCATTTTCCCAGAACAAGTATAAGGCTGTTTGCCTTGGCCATCAATCGGCATTTCCGGCATCCTGGGCTCGAAATAGGAGAATAGCGTTACGAAAAACCCGAAGTTACCTATCCAAGCACTTCCTTGACCATCGGCATGCCCATCTGGTATGACGATATCGGTGCAAAGCCATCCGTCACTTTGGTCGAGGATTGGAGTGCCAGGCTCCCGGCGGCTGTTCGCGATCCGCCGTGGTGATCATGGAGGCCTCGAGGTACCCGGATGCCCGCGTCATTACACGCCGATTTCAGGAGCGCATGTTGAACCACTCCGTCCAACACCTCACTGCCTTCCTCGCGCTGGCACTGGCGCCCCTCTCCGAGCCGCCTGCCCAGATGGCCGTACCGCCGAGCGTCGCTGGCGCTCCGACCGCCTCGGCATCCGTCACGGTGGCCGAAGATCCTGCGTCCACCCGCTCCGACCCGACCCTCGAGAACAGCCTAACCAATAGCGGGATCAACATCGCTCCTCGCTACCTCTATCAGGTCGGCGACATCGACATGACCGTGCGGGGGGGCTTCATCAACTACCCGACGAGCGCCGCGCAACTCGCGGGATCGCAACTCTCGATGCAGATGCGCCTCACCGACCGATTGCAGGTGATGGCCGATTTGGGGCATACCACCGAGGTAGGTCTGCGGGGACCTCTCTTCAATGCCCTCGACTGGACGATCGGCTGGGATGCGCACTACCGCTCCGACCTGTACTTCCTGGCCAATTCCGGGATGGGCCTCAGCGCGCCGATGTTCGGCATGGTTCCCTTCCCGGGCGGCTCCGCCCAGGGAATGGAGATTGCCCTCAACACCATGAGGCCGTGGAAGAATTTCAACCTGTACCTGACCCCCGTCGTCTCCGTCATGAGCAATCGCACGATGGCTGGCGGCGACGGAGGTTTGGACTGGAATCTCGGTCGGCTTGGCCTCGGCTACTCGCTGGGCTATCGCCACATCCTGGTCAACCCGGACGCCGTCAATGCGTCGCTCATTTCCGACGAGATCAAGCACAGTGTGGGCGCCCGCTACGGCCATTCAGACAAGCTGTTCTCGCAAGTCAATTATTTCTGGAGTACGGGCGACACCTACGGAATCCCGGTTCAAGGCCTCCTGGCGGGCATCGGGGTGAGGCTCTTCGGCGAAGGACCGAAGCCCGTGACGGCGGCCTCCCCATCCGTGGCAGCCGCCACCCCCGAACCCAAACCCATGCCCACCCCCGAACCCACTCCAGAAGCGAGTCCACAGCCGACTCCGGCGCCTACCCTGCAACCTTCCCCCGCTCCGACGCCGTCGCCGACTCCGGTTCAACCGTCAGCTCCGCCACAGTTCGAGAAGCCTCGCCCCAGCGTCGAGGCCCTCCCGGTGCTAGAGGCTTCCCCGCCCCCTGCACCGACCCAGCCACCTGTTTTGGCGCCCCTGGGAGACCAAGGCAGCGCCGCGGGTGAGACCATCGCACTGGAGCTGGACGTGATTCGCGCCAGCGGCACGCAAGTCAACTTCAGCGCCACCGGATTGCCGGCGGGACTTGCTATCCACCCGGGTACCGGTACTATCTCGGGAACGGTGTCCTTCGCGGCGCTTGGCAAGTACCTCGGGGCCGTGACGATGACCGACACGACGCCCGGTGGCCCTAGAGACACGACGATTCGAACGTTCACGTGGACCATTTCTGAGCCGGTCGGCCCGTTCGCCTCAGCGGCGAACGCGCTCGGGCCGTTCTCCGGTTCGGCGCTCACAGGTCCGTTTGCCGAAATAAGCGCAGCGAATCAGGACGACGAACAAGCGCGAGACGCCCTGCAAAACCCGGACGGCGGCATCCTGTCTCTACAGGCGGCGAGCGGAAAGCTGTCTCAAGACAAGGAGGCCGCAAACGGCGCGGCAGCCAGCGTCGCCGTCATTGTCTGTTGCTTGTTGCTTTTGGCCATGGGATCGAAATCGGATGATGAGGCATCGGTTGATGAATAGAATGAGTTCAACCGGCGTTTCATCGCCAACCCTTCATCAACCTTATAGAAAGGCAGGAAACGCGACATGATCGCCCGTTCACCATTCTGGAGACGCACGGGGGCAGCCCTTCTTGCAGTGCTGGCGATGCTGTTGCTGATGGCTGGCACGGTCTGGGCTGCCGAGGGAGACTCGGCCACCGGCCAGCACGCCGACGCCAGACCTATCGACGCCAAGGTGGGGTTCGAGCTCTTGGGCATTCGTAACATCAACATGTTGTCTGGCGAATACGAGGCCCTTTTCAACCTGAGCTTCAAGACCTCGGCACCGTGCGAGCCCGCGGGCTTTCTCATCGAGAACGGCCGCATCCAGAGCGCCGTGCCGGTCTTGAAGGAACCGGACCATAAGGTATACCGGGTGCGCGCCCAACTCACCTTCGACGTCGATACCCGCAAGATCCCCTTCGAAAATCAGGACCTGGCGATCCAGCTCCGGGCGGAAGACCCCGGCATCCGATACGAGATGGATCCCGACGCCACTCCCACGAGTCTGAACCTGAGCGTCGTCGACTGGGTCCCCGGCACGCAGTTGGCGGTCACCCCCATGGATACCTCCAAGATTGACGGCAAGAACAGGGCGTTCCGCTACCAGTACGGGGTATCCGTCCATCGCTCAGTGGCCTGGAGCATTCTCCGTTTCATGCTTCCCGCCCTCGCCCTGACCAGTTCAGCATTCCTGGTCCTCGTGCTGCCCGACGACTTCAAGTCGCGGCTGGGAATGGCGCTAGCCGCCTTCATCGGCACGGTCTTCCTCCAGCTGTCCGTCGGCGGACGGGTTCCGATTCGCGGAGGCTTGCCTTTCTGGGACAAGTACCAGGTGATCTCTTACATCACCATCAGCATCGTGATCGCCTACCTATTCATCGACAACGCCTTGAAGGAAAAAGACCTCACCGAAAAGCGAGCTCGCCTCACCGGCTATGTCCGGGCACTCCTGCCGACTGCCTGGCTCGTCGTGATGGCGACGGTGATCGTCACCACCTTCAGGTAACGCAGCCGGCGGATTTCTTCGCCGGCCTCGCCACCGATACCGAGGTTTCCAATAGGGGCGGAAGCTCGAGAGAGTCCAGCTGCTCGCCAAGTGAAGTGATGCTCGGCTGGAAATCGGTTTTCACCTTTTGGTGGGCATCGAGCCTGGGGCCAAGCGATGCCCACCCCACCCTACTCGAGCAGGGGCCGGCGTCGAAGGCTCGATTAGCGCTCGATGCGATCGCGCGCCGCCTCCGGGCGCTCTTCGGCCCGCATGGTCCAGAGCCGCATTCCCGGAGCCTTGGTGCGAGAGACACTACGTAGGCGCATGGCCAGACCAATTTCGGCCGCTCCGAAGGCAATCGCCAGGACACCGATCAACCATGCGATCGCCAAGGCGCCGGCCGCTGGCTGCGTGAGCACCATGAGCCCTACCACGATGGTCAGGGCGCCGCTGGCTGCCAGTAGCCATTCGTTATCGAGCTGCTTGCGCAACACTACAGCCTGGGCGATGCGCAGCCCCCCGGCAACCACGGCCCAGATGCCGATGACGGTCAGCAGCGTCGCGGCGGTGAGGCCAGGGCGCGTAAAAGCCGCAACTCCAACCAGCAAGCCGATCACCGCTTCAAGCCCCAGCAGCCAGCGAGGCTGCGGCGGCTGCTTGGCGAACGCCATGACCCCAGAAAGGGCGCCTTCGGCGAAGGCGTACACCCCGAACAGCAGGACCAAGGATAGAATCGTCGCTCCCGGCCAAACGATCGCAAGGATTCCGAATAGGATCGCAAACGCTCCCCGTACCGCCAAAGCTGGCCATCGGCTGGCAATTGCGTCTAGCATGATGCGCCTCCTTTTTCTCTATCGTGACCTCTTGACGATACGCCTCGGATTTCCAGCAAACCAGAGTCAAACGAGGGCTATTCCCCTCACCCCGCGGGACTGGACATGATACGCAGGCTTCGTTCGATGTTTCAGCCATGCCTACCCTTGGCCTCGAGCGACATGGAGGCCTACGCTCAAGGACGTTCGACATCCCGAACGCCAGGTCGCCCCCCCTTGATCCGAGGAGGCTGACGCCATGCATTCGAGCGTGCTTCAGAACCCGACCGCGATCGCCCTCCTGCTCGGTAGCGCTCTCGTCATCGTCTTGGCGGGGCTGCGCCTCATGGCCGACCTGCTGGCACCCATCCTCCTGGCCTACTGTCTCACCGTCGCACTTTTACCCATGGTCAAACGGCTGGAGCTTAAGGGACTGCCTCGATCCCTGGCCGTGGCGGGAGTCTTCCTGACGGCCTTCCTGGGAGCATCGATCCTGATCGGGTTCTTCATGCTCGAACTTCAGCAGTTCGCGCGTCGCGTCCCGGTCTACCAGGGAATGCTCGAAACCCGATTCGCCCAAGTCGAGATCTTGGCAGGGCGGCTGGGATTCAACCTGGACGACTTGGTAGCCGGCATTCGAGTGATCCCGGAGGACCTAGCGCGTGCGACCATGGATCTGATCTCGCGTTTACTCAACACAGCGGCCTCCCTCGCGCTCTTTCTGTTCATCTTGCTCACCCTGACGCTCGACTTTCCGGGAGTCAGCCGAGCCTTTCACGGTCATTTGAGGAACGATAGCGCCCTGTTCCGGCAGACCCGCAGCCTGCTCGGCGAGATTCAAACCCATTTTCGATTACAGACCCTCGGCAACCTGGTAAGCGCCGTCGCCGTGACCGCGGCGTACCTGATCTTCCGAATCGACTTCGCCATCCTCTGGGGACTGCTGACCTTCTTCCTCAGTTACATTCCACGCTTCGGCATGCTCTTGAGCTTCATCCCTCCCATCCTAATGGCCTTCGTCCAGTACGGAATCGAGCGAGCGCTCGTGCTATTACTCGTCAGCGTCGTGCTCAACCTTCTCATGGACAACCTCGTCACCCCGACGCTCACAAAAAAGGGCCTGGCACTGCGTGTCTCGACGGCCCTCATCTCGTCACTCATCTGGATATGGATTTTCGGACCGCTAGGGGCTCTGCTCGCCATGCCCATGACGCTGCTCATCCGAAAGATCCTCGAAGGCAACGACCAGACGCTCCCGTTGGCCTATGCCATGAGCACGGACGACTACGCTCCCGAGGCCACTCAAGCCGAAGGGCCGTGATGGAATCCCCTGAAAAGGGAGAAAACAACGAGGTCCCGCCTGGATTACAGGCAGGACCATCAAGCCCCTAACGGGATAGCATTCGAACTTTACGGAAATCTCCGGCACGAGCAACAGCACTGCGGGCTCTGGTGAATGCCCTTTTGCCCATTGATGCGCGGCCAAGCATCACCAACCTGGCCATGCTGGCTAGGCGCCTGATTCCACTGCTACTGGCTCACCCCTACGAACATCCCTCCACTCGAGGCCGAACCGGGCCAGGTACTTGCGGAGTCGGTCCGCGTCGTTTGCGACCTTCTTCTTGCTTCGCGACACGCTGAAAAGCCGCCGTCCCGCCTCTGAAATAGTTGGCGCGTCCTGGCAGACGCGCAGGACTTCGTCGAGTTGGACCCTATCGAAGTCGTCGAGTTCGGCAGCCTTCTCCGGACCGAGAACTCGAACACTCAAGCTCTCTTGCTGGCGCGAAACATGGGGCACGGCCGCAGTGGCTTCAGGTTCGAGGGGGCCCCAGGTCTGCCTTAAACGCTCGATTTCGCTCTCGACGCCCGATACCCCGATCTCCCCGTCCCTCGCTAGGGTCGCCATCCTACGAATGGCAGCGCCGAAGTCTCGGAAGTTGCCGGGCCAGGTCGCCTCAGGTGAGGTCGCGAAATTTAGAAATTTTTCTCGTGCCGCATCCGCTATTCTAATGTTGAGGTTCATGGTCCGGGCGCACTGCTCGAGCTCGTACGTCAAGTTTGGCTCGATGTCCTCGGGGCGTTCCTTCAAGCTGGGCAAACGGAAGGTCCAGAGGTTGATTCGGGCGAGCAGGTCTCCGCGGAACTGCCCGCTCTGCCCCTCGCCGGTGAGGTCCCGGTCGGCGGCGGCAATGAGCTGAAACTCGCTGCGCGTCTCCTGGTCCGCGCCCACCGGATAGAACCGCCGGTCCTCGATGGCCCGGAGCAGCATCGCCTGTTCTTCAGAGCCCAGCTCGGCGATGTCGTCCATGAAAAGAAGCCCACCGTCTGCCCGCCTCAAGAGTCCCGCCCGTTCATCGATGGCCCCGGCGAAGGCGCCCTTCACGTGACCAAAGAGGGTGATCATGGCGGATTCGCCGCGCATCGTAGCGCAGTTCACGATGACCAGGTCTCCCGCGAGCTGCCGTCGGGACTTTTTGAGTTCGTAGATCCGCTGAGCGAGCTGGGACTTGCCGGATCCCGTCGGCCCAATCAGGAGGATGGGGTCCCGTGAACTCAAAGCCACCTGCTCGATCCGCTCGACGAGCAGGTTATAGGCCTGATTCCGAGTATCGATCCCGAGCTTCAGGTAGGAAAGACCCTCATGCTGCTCCCGGCGGAACCGCGACGCGATTCGATCGTACTTGGAGAGGTCGAGGTCGATGATCGTGTAGCTTCCCGGCTTGCCCGCGTCCTCGCTGCTCGGAGGAGAGGTCTGAATCAGCTTGGCCGGCAGGTAGCGGGCCTCGGCCAAGAGGAAGAGACAGATCTGCGCGATGTGGGTCCCCGTCGTGATGTGGACGAGGTAATCCTCTTGCTCTGGACGGAAGTCATAGCGTCGGGCGAAATCCAGCAAGCCCCCGTATACCTCTTCGAGAGCCCAAGGGTCCTCGAAGTCGACGCAGTGGAGGACCACCTCGGTTTCAGGGGAGACCTGGCAGATATCGGCCATCACGGTCCGGGCGAGCGCAGCATACTTCTTGGAATGCAAGAGCTCGAGCCGATGGATCAGAAGGTCCTCATGCTGGCACAACGACACCGTTGGCCGCCAGTGGCTCCATCGGCCGGGACTCGCGCCCTGATCCAGGGTGCTCCCCAACAAACCAACGACGACTAATTTTTTGTCAGACATTTAACGTTTATCCTATTGTATAAGCATGTATATTATACTATAGTCTTCAGCAGATGGCCACCAACCCCCCTCCCCGTCAGTTACAGGCGAACGAGGGCCATAGGCCCAGCCGGAAAGGGAGAACCCCCATGCAGACCGAGCAGACGCGCAGAGGCAGCTACAACGTGATCCCCGTAAAGGATGGGGCCCCCATCAAGGCATGGACCGTCGGGGTCCCGTTCGAGGCAGCGGCCGAGGCCCAAGTCCAGCGCATCGCCACCATGCCCTTCATCCACAAGTGGGTGGCGGTGATGCCCGACGTCCACGCAGGCATCGGAGCGACGGTCGGCAGCGTCATCGCAACGAACCGGGCCATCATCCCCGCGGCGGTCGGAGTCGACATCGGCTGCGGCATGATGGCGGTTCGCACCAACCTGTTGGCGAGCAGCCTGCCGGATGACCTGCGTCCTCTGCGTCTGGCCATTGAGGAGGCTGTCCCTCATGGGCGCACCGATAACGGGGGGCCCAACGACAAGGGAGCATGGCGCGATCTGCCCCACGAGCAGACGCTCGTCTGGTCGCACCTCAAGGTCGGCTACGATGGCATCGTCGCCAAGCACCCCAAGCTGGACCGAGGCTGGCACGCCACGCACCTCGGGACGCTGGGGACCGGCAACCACTTCATCGAGATCTGCCTGGACGAGCAGGATCAGGTCTGGTTCATGCTGCACAGCGGTTCGAGAGGAGTCGGCAACCGGATAGGGAGCTACTTCATCGAGCTGGCTCGGCAGGACATGGCCCGGTGGTTCATCAACCTCCCGGACAAGGACCTGGCGTACTTCCCCGAGGGAACCGATCACTTCGACGATTACGTGGAAGCCGTGTCCTGGGCACAGGAGTACGCCCGCACGAACCGGGATCTGATGATGCGTCAGGTCATCCAGGCCGTGCGCAGCACGGGACTGCTCCCCGAATTCGATGCCACGCTCGAGGTGGTGAACTGCCACCACAACTTCGTGGCTCGCGAGCACCACTTCGGGCAGAACGTCCTGGTGACCCGCAAGGGCGCCGTTCGGGCACGTCGTGAAGACCTCGGGATCATTCCCGGCAGCATGGGCGCCCGCTCGTTCGTCGTGCGCGGCAAGGAGAATCAGGACAGCTTCCATAGCTGCAGCCATGGGGCGGGACGGGCGATGTCCCGCACCGAGGCGCGGAAGCGCTTCAGCGTGGAGGACCACGTGCAGGCAACGCATGGCGTCGAGTGCCGCAAGGACGAGGACGTCATCGACGAGACGCCGATGGCCTACAAGCCAATCGACGCCGTCATGCATGCCCAGAGGGATCTGGTGGAGGTTCTTTACACCTTGAGGCAGGTCGTATGCGTGAAGGGATGACGATGGTCCTGGTGGACGGCTCGCATGGCGAAGGCGGCGGGCAGATCCTGAGATCGGCACTCACCCTCTCCATGGTGACGGGCATGCCCTTCAAGATGGTGAACATCCGAGCGAACCGCAAGCGCCCCGGCCTCATGAGGCAACACCTCACGGCCGTGACAGCGGCCGAGGCAGTTTGCGGAGCCCACGTCGAGGGCGCCGCCGTGGGCTCGACCGAGCTCACGTTCCGCCCGGGGCCAGTCCAGCCGGGGGATTTCCACTTCAGCGTGGGAACCGCCGGAAGCACCACTTTGGTGCTTCAGACCGTCCTTCCAGCCCTATCCCTGGCGCATGCTCCGTCGTTCGTCACCTTGGAGGGCGGCACCCACAACCCGATGAGCCCTCCGTTCGACTTCCTGGATCGAGCCTTCCTGCCCCTCTTCCAGCAAATGGGACCGCGCGTGGAGGCTAGGCTCGAGCGCTGTGGATTCTACCCGGCCGGCGGAGGCAAGATCCGGGTGGCAATCGGACCGACGCCTCGGCTGGGACGCCTCGACCTCTTGGAACGGGGCGACGTCCGTGCCAAAAGGGCGATCGCCATCGTGTCGGCGCTCCCCAAGGAAATCGCCGAGCGAGAGCTCCGGGTGCTGGAGAGCATCCTCAGCCTGGATCCCTCATGCCTTCGGGCAGAAGAGGTTCGCCATGCGGTCGGACCAGGCAACGTGGTGAGCGTCGAGGTCGAAACCGAGCAGATCACCGAGATCTTCGTGGGCTTCGGCCGCAGGGGAACCCTTGCCGAAGAGGTTGCCCGAGAGGTCGCCTCGGAGGCAAAAGAGTACCTGGACTCCGGAGTGCCGGTCGGTCGACACCTTGCCGATCAGCTGGTGATCCCGATGGCGATGGGCAGTGGAGGATCCTTCCGGACCCTCGAACCTACGCCTCACACGTGGTCCCAGATTGCGCTCGTGAAGCAGTTCCTGGAGGTGCCCATCGAGGTCCGCTCGATGGGTGACGGGCAATGGGAAATTCGTATCGGAGACTGAGTGACTTGGCAAGGGGAGGATCCAGGATGCCTGACAAACGACACTCAGGCGGTCTTCTCCCCGTTTTCGGAGAACCTGGCCGTGGGCCGGAGGGTCTGGGTTATCTGTTTTCAAGTCCCAGATCCATGAAATTTGCCCACGGCACCCTTTAAGGAAGCCAGGAGCTTCCTCCTACGACGACGAATCCTCGATCTCCGTTTCGGGACGGACAGATAGGCGCAACGGGCCGGAGCTGCTGGGTTATCTCTGTAAAAGATCCCAGCGCGATCCTTTTGCCCGTTGCCCTTGAAACCGGAAGCGGACCGGTTCTGGTGGGTAGCCTGGTTTGTAGCGGGTTCGAGTCCCACGACCCACCGGGTTGAGTTGCCCACTACCACTCTTTACGGGAGGGCGGCACCATGCAGCGTTTCCTACGACATTTCAGCGCCAAGAGAACCCCTCAAGGGCTTCCGATTCCAGCGAGTGGCCAGGTTCCCAACAATGCAGGAGGCTACTCCTGGACCGTGGATGATTGGACGCAACTCGACCGGTTCCTGATCCTGGGCTCCGAGGGTGGCACGTACTACGCCACTGAGGGGCGTCTCACTCGTGAGAACGCGGAGGCTGTCGTTCGGTGCATTCAAGCGGATGGTCCTCGTACGATCGCGCGCATCATTGAGATCAGCGAGACGGGCCGCGCGCCCAAGAACGATCCGGCACTCTTCGCCCTGGCGCTCTGCGCGGCCTACGGATCGCCTGAAACCAAAGGCCTTGCCCTCGCAAAGTTGCCCCAGGTGGCGCGCATCGGCACGCATCTGTTTCACTTCCTCACCTACATCGAGGGATTCCGGGGCTGGGGAAGGGCCATGCGTCGAAGCGTGGGTACCTGGTATAACTCCAAGACGCCTGATCAGCTCGCGTTGCAGCTCATCAAGTACGGGGCGAGGGATGGCTGGAGCCACCGTGACGCGCTTAGGCTGGCACACCCCGTGCCGGCGTCGGCAGCCCATGAATTGCTCTATCACTGGGCGACGAAGGAAGAGCCGGAAAAGCAGGGGCTGGAAGCTGAGCCGCCCGAACTCCTGAAGGCGTACCTTCAGGTTCGCGAGCAGGCCTCGGCCGAGGTCGCGGTGCCGCTCATTCGCAGGCATCGACTTCCTCGCGAAGCACTTCCGACTGAGCTACTGACCGATGCGCGAGTCTGGGAGGCGCTGCTCGACGAGATGCCGATGGAGGCCATGATCCGAAACCTCGCCACGATGACGCGAGTCGGGCTGCTGGCGCCCATGTCGGCGGCTAGCCGTCTCGTCGTCGAGCGCCTCCGCGATCAAGAGCGCCTCCGGAAAGCACGACTGCATCCCATCAAGGTGCTCGCCGCACTCGTGACCTATCAGCAAGGGTTCGGCATGCGCTCGAGGGAGTCCTCATGGAATCCCGTAACCGAGGTGGTCGATGCGCTCAACGACGCCTTCTACCTGGCCTTCGGAAACGCGAGTCCGAGCGGGAAGCGGATCGTCATTGGCCTGGATGTCTCCGGGTCAATGGACGGGGGCGTGGTCGCGGGGATTCCCGGAATGACTCCCCGGGTGGCCTCAGCGGCCCTATCACTCGTCATGACGGCTACCGAGCCCGACGTGACCACCTTGGCATTTAGCGACCAGCTGGTGCCCATTTCCATCTCACGGTCGCAGCGGCTGGACGACGTGGTGAAGTCGGTGAGCGGGATTCCGTTTGGTGGGACCGACTGCGCTTTGCCCATGATCTGGGCCACGGAGCGTGGAATCAAGGCCGACGCCTTCGTCATCCTGACAGACAGCGAGACTTGGTTTGGAGACATCCATCCTGCCCAGGCGCTGCGGGCCTATCGAGAGAAGATGGGCATTCCCGCCAAGCTCATCGTCGTGGGAATGGTCGCTAACCGGTTCACCATAGCCGATCCCACCGATAGGGCCATGCTGGATGTCGTCGGTTTCGACACCGCGGTGCCGCAGATTATGGCTGACTTCATCGGAGGACGGCTGTAGAATCAACCCAAAACGATCTGATTCGTGGCCACAACGCAGAATGTTAGCCGTATTGGCACCCCTTGCGGGATAGGATTCGAACTTTCTTAACCAAGCTAATCAATCAATGCTCGTTGCCAACGTTTGAATGGCAGTAGCCAGGAATTCATCCGCCAAGTATGAAACCTGGGTATGACTTACCAGGCCTCATCTATGATTTCACAGCAATGAGGGAGCCAAGAATACATGCCCCAATCAAAGCCCCGATCACGCCTAGATAGCGTTCATTGCGCCGTCCTATACTCACTCCTTGCCGTGACGGTCGGCATTCAGTTCGCTTCCTATCCGGCCTTTGCCTTGCAAATGAAAGAAGCAACCGTGATCGACGAGCTCCTTGACGACGCTCCGATCGCTCTTGCAACACGTGCAGAGCGAGGAAACCCCGAAGCTCAATACGAGTTAGCCATTGCCTTGAAGTACGGAATGGGCGTCAAAAAAGACGAACGTGAGGCCAGAAAATGGTTTGAACGAGCGGCAGTTCAAAACCATCCCTGGTCGCAATTCGAACTGGGACAAATGCTCGAACTCGGACTTGGCGGACCGTTCGACCTTCCAAGAGCGCTCAGCTATTATCGTGCTGCAGCCGAGTTGGGTGAGCCAAGGGCAAGGGCCCGTGCAGGTCATTTATTGCGGGCTGGTTGGCAATCGCAGTCAGAGCTTGTCATAGAAGCAATCAAGTGGTTGGATCTTGCGGCCAACCAGAATAACAGCGAGGCCCAAGTCGATTTGGCAATGGCTTATGCCGCAGGAGATGGGGTAGATGAGAACCCTGAGAAAGCGCTTGCTTGGCTAATACGAGCGGCGTCGCAATCCGATCTTGGGCTGGTCCTGGCGAGAGCGTTCGAGTCTCGGCAAAAATCAGGCAAATCGGTCCATCCGTCAACCTTAGAGAAAGAATGGAGCCGTTCGACACGGGCAGAAGATCGCTTCATGGCAGCACTTGCGACACGATTCGGGATAGGCCGACTCCAAGACCTGTCGGCGTCGCGTCGGATGTTCCGGCAGCTGGCTGAAGGGGGACATGCGCCGAGTGCCTTTTACCTGTCTGAAATGCTCCTGGAGGGCCTGGGCGGATCGGAGGATCACAAGGAGTCGGACCGATGGTGCAAGCACAGTGCAGAGCGTGGATACGCCGCTGCTCAGGTTGGCATGGCGAACCGGAGCGGATTGAATTACGCTGACCGAGTTCGTTGGCTTCGGAAAGCTGCGTTACAAGGCTTCCCGCTCGGTCAGTATCTCCTGGGAAACGCGCTGAGCTTGGATGACTCCTCCAGTGAAGAGCGACGGTCCTGGTTGCTTCGTGCAGCACGGCAAAGCAACGTCGATGCGGCTCGTGAACTCGGTATTGGTCAGGAGGAAGACGCCGAGGAATGGCTTCTCTTTGCGGCCGAGCACGGGCATAGCGATGCGCAACGGCTGATTGGCGAAAGACTGTTTTATGGGGAAAACCCCGCGCAAGGAATCGCGTGGCTTCGTAGAGCGGTTGAACAGGGAGAGGCCAATTCTGCTAGTTGCCTCGGAGACGCCTATTGGCACGGAAAGGGAGTGGCGAAAGACCTCAGCCAAGCATGCCACTGGTATATGCTTGCGATGCAACTCGGTGGTGGCTTAGGGCTGGAGCAATTGGTTCATATTCTACGAGAAGCCGGGGATCATCCGCTTCCCTACACGGAACTAAGGCCTATGATGCAGCGGCTCGCCGACAGTGAACATCCGCTCGGGCTCTTTGCCATGGGAATCATGGCCCTACGGGGTAGGGCCGTACCCAAAGACCCACAGCTGGCCGTCAGGTTCTTTCTGAAGTCGGCCAAGAAAGGTCATGCCGGGGCCATGGTGGCACTGGGGAAGCTTTACATGGAAGGCGTTGAAGTCGTTCGTGACGAGGCCCAAGCTCAAGACTGGTTCCGGAAAGGGGCGGAGCGCGATGACATGGAGGCCAGGTTGTTACTCGCGCGAATGCTGCGAGGCGATCGGGGAGAAGAATCAGACGTTAGGGAAGCAATCTCGCTAATGGAGGAGGCTGCCAGTCGCGGCTATCCCGAGGTTTACCTTGAACTCGGGACGATGTTCAAGGTGGGGCAGGGGGTTCCCGTTGACTTGCAAAAATCCAAATTGTACTTCGAGAAAGCGCACGCCGAGGGCGTTCCGGGGGCCAAGGTCCACCTCAAGGACTTTGCCGCGGAAGCCGGACGCTTGCGGTTGATTGATGGCCGAGCGCGTGAGTCACAGCTTCGCCAGAATGCGGAGAAGGGCGAGGCGAAGGCTCAACTTGACCTGGGTTTGTGGCTGATGGCGGCATCCTACGACCGCAGCGACATCCAAGAAGGAGTGACGTGGGTTCGGAAGGCGGCTGACCAGGGAATACCTGCTGCACAGTTCGAGTTGGCCATGGCTTATGAAGGCGGCCGGATACCTATCGAGGATTATGCAAGCCTCCGCGATCAAGCCGTCCGCTGGTTTCGGAGGGCTGCTACGGGAGGACATCTTGAAGCCCAGTATCAGCTAGCATGTCGCCTTCGCTACGGCGAAACGGCAGCACAGCGTGAGGCTTTCGACTGGGCAGCCAAAGCAGCGCAATCTCACCATGCAGAAGCGGAAGCGCTGGTTGCCGAGATGTTTGCACGAGGCATCGGGACACATGCGAATGAACATCAGGCAATTGAATGGGCGCTAAAAGCGACTCAAAGCGGAATGCCTGGGGCCTGCTTTCAGATCGGAATGATGTTCGAGCAAGGAATTACCGTTCCCAAGGACCTGGCGAAAGCCTTCTCATGGTACCTCAAGGGGGCGGAGGCAGGGGATGCCGCATCTCAAGGGCAGGTCGCCGATATGTACGAGCAAGGGACCGGCGTGACGCCTGACTTGAAAGCGGCCATTCACTGGTATTCCCAGACGGCCGAGCGCTACAACAGCGATCCCGCCTTTGCGATTGCACGCATTTATCTCAGCGGCCCGCCCGATGTCCGCAATGACGCAGAAGCGCTGCTCTGGTACATGATGGCAATCGATTACTCGTTGGAGGGCGGAAACGGGACGGAGGTCTTCGGGCATGACGAATACAGGCCCTTTGCCCAGAAGTATGGGAACCTAGCAACCGCACGTTATCGCCTGGCAAGCATATTTGAAAGGGGCGACGGCTTGCCAAAGGACTTGGGTCAGGCCGCGCATTGGTACGAGCGAGTCGCCGATTTAGCCCACGAGTACCCAGACGAGGCTGGGATGGCCCTTTTCCGCTTGGGTGTCGCCAATGCGGAAGGCTGGAACAGGAAGCCTGATCCAGTAAATGCCC
Source organism: Candidatus Sericytochromatia bacterium S15B-MN24 CBMW_12 (assembly GCA_002083825.1). Classification (GTDB taxonomy): domain Bacteria; phylum Cyanobacteriota; class Sericytochromatia; order S15B-MN24; family UBA4093; genus UBA4093. The sequence continues at coordinate 135,481 of DAZV01000057.1, read as the reverse complement.
TCTCCTCCTTCCGGCGTGCCATGGTGTTCGCTCAGCAAAGTGAGGAGAATCCCTTTGCATTTATGGCTGAACGTTCCCTGGACTGGGAGTACGGCCAAGCCTTCCCACGGGTGTATCAAGCCCTTCAAGCAGCCTCTACGGAAGGAAATGTCTCGGCGACTGCTGAGTTGGCCTGGCTCTTCCAAAATGGCTTCGGGCTACCTCGCCACTATGGGGAAGCAGCGGCCCTCCGGCTTGCAGCCAATCGAACGGGGTGTCTCTGTTCAGCGATGGATGAAGCTCGGTTTCAAGATCGCCTGCAGAGCCCGGAAGATCCCATCGCCCTACGGGGTTATCTCCAGCTTGCAGCCCTGTTGCCTAGGGACATTCCACTAAGCAAAGCCCTGGCAGAGCAGCGACGCCAACATCACGAGGCAAAATCATACCGAAAAGTCACCACCGCACTGGCGGAAGCCAAGAAGCAGGGACGTATCATCCTGGTTCCTGAAGACTCGCGCAGCAGAGCGAGCGTGACCCTCTATGATCCTGGCTTGAAGCCAAAAACGCGTAAGGCCATGGAGCAATGGGCTAAGTCCGAAGGGATATCGGTCGGCCATGCGCAAGTCTTCTGGAATGCTGGGCAACTGATCGTCCGGGCCGAGTTGGAAAAACGAGCCCAGGTACGACGTGCGCTCTTGGAACAGGCGGCCAACCTTGGATCACCGGAGGCAATGTTGAACCTGAGCGCGTTTTATGCCAGTTCCCACCAGGAAGGCGGGCTAGTGAAGGCGTATCAGTGGATGGTCCTCGCCCAAGCCTTTGGGGCGAGTGACATCGGCCTCGAGTTGATGAAACTGGAAAAGGCATTGATTCTTGAGCAAGTCGTTGAAGCCCAAGATGCCGCCTCGAGTTGGTGGCGGCACTACCATCGCCTCGCAAACGGTCGGAAGTAAGACTCCTGCGCCAGAGTTGCTCCGTGACTGCTTCTATTTCGCTAGCTTTGGCCACCAACCGTTCAAAGCAATAGTGTCTATTCCGGTCCAAACCGAACATTTTTCTGGCCGTTACCGGAGTTAGTGTTCGGGTTCCCGGAATCGGCGTTCGGCTTCGCCGGAATAACCAGCGATGCCGCATCCTCCCCATTGAGGCCCGCTCCATGGAAGGTTCTCTCTCAAGGCAGGTCGAAGACCAAGACATCGCTCGAGCCTACGCCTTCTAGACGGACTTCGGGCTCGCCCTCAACGCGCGCGCCGCTGCCAGCCGTCAAGAGCTGCCCGTTGAGGCGCACGTCGCCTTGCGCGACATGGACATAAACCCGCCGGCCGGCCTGCGGCCGATGGCTGACGCGCTGTCCCGCTTCCAGCAAGGTTCGAAAGACAAAGACGTCTTGGTGAAGGGTGAGCGAGCCCTCGCGGCCGTCAGGCGAACATACCAGCCGGAGCGTGCCATGCAGATCCTCATGGGGAAATCGCTTTTGCTCGTAACCCGGCGGAAGGCCCTCGCGATCGGGTTCGATCCAGATTTGCAGAAAGTGGACGGGCTCAGTTTCCGAGGGGTTGTACTCGCTATGGAGCACGCCGGTCCCTGCGCTCATGCGCTGTATCTCCCCCCGCGTGACTTGGACGGTATTGCCCATGCTGTCTTTGTGCTCGATCGCCCCCAGCAGCACAATGGAAATGATTTCCATATTGGAATGGGCATGGCGCCCGAAGCCCATGCCAGGCGCGACCGTATCGTCGTTGATCACGCGCAACGCTGAGAAGCCGACTTCGCGGGGATTGTAATAATCCGCGAAAGAAAAGGTGTGGAAGGTCTTGAGCCAGCCATGGTCGGCATGGCCCCGCTCGTTCGCAGGTCTCAGCGTGATCATGTCCCTTCCTCGTTACCCCACGGCATCCGCTCGGCTACCCAGGTCGCGGTAGTATCCGAGCCCGACTCCATAGGCACCTCCATGGGCGATCGCCAGGTTGCCTACGGCAATGGCCGTTTCCTCGCGGGCCCAGTCCCGTTGAAGTTCGAGGGCGAACTGCAGCCATGTGGTAGGCACCACGCCCGCTTGGATCATGCGCTGGACCGCAGCCTCATGGGCCCTATCGGTCACGCCGCCGCAAGCATCCAGGACGGCGTAAACTTCATAACCCGCCCGGATGGCATCAAGGGCGGGAAACGCAAGACAAACTTCGGTCCAGAGACCGGCCATCACCAATTTCTTGCGTCCGATCCGCTCAACCGCCTCCACCACATTGGGATCCTCCCATGGGTTCATGGTGGTCCGGTCAATCGTTGGCTGCCCTGGAAACACGGCCTGGATCTCGGGCAGCAACCGCCCCGAGAACTCGGCCGCCGAAATGGTCGTCAGAACGGTCGGCACCATGAAGAGTTTTGCCGCTTTGGCGAGCCCGACGACGTTGTTGATCATCAGCGTACGGTCGATAGATTGGACGCTGAATACCATCTGAGGCTGATGATCGATCAGCATCACGGTGCAGTTCGTCGGGGTCAGAAGCTCCAGGTTGGGCATGACCTCACCCCCTTTGCCTCACCGGAGGCCATCCGCGCCGATGAAGTATATTCCCCTGCGGCGATGTTCCACAATCATCGAGAGGGTGCTTTTCCTCCCCACCATGCGATCGATCCTAGCGACAGTTGGCTCGCCGTCTCCCGCTCTGAACTTCCAGACGAAGATGACCCGAATCCCTCAAATCACATTGCGTAAAATTCAATTGTGTGCAATGATACCCCCATGCAAGAGTTTCCACAACTGCTTCTGGACAATCAGCTTTGCTTCCGCCTCTACGCGGCGACGCGGGCCATGACGCAGGCCTATCAGCCGCTCTTGGCCCCGCTTGGCCTGACCTACCCTCAGTACCTCGTCATGCTCGTGCTCTGGGAATGCGACGGACTCTCGGTCAAGGATGTCGGCGTTCGCCTGAATCTCGACTCGGGAACCCTGACGCCGCTGCTCAAGCGCATGGAAGGCCAGGGACTCGTCCGCCGCGTTCGATCCACCAAGGATGAACGCATCGTCGAGATCTGGCTATCGGACCATGGCCATGCCTTGCAGGCCGATGCCGCTGACATCCCGCAGAAGCTGGCCTGTGGAATGGAGCTCGATCGCGAATTCATCTCGTCGCTCGCGACCGGGCTGGACCGACTCCTCGCGTCGCACAAGAGGAGTGGCGACGCTGGTAAAAAGGACGAACCGCCCGCTTGATTCACGCCTGAAAGGGGAACATCGCCGTGGCATCCAAACTCTACGACATTCACGTCAATCGCATCGACGGCACGCCCGTCTCACTCGCCGCGTACCAGGGCAAGGTGCTGCTCGTCGTCAACGTCGCGTCGAAGTGCGGTCTGACGCCCCAGTACGACGGTCTCGAAAAGCTCTACGAGACGTATGCGGATCGAGGGCTGGAGGTACTCGGATTTCCAGCCAATGAATTCGCGGGTCAGGAACCTGGCGGCAACCAAGAGATTCAGGAATTCTGCCGACTCAACTTCGGTGTGAAGTTTCCCATGTTCGAGAAGATCGTGGTGAAGGGCAAGGGCCGCCATCCGCTCTACGACTACCTGACGGCGGCGCTTCCCGAATCGCACGGCAAGGGCCACAAACTGATGTCCGGAATACTCGCGCTCACCGGAAAGGGACCGAAGCAAAAAGGCGATATCCTCTGGAACTTCGAGAAGTTCGTCGTCTCGCGGGACGGCAAGGTCGTCGCAAGGTTCGCTCCGACGGTGGATCCGAACGACCCGGACCTGATCGCGGCGATCGAACGAGAGCTCACGGCTGAAGCAGAATCAGTTCAAGCATAGGCCCAGGGGGAAACCGATGAGGAGCGCAGTCGGCGTGACTGCTTCACGGCTGAATGCCGCCTGCCCGCAGATCAGTCATTCAGCCGTTAACGGGCGTTACCATTGAATGGGAGGTCACCGCCTCCAACTACTCCAAACTATTGAGCCCGATCGGGATCCGATAGAAGACTGATTCAACTTCTCATTCCCGATCAGGATCAATAGCTTATTATTTTCATCTATTTACTCCCGATCGGGAACATGATAATCTCTAATTTAGATTAATAATCCCGATCGGTAACGCGAACCAGAAGTCAGCAGCCCAAGATACCCGATCGGGATCGTGACTTTCCCCGGACCCGTCATAGTCCCGCTCAGGAGCATCGAGGATGGCCATCAGAAAGATACCTAATCGACCACGCGCTCCCATCAAACGAGAGCGAGAATCCCGTGTTGCCCAAGAACTCGCCAGACAAGTCCGCGAACTGCGGGCGAAGAACCAACTCGGGCAGGCGGAGCTCGCAGACCTTGCTGGGGTTGGAAGACGCTTCATATCTGATCTAGAGGGGGGGAAATCAACGGTACGCCTAGACGCCGTCGAGTCCGTCCTGACGGTATTCGGCAAGACCCTTCACATCGTCGACGCGCCGCGGGACGAAGGAGGCGACAGTGGCATCTAGACGGGCATGGGTTCAACTGGACGGGCGAAAGGTCGGATTCCTCGAGGAGTCGGGCGAGCGAACGCGTTTCTCCTATGATCCCGCATGGCTCGCCGATCACGACGCTGTACCCATTTCCCTCACCCTGCCCCTCACAGATCAACCCTATGAGAGCAAGGGATTACACCCCTTCTTCGAAAACCTACTGCCAGAGGGCTGGCTGCTCGAGATTTCGACCTCCTACTTAAAGCTCTCGAAAGACGACGCCTATGGATTACTTTGCGCGTTGTGTCGTGACTGCGCCGGGGCAGTGGAAATCGTTCCCGTCGAGCCCTAGCGAGGAAAGCAACGATGACCCAAGTCTGCCGAATCTGCTTGGCCGAATTACCAGAGAAAGGGAGCCACTACCATCCCAAATGCCTCAGAGAACTATTTGGCATCAGCAAGCCACCTACCATCGCAATCGATCACGCGAAGCTCGTTGAGCAAGCCAGGCCTATGGTGGGCTTTGTAAGCCTCTCCGGCGTCCAGCAGAAGCTATCAATGCGACTCACTAGCGATAAAAAGAGCCTAGAAGTGGCCAGCAGCGGCCTCCAATACATCCTCAAACCTCAGGTGAGTACCTATCCCAACCTTCCGGAAAACGAAGCCTTGGCTATGCGCATCGCTCGCCTAGCTGGGATCGAGATCCCGCCAAGTGGCTTAATCGAACTCTCCGATGGATCGCTTGCCTACATAACGAAACGCTTCGACCGCGGTCAAAATGGCGAGAAGTTCCGCATGGAGGATTTCTGCCAACTAGCGGAGCTGCCTCCGAAAGAAAAATACCAAGGCTCCTTTGAGCACTGCGCCAAAATTATCAAAAAATACGCCTCCGCACCCATTATCCAGCTTAGCAAGCTCTTCAAGCTGGTCGCCTTCTCGTGGTGGATCGGCAACGAGGACCTGCACAGGAAGAACCTCTCGCTGCTCGTCACTACGACCGGCGACGTCGTTCTCTCGCCAGCGTATGACATTGTCAGCAGCAGGCTACATTTCAAGGAACGAGAACTCGCCCTAAAGCTGAACGGAAAAGACAAGAAGATCACGCTTTCCGACTGGCAGTACTTCGCCACCAAATGCGATCTAAAGCCCCAGGTGTCAACCAAAATCCTTGAGGGACTCGTTAAGCTCACCGGACCAGCCTGCGATTTGATCGGGGCATCTTTCCTGCCTGATGCTCAGAAACAGGAACTCCAAGAGCTAGTCAGCAAGAATTCCCGCATATTGGAAGAATCAGGATAGCGACCGTCCCGATCGAAGTTCTCCCGAAAAAGAAGTAGTGAAAAGATCAATGACAACAAAGCAGCTTGGAGGTTTATCCTCCAAGCTGCTTTGTTTGTTAGTACCCGATACGGGATTCGAACCCGTGTTACCGCCGTGAGAGGGCAGCGTCCTAGGCCTCTAGACGAATCGGGCTTGAGGCGAGCTTTATTATATCGTGCCCCCCCGAGCATGTCAAAGAATATTTAAAGGCAGTTTAAATCGCGCAAGAACGGGGGCCTGGGTAGGTATATAGGAGATAGTCTCTAGTTTTCCCCTCCCGAAAGGAGCCGACCGATGGTGCAAGTTGCGGATGCCGGTGGAACGCGGCCCGTTAATCCTGCGGCTGCAGCCATTTCAGCCGCGGCCAGCGCTCCGGCTCCTCAGGCGGTGGCGATCCCCGAGGCTGCGGCGCAGCCTCGCATGCCCAGCGACAGCTTCGAAGGCATCCCCGAGACCATCCGCATCAAGTCCGGAGACACCCTGGGCAGTCTGGTCGCCAAGTACCAGATCAGCTACGACAAGCTCAAGGAGCTCAACCCCGAAGTCTTCAAGGAGGGTCCCGACGCCCAGGGCCGCAAGCGCGCCAACGATGGGCACTGGATCTATCCGGGCGAAGTCATTCGCCTCCGGGCGGATTCCCCCGCCAAACCCCCGGCCGCCGTCACGGATCCGACTCCCCCCGCCGCGACAGCCCTGCCATCACCCAACAGCCGCGTGATCGAGGCCGCCAAGGCGGCCATCGACAGTGCCAAGCTCACGCCTGCCACGACGGCCAACGGCCGCCAGCTCTCCTCGGAAGCCTTGAGCAAGGCCCAGGAGATGCTGAAGTTGATCCCGATGTCCGATCCGGCCCGCAAGCAGTACGAGAGCGCGGTGGATACGTTCGCGAAGACCGTCCTGACTGCTTATCCTGCCGAGGCCCAGCCTGCCGGCGGAATCGTCGGTTCCCGGGAGCGGTTCGACGCGTCGAGCGATCGCTTCAACCAGGAGATCAAGAGCTACCACGATGCCGCGAGCCTTCCCGCGAAGTCCCGCAAGGAGTCGCAGGCCGCGTCGCGGGATCTGGCGATTCGCCACTTCAGCGAGGCCGCCGGCGCCTCGCGCGGCATGCCATCTGAAGAGGCGAAGGTGGAAGCCCGCGAACGCCTCGAGATGATGGAATTCGCCCTCGCCGAAATCGGGGTCAACGCCGCGGCGATCGCCCTGGCCCGCGGCGAAGGGACGCCTCAAGCATCCACGCCCACCAGCCGGGAAGCGACTTTCGTCGAGCGCGACAAGAACCAGGACGGCTACCTCTCGGGCACCGAACTCGACAAGAAGGCCAAGGCCTTCGATGCCGACGGTAACCAGCGCGTCACCCGCGAGGAGTGGGAGATGGGCCAGATGGCGGAACGCGAGGTCGGCTGGAAGAACGAGTTCAAGCAGGCCGACGCCAACCAGGACGGCTGGCTTTCGGGGTCCGAGGCCACGAAGTTCAGCGCCGCCGATGCCAACGGTGACTTCGAGGTCACCGAGGCCGAGCACCTGGCTTCCAAGCGAGCCCAGGTGATGAACGGCGTCTATGACGAGGACTTCGCCGCCCGGGACAAAAATCAGGACAGCTATCTTTCCGGAAACGAGCTCGACGCGGCGACCCGCGCCTTCGATGCCAATCGAGACGGCAAGGTCACCCGCGAGGAGTACATGGCCGCCAAGTCCGGCGCCAAGCGGCCTGGTGACGCTGTGATGACCACCATGCCCGTGGGCACGGTTCCGGCGGCAACCCCGCAGCCGACGGCGCCCTCCAACCCCTTCGGCGCCTTCGAGGCCTCGAGTGCCCGTTTCAACGAGGCGGCCGCCCGCAACGACATGCTCGCCATGACCACCGCGTACCAGGACTCCGCCTATGCCGTCGCCGCCATGGCGGCGGGGCCCGAGCGGGACATGCTCGCGGCCCAGCTCGAAATCATGGGCTTCACGTTGCAGCAGGCCTACACGGCCTCGGGATCTCCGGTCGCCGCTGGCGGTACCGCGGCGGGCCTGACCCCGCAGCCGATCAATCCCGGCATCCAGGTTCCCGCAACCGCCGTTCCCGGACTCGTTCAGCCGGGCATGATGACGCCCCAGATCGTCCCCGTGCAGGCGGGCTACCCTGCCTCGGCTTACCCCGCACAGGCAGTAGCGCCGGTTACGGCTGCGGCCCAGCCCGCCGAGCCGCCGCGTCAGACGTATACGTCGGTATGGTCGAGCCCCGACTTCCTCTCCGAGGCCATGGGTTACAACAAACCTGCGCCCGCGGGGCAGGGAAATCAATCGGCTCAAGGCACCGGCAACACGTCGGGCACCGGCGCCACCGCGGGATCCACGGATGCCACCGCAGCGACCGCTCCCAAGGTGAACGAGCAGGCCGTTCGGGAGATCAACGCGTTCCTTCAGCGAGCGGATGCGGACGCCGTCCGCGACATGCTGGCCAACCGCCCCGAGTTGCTTTACGATTCGCAGCCAAACCAGAAAGCCACCATGATCCAGCTCTTGGTGGAGGGTCGGACGGATGCGGGCGATCGCCTCGCCATCGTCAACATCCTCGACATGGCGGCCAAGACCGATCAGGTGGACATGATGCTCAAGCAGCTCGACAGCCTCTATGGTGGTGCGAGCAAGGGCATCAAGCGCATGCTCGAGGATCTCGACAAGGACACCAAGGGTGCGGCCCTCAAGGCGATGTTCACCCCGTCGCTCATGCAGTACCGCAAGTACGATCCGGCGGCCTTCGACGCGGTGACGGCCGCCATGACCAAGGACGACATCAAGCTCTTGATGGGAAGCATGGGGTACGGAGTCTCTGCCCCCTGGATGAGCGTCTTCTCGGCGCAGGCTCGCCAGACGATGATTTCCAAGCTATCGAGCGGCTTCAACCTCTTCGGCGGGGGGGCCGAGAAGCAGATGATAGCGGCCCTCGAACAGGCGGCCGTGGCCTACGCGCCTCAGGTGGAACTCCCGGCCAAGTAAAGGACCGCCACGAATCGAATCGGTCCGCCCTCCGGGGTGGGCCGATTGCTTTTGCTCGCCCCCGCGAGGAACGACGCAAAGCCGCGCGCTACCTGGCTCAGGCTGGGAAGGGCGAAACAATCGGATAGCTTTCTTAAGAATGCTTTGAAAAGGGGGGAGACCCCCGTCAATCGCGCAGGGCCCGGTTTCGAATCGGGGTCATGCCCTGAAGGTGCGGGGCGTAGCCGATGTAAACTCGGTGACAACTCAGCGGCGCGCAGTACAGCCCACTTGCTTAATATTGTTGCGGTTTGTAGGCCCTTCTACGGGGGATCGAAAGGCCCTAGAATGCTCCCTGTGGACGACATCGCGCAGTCAGAAGGGTAGGACGCCATGGATAGTGCAAACCCCAGCAACTCCTCCAAGCCCACTCGAGGCAAGAAGACGGCCGCAGCGGCGAAACCCCGTCGGCAGACTCGAAAGCAGGCGGAGACACAGGTCTTCAACGTCGGTCAGGTGCATATGCTCATCGACCTCATGAACGAGTATTCGCGGCACGTCGAAGCGCCGTCGCTAGAGGCGGACGGGGACATCGAGATGACGCTCACCTCGGACATGCCGGGGCTCGAGGACTTCGTGCAGTTCAAGCTCGCCGAACTCAAGCGCCACCAGGACGTGTTCGAATCGCTGTGGAACCTCTAGTCGCCCTGAGAGACAGGGGCCTTCGGGATTTTTCCCGCAGGTCCCTTTTTCTTGGAAATCGCGCCTGGTGAGGCGCGCCTGGCGCTTCGAGGAAGCGGGACGTTCACGCCATGACGGAGAACCCGTAAAACTTGCCTAGACCTCCGGCAGCTTGTCCGCTAAACTAGCGCATGGAATAAAGTCAGCCTGTTCCAATAGGGGACCGCACTGTTGGGGCGAGCAGGCAAGACGAACAGGCAAGGACGACATGATCAACCGAGAACTCATCCCCGCCACCGAGGGCCATGAGCTTTTGTGCCTTCAGTCGGAACTGATGGTCTCGAGGGCGGCCGTTGCCCGGCTCGAACTACGAAACCAGCAACTCTTGTCCGCCCTCGCGACCTCCCAGCAGCAGCTGGCGGCGAGCGAGGAGGCGGCCTTGCGAACCCAGAACATGGAAACCGCCTTCGCGCGATTGAGGGATCACAGCCAGCGAATCGAAGCCGAGATCGTCGAGCGCAATCGAGAGCTATCCTGCGAGAAAGCGCTCGTCGACCACATCGTCGCCTCGATACCGGTGGGCATCCTCTACCTGGATCGGGACATGGTCATTCGCTGGGCGAACGCGGAGCTGGTTCGGGTCATGGGCTTGGGTTCCGAACAAATCGTCAATCGCTCGGTATTCGACGTCTTGCCGAAGCTGGACCCGTGGGACGTGCTTTGCGAGGCCGTGCTGGCGAAGGGCGAGACGGCGCGATTCACGGGGTATCCGATCGTGGTGGGCGATCGCCGGCACTACGTCGACGCCACGCTGGTTCCGCTTTTCGAGGACGATCGGGCCGTGCAGGGCATGTTGCTCTTCGCGACCGAGGTTTCGGCGAGAGTCGAGAACGAGAGACTTCAACAGGAGCAGATCGAGACCCTTCGCGAGCTCGACCGACTCAAGGGGAACTTCATCAACGCCGCCTCCCACGAGTTACGAACGCCGCTGACCTCCATCATGGGCTACGCCGAGTTCCTCGAGGATCAAGTCGGAGGCGCGTTGACCCGGGATCAGCAGGGATTCGTCAGCCAGATCCAAGAGGGGGCGAAGCGGCTGCAGCGGATCGTCGACGACATGCTCGATTTCGCCCGCATGGAAGCAGGCTCTTTCAAGCTGGTCTTGCGCGAGGCCGATCTGGGACTTCTCATCCACGAGGAACTGACCTTCTTGCAGCCGCTCCTACAGGAAGCGCGCTTGACGCTTCACGCGGAGCTTCCCGACGAACGGCTGGCGGTGCCGATGGATCCGAGCCGCATCGGTCAGGTGCTGCGGAACCTGCTGGGAAACGCCATCAAGTTCACGCCCGCGGGGGGGCAGGTGTCCATTACCATGCACGCGGGTCCCGACGAGGTCCACGTGGCGATTTCCGACACGGGGATTGGGATCAGCGATCAGCACGTCGAGATGCTATTCCAGAAGTTCTTCCAGGTGGACGCCAGCATCACGCGGGAGCACGGTGGCGCCGGACTGGGGCTATCGATTGCCAAAGCGCTGATCGAAGCGCATGGGGGAAAGCTGGGCGTTGAGAGTCGGATCGAAAGCGGGAGTACCTTCTGGTTCACGCTGCCGCGGCTCGCAGAGACCGACGAGCTGATAGGCACCCTCGACTGAGGCGAGCGCAGTGTTCAGGCGCCCAGCGCGGCGCCGAGCGCGCTCACGACGAGAAGCAGGGTGACCTTGAGCTCGAAGAGTTCCTCGACGTTCCAGAAGCGCTGGAGCCAGGATCTCCGGCTTCGCTTGAGAAGGCGGATCCGGGGAGTCTGGAAGGGCTGACGCGACGAAATCAAAACGACCTCCTCTACTGTACGCGGCGAATGACCGCCACCACGCGACCCTGAATGACGACTTCGCGAACCCGGATGGGCTCCATTGACTGGTTGGCTGGTTGAAGCCTGACGTGATCGTGCTCCCGGAAGTAACGCTTGAGCGTGGCTTCGCCGCCGGGCAGCAACGCCACCACGATCTGCCCGTCCCGGGCATGGGCCTGGGGCTGAACCACCACGAAGTCGCCGTCGGCGATATGATCGTCGATCATGCTCTCGCCCTTGACCCTCAACAAATACGATCCTTCGAGCTGAAGATCCTGGATGACGTCCAGGTATTCGACATCGGGAATGGCCTCGATGGGACGTCCCGCGGCGATTCTACCGACGATAGGCACCCGATCGGGCGACGGGGCTCGCTCGGTCAATCGGAGGCTGCGGCTGAGGCCGGGATCGCGCTCCACGTAGCCTTTCTGCTCGAGGGCGCGAAGATGATCCTGGATGGTGCCCACCGCCTTCACCCCCAGGGCGGAGGCGATTTCGCGAACGGTCGGCGCCTTCCCCCTATCCTTCAGGTGAGCGGCAAGAACCTCCAGGACCTGGGCCTGACGAGGGGTCAAGTCTTGCAAGCCCGCTCCTTTCACGATTCCGCTTCCCGAAAACAACGCGGTGAGCCGTCCTGCGATGACCCACCATACAAACGTATGGTAGATTGAAGCTAACAGCCTGTCAAGGGGTCGAATTCCGCGCTTCGGGGCGCCGAGCAGACGCGCTTCGCTGGAAGGACGAGCGGGAGTTGCGGGAAGTTCCCTGCATGGGCAAGCAAGGTCGAACATGATAGTATATTAAGCGATATGAAGCCCAGTCCGTCGAGTCCTTCGCAATGGCGCGAGGATTGACGGGCGAAGCCAGAACCGTTGAAGCGATCATGGCTGACGCTTGGTCCCTCTGACGAGGGACCAGGACAACGCGAGGACAACGCAAGGACAACGAAGGAGGGGATGATGTCGAGACCGAAGGGCGCAAAGCTGGGGTTGCTGGTCCTCTTGAAGGTGTCGTACACGATCAGGGGCCGGGGGGCGGTGTACGCGTCATCCCGAACGGGCCTGCTGGGGCGGATGACGGGGTGGGCGAGAGGGCTGCGATGGCCGTCGCAGCTCGGGGCTGGCAGAGATCGTTCCTTGACTCGCGCATGACAAGGCGCTAGAATGCCCGAGTCAGTGGGACGGGTGATCGCGGGAACCATGGCTTCCATGGGACCTGAGGAAAGTCCGAGCTCCCCAGGGCAGGACGCTGGGTAACTCCCAGTGGGGGCGACCCCGAGGATAGTGCCACAGAAATATACCGCCCGACATAAATTCAGCCTCCATTCATCGAGAGACCCATTCGAGATCCACCAACAGGGACGACTCGCAGCTTCAATCCACCACGCGAAGGCCAGGGCATGCCGCCCCGACGCCGCAAGGAATGGTTTGCGGAACGCGACGGAGGACGGGAATCACCAGGGATGAAATCGGTGTCGGGTAAGGGTGCAAAGGTGGGGTAAGAGCCCACCAGCAGTCGGGTGACCGGCTGGCTAGGTAAACCCCGTCCGGAGCAAGACCAAACAGGGGAAGTTGACGCTGCTCGCCGATTCCCCGGGTACGGTTGCATGAGGCGTCGGGTAACCGCCGTCCCAGAGAGATGATCACCCCCACTGCGGGGGGACAGAACTCGGCTTACAGGCCCACTGACTGGGGGCATCCCGCAGGATGCCCCCTTTTACTTTGACAGCGCGTCGCAGGCGCGTGTGGCGGGGGTCACAGACCCCATCCGAGGGAGAGTGTAGGGTGATGGACGGCGGATTCCACCATGTTTCCGTGCTCTTGGAAGAGGTCCTCGACCTGCTTCGTCCCGCTCCAGGCGGGAAGTTCCTGGATGGAACCATCGGGGGAGCCGGTCATGCCAAGGCCCTGCTGTCCCGCGTAGGGCCTGAGGGTTGCGTCTACGGAATCGACCAGGATCCCGCGGCCCTGAAGGTGGCCGAAGAACGCCTCGGCGAGGTGGGCAACCCCTTCGAACTGCGTCTCGGCAACTTCGCGGAGGTGCTGCCGAGCTGGGATCTTCCGCCGCTGGACGGGATTCTACTGGACCTGGGAGTCTCCTCCCATCAGCTGGACACCGCCGAACGCGGCTTCAGCTTCCGCCTCGAGGGTCCCCTCGACATGCGGATGGGAGACGTTGGCCCCAGCGCCGCGACACTGGTCAATGAGCTCCCCGAACGGGAACTCGTCGACATCCTCTTCAAGTACGGGGAGGAACGGCAATCACGTGCCATCGTGCGCGCCATGATCAAGCGGCGGGAAGACAAGCCCTTCCGGACGACGCGGGAGCTGGCGGAGACCATCGAAAGGGTGATCCCTTACTTCAAGGCGGGGGGCATCCACCCCGCGACCCGGACCTTCCAGGCCCTGAGGATCGCGGTGAACCGGGAACTCGAGGTGCTCGAGCAGGTTCTACCGGCAGCGCTGGCCAAGCTCGCCCCGGGAGGACGGCTCGCGGTCATCAGTTTCCACTCGCTGGAGGATCGGATCGTCAAGACGGTCTTCCGGGACATGGCCAAGACGTGCGTCTGCCCGCCGAAGTTTCCCATGTGCGTCTGCGGGAAGGTTTCGACGGCCAAGGTGATCACGACGAAGCCCGTCGAGGCCTCAGAGGACGAGATCCGGGTCAATCCCCGTTCACGTTCGGCCAAGCTGCGGGTAGCCGAACGGATTTAGAAGGTCCTACCAGGAGCGCTTTGGACCGCGCGACGATGAGCTTAGGGGAAGAGCGATGGCAGAGCCCGTCAAGAAGGAAAATGCCCTGGTCCGGCGGATCGAGACACTCCCCTTGGCGTTGCCGCACGTCAACCAGCCTCGGACGGCCCCGGTGGAAGAGCGGGAGCCGTGGACGGTTCTCGAAAGCCAGCCGAAGAAGCGTAAGCTCGGCCTCGAGACGCTGCTCTTCGCCCTGATAGGCATCAATGTGGCCCTCTACACCGCCACGGTCATGCAGGAAGCCGGGCTTTCCCGCATGCAGAGCGAGATCCGGGAGAACCGGCAGGCTCTGGTACGCCTTCGCACCGAGTTGGCCAGGGTTCAGTCCCTGGATCAGATCGAGAAGAGCGCCAAGGCGCTCGGCATGGTTCGTCCGGAAAGTGCGCTCTACGTGGCTCCCCCCGCTCCCTTCGCTATCAAGACCCGTCTTGCTCGTGCCCCTTTCGGAGCACCAGAGGGCTACTAATGGGCCGCGCCCAGACCATCCGCTCGCGCAGCAACTGGATCTACACGGCGCTGAGTTTTGCCGCGGTGATCCTGGTCGGGCGCCTTGCCGTTCTCCAGATCTGGGACGCCCCCAAGCTGGCCGCACAGGCGCGTGATCAGCGCACGAAGGCGATCGATCTGGCGACGGTGCGCGGCGAGATCGTCGACCGGGAGGGCCAGGAGCTGGCGGTTTCGGTGAACGCGTGGTCGATATACGCGCAGCCCTCGGAGTTCGAGGACAGCCCGGGAGCGATCGCCCGAAAACTCTCGCCGGTTATCGGCATGCCCGTTTCCGAACTGGAGAACCGACTCACGGGGCGCCACTGGCGCTGGCTCTCGCGTCAGCTCGACGACCAGAACGTGGCGAAGACCGTTCGCGCCCTGCGGATTCCCGGAATCGGGACGCTGCGCGAGAAGAAGCGGGTCTACCCCAAGGATACCCTGGCCGCCAATCTGATTGGCTTCGTGGGAATCGATAACCAAGGGTTGGCCGGCATCGAACATGACTTCGAGGACATGCTGCGCGGCGACTCCGAGAAGCTGCTGATCCAGGTCGACGCGCGCGGTCGGGAGCTTCTGCGGGAGAACGCGGGATCCCCGCTCGAAAGCGTGCTCACCGACGGGGTCAAGATCGTGCTCACCATGGACGAACGCATCCAGCATGTGGCCGAACGCGAACTCGCGCTCTCGGTGGAAAAGCTGCAGGCCAAGCGTGGCGCCGTGCTGATCATGGATCCCTCCAACGGGGATCTCCTGGCGTTTGCGACCCATCCCACCTACGATCCGAACCGCTACCAGGACGCCGATTGGCAGACCATCAAGAACTGGGCCGCCAAGGACACTTACGAACCGGGCTCGACGATGAAGATGTTCACCATCGCAGCCGCCCTGGATCTGGATCGAATTCGGCTGAACGAGCGATTCGCCTGCGGTCCCTCGCTGACCATCGGCAAGCATCGGATCTCGGATCACGATGCCCCGCCGGAGGTGCGTCAGCTCAGCCCCGCGGACATCCTGGAGGTTTCCTCCAACGTGGGAAGCATTCAGATCGGCCAGCGCATGACCCCCCAAGAGCATCGGGACGCACTGGTCAGATTCGGCTTCGGGCGCGACACCGACTCCGGGATCAAGGGCGAGGGGCGAGGTCGGCTGCCGAAACTCCCCTGGAAGCCGATCACCCAGGCCTCGCTTTCGTACGGCTACTCGCTGTCGGTCACTCCCCTTCAGATCCTGACGGCGGCGGCGAGCCTCGCCAACGGTGGGGCCTACCATGCGCCGCGGATCATCCAGCGGATCCAGTCGCCCAAGGGGGACGTGATCCGGGAATTTCCTCCGACTCCGGCACGCCAGGCCATCTCGCCGGAAACGGCGCGCCGGATGCTCACCATGATGCAGAGCGTGGTGGACGCCGGGACCGGTGCGGCGGCGGGGATTCCGGGGTATAATGTGGCGGGCAAAACCGGGACCGCCAACAAGGCCAAGGAGTCGGGTGGCGGCTACTCGCGAGACGTCATGTCGTCGTTCATCGGCTTCGTTCCGGCGGAGCAACCTCGAATCGTGGTTCTCGCCCTGCTGGACAGCCCGCAGAACGCCCACTACGCGAGCCAGACCGCGGCTCCGCTCTTCAAGGCGGTGACCGCCGATACCCTGAGGGTCCTCGGGGTGGTTCCCAAGCCCCAAGTGGGCGAGCCCCAAAACAACGTCCAAGCGGAGGCCAAGAATGCGACTCGCTGACATCGACAGCCGTTACCCCTCGGGCCTCTCGCTCATGGGCGACGGGCCAGGCTCCCTCGACGTCACGGGCATCGCCTACGACTCCCGCCGCGTTCAGAGCGGCGACATCTTCGTCGCGCTCAAGGGATTGACCACGGATGGCCATGACCATCTCGATCAGGCGATAGCCCAAGGGGCTCGCGCCCTCCTGGTCGATGTCGGCTGGAAGGGTGCATCCCGGGACTTCGGCGTGCCCGTCTTTCATGCCACGGATACGCGCGAAGCCCTCGCATGGCTCGCCGCCGAGCACTACGGCCATCCCTCCCGGGCCATGGAAGTCATCGGGGTCACCGGCACCAACGGCAAGACCACCACGACACACATCATCGAGGCCATTCTCCAGGAGGCGGGCCGCTCCACCGGGCTCATCGGGACGCTCGGCGGCCGCTACCAGGAAGGCGGAGCCTCGCAGACCCTCGAAACGGGCCACACCACCCCTCAGGCCCTGGAACTTCAAGGCCTCTTCGCCCGCATGAAGCGAGGGGGCGTCAACGCGGTGGTCATGGAGGTCTCGTCCCATGCGCTCGACCAGCTGCGAGTGGCGCATACCGACTTCGACGCGGCGGCCTTCACCAACCTCACCCAAGATCACCTGGACTATCACCAGACGATGGAGGCCTACGCCAAGGCCAAGGCCAAGCTCTTCGGCATGATCGATCCCTCCTCGGGATTCCGGGGGGTCGCCGTCAATCTCGACGATCCCGCAGGCGAGACGATGGGAAAACAAGCCCGCGTTCCGGTGCTCGGATATTCGGCCTCCGGCCATCCTGCCGAGCTTCGCGCCGAGGACCTGCAGCTCACGGCCGTGGGGTCGCGCTGGAAAGTCGTCACTCCCTTCGGCGAACAGGGCGTCACGCTGCGGCTGCCGGGCCACTTCAACGTCTCGAACGCCCTGGCGGCCATCGGTTGCGCCCTTGGCCTGGGGATCCCCCTCGCGACGTGCGTCGCGGGGCTGGAACGCATGCGCGGGGTGCCCGGCCGGGTCGAACTGGTGACCGGGCCCGAGGATCCGTTCAGCGTGCTGGTCGACTACGCTCACACACCAGACGGCCTGTCGAACATCCTGAAAACGGCCCGCGCCTTCACGCGTAACCGACTGATCCTGGTCTTCGGCTGCGGGGGCGATCGCGACAAGGGCAAACGCTCCCAGATGGGCGAAATCGCCGGACGCCTCGCGGACGGCGTCTTCCTGACCTCCGACAACCCCCGAACCGAGGATCCTCAGGCGATCCTGTCGGAGGTGGCCACGGGCATCACGGGCGCCTTCACCATGGAAGCGGATCGCGAAAAGGCCATCTCGCTGGCCATCGCCGAGGCCCGGGCCGGGGACGTCGTGGTCGTCGCCGGCAAGGGGCACGAAACCTACCAAATCTTTGCCGATCGGACCGTTCACTTCGACGACCGGGAAGTCGCCCGAGCGGCGCTGGCCAAGAGGACGGGATCCAAGTGCTAGGACTCGAAGACGTCCTCAAGGCTACCGGCGGCACTCCCTCCGCCGGTCTCTCCAACGGTCCGCTCAGCGGAATCTCGACCGATACGCGCTCGATCTTGCCGGGCTCGCTCTACGTCCCGCTGAAGGGCGACAAGTTCGACGGCCATGACTTCCTCGACGAGGCCCAGCAACGGGGCGCGACGGTGGCCCTGGTCGGTCGCGACGTGGAGGCCCCCGCGGGACTCGGCACCATCCGGGTGCCGGATACGCTCGCTTCCTACGGGGACATCGCCCGCTACTGGCGCGAAAAGCTCGGCCTGACGGTCGTGGCGGTCACGGGGAGTTCCGGGAAGACCTCGACCAAGGAGATGGTGGCGAGCCTCCTGGGGCAGTTCATGCCGGTGGGCAAGACCCATGCCAACTACAACAACGAGGTCGGTCTCCCGCGCACCCTCCTGGAGATGACCTCCGCGAGCCGGGCCTGCGTGCTGGAGATGGGCATGCGCGGGCCCGGCGAAATAGCCTACCTGACCTCCATCGCCCGCCCCAACGTGGGCATCCTCACCAACATCGGGACGGCCCACATCGGGCGGCTGGGCAGCCGAGAGGCGATCGCCCGGGCCAAGGCCGAACTGCTCCGGATCGGCGGCCCCGCCATGGCCGCGGTCCTCAACCACGACGACGACTGGGTCATGGCGCAGGCCGCGGAGCATGCCGGCAGCGTCATCAGCTTCAGCCTCGCCGATCCCCAGGCCACGGTCTGGGGCGAAGGCAACGGCCGAACCTTCCAGGCGCGCTGGCAAGCAGGTCCCAAGCAGGAAGCCGGTTCCTCGCGCGTGACCCTGCCCTTCCTGGGCGATCATCATCGCGCCAATGCCTTAGCCGCCATCGCCACGGCCTGGCACCTGGGACTCGAACTGCCCGAGACGCTATCGATTGCTCCCGAGGCATTGCCGGGGCGCGCCCGGACGTTCACGGTCGCCGGCGTGGAGATCGTCGACGAGACCTACAATGCCAACCCCGAGTCCATGCGCGCGGCCATCCGGGCCTTCTGCCGGGAAGAAGTCCAGGGACGACGTTTCCTGGCCCTCGGGCAGATGGGCGAACTCGGCGCGTACGGGGTCGCGGCACATCGCGAACTCGGTGAACTCATCGACTCGCTTCCCATCGCGGGAGTCGTGACCATGGGCGAGCTGGCGCGTCACGTGGCGGAGATGATTCCGGGGCGTGCCGAGCACGTGGCAGACCATGCGGCGGGGGAGGCGGTCCTATCCTCCTGGCTCGAGCCCGGCGATCGGCTCTTCGTGAAGGGCTCACGCTCGATGCAGATGGAAGTCCTCATCTCGCAAGTCGTCCAACGGCTAGAAGGGAAAAACTCCCCCCAATGATCCCGCTTTCGCTCGCGCTCGTGGCGACCTCGCTCCTGGCGATCGCTCTCGGCAAGCCCTTCATCTCCTACCTCAAGGCCTGGAAAATCGGCCAGAGCATCCGCGCCGAGGGGCCTCAATCCCATCATGCCAAGGCGGGAACTCCCACCATGGGGGGCTGGCTGATCGTGGCGCCCGCCATGATCGTCACCCTGGCCGCCACCTACCTTGCGGGAGGGCGCCCCGACGGGGATCTCGGGGCCGTGATGGGGGTGATCCTGGGCTATGCCTTCGTGGGATGGCTGGATGATTACCTGATCATCAAGAAGCGATCGAACAAGGGCCTTTCGGCCCGCCAGAAGCTCGCGGGTCAAATCGGCATCGGAGTCGCCTTCGCGCTCTACCTGGCGCTGACGGGTCACGGCACGAGCGTGATGGTGCCGGGACTTCACACCTTCTTCGACCTGGGCTGGCTCTACTACCCGCTACTGGTCCTGGTGATGGTGGGGACGACCAACGCGGTGAATCTGACCGACGGGCTGGACGGGCTGGCGGCGGGCACCATGGCGATCGCCTTCGCGGGCCTTGCCTGGCTGCTTTCTCAGTACGCGAGCTTCGCGGGGCTCGGGGGGATCACCCTGCTGCTGCTGACCCTGATCGGGGGATGTTTGGGTTTCCTGTGGTATAACGCTCATCCGGCACAAGTCTTCATGGGGGACACGGGTTCCCTGGCACTGGGCGGGGCGATCGCGGCGATCGCGGTGATGGGCCGCCTGGAACTCTACTTGATTCCCCTGGGCGTGATCTTCGTGATGGAGACCCTCTCGGTGATCCTTCAGGTCTGGTCCTTCAAGACCACCGGAAAGCGGATCTTCAAGATGAGCCCGATCCACCACCACTTCGAGCTCTCGGGATGGGCCGAGACCAAGGTGGTTCAACGCTTCTACTTGGTCGGCGGGCTCATGGCCCTGCTGACCATCGCATTGCTGTAATCTGGCGCTCAGCCGCCTGGAGGTGTCATGGACTGGCAGAATAAGCGGGTCGCCGTGCTCGGACTCGGAAAGAGCGGCCTGGCGATCGCGAAGGTGCTCGCCTCCAAGGGCGCGCGCGTCATCGCCAGCGACTCGCGAACGCGCGAGGAGCTACAGGACGTGGCGGCTCAGCTACCCGAAGGCGTGGACATCGAAGCCGGAAGCCATGCCAACGCGTGCATGGAAGCCGACCTGATCGTGGTCTCGCCGGGAGTTCCGGTTGGCTTGCCGGTGTTGCAAGCCGCCGAGGCGGACGGCGTGGAGGTCATCGGAGAGATCGAACTGGCCTATCGACTCGCCAGGGACGGTCACGGCGCCCCGATCATCGCCATCACCGGGACCAACGGCAAGACCACCACCACGACGCTCGTGGGCGAGATCTTCAAGGCGGCGGGCCTCAACGCTCCGATCGGCGGCAACATCGGACATCCTTTGGTCCTCCTTGCCGAGGATCCCGTTGACTGGCTAATCGCCGAGATCTCGAGCTTCCAGCTGGAGACGGTTCATCAGTTCCGGCCTCGGATCGCGGCCATGCTCAATTTCACCGACGATCACCTCAACCGGCACGGGACGCGCGAGGCGTACTTCGCCGCCAAGAAGCGCCTCTTCGCGCAGCAAGGCGCGGAGGACTGGGCCGTGATCAACGCGGATGATCCGGCGCTGGCAGGCTTGATCGAGACCCTGCCTTCTCGCATGCTTCCCTTCAGCCTGAGCGGGAGAGTTTCCCGGGGAGTCGTCGTCTCGGATGGCTGGATCGTCTGGCGCCAAGATGAGGACGAAGTTCCCGTGGCTCCCATCGCCGACATTCAGCTGCGCGGCGCGCACAACCTCGAGAACTGCCTGGCGGCGACGGCCATGGCCCTGGCGGCCGGCATCGCGCCCGGGACCATCGCGCATACCCTGAGGGAATTCCGGGCGGTCGAGCACCGGATCGAGCCGGTGGCCATGATCGACGGGGCGCAGTGGTACAACGACTCGAAGGGAACGAATTACGATTCGACCGTCAAGGCGATTGAGAGCTTCACCGAGCCCTTGGTGCTCATTGCCGGCGGGCGGGACAAGGGTGGGGCCATCACGCCCCTGATCGACGCGGTCGCGTCGCGGGTCGCGCATACCGTGCTGATCGGCGAGGCGGCTCCCTACTTCGAGCGGGTGCTGCGGGCCGCGGGGTACGAAACGATCAGCATGGCCGCCGATCTACCCGCAGCCTTGCAGACGGCCCGCTCGCATGCGGTGGCGGGGGGAGTCGTGCTCTTCTCGCCGGCCTGTGCGAGCTTCGATATGTTCAAGAACTACGAGGAGCGGGGGCGTCACTTCAAGGAGCAGGTCCTGGCGCTGGAACCCGCCCCGACGGATGAGGCCGCTACGCGGGCATGAGTCGGCTGAATCGGGGCTGGCGCTCGCGACCTGACCTCTCCTTGCTCACGATCGTGCTCGTCCTGACGGTATTCGGCTTCTTCATGATCCTGAGCGCCTCGGCCCCCATGGCGGTGATGACGAGCGGGGACACCCTGGTCTTCGTCAAGAAGCACGCGGCCGTGGTCGTGGTCAGCCTCGCGGCGATGGGACTCGGCATCGTGCTTTCGCTCGACAGGCTGAGATCGCTGACCAAGCCCATCGTGATCCTCACCGCCCTGCTGCTGATAGCCACCCACCTTCCCGGGATGGGGCACACGGTATACGGAGCCACCCGCTGGCTGAAGGTCGGCCCCTTTTCGATCCAGCCCTCGGATTTCGCCAAGATAGCCCTCGTGCTGTTCATGGCGGACTTCCTCGCGCGGCATCCGCAGAAAGGCTGGAGCCTGTTCAAGGAGCAGCGCCAAATGCTCTTGCCGATCGGCGGATTGCTCGGCCTCGTCCTCTTTCAGCCGGACCTGGGCAGCACGATCATGCTGGCGACGTCGTGCTTCGTGCTCTTCCTGGTGAACGGCGCCTCGAGCTGGAAAATGGCCTTTCTCGCAGTCTCGGGGTCCATGGCGGTCTTCCTCTACTCATGGAACACCGAGTATCAGCGCCTGCGCTGGCTGGCCGTGTTCGACCCCTGGAAGTACCCCAAGGATATCGGCTTCCAGACCGTCCAGTCCCTGCTGGCCATCGGCTCGGGCGGACTCTTCGGGATGGGTTACGGGCAAGGGAAACAGAAGCTCTTCTACCTTCCCATCCAACATTCGGACTTCATCTTCGCGGTGATCGCCGAGGAATGGGGCCTCTTCGGAGCCGTGGGAACGGTGCTGCTCTTCCTGGCACTGGGCCAGCGGGGCTTCGCGATTGCCCAAAGAGCGACCAATCCGTATCATCAGCTCCTGGTGGTGGGCCTCACGACGCTGATCGTGGCCCAGGCGTTCATCAACATCGGCGTGGTGATCGGCGTCTTGCCGACCACGGGCATCCCGCTTCCGTTCCTGAGCGCGGGGGGAACCAGCCTGCTGGTGACCCTTTTCGGGGTCGGGTTGATTCTCAACGTCTCCCGGCAGAGCCAGGCCCAGCTGCGCCTCTTGAAGCGCGGGGGGAGCGCCGCATGAGCATCCTTTTCGCGGGCGGCGGAACCGGGGGGCACCTCTACCCCGCACTCGCCCTGGCCGGGGAGCTCCGGCGCCACCATCCGGACTTGGCGATCGCCTTCATGGGGACGCCCAGTCGCATGGAGGCGCAACTCGTGCCTCAACACGGCTATCCCTTCCACCCGGTGAACGTCGTCGGCATGCCCCGAAAACTGGGCCCCGAACTGATAGGCTTCGGAAAAGCACTTTGGGGTTCGGTCGCCGAGGCGCGACGAATCATCCGGGAGGTCAAGCCCCGGCTCGTCGTGGGAACCGGAGGCTACGTGAGCGCTCCGGCGGTGCTGGCGGCCAAGCTGGAGGGCATTCCCGCGGTCATCTGCGAGCAGAACGCCTTCCCGGGGATAGCCAACCGCGTCCTGGCTCGGGTGGCCACGACGGTCTTCACGACATTTCCGCCGAGCGATCGCCACTTCCCGCCAGGCAAGGTCGAATGCCTCGGCAACCCCATCCGACCGGAGGCCTACCAGCTGAGTCGGGCGGAAGCCCGCGCCCGGCTGGGTTTCCCGCCGGTGGATAAGCTTTTGCTGATCACGGGCGGCAGCCTGGGAGCTCGGACCATCAACCAGGCCGCGACGGACGCGCTGGAGCGCTGGCTCGCTCAGCGTGACTGGGCCATCTTGCACGTGACGGGAAAGGGTGACCTGGCGGCAGTCGAGGAGCGGACCGCGAGATTTCGCGCAGAGCCCCGCTACCGGGTCATGGAGTTCCTGGCCGAGATGCCGGCGGCCATCGCGGGGGCGGACCTCGTCGTCTCCCGAGCGGGGGCGACTACTCTGGCCGAGCTGGCCGCAGCCGGCAAACCGATGGTCCTGGTGCCCTTCCAGTTCGGGGGGAAGGATCAGCCGGCCAATGCGCGGTCGCTATCCGAGGCGGGGGCCGCGATTTCTCTCGACGACCGCGACCTTTCGGGGCTGGCGGATGCGGTGGAAAGCTTGATGCACGATGCGGAGCGCAGGGAACGCATGAGCGCCGCCAGTAGGCGGTTTGGCCGCCCGGACGCAGCCGAGCGAATCGCCGCGAGACTGATCGCGCTGGCGGCGGGGTCACGCTGAGACGCAAGAAAAGTGCCTGACAAATCGGGGCTTCGGTTGTAAGCTATAAGCTCCGGTTTGAATCCCCGGAGCTTTGCGTATAGAAAGGGTACGGGCTGACGGCCGCGTTCCTTTCGCGTCGATAGTGAGGACCCCTGTTTTGATCACCCCGGAAGCGCTTCATTTCATCGGGATCGGGGGCGTCGGCATGAGCGCGATCGCCCAGATCATCCATCAGCGCGGCGGAAAGGTGACCGGATCCGACCAGGCGACCTCCCCGACCGTGGCGCGCCTGCAGGCCATGGGGATTCCCATCACCGTGGGCCATGACGCC
Source organism: Candidatus Sericytochromatia bacterium S15B-MN24 CBMW_12 (assembly GCA_002083825.1). Classification (GTDB taxonomy): domain Bacteria; phylum Cyanobacteriota; class Sericytochromatia; order S15B-MN24; family UBA4093; genus UBA4093. Next base: position 111,479 of record DAZV01000057.1, on the reverse strand, counting down.
GATAACCTCGCGGACGCCCAGGCCATCGTCGTCTCGACGGCGGTAAGCCTGGACAACCCGGAGGTCGCGGAAGCCCTCGCGCGGGGCCTCAAGGTCTACCATCGCTCCGAGGTCCTCGCCATGCTGATGGCCACCCATCGCAGCGTCTCGGTTTGCGGCACCCATGGCAAGACCACCACCACCGGCATCATGGCCTCGATCCTGGTCAAGGCGGGCTGGGATCCCACCGTTCTGGTCGGCGGCGATCTTCCGCTCATCGGCGGGACCGCCCGCGCGGGCCAAAGCCCCTTCCTGGTCGCCGAGTCGGACGAGTCCGACAAGTCCATCGTGCGCCTGAGCGCGGAGTGGGTCATCCTCACCAACCTGGAAGCCGACCACCTCGACCACTACCGCGACTTCGAGGAGATCCTGGGCACCTTCGAGACGTTCATCAACTCCCTCGGCGAGGGGGCGACGGTCGTGGCATGCGCCGACGACCCCGGCGTTCAGCAGCTTTTACCCCGCCTGAAAGCCAAGGTTCTCACCTACGGCTTCAGCGAGGGCGCCGATTTCCGGATCGAGCGAGAGTCTCTTGGCGGGGCGGAAGCAAGCTTCACCCTAGCCGACAACCTCTACGACATCCGGGTCTCGGGTCGACATAACGTCTCCAACGCGGCGGCCGCGATCGCGGTGGCGAGCCTGATGGGACTGGCTCCCGCCGAGATCCTTCCCGGCCTCCACGCCTTCGCGGGAGTCGGAAGGCGCTTTCAATCCCACGGCATGGCGGCGGGAGTCACGGTGGTGGACGACTACGCCCACCATCCCACCGAGATCCGCGCCACGCTGGCCGCGGCGAAGCTCCTGGGCACGCCGGTCTGGGCGGTATTCCAGCCGCACCGCTACTCGCGCACGGCCGCCCTCTTCGAGGAGTTCGCCGCCTGCTTCGCGGGGGTGGACGGCGTCGCCCTCATGGACGTCTACGGAGCGGGCGAAGCGTCCAACGGAGTCACTTCGGCCGATCTGATCCAGCGCATGCGCGAGATCCTCCCCATCCCCGAGGTCTTCCACTGGCCCACCGCCAGCGACGTGCTCGACGCGCTGCCGACCAAGGTTCATGCCGGCCAACTGGTTCTGCTCCTCGGAGCGGGCAACGTGAACAAGCTCGCCGAGCCCTTACTGGAACGCCTCCGGATGGTCGAGGCCACCCGAACCACCGCTCCCGCCTAGACCGATGACCACGCTCGACCTGCGCGAAAACGTCCAGCTCGCCCCCTTCACCAGCTGGAGGGTGGGAGGGCCTGCCCGCTACTTCGCCGAACCCCGCTCCATCGACGAGGTGAAGGCCCTTTTGCAGTGGGCCCGCAGCGAAAACGTCCCCTTCTTCGTCATCGGGCGAGGCAGCAACCTCCTCATCTCCGACGAGGGCTTTGCTGGGCTCGTCATCCGGCTTGCCGACAAGTTCGGCGCGGTTTCGCTGGAGAACGGACGCCTCACGGCGCAAGCGGGTTGCTCGACCATGACGGCGGTCAAGGCGGCGGCCCAGGCCGGATGGGGTGGCGTCGAGTTCCTCTCGACCATTCCGGGAACCCTCGGAGGCACGGTCGTCATGAACGCCGGCGCGCATCAGTCGAGCATGGCCGACATCCTGGAGTCGGCGACCTCGCTCATGCCGGATGGCTCGGTGATCACCGAGGGCGTCGCGGACCTGGGCTATCGCTACCGGCATTCGAACCTGCGCGAGCGGGGGGCCGTGGTGCTGGAGGCCGTCATCCGACTGGAGCCTCGGAGTCCCGAAGCGGTTCAGCAGGAGATTCTCATGCTGTCGAAGTGGCGGAGAGAACGTCAGCCTCAGGCACTTTCGGCAGGATCGGTCTTCACGAATCCGAGCATGGCCTCGGCGGGAAAGCTCATCGAGGACGCGGGCCTGAAGGGAGAGACCCTCGGTCGTGCCCAGGTTTCGACGGTCCATGCGAACTTCATCGTCAACCTGGGAGGGGCCCAGGCCGCTGAAATCAACGCGCTGATCACGCGGGTGCAGGAGCGAATTCATGCGCGGCATGGGCTCTGGCTCCATCCGGAAGTGAGGGGAGTCGGGCTCGAGGTGGGGCATGCGGAGGCGAGGCATGACCCGACGCAACCGAGCGCCTAGGCTCTTCGCGGGGATCGTCCAGGCTTTTTTGCTCGGCGGGGCGGGCGTGGCGCTCTGGGCCATGCCGCAATGGACGTGGCAGGGGGATCTGAGGGTGGCCGGCGCCAAGCGATTGCTGGCGGCTCCTCTGGCCTTGGCGCTCGCCGAGGAGAAGGGGAAGCCGCTCTACCGGATCGATCCGGAGGGAGTGCGTCGGGAAGTCTTGAAGAACCCCGCGATCGCGGACGCCAAGGTGCGGCGCTGGTTGTTTCCGGCGCGGCTGGAAGTCACGCTGAGTGAGCGCGAGCCGCTGGCGCGATTGAACGATGGTCAGGTCGTGGATTACGAGGGGGTGGTCTTCCGGACACCGGAAGGCGCCCGAGACATGAAGCTGGGCTTGCAGGCTCCGCTGGAGGAGGGTCGGTTGACCGGGGCGGCGTTGCAGGCCTTGCGGGAGCTGAGCCTTTACGGGGAGGGACTTTCGGGGGAGGTGGACCTGAGGCGTCCGGGGGACTGGACGGGGACGTTGAACGGGGTGGCGGTACGGTTCGGCGAGGGTCGGGCGATCGCCGATAAACTTCACGTCTTCAAGCACCTGCTCCCCCTAGCGCGCTCGGGAACGCGAGCGGTAGAATACATTGACCTCAGATCCCCTGAAGCTCCGGTCGTGAAAGGCTACGACTCCCAAAACTGACATGCAAAAAAACTGGCAGTTACCCGTCTCCATCGTTTCGATCATCGTCGGGTTTCTGGTCGCCACCCAAATCAAGAGTCAAACCGAGCAGCGAGAGATGCTGCCGAGCCGCCGCCTGGAAGATCTGGTCTTCATGCTGAAGACCTCCGAGCTGCGGAACACGGACCTCACGAAGGAACTGACGCTCCTGCGGGCGCAGATCACGGAGCTGGAGTCCGGCAAGATCAAGCTTGCCCAGAAACAGGGCGTGGCGTTGAACCTGGCCGCCGGCCAATCCGCGGTTTCGGGTCAAGGGCTGGAGGTGATCGTCTCGGACTCGTCGAAGCCCCTGACCAAAGGCGAGGACCCCAACACGGCGATCGTGCATAACGACGATCTCTTGAGGTTGGTGAACGAACTGAGGGCCGGCGGGGCTGAAGTCGTGTCGGTAAACGATCAGCGTCTGGTGGACACGTCGGAGATCACCTGCGCGGGAACGACGATTCTCGTCAACAAGACGCGGATCGCTCCGCCTTTCGTGATCAGGGCCATCGGCGAACCGCAGACGATGGAAGCGTCGCTGAACATGCGGGGCGGAATCCTCGAATACTTGCAATTCTACGGGATCCAAGTTAGCATATCGAGAAAGTCCGAGGTCCTGATCCCGATGTACAGCGGCGGGAGCCAGTACAAGTTTGCTAAGCCGGTGCCGCCGGCAGCTCCCCAGGAGAGCAAGTAATGGGAGTCGTCGTCACGCTCGGTGGATTGGCCGTCGGGATCCTCTTGGGAATCTTCATGCCGTGGAGCATCCCACAGGCCATGTCGAAGTACATGGCGGTGGCGATCGTGGCGGCCCTGGACACGGGACTCGGAGGGATCCGATCCGGTCTGGAAGGGCGCTTCGGACTCGCGGTCTTCATCAGTGGGTTCACTGCAAATACGCTCTTGGCGGCAGGGTTGACCTACCTCGGCGACATGCTGGGCGGCGATCTCTACCTCGCGGCAATCGTCGTCTTCGGGGTCCGAATCTTCGAGAACCTCGCCAAGATTCGACGACTGCTACTCGGTCGGTTCTGGTCATTTTAGGGAAGGCAAAGGTAGGGCATGGTTTTCGATATCACCGATAAGGCAGGACTTTCCGCCGATATCAAAGTCATTGGCGTCGGCGGGGGCGGATCAAATGCCATCAACCGGATGATCGCGAGTGGTCTGACCGGGGTGGAGTTCTGGACCCTCAACACCGATGCCCAAGCGCTGGCACTGGCCCAATCCGAGCGTCGTCTCCAGATCGGCGCCAAGCTCACCCGTGGCCTTGGCGCCGGCGGTAACCCCGCCGTCGGACAGAAGGCCGCCGAGGAATCCCGCGATGAACTGGTTGCCGCCCTCGACGGCGCCGACATGGTCTTCATCACCGCCGGCATGGGCGGCGGCACCGGCACCGGCGCAGCCGCCGTGGTCGCTCAGGTGGCGCGCGAAGTCGGCGCACTTACCGTCGGCGTCGTGACCCGTCCCTTCACCTTCGAGGGACGGCGCCGCGGCCAGCAGGCCGAACAAGGCATCCAGATGCTCAAGGAGTGCGTCGACACCCTCATCATCATCCCCAACGACAAGCTCCTCCAGGTCGTCGAGAAGCGCACGTCGATGCAGGAAGCCTTCCACATCGCCGATGACGTCCTCCGGCAGGGCGTCCAGGGCATCTCCGACATCATCACCATCCCCGGTCTCATCAACGTCGACTTCGCCGACGTCAAGTCCGTCATGTCCAGCGCCGGATCCGCCCTGATGGGCATCGGCATCGGACAGGGCGAAGGTCGCGCCATCGAGGCCGCCCGCACCGCCGTCAGCAGCCCCCTGCTCGAAGCCACCATCAACGGCGCCTCCGGCGTCATCTTCAACGTCACCGGCGGCAACGACCTCACCCTCTACGAAGTCAACGAAGCCGCCGAAGTCATCTACTCCTCCGTGGACTCCGACGCCAACATCATCTTCGGCGCGGTCGTCGACGAACGCCTCCAGGGCGAGATCCGCATCACCGTGATCGCCACCGGCTTCGACGGCAAGATGCTGCAGCAAACCACCACCGTCTCCCATGCCCACAAGGAACCCGTTCGCCAGCAAGTCGTCCCCGTCGCCGCCCCCATGCCCCATGGCGCGCACGGCCAGGCCGAAATTCCCGAGTTCCTGCGGGAATCCAGCTTCAAGCGCCCTTACTAAACAGGCCCGCGGTCAAACGACCGACCCAGCGAGTCGCCACCCCCGGTGCCTGGCCCTTGGCCTCTGGCGCCGGGGGCTTTCCTTGCCCCCCCGTCCTTTGCTCTCTGGCCCATGACCACGTAGAATGGACAAAGGGGACGCTCCCCGCATCAGAAAGGCAGAGCTTCCGTGGAGTACAAGCAGACCGTCAACCTTCCCGTCACCGACTTCCCCATGCGCGCCAACTCCGTCGCGCGCGAGCCCGAAATCCAGGCGAAATGGTCGGAAGAATCGATCTACGACCGGATGCTCGAAAAGCGCCAGGGAGCCCCTTCGTACATCCTTCACGACGGCCCGCCGTACTCCAGCTCCGGCAATATCCACATCGGCCACGCCCTCAACAAGATCCTCAAGGACGTCGTGGTCAAGTACAAGGCCATGAACGGCTTCAGGGCCCCCTTCGTGCCCGGCTACGACACCCACGGCCTTCCCACCGAGCTCGCGGCCCTCAAGGCCCTCAAGACCGAAGCCAAGAACCTCTCCGCGCTCGAGGTCCGGGCCCTCTGCAAGGAATTCGCCCTGAAGTCCATCGCCACCCAGAAAGGCCACTTCACCCGCCTGGGCGTCTTCGCGGACTGGGAAAATCCCTACGTCACCCTCGACCCCAAGTTCGAAGCCCGCCAGATCAGGGTCTTCGGCGACATGATGCAGCGAGGCTACATCTACAAGGGACTCAAGCCGGTCTACTGGTGCTCTTTCGACACCACCGCGCTCGCCGAGGCCGAGGTCGAGTACGCCGATCACACCTCGCCCTCGATCTTCGTGCGTTTCCCGCTCGTCTCCAGCCCCAACGCCAACCTGGCGGCGAACCTGGACGACCTGAGCATCGCCATCTGGACCACCACCCCCTGGACCCTGCCAGCCAACCTGGCCGTGGCGCTCGGACCCGACTTCGACTACGGCGTCTACCAGGTGGAAGGCCATGGCCGCATCATCCTGGCCACCGCCCTCGCCTCGGACGTCCTGGCGGTGGCGGGCCTCGACGGCTCGCTCATCGAAGGGATGACCTTCAAGGGACGCGACCTCGAAGGCAGCATGTACCGTCATCCCTTCCTCGATCGCCTCAGCCCCGTCATCCTGGGTAGCCACGTCACGCTCGAAGCCGGTACCGGAGCGGTCCATACCGCTCCCGGCCACGGTCTGGACGACTACCAGGTCGGCCTGAAGTACGGTCTGCAAGTTCTCGCCCCGCTCAACGACCGCGGCATCTTCACCCCCGAAGCCGGCACCCTCGTCGAAGGCAAGCCCTACTTCAAGGCCAACCCGACCATCATCGAGGCCCTGCGCGAAAGCGGACTACTCCTTCACCACCAGGACTTCCAGCACTCCTATCCCCACTGCTGGCGCTGCCACAACCCGGTCATCTACCGAGCCACCGAGCAGTGGTTCGCCTCGGTGGACGGCTTCCGCAAGCAAACCCTGGAGGCCATCAAGGGCGTGAAATGGCTCCCAAGCTTCGGCGAGGTCCGGATAGCCAACATGGTGGCCGACCGCGGCGACTGGTGCATCTCTCGCCAGCGTAGCTGGGGCGTCCCGATCCCGGTCTTCTACTGCAAGAACGACCACGTCCCCTTGATCACCCCCGAGACCATCGATCGCGTCGCCGCCGTCTTCGAAGAAGAAGGATCCGACGCCTGGTGGAAGTACGACGCCGAGAGCTTCCTGGGCCACGACTTCGCCTGCGCCACCTGTGGCGGCACGGAATTCACCCAGGAACGCGACATCATGGACGTCTGGTTCGACTCCGGAACAACCTGGAGCGCCGTTCTCGAACAACGCCCCGAACTCGGCTTCCCGGCCGACCTCTACCTCGAAGGCGCCGACCAGTACCGTGGCTGGTTCCAGTCCTCCCTGCTCACCGCGGTGGCCACCCGCGGCCAGTCGCCCTATCGGACGGTTCTCACCCATGGCTTCGTCATGGACGGCCAAGGCCGCAAGATGAGCAAGTCGCTCGGCAATGTCGTCGAACCCCAGAAGGTCATCCAGCAGTACGGCGCCGACGTCTTGAGGCTCTACGTCTCCAGCGTGGACTACTCCGGCGACGTCAGGATCTCCGATCTCATCCTCAAGCAGCAATCCGAGGTCTACCGCAAGATTCGCAATACCGCGCGCTACCTCATGGCGAACCTCCACGACTTCGACCCCAAGGATGCCGTCGCCTACGACGCGCTGCCGGAAATCGATCGCTACGCCCTGCATCGCCTCCACCAGGTCACCCAGGAGATCACCCAGGACTTCGAGAACTTCCAGTTCTTCCAGTTCTATCAGACCATCCAGAACTACGCCGTGGTCGATCTCTCGAGCTTCTACCTCGACGTGGCCAAGGATCGCCTCTACGCCGAAGCCCCCGGCTCCGTCGCACGCCGTGCCGCCCAGACGGTCATGCACCATGTCCTGCAGGCCCTCCTGCGCATGGTGGCTCCGGTGCTCTCGCACCTGGCCGAGGACATCTTCGCCTACCTTCCCGCCACCCAGAAACCCGACGAAACTTCGGTCTTCCTGCTCGACTGGCCGAAGATCCCCGAGCAATTCCGTAACGAGGCGCTCGCCGAGCGCTGGGAACGGATCCTGACGCTCCGCGAGATCGTCAACAAGGGACTCGAAGATGCGCGACAAGCCAAGGTCATCGGCTCGGGCCTCGACGCCCACGTCACGCTCGCCCCCCGGACCCGCGAAGCGCGCGAGCTCATCGAAGGGCTCGGCGACGAGATCACCAAGGTACTCATCGTCTCGGGCGTCACCATCGCCGCCGCCGATGCCGTCGAGTCCCCCGAGGGCGACCTCGGCGTCTCGGTGGCGCGCGCCTCGGGCGAAAAGTGCGAACGCTGTTGGTCCTACGCGATGTCGGTCGGCACGCACCATGCCCATCAGACCCTCTGCTCGCGCTGCGTCGGAGTGGTCGGAGGACTGGTTTCCCACGGCTAGCGCAGCTGGTTTTTCCAAGTGTCAGGTCCTGTTAGACAACGATGTTTAAAGGAGGCCCCAGTGGAGATCATGTCCTCGTCCGCGGTGCAGATTCGCAAGTTCACCATCGGCGACCTACCCCGGGTGGCCGAGATCCGGAACGCATCGCTCGCCATCTCCCCCGACTTCTACTCGATGACGGTGGACCGGATCCGCTCGACGGGCTTGGCATCCGAACTTCAGCTCACCAGCGAAATCCTGGTGGCCGAGCGCGACGGGATGGTGCGGGGCTACATTCACATCTACACCGCCCCCCACCTCATGGACCTGGGACGTATCAACATCGATGCCTTCCACGTCCACCCCGAGGAACGGCGCAGCGGAATCGGCGCCCTCCTGCTGGATGCAGCCGAGCTAAAGGCCCGGGAGTGGAAAGGCCGCTACATGAGCATCGCCATTCCCGCCGCCGTCGAGTCCTCCCAGGCCTTCCTCGGCAAGCATGAGTTCCAGAGGGTCCGAAAATTCTGGAAGCTGCGCCATGCGGAGCTTGGAAGCCTTCCGACCTCCGAGTTACCCGGCAACCTGCGCTTCCGGTCGTTCCGGCGCGGCATGGACGAGGCGGCCTACGTCGAACTTCTCAACGCGACCTTCGCCGATCACTGGGACTTCGCCCCCGTGACCCGCCCCGCCCTCGAGGAGTGGAACCAGCGTCCGGACTTCGATCCGCGCGGCTGCTTCTTCGTCGTGGACGGCGAGCGCGAAATCGCCCACATCACCGTGCTGGTGGACCCCCAGCGGTACGAGGAGACCCAGGATGCCGCGGCCCGGGTCTTCGAACTGGGCGTTCACCCCGACTACCGTGGCAAGGGTCTGGGCTACCAGCTGCTTCTGAAAGCGGCGGAATTCAGCCAAGCTCAGGAGCTCAGCGCCCTCGAGCTCGTGGTGGACGGCCAGAACGACGCCGCCAAGGGCATGTACGAACGGATGGGCTTCCAGGAAAAACGCGCCATCCTGGTCTTCCACAAGGCCCTCTGATGCCGACGGGCGGCTTCGACGCGACCCGCGAAAGCATCCTTCGCTGTCCGGGCTTGCGCGTTCCCCACGCCTTCTCCACCCGGCAGGGAGGCGTGAGCGAGAGCCCCTTCGCGAGTCTCAACCTGGCCGTCGCCTCGAGTGACGATCGCGAGAAGGTGCTCGAAAATCGGCGGATCTACACCGAGCGAGCAGCTTTCGGCGCCTTTCCCCGCACGGCCCACCAGGTGCATGGCGTGTCCTTGAACGTGGCCGAGTCGGCGCCCTTTCCCGCCGGGACGCAGGGCGACATCATCCTCACCAATGTCCCGGGATTGGCGATCGGCGTCTTCGTGGCAGACTGCGTTCCGTTGCTGCTCCACGCTCCCGACGTCGCGGCCGTTGCGGCCATTCATGCCGGCTGGCGAGGAACGGCGCTCAACGCCGCCCGCGTGGCCGTGGCCGCCTTGCAGGAGACCTACGGAGCCGATCCCCGACGCATGACCGCGGCCATCGGTCCCTCCATCAAGGGCTGCTGCTACCCGGTCGGGCCGGAGGTCGCGGACGCCATGGCCGGACTGCCCGATCCGGGTGCCTGCCTGAAGATCGACCAGGACCGCTGGAAACTCGATCTCCAGGAAGCGAATCGCCAGCAACTCGAGGCCGCGGGGCTCCCGGCGGAAAACGTGAACGTGAGCGGGCTATGCACGCATTGCCGGGAGGATCTCCTGTTCTCCTACCGGCGCGAAGGGGCGCGTTCGGGACGGCTGATCGGGGCGATCGCCCTCCCTGCCTGAACACCCGGATCCTCGCCTGAGATCCTGGATTTCCCCGATTCTCCCCGAATCCATACACAATCTTAACGCAAGCATGAGCTTGCGACGGTCGATAACGAAGGGAAGGAGGCGCGAAAGCACGCCTTCCAGCATTCGCGCGCCCCGTTCTAGGCAAAAGATCGATCGGCCGTAGACCTCGCAGCAATAGGAGTCGCACGTGGTAGCAAAGCATTTGATGGCAGCCATGCTCGTTGGAACCATGATCGCGGGGTCGGTCGGTTGTGCCATGGTCCCCGGATCGACGGACGGTCAGGGACTCTCCGATGACGGTTCGTCGAACGTTTCGGCTTCGGCCGTGGCCCAGCAACTGATCGTCAAGCGGCGTGCCGGTTTTCTCGGTGCCAAGCTCAAAATGGCCGGAGTGAAGACCCTCCGGAGCAACCCGGCGCTCGGCATGGACGTCGTCACCGCGGAAGGTCGCTCGCTGAGCGATGTGACCGCGCAACTGAAGCGGGACCCCTCGGTCGAGTGGGTTGAGCCCAACCGCTACCTCTCGCTCCCCGCACCTTACAACGGCAAGCCTGCCATCAGGGGAGCCTTCGACGCCAAGCCAAACGACCCTTCCGCGAAGGACCAGTATCACCTCGACAAGGTGAACGTCTTCGCCGCATGGGATCTCAGTCAAGGCAAAGGCGTCACGGTCGCCGTCCTCGACACCGGCGTGGACCTCGGCCACCCCGACCTCAAGGGCAACCTCGTGGGCGGCTACAACGCCATCTCCAAGACCAACAACCCCAAGGACATGAACGGACACGGCACTCACGTGGCGGGAATCATCGCCGCGGTCACCAACAATAGCCAGGGCGTGGCCGGAGTGGCGCCGGGAGCCAAGATCATGCCCATCAAGGTGCTCGGAGAGAACGGCGGCGGCGACCTCGGCTCGATCGTCGACGGCATTCAGTGGGCCACCGACAACGGCGCCCAGGTCATCAACATGAGCCTCGGCGGCCCCATCGAGAGCCCGTCCTGGTCCGAAGCCGTCAAGTACGCCGCCAAGAAGAACGTGGTGGTCGTGGCCGCCATGGGCAACGAGCGCGATGCGGGCAACCCCATGAACCAGCCCGCCGCGACTCCGGGCGTGATCGCGGTCGGCGCGACCGATCCCGACGACAAGATCACCACGTTCTCATCCTTCGGCGAGTGGATCTCGGTTTCGGCGCCCGGCTTCGCCATCAAGTCGACCTTCCCGACGTACTCCTGCGAGACCTACAAGGCCTTCAAGAAGAACCCCGAGTACTTCCCCGCCGAGACCAAGATCGCGCTCAAGTACTCCGCCATCTCGGGCACCTCTCAGGCGTCCCCGGTGGTCGCCGGCGTCGTCGCCCTGATGAAGGCCAAGAACCCGGCCATCACCTCCGCGATGGTCCGCAAGGCCCTCATGAGCACGGCCGTGGACCTGGGCACGAAGGGCTTCGACGAGGACTTCGGCGCCGGCCGAATCGACGCCGCCAAGGCGCTCAAGGCCATCTAGCCAAACTGGCGACGAAGCCCCCGGTACCTCGCGGTACCGGGGGCTTCGTCACTTCGGTTCCTAGCAAAACCGGGCTAGACCCCGCGAAAGCGCGCCTCGGCATGGCGGGTACTCTCGTCGTCGAAGAGCTCGAGTTCGAAACGGACCACCCGGAAGGAAAGACGAAGTTCGAAGAACTGCTCGATGATTCCCACGAAGATCATGCCGATGGCGGCGAGGAAGGTCACCTTGGTGGCCACGCGCAGCCAAGGCCAGCCCACGTCCTGCTGGAGGGCGATGAAGAAGCATGTCACGATGATGAGAAAGACCGCGACGAAGAGCATGACCGTGGCGTCGCGCATGTGGCGGGCCCGCCGGAAGATCAGCGCGAGCTGGCGATTCAGGCTTTCGAGACGGGCCGAAGGTTCGTTCGGGCGCGAAATTTGCAAGCTCCTTCGCTCTTCGTTGAGGGTGCGAAGGCGGGTGATGAGATCCGAGTACTTGGTCTCGGACGTGGAAATCAAGACCGCGCAGCCGGAGAGCACGACGGCGGGGGCCAGGGCGCTGGACACGAACGCGGTGGCATCGAACGCAGCCGTTACTCCCATCGGATGTCGATGCCTCCGACCTGGGTATCGGCTTCGAGGTCGATCCGCCCCGCGGCGGTCGCGAAGTTGGGGCTGACCCAGCGGCCATCCTCTTGGACGAGCTCCGCGGGCAGCTTGACGCGAGAAGCCCAGCCATCGGAGGCCTTGACGCGGAGTCCCAAGCTCCGGGGAATGCGAACGACCAGGCGTCCTATCGTAACCGAAGCCTTGACCGTTCCCTTGCGACGGTAGTCTCCCGCGAAGTCCAGCTCGGAGTTTCCGACACCTCCCTTGAAATCGAAGGATTCGAAGTTGGCATTTCCGAGCCCGAGGCCCTTCACGTTCGCGGCCCCCGCCTCGATGCGCAACTGCTTCATCGCGACGGGGTTCGGGGTGGAGAAGCGAACCGTCGCGACGCTCGCGCCCATCAGCAGCGTGAGATCCTTGAGGCGGATCCCGGTGAAGTCGAGTTCGCTCTTCACGGCCCCAAGATCGGCATGGATCGTCACGGGGATCTTCTGGGTGAAGGAAAGCGTCCAGGCGTTCTTGCCCGGGATGCCGAGCTTGCGCTGGGCAAGGGTATAGAGCGACAGTACGCCTTCCCCGTAACGCACCTTGGGTTCGACATGCTCGGGGGAGTAATCGACATGAAGTTCGTAGAGCTTATCGAAGGCGCCCGGGGCGAAGGTCACTTCGCCGGCACCAAGGTTGAGCTCGACGGCGAGGGCCTTCTCGCCCTTGATGGGGCGTGAATCCTCGAGGGACTGGGAGTTGGCCCAAGCCGGCGCGCCCGAGAGGAGGCAGAGCGCGGCAAGTAGCGGGATGGTGGCTTTTTTCATGTCTCCATGCTAGGACATGAAATGCGTTCAGGCAACACGATCAGAGGAGATTGACCTTGCAACTGCGTCCCCTCGTCATCGGGCACCGCGGCGGCGGTGGCCATGCTCCCGAAAATACGCTCGCCGCCTTTCGTCAGGGCCTCGCAATGGGGGCGGACGGGGTGGAATGCGACGTCCACCTGAGCCGGGACGGCAGGATCGTGGTGATCCACGATGCGACCCTGGAGCGGACCAGCAACGGAACGGGGAGGGTGAGGGATCTCAGCCTGGCCGAGCTCCAGGCTCTGGATGCGGGCAGCTGGTTCGGGGGGGAGTTCGCGGGAGAGCGAATTCCCACCCTGGAAGCGGTCTTCGAGGTGGTGAGGGCGGCGACGCGGGAGCGGGGGCGCGATCTTCGGCTCGTGGTGGAATTGAAGCATGGAGACGACGTCTATCCGGGAATGGAGGAGGCGTTGGTGCGGGCGATCGCGGGGACTCCGATGGTGGATCAGATCGAGGTGATAGCTTTCGATCACCTGGCGATCGCGCGGATCAAGGAGCGGGCTCCGGGGCTGAGGGTGGGAGTGCTCTACGACGGGCGACCGGTGGACTCGACCTCCATGGCGATAGCCGCTGGGGCGGATCTGATCGGGCCCTCGGTGAAATGGGTGGACGCGCGAGAAGTTTCCCGCGCCAGGGCGGCGGAGCTGGGAATCTTCGTCTGGACCGCGAACAGCGAGGATGCCATGCGGCGGATGCTGAACCTGGGAGTGACGGCCGTCGGCACCGACTACCCCGATAGATTGCTTGCACTTCGCGAAAGCAGCTGCTTCCCTGCTTCCAATTTCGATTAGCCAGGCCGCCCACGCCGAACTCCGCCCCAGCCGCTAGGATCCTTCCGGTGGGTACGGGGAGGAGGATCGCATGGGAACGCGGAAGTGGCACGAGGGACGAGCCTGGCGAAGGCGAGCGACGTGGAACCTCTCGACCTTGGGGGCCCTGGGAATGGCACTGCTGAGTTGCGGTCCGGCACCGGCAGGCGAGCCCGGTCCTTACCGCCTGCATCCGACGTTCATGCCGACGCAAGCTCCCGAGGCCTCACCGACTCCCAGGCGGCCGCGCCGGAGCCCGCCGCCGGAAACCGTGCCGCCCGCACCCTACCCCTACGCGACTCCCTCCCTTCCGGAAAGCGAGCCGTTCGAGGCCGTGGGAATGATCCTGCTGAGGGGCGAGCCCCTCGCGGACGTCACAGTCTCGGTGGTCAATAATCAGACGTTCCGGAACGTCAAGGTCAAGACGGATCCTCACGGAGTCTACCGGGCGAGCGGCCTGGCGGCAGGATCCTACTTCGTCCACTACTACAACGACCGGGACAACTTCAAGATCGGCTACTGGAAGACGCTGGTGCGTCCGGTAGGCGAGGAGTACGGAGCGAGTTTCCCGGCGTTCGACCTGTACTTGATCGGGATGCAGAACGAACCCGGAATGGGCGATAGCCTGGTGTTACCGGGGAGTTTCGTCTGGGAACCCTACGGAATGGCGCTGCGGTATCGGTTCCGAATCCACGATCGGGGCGGACCGGGAGGCAAGCCGTACTACGTCTCGAACTGGCAGAGTTCGGACGTGAGGCAATTCAGCTACGACGGCAGCATCAACCAGAAAGGCATGGGAGAAGGGAAGCTCGCTCCGGGGCGCTACCTCTGGGGGACCTACTGGGATGCCGGGCAGGCGGGTGAAGGGGGGAACCTCTATCAGGATTTCGTGGTAAAGGCCGGACGGACGGACGAGGATGATCCAAGCCCGGAAGCCGAGGAAGCCGTAACGGAAGAGCCCCCAGCAGAGCAGCCGGGGGCATCTGAGGAACTTTTGAGATAAATCGTCTCTTCGGAACGGTGAGAGCGGGAAATCAGTCCCGATGAGAGGAACTCAGTTGTGGAACTTGGAGGGATTGACCGGGCGCCCGCCAATCCGGACCTCGTAGTGGAGGTGCGGGCCGGTGGCGCGACCGGTTTCACCGACCAGCCCGATCAACTCGCCCTTCGCCACGGCGTCGCCAGGCTTCACCGCGATCTTCGAGCAGTGGGCGTAGCGGGTCACGACCCCGTTGCCGTGGCTGATGTCAACGGTCTTGCCGTAATCGCCGTTCCAGCCGGCCGCGACCACGGTGCCGCTCTTGGCCGCATGAATGGGCGACCCCTTGGGACGCGGAATATCCACGCCGGAATGCTGACGCCCCTCGCGCTCCCCGAAGTAGGAAGTGACCTGTCCGGCGGTGGGCCAGATGAACTTCTTTCCAACTGCCCGTCCGAGGTCTCCGATCAAGCCACGACTTGCCTGCTTGAAGTCTCCGCGCTCGCGTCGAGCGTCTCGCCTCGCCAAGCGGGGTTCGACGCCCGGAAGAAAGAGCACTTGCCCTTCGCGAAGATTTCGAGGATCCGCGATCTGATTGGCGGCCTGGATGTCGGAGGCCTTGACGCCGTAGCGGGCGGCGAGGACGGAAAGACTCTCGCCCGAACGAACCTTGACGTAAATGCCATCCGCATGAGGGACCTTGAGGGTTTTGCCCACGGCGAGGGTGTCCTTCTCGGTGAGATCGTTGGCACTGGCCAGAGTCGCAATCTTGATCCCGAACCGGCTGGAAATCATGGAGAGGGTATCTCCCGAGCGAATCGTGTAGGCCGCCGGATCCGCCGCCAGCTTAACCGCAGGCTTGGGAGGGGCCTGATTGGCCGGCGACTGGGCGGCGTCATCAGACAAAGCAGGTGTCTCCGGCGCGAGGGCAAGCACAAGCGGCTGGGCCGGCGGCGCGAAGGCTGCGACATTCGGGGCCGCGGCAGCGGGCAGCAGAATTTCCTGGCCGATCTTCAGGGAGTGAAGATCCTTCAGGCCGTTTAAGCTGGCGAGTTCGCGGACGGTCAGACCTCCAAGCTTGGCGATGCCCGAGAGGGTATCGCCGGCCTTCACGGTGACCACGCGTTTTTTGGCCGTCGCGGGCGGGGCAACTTCGGCTTGGGGCCGCGCATGCACGGGGCTTGCGACGAGTTCAGGCTCGCTGGTGGGAAGGGCGGCAGCTGGCATTCCCGACTCGGCGGCGCCGATGGGCTCCGTCGCAGGGACCGAGGCCCGGGCGACGGGAGTGCCGGCGCCCAGGTTGCCCGTCCAGGTCATGCCGACGGGGACCGCTAAAGCCAGGCAAGCGACGATCATGAGCGGACGGCCATAGATCTGAAAGCGGGCATAGCGGCGCTGGCGCTGCATGCGATAGGTTTGAATGGGGGAGGATAGGCTGTAACGGATCACGCCCATGTTGCCGGAAGGAGCTTCCGGCGGAGCCTCGGGGGCCTTGGACTGGAAGGCTGTCAGGGCCTCGAACCCACGGAGCAAACGATCGCCCAGGCCGCTTGGCTTGGTTTGAGATCTGAGACTGAGGCCGTTGAAGTTGAGGGGCACGAACGCCTTGGGGTTTTGCGGGGCGCCGTCATACTTCAGTGTCCCGATCTCGGGATGCGACTGCTCGGTGTTTGGTTCTAGCACCGCTAGCCTCCTTGAGTGTTAAACAACTATATTAACAATATTTAAGCCCCCGGTAAGCACCGGGGGCTCAGTCCTATGAATCGCTGATGGCCATCAGGAATTCAGCATTGGATTTGGTACGGCTCATGCGGTTGGTCAGGAACTCCGTGACCTCCGAGGTTTCACCGGCGTCGAGGGTCTTGCGCAGGACATGCTGCTTGCGAAGTTCCTCGGGGCTGAGTAGCAAGTCCTCGCGGCGGGTGCCGCTCCGCTTGATGTCGAGAGCCGGGAAGATGCGACGATCCGACAGACGACGATCCAGATGCAGCTCCGAGTTACCGGTACCCTTGAACTCTTCGTAGATGACGTCGTCCATGCGCGAGCCGGTCTCGACGAGGGCGGTGGCGATGATGGTGAGGCTGCCGGCTCCTTCGAGCTTGCGGGCCGCACCGAAGAAGCGCTTCGGCTTGTGCATCGCGTTGGGGTCGAGACCGCCGGAGAGGGTCCGGCCCGAGGGCGGGATGACGTTGTTGTAGGCGCGTGCCATGCGGGTGATGGAGTCGAGAAGGATGACGACGTCCTGACCGTTCTCCACCTGGCGCTTGGCCTTCTCGATGACCAACTCGGCCACCTTGACGTGGTTCTCGGGAAGTTCGTCGAAGGTGGAAGCGACCACCTCGCCCCGAATGGAACGCTCCATGTCGGTGACTTCCTCGGGGCGCTCATCGATCAGCAACGCGATCAGATGGACATCGGGGTGATTCTCCGCGATGGCGTTGGCGATCTGCTTGAGCAAGCTGGTCTTACCGGCCTTGGGGGGCGAGACGATGAGGGCGCGCTGGCCCTTGCCCAGGGGATTGAAGAGGTCCACCAGACGCATCGAGATGTTCTCGGGAGTGGTTTCGAGCTTCAGGCGTTCACACGGGAAGATGGGCTTGAGGTGCTCGAAGGGGATGCGACGGGTGGTGGATTCGGGGGGCAACTCGTTGACCGACTCCACCTTGAGAAGGGAGAAGTACTTCTCGCCTTCCTTGGGAGCCCGGACCTGGCCGTAGACGACGTCCCCGCCCCAAAGTTCGAAGCGGCGGACCTGGGTCTGCGAGACATAGATATCGTCGAGACTGGGCAGGTAGTCGGCGACCCGCAGGAAGCCGTAGCCTTCGGGAAGGATCTCGAGAACCCCCTTGGCGAAGATGGCTCCCATCCTGGCGGGCTGGCTCTGGAGGATCTTGAAGATCAGATCTTGCTTCTTGAGGCGCCGGAAGTTGGGAACGTCGATTTCGCGCGCGAGATCATAGAGTTCGCCGATGGTCTTGCTGGTGAGAGTGGCGATATCGATGCGAGGTCCGGTGGGGTTGGCTTCGAGTTCGGTGAGTTCGGGCTCGTAGTTCTCGAGGCGCTCGCGCTCGCGACGCTGCTCGTTTCGGACTTCGTTGCGCTGATCCATGCGCAGGTCGCTGCGGGGCTCGTTGCGACGGATGTCGCGATCGCCGCGGCCCTTTTGGCGAGGATCCCGGTCCCGCCGGCGAAATTCGCGACGGTCGTCCCGGCGCGGGCCTTGCCCCTGGGGTTGACGGTCACCTTGCGGCTGACGGTCACCTTGGGGTTGACGGTCACCTTGCGGCTGACGGTCACCTTGCGGCTGGCGGTCACCTTGCGGCTGACGGTCACCTTGCGGCTGGCGGTCACCTTGCGGCTGACGGTCGCCTTGCGGCTGACGGTCGCCTTGCTGAGCCGGACGAGGCTGGCGCGGCGGCCTGGGTTCGGAGCTGGGAGCAGCGGCCGCCTTGGCGGGAGCTGGCATGACGGGTTCTTCGTGAGCGGCGGAGTTCCTGGAAGCAGCGGCTTCGGCCCTGGTGGCGGCAGCTTCAGTCTTGGTGGCTGCTGCTTCGATCTTGACGGCAGGAGCCTCGCTCATGATGGCGGGTCCTTCGGCTTCAGCGGCCGTCTTGCGAGGTGCACGGGTCCGGGTGGAAACCCGCGTGACCCGAGGGGCCGGCAGGCTTTCCCCTGTTGCTGATTCCGTCCGTTTAGCCGCCGGAGCGGGCACGGGAGGAGCATCGGGAATCGCCGCCGCTACGATCGGCTCAGCGACCGCCGCCTTGGCAGCAGCCGAACGACGCGTGGTACGGGGACGTTTGCTTTCAACGGGTGCGTCAGGCGTCGCCGAGACTTCCTGCGTTTCGGGATCGGCGACACGCTTGGCCGAGGTTTCCAAGAGCTTGACTCGCTTTCGGGGGTGTATTTCAGACGTCAGGGTGTAAAAGAGAAGGATGGTGATACACGTCACCATCCCTCATCCTATCATTCTCGACGCTTCGGCGTCAAGAAACCCTTGTTAGCCTACCGGCTGGCCCACTTTGGCCCAGTCGGCCATGAACTTCGCGATACCCACGTCGGTAAGCGGGTGGTGGTAAAGCTGCTTGAGAATCTTGAACGGCATGGTCGCCACGTCCGCCCCCATCTTCGCCGCCTCGGTCACGTGCATGGGATGCCGGACCGACGCCACCAAAATCTGGGTGTCGAAATCGTAGTTCTGGAAGATCTCCACCATCTCGGAGATCAGCGCCATGCCGTCTTGTCCCTCATCATCCAAGCGACCGACGAACGGCGAAACGTAAGTCGCGCCGGCCCGAGCCGCCAAGAGAGCCTGATTGGCCGAGAAGACCAGCGTCACGTTGGTCTTGATCCCCGCCTCGGTCAGTGCCTTGCACGCCTTGAGACCCTCGATGGTCATCGGAAGCTTGACGATCACATTGGGGTGCCACTTGGCGAAACCCTGACCCTCGGAAACCATGCCCTCGGCGTCCGGGCTCACGGCCTCGGCCGAGATGGGGCCATCCACGATCCGGCAGATCTCTTCGATGACCTGACGGAAGTCGCGCCCTTCCTTGGCGATCAGACTAGGATTGGTCGTGACACCATCCACTTGCCCCCAGCTGGCGGCTTCGCGGATCTCATCGAGATTGGCGGTGTCGAGAAAGAACTTCATCGGTCCTCCCTTTCAAACGCTTTCGCGTTGGGTAGATACGGTCCTCGAGGCCGTGGAGTCTCCACATGCCCCACCCGAATTCATACGGTCGGTGCCATGTCGTGACTCCCGGAAAGAACTCCGAGAGGTGCACCATGCCCATCATAGCGCAACTCTCGTCTGGCTAATAGCCACCTTTACTGCCGAAGGCCGCCGGCAACCCCCACCAAAAAGCTCAGCGTGATGAAACGCCTCCGCTCAACGGCTCGCTAGCAATTGCTCGAGCCGAACGACGGTCTCGATGAGCGGCTCGGTGTCCGCTAACGAACCCACGCTCCGGAGGGACTCGCGAATCGAACGCAGCGTCTCGATCGTCGTCGAAGTGACCTGGGATCCCTTGGCCACCTCGCTCACCCGCAGAACGCCCTCCGACAGTTGCTGCGAGATCGCCAGCTGCGTCTGGGCATAGGATTCGGCCTGTTGCGTCGTTCCCGAGACATCCTGGATCGTCTCGCCGATGCGGTTGAAGATTTCGCGCGCCTGATTCGCCAGGTCCATGCCCTCCATGACCGCCCCGAAGGCGGTGTTCGTCGACTCGCTGGCGCTCGAAATCTCCCGCTGAATGGTCCCGATCAGTTGAGCGATTTCTTTGGTCGCCTTGGCCGAGCGCTCCGCCAACTTGCGGACCTCATCGGCCACCACGGCGAAGCCCCTGCCGGCCTCTCCCGCGCGCGCGGATTCAATGGCGGCATTCAGCGCCAACAGGTTCGTCTGATCGGCGATATCATCGATCACCTCCACGATGGAGCCGATCTCGCTGGAGTGCTTCGACAGGCCGTCGATACTGACCAGGATCTTGTCCATCGCCGCGCCGATCTGTTCGATGCCACTCACCACGTGGTGAGCCGCCTGGTCCCCCTCGGCGGTCGCATCCGTAGCCTTCCGCATGGTGCTGTTGGCCTGAACGAGCGCACCGGCAATCGCATGAAGGGTCTCGGCTTGCTGCTGGATGCTCCCAATCACGTGAAGGCTCGCCGCTTCCAGCTCCCCGTCCCCTGCCGCCATGGTCTCGAGCTGCTTCGAAAGCGCGGCCATCCCCTCCAAACCTTCTTGAATCTTCCGCTGCGGCAGCCGGCGGGCATCCTCGCTCTCGTGAAGGCGAGCCTTCAACGCCTCGACCATCCCGCCCATCTCGCCGGAGAATTGCACCATTTCTTTCCGCTCGATCTCGATACGGCTCTCCCAATAAGTTGCCGAGGCCTCGAAACTCGATTGAGCCTCCTGGCTCATCCGCTCACCCTCCCGCAAGCGTTCCAGCACCGGGCCTACATGGGACCGCAAGGATGAATCCAGCTCCAACGGATTATACGAGCCTCCCGCTGACGCAAGACCCTCAAAAGACTCGGCGACATCCCGCCGAAACCGCTCCTGCCGCCCCATGATCCGAGCCACCAAGCCGCCCCCAATCGCCACGAAGGCGAGCGTCACCAGGGCCCGAAATCCCGCCGGAAGCGGAAGAACAGCGCCGCCGCAAGCGCCGACCAACACCACCAGAGCCATCAGGTATGAACGAATAGTCATGCTCCATCCCCATCACAAGGGGCCGCCAATGGCGGCCCCGGCAACTCAAACGACTTAACCTCCGAAGCAGAGCATCGTGACCGTTTGGTTGATATGCCCGAGGTATTGCTCCCCGTAAGTATTGAAACCCACCAACGGAATTTCCTGCTCATCGAAGACCTTATAGACCGCCGACGCGCAATCCTGGCCCTCGGCCTCGACCCACCGGAAGATACAGTTGAACGTGATGGCCGCACTCACGGCCCCGAGCTCCTGCTGCACGTCCGCCGCGAGTCGCCGGGTCGCTTCGACCATGTCGGTCCCCCGAAGCAACGTCAGGATCGATCCTTCCAAGATTTGCGCGGCGAGTATCATCGAGCCATTCTCGCCCAAGCGCATGAACGAGCGGACGAAAGGATCGTCCCCGATGACCAAACCCACCGGATTTGCCGCCATGACGGGAACATCGACGGCTTCGGGAGAGATACCGAGGGCTTCTGCGTAAGCTTCCAATGCAGGACGGCCATCGAACTCATAAACCGTGCGAGTCGCCTCATCCACCCGGGTCGCGACCAGCATTCGCTCGGTCGGAACGAAGTGGGTGTTCTTGACGACCGTGAACGGAACGCCGACCTCCAGCATCACCAGGACCGATGCGTTGGTCGCCGACTTCTCGCCGAGAGCGACGTAGGTCCCCGTGAACTTCAGGTCGTCCCCGGCCGATCCGCCCACCACCAGCAGGTCGGGAGCAGCATCCCCAAGAGCGTCCATCAAGGCCTCTTCCATGAGGCTGAGACCATCCGGCAGAACGAGGCCGACGAAGCGACTCGGATCGAGCGTGCGCACGTCTTTGCCCCAGCGCGAGGCCAAAGCCCGGAGGTCCTCTCCCGCCGACTTGGCTCGATCGGCCAGGTTCTCGATCAGAATCCCCTCGGCCCGCGTGATGACGGTGCGGGGAAGCGCCATCGCAACCAGCGATTGCTTCAAGCTACCTTGACCGGAAACCAGCTCGCCGGCCGTCGTGCAGCCGATCACCAAGGTTTCCGGAAGCGCCGCTTGAAGCGTCTGGGTAATGATTCCCAGATCGTAGGAAGACGACGCGAAGAAGATTAGCAAAGCCGTTCCCTCGGCTGGGATCGCCGACAACACTTCGCGAGCAGCGGCCGAACTGTCCGTCAAGCTGCTGTGGGCCGTCGCCACTCCTCGGATGGTGGATAACATCGAATTCCTCCTTTATCTCAAATTCTTAGTGGCTAAAGCCCAGATCCGTCACGGCAGTCATGACCTTGGTCTCGAGACCCGGGTCGACCGCCAGCATCCCGCTAATCACCTTGGTGAGATCCACCCCAACCTTCAGAGAAATGCGCTTGATCGCAATATCCCCCTTTGCAGACGCAATCCTCGAGAGAAGGCTCTTGATGTCGGCCACGCGATAACCTCCCTTCTTAAAAGAAAAAGTACGCGACGCAAGGCGTTGCACCGATACCCATCGGCCGAGCCCTGGTCACTAAAGTGTGCATACCCGGTTGAAGCGCTTTAAGGCACATGAATCGCAAGTTCAGTATGTTTCACCCGCAACCAGAGGTCCCCAATCGCCGCAGCGCCATGCCGAGTAGGGCTGCAAAGCGCTTGCTTTGCAGCCCTACTCGGCATGAATCCATCCTATGGCGCGCGAGTCAGACCCAGCCTGTGGTGGCCCGGATTGTCCCTTTTCCCCACTTACGGCGCATCACCTCGCGCGCGCGCAGGAAGCTGGGGTGGCGCAAGTCACCGACCGCCGAATGATGGTAGGCAAGCGTCCCGTTCGTGTAGACCGCGCCCCCTCGGCGTCCGAGTTCCAGGGCATAATCCACCGCGTAGAAGTGAAACTCCGGCAGGGCCTCCTCGTCGAAAGGATGCTGCCTCAGCGAAGCCGTTCTCAGGACGAAACACTGCTCATCGGGAGCATGCACCCGGTGCACTCCCGGCACGCCCCCCCCACCGAACGGGTCGAGCAACTGGCCCACCAGTTGCTCGCGATCCTCGCCGATCCCCACCTGGACCACCATCTCGCAAGCTTCCCGTTCGAAGACTTCCAGCGTCTTCGAGATCCAGTCCCTGTCGAGCGGTCGCCAATCCTGGTGAACGAAGGCCACGTAGGGGGTCTTCACCTCTCGGACCAGTCGGTTGAAGAGGCGCGCAGCCACCATGGCTCCTGCCCCGGTGTTGGGGTGGAGCATCCTTTCATGGGGATCATCGAGATCGTCGAGCCCTGCTTCGAGCCAAGCCGAGAGCACATGGGGCTTGGTGACCGGCGAAACGAACGTGATGAGCGGATCGCCATCTCTCGGACGATGCGCAGGACGGGCTGACAGCGCTAGCGCGAGGCGTCGCCGGCCCCGCCAGCGCAGGTAGCGAAATTTCCCAAAGACGACGGCCCCGTAAACCATTACGAGGCCGAGTAAAGCAAGTATCCAGGCCATTGGGCCATTATTTCATCTCGCAGCCTCGAAGCCAAGGGGGCCCTAGCTCACGAGCCGAGGTTAGTAGCCCTGCGGATTGGCCGGTCCATGCGGATCGTAGCCGGCATTCTGGGTGACCACCTCGATGGTGGCATTATCCAGTCCCCAGGAAGGATCTTCGAAGGTCAAGGTTTCCTTGGCCATGGCCTGGAGGGTGACGTTCTTCGACTGGGTCTTGGCCGTCGCCTTTCCGCCATCCGTGAAAACCAGCTTCACCTCGCCAGACAAAGGAGCATTGGTGGGGTTGTGAACCTCGACCGTCACGACGATCTTGCTGAAGAGCCCGTTGTCGACCTTCTGGTTTGCCAGCTTGAGCTGAGCCCCCGTCCCGGTGCTCGGAAGGTTCTGATTGGGAACGTAAGGAGAAGGCTGAACCACGATCGGCGCCGAGGAGGGGCTCACGTTCTTCGCGGATTCCTGGTCCAATCCCTTGACCGGAACCAGGCTCGCCGATCCGCCACAGCCGTTGGCCATCACCACCAGCGCGGCCGCTACCGCCAACCAAGGAACCATCTTGACGTTTACCATAGCGATCCTCCTCCGGTTCGTCTTACCGACTACAGGCCTTATCGCGCTCTCGACCGGCAATCGGGTAAAGCTGCGATTAAACTTAGCTTTCCAAAGGACTAAATCCCGCGGAGGATCACCTACAATGGAGCCATGATGAAGGAGGTTTCCGATGTTGGATGCCGATCTGAGGGACTGGGCCCAGCAGGAGCTGAAGGCTCAACCGGAATCCCTGAGCCCGACTTTGGCCCTACTGGATGCCATGGAAGGCATGCTGCGCGTGCTGGCGAAGCACCCCGATGCAATCCTGGAGCGTTTCCGCGAGGGTCCCGGTTCAGAGAGCTGGGCGGCATGTCAGGGGCTCTTCAGTCAGATACTCCGCAACGGGATCATCGCGGGGGACTTCCGGCGCGGTCTCGACGTCGACGTGCTGGGGCTGAGCCTCGCCGCGATGGTCTTCGGGAACGCCGCCCATGCCCGATTGACGGGCGATAGCATCGATGAGGAGTGCATGGCCACGGAGCTGTTCCGCGCGGCGATCGCCGGCCTCGCAGCCCCCCCACACCCCGCGAATAAGCCCGAATGAAGGGCAGGACCGCCCCTTCGGCATGAACGTGCGCACGCGGCCCGACGGACGTCATGCGGTGCGACATCGCGTCACGAACCGCCCATCGTCTCGCTGTTCTACTGTTATCCGAGCGTGCGGTTGGTGTAAGATCCCTTCGTAGACGCCGAGAAAGAGACGCCATGCACCGCCTTCGCTTTGCCAACTTGATATTCACCGGGTTGGTCGTGGTTGGAACAGCCCTGCCCGCCGAGGCCCGAATGGGGGGATCCATCAAGGACTTCGAACGCTACCTCAAGAGCTTGCCGGGAAGCAACTTCAAGCGGGTTCCCGACCAGGCCCATCCGGGCACCCTCTACGCGGGGCGACTCGGGGCGTTCTCGACCATTCTCCGCGTTCATGCGGAGAATGGAAAGATCACCCGCCAGCGCATCGAAGTCGCCCTCCCTGCCGATAAGCGCGATGACTACGCGCTGGTGATCATCAGCCGGTTCCTGGGCGAGTTCGTGGGGCATCCCGGGGAAATCCGGGCCCTGATGGATCAGGCGCGCGCCATGCGCAGTAACATCATCGGGTCGGGAAGAAGGTCCGTGAGCACGACCTACCGCGGAGCGACGATCACCTTCACCCTGGATTCCTCGGCCAACGAGATTCACCCCCATCCCACCCAGGGATCATGGGGGTTGCTGTTCTGGAGCGCGGAAGCGGAACGCATCGTCCGCAAATCGGAAAATTAGAGAGAGGTAAGACGTGGTCAAGATCAGCCGCAGCTACGAGACCGACCTTGACGATCTGAGCTATCAGATCTCCAAGTCGGACGTTTTTGGCGAGATCCGAGGGATGTTTCAGCGCGGCGAAATCGACGACCAAGAGGCCCAGGAGCGGCTCCTCAACCAGATTCTGGATGGCCGGGCAAACACCTACGGAGATCGCGGTCCCGAAGAACTCAGGTGGATACTCTCCGAAGCCGAGGCGGGACGCCTGACGTCCGTCATGTACCGACAGTACCTGGGGGCGCACTAGCTAGGACAACAGACTTCCAACCGTCAGCCGTCTGGTGGATGCGCCCTTGGCGGCGGTAGTCGGCATGGGCGCCCCGGCGAGCGCGGTCTTGCCGATCGTCGGATCGGCGATTACCTGGGATCCGGCCAATAGCGCCTGGATTTCCGCCCAGGCCCGGTCCTGTTCGTCGAGCAAGGCTTCGAGCCGGGTTCCCGCAGGTCCCAACGTGCTCGCATGGGTGCGAAGGCCCCCGAGGAACTTGGCGAGATAGCCGAGGTCACGCGAAAATTCACTGGGCATGGGCAGCCTCCGTTTGCAAATCGGCCGCGGACCTGCGGGTCAGGCCGCGGCGGGGACGACGGCTTTCTTGCGGTAAGCCCAGACCATCAGGCTAATCCCGACGATCACCATGGGGAAGCTCAAGACCTGTCCCATCGAGAACGGGCCGAGGACCGTGCCCAGGTGGGAATCCGGGTTGCGGAAGAACTCCACGAAGAAGCGGAAAGCCCCGTATCCTGCCAGAAAGAGCCCGAAAACCGCGCCGGTCGGCGGATTGCGGCGGGCATAGAAGAAGACCATCGCGAAGAGCAGGATGCCCTCGAGGCCCAGTTCGTAAAGTTGCGAGGGATGCCGAGGAAGCTGCAGGGGATCGGTGGTCGGGAAGACCATGGCCCACGGCAGGTCGGATTGGCGGCCCCAGAGTTCGGCGTTGATGAAGTTGCCAAGGCGACCGAGGCCGAGACCGATGGGAACGGTGACGACCGTGATGTCGGCCATCTTCCAGAAACTCAAACCCTGATTGCGACAGAAGAGCCAGCCCGCGAGGATGGCGCCGATCGCCCCGCCGTGGAAGCTCATGCCTCCCTTCCAGACCGCCAGGATCTCGGCGGGATTCTGGAGGTAGTTGGCGAATCCGTAGAAGAGGATGTAGCCGAGACGTCCGCCCAGAACCACTCCGAGCACGATGTAGGTCACGAAGTCCATGACGTCGGAGTCGGTGAGGCCCATCTCGCGGCGGCGGGCCAAGTTCTTGACCACGAAGTAGCCCACGATGAACGCCAGGCCGTACATCACGCCGTACCAGTGGATGGCCAGCGGTCCGAGGGTGTCTCCGATCAGGGGAAGGGAGAAGGGGAGGTGCAGGGGTTGCCCGTCGAAAGGGATCCTGAGGGCGACCGGATCGAATTGAGGGTGGGTCAGCATGAGGCTCTTCCGTAGGACGTCGCAGCCGCTTGGCCGCTAGGGCGGGATGAACGGGGGACGCATGATGATACCATGGATCCCCCCGTCAAGGGATTCCGGCTGCGCGCTTGGCAGCGTCTCCCTCGTAGGGATTGCGCGAGACGTCGAGCAGGCCCGAAAGAGCCTCCTTCGGGGTCGCCGCCTCGTAGAGGATGCGGTAGATCCCTTCGGTGATCGGCATGTAGATGCCGTGGGTTCGAGCGTAACGTGCCACGGTCCGGGTGGTTCGCACCCCCTCGGCGACCTGGCGCATGTGGGCCTGGATGGCTTCCAGCGTCTCGCCCTTGGCTAATCGATTGCCCACCTGGTAGTTACGCGAGAGCGGGCTGAAGCAGGTGGCCATGAGGTCGCCGATTCCCGATAAGCCGCTGAAAGTCATCGGATCGGCTCCCAGGCCCACTCCGAGGCGCATGATCTCGGCGAGTCCGCGGGTGAGCAAGAGGGCCTTGGTATTGTCGCCGAAGCCGAGACCCTCGGCCATGCCGGAGGCGATCGCCAGGATGTTCTTGAGGCTGCCGCCCATCTCCGTGCCGACCACGTCGGAATTGCCGTAAACCCGGAAGGTCTTGGATCGGAAGATCTCGCTGCCGGCTTCGATCACCTCCTGGTACCCCGAGGCGACGACCGTCGCGCTGGGATGACCCTGAGCCACTTCCTTGGCGAGGTTCGGCCCCGAGAGCACGCCTATCTTCTTGCAGCAGGTCTCTTCCTGCATGATCTGGCTCATGCGCTTGAAGCTATCGGGCTCGATTCCCTTGATGGCGTGGATCAGGATGTGGCTGCCGTCGAGATGATCGCCCAGGCGGGCCATGGTCTCGCGCAGGGCGTGGGAAGGAACCACGACCAAGATCACCCCGCAGTCCCGGCCAATCGAGGCGAGGTCGGAGGTCGCCGCCACCCCCGGATGGATCTCCAGGTCGGGTAGGTACTTCGCGTTGCGGCGCGTGGCCGTGATGGCGGCCGCCGTCTCGGGGTCGCGCACCCAGAGCGAGACCGCATTTCCGCTCGTGGCAGCCACGTGGGCGAGCACCGTGCCCCAGGAGCCGCCGCCGAGAACCCCGACCCTGGGACGCCCGGTGGATTCGAGTACCGTCATGCATGCACCTCCTCGGCGAAGAGCGCCTCGAGTCCGTAGCCCGTCAGGCGGTTCTGATAGAAAAGAAGCAGCTTCATGTCACCCGCCGAGATGGCTGCTGACTCCCGCCGCAGGGGGGGAATGGCATGAAACATGCCGAACGAGCGCAGGGCGCTGGCGGTGATGGCCTCGGAGGGTCCCTTGCGAACCACTCCCGAAACGAGAATCCGGTCCTTTTCGGTCATCGCGAGGAGCTCCGACCGTAAGACCTCCAGCTGGCCGTAGAAATCTGCGAGCGGAACCATGGTCGCGTCATCGCTCATTCGCAGCAGCTTGAAGAGGTCGAGATGAGGATGCTGGCGCTTCAGGATCTGGAAGAGGGTAAAGGCCACGACATGCGACGGAAGGATGACGTTGTTACGGAGGTAGGATTCGGCGATCGCCGAGCCCAGTTCCTTGGTGTATTGCTGGTCGCGCTGATTCTGATGGCGGGGAGCGCCCATGACTTCCACGTACTTGCGGATATCGATTTCACGGCCGCGCTTGTCATAGGAAAGGCCGTCCGGCCCGACCCGATTGCCGAACGGATCGAGCGGTTCGCCGACCTGGATCACGACGCTGACGTCCATGCTCAGCACCTGCCGCGCGAAGCGCCCGACGAGGGTCGCGTGCGAGAATTCGTCGTCCTCGATGATGTAACGCGAGCGTCCCACTTGCTGGAGCTGGTCGTCGATGAGGGTGGCGGCCTCGAGCACCAGGGGGTAGTTCATGGTGCATGGGACGATGTAGACGTTGGGATGCCGCTTGCCTTGAATGAGGTTGTTGATGTAGGCGGCCAGGCCCGTTCCGAGCAGTCCCAGCTTGAGCTTGCTCTCGATGGCACCGGATCGGCAGCGGCCTCCTCCGGGGAAGAAGAGCGAGTGGTAGCCGCGTTCGAGCAGGACCGTCGAGTAGGTCTTGAGCACATCCTTGTAGAGGCCGTGCGTCAGGCGGCGATCGACCCGATAGGCGCCGAGGTTCCGCATGAAGTAGGCGAGGATCGGGTTCGAGAAGAGGTTCTTGCCGGCGCCGTAGGTGAAGGGGGGGAGACCGAGGTGATGGATCACCCAGCCGATGACGATCGAGTCGAGGTTGGAGGAATGGGTCGGCACCAGGATGACGGTGCCCTTCCGGGCGAGAGCCTGGAGCGTCTCGGTGTGGCCCTGGATGCGAATTCGCTCGGTGAGGGTGGAGTTGAAGTTGACGAAGCGGCGCGAGGTACCCTGCGGACGCAAGATGACCGAGAGCAGCCGGGGCACGAGGGTGGTGGCGAAGCGGTAGGCCTTGGTGTCGAAGTTACCCACGATGTCGCGGGCGTACTGGCGGGCCAGGCGCTGGAAGACAGCCTCCTTCTCGGCGACGGGCTTGGATCCGAGTCGCCGGTGCAGTTCGCGCCAGGTGGCAAGTTCGGTGGACGGCTTGCGATCGCTCCGCTCCAGGCGCGAGATTTCCGAGTAGGCAGCATCGTTGAGCGCGAGCTCCAGGGCGTCCACGGAGCCCGCGACCTTGGCGAACTCGCGCGAGACCACGTCCTCGACGATGGCGTCGCGATCCCGGTTGAAGCGGAAGATCTGGCCTTCCATCGACGGATCGGCGGGGCTTCCCGATAGCGGTGAGGTCGTCATGATTCAAATGTCACTTTCGAGAAGGGTTCGGCTCTGAGCCACTGCGGCCTTGAGGCCGATCAAGGTCACGGTGTCTCCCACTTCGATGGTGGTCTTCCCGTCGGGAATCATGACGTTTCTGCCGCGCTTCAAGAGGGCGAGCAGGCAGTCCTTGGGAAGTCCGAGCGCGGAGAGAGGTTGCCTTGCCAGGCGGGCATTGCCCACCTGGAACTCGACGATGACGTCACCGAACTCCGAGGCCTTCAGGAGCGGCAGGACCATCGGACGGGTGACCAGGGTCGAGAGGGTCATGGCCGCGGCATCGCTGGTGGCCATGGTTTCGATGCCCGCCTTCTGGAAGGCCTCGGCGTTTCGCGAGTCGTTGACCCGGGCGATCGTGCGCAGGTCGGGATACTTCGCCTTGGCGTTCTGGCAGACCAACAGATTCGATTTATCGCTGTGGGTCGCCGCCACCAGGGCCGAGCACCACCCCGCGCCGAGCTTGGCCAGGACCGCGGCTTCCGCCGCATCCCCTTGAACGGCGTTGAGGCCCATCGTCACGGCTTTACGGACATGGTCGGGCTCGAGATCGAGCAGGGTGATCGATTCTCCCTCGTCGGAGAGCTGCTTGGCGAGTTTGAGGGCGATCTCGTCGCCGCCCACGATCAGAATTTTCTTAGGCATGACGTTCAGGCGGCGGGCGAACCAGCCGGCCCCACTCCCTTCGATCAAGACGGTGATGATGACGGTGAGAAAAACCAGGGGACCGATGACGCTGCCCCCTTGAATACCCCAAGCTTTCAGCTCGATGGCCATGAGGGTCGCCATCGAGGCGGCCACGATTCCCCTGGGGCCCATCCAGGCGATGAAAGCGCGCTCAGCCCAGCTCAGGTCGGTACCCCAAGTGGAAAGGGCGACCGCCACGGGCCTCACGACGAACATCAAGAGCAGGACCACGATGGGTGCTTGCCAGCCGAGACCGACAAGGCTGGCGAGATCCATGCTGGCGGCGAGCAAGATGAAGACCAGGCTGAGCGCCAGCTGGGTCAGGTCGCTCTTGAACTGGAGGATGGTCTCCTCGTAGGGAAGCTTGATGGAACCCGCGATGAGCCCCGCCACGGCCACGGCGGCGATTCCCGATTCGGGGGCGAGAACTTCGGCGACCGAATATGCCAGCAGCGTCGCCGCCAAAACCGTGAGCCTCACCGATCCCGAGGGAAGGACGCGCGATCCCTTCAAGGTGACGGCCAGGATCATGGCCGTCGCGGCGCCCACGGCGGATCCGATGGCCAGGTTGCTGATCAGCTGCCAGACGCCCCCCATGACCCCCAAGTTGGAGGCGGTGATGTAACTGAAGACGGCTGCGGTCAGAAGGACCCCCACGGCGTCCACCAGGACGCTCTCGGCCTCGAGGGTGGTCTTGAGACGGTGCGACAGGGGCAGTCGCTTGAGAATGGGGGCGATCACCGTGGGGCCCGTGACGCTGACGATGGCCCCGAAGAGAGCGGCAATCTTCCAGGGGATACCCAGGAGAAAGTGGGAAATGGCCGCGGCCCCCAAGAAGGTGACGCCGGCACCCACGGTGATCAACCCCAGCACCGAACGGGAGCTGTGCCGCAGTTGACGAACATCGATCATCATCGCCCCCTCGAAGACGATGATGGCCACCGAGATCGAAACGAGGGCCCGCAGCCCAGCACCGAAGTACTCCGGACGAACCAGGTCCAGGATCTCGGGACCAAGGACGATACCGGTTCCCAAGAGCAGGAGAATGGCAGGTACCGCAAAGCGATTGGCCATCAGCTGGGCGAAAACTCCCGCAACCAGCACGATGGCCGTGGTCATGACCAGGCCGAGAGAAGGGTGATGCGCGAAGAGGTCGGCTAACATAAGGCTCTATTCTAGCACGCTTGCAACGAGCATCCCCCGTGCGACCCTGGGACTAGGCGACGGCCTGCTTTTGCTTGGCGAGCACGGAGCGCAGCCAGGGCGGGGCGAGCAAGGTGGTTACCATGACGGTGGTGACCAGACCCGCGTAGAGGCCGGCATCGAGGACCCCCGCGGTAAAGCCGACGCCGGCGAAGATGAGTCCGACCTCGCCGCGGGCCAACATGCCCACGCCGACCACCATGCGGCTGGCTTCCTTCGGGTTGGCCCCCAGGCCCGCAACGAGCTTGCTGATGATCGCCACCCCGATCAACAGGATCGTGAAGCCGAGCATGGCGCGCGTCTCCGGGTTGAAGGGATTGAGGCTGAAAAGGTTGACCGAGGCTCCGACGCTCACGAAGAAGATGGGGGTGAAGATGTCGGCAACCGGCTTGAGCTGGGTCTCGAGGTTGTGCTGCAGCTCCGTTTCCTCCAGCAGAAGTCCGGCGGCGAAGGCGCCGATCAGCGCGGCCGATCCGACGCGCTGGGCGACGTAGGCCAGCAAGAAAGCGAAGGTCAGGAAGGCCACGAGCAGGATGCCCCGGCTCCGCAGGAAGGTGACCAGCTTTCCAAGGGCGCTCGCGATGTGCTTGCCCAGGATCAGCGTCACGACGACGAATCCGACCGAGCTCACGGTGACCAGGGCGATGTCTTTCAGGTTCACGCTGCCGAGCTGCGCAACCTTGGTCATGACGGCCAGGAGGGAGACGCCGACGATGTCGTCGATGACGGCGGCCCCGAGAATGATGAAACCGGCCACGCTGGCCAACGCGCCCTGATCGCTGAGGACCCGGGCCGAGATCCCGATGCTGGTCGCCGAAAGCGCCGTCCCGATGAGCATCGCAGGAATCGGCTCCAGCCCGAAAGCCAGTCCTAGGCCGAACCCCGCCGCGATCGGAGCGACGATCCCGATGAGCGCGACCATGAGGGCCTGGGAACCCACCTTGGTAAGGTCGCTTAGCTTCGTCTCGAGGCCCACCTCGAAGAGCAGGATCAGGACCCCGAGTTCGGCGAGCAAGTGAATGATCTCGGCCTGGGGATCGATCAGCTTGAAGCCGGTCGTCCCGATGACGATTCCGCCGATGAGTTCCCCCAGGACGGGGGGTTGCCCCAGACGCGTGGCGATCTCGGCCCCCACCTTGGCGGCGATGTAGATGAAAACGAGGCTAAGTAGAAGCGTTGAAAGCGACATGGGGCGTTTCTCCTCG
Source organism: Candidatus Sericytochromatia bacterium S15B-MN24 CBMW_12 (assembly GCA_002083825.1). Classification (GTDB taxonomy): domain Bacteria; phylum Cyanobacteriota; class Sericytochromatia; order S15B-MN24; family UBA4093; genus UBA4093. The sequence goes on along the minus strand of DAZV01000057.1, from coordinate 79,127 downwards.
AGCGCGCGTGAGGCCATGCGCGGAACGAAACGCCATGACCCGGTCGGAGGACTGGACCAAGCCGGAGGCCTGGATCCACAAGAATGCGGGGATGCCAAAAATGGCTTCGCACCTCAATTGTCCCGGAAGTCGCCGCCAAGCGTCAAGCTTGCCCACCGCTGGCGTCCCGCCGGCAGGCATGAAGCGGGATACTTCAAGGCGGGAGTTACGACTGCCAAGCCGAAGGGAACAATCGGGTGGCTTCCCATGCTCAGGAGGAGGAAAAGTTGCCGAACGCTCGTCATGCCGCCGTTTTCTTACTGGTGGCCCTCTCCGTGCCCCTGGGTTCGCATGCCACCTCCGGGCAAGCCTCTTTCGCCGCATCGGCCGCGAGTTCGGCGGATCAGGCGTTAGCGATTCAGGCGGTCGCACCTTACGTTCAGAACGTCACAAGCACTTCGGCGGTGATCATGTGGCGAACCGCCAAGCCCGCGGCCAGTGTCGTGAGGATCGGCGCTCGCGAGATCCGCAGCGAGGTCGCGGTAACCCACCATCAGGTCGAACTCGACGAATTGCGACCCGGCGCCTCGGTCTCCTACGAGGTTCCCGGCATCGGCAAGGGAACGTTCCGGACGCCCCCTCAGACCTCCGGAAAGGCCCGCTTCATCATCGTGGGGGATACCGGCTCGGGCAACGCCAACCAGCGTGCCATTGCCGCGCGGATGACCGAGTATCGCCCCGACTTCGTCCTGCACGTGGGGGACGTGGTCTACGACGACGGAGAAGAACGCCTCTACCCTCAGCGCTTCTTCACTCCCTTCGCGCCGCTGATCGCCAATGCGCCGCTCTACCCGGTGATCGGCAACCATGACGTGAAGGCCGAGAAGGGAGCCGCGTACCTGCGGGCCTTCGAGCTGCCTTCCGAAGCGAGCGAAACCGAACGCTACTATTCCTTTCGGTGGGGCCAGGCGGAGTTCTTCGCCCTCGACACCACCGACCGGGACTTCCTTAAACCCGGCACCCCGCAGGTGGAATGGCTGGAGCGCGCCCTCTCGCGCTCGACGGCCACCTGGAAGATCGCCTTCGGGCATCATCCCGTCTACTCCAACGGAGCCGACGGCGGCAAGCCCTTTCTCCGCAATCGCGCCCTACCTCTTTTCAAGCGCCACGGAGTCGACTGGTACGTCAATGGCCATGAGCATAACTACGAGCGCTTCGAGGACCATGAAGACGGGGTTCGCTTCCTCGTGACCGGCGGCGGTGGGGCCTGGCTGCGCCCCGGCCGCAAGAAGAACCAGGACCAGGAAAAGCCATCCCTGTATCGCGACGTCTACCACTTCGTGGCGGGGGAGCTGGACGGAAATCGCCTCTCGTTCACGGCCATCGACAAGGAAGGCAAGACCTTCGATTCGGTGACCCTCACCAAGTAGTCGCAAAAGCGAAAGCGCCGGGCCTTCGGGCCCGGCGCTTTCGCTTGCGAGTCGATGAGTTCACCGTCTTTTCCGGAACGTGCGACCGGGCCCTAGCCCGCGGCTACTTCAGGCCCAAGGCCCGGGCGGCGTTGATCCGGCCGTAGCCCGTGAAGGAATCGAAGCCCGCCACGCCCACGTCGTCGGCCGTCGATTCGAGGCGCGCCTTCACCTGGGCGGGGGTCATCTGCGGGTAAAGGCTCAGCAAGAGCGCGGCCACGCCCGAGACGTAAGGGGTGGACATCGAGGTTCCGCTCATCGAGCCGTACTCGGAAGGAAGGGGATCGCTGACCTCGTAGGTGGGCGTGGTGGAAAGGATGTCCACGCCGGGCGCCGAGACCGAAATCCACTTGCCGGCGTTGGAGAAGGAAGCCACCTGATCCCGGTCATCAGTCGCTCCGACCGCGATCACCCCCGGCAAAGCCGCCGGATAGCTGGGATGTATCCCGTACTCGAGGGAGGAATCCTCGCGATCATTGCCCATTGCGGCGACCACGACCACGCCCTTCGCGAGGGCATAGCGCACCGCCCGTTCGACGGGCTTGGAACCCCCGTAAACCCCCAGGCTCAGGTTGACGACCTTGGCTCCGTGCTCGACCGCCCAGACGATGCCCGCCGCGACGTCGGAACCGAAGCCGCTGCGGGTGTAGCTGAGGACCTTGACCGGCATGATCTTGGCGTTGGGGGCAGCTCCCACCACTCCGACGCCGTTGAGGGCGGCCCCGATGGTTCCCGCCACGTGGGTGCCGTGGCCGTGGTCGTCCATCGGGCCCTTGTTGGGGAAGGCTTCCATCGCGGTCTGGCCGGGGTTTTCCCAGTCCTCGACCTCGACCTGATTTACGAAGCTGATTCCGGAGACCAGGTTCTCGCGCAGATCGGGGTGTCCGAGGTCCACGCCGGTGTCGATGACCGCGACGACCACACCCTTGCCCCGGGCGACGTCCCAGGCCTGGGGAAGGCGCAGGGCCGAATTGCCGTACTGGCTGCGGTGCTGGGGGTCGGAAGGCATGTAGGTGGCGCGAACCCGGGCGTCCGCCTCGACGGAAGCGACGTCGGGATGCGCGGCGAGGGTCTTCAAGAGGCCCGAGCGGTCAGCGCCCTTGGGCAGGGAGACGACGTTGATGCCCAGTTCGGGAATCGAGCCGACCGAGCGGACGCCATGCTTGGCCATCAACTCGGAAAGACCGCGGCCGCCGGCCCCGGTCCGAAACTCGATGACCGCCCGCGGACTGGCCGCGCCCTTGAGGCTCGACTGCTGCGCCTGGTGACGCCCCACGGAACGATCGGACATGCTCGGGGCCGTCGCGCCGCAACCCGTCGTGAAGGCCATCACGACGGCGAGCAGTAGGTTGCTCAGAAATTGCGGCTTCAAGGGATCCTCCTCCGTCCGGCAGTCTCCAAGCCTCGAATGCTGGAAACTCCCTTTGTAGGGTTATCGCCTCGAACCCCTCGAAACCAGACCAAGGATAGGTTAAACCTCCCTTAAAATGCATTACCTCAAAACGCATGAAGGAGGCCGCCCGGCCTCCTCCCCGCTTCCCTCGAACCCACCGACCGACAACGTTTCCCGCGACGCTCAGCGTTCCGAATCGGTATCCCAGATCACGACCCCGGTCCCCGGTTTCGAGAGCAAGTTCTGAGCCTTCTTGCCGTAGGCCTTCCACGCCTGCGAAGCATGGAGGGGGGAAAGAAGCTCCCCCTCGGAGACCAGATGCCAGGCGAAGACCCCCGGAGCGATCTCCTCGATGTAGAACTGCTCGGGCCCCGGACCGGGACCCAGGCTCTCCGCGACCCGCTGCTGAAGGCGATAAGCGATCGACTTCATTCGAACCTCCTCTCCAAGCTGCCTCGCCCACTGAGAATCGGCAAAGAAGGCTAGTGAGCGTCAGACAGCGCAACGTCGTTCTTACGTAGGCCCCACTATAGTCCCCGCTCCCAGGGGCTTCAACTCTCGGATGACGCGTGCCGCACCCTCGGATCAAGGCTCGAACAGCGTCGACAAGCGATCGAAAGGGAGCGGAGCAGCCTGAGAACAAGGCTTGCTTGGATAGAGGATGAAAAATACGGGCATAATCCCCTTGGCCCGACCGCGCCCTCCATTCGACAGAGGAGGTATCCGATGACGATCCGTGAGCGCTTGAAAAGACTCCTGGACGAAAGCAACCTGATCGAGCTCTACTTCGCTCCGACCCACAACTACTACCTCGCGAAGGTCACCCGGGTCGGCGAGGACTACTTGGAGTTCGACGCGTACGACGAGGAAGAGAACGTCGTGGCACATAACATCATGCCCTTGCACCTGCTGATGGGCATCACGACGATGTCAACCGATCGTAACCGCGAGAAGCTGGAACTGCTCCTCAGCACGGAAGTCGAAGGCGAATCCCGCCGCGGCAACCTCTAGACCCACGACATCCAGGTTCGGGCCCGCCCTCAGGGGCGGGTCTTTTCCTTGAGAATCAAGTACCAGAGGCGCGCGTCGCCGTTGAGCGTTCCCGCCCGCATGGCGGCCTCGGCCCCGCCCCCCCAGTACACGTCGGCCCGACCGGGTCCCTTGATGGCTCCACCGGTGTCCTGGTCCAGTACGAAGCGGCTACCCTTTTCCCAGGCCTCGACCTTCCCGTCCGGACCCAAACGCGCCCGGGGATAGGTCAGGTAGCCGATCAGGCCGGAACCGAAGAGACGCTTGTCAGTTGCGATCGCCCGCCCCGGCGTCAGCGCGATCCCGTCCGAACCGTACGGGCCCTCGCTCGCCAGCCTGAAAAAAACATAGCTGGGATTGCGGTTGAGGTAGCCCCTCAGCTCCAGAGGGCGCTCGCGGAAGTAGGCCTCGATGGCCGGCATCGAAATCTGCTCGGCGGCAATCTTCCCGTCGGCGATGAGCGCCTTGCCCAGGCTAGTGTAGGCTCGCCCGTTGGCGGCGGCGTAGTTGACGTTGGCGACTTGCCCATCCTCGAAGCGCAGGAGACCCGAACCCTGGACCATCAGGGTGTAGCGCGCCATCTCATCGTCAACCCAGGCGATTTCGAGTCCCTTGCCGGAAAGCGCGCCCCCGTCGTCGATGGCCACTCGATCGGGGATGGGGACGATCTTTCCGTCCTGGACGCGGGCGCTGATGCTCTGACCCTGGTAACGCGAATGGAAGGCACCGAGATCCACGCGCTGGAGATCCGGCGGCGGAGCGTAGAGGGGAAAGCGGAAGCGCGCATCCCGAGTTCTTCGAGCCTCCAGCAAGGGCAGGTAGTAGCCGGTGACGTGAACCTTGCCCCGGGCATCGTTGCCGGCCACCGAGATCCAGTCGAACTCTCGCTGGACCGCCTCGAAGAAGGGAGGCTGAAGGCCATGCTGCGCGAGGAGTTCGGCGAACCGGCCGGCGCTCTCCAGCAGGGTTTCGCGGGGGATCGCGCGATCGCCCAGGACGATCGTCTGGCGCTCGGAGGCGGCGAGGTAAGCCTGGCTCCGCGTGACGGCCTGCTTCAGGGCCGCGAGATCCCCGTCATCGGCAAGAGGCAAATCCTGCGCGGCAGCCGGCAGGCAAAGGGCGAAAAGCAGGGATAAAGCGAGAAGGAAGGCGCGCATGCCCCCACTATACCCGAAGGGAGTCAACTCGCTTTCTCTTGGCGATCCTTTGCAGTCAAGCCCAGGTCTGGTAAGCTCTTAACGTGCGCGACGACGCCATTTCAGAGGGGACCTCGCCATGTTTCGTTCGATCCTGCTTCTTTCGCTCCTCATGGGAGCCTTCGTACAACCTGCCGAGGCCAAGCCAGGTGACGCGCTCGACGGGATGCTCGAGAAGATCCCGGGCCTCCGGCGAACGGGGGGCCTTGCCGCACGTGGAGCCGCTCCCGGCTTCTCCTTCGAGATCTGGGAGGATCACATCGGCCAGGAGGTGACCTTCACCGACACCTTCCTGGCGGCCGATCCCGGATCCGATCACTCGCTCGGCTACTTGCCCAAGACCAGCATGGTGGTCATCAAGACGCCGGACGGTGGCCGATTCATCCTCTCCGAGTCTCGAGAAACGGCCTTCGAAGCGCCCGAAGAGATGGAAGCCTGGCAGGCCGAACACGAGAAAGATGCCGCCAAGCGCGAGGTCAAGGCCAAGGGATTCACCAAGACGCTCTCCACCTTCTGGAAGCGCACGGTACTCAAGACCCCGATCATCGAGCCCGCCTTCGCGGACGAACGGCGAACGATTTTCAAGGCGCAGCTCGATGAAGGCAAGATCACCAAGTTGCTCCTGATTCCCAACTGGGAATCCATCCCCGAGGAATACCCGATCGGTACCAAGGTCGGCGGCTCCCTCAAGGAAATCGAATACCTCACCGAATACGAACACCTGGTGGCGCCGGAATTTGCCGCCAAGATCCAGAGAAAAGGCCACAAGAGGTAAAAATGGACCACGCACTCGAAACCCTCACCCCCCTCACCCTGCGTACCATCCGCCAGGAATACGTGCATTACTGCAAGGAGACCTTCCCGCAGTACGGCGAAGGCCACACGGAAAAACTATCCTACTCGCACTTCAAGGCCAAGCTGGTCGATCATGCGACGCTCCACCAGGAACTCTTCGCGCTCTACAGCTCGAATCCCGACCTGAAGGCCCTTTCCGCGGAACTCCGGACGCGCATGGTGAGCCTCGAAGTTCGCCTCAGCCAGTTGGAGCACGAGTTGTGCATGGCCTGATCGGGGCCAGCCTTCTACTCATGGCCCTCGCGCTCGGTCCCTCGGCCCAGGCCGCCGAGCCGAGCAGCCCAGAGGCCTCCGTCACCTTCTCCGCAAGCAGCTCGTCAATCATCCAACCCGCTGGATACCCGCTCGAGGCGACCGCTTCGAGCCCACCCCTCGGCGATCTCGAACCCCTCCTCGTCCCCAAGCCGAAGAGCGTGCTGGTCCTTCACACCAACGACACCTACGGCATCTTCGAACCCGTCACGATCGATCCCTATAGCGCTCTTCCCCGGACCATCGGAGGACTTCCGCGCCAGGCCGTGGCGATCGTCGAGGCCCGCGAATCCGGCCTCCCCACCCTGCTCCTCAGCGCCGGCAACATCCTGGGACCCGGCGCCACCAGCGCCCATACCCGAGGAAAAGCCATGGTCGAGGCCCTCAACCGCATGGGCTACGACGCCTGGCTCCCCGCCAACCACGACTTCTCCTACGGCATCGCCGCCCTCAAGGCCCGCATCAAGGAAGCCAGGTTCCCGGTCGTCCTCGCCAACGTCCTCGAGAAGAAGACCGGCAAGCCTCTTGCCGAGCCCTACGCGATAGTCGAACGCGACGGCGTCAGAATCGCCGTCCTGGGTCTGATCGACGCCCGCTCCCGCGACTACCTCAACGTCGACGAAAGCGAAAGCCTGATCTTCCAGAACCCCGCCGCAGCCGCGGCCGCCTGGGTCAAGATCATCCAGGAAAAGGAGCGGCCCGATCTGATCGTCGCCCTGACGCACCTCAGCCTCGACCAGGAGATGCCCCTGCTCGCAGCGACCTCGGGCATCGATCTGGTCGTCGGCGGCTTCAACAGCACCGATCCCAAGGATATCGCCGTCCACCAGGTCGCCGGAATCGACGGCAAACGCGCCCTCCACGCCGGCGGGTTCGGCACCATGCTCGGAAAAGCCCGCCTGACCCTCGATCAGAACCCGAGCGGCCACTACCGCATCGCCCGGATCGAACCCGATCTCCTGCGCCTGGAAGAAGAGCAGATTCCCGCATGGAGCCTGATGAAAAAGGCTCCCGAGATCGTGACCCTGACCTTCGACGCCCGGCGAAACGTCTCCGAGGCATGGCGTCGCGACAACCGCGAGGCCGCCGAACTCGAAGGCACTCTCGGCGCCAACGACGCCATGCAGACGGTCGCCAACATCATGCGCGTGAGCGCCCGCAGCGAGGTCAGCCTCATCCAGCGCGCTCACTTCCACGACGGCGGCGCATTCGGTGAAGTCTCCACCGCCCGTGCTCTCTACTACCTCATGCCCTGGGAAGACCCCCTGGTCGCCATCCACGTGAAGGGCTCGGTGCTCACGTCGCTCGCCCCGCTGACGACCGGTAGCCGCCCAAAGGTCTTCTCGGCAGGTCTCACCATGGTCGCGGATGAAGCCCGCCTGAACGGGCGCCCCATCAATGCCAAGTCCTTCTACCTGGTAGCCGTACCCTTGCCGGTCGCCCAGGGGAAGGTCGCGGGCCTCACCGATCTCACCACCGAGGATCTGCGCCACTATCCGTTCACCGTCCGCCAGAGCGTCCTGCGGTTCCTACAAATGCAAGGAGCGCTGGGGCTGAAGCTCTCTCCCGCTTCCTTCCCCGACTACGCCCAGCTTCCGTTCTGGCGCTCATCCTTGATCCTTAACCTCGACATGACCCGCCGGGCCGTGGAAAAAGCCGGAGACAAGTACCCCGACCTCTCCTGGAAGGGCGATCGCAGCGGCTTCGCCTACGGCGGCGACTTGGACCTCCAGCTCGGAGCCGCCTGGAGTGTCCACGAGGTCAAACACGGCCTCGCCCTCTCCTACCGTACCGACCAGCTGGCTGACGGCAAGTCCCAGATCTCCTCGGACCGCATCCAGCTCTCGACCGATTACCAGGCAGACGTGCTAGGGGCCGCGACCCGCCCCTTCGTCAACCTCACCATGACCACCCGCTTCGTTCAGGACAAGGACCCGAAGTTCTTCCTCGGACAACTCGGGGGAGGCCTCAGCCACGATCTCTCCGGGTGGGGCCTCACCCTCCGCGAAGGTGTCGAGCACCGTCGCCACTTCCTCGACCGCGACCAGCAACCGGATCGAACCGGTGCGACCCTCGGCCTCAACTGGAAACGGGACTTCGGCAACTTCTCGCTGCGCGAGGACCTGAAGCTCTTCAGCACCCTGGATCTCGAAAACGACGGTCTGCTCACCGACTCCGAGACCGAACTCGTCCTCCCCCTGACCAAGATCACGGCCATCAGCTACAAGATGAACCTCTACAAGAACACCCTTTTCCCGGACTGGGCCAACCGGCATCTCCTGGGCCTCTCGTTCCGGTTCAATCAACCCTGGGTCTTCTGAGGCGCTCGGAACCCAGGCGAAAACAGAACTCTCTCCATGGCCTCGAGCGGGCGGGGGGCCTCGAGCGGGCGGGGGGCCTCGAGCGGGCGGGGCCCGAGAAAAAGCGCGGTCGCTCTCGTCGGCCAAGTGGCCCGGAGCGCCGCGAAAAAACAGTTCGAGTCGTGGAGGCTTGGGAGGGTTACTTCCGAGGGCGGCTGGCGGCTGCGGCGGGTTCGTAGTTGCCGAAGCGTGCCTGAGTGTCCGCGCGCGAAGCCTTGGAGGTTCCGGCGACGGCATCGTAGAGGCCCTGGGCCGTGGTCGGCATGACGCGGATAGGGCGAGCGAGCGAGGTGGAAACCTCGGTGAGGGTCTTGTCGTCGAGGAAGATCTCGCTGTCGGCCTTGAGCATGATGTCCGGGATCCAGATCTCGCCGGTGCCCGCCTGGAGGCGCGGCTCGTCGATGAGGTCCTGGCCCGTCAGGAGGCCGGTCACGGAAATGAGATCCCCCCAGAAACGGCTGGGAGTGGGCACCAGCTCGGCGTCGAGATTTTTTACCCGCTTGAGATCGTCGATGAGCGGCTGAACGATGTGGGCGGCCGCCTTGCCGGTGACGATCTGCACGGTGGTGGGCTCGGCGACGGAGGCGGGGAGCTTCTTGGAGAGTTTTTTCCATTCCCAGCCGAGCAGGACCGCGCCGCCGACGCCGTCCTGCACGGTCTCGAAGCCGCCGTAGTGGCTGGCCTTGGGCAACGGCACGCCGGACAGGACGTAGAACTCGTCGGAGAGCTGGACGATGGGATCTTCCCAATCCTTCTTGAAGCGCTTCTGCCAGGGTTTGACCTGGTCGATCATCTTGGCGCACCAATCGGGGGAAGGAGCTTCGAGCTCCGGCAGGCCGAGTTCCGCCCGGAAGCGGTTGAGGGCGACCGGGACGATGTTGATGCTCAGGAGGTTGGGAAGGTAGCGTTCGGAGAGCTCCTGGATGGTCCGGTCGAGCTCCGCGCCGTCGTTGACCCCGGGGATCAGGACGACCTGGGCATGGAACTGGATACCGGAGTCGGATAGCCTGTCCAGGTGCTGAAAAAGACGCTTGGCGAGCGGTTGCTTGAGGATTTGCGCGCGCAGCTCGGGGTTGGAGGCATGGACCGAGACGTAGAGGGGGGAGAGGCGAAGTTCTTCGATACGCTTCCACTCGCGTTCGGGCATGTTGGTCATGGTGATGAAGTTGCCCTGCAGGAAGGAGAGGCGGTAATCATCGTCCATGACGTAGAGGGATTCGCGCATGCCGGCGGGTTGCTGGTGGATGAAGCAGAAGACGCAGTTATTCGCGCAGGGGCGAATGCGGTCGAAGACGGCGTCCTGGAATTCGACCCCCAGGTCCTCGTCGATCTCCTTGGAGAGGGAGACTTCGAGGGTTTCCCCCGAGCGGAGCAGGCGAAGCATGACTTCTTCCTCGGCGATCTGATAGCGGTAGTCGATCAGATCGATGAGGTCGAAGTCGTTGATGGCCTGGAGAATATCCCCAGGCCGAAGCCCGGCGGCCTCTGCGAGGCCCCCGGGCTCGATGCGGGTGATGATTCCGCCGTTAGACTTCATCCGAGTCGGAGTATTCACCGCGGTTCAGATCGCGAAGCGAGAGCGAGATCCGCTTCTCTTCGGGACGGAAGCGCTTGATGAGTGCCTGGATCTCCTGACCGACTTCGACGATTTCCTCAGGGCGAACCTGACGATCCGACATCTCGGCGGTGGGGAGCAAGGCTTCGACACCGGGCTCGATTTCGACGAAGGCGCCGAAGGTAGCGAGCTTGGTGACGCGACCGGGGATGACCTGGCCTTCGGCGTAGCGGTCCGAGAGGGTGGTCCAGGGATCTTCCTGAAGCTGCTTGAGCGACAGAGAGATCTTGTGGGCCTCGCGGTCGACCTTGAGGACCTTGAGGGTCAGGTCGTCGCCGATGTTCAGCACGTTGGAGGGGTGCTGAATCCGCTGCCAGGAGATTTCGGAGATGGGCAGCAGGCCGTCGATACCGCCGAGGTCGATGAAGGCGCCGAAGTCGGCGATCCGGACGACCTTGCCGGTGATGATCTGACCCACTTCGAGCGTGGCGAGGACCTCGGCGCGAAGCTTGCCCTTCTCGGCCGCAACCGCTTGGCGGTGCGACAAGATGAGCTTGTTCCGGCGCTGATCCACTTCGATGATCTTGAGCGGCAGCTCGGTGCCGACCAACTCCTCGTGGGAGCCCTTGGTGCGGAGCTGCGAAGCGGGAACGAAGCCGCGGAGCTTGTAGGCATCCACGATCACGCCACCCTTGACGACACCGGTGACCCGGGCGTTGATGACCTTCTCTTCTTCGTAGTCCTTGGCCGCCTGCACCCAGCCGCGAGCCTGATCGACGCGCCGCTTGGACAGGGTCAGCTGACCGTCCTCGTCCTCCTCGCGGAGGATGTATAGCTCGATTTCATCGCCTTCGGCGAGGATATCCCGCGGGTTGGTCCCGGGGATGTTCGTGAGCTCCTTGATAGGAATCACGCCTTCCGACTTCCCGCCGACGTCCACGAGGATCTCGTCGGGAGAAACCTTGACGACGCGTCCCTTGACGATGTCGCCCTGCTGGAAATCAACGAACGTACTTTCGTAGTCGATTTCTTCGGTGATTTCGTCGATGGCGTGCAGTTCCAATTCCCTCATTCCAGATGTACCCCTATAATTCTTTCAAATTTTTTCATGGGCTTCAAATGCTCGGTTGCTCCGAAGGCCCATGGATCCCCATCCTACCATCGCCCCGCGCATGTTGCAAGGTGATGCGGCTCAGCGCAAACGCGCCAGATCCTCCCAAAATCCGGGATACGAAACGTCCGTCGCGCGCGTTCTCCTCACGCTGACGGAACGAGGAGCCAGCAACGAAGCGAGCGCCAGGGTCATCGCCATCCGGTGATCGTCCTGGCTATCGACCTCCGCCGATCTCCAGATCGTCCCCCCGTCGATTTCCAGGCCCTCGGGTTGCTCGCGCAGGACCACCCCGAGTTTGCCGAGCTCCGTGGCGATCGCCGAGAGCCTGTCCGACTCCTTCACCCGCAGTTCGCCGGCATTCCGGATGATCGTCCGCCCCGTCGCGCAGGCTGCCGCCAAGCTCAGCACCGGGATCTCATCCACCAGACGGGGAATTTCCGCCCCCTCGATGATCGTCCCGCGCAGCTCGGCATGGCGAACCCGCAGGTCCGCCACCGGCTCTCCCAGGGCGAGACGGGGATTCTGCTCCTCGATGTCGGCGCCCATTCGCCTCAAGGCGTCTAGGACGCCCGTACGCGTCGGATTGACCCCCACCCCTTCCAGCACGATGTCGGAGCCCTTCACGATGGATCCCGCCACCAGCCAGAAGGCCGCGCTCGAGATGTCTCCGGGAACCTCGAAATCGAAGGGGGAAAGGCTTCGCCCCCCGCGGATCGCAACCGAAAGGCCGTCGACCTCCAGGTCCGCCCCCATCGCCTGAAGCATGCGCTCCGTGTGATCGCGGCTCTTCGCGGGCTCCGTCACCACCGTCGAGCCCTCGCCGAAAAGGCCTGCCAGCAGGATCGCCGACTTCACCTGGGCGCTCGCCACGGGCGAGACGTATCGAACGGGCCGAAGCGAACCGCCGCGGACGGAAAGCGGCGCGAGGGCGCCGTGATTCATGCCGTCGATCCGAGCCCCCATCGTGCGAAGCGGTTCGACCACGCGGCCCATCGGTCGGCGGCGAATCGACTCGTCGCCCGTGAGACACGCATGACCTTGCAACCCGCCCGCGAGAACCCCCAGCATGAGGCGCATGGTCGTTCCCGAGTTACCTACGTCCAGGACGTCGCTCGGTTCCACCAGGCCGCGAAGACCGCTTCCGTGAATCGTCCAGGCGGATTCAAGGCCCTCGCCGCTCGCCTCGATCCGGATGCCCAGCTGGCGGTAGCAGCGGATCGTGCCCAGGCAGTCCGCGCCGGCCAGGAAGTTGCGGACGTGGGACGTGCCGTCGGCCAGCGCCCCGAGCATCACCGCGCGGTGGGAAAGCGACTTGTCGCCGGGAACGCGAAGGCGACCTCGCAGCGGGCCGCCAGGCTCGACGAGGCGGAAATCCGGGCTCAAAACTTGAGCTCCCGGCGCCACTTCCCGACTCCCTCGAACATCATCTCGATGGCCGTGGAGGTTTCGGCTTGGACCATGATCTCGATCTGCGTCAACTGGTAACGCATCGCGGAAATCGCATGAAGAATCGCGTCCTTGTTCTGGCTGCAGATGTCGCGTCCCAGGACCGGGTTGGTCATCGCCAGGCGGGTGGTGTCGCGGAAGCCGCTCGAGGCCAGTTTCGGCAGTTCCGGCAGCTCGCGGATCGCTCCCTGGGCGATCCGGGCCGTGGCGGCGGCCATGAGAAGCGGCATGTGGCTGGTGAAGGCAACCGCCATGTCATGGGTATCGGGAGGCATCTCGAGCCATTCCATCTCGAGGGGTGCCAGGATCTCCTTGACCTTTTTGGCAGCCTGCCGTTCGGCGTCGGTGGTCGGCGTCAGGACGAAAGTCTTGCCCTTGAAAAGCTCGGGGTCGGAGGCGGCGAGGCCTGCTTGTTCGGTGCCCGCCATGGGGTGGCCACCGACGAAGGAGCCTTCGGGGAAGAAGCGCTGTCCCAGGGCGACGGCCTTTTGCTTGACCGAGCCCATGTCCACGACGACGGCTCCGTCCTTGAGGTGGGCCGCTACTTGCTTGAATACCGTCTCGAAGGTGCCCAGGGGAGTCGCTATCACCACGAGATCCGCGGATGCAACGGCCGACGATAGGTCCTGGCTGGCGTTGATGCCGAACTCGGGGGCGCGCTTGAGGGCGGCGGGGTTGATTTCGACGGCTTGGACGGTGGCGTGTTTCTCCAGCGCGCGAGCCATCGATCCCCCGATGAGCCCGAGTCCGATAATGACGACGTGTGTGGACATGAGCCTCCTAGAATTCTGCCGGCTGAGGCAGCGGATTAAACTGGTGCAGAACGGCCTTCATGGCGCGAAGCTCCGCCATGAGCCTGGCGAACGTATCGGGAAGGAGAGCCTGGGGACCATCCGAAAGGGCCTCCTCGGGGCGAGGGTGAACCTCGATCATCAGGCCGTCGGCGCCCGCGACGATGGCGGCCTTGGCCATCGGTCCGACAAGATACCATTTACCCGTTCCGTGGGAAGGGTCTCCGATCACGGGAAGGTGGGAGAGACGTTTGGCGACCGGAATGGCGGAGATGTCCATGGTATTTCGGGTGTACTGGGTTTCGACGGATCGGATGCCACGCTCGCAAAGAATCACGTGGGGATTTCCCTCGTTGAGGATGTACTCGGCCGCCATCAGCCATTCTTCGAGGGTAGCTGCTGGGCCACGCTTGAGCATGACCGGCTTTGCGAGGCGTCCGACCTTCTTGAGGAGCGAGAAGTTCTGCATGTTGCGAGCGCCGAGTTGCAAAATATCCGCGTAGTGAGCGACCAACTCGACGTCATCCGAGTCCATGACCTCGGTGATGATGGGCATCTTGAAGGCTTCGCGCGCTTCGGCCAGAAGCTTCAGGCCAGTTTCACCGAGGCCTTGAAAGGTATAGGGACTGGTTCGGGGCTTGAAGGCACCGCCGCGCAGCACGGTGGCTCCGGCGTCCTTGACCGCCCTGGCGGTTTCGAAGAGTTGCTCGCGGGATTCGACGGAACAGGGGCCGGCCATGACGACGAGTTGATCGGATCCCCCGACTGAGACGCCGAAGGCGAGGTCGATGATGGTGTCGGAGGGTTTGACCTCGCGGGATACGAGCTTGAAGGGGCGTCGGATGGGGACGACCTCGGCGACTCCGTCGAGGGCGGTGAGGGAGAGCGGGGAGACGGCGCGCTTGTCGCCGATGGCTCCGATGATCGTGCGCTCGACACCCTGGGAGAGGTGGGTCTTGAAGCCGAGGGAAGCGAGCCTGTCCAGGACGTGGGTGGTCTGCTGGGGCGTGGCATCAGGTTTCATGACGATAATCATCTTGATCGGCACCCGCGGGCGCCTCCCCCTTTCGTGCTAGCATGAGGATAGCGGCCGGATGGCTGCGCCCCGTCAACGTCATGCCCCCGATGGGGGGCGACCAAACCCTCGTTTCGAGGATGTTTCGGAGAGCCGCAGTGCGCCTTGGAGAGCCTATGAATCGGTCATGGAATCGATTATGAATCGGTCATGGATGCAGCCTATGTTCCCTCCTTACCCCGTTCGACTGGCGATGCTCTTGGGGTGGATGGGGATGATCTTCGTCTTTTCGGCCGACAGTGACTCTGGGCAGACCTCCGGCGGACTGCTGGAAGTCTTGCTCTCTATTTTGGCGGGCATCCTGAGTCCCCTGGAACCGGGAGAGCGCGATCTCGTTCACTTGCTGATTCGCAAGGGAGCCCACTTCACCGAGTATGCGGTCCTGGCAATGCTTTGGACCGGGGTTCTGCCCCGTGGCTCGCGGCGCTTCATGCTGGCATTCTTCCTCGCGACCGGCTATGCCATCACCGACGAAATTCATCAGGCATTCGTTCCCAGTCGAGGCCCCAGCCCGATCGACGTCCTCATCGACGCATCGGGAGCCACTTTGGCCTTGGCGCTGCTTTGGCTATCGAAGCGCGTCACCTGGGCTCCTCGAAGGACGTCTTGATCTTTTAACAAAAATTCACTAAACTGGCAATCCCCTGATTTTCAGGAGTTGCCATGCGCTCACGCCTCCGCCGGCTCTGGGTCGGACTGCTCGCCACCTGTTTCCAATGCCGCTGCGTCGGCTGCCGAAAATGGAACCGAAGCCCGGTTTGCACGTCTTGCGAAGACCGTATTCCCGACTTTCCAGAGCACGCATGTCCGCGTTGCCGGGGATCCCAGATGCCTTGCCCGCTCTGCTCCCCGCTCTTTCCCCTGACTCAAGTCTATGCGTTCGCCCCCTACGTGGGCACGATTCGCCGTGCCATCCATGGCCTGAAGTTCGAGGGGCGCATCGAAATCGCGCCCTGGCTCGGCGCCCGGATGGCCGAAACGCTGCCCAGGCTGGAAAGTGACTGGATCGTCTTGCCCATCCCCCTGAGCACGCAAAGGCTTCGCGAACGTGGCTACAACCAGGCCCGACTGCTGGCCGTGCCGCTTAGGCAGTACAAGATGCCCGAGAAGTGGCTCTGGCGCAGGCGAAGCACCCTCACTCAAGTCGGTCAAGGCCGAATAGCGCGCTGGGAAGGAATCCGCGACGCGTTCGAAGCCGCCGAGGGCGTGAAAGGCAAGCGGATCCTGCTGGTAGACGACGTACTCACGACCGGATCCACCCTCTACTGGGCGGCAAAAGCGCTGAAGGAAGCGGGGGCAGCCGAGGTGAGAGCCCTGGTGGCGGCCAGGGCCCAGCTCATGCATAAAGCGCATCCCCACGGGTGACGTCCCGTGAGGATGCGCTTTTTTCGTGACTACAGTTCGCTGGGCTCGGCGTCGTCCGTGTTCAGGGTCGCCGAACCGGTGTTTTCGCCGCTGGCGGTGTCCTTGACTTCGACTTCCGCCTCGACGGCAGACTCGTCCTGAGTCACGACCGCCTCGACCTTGGCCTCGCCGTCGACCGTCCGAGTCACGACCACTCCTTCGGCTGACTTCTCGAAGGTGATCTGGACCACGGTCCCGTTGAAGCGGGTGATGGTGCCGGTTCCGGTCTGGCTACCGTCGGCGGCCTCCGTTCGGTTCCAGACCACGGTCTTGATCTTCTCATCCTTTCGAGTGAACGTCGCCTTGTAGGAGAGGGTCCAGGTTCCGTCTTCGCCCAGCACGCGCGAGCGGTCGATGACGAAGCTCATACCGTTCTTATGCTGCTGCTCCAGGTGGAAGTTCGCCTCGATCAAATTCTCGCGGGTGTCGTCCGAGTAGATCTTGACGATGGTCTGCTTCTTGGAGCCGTTCTTGTGGTCGAACTCCATCGTCTTCGTGACGGTCGTGCCGTCCTCGCTGATGATCGGCTGGCCCTTCATGGCTTGGCGCTTGTGGTCCAGGCGTTGCTTGGAGCGCTTCATGAAGCGCTCCATCCGCTCCTTGTGCTTGGCGGAAGCCACAGCCTGGGTGGAAACCGCGACGCTCAGAGCCTGGGTCGTCATTCCCGACTCCGAGAGGACATCGGCGTCGGACATGTCCTGGTTGAACTGGCTGGCGACCAGAGTGTCGTTCACCATCGCCGTGACGGCCGCTTGCTGCTGAGGGCTGAGGTTGGAGGTCAGGCCGGAAAGGGCTCCGGTGGGAAGGCCGGCGCAAGCATTGAGCGTGGCGGCGAGCGAGAGGACCAACGTGGCTGAGAGCAGGGATTTCTTGGACATGGGCTGCTTCCTTTCTGGCGAAACTCTGAGAACCGGGACTTTTCTCCACTTTAATCAAAAGCGGCCGATCGGCAATCCGCCGTTCGGCCGCCAAGCAATGCGCGATTTGGCTCATTGACCTCGAGCGCGATCGGATCTCGTCGCTTTCAGGAGGCCAGGAAGCGCAGGCGCCCATCCGCTGGATCGGCCGTTCAGCTCGGAACCGCCACGGGCGGGATCCCCACAGCGGCCTGATCATCGAACTGACCTTCCACCCGCGAGACCACCGCGGCGGCCAGCGAGTTACCGATGACATTGACCGCCGTGCGTCCCATGTCCATGAAGCGGTCCACCCCGGCGATAAGCGCCAGGCCTTCGACCGGCAGACCGGTCGACGAGAGCGTGGCGGCGAGCACCACGAAGGAAACCCCGGGAACGCCGGCCATACCCTTGCTGGTGAACATGAGGACCAAGACGATGGACGCCTGCTGCATGAAGCTCAGGTCGATTCCGTAGACCTGGGCGATGAAGACCACCGCCATGCCCTGGTAAAGGGACGAGCCGTCGAGGTTGAAGGTGTAGCCCGTGGGTACGACGAACGAGACGATGGCCTTGGGACAGCCGAATTCTTCCAGCTTGGCCATGATGCGAGGAAGGACCGTCTCCGAGGAAGCGGTCGAGAAGGCCAGAAGCAATTCCTCGGAAATGAGGCGGATCAACTTGAAGAAGGGGATCTTCGCGAGGAAGGCGATTCCACCGAGAACCACGAAGACGAAGGCCGCCATGGTGAGGTAAAGCACCAGCACGAGTTTGCCGAGGGGCAAGAGGACGCCCAGGCCGTACTTGCCGATGGTCGCGGCTATCAGGGCGAAGACCCCGACGGGAGCAGCCATCATGATCAGGTTGGTGAGTTTGAACATGGTCTCGGAGAGGGCATGCATGAAGTCTACGATGGGCTTTCCGGCTTGCCCGATGCTAGCCAAGGCCACGCCGAAGAACAACGAGAAGAAGATGATCTGGAGGAGATCGCCGCTGGCCGCCCCCTGAAAAATGTTGGTCGGAATGATATGCAGGAGCGTCTCGGAGAAGGTCTGCGCCTGGCCGGTATACTGGGAGACGTCGGCCTTGGCCATCGTCTCCAGGTTCATGCCCGAGCCGACCTGGAAGAGGTTGGCGGCGGCGAGGCCCATGACGATGGCCACCGTGGTGGCCAGTTCGAAGTAAAGCAGGGTGATCCCTCCCAGTCGCCCGACCTTCTTGAGGTCGCCGACGCCCGCGACTCCGAGGATCACCGACGCGAAGACGATGGGAACGACGATCATCTTGATCATGCGGATGAACGCATCGCCAAGCGGCTTTGCAGCCTCGCCCCACGCGGGGAAGAAGTGCCCGAAAAGGATGCCCAGGATCAGGCCCAGGAGGATCTGCATGGCCAGGCCGGGTCGTTTGAAGTTCATGATCACTCCGTTGCGATTTTAGCGGGATGCCGGGGGTACCTGCAGCGGCAAGGGGCGTCACCGGGGGTGCTGGCGTCAAGCCGCCGCCCCATTGGCGCATGGCATCGAGGACTGGACGGAAACTGATTCCCTTCTGCGCTTCGCAATAGTAGCGTTTGAGGCGCTCGAGGGCAAATCTCTGCTATCATGTCGGCCATGACCAAGCCCTCAACCACCGGAAACCCGACCGACCTTCCATGCCCGCGCTGTGAGCGCCGGATGACGACCATTCCCTACTCGCCGCGAATGACGCTCGTTTACTGTCCGGATTGCGGGTGGAACCTCGCGGGAACCGCGCGCTTGCTTCGCAGCCGCAACCTCCGCTACTTTGGCTTCACGTTCCTGGCGATCCCGCTCGCCCTCCCCATTTTCGCCTATTTCCACCGCCTGGATCCCATCCTGGGCTACGTGCTGGATATCTTCTTCATCCTGATGCTCTTCATCCCCGCGATCATCCGGGCTCGCCGCAACCAAACGGCGGCCTTCCAGCTCGACAGGATCAAGCCGAGGAAGCCGCTGCGGCCCGAGAAAGATTGGTCACCCGAGGCCGAGCTCGAATCGCCGCCTCCGCGCCCCGTGCATGGAAGTGGCAACCTCGCGCCCATCTTGCTGCTGATGGGTGCGATTCGGCTCCTCGCGGGCGTCGTCATGGCGGCCCTGCTCTTCTCGCTGCCTCCGATCGCGGCCTTCATGGGGGGAGCCACCCAGTTCGTGGCGCTGCTCGCCCTGGTGGCCACCCTTCCGCCATTCCTGGGATTGCTGGCCTTCATGGTCGCGCTGACCCGGCGTCAACGGCTAATCGTCGCGAACGGCTTGCCGATTCGCGCCGAAGTGACGCGCCAGGAGACTTTCATGCGGCGCCTGCGCGACGACACCTGGACCCTTTCGACGCGCTACCGCTACGCTTTCGAGGATCGGGAGGGCCGGTCGTACGCGGGGACGGGTCGCGAAGAGGGTCGAGCGATCGCCGAAGGCGATGCCCTGACGGTCCTCGTCCTGCCCGACGATGCCACCACTCATCTGGCCTACCGCAGTTCCATCTACCGAGCCGGCGAGTCCCCTGTCACCTAGGGCTTCATCTCCCGTTCACGGACGAGTAAAAGGTGTCCCGGTCGACTGTGCTAGGATGGACTCCGTTCAAGCGAGGGTCAGTCACTCGCTTGCCCAACGAAGGAGGATCCTGCGCATGCCGACCCGAAATCCGCTCAAACGCGCGTTCCTGGCCCTGGCACTCGCCCTCGCCCTCGCCATGCCCGCGACGGCAGCGACCAAGGCCCCGACGCCTCCCACCGATCCGATTCACGCCTACATCGTCCAGCACGCGGGAACCGCTAAGGCCAAGGCCTACGCCCCCATCGTCAAGGCCAAGGCGGCGAAGTACAAGCTCCCCCCCCTGCTCATCGCCAAGATCATCAAGCTCGAATCCGACTTCAACCCCCGCGAAACCAGCCACATGGACGCGCTGGGGCTGATGCAGGTCCGCAAGGGCCACGCCAAGCGCGGAGAGAACCTCTACGATCCAAGCACCAACATCGATTTCGGCTGCCGGATCCTGCGCGAGTACGTCGACGAGTTCAACGGAGACCTGCACCGAGGACTCTCGGCCTACCTGCATGGGCCCATCTACGTCGCCAGCCGCGGCGTCCGCAGCACGCGCTACAGCCGCATGCTCCTGGGCGCCCCGAAAAAGTAACCATGCGCGCAATCGACCTCTCACCCTCGACCCTTTCCCTGCTACGCCCGGACCTCAGTCTGCCGACCTACCTGGGCCTTCCCCCGCGCTGGCCTCTGGCACCCATCTACGTCTACTTCGACCGGACCTGCCGCGAGCGCGCCTACCCAATGGTCTTCGCCGTCACCACCTGCCGCGACTGGCGCGGCACCCGACGCACCTACGACAAGCACCTGGGTACCGACTTCGTCGTCCCGGTAGGCACGCCCGTCGTGGCGCCGGCCCGCGGACGCGTCCTGAAGATCGGCTGGGAGCCTGTCGGCGGACACTTCCTCTGGCTGGATCACGGCGGTGGCTACGCCACGACCTACCACCACCTGAGCGAGCTCCTCGTCGCCGAAGGAGCTTCGGTCGATCGCGGCGAACCACTCGCCCGCAGCGGAGGAACCGGCAGCGCCATCGAGCGCTTCTGGCCCTGGGTTCCACCCCACCTTCACTTCGGTCTCCTGGTGGACGCGGTACCCATCGATCCCTACTCCGGCACCGAGGATGATCGAACACCCGGATTCTGGGAAGGCGGCCGCCCGATGCCCCACGACGGGGTCACCCCGCTCGACCTGGACCTGCCACTCGACGAGATCTCGAAAGACGACGTGCTGGCAGCTTTCCGGCAGGATCCGGTGCTGGGCCCCAACTTCGTTCCACCGCTCTCGGTCATAGCCCCCCCGCGTTTCAGCCGCGGTCCGGGCTGGCAGAACTTCGACGATCGCCCGCTCCTCCGGCTCAGCCTGCCCTTTCGAAGAAACGACGTCGCGGGAATCTGGGAGGGCTGAGCGCGCTCCGCCTGCCGGCTGCTTTTTCTCGTCGATCATGACATGGTGGGATTTTCAACCATCACGAGGAGGAGCCGAGCATGCCCGACAGCGCCATGGGTTGGACCCCGGATCCCCCGGTCGAGCACCTGGGCAAGAAAGTAGATCCCCGACTTCCCTTCCAGGACGACCGGTTGAAGCAGTTCGGCGATCCGGTTCCGATCGGGCGAGGCGAACCCGCTTACCCCGCGCGCCTCAAGGTGCGCGAACCTTTCGCTCCGGATCACTCCCTTTCCACCCGGATGGTGGAGCAAGAATCGCTCATCCAGGCTATTCAATCGGGCGAAACCGGGTCGCTGGCATGCCAAGCAGACCCGAATTGCCATGAACCGTTCTCGCCGCCCTCCGATCTGCCGTTCGGAGACATCATCGCCGAGGCGTCCTGCGACGGCAGCCCCCGCGCCTGAGCCCGCCGAAATTTTAAGAAGCGCCGGCCGATCGCCGAGAAATTTCGATCGGTCACGCAAGATCCCGACCGAAACCCCCGATAAGCATTAAACAAGAGTTAAGAAATCATTTCGCTTCGCTTATAGGAGGTTTCCATGGCGCGCATCAACTCCCTCGTCATCGGCAGCATGCTTCTGGCCTCGCTCGGAATGCTCGCAGGCTGCGGTACCCCCGCACCCGTGGCCAACGTCGAAGCGCTCGAAAGCGGCATCGTCGAGGCGGATCGCGCCTACAAGATCGAGGACATCCTCGGCATCGGCCCGGTCTACGGAACCAAGCTGCGCGAAGCCGGCGTGACCAACACCGACAAGTTGCTCGCCGCCACCAGCACGCGCTACAAGCGCCAAAAGCTCGCCGAGACCACCGGCATCTCCTACAAGCTCGTCCTCGGCTGGGCCCAAAAGGTCGAACTGATGACGATCAAGGGAATCGGCCCCCGCCAGAGCAACCTCATCGCCTCCGTTGGCATCACCTCCGCCGCGGAACTGGCCCGCCGCGTCCCCGCCAACCTTCACGACCGCCTGGGTGTCGCCAACACCTTCGCCCCCAAGTTCGTCGACCACAGCCCCACCCTCAGCACCGTCACCAAGTGGGTCGACTCGGCCAAAGCCATGCCCTCGACCCTCTCCAACGACCAGTAACACCTTCATCCTTCGCGAGGCCGGGGTTCGCCCCCGGCCTCGCGGCGTTTCTCCCCCCGGCAACCGACGCGACCAAGATCCTTCTCCATCTGAGCGCTAGTTCGCTGTGCGATCGCTTGGTAGGTTAGGGGCGGATAGCGTATTGCCGAAAGGAGGCCGTCATGCCGCGTCACCGCATCACCAAGCTCTTGCTCCTCTCCTTGACCTTGCTCTGGCTCGCACCGCCGGCCTCGGCCAAGGTCCTGCGGGATCTCTCCGGCCTCGAACTTCGCTCGCTCGAGCAGACCATGGGCCAATCAGGCCCCGAGTTCAAGGCCTTCTACACCACCCAAGATCACTTCGGCATGCTGATCGGCGGCCGTGGCGTCAACTACATGAGCCAATCCTTCTACCTCGGAGCGGCGGGCTACGGCGGCACCCTCAATCGATCCGGCCAAGCCCAGAACAACCTCATCTACGCCGGAATGGTCGCCGGATTCGACCAGAAATTCCACCCCGGATGGGGTTACGACATGAACCTGCTGGTCGGAGCAGCTGCCACCGGCACCACCGAAACCAATACCAAGGCAAGCCTGGTTCTCGAGCCGCGTCTCTCGCTCTCCAATTACTTCGGCGGTGGCGTTCGCACGGCACTCTCGGCGGGGTACCTCTACTTTCCCAACACCAACTGGCTGTCCGGCCCCGCCGTCGGACTCCGCGTCGAATTCAAGACCCTGACCCTGAGCGCTCCGGTGGACGACTAGCCTGCCGGAAGGGCGTTGACAATCCCAAGCCTCATCGCGAGCATGGCCTCCAGGAGTCATCGCCGAGCCGCGAGGGAGGGGGCATGGATCACCCACCGGATCACCCACCGGATCGCCCGCCGGATCGCCCATCGCAACGTCCTGCCGCAGAACCGAGTCCCGATTCCCACGCGGAAATCGTGATGCAGATCCTCGGCGAGCTGACCTCCGAGTTGCATTCCGGCCTGCGCCGACGGATGCTGACGCTCGACAGTTCGCTGGATCGCGACTTCGGGTTGGACAGCCTGAGCCGGGTGGAAATGATCGCCCGGCTGGAGCAGCGTTTCCGGATCCGCCTCGATGCCGAAGCGGCGATCGCCGCCGAAACCCCGCGCGATCTCGTGAGGGCCCTCTCCCATGCCGGCGCCCAAGCGCCAGCCGTCGAGCGTCAGGCCCCTCCGCTCCCCCGCGCGGCCCCCACCCAGGCCCCAATCGATGCTCAAACCTTGATCGAGGCCCTGGAATGGCATGTCCGACAGGATGCCGATCGCATCCACCTCCGGCTCTTGTCCGAGGTCGGGCGCGAAGACCTCTCCTACGGCATGCTCTACGAGGAGGCCGCGATCCTGGCCGGAAGGCTGAGGGCACGCGGGGTGGGGCCCCGCGATACCGTCGCGCTGATGCTCCCGACCCAGCGGGAGTTCTTCACGACATTCTTCGGGATCCTGCTCGCGGGGGGGATTCCCGTTCCGCTCTATCCCCCTCACCGCAAGGAAGCGATCGCCGACCATCTACGCCGCCAGGCAGCCATCCTCTCGAACGCCCAGGCCAAGCTGCTGGTCACGGTGGAGGCAGCCAGGCGCCTGGATCCGTTGCTTCGCCCCCTGGTGCCGAGCCTGAAGGCGATCGCCACCCCCCGGGAACTCCAGCAAGGCGCAATCGAACCCCCGATCCTCGGAGCCCGCCCGGAAGCCACCGCCCTCCTCCAGTACACCTCGGGAAGCACCGGACAGCCCAAGGGAGTCATCCTCACCCACGCCAACCTCCTCGCCAACCTCCGGGCCCTGGGCCAAGCCGCCGACCTCTCGGCGCAGGACGTCTTCGTCAGCTGGCTTCCGCTCTACCACGACATGGGGCTGATTGGCGCATGGCTCGGCAGCCTCTACTTCGGCATGCCCGCCGTGATGATGAGCCCGCTCGCCTTCCTCGCCCGGCCCGAGCGCTGGCTTCGCGCCATCCATGAGCAACGCGGCACCCTCACGGCAGCCCCCAACTTCGCCTACGAGCTCTGCGCCCGCCAGATCCGCGACGAAGACCTTTCAGGCCTGAACCTCAGCTCCTTGCGAATCGCCGTGAGCGGAGCCGAACCCGTGAACCCCGAGACCCTCGCGCGTTTCACGGCCCGCTTCGCGCCCTACGGGCTGGATCCCAAGGCCCTCACGCCCGCCTACGGGCTCGCCGAGTCCGCCGTCGGACTCACCCTCACCCCACCGGGCCGCGGGCCGCGAATCGTCTCGCTCCGACGCGAACCCTTCCTGCAAGAAGGCCGGGCCGCCCCCGCAGCAGAGGGGGATCCGACCGCTATCGCCCTCGTGTCCTGCGGCAAGCCCTTACCGGGACATCACGTCCGTATCGTCGACGACCAAGGGAAGCCGGCCGCCGACGGCATCGTCGGGCGCGTCGAATTCTCGGGCCCCTCCAGCACTCCCGGCTACCACCGCAACCCCGAGGCCACCCGAAAACTCCGCCGAGACGGCTGGCTGGACTCCGGCGACATGGGCTACATGGCCGACGGAGAGCTCTTCGTGACCGGTCGCGCCAAGGACGTGATCATCCGCGGAGGACAGCACCTCTTCCCGGAGCCCCTGGAGGAAGCCGTGAGCGGCTTGAACGGCGTCGTCCCCAACGGCGTCGCGGTCTTCGGCAGCCCGGATCCCGCGCACGGAACCGAGAAACTGGTGGTCTTCGCCGAAACGTCCGAAACCCGAGAAGAGAGATTGAGCGCGCTCCAGCAGCAAATCCAGGAGCTTTCCCTCCATGTCCTGAACGCCGCACCCGACGAGATCCTCTTCGGACCGCCTCACTCCGCTCCCAAGACCGCCAGCGGAAAAATCCGGCGCTCGACCTGCCGGGAACTCTACCTACGGGGGGAACTCGGCCAAGAAAAGCCCGTCTGGCAACAGGTCATCTCCTTGCGCCTGCAAGGCCTTCAGCCCCGAATCCGCCAGGGAGCCGCATGGCTGGGCCATTCCCTCTATGCGGCGCTCCTATGGGGGATCTTCGGCGGGGCCATGCTCGCGGGAGGCGGCATGATCCTGGTCTCACGCTCGCCGCCCCGGAACCGGAGAATCGTTCGACGAATGGCGAGATTCATCCTGCGCATGGCCGGCATCTCGCTCCGGGTCGAAGGTGCGGAGCGGCTCGACGATTGCCGGCCTTGCGTGATGGCGGCGAATCACGCGAGCTACCTCGATGTCCTGGCCCTGGCAGCGACGCTTCCCGAGTCGGTAACCTACACTCCCAAGCGCGAATTTACCCGTTACCGCAGCATCCGCCTCTTCCTCGACAGGCTCGGAGTGAGGTTCGTCGAGCGGCAAGACGTGCGAAGGGGGATTCAAGACCTCGCGAAAGTCGAGGAAACCGTAAGGGAAGGGGAATCGGTCGTCGTCTTCGTGGAAGGCGGAATCGGGCGGGCGCCAGGATTGCGTCCCTTCCGCATGGGAGCCTTCCAGGTCGCGGCCCACGTCGGGGTGCCGATCCTTCCGATAGGCCTTCGCGGAACGCGGGAGATGATGCCGGCCGATTGCTGGAAGCCACGGCCCGGAGCCATTATCCTCGCCATAGGCGAGCCCTTGATGCCCGAGGGAACGGACTGGGCGACAGCCATCAAGCTCAGAGACGCGACCTACCAGAGCATCCTGAGGCTGTCGGGCGAAATCCCGGTGGAGAGCTGACTTGCGCCGGGCCATCCTGCTGGCCGTCGTGATCCTCATGACCAGCTGCGGGCAACTCTGGGGAGGAGCATGTCTCCTGCCGAGCGCCGAGGCCCTGCTCGTCATGCAGGATCTGGCCGCCGGAGCCGACCGCAGCCAATTCAAGGCCATGACCCCCGCGCCCACGCGCAAGACGATCCCCTTCAGCGTGCAGGGACGATCCTACTGGGGAGATCTCTACATGCCGGGAGTCGCCCCGGGAGCGGGCCTCGTGGTGGTCCCCGGCGCGGCGCGGGCGGGCAAGGACGATCCCCGTCTCGTCGCGCTCGCCACCACCTTGAGCCGGGCGCGCTTCACGGTCCTGGTCCCGGACATGCAGGGGGTGCGAGACCTCCGCGTTCGCCCGGAGGATACCATGGAGGTGGCGGACGCTTTCCGCTTCCTGATCTCCCAGGAACGGCTGGCTCCGGATGGCAGGGCGGGACTGGCCGCCGTGAGCTACGCGGTCGGACCCGCTATCCTGGCGGCACTACAGCCCGACCTGCGCGATCGGGTCGATTCGATCCTCGCCGTGGGCGGGTACTACGACATGGTCAACGTCCTGACGTTCGTGACCACCGGCCAGTTCCGGGCTCCCGGTGGGCCGTGGCAGCGGCGTTCTCCCAATCCCTACGGCAAATGGGTCTACGTCATGAGCAACCTGGAGCAGGTCACCGATCCTAACGACCGCCAGCTCCTCAAGACCATGGCCGAGCGGCGTATCGAAGACCCTGAAGCCCCCATCGACGACCTGGTCGGCCAGCTCGGGGATGAAGGCTGGACGGTCTATGCCTTCGTGACCGCGACGACCCCCGACGAGGTCGCCGAGCGATTCGACCGGTTGCCTCCCCAGATCCGGGCGGGAATCGCGGGCCTGGACGTGGCACGCCATGACCTGTCCCAACTCTCCGCCAGGCTAATTTTGGTACACGGCATGGACGACCCGATCATCCCCTACACCGAGAGCATGCGCCTCGCCCGCGCAGCCCCCCATGCGCAGCTCCACCTCGTGAACGGCCTCAGCCACGTGGATCTTGGCGGCCTCTCGGTAAACGACATGCGCCTCCTCGGCTGTGCCCTGGACGCCCTGCTCTCCATCCGAAGTCCATGAGCCTGCACCAAAGCCGGGAGATCTGGGGCTGGGCGATGTACGACTTCGCCAACTCGGGCTACACCACGGTGGTCCTCACGGCCGTCTACAACGCGTACTTCGTGGGGGTGGTGGCGGGCGAACTGGGGACGGGGCGGGCCACCCTGCTCTGGACGCTGGCCCTGGGGCTGTCGAACGGGTTGGTGATCCTGAGCGCCCCCCTGATCGGAGCTTTCGCCGACGCCACCGCCTCCAAGAAGCGCTTCCTCGCGGTCTCGACCGGCATTTGCGTCCTCTCGACCGCCATGCTGGGTCTGACGGGAGCGGGGAGCATCGCCTGGGCCATGGGGCTGATCGTGCTCTCTAACCTGGCCTTCGCCACCGGCGAGAACCTGATATCGGCCTTCCTCCCGGAAATAGCCCCTGAGGGCCACCTGGGGCGCGTCTCAGCATTCGGCTGGTCGCTGGGATACCTCGGAGGCATCACGGTATTGGGGATTTGCCTGGCAGCCATCGAAGCCGCGGCGCGATTCGGGCTGGAACCGGCAAAGGCGGTGCCAATCGCCATGGGGGTCGTGGCCCTGTGCTACGGTCTGGCGGCCCTGCCGACCTTCCTCTGGGTTCCCGAGCGGGGCCACACATCGAGAGAAGGGGGCTTCCTGCGGTCGGGACTGGGGAGGTTGGAGCGAACCCGAAAGCAGCTGAGAGGCTTGGCGGACCTGCGCTGGTTCCTGGCCTCGGCGTTCGTCTATGCCAGCGGCACCTTCACGGTCATCGTGCTGGCGGCGGTATACGCCACGGAGGTCTTCGGCTTCGGGACACAGGAAACCATGGGGCTGATCCTGGTGCTCAACCTGGCAGCAGCGGGCGGTGCCTTCGGATTCGGACAGCTGCAGGATCGCCTGGGGTCGGTTCCGGCGCTCGGTCTGAGCCTGGCGCTCTGGATCGCGTCCCTGGGGCTGGCCTTCGGCGCTCAGACCCGTCCTGGATTCTGGCTAGCGGCACTGGGGGTCGGGGTCGCGCTGGGGGGGAGCCAGAGCGTGGGACGCGCGCTGCTGGGACTGTTGACGCCGCCAGGGCGGGCGGCGGAGTTTTATGGGTTCTGGGGCATGACCTTGAGGTTGGCCGCGGTCGTGGGGCCGGTGAGTTTCGGGGCGATCGCGGAGGTGACGGCAGGGAACCTCCGCCTGGGATTGCTCAGCACGGCGGCCTTCTTCCTGGTGGGGTCGCTGCTGCTGTCGAGGGTCAACGAGGAGCGGGGACACGCACAAGTCAAAAGTCCCTGAGACAGGCTCAGGGTAGTAGAGAGCGTACTTTTTGAGCCCCCCTCGATAAGGAAGAGTTATCGGGCGTTCGCCGCCTTGATGAGGGTATCTGATACCCAGGTATTGAGGCTTACCCCGGCCGTCTCGGCAGCAATCGCCACGTCGCGATGGACCTCCGGAGCCAGCCTGACATTGAAAACACCGGAGTAGGGCTTGGCCGGGTCCTTGCCTTGCTCGGCGCAGAAGGCCAGATAATCATTCACCGAGCGCTGGAACTCCTCGATCGCCTCTTTGATGGTCAGAGCCTCAAAGGTGACGACGTCGCGAATCCCCAGGACCCGGCCGTGGAGATAGCCGGTTTCCTCGTCGAAGTCCACGATTTTCCCCGTGTATCCCTTGTAGTTCATCCCCTTATCCCCGCTGCAATCAAGTAATCGCGTACCGAGTTTATCTGCGCCTTGGTGGCCTCTCGTTTGGGGTGCGGGCGATGGAAAGTAGCGATCGTCCCGTTCAGTAGAATACGAACCCGCGAACCCGCTCCCTCGCTCACGGTGCCACCGAGCGCCACGATGGCCTTCTCAACGTCCGACCAAGCGATGTCGCTCAAGGTCGGCTTGGTGAAAATGGCTTCGATGGTGCGGCGATGCTTGCTGTTCACAGGTAAATAGTACCGCATTTTAGTACCATGTCAATCCCATTCCTCCTCGGAGGGGTTTTCTCATCGAGGTGAAGATGGCCCAGCTGAGACTCAACGGGGTGAACCGCCCCGCACTATCCAGCGCGAGACGCTGAGCATCGAGTGGCATCAGGCGGCCTGCTTTGGATGGCCATTGTGCGACAACAGCACCTAAAGCCGCCTGACGACAAGCCCCAAGTTTAGCCGCTCAAGTAGACCTTATGGCCAAACTCCAGTTGCTTCCAGTTGATGCGATGAATCACCAATCGCCATCCGTGCTGGCCGACAATTCCCGGTAGGCCTCGATCAAGGCCTTACGGTTTTCCACGGCGGTCTCGCCCCACTGAATGGCGTCCGGGCCAGCCAGGAACGACACCGGCGGATTCTCGAGTCGCGAGAGGTGGACGAAGACCTTGCCGAGCTTGGCCGGATCACCCGGCTGGCCGTGGTTGCGCTTGTCGAAGTGCTCGCGGCGCGCCAAGAGCGTCTCGTCGTTACACCATCATTTCCGCGAGATCACTTCGATGAGCCCCCTGCAGTTCCAAAAGCAACTACGGCTCCGGGAAGCGCGTCGCCTCATGCTCGTCGAAGACATCGATGCCGGCAGCGCGGCCTTACGGGTAGGCTACGAAAGCTCCTCGCAGTTCAGTCGGGAGTACCACAGGCTGTTCGGTCAACCGCCAATGCGCGACATCAAGCTTCTGCGCGGTATTGCCCCTATACTTGGTGTGAATTCCGTAGGACCTTGATAATTGGTCGCCGCCATGGTCTTTGCTAAGTTGAGACATCAGGCAGCACCTGCTCGTCCTGGACGAGGCCCGGGACTATTTCAACGCCCGTCTTGTCGCGGTCGGCGCGAGAAGGGAAACCCCGTCTTCGCGGAGAGGGGCATCAAGGCGATCTTCGATGGCTCAGGTGGCATCCCCCGGCGGATCAACAACGTTGCGACATCTCCCCTGATCGTGGTGGGCGCGGGGGGATCGTGGGTGGAAAAGGTTTCGCCACCGCCGGAGGCCGGTTAGGCTTCCAGGGTGGCGCGGGTTGGTATCTGGGGGCTGGGCTGAGGTATTAGCGCTTTACCGGCTTCGAAGCCTCGTGACCGCCTACGCTAGGCAACGCAAAAGTTTTCGCCGCAAACGGCTCAACTTCCGCCTTAATCATCGCAAGCCCTTCATCGCTCAATTTGTCGAGCTCATACCGCGTCTGCAAGTTGAGCCAGAACTCTGGGGTCATGTTGAAGTAGCGGGCCAAACGCGCTGCTGTGTCAGCCGTGATCGCCCGCTCTCCCTTAATGATCTCGTGGATGCGGGTCGCCGGAACCTTGAGGTCTCGGGCAAGCTTAGACTGCTTGAGCTTCAGAGGCATCATGAACTCCTCGAGCAGGATCTCCCCCGGATGGATGGGGGGCATCTTCTCTTCTGCCATCTTGCTATCCCTCCCTAGTGGTAGTCGCAGATCTCGACCTGGTAAGCGTCCCCGTCCTTCCACTCAAAGCAGATCCGCCATTGATCGTTGATCCGAATCGAGTGTTGGCCCGAGCGGTCTCCCTTTAGCGCTTCCAAGTGATTGCTAGGGGGCTGACGAAGCTCTTCCAGGCTGGAGACCGAATCGATCACCCGGAGCTTACGGGCAGTTGCACGCTGAATGTCGTGAGGGAGCTTCTTCGAGAACTGAAGGTTGAATACCTTCTCGGTCTCTTTGTCGAAGAAGCCCTTGATCATCGCTGCCGCCCCTATTTCTGCCCGACGGAAATATATTACGCGAGACAGAATTTTCTGTCAAGCAGAAAATTAGCAGTCGGTATGCTTCCCCAGCCGCCTCTCCGCTAACGGCAGGAGCACGCCTACAACTCCCTTCCGACACCCCAGTCCCCAGCACTCCCGATTACGCGACTCCCTGCCAGCGGAGACGAGCGAGGCCCATGCGGCATCGGCGAGCGCGTCTAGGTCGAGGGTGGAGAGATCCAGGGTCGGGATGATGATGGTCGAATCGAACATGGGAGGGCTCCTTTCGGAGGGGTACATGCGACGATTTGGTATAAATCTGGAATAAATCGAGACTCTGGGGCCAACAAAAGGAAACGAGGAACGACGCTGAAAACCGCGTCGTTCCTCGTTTAGTGTCGGGCAAGGGACTTGAACCCATACTCCTTGCGGAACCAGATCCTAAATCTGGCGCGTCTGCCAATTTCGCCAGCCCGACGAGGCTATCCATGATACCAGCCCGAAGGGGCCAAGACAACGGGGAGCGAGACCACGGGAAGAAACTTCGACTTGTTTTTGTTACTTTCGCCCTAGCCGTCTCGAACCAAGGGAGCTACCGTGGGGAGGGTCGTTACATTTCGTCATCGAAAGGGAGCTGCATGAAGACCGATACCATCGAAATGGAAGGCACCGTCAAGGAATCCCTACCCAACACCATGTTCCGGGTGGAGTTGGAAAACGGGCACACGGTCCTGGCCCACATCTCGGGCAAGATGCGCAAGCACTACATCAAGATCCTCATGGGAGACAAGGTCCGCGTCGAGCTGAGTCCCTACGATCTGACCCGCGGCCGGATCACGTACCGGCATCGGAAGTAGGCTCTTCCCTAGCAAACAAGGCCTCGACGAAGACTTCGGGATCGAAGTCCTTGAGGTCATCCACCTTCTCTCCGAGCCCCACCACTTTGACCGGCAAGCCCAGCTGGGAGTGGATTCCGAAGACCACGCCGCCCTTGGCGGTTCCATCCAGCTTGGTGAGGATCACTCCCGTGAGCGCAGTGGCCTCGGTGAAGACCTCCGCCTGACGCAAGCCATTCTGCCCCGTGGTGGCATCCAGCACGAGCAAGACCTCCAGCGGCACGTCCGGAGCCTCCCGGTCGATGATCTTCCGGATCTTGCGAAGCTCCTCCATCAAGTTGGCCTTGTTGTGGAGGCGCCCCGCCGTGTCGATCAACAGAACGTCCACGTTGCGAGCCTGGCTGGCCCTAAGGGCGTCGAAGACCACCGCCGCGGCGTCCCCGCCCTCCTTGTGTCGGACGACTTCCACACCCGCGCGCTCCGCCCAGATCACCAACTGATCGATCGCCGCCGCGCGGAAGGTATCCGCGGCTGCCACCAGGACCTTGCGGCCCTCAATCTGGAAGCGGTTGGCGAGCTTGCCGAGCGTCGTGGTCTTGCCGACCCCGTTGACGCCCACCAGCATGATGATGTTGAGCTGGCCCTCTTTCAACTGAAGGGGCGACTTATCGCCGAGCTGACCGCTCAAGTAGGCTTCGAGCGCATCGGCCACGTTCTGAGGCGTGAGCTCACCGGCCTTGTGCAGCATGCGCAGGTGTTTCAGGGCCCCGTCGGCGATCGTCACGCCCATGTCGCTCTCGAGCAACAGCTCTTCGAGCTCCTCGAGCGTCTCGTCATCGATCTTGGTGAACGTCGCGGTGAGCTTACGAACCTGCTTGACGAAGCCCTCGCGGGTCTTGGCCAGGCCCTGGGTGATCGACTCGGAGTCGATGGTGAAGACCGGCTTGTTGAGAACGTCCCAGGTCTTCGCCCAGAAGCCCTTCCGTTCCTCCTCGGGGGGAGGAACTTCCGCGCCGATCGGTGCCACCATCGGTTCGAGCGTCGTCGCCGGCGGGGAAGGGAGCTCGGCGGCCACCGCCGGCAACATGGCATCGGGCATAGGACCGGTTGATAGGGCCGGAGCCGGCATCTCGGACAGGGCCGCCGTGGCGTCGATGGGCTCGCCCTCGGCATCCCGGGCGATCTCCGTCACAGGGGTCACCGGTTCGAGAACCACGGGTTCAGGGGCAGCCTCATGAACGACAGGCTCGAGCGCCACCGGTTCGGAAACGACCGGCTCGGAGACCACCGGAGCGGCGGGAGCGGGCTGCTCCGCCAACTCGATGTCCTTGCCCTTGAGGCGGTCAAGCCAGCTCAGGCGGGGCTTGTCTTCCTCAGGCCTCTTCCACATTTCAGGATCTCAGCTCGGCGGCCTCGGGGGCGATCGCCGAAAGCACGCCGTTCACGAAGCGTCCCGACTCATCGGTTCCGTACTTCTTGGCAAGCTCAACCGCCTCGTTGATGACCACCTCCAGCGGCACGGACGGATCGTACTTCAGCTCGGCAACCGCCAAGCGCAAGACGTCCCGGTCCAGGCTCGCCATGCGCTCCACCTTCCAGTGCCTGGCAGCGCGCTCCATCGTCGCATCCACATCCTGCTTGTTCTTGATGTAGTGCTCGACCTTGACCAGCGCGAAGCTTCGCACGTCCTGGTCACCGGCCAGCGCCGACATGGCGGGCCATTCGAGCGCCGAGGCGATAAGCTCCGCGGCGTGCTGGAGCTCGTCGACCGCCATGAGCGCTCGCGGCAGGGCCGTTTCGAGCAGGCCTTCGCGAAGCTCGATCATGGCGTCTTGCTCCTTGGCCCGCTTCCAGAAGAGCATGGCGGTCTTCTCGAGCGCCTTCTCATCCACCTCGTCGAGGCCCTGGGCCTTCTGAGCGGCGCGAATCATGTCGCGAACCAAGGTGGGACCGAATTCCTCCTCGTTGAGGCGTTCGATCTCGTCGCGCATCCGCGCCAGGGTCGCGCAGGAAGTTTCAAGCGTCTCGCGGGCCTCGCGAGCCAGCATATCGGCAGCCCGGCCGAGCAACTCCGAGATGGACGGGCGAGCATCCGCGGGGAGGGTCTCGAACTGGGAGAGAGTCAAAAGGGCCAGTTCCCTGGCGATACGACGGGTATTCACATCAGCCTCCTAGGATCCTACGCTGGAGGAAGTTGGTGTAGACTTCCCCCTTTCGGAAAAATGCATTGTCGAGGATCTTCTCATGCAGGGGGATGGTGGTCTTTACCCCGGTGATGGCGTATTCCCCAAGAGCCCGCTGCATGCGGGCGATCGCTTTGTTTCGGTCTTCCCCCCAGACGATCAGCTTGGCGATCATCGAATCGTAGTTGGGGGGGATGCTGTAACCCGGGTAAACGTGCGAGTCCACCCGCACCCATGGTCCCCCGGGAGGAACGTAAGCGTCGATGACGCCCGGTGACGGTCGAAAACCCTTTTCGGGATCCTCGGCGTTGATCCGGCACTCGATCGCATGGCCCTCGAACCTCACCTCTTCCTGCGTCCGCGACAGCGGGGCGCCGGCGGCTAT
Source organism: Candidatus Sericytochromatia bacterium S15B-MN24 CBMW_12 (assembly GCA_002083825.1). GTDB lineage: Bacteria > Cyanobacteriota > Sericytochromatia > S15B-MN24 > UBA4093 > UBA4093. Next base: position 45,371 of record DAZV01000057.1, on the reverse strand, counting down.
CCGAATCTGCTCCTGGACGAGGTCCATGCGGGTGATCATCTCGGTGACCGGATGCTCCACCTGGATCCGGGTGTTCATCTCCATGAAGTAGTACTGGTCGTGCTTGTCGAGCAGGAACTCGACGGTCCCCACGCCCTCGTAACCGATGAACTGGGCTGCGCGCACGGCGTCATGGCCCATGCGGGCCCGCAATTCGGGAGTCAGCCGCGGGCTGGGAGCCTCTTCGAGCAGCTTCTGGTGGCGCCGCTGAATCGAGCAGTCGCGCTCACCCAGGTGAATGGCGTTCCCACGTTGATCCATCAGGACCTGGAACTCGATGTGACGGGGCTCCTCGAGGTACTTCTCGAGGTAGACCTCGCCATTGCCGAATGAAGCAAGGGCCTCCTGCTGGGCCAAATCCATCTGCTCTTGGAACTGGCCGGCATGCTGAACGACGCGCATGCCCCGGCCTCCGCCACCGGCGGCTGCCTTGATGATCACGGGATAGCCCATCTCGGTCGCAAGGCGCTCAGCATCCTGAGCATCGACGATCGGCCCCTCGGAACCTGGAATGGTCGGAACGCCGGCCGACTTCATGGTTTCCTTGGCCTTGATCTTGTCGCCCATGCGATCGATGACGTAGGGAGAGGGACCGATGAACTTCAGGCCGTGATCCTGGCAGATCTCGGCGAAGCGGGCGTTCTCGGAGAGGAAGCCGTACCCTGGATGAACCGCCTCGGCTCCCGAGAGTTCAGCCGCGGCGATCAGGTTGGGAATGTTGAGGTAGGAGCGGTTGGAGGGTGCCGGCCCGATGCAGTAGGCCTCATCGGCCAGCTTGACGGGAAGCGAGTCGCGGTCGGCTTCGGAGTAGACCACGACCGTCTTGATTCCCATTTCCTCGCAGGCTCTCAGGACGCGCAGCGCGATCTCCCCGCGGTTGGCAATCAGGATCTTGCGGAACACCTAGCCTATCTCCATCAAGGGCTGGCCGAACTCGACCGGATCGCCGTTGTTGACGAAGATCTGCTTGATCACGCCGCCGACCTCGGTCTCGATCTCGTTCATGAGCTTCATGGCCTCGATGATGCAGACGATGCCGCCGGCCTCGACCCGGGAACCGATCTCCGCGTAGGGAGTGGCATCGGGAGAAGGGGCGCGGTAGAACGTCCCCACCATGGGAGAGCGAACGATGGCTCCCGAGGGCTCCTCGGCAACAGCTTGCGGAGCTTGGGCCTGAGCGTCGGGGCGGGCCTCGGGGGGACTAACGACGGCGCCTTCGCTCAGTGAGCGAGGGGGAGCCGCCGCGGGAACCGCGACGGTTAGGGCCTGCTGAGGGGCCTGAACTGCGACCTCGGCCTTGCGAAGCTTCAGCTTGAGGTCGCTGGTTTCGAGCTTGATCTCGCTGAGGCTGGACTGATCCAGCAGCTCGACGAGCGCGCGAATATCAGTGATGGTCAAGTCCACGGTCATCGCCTCCTAGGCGCGATCGAGGTATTCGCCGGTCCGGGTGTCGATCCGGATGACGTCATCGACGTTCACGAAGAAGGGAACTTGAACGACGGCGCCAGTCTCGACGGTGGCGGGCTTGCCGCCGCCCGAGGCGGTATCGCCCTTGACTCCGGGAGGGGTGTCGGTGATCCGGAGTTCGACGAAGTTGGGGATGGACACGCCCACGATGTTGCCATGGAAGTAGAGCAGCTCGACTTTCATGTCTTCCTTGATCCACTTGGTGGCGTCGCCCAGCTTGGAAGCGGGCACGGGAACGGTGTCGAAGGTTTCGAGATCCAGGAGGAAGTAGTCGTCGTCCGCCGCGTAGGTGAACTGCATCTCCTTCTTCTCGAGGTTGGCCTTGGGCATCTTCTCGCCGGCCCGGAAGGTCTTCTCGACGACGCTGCCGGACTTGACGCTCTTGAGCTTGGTGCGGACGAAGGCGGCTCCCTTGCCGGGCTTCACGTGCTGGAACTCGACGACGGTCCAGGCGTCGTTATCGAGTTCGACCGTGGTGCCGGGGCGTAGATCGTTCGACGAAATCATGATGTTTCCTCTTCGTTACTTGGGGAGCGACGGCAACCGTCGCAGTCGGTTGTCCTGAATTTAAGAAAATCCTAACACGATTTGGCAACCGGGAAAAGGGCCAACGGCCGCCCCTCAAGGGCGGTCAAACGCTCGGGTCCCCGCGCTCCGACCAGGATCAGCTCTTCCAGGCGGATCCCGCCCCAACCTTCGAGGTAGGCGCCGGGTTCGAGGGCTATCACCATGCCCTCCTGCAGGACGCCGACCTCGCCCTCGACGAGCCAGGGCTCCTCGTGGAGGGCCAGCCCCACTCCATGCCCCAGGCCGAAGGAGTTGGCCGTACCCAGATCATGGCGTTCCATCACGCCCTGGGCCGCCTTGACGATCCGCGAGATGGGCATGCTGGGCCGCACGAGGGCGATTGCCGCCTCCAGAGCCTCCCGCACCGCCTCCATCACCTGCTGCTGCCGCGCGGTGGGTGTCCCGACGACGAGCATGCGGGTCATGTCGGCATGGTAGCCCTCGACGGTGGTGCCCCCATCGAGCAAGACGAGGTCCCCGTCGGCGATCACCCGATCGGTGGGTTCGGGGTGAGCCAAGGCCGAACGCTCCGCGGATCCGACGAGGGTAGGAAAGCTGAGCATGCCACCGCCCTTGCGGCGCATGCGGACCTCGAATTCCGCGGCGACCTCTCGCTCGGTCATTCCCGCCTCGACCCGCGACAGGGTCTCGTCCATGGCCTCGGCGGTGATCCGAGCCGCCCGCCGGAGGGCCGCTCGCTCCGATGCGTCCTTGATCAGGCGTAGAGCCTCGGTTTCCCCACCCGAAGGAATGAGCCGGGCAATGCCGGCCAGCAGCACCTCCAGCCGGCCATGACTCCAGTAGGAGAGCGCCCCGCTCTCGAACCCTACCCGGCGGGCCTTCGATAAGCGGACGGCCTCCGCCGTCGCCTCCTCGTAGCCCGATCCCAGGACCTGCATCACCTGACAGGAAGACTCACGAGCAGCCTGCTCGCGATATCGCACGTCCACGATCAGGTAGCTCCCTTGCCGGCTGACCAGCAGCCGACCAAGGCTGCCCGTGAAGCCCGTCAAATATCGAACGTTCTCGGGCTGGGTCACCAAGAGCGCATCCAGACCCAACCCCTGCAGGCGCTCCTGCAAGCGGCCGAGCCGTATCCGAGGTTCCGGTTCAACGGGCACCAAGTTTCCAGGTTCCGGGTTTCCAGGTTCCGGGATATTGGCCATGTCAGCCTCCGCGTGAACCCCTCTCACCCCTACCCTAGGCGGGGCGCCGCGCGGTGACTTCGGCCATCCACACAGAAGAGTTGGTTACGGAAGCTGGATCTCCTACCGCCTGCCGATCAACGCCAGGACCCCGAGCCGGTACGACTCCGTCCCGAAACCACTGATCACCCCCTGGACCACCGGCGAAACGTAAGAATGATGACGGAAGGCCTCCCGGGCGAAAATATTGGAGAGATGAACCTCCACCACCGGCAGGTCGATGCCGGAGATCGCATCCCGCAACGCCACCGAGGTATGGGTGTAGCCGCCAGGATTGATCACGATCCCCGTGAACCCCTCGCCCTCCGCGCCCTGCACCCAGTCGATCAGCGCCCCCTCATAGTTAGACTGCCTGGACTCCAGGCCAATCCCCAGTTGTTGAGCCAGCTCCTGCAGGCCGCCATCGAGTTCCGCAAGCGACGTCGAGCCGTAAACGCCCGGCTCGCGGCGGCCCAGCAGGTTCAGGTTGGGGCCGTGTAGGACCAGGAGCTTCATCGCATAGCCTCCGTATAAAGCGAACGGGCGTGCTCGCGCATCTCGGAGAGCGAATCCCCGCCAAGCTTTGCCACGAGCGTCTCCGCCAGGACCCAGCAGACCATGGCCTCGGCGACGACCCCCGCTGCTGGGACGGCACAGACATCCGAGCGCTCGAAGTGCGCCGCTACCGCCTCCCCGGTATCCAGATGCACGGAGGGCAGGGGGTGAATCAACGTAGGAATGGGCTTCATGGCAGCCCTCAGAACGATGGGCTGCCCGTTCGAGATGCCGCCCTCGATGCCCCCGGCATGATTGCGGGGGCGCACGAAACCCGGAGCGAAGGGATCGTGGACCTGGGATCCGGGACGGCGCGCAGACTCGAACCCCAAGCCGATCTCCACCCCCTTGATGGCTGGAATGCTCATCACGGCTTGTGCTAGCCGTCCGTCGAGCCGCTGATCCCACTGCGCGAAGGATCCCAACCCGATGGGCAGCCCGGAGGCTATCACCTCGACGACACCGCCTAGCGTATCTCCCGCCGAGCGCGTCCGGTCGATCAGAGCGACCATTTCCGCGGACGCCCGGGGATCGGCACAGCGAACCGGAGATCCCTCGGCCGCCTCGCGAAGCGCCTTGAAGTCCTCATGCGCGCTCCGCGAGGCCTCGACGCTCCCGATGGCCAGGACGTGGGAAAAAATCTCGATCCCGAACTCGGCAAGCAGAACGCCCGCCAAGGCCCCCACCGCAACGCGAGCCGTGGTTTCTCGGGCACTTGAACGCTCCAGCACATCCCGAACATCGTCGTGACGGTACTTTCGCGCCCCCGCATAGTCCGCATGGCCGGGCCGGACCTTGGTGATACGCTTGGCGGAAATCGCCTCCAGACGAGCGGCATCCTCGGGATCGAGGGGCTCGGGCGACATGGCGAGTTGCCAGTTGGCGAAGTCCTTGTTCGGGATCTCCAGGGTGATGGGAGCGCCCGTGGTCCGACCGTTGCGAATTCCCGAGCGAAACTGGACCCGGTCGGTCTCGATCTTCATGCGCTGGCCCCGACCGTGGCCCTGCTGCCGTCGGGCGAGCCGAACGTCGATCTGCATAGCGGTCAAGGGGACGCCGGCCGGGAAGCCCTCGACGATGGCCACCTGGATCGGCCCGTGAGACTCGCCTGCCGATAAAAAGCGCATCGGGCCTCTCCCTTCTGACTGGTGAAACGAGGGCTCACTGCTCAACACGCGTGACAGCGACCAACGAAGGGTAACAAACTTCAAGTACCGTGTCCACGAGGGGTCCGGGAAATCCCCCGTCTCTCCCGTTCTCCTGTAGCGAGGAAGCGTTCTGGGTAGAAGACTCTTGGGAGTGTGCCACGGTTAGCCGCAGGCGCAGGACGAGCCCGCTTTCCGGAGTCGAACCATGAGTGATCAGGACCGCGTTTCTCAGTTTCTCGGAGGCCTCAAAGGCCTCTTTTCAGGCTCCAAGGAGACTCCGCCGGTCCCCCCGCCTCGCTCGGGCTCATTGAACAAGGGCTCGGACGCCTACGTCCGGCAAGGCCGACAGACGGCTCCCCTAGCAGGCCAACCGACCTCCCCTCTCCTGCATCCGGAGCTTACCTCCGAGCAGAAGGCCGACGAATCCAAGAAGCGCATGGCGGTCATCATGACCTACATGAAGGACAAGAACGCCGTCCCCGAGTTCAAGGACCCCAAGTTCATCTACAAGATCATCTCCGATGAGCGCACCTACCAGACCGCGATGGTCGGGCAGTTGGAGGCCGAGTTCCGCGAGCTGACGATGAGCTGGGTCGGAGATCGCGAAGCCCCGGAGTTCCTCGCGCGCAAGGAAACCCTGGAGCAGCAGATGCAGGGCTACCGCAACCGCCTCTCGCAGCTGTTCATGCTGCTCAAGCATATTACCGGGGTGAAGGGGAAGACCGGCGGAACCGGATTCCTCCCCACCGAACCGGAATTTTAACGAAGATCTAACGGAATCCAAATGATTTCTCACTCGGTTCACGCATGAATGAGACGCGTCGGGACCATATAAGGATAGGTTCCCCGTCACCGTTGGTAATCCTCAGGAGGATGCAATGAGTCTAGACGTCAACGCCAAACAAACCTTCGCCGTGGCGCCGAAGCCCGAGACCAACCTCGCGAAGCCCGCCCAGAAGCCGGAGGCATCGGATACCGACAAGGCGAAGGTCGTCGAGAAGGACACCCTCAAGGTCGCTCCCGGCCTCGAAAAGAAATCCTCCGAAGAACTCACCAAGCTCTACGAGGCGGTTGACACGGATGGCCCGGACGAGGCTGGGTTCGAGGCGCTCCTCAACGCCGTGGTGGCCCCGGAGAGCCAGGCCGAGACGACGAGTGCAAGCGCTACCCAGACGATCACGGTCAAGCCGGGCGACACCCTCTCCAAGATCGCTCGCCAGAACAACGTGAGCATCGACGAACTCGAGAAGGCCAATCCCGATCTCTTCAAGGACGGGAAGGACGCCACCGGCAAGAAGCGCTCGGCGGCGGGAGATCTGATCTACCCGGGCGACACGATCACCCTGCCTCCGAAGTCGGCAACCAAGCCGGCCGAGACGGTCCCAGCCGAGACCAAGCCGACCGATGTCAAACCCGACCCGGTGGACACCAGCGCCGAAAAGAAGATCAAGCAGGCCAAGGAAACCATCGACAGCGCCAAGCTCTACAAACTCGATCCCGAAGCCGCCAAACTGCTGCCGGCGGAAGACCTCAAGGCCATCAAGGAGCTTGACCAAAAGACCGTGGTAGGCGCCCAGGACGCCCTCGGCCAGATTCCCGCCAAGGACGCGAAACGAGCCGACTACGAAGGCAAGGTCAAGACGCTCGAAGGGGAGTTCAATACGCGCTACGGCGTCGCCGCCCCCGCCGAAAAGATCGTGGTGGACGAAGATCTCGACGACAACGAAGTGCGGCACATGCTGAACAAACGTACGCCCGAGGAAGTCGACAAGCTCAACCCCGGCACCCGGATCGGGATGATCAAGGCTTTGGATCGAGGCGCGACCAGCGAAACCGAAGATCAGATGATCGGCGGACTGGCCCAGTCGATCGCCCGGACCCACCCGGAGGCCTTGACCCCGGACGTGGTGAAGCACATGGAGGATGACGGCGTCCGGGAGTTCGTAAAAGGAGCTCCCGATGAGGTCGTGGACAAGGTTCCCGCCGAGTCCCGTGGAGCCATGATCCACGAACTCGCCGAAGGCATCACTTCCCAAGAAGAGGATCAGATGATCGGCAAGCTGGGAGCTTCCCTGGCCAAGACCCATCCGGAAACCCTGACGCCCGACGTCATCCGGACCATGGAAGACGACGGCGTCCGGGAACTCATGGACCGCGTCGACGCCCAAGGCCTCGCGAAGCTTTCGCCCGATGCCCGCACCACCATGATCCAGGAACTCGCCTCCGGTGCCACCACACACGAGGAGGACGCCCTGATCGGCCGGCTGGGCACCTCGATCGCCGCGACCCACCCTGAAAGCCTCACCCCGGAACTCGTTCGCACCATGGAAGACGATGGCGTCCTCATGATGACCAAGGACATGTCCGTCGAGGACCTCGGCAAACTGCAACGGCCCACGCTTAGTGCCATGCGCGAGGAACTGCGCGGCGGCTGGACCACCGGCGAGGAGTACGACCAGATCGACAAGATCACCCAGGCCCTGCCTAACGCCAAGTAATACCTGCAAAGCTCACTTGCCGTAAAGGCAAGAAAGCCCGCCTCCGAGGAGGCGGGCTTTCTTAGCTGGGGCGGCAGGGATCGAACCTGCGAATGTCGGATCCAAAGACCGATGCCGTACCACTTGGCTACGCCCCATCGCGCGAAGCGAAGCCCATTGTAATCAGCCAGGGCGATACCTGTCAAGGAAAATGAGCGCGTCGCAGGGCTTCAGGGGCCACTAACTTAGTGTTCACTTACCAGCCATTTAGCAAACCCTTAAAAACTTAGTCGTGAGTTATCGAGGAGTTATCCATTCCTTTACCGAATCCGTCTCCAGCCTCCCTATAACACCCTTGTGAACGGAACCCAGCAAGGGAAACAGCGATTTCAACGGAGGATTGGACAATGGCCATTCAGAACAGCAACCCCGCCCTGAACGTGATGAACCAGGCCAAGACCATGTTGCCTGCGGCCAACCCCGAGAACATGGCCGGCATGCGGATGGCAGCCCCCGTCGTCCAATCCTTCAAGGATCTGAAGATGGCCAAGGACGTCTTCCAGGGATCCAACCAGATTGCCGCCTCTTCGATCAGCGGCATCGGCAGCACCGTCAAGGGCGCCTTCAGTGGCCTCTTCCGGAACCTCCCCGGCCTGATCAAGTCCAACTTCGTTGTTGCCGCCATTCTTTCCGGCGTGAGCAACATCTACGAGATGGCCACCGGCAAGGTGAAGCCCCTGCAGGCTGCCGGCAACTTCGCCGCCGATACCGTCGCCTACACCGGCATCGGCGTCGCCGCCACCTCGGTGGGCGCCATGATTGGCTCGCTCATCCCCATCCCCGTGGTCGGAACCCTTCTCGGGGCCGGTATCGGCGCCCTGGGCGGCCTCTTGCTCGGAAAGTTCTACGAGAGCAACATCCGCGACAAGTTCTCGGGCACCGTACAGCAGGGCATCCAGAGCCTCATGACCTCCGCTCAGCAGATCAACCAGGCTCCCGCTCAGCCCCAGACCTAATCCCTTCCCTGATCTTTCCGTTCACACGGGCCCCGGCAATTGCCGGGGCCCATTTGCCTTTGGTCCCGACGATCGCGCCGCCGCTTCATCCTTGCGGGTGGCCAACTCCGCGATTCCATGCCAAAATGAAGGGCCATCCTTTCAGGATTCACGAAGATTTCCGCCAGCTACGAGCCCGTATAGAGGAGGAACTCACCCGACCATGGCCAACGTGGTATTCGATCGCGTGATGAAGCGCTACGGGAACACCCCCCCGGTGATCAAGGAATTGACGCTCCGGGTCGAGGACAAGGAGTTCCTGGTTCTGGTGGGACCTTCGGGCTGCGGCAAGTCGACGGCCCTTCGCATGATAGCCGGCCTCGAGGAGATCTCGGGCGGCTTCCTGTCGATCGGCGATCAGGTGGTGAACGACGTTCACCCCAAGAACCGGGACATCGCGATGGTCTTCCAGAACTACGCGCTGTACCCGCACATGAGCAACTATGAAAACATGGCCTTCGCCTTGAAGCTTCGCAAGGTGCCCGCCGACGAGATCAAGCGCAGGGTCATGGAAGCGGCGAAGAGCCTGGAAGTCGAGCACCTCCTGGAGCGCAAACCCAAGGAACTTTCGGGAGGTCAGCGACAGCGCATCGCGATCGGACGCGCCATCGTACGCGAGCCGAAGGTCTTTCTGATGGACGAGCCGCTTTCCAACCTCGACGCCAAGCTCCGCGTCTCGATGCGTGCCGAGATCAAAAGGCTTCACCAGCGCCTTCAGACCACCTTCGTCTACGTCACCCACGATCAGACCGAAGCCATGACACTCGGCGATCGCATCGCCATCCTGAAGGGCGGCGACCTCCAGCAGTGCGATACCCCGCACGAGGTCTATCATTTCCCCGCCAACCTCTTCGTCGCCACCTTCATCGGTAGCCCCCAGATGAACCTTTTGACCGGCAACCTGTCCTTCGACGGGGAGAACGCCATCGTCGCGGGCCAGGGCTTCCACTTCGTCCTCCCCAGAAAGCCCTCCTACCGGGAAGGCGCCGTGATCGTGGGCATCCGCCCCGAGCACCTCGTTCCGGCGCGTGACGACTCTCCCAACCGTCTCACCTCCACCGTCGAGGTCACCGAACCCATGGGGTTCGAGACTTACGTCTACCTGACCAATCCCGCCCCGGGCGCCAAAGCTGAACACAGCGCCATCATCGCCAGGATCACCGAGGAGATGCCGCCTCGCATCGGCGATACGCTCGTGCTCGCAGCGGACCCCGCCAAGATCCATCTCTTCGACCCCAGTTCGGAGATTCGCCTGGTCTAGAGGCCGTGCGGCCATGAACTCGAGGCCCCTGCGATCGCAGGGGCCTCTCTCGTGACTTCCAAGCCGCACTCATGATTTCCAAGCCGCACTCATGATTTCCAAGCCGCACTCATGATTTCCAAGCCGCAGGCGCTTGGGGCCCTTGACTATGGGCGCCGGAAAACCCGGCGCTGTCGTTAGACAAGGCCGGATGCCGCCCGTATAATGAATCGTTGGCGCTGCGGCGGAGGTGAGTCGCCTTGTCCGCAGCCCTTGAAGGGCCCGTTAGGGCTGCTTACCGAAGCTTCAAATTTGAGGATATAGATAAGATGTCGTTACGGGATTGGTTCGCCGCCCGCAAGAAGGCAACCTTGGTAGATACGGAACGCGAGAAGCGGGAAGTTGCAGATGGCCTCTGGACCAAGTGTACGGATTGCCATGAGCCCCTATACACCAAGGAGCTCTTGCATAACCTCAACGTCTGCCCCAAGTGCGGTTATCACTTCCGGGTGGAAGCCCGTGAACGAATCGCCCAGCTCGTGGATTCCGGATCCTTCCGGGAGACCAACGTCGAATTGCTGTCGATCGACCCGCTGGGCTTCGTGGACAGCAAGCCGTATGTCCAGCGACTGCGAGAGAACACCGCGGCGCGGGGGCCTGGAGATGCCCTCATCACGGGGAAGGCTACCCTTGAGGGACAGCCGGTTTCGCTGGCGGTCATGAACTTCTTCTTCATGGGCGGGTCCATGGGGTCGGTGGTGGGCGAGAAGCTCACCCGCACCATCGAGCAAGCCCTCGAAGCGCGCCAACCGCTGATCGTGGTGGCCGCCTCGGGTGGGGCCCGCATGCAGGAAGGTACCCTGTCGCTGATGCAGATGGCCAAGACCAGCGCGGCTCTGGCCCGGTTCGCGAAGGCGGGGGGGCTGTACATCGTGGTGCTGACGGATCCGACCACTGGCGGGGTCATGGCCTCGTTCGCGTCATTGGGGGACCTCATCATCGCCGAACCCAGCGCCACCATTGGGTTTGCCGGAAAACGGGTCAACGAGGCCATGCTTCGTCAGAAGACCCCAGCTGACTACCAGACGGCCGAAAGCGTTCTGCGTAACGGCCTGATCGACATGATCGTCCCCCGCCCCAAGCTGCGCGAGAAGCTTTCCCAGCTCCTGGCGATGCACATGGCCCCCGCCCTCGCGCGGGTCACGGGAGGCTAACATGAAGATCAAGGAAGCGCGCCGCTTCACCCTCGACTTCGAGGCACCCATCCAGGAACTCGAGGAGAAGATCGAGGAATTCAAGCAACTCGCCGAGGACTCGGAGACTGATCTCAGCCATGAGATTATCCTGCTCGAGGAGCGGGCTCTCAATATTCGTCGGGCCATCTACGAAAACCTCACGCCCATCCAGCGGATCAAGATCGCGCGGCACCCTGCGCGCCCCTCGGCTCTCGACTACATCCTCGCCATCACCGAGGAGTTCACCGAGCTTCACGGGGATCGCATGGGCTTCGACGATCGGGCCATCGTGGGCGGGCTCGCTCGCTTCAATGGCATGACGGTCATGGTGATCGCCCATCAGAAGGGTCGCGACACCAAGGACAACATCCTGCGCAACTTCGGCATGGCCCACCCCGAGGGCTACCGCAAGGCCCTGCGACTGATGCGCTATGCGGCCAAGTTCGGATTCCCGATCATCACCTTGATCGACACTCCTGGAGCATATTCCGGCATTCAAGCCGAGGAGCGGGGACAGGGGGGGGCGATCGCCCAGAACATGCTCGAGATGAGCCAGTTCGAAGTGCCGATCGTCTCGGTGGTCATCGGCGAAGGCGCCTCCGGCGGCGCCCTCGGAATCGGCTTGGCCGACCGGGTGCTGATGTTCGAGCACGCCTACTACGCCGTGATCGGCCCCGAGGGCTGTGCGGCCATCCTCTGGAAGGACCCGTCGAAGGCCCCTCAAGCCGCCCAGATTCTCAAGCTCACCGGCGAAGACCTGGTTGGCTTCGGCGTGGTCGACAGCATCGTTCCCGAGCCGGTCGGAGGCGCGCACCGCGATCCGGTTCTGGCCGCGCGCAGCCTGAAGGAAGCCATCGGCGAACAGCTCGACGAGCTCACGAAGGTTCCGGGCTTCCAACTGGTCGAACGCCGCTACGCGAAATACCGGCAAATCGGCCAGTACGCCGAAGAGTACTGAGGTCTCATGCCCTCCGATGCCTCCATTTCCCGGGCGCTGGGCTTCCTGATTGCAGCAGGAAGCTCGGGCTTCCGGGATGCCTGGGAAATCCAGGCCGGCTTTCGCGGCGCGCCCCTACTCATCGGGACCGTCTTCCCACTGTCGTTCATCGCGCTAGCCCTGGCTCGCCCGGAGCTGAACTCAAGCGTGGCGGTTGAACTCGCCCGCCGCGAGGTTGAAACCATCGTCGCCCTGGGCGACGATACGGGCTGGCGCTACTTTAACCTCTTCCCGCAGATCCCACCGGATGCCGATGATCTGGCCCACGTCATCCACGTGCTCACGCTCACGGACTGGGAGGATCGCGACACGATCCTCGCGGGACCACTCGCCATGCTGGATAGCAACTTCCACCCCGACGGAAGTTGCAATACATGGCTGGTCACGGATGCCCTAGCCGCCGAGAACGCCCGCCTCAGCTGGGCCGGCGGGGACGACCTCTGCCATCCGGAAGTGCTGGCCAACCTTCTCGATGCATTGGCCACCTATGATCCCGAACGCTACGCGGCGCAGCTCGAAAAAGGCGCTCGCTGGCTCATTCAAAGGCGATCTCCGGAAGGCTGGGCGGGCTACTGGTACTGGGGATGGGGCTATGGAACCTTTCAGGTGGTCCGTGCCCTGCGCAAGGTCACCGATCTTTTGCCTCACCTGGCTCCCGAAACTCGCCCTGCAATCCAAGCCGCCCTGGCGAGCATGATCGAACGCCAAGCTCTCGAAGGTTCCTGGGCTCCACTTCGCGCTCCGGTCGAGCAGGCCCCCGACGAGGCTATGCGCGCCGCCGCTCAGGAAACCGCGTTCTGCATCGAAGCCCTGGCAGCCGGACGGGACTGGACTCCCCCAGAGGGCCAGCTTGCCCTGCAACGCGCCGCCGCTTGGCTCGTCACGCAGCAAGCAAATGATGGCGGGTGGGCGGCTGAACCTCTTTACTTCACCTTGGGGCGTAGCGCCTACCAGAGCCGTGAAGTCGCCACGGCCATTATCTTGGGGGCATTGCTCACGGCGAGAATGACTATTCAAGCCGCCTCCCGGGTATAAGCCTCAGTAATGAATACGCTAACCATGCCTCGTATCGCCGAAAAAACCGGCTTCTGGATGACGATCTCTCTCTTGATCGTGTTCAGTGCCGCTTGCCTCGTGCTGTCCATGGGGTGGATCAATCGCTCGTTCCCGGGCTTTCTGGTCCTCCAGAACCAGTGCCTGGATTCGCTCTACTCCCCGCGCTGGAACGGAATTCAAGCGGGCATGCAGGCAGCCGACAGGATCATCGCCATGGATGGCATGCCCGTCGCCTCCAGCGAGATGATCTACCGCTACGCAGCCGCCAAACCGGTGGGAAGCAACATCACTTACGAAATCGAACGCGCCTTCGGGCCGGGCGAGGCCAAGCGCTTGACCAAGGTGGTTCCCACCCAGACCTATTCGTTCTGGGACTGGTCGGGGATCTTCGGCTCCTTCTGGTTGATGGGCTTCTTCCACATTCTCATCGGAGCGTTCGTTTCGATCGTCAAGCCCCGAGATCCGGTTGCAAGAGCCCACTTGCTGTTCTGCTTGATCTTCGCGTTCTTCTTTCTCAGCCACTTCGAGGCCTCGACCACCTATTTCTTCGCGCTGGTTCCCCACACAGCGGCCTTCTGCCTGCTCGGGACCTTCGCTATCGATCTGGCCATGCAGTTGCCACGAAGGATGCCCATCCTCGATCGACACCCATGGATTCGCTGGGCAAGCTTCGGCCTCGGTGGCTTGGTCACGCTCTTCATCCTGGGCAGCTACTTCGCCGCGGAACGGTGGTTCTCGACCTACCTCCTGCTCACGGCCTACGGTTCGCTGGGCACGGTGAGCCTCCCCGCAGCCGCCGTCTGGACCATGAAAAGCCCTACCAGCACCGTCCTTCAGCGCTCTCAAGCGAAGGTGATCCTCACCGGGGCCTCCATGGCGTTCGTCCCGGCGATTGCCGTCAATATCGGCTTTTTCTTCGGGCTCTCGTTCCCAGGCGCCGAGCTCGCCTATCTCGCGATCACCCTCTTCCCGCTTTCGGTCGCCTACACCATCGTCCGCCACAAGCTCTTCAACATCGACGTCATCGTCAAACGGACCATCACCTACGCCATCGTCACCTCGGCCCTTTTCGGCCTTTACTTCCTCATGATCGGCGGCGTGCGCATGCTGATGGGGAACCATTCGGCGTTAGCCAATATCCTGGCGACCGTGACCGTCACCCTGGCCTTCGCCCCCATGCGCGACCGCGTCAAGATCATGGTCGATCGCATCTTCTTCCGAACCGGCTACGACTTCCAGAAGATCGTCTCCGAGTTCGGCGACGAGGCCCGAGAAACCATCGACTCCCAGCAGTTGCTCTGCGCCTTCGTTAAACAGGTGGAGCACGCGCTCCACCCGGGCAGCCTCGCCATCTTGCTGCGCCAGGAGGGCACCGACGAGCTTCACCTCAAGGAATCCCTCGGCCTCGGACCAAGCAGCAAGCTCACGCTCTCGGTGAACGATCCGAACTTCGCCAACCTGAGCCGAACCGGCAAACCCATCTCCGACGAACACGCGGCGTTCGGAGGCATCATGCGCGCGCTGGCCCTGCCTCTGCTCGACAAGGACACTATCATCGGCTGCGTGCTGATAGGCTCCCGCAAGTCGGACCTGGAATACAAGGAGATCGACCGCCTACTCTTGGTCAACCTCGCCCAGCAGTTGGCCGTCTGGCTCAAGATCACCCAGCTCATCGGCCAGGTGGCGAGCCAGGTTCGCCTCAAGCGCGAACTGGAAATCGCCGCCGAAGTCCAGGCCGGACTCCTCCCCGCCAAGATCCCCACCCTTCCCGGTATCGAACTGGCGGCCATCTCCAAGCCCGCCCTGGAAGTCGGCGGCGATTTCTACGACGTCATCCGGATCGATGAGAACCGACTGGGTATCCTGATAGGCGACGTCTCCGGAAAGGGTGTTCCGGCGGCCCTCATGATGGCCATGACCCTCGTCATCTTCCGCTCCATCGCCGGCGGCAACGATTCGGCTGCTTCGGTCATGGCCAAGGCCAACGCGCTGATCTACCTCAACCGTCCCTCCAACAAGATGTTCGTCACGGCCTTCTACGCCATCTACGACGCGCGGGACAAGAGCCTTTGCTTCGCCAACGCCGGAAACCCCTTCCCGATAGGCAGCGTGGGCAGGCTCGAAGCGAAGGGAGTCTCCCTGGGAGTGATGGGCACGATGAGCTATACGGAGCAGACCATCACCATGAACGCTGGCGACATGCTGGTGCTCTACTCGGATGGTGCCGAGGACGCGATGAACCCGGAGCGAGAGCAGTTCGGGGAAGAGCGGGTGGAAGCGCTCATCACGCAGAACCTCGGGCTATCTCCCCACCAGATTCAGGAGCGAATTCTCGGAGAGATCCGCGACTTCACGGGCGATGGAATCCCCTTCGACGATATCACGCTGGTCACGCTCAAGTTGACGGCATGAGGCTCGGTTCCGGAATACTCAGCTCCGTGCCGAGCACGGCTTCGAGCCCCTTGAGGGCGGCGCCGTAAGCCGTCGAGACACTCGACAGCCCTTCCCCCAGAACGTCCTCGACGTCCACCAGGTGTTCCGGACGGAAGCCCGCCCGAACCATGGCCTCGCGCGCCACCGTCGCGCGTCCTAGCCCCATGACCGCACCCTGGGCTTCGTCGAGCGAAAAGATCCCCGCGTGAGCGGCGACCTTGCGAATGCTCTCGGCAATGCGATCGACCATGCGGCGGGAGAGATCCTCGGCGATCGCCTTCAAGGTCCCCTCCCCGATCAACGCCACGTCCAGCCCGCAGGCCTGAGCCAGCTGGTAACGCGAAGCCTCGATGCTGGGAAACCTTCCCCCGTAGGCATGCGCCTCGGTGAGATCCCGCGGGGCCAGGGCGAGTAGCGACGTCAAGACTTCCGTCTTGGCCATCCTGGGGTAGAGAAGCCAGCGCGCCCCATCCGCTTCGGCCTCATGACTGATGTAATCCAGAGGGGTCGCCGTCATTCCGTACCAGATGAAGCGCTCGGTCGCAAGGCGCCCCAGATTGTAGGCATCGGGGTCGCGCTGGGCTTCGGGATCCGGCACGCCGGCCACGATCGGAACCAGATCCGTCGAGCTGGTTCCGATGTCGATGGAGATGCCGTCGCGTATCAACTTCGACGCGAGATAAGCCGAGCCCCAGAACTTGGTGGCCGCAAACCTCACGACTTCTCGCCCCTCGAGTTTGCGGGCCTCCGCGAGCGAGTAGAGCCGCCCCTCGGATCCGAGCAGGCGGACAGTTTCGGGGATGAAGCAGCGCTCCAGCAAGTTCAAGGTATGACGATGGGCGGCCTCGAACGAGGGATAGGCGAAGAAGTGGCTGGTGGAAACGACCACCACGTCCAGATCCTCGGGTGCGAGTGCATGAGCTATCATGAACCGTGCCAGCGCCGCGGGAAAGCCCGTCTCGAAGTCTTCTTGCCGATCCGGAAGCAGCTTGGCGGTGAAGGGAATGAGGCCTCCACCCCAGCTTGCCGAAAAGCCCTGGGGGACCGCGTCCAGAGAGGTGGTTTCCAGCAAGCAGAATTTGACCTTGGCGTTGCCAAGGTCGATGCCTAGAGCCTTGGGCATTACGCGTTGACCGGAAGACGCGCGGGACTGAACCAGCAATCCGGATCCTCGGCGAGCGGATCGGCGGTCGAGGCGAAGGCAGCCGCGCGCGAGCCACCCTTGCAGACCGCGTAGAGCTCGCAGGATTGGCACTTACCCTTCACCTGCCCCTCGCGGAGGGTGACGAGCAGAGGATGCTGCCAGAGCTCGTCGAGCGAGGAGCGGCGGATATTGCCGATCTTCTCGCCCATGCGGCGACTGGAGTAGACGGTGCCATCCGCATCGATGGCGAGGTGACGATTTCCCTCGCTGGAGCGAAAGTCCTGCTTCCGTCCCCAGGCCATGGAGCGGTCGAAACCGGGCTCGCGGAACTCGACGCGGGTTTCGGGAGAGCGCATGGCTTCCTCGGATATTTGGTCGTAGATGTGGCGATACTCCTCAGGCGTCAGGCGCATGAGATCGGCGCCCGCCCCGATGGGGATGAGTCGACCGAAGGACAGGACGGGGACCTTGGCCGCGTTGGCGAGCGCGAAGAACTCGGGGATCTGGTGATCGTTGTAGCCCTTCATCAGGGTGGCCTTGAGGTTCACGGTGATGCCCGCCGCCACGAGGTGACGGATGCCCTCCATGGTGCGATCGAACATGCCCTGGCCACGCACGCGATCGTGCACCTCGGCGGTCGCGCCATCGACGCTGATCTGGACCAGGCGGATACCCCAGTCGGCCAGGTTTTCAGCCTGCTTGGCCGATAGCACTCCGTTGGAGATGACGCGGACGCCCAGCCCGGCGGAATGGGCGACCTTGGCGAGAAGCCCCAGATCCCGTCGCAGCAACGGCTCTCCCCCGCCGAACGTCACCACTCCGTCCATGTCGAGGCGCTCGGAAAAAGCCTTGAAATCCTGGAAGAGTGCGATCATCTCCTCGACCGATAGTTCATCCCGGAAGGCCTTGGTCTCCTCGCGGTAGCAGTGAACGCACTGCAAGTTGCAGGCGTTGGTCACCGAGAGCTGAAGGTGAAAGATGTCGCGCTCGTGAGGCATTCGTGAGATTCCTTGATCAAAAACGGGGGACAGGCAGCCCTCGCCGCCCTCCCCCGGAGGATACCTTTTCGATGCGGCCTAGCAGTCGTCGGCGACGAAGCGAGCCTCGAGCTCCATCGGGTCGACATCCTTGATGAAGCGCCAGCTGGCCTTCAGCGACGACAACTCCCGCGCCGTGAGCGAGATAGCGTTCTCGGAAAGCGTTCCCTCGAAGTCGGCCTCGAGGTTGCCGCGAAGCGTCTCATCAACGGCAAGGCGATTCACGAACTCAATGACTTGCTTGTTGTTCATACATCGGTCTCCTTCCAGCAAGGGGATTGCCTGTATCATCCGTCTAGCTCATCCTACCCTCTTCACGCAGCCAATAACCGCCAAGAACCAGCAATAACCAACATTTGAACCAGGTCCTACGCTTGCTTAATGCGGGTGCAATATTTACGCAACCTTCACGATGACCTCAGATCCGGCCCGCAATGGCGTGATTCCACGCTTGGCAGGGTATGATACGCTAGCGTCCCCCTGCCCTTACCGATGCTGATACATGATGGACCAAACCTCACGATTTCCCAACGAAAATGCGGCCGACTCCCCCCCTACCCGTAAGTCCGAGCGCTCTACGTCGCCGGACCTCATCGAGGGGCTCCTTCGCTTCGATCCCCAGCCGCGCCTGATAGGCGAGGTCCTGGTGGAACTCGGTTTGGCGAAGTCCGAGGACGTCGCGCTGGCCCTTGACGCTCAAAAGTCCGATCCGCACCTCTTGGGCGAGATCTTGATAGCCAGCGGGAAGTGCTCCGAAGCTCAGATTTCCAAGGCACTCGAGGCGCAGGCGGTCCTCGCGTCCCCCCTCTGGCGAAGCCTCGGGCTGTTCCGCTGGAACGACGACCTCGGCGTCACGCGAGTGAACGAAACCCACCGTCAGGCCGTCGTCCTTTCCATGGCGGAACGCCACGTTCAGCTGAGCGTGGCGGAATTCGCGCTCGCGGAAAGCCTCGTCTCGGAGACGAGCTTCGGGGCCATCGCGCGGCGTTTCTGGGAGGAGACCGAGCAACTGGTCTGGCCGGAGCAACTGCTCACCCTGACCACCCGGCTCTGGGCCCTCGGCATGATCCGCATGGAAAGCAAGACCGCCGTCCCCGATGCGGAAGCCCATCTCGCGAGCAACCCTGCTCCCCCGACGCCTTCCGGATGGGCCCGCTGGGTGCAGGTCCGGATTCCCTTTCATGATCCCAGCAAGCTGCTCGATCGAACGTTCCCCCTGGGGCGCCTTCTGTTCTCGAGTACGGGCCTGATACTCGTCTTGCTCCTGGTCACGCTGGCCGCAGGCGTGCTTTCCGTTCAGGGAAACTCCCTCTGGACGCTGGTCGTCGGAAACGTGACGCATCGCTGGGCGGGAGGGGTCGGAAGCTTCATCGCCGCCATGCTGCTTTCCTCGATCATCCATGAATACGGCCATGCCATGGCCTGCCGGGCCTTCGGCGGCCAAGTCCGGCGCATGGGCATCATGCTTTACGTCCTGGCTCCCATGGCCTTTTGCGACGTCAGCGACGCCCACCGCTTCGCCTCGAAGCGCGACCGCATGATCGTGGGCGCGGCGGGGATCTACGTTCAACTCGCCGTGGCCTCCCTCTTTGCCATCGCCTGGGCGTGGCTGCCGATGCCTTCCGCCGTGGCCTTGGTCCTGGCCCAGTTCGTGGCGGTGACCATGGTTTCGACCCTGGCCAACCTCAACCCCCTGCTCAAGCTCGACGGGTATTACATCCTCACCGATTGGCTGGAGATACCCAACCTGCGCTCTCGGGCCTTCGCCTCGCTGGACGAGCGAATGGCAAGCATGCTCGGAAAGGAAGTCGGCGTCTCGGAAGCCAGGACCCCGCGCGAGCATCGGGCCTTCCTGTGGTACAGCGCGTTCGGAGGGGCCTACACGGTGGGAATCGCGGGGTACATGACCTGGATGCTGACCCACCTGTTGCTGCGTGCCTTCGCACTCGACTGAAACATTGCACGATTGTTGCACCGAGCAAGGGATTCTTTAAACCTTCGTCAATCCTTCGTTGATCCCGTTTCCATGAGGAAATCGTGAGGTATAGTGCCAAAAGTCAGGCTGTTGTGTTGCAAATCACCGGCCGCCCGCTTTTCCCGAGGGGAGTTCCGAGGAGGACCTCAATGAGACCAAGCAAGAACCTCGCCCGCACCATGGCCTTTACCTTGGGGCTCACGCTCTTGGCAGGCTGCCAAAGCCAGCCCACGGCGCTCGTCGCGACCGTCGCTCCCCAGGGGAATGCCCTTCAGCAGAAGACGACCGAGTGGCGCGTCGCCTCGGTGGGAAACCGGACCCAGTACCTGGTGGAATTCACCGGTGATTCGATTCCCAAGGATTTCAAGAAGGCCCTGGCGCAGGTTGGCGGAACGCTTGCTGATTCCTACGAGGGCGTCGGCTTGGCCACCGTTCTTTCGAGCCATCCCGACTTCGAGGAGAATGCGGCCAGGATTGCCGGCGTCGAGAGCATCGTCGCCGATCGGGTGGTCAACTGGTTCTCCGCTGACTCGGTGCAGGCCATGCCGGTCAATGGTTCGGATGACTCTCAAGTGGGCAGTTCAGACCTGACGTTCAGCCCGATGCAATGGGGCCTCAAGGCCATCCATGCCCCCGAGGCCTGGACGGCGGGAGCCACCGGGAAGGGAGTCACCGTGGCGGTGCTGGATTCGGGTATCGACTACACCAACCCCGAGTTCGCCGGGCGCATTCACTGGGCCTCGCGCTCCTTCATCCAGAACGATGGCCCCAACGCCGACAACAACGACGTCCTGGACCTGCGCGGTCACGGGAGTCACGTGGCGGGCATCATCGCGGCTGCGGCCGACGGCACGGGCGTCACGGGAGTCGCCCCCCACGCGCGCCTCATGGCCCTCAAGGTCAACAACTACAAGGGCGAGTCGAACTTCGACCAGGTCATCAAGGGAATCGTCTACGCGTCGTCCGCGGGCGCCGACGTCATCAACATGAGCTTCGGTGCTCGCTTCGCGCAAGGCGATGCAGCCGGCGAGTCGCTCAATCGAAAGATGCAGAAGGCCGTTCGCTTCGCCTTCCGGCGCGGAGCGGTGGTCGTCAGTTCAGTGGGTAACGAGCGCACCAACTACGACAACAACACCGACATCCGAATTCCCGCCATGCTCGAGCACAATATCGGTGTCTCGGCGACCGGGCCCGCCACCGGAACTGACTACGACTCATTCGCGAACTTCTACAGCAACTCCGGCAAGCGAATCGTCGATCTCGCGGCTCCCGGCGGAGGCGTCATCATCACCCCGACCGGCATCAGCCCGGCCGGCTTCATCTACAGCACCTGGAGCAACCACGCCGTTCGCCAGACCGTCGAAGGCATGCCTTTCCAGCCGGCCCCCTACTTCATGATGGCGGGGACCTCCATGGCCGCCCCTCACGTCGCCGGCGTCGCCGCCCTGGTCATCTCGAAGCGCGGCCACTTCCGAGCCCAGCCCAAGAAGGTCGTCGCGACGCTCTTCGAAAGCGCCGACGACCTGGGCGCCGCCGGATTCGACGCGCAGTTCGGCGAGGGCCGAGTCAACGCCTTCGCCGCCGTCTCCGCCACCAAGCCCCATCCCGGCAGAGGCTGGCAAAACAGCGTCAGGTTCTGGTAGTCCCGTTCTTCCCCCGCGAACTCCAAACCCCGGGGCAGTATCCGCCCCGGGGTTTGACTTGTGGCGATCGAGCGATTATGATGATGAGGTTAAGGCAGGTTTAAGAATGAATACCGCTTGATAGTCATGGAAGGAAATCGCATGAGACGCCACTCGCTCTGCCTCGCAACTTTCCTCATGGCAAGCATGCTGCTGGCAGGCTGTAGCCGATCCGCGCCCGTGCCGGGCGTCGTGCCCTTCAGGTCTCAGGCGGCGCTTCTTCCCGACGCGAAGTCCCAAGATCCAACGCGGGGGACACCCGAGGCGGGCGTTTCCCAACGCGGCCCGATGGCGCCGAAGACCTCGCCGAGCATCCTTGAGCTGGCATCCAGCCTGAAAGCCGGGCTCGTCAACGATCTTCCTGCCATGGCGAGCCAACTCACGGCTCCCAGTTACCAGCTCCAGGTCATCCCTCGGAACTCCCAGGAAAACGCGGATCGAATCGCCAAGGACTGGGCGGCGGATGCGCGTCAGGTCTACGTGATCTGGGCCTACTGGAAGCTTCCGGCGCTGAGCATCACGCGCCATGCCTATTACTCGCCGTCCAAGGGAAAGGCGCTGAAGGTCGAGTTCACCTTGGCCTCCTTCGTTTCCAAGACGTTCGAGGAGCCTGCGGATGGCTTCGAGCAAGCCTTTCTGATCCTGAACGAACCTCAGGACCGGCATGCGCATGGAGTGAAGGACGCCCACGCGATTGCCCGTAGAGCGGGTTACGTCCCGAGTAAGTTCGGAGCGGCCGTTCTTCTCGACATCAAGACCTTCGGCCCCATGTGGGTCTTCGCCGACATGCCGAGCAAGACCGAGGGGCAGCCCGTGATGGCGGTCAACGCCGAGTCCGGCATGGTGACCCAGGGCGGCGAGGTCATGATGCTGGCCAAGATTCTCTTCAAGCGCGCCGGCTACTAAGACGCTTACCCGCCTCTCCCCGATACACCCTCCCATGTGCGAAGCGCCCCCGGATGACCGGGGGCGCTTCGCTCTGTGAGTCGTTATAGCTTGATGATCTTGCCGTCCGGCCGCTTGATGGCGTCCACGTGGATCCGGGTGTTGAGGTTTCCGGTCTTCACGGTGAAGTAGATGGTCGAGAGTCCCGGCTGATCGCCTTTCACATTCGCGATGAAGGCCCGCGCCTTGCTCCCCAAGATAAAGCGCTCACGGTGGATGTACGCGTACTCGGCGCCGGAAGAAAGGGTCACGGTGACGTCATTCGCGTCCACCAGCTGCATGTCCCCGATGGAGCAGCCGATCGTTCCGGTCGCCTGGAAACGCTTGCCGGCTTGCGCCCGGTTGCTCGCTTCGTCGTCGGCGAACTTCCGCATGTCGGCTATTGATGCCTGCTGAGTATAGTTGCTTTCCTTGAAGGAGGAGAAGAGGCCGTTTGCCTCCACCGAGTCCGAGGATG
This sequence comes from Candidatus Sericytochromatia bacterium S15B-MN24 CBMW_12, assembly GCA_002083825.1. GTDB lineage: Bacteria > Cyanobacteriota > Sericytochromatia > S15B-MN24 > UBA4093 > UBA4093. The sequence goes on along the minus strand of DAZV01000057.1, from coordinate 22,678 downwards.
AGGTCCCAGAGACCATCTGCGGCATCGTGCCGCATCCGGCCAAAAGGGTCACCAACGCCACTGTCCAAACTGCCTTCACGCGTTATCCTCCCTCAAAGTCATCGGTACGTGAGGAGGTTATCCCGTTTTTCTCGCTCAATCTTCCTAACATCCGGTTAAGATTGGTCTAATTTTCAGCTCCAATTTTCAGCTACTGCATGCAACGGAAGTTTCACCTGGGTGGGGCCGTGCCGAGACCCCACCGCGAGATTGAAACTCCTTGCATGGGTCAAGGCGACGATCGATCCCCGCCATCGGCTTGCGGGGGAGCCGTGGTTGCAAGGGCGGGAACGGGATCGGCGAGGGGCTCGGGAGGACTGGGGATACTGACTCGGAAGCTGAGCTTGTCGAAAGAGAAGTTCTTGAGACGCGCCAGCAGGCCCGCCGTGACCACATGGCCTCGAGCAACCAAGACCGCACCGTCGGAGTTGCAGACGTCCTCGGCAAAGATCATGCCGTTCTTGAGTTCGGCGAGCGTGTGGAGCCGGACGATCTCTTCGGAATCGGAAACCTCGAAGAGGGCGATAAAAGCCTTCAAGAGATGGGGATCATACCACCCCTGGCGTTCTTGCAAGGTCAAGTGAATCTCGGAGGTCCGCATTCCCTGGGCCTCGAGTTCGTCAAAGTCCAGCGCGATCTTGAGGGCGCGCGCTCCCCATGGGAGGCTTCCCCCCTTCAGCCCGGACTCGGGACCGCCGGCTCCGTCGAAACGCGTGCCCTGATGCCTCAGGATTGTCCGGATGCCCTCGATCCGAGGGATGTTCGCGAGCAGCAGATCGGTCACCAGAGGGAGGCGGCGGATCATGTCCTGCTCGGTATCGTCCAGCGGTTGTCCGAGGTATTGCTTCGCCACCGTGGAGGGAGGAAGCGTCACGCAGGCGATCTGAGACAGCATGGCGGCGACCTCGACTTCCCAGCGGTTTGAGATCTTGAGGCTGGCGGCAAGCCGACCCACCCGCTGCTGGGCGCGTCGCACCTTTCCGTACGCCGTGGGTTGGCTGAGGGCCAGAACATCCGTGAGGGTTTGGATGCAACCATGAAGGGTCTCTTCCAGCAGAACCCGCTCGGCGGTGAGCAGATGGTGCTGGTCGATGGCCTCTTGGAGGGAGTTCAAGAGCAGATCGGGTTGACATGGCTTGGAGAGGAAGCGGAAGATGCCGCCTTGGTTCACCGCAGTGATGGCAGACTCCAGATCGGTCTGACCGGTCAGCAGGATGCGCACCATGTCAGGCGCTTCCTCCCGCGCGCGGCTCAGGAAGGCCGCACCGTTCATGACGGGCATGCGCATGTCGGCGACCACCACGGCAAAGGGTTCCTGGACCTTCATCAGGGCGAGCGCAGCCACGCCGCTGATGGCGGTGACCACTTCGAAGTGACGCCGTAATGCTACTGAAACCCCTTCGAGCAAGTTAGCTTCGTCGTCGACGAAGAGGATGCGAGGCAGCGGGGAGGTCTTCTTAGTCATGCGTCATCAGCTCCCGGGCGAGTTCACGCCAGTGATGCACCTCGGCCGGCGCAGCCAAGGTCTCGAGGTGGAGGACATTCAGCGGTGGGGTCGCGCCTGATCCCTCTTGTTCGAGGATCAGGACGTCGGCTACGTAGAGAGCATCCAGGCTTCCAAACGCCGCGTGGGGCACGCGCCAAGGCTCGTGGTGGTGCGCGACGGCTTCCACGATGGGGTTGGGTAGCCCCCACAAGCCCAGAAGATAGGCGCCTAGCTCGGCATGCGTAATTCCGTAGAACTCCCGCTCGAGTTCGTGAAAGGGACGTCCCTCTGCCTGACTTGCAGCCAAAAGGCGCTTATACCGATCGGGCAAATAATAGGCGATGATCAGATACCCGATGTCATGAAGAAGGCCACTGGTGAAAGCCTCCTCGGCCCCGATCGGACCCGCGATCTGCCTGCAGAGCCTCGCGGTGAGCAAGGCTCTCCGCTGTAGGCGGTCGATTTCAGCCTCCGGCACCCGCATCCCCATGCGAAAATGGCCGAACGACTCGAAGGAGAGCACGAGCGTCTTCAGCATGGTGATCCCCAGGTAACTGACGGCCTCCGCGATGCTCGAGACGCGATGAGCGGGAGCGAAAAAAGCGGAGTTGGCCACTTGGAGGATTTTCGCGCAAATCACGGAGTTCTGCTCGATGATGGCGGCAATCTCCTTGACTTTGGCGTCCGGGTTCTCGAGCGCACGGGTGATTGCCCGGTATGCGGCAGGCACGGAAGGCAGGCTGGAGATCTCGCCGATGGTCGCCATGAGCGCCTCATCGTTGAGGAGGTCACGAAGGCTGCAAGCGCGTTCCAGGGCACCGCGGAATTGCTCGGGATCGCAGGGTTTGCTGAGGAACTGGTGTGCGACGGACACGCTGCTAAGGGACGCTTCGAATTCCGAATAGCCCGAGAGGATGAAGCGCACCACCCGGGGAAATCGCGTCTGGACGGCCTTGAGAAGCGTCGCGCCATCCATTTGCGGCATGCGCATGTCCGAGACGATGATGTCGAAAGGCGCGCGCTCCAGCTCTTCAAGCGCTGCTTCGCCGCTGACGACGAAGACCATGTCCCACTTGCGTCGATAAGGGCGCAAGAGATCGCGGATCCCTTCGAGGACACCCGGCTCGTCGTCGACAAAGAGAATGCGCTTCATCGGGTCCCCTCCCCGCCGTTGATCGGCAGTCTGATGAAAAAGGTCGTTCCCAGGCCCTGCTCGCTCTCGAACCAAATCTCCCCCCCATGCTTATCCACCACGATGGCACGAGCCAAGGCCAGTCCCTGGCCCGTACCGCGCCCCACGGTCTTGCTGGTGAAGAAGGGCTCGAAAATCTTCTCGCGGATGGCCTCCGGAATGCCGGATCCGGAATCGCGAACGGTGATGAGGACGCACTCACCCTCCTGAACGGTCCGAATGTGAATCGACCCCATGCTTCCCGAGGGCTGGTGGTTATCCTCGATGGCATGAGCGGCATTCACCAGGAGGTTGAGTACGACCTGATTGAGGTCCCCGATATGGCAGATCACCGGGGGGAGGTCCCCGAGATCGGTAGAAACCTTGGCCAGGTACTTGATTTCGCTGTTGGCGACGGCCAGGGTGCTGAGAATCCCCTTGTTGAGATCGGCGCTGGACTTCTCCTCACGATCGGGGTAAGCGAACTGCTTCATGGCCTGAACGATCGTCGCCACCCGCGAAACGCCATCAAGCGCACGGTCGATGGCCCTGGGCACGTTTTCCATCAGATACTCCAGATCGGCATCTTCCTCGGCTTCCTCGCGGCGCGCGATCTCCTCCGGCCCGAAACGGGCCTCGACCGCACTGCCCAGCAACGCCTGGTAGGCGGCGATCATGGTGGCCAGGTCGGCGAAGGCGCCCTTCAGGAAGTGAATGCTGTCGCCGACGTACTGCGTGGGGGTGTTGATCTCGTGGGAGATACCCGCAGATAGGCGACCGACGGCTTCGAGCTTCTGGGAATGGCGCAACTCCACCTCGATGCGCTTGGTCTCGCTGACATCCCGAACGAAAGACACGAACCCGCCACCATCCGCGGTCTCGAATTCCGTGATGGAGAGTTCGACGGGCCTCGAGGGGCCGTCGGGCAGAATCACCCTGGCCTCGATGCCTCGAGCCTCCCGGAGGGTACCGTCACGCTTGCCGAGCTGATCGACGAGCATGAGGAATGGCAAGCCTGCCGCTTTTACGCTGGAACGATCGAAGATACGTTCGCCCTCGGGGTTCATGGCCACGATGGACAGCTTTCGATCGAGCGTGATGATCCCGTCGAAGGCGGCATTCACGATGGCCTGGAGCCTGCCCTCGTTGAGCCGCGTGCGTTCTTCGGCCTTCGAGAGTTCGCTATAGAGTCGCGCGTTGTCGAGCGCCAGCGCGATCTGGGAGGCGAGGAATTTTCCTTGCTGCAGATTGGCCGGGGTGAAGGCAGGCAGCGAGATCTCCCGCACCATCACCAGGGCCCCGAGGTGCCGATCCCCCACGTGCAGAGGGAAAGCATACCCGGCATCCGCTTGGTTAAGCGCAAGATGTGCTGAATCCCCCTCAGTCGGCTCGAAACGCAAGAAGAGCGGCTTGTCGGCCTCAAGAGCACGCTGAACAAATGGGGCAAGGAGGGTGTCGGAATACTTCTGACTCTGACTCGATCGGTACAGGTGGTAGCCGTCTCGATCGGTCCGGAGCACGGCGAGTCCCATCTCGCTGGTCTTGAGCACATGCCCCGCAAGACTCAGGGCGAGATCGAGCAGATCCTCGGGATTGGGAGTTCCGAGCAGGGTAGTACTCGCCTCGTACAGGAGATTGATCCTCTCGAGGTTGCACTTCTCCATCGCTCGCCCCAGAGTGAAACGCAACTCGGCACGGGGGTATGGCTTGATGAGGTAGTCATACGCACCACCTTGCACGCTGGCGATAGCGGTCTCGATGTCGGACGAAACCGTCGTCACGATGACCTCGAGGCTGGGATCGAGGGACTTCATGGCTTCGAGGGTCCGGAGCCCCTCCAAACCGGCACTCTGCAGATCGACGAGGGCGAGATCGAACTGGTTTTGTTTGAGCAAATCTAGAGCTTGCGGCCCATCATCGACGAGGGTCACCTCGAAGTCTTGCCCCGCTAGATCCTCCCGGTTAAATCCGTCAGCACCAACGACCAGGATGGATGCGTGAGGTGACGTCATCGTTTTTCCCTTTCAGGCAGCGCATAAACATGGTCCTGTGACTCGATCCCTGGAAAGAGCCCCGCAGCTAGGTGGTGACCATGGCTGAAAAACCCGGAATGCGGAACCTACACCCCGCATCGAGGTCCCCTGCATGTCGAAGGCATGAGACAGGAGGCGATCCTCGCTTTGGCCTCAATGCGAGGAACCACGCCCACTTCAAAGCAATCGATCCTGGAACCAGAGAGAACATACCCCAAAATGACCGTTCTCTTGCCTGGCGTACCGAGATAGGGGCGGAACTTGATGAGCGGGCGGCGCCTTCGGTGATTCTTGCGCTAGGATCCTGGGGCGGCCGCCATGACGAGGGCATCCCAGACGGGAAGCTTATCCGGGTCTTGATCGGCGAGATAGGGGTGGAGGCGGTCCTTGTCGGACAGCAGAACGTCCTGAATGGGCCAATCGATGGCGAGGTCGGGGTCGTTCCATGCGATGCCCTGTTCCGAGGCGGGGTGGTAGTAATCCGTCACCTGATAGAGGAAGTCGCACTCGTCGGAGAGGACGAGGAAGCCGTGAGCGAAGCCGGGGGGAACAAACATCTGGCGGTGAGCGACGTCGTCGAGCACGAGTCCGAAGTGCTTTCCAAACGTGGGCGAACCTCGGCGAACGTCGACGGCGACGTCGAAGGCGGATCCGCGGGCGACGCTGACGAGCTTGCCCTGGCTTTGGGTGAGTTGGTAGTGGAGTCCGCGCAGGACCCCCCGGCGAGAGCGGGAGTGGTTGGCTTGGACGAAGCGCTGGGTGATGCCGACCGAATGGTAGCGGCTTTCGGCGTAGGTTTCGAGGAAGAAGCCGCGGGCGTCGCCGAAGACCTTGGGTTGGAGGGCGATGAGTCCGGGGATGCCGGTATCGATGACCTTCATGGCGTGAGCGCTCCTCTTGCGAATGGGTGGGAAGGGGGAAACAGCCGCCGGTGCTAAGCGGAAAGCGCGGTCCCGGAAGGGACCGCGCTTGGGATGGGGAGTCTTAAGCCGTGAGCTTGTCCTTGGCGACGGAGGCCAGGCGCTCGAAGGCGGGGTAGTCGTTGACCGCGAGGTCGGCGAGGATCTTGCGGTTGATTTCGACCTGGGCCTTCTTGAGGCCGTTGATCAGCTGCGAGTAGCTGATGCCGTTCATGCGGGCGGCCGCGTTGATGCGCTGGATCCAGAGGCGGCGGAAGTCGCGCTTGCGCTCGCGGCGGTGGCGGTACATGTACCGGAGCGCCTTCATCATGGATTGGTTGGCGGCGCGGAAGATTTTCTTGAGGCTGCCGCGGTGTCCGCGGACGAGCTTGTAAACCTTTTTATGCTTGTTGCGGTTGACGTTACCGCGTTTGACGCGAGGCATTAATAAACTCCTTCGTTACCGCAAGTACTGAGGATAGGGGAGCGAGAGCTTGACGCGACGCTCATCCGTCTCGTTGACCACTTCCGAACCGCTAATCTGGCGCAGGCGCCGGGAACTCTTGTTGACCAGCAGGTGCTTCTTGAAGGCCTTGCGGCGCATCAGCTTGCCCGAGCCGGTAACGCGGTAGCGCTTGGCCGACGCGCGGTGGGTCTTCATCTTGGGCATGGGGATTACTTCTCCTTCTTCCTGGGTGCGAGGATCATGAACAGGGTGCGCCCCTCTTGCTTGGGATCACGCTCGACGAGGGCAATTTCCTTGACCCCTTCGGCGAAACGGCCCAGCAGGGCGCTGCCCAGGTCCTGGTGCTGCATTTCACGGCCGCGGAATCGAACCGTCACCTTGACCTTATCGCCTTCGGTGATGAATTTCTGAATCGAACGCAGGCGAACTTCGTAGTCGTGAAGACCAATCTTGTAAGAGACGGTGACTTCTTTGAGGCTGACCGTGTGCTGGCGCTTCTTGGCCTCTTTGGCCTTCTTTTCGTTTTCGAACTTGTGGCGCCCATAGTCCATGATCTTGCAGACGGGCGGTTGAGCGTCAGCGGCGACCATCACGAGATCGAGGCCCTTTTCTTGGGCGATTCGCATCGCCTCGCGGGTAAGAAGGATCCCGAGTTGGTTTCCCTCGTCATCGATCGTACGAACCTCACGGGCGCGGATGCGCTCGTTGATAAGGGTCATGTCTCTCTCTCTAAGAATGGTCGTGCCTCCTGTTCAAAAAAGCAGGGGTTCCCGTCCCTCGGCATCATGCCAAAAAGGCAGGCGCCATGCGACACCCACCTACCAGACCGAAAATTCGCTCTGACTACCCAGCTGGCTTCGCCGCGGGGTGAGAAGGGTCGCTTCTGCTTTCGCCAATTCCATTTTAGTTTAGATCCCTGCCGAAGCGGAACCATAAGCCATCATAAGGGCGGGGGGAGCCCGTGTCAAGCATTAGAGCAAAGCTCGTTTCTTCAGGACAGCGAGAGATGGAAATACGCCCCATGGTCCCTGCCTCACGGCGTTCTCTCGCTGCCTTACGAAACAGCCGCTGGCGCTAAGGCTTTCTTGCCGCTCGGGGGGGCGGGTGGTATACTCGGGGCGGCCAGACCCCCGCTCCTGCAGGAGGTGCCCCCGCGTGAGTCCGCTTCACGGGCCGCAAGGCCCCACCAATCGCCTCCCCGACGCCCCGCCATCCTCGCATGCCCTGCTCTCCTTCGCTCAGGCGCTCATCCGCACTCCCAGCCTTTCCGGGGATGAATCTGCGGTCGCAGCCCTCATCACCAGGCAACTTCGCGAGCTCCACTACGACGACGTCTTCACCGACGAGGTGGGAAACGTCGTCGGCGTGATCAAGGGGCGCTCAGAAGGCCCTTCGGTGCTCTTCTGCGCGCACATGGACACCCCGGATCCCGGAGATCTCGAGCTCTGGGAGCGAGACCCCTTCGACGCGCATCTCGACGGCGACATGCTGACGGGCTTGGGGGCTTCCGACGCCAAGGGTTCCATTGCGGCCTACGCCTTCGGTGCGGCCAGCCTGTTGTCCAGCGGTCAATCACTGGCGGGGGACGTGGTGGTCGCCTTCGTCGTCATGGCCGAACGTGCGGAAGCTTTCGGCATCTCCCACCTCTTCGAGAAGACCCTGCCGGCCCGCGCCATTCGCCCCCGCTTGGTGGTCATGGGGGATCCCACCGACCTCAACCTTTACCTGGGTCAGCGCGGACGCATGGAGATCGAGGTGAAGACCATCGGTCGAACGGCCCATGCCAGCACTCCCTGGCTTGGACAGAACGCCGTTTACAAGATGATGCCCGTGGTCGAGGGAATTCAAAACCTGAGCACCATGCTTCCCTGTCACCCTTTCCTCGGCAAGAGCACGCTCTCGGTCACGCAACTCTACTGCACCCCTGGCCGCTTCTCGATCATTCCCGATCGCTGCTTGGCCTCGCTCGACCGCCGTTTCCTTCCCAGCGAATCGCTGGAGACCATCCTGGGCCAGGTCGAGGCCATCCTGATCCGGACAGGGCAGAGTGATCCCGAGTTCCGAGGGGAGGCCAAGGTTCGCATGGTCGAGGAAACCGCCTACACCGGCGTCACGCGCGAAGTGCCCAAGCTGCTGGCGAGCTTCCTGACCTCGGACGAAGACCCCTGGGTCCAGGTGGCTTTGAAAGCGCTCGAAGGTCTAGGAGATAAGCCGCGCTTCGACAAGTGGCACTTCTCCACCGAAGGGGGTTATACTGCCGGTGTCCTGGGGCTTGCGACGCTCGGCTACGCCCCGGGCGAAGAGAACTACTCGCACACCCCGTACGACCGGGTCAGCGTCGAAAAGCTCGTCAGGGCGGCCCGGGGAACCGCGGCGATCGCCGCGGCGGTGGCCGGCATCAAGGAGGAAGCATGAGTCACGCCGTCAATCCCATCGCGCCCCGCAAGGACGAGGAGGTTTCCCTCCTCCCCACGCGTTCCGCGGGCCTGGCCCTCTTGCGTGACGGCAACGTTCACTCCCACAACGCCGAGATGCTCCGCGTCCTCAGCGACGCCGACGAGCGGCCTGACGAAGCGGGTCCGCGGCGTTTGGCCCAGCTCATGGCCGATGCGTCCTTGCGGGAGATGCTCGCCTCGCTTCCCCGCCGCCAGGAAGCCGACGTCGAGATCATTCCCGACTGGTGGCCCGGCCACGTCATCGGGGTTAACGCCGCCATCATGGACGAGACGATCGTGCTGGCGGTCCACAACTGGACCGCCGTCCATCGCCTCGCCAGCATGCAGCAGGATTTCGTGGCCAACGTCTCCCACGAACTCCGCACGCCGCTCACGTCGATTCGCATGGCTGCCGAGTCGCTTCAGCTCGGCGCCATGGGCAACGAGAAGATGCGGGCCAAGTTCCTTTCCAACATCCAGCGCGAGGCCGACCGCTTGACGCGCTTGGTCAACGAACTCCTGGTGGTGGCCAACCTTCACGGTCGTCCCACCTTGCACATGGCGAACTTCACCTTCCCCGAACTGGCCCAGGAGGTCGTCTTGACGCTGGAGCCGCATGCGCAGCTCAACAACGTCAGCCTGGTCCTGACCTGTCCGGATGAGTTGCCGAGCTACCAGGGCGATCGCGACCGGCTCCAGCAGGTGCTCATCAACCTCGTCGACAACGCCCTCAAGTTTACCCCCGCCTCCGGATCCGTCAGCCTCGACATCTTCCACGACCCGACCGAGAACGCCATCAAGATCAAGGTCGTCGACACGGGCATCGGGATTCCCGAGGTCGACCGCCCCCGGATCTTCGACCGCTTCTATCGGGTCGACAAATCCCGCTCCCGGGTCACCGGCGGGGTGGGGCTGGGGCTGTCGATCGTCAAGGACATCATCGTGGCCCACGGCGGAAACATCGACGTCTCCTCCGAGATCAACGTCGGAACCACTTTCACCATCACCTTGCCTCTGGATCGGGTGGGTTAACCCGATCCCTCGGGTGGGTAAACAAAAACAGAAGAGAGAACGAGGTACCAATCGTTGAAGATGTTCAAGCAAAGCGTCGAAACCGAAGGTGGCATCACCTTCGTCCGTGTCGAGGGGTACATCGACGCCCATACTGCCCCTGAACTCGAGAAGTTGCTCCTGGACATGATCGCCGAGCGCAACTACAAGGTCGTGCTCGACTTCCAGCAGATGGAGTACATCTCCTCGGCGGGGCTCGGAGTGCTGATGGGCGCAATCAGTACGTTTCGGGAGAACAAGGGCGACATGAAGCTCGTCAATCTTCCCATCAAGGTCTACAAGGTCTTCGACCTCCTGGGCTTCAGCAAGCTCTTCGAGATCTTCGACAACCGTCAGGATGCTATTGCAGCCTTCCAAGAGGCCTAGCCATGGAGGAGACGTGCCAGTTCCAGGCTAGCTTCACCAACGATACAGCCAACCTGGCACTGATCCGCCTGTTCGTGCGCGAGAAGGCCGCGGAAATTGGCTTCGGCAGCGACGAACTCGACAAGATCGAGTTGGCGGTCGACGAGGCCTGTGCCAACGTCATCGAGCACGCTTATCCGCCCGAGGTCGCCGGAGCCCCGAAATCCCAGCAGCTTCACCTCTGCCTCAAGCTGGAGTTCGGGAAGTTCACCATCATCATCACCGACCACGGGGAGACGTTCGATCCCAGCGTGATCCAACCAGCCGATCTGACCGAATACATGGCCCAGTACCGGGTCGGCGGCCTGGGCATCTACCTGATGCGTTCCCTGATGGATCAGGTAGACTACCATATCGAACCCGGAATCAAGAACGAGGTCCGGCTGGTCAAGTACCTCATCCCCGAAAACACCCCCTCGTGATCCTCGCGAGCCTCCAGAACCCCAAGCTCAAGCACGTTCGCGCGCTGCATTCCCGCAAGGAACGGCAGAAGCATGCGAGCTTCCTGCTGGAGACCACCCGGCTCGTCGAGGAGGCCCGGCTCTGGAGCTGGCCACTGGTCGAGGTCTTCGCCACCCCGTCCTGGGTGGAGCGGCACGGGTCGGATTGGAACGCCCCCGTCACCCTGGTCGCCGAGACGCTGTTTTCTCAGCTCGTGACCACGGAGACGCCGGAAGGAATCGTGGCGATCGCCCGGATTCCCGAAGAACCCGCCGTCCCCGCGCTCGCCCCGGACAGCCTCTTCGTCGCTCTCGACGCGCTCCAAGACCCGGGAAACCTGGGAACCATCATCCGGACGGCCGATGCGGCCGGAGCCACGGCCATCCTGGCCGGCAAGGGCACGGTCGACCCCTATTCCCCCAAGGTCGTTCGCAGCACCATGGGCTCACTCTTCCACCTGCCGGTGCTCGGAATCTCTGACCTTTACCCGATGCTCGATCAGCTTTCCGCAGCAGGAGCCTCGGTCATCGCCGCCTCGCTGGGGTCCGATCGATCGCTCTACGACCTCGATCTCTCGGGGCCGGTCGTCTGGCTGATCGGAAACGAGTCCCAGGGGCTCAGCCCCGAGGCGCTCGAACACGCCACGATCGAGATCCGGATCCCGATGCCGGGGCGGGCGGAAAGCCTGAACGCGGCGGTCGCGGCGGCCGTTTGCCTCTTCGAAACCGTCCGGCAGCGGGCGAGTTCCTGCTGACGATCAGGCCGCAAAAGACGGGCTTGGCTCCGGGTGCAGGCATTTCCATTGACCCACAATAAGCAAAGACGCCCCCGCCCGAAGGCGAGGGCGTCTTTGCTAAGGGCAGGCGTCTGAGCCGAGGCTAGGCCTCGGTACCGACAGGCGCCTTGCTTTCTTCGTGGGTGAAGTAGACTTCACCCTCGTCGTTGAGGTCGGCGACGACGCGCCCCGACTTGGGAATCGTGCCCGAGAGGAGAGCCTCGGCAAGCGGATCCTCGATGAGTCGCTGAATGGAGCGACGCAGGGGACGCGCGCCGTAGGTCGGCGAGTAGCCGTCCTCGCCGAGCTTGTCCTTCAGCTTCTCCGAGACCGTCAGATCGAACTCGTTCTCGCGCATGCGATGGTAGACTTCCTTCATCATGACGTCGGTGATCTCGCGGATTTCTTCCTTGCTGAGCGGGTGGAAGACGATGATCTCGTCGATGCGGTTGAGGAACTCCGGCCGGAACGCTTGCTTGAGTTCGTCCATGACGACGTCCTTCATCTTGCGGTAACGGTTATCGTCGCCGCCGGCCTGGAAGCCGAGCGACTGGCCCTTTTCGATGGCCCGGGCGCCGATGTTGGAAGTCAGGATGACGATGGTGTTCTTGAAGTCCACCGTACGTCCCTTGGCATCCGTGAGACGACCGTCCTCGAGGATCTGGAGCAGGATGTTGAAGGCATCGGGGTGAGCCTTCTCGACCTCGTCGAAGAGCACCACCGAGTAAGGACGCCGACGAACGGCTTCGGTGAGTTGACCGCCCTCGTTGTAACCGACATAGCCGGGGGGCGAGCCGATCATCTTGGAGACGGCATGCTTTTCCATGTACTCGGACATGTCGATGCGGATGAGCGCGTCGTCCTGCCCGAAGAAGAAGCCGGCGAGAGCCTTGGCGAGTTCGGTCTTGCCGACGCCGGTGGGCCCCGAGAAGATGAACGAGCCGATGGGACGCTTGGGATTCTTGAGGCCGACCCGGGCGCGCCGGACGGCCCGCGAGATCATGTGGATCGCGTCGCGCTGACCGATGACCCGCTCGTGGAGGACTTCTTCCATCTTGAGCAGGCGCTCGGTTTCGCCCTCGGTGAGCTTGGAAACCGGGATACCGGTCCAGGCGGCGACGATCTCGGCGATCTCTTCAGGACCGACCTGCGGGGAGGCCGTCTGTCCCTTCTGAGTCCGCCAGTCCGCGGCGATTTCCCGAATCTTCTCGCGGACGGCCTGCTCCTGATCGCGAAGTTGCGAGGCCTTCTCGAACTCCTGGGCCCGGATGGCTGCTTCCTTCTCCTTGGTGAACTGCCTCAGTTCCTTTTCGAGATCCTTGGCCGCGGGCGGCAAGGAAGAGGTCCGGAGGCGAACGCGAGAGGCGGCCTCGTCCATCAGGTCGATGGCCTTGTCCGGCAGGAAGCGATCGGAGATGTAGCGATCGGCGAGCTTGGCCGAGGCGATGAGCGCCTCGTCGGTGATCTGCAGGCGGTGATGCGACTCGTAGCGCTCGCGCAGGCCGCGGAGGATCTCGATGGTCTCGTCGACCGAAGGCTCGCCGACCATGACCGGCTGGAACCGACGTTCGAGGGCGGCATCGCGCTCGATGTGCTTGCGGTACTCGTCGAGGGTGGTGGCGCCGATGCATTGCAGTTCGCCGCGCGCCAGGGCCGGCTTGAGGATGTTGGCGGCATCCACGGCGCCTTCGGCGGCTCCCGCCCCGATCAGGGTATGGAGTTCGTCGATCACCAGGATGATGTTTCCGGCGCTGCGAATCTCTTCCATGATCTTCTTGAGGCGCTCCTCGAATTCGCCGCGATACTTGGTACCGGCGACCAGGGAGCCGATGTCGAGGGTGGTGACGCGCTTGTCGGTGAGGATGTCGGGAACCTCGCCGTTGGTGATCTTGATGGCGAGGCCCTCGGCGATCGCGGTCTTACCCACGCCGGGTTCGCCGATGAGCACGGGGTTGTTCTTGGTGCGGCGACCCAGGATCTGGATCACGCGCTCGATTTCCTTCTCGCGGCCCACCACCGGATCGAGACGATGCTCTTCGGCCATCTGGGTGAGGTTGGATCCGAACTCGTCGAGGGTGGGGGTCTTGGAGCGATGTTGCCCCGTACCGGTGGTCGCCGCGGACTCGCCCAGCATGCGGATTACGTTGGAGCGGACCCGCGAGAGGTCCACGCCGAGGTTTTCGAGCACGCGAACGGCGACGCCTTCGCCCTCGCGAATCAGGCCGAGCAAGAGGTGTTCGGTGCCGATGTAGTTGTGTCCCAGCTGGCGCGCTTCGTCCCAGCTCAGCTCCAGAACGCGCTTGGCGCGGGGAGTGAAGGGGATCTCGACGGCCACGAAGCCGGATCCGCGGCCGATGATCTTCTCGACCTCGATGCGCGCATCCTTCAGGCTTACTCCCATGCTCTTGAGGGTCTTGGCGGCAACGCCCGTTCCCTCGCCGATGAGTCCCAGGAGGATCTGCTCGGTGCCGACGAAGTTGTGACCAAGCCGCCGAGCTTCCTCTTGCGCGAGCATGATCACCTTGATGGCTTTTTCCGTAAATCTCTCAAACATATCGCACCTCTCCAGATCGCTCCGGTTTCAAATGTAGGAGGAATCTTACCATGGAATCAGGGACCGGGGCAGACGAACCAGCCAGCTTGCGGATTTCAGGCTCGACAAAAAACCTTATTCCCCTTGCCGAAGTCGGTATCACCCCTCCCCTTCCTTGAGCTGGTCCTTGAGCCTGCCCTGGATGACCCGGATCTCGGTCTCTCTCGCTTGCTTCAGTTTGGCCAGATCGTCCAAGCGGCCTTGTATCAGCTGAATCTCGGCCTCCTTCAGCGTCTTGAGCTGGTCGAGCTCGTTTTGCAGCCGGATGATCCGCTCCACTCCCGCCAGGTTGATTCCGAGCTCCTGCGTGAGTTTCTGGATGTACATGAGCCGCTCGATGTCCGCCTGCGAGTAGAGACGGTTTTTCCCCTGGCGCTTCGGATTCACCAGGCCCCGCCGCTCGTACAGGCGGAGCGTTTGAGGGTGCATGTTCACCAGCTCCGCCGCCACCGAGATGATGTAAAGCGGCCGGTCCTTCGATGAGTCGAGCGGCATGGCGTCTCCTCCCTGCAAGTTAGTATGGGTTTACCCCGGCAAGGGGATTGCAAAACCCAACCCAACCCAATTGAGTCCATGCAACGTAGGGTCAGGGTAACCACAGCTTATCATGCCGCCGGCGGCGAAAAGCCCCGTCACTCGAACCTGGCCTGCCGGGACCCCGCTCGGATGGGGACAGGCCGGAGAATTCGCGCTCAGTAGCGGGTCCTCACCGTGTACGTGACGACCGCTTGCCGATCAGGCTCCACCTTGACATCGAAGGCCACCCGCTGGGCATCGAGTTTCCGGAAGTTCCGCGACTTCTGAGTGATCTCCCAGTCCCCGCCCATGGGCTCGATCACCGTGATCGTGGCGGCCTCGCTCTTGTGATTGCGAAGCGTGATCTGGTAGCTGGACTCCACGACCCGATCGCCCATCGTGCGGAAAGCCGTCTGATTCCGTTCACCGACCAGATCGAAGGCCTTGCCGAGCTTGACCTTCACCAGCTCATCCTTGGGAGTGTGATCGATGGCATCCTCCCCCACGAACTGCAGCTGCTTCTCCTTGTCTGCCTGGTAAACCCTGACGGTCCCCTTGGGCAACGGCATACCGAGACGGCTGGCCTTGTCGTTCTTGAACTCCAGGAAGACATCGATCTTCGAGCTCTGACGCTCCCGATTCTGCAGCCAGATGGGCGATCGCACCGGATCGAAAACGTATTGCCGGCGGGTCGGAACCTCGCTAGCCGCCATGAGACTCAACTGCTTGGTCTGGCGATCCTTGAGCGTGGTCTTCCGGTTCAAGGCATACGCGTGATACTCGAAGAGCGCCTGCTCCTGAAACTGACCGCCCGCGTCCGCGGACTTGGCCATCGCGTAGGGGGCCCGGACCGCCTCCTGAAACCGCTCTTGCACCCGGTTGACATCCCCCGCCACCAGGGTCAGCTTGGCGTTCTGATAGGTCGTCCCGCTCTGGTTGTTGAGCGTCACCCAGGCATTCAGGTTCGCCTTGTCGGCCTTCTCGTCCACCACCAGCACGTAGTTCGCCTTCCAGCTCATCCCGCGCGTCAGGTACGAGACATCGAGCAGGTGATCCCCGTCCCTGTCGTTCTGCAAGCCCCAGACCAAGGTGGGACGAGCCACCAAGTTCTCCGGAACCCTGGGAAGCACCACGCGCCCCGGCGGATCGAGGTAAATCTTGTCACCGATCCGATAGACCTGACCTTCGTTGGTGCTCAGCAACTCCGCCTTGGAAACGGTCGTGGGGGTGTGGATCTCGACCATCTGGCCCACGTACTTGTCGAGAAGCTTGTGGGGAGTCAAGAGATCGTACTCGTAGTTCTGCTCCAGCACCGACAGCTCTCGCGGGGCAGTGAGCGATCGCAGGCTCACCGACGTCGGGTCGATGGCGGCCGCCACGTCGGCGAAGCTCAACTCGCGCAGACCTGCCTTCAGCTTGAGCGCTCGGACCTCGCGAACCAATCCCAGGTCGTCGTTGTAGACGGTGACGGCCACCTCGCGCTGATCCGCCAGCGTCGACTGCTCGGCCTCCGCCCGCGGGGCCCCGAAGCCCTGCACCGCGACGACCACCAGCGACAGGGCGAGGAACATGCGAAGCGTGCGCCGCTGGCGCTCGACGGAACCCCTGGGACGTAGAATCAATGCCATCTTTTCCTCCTTTTACGAGACCAAAATCCAGACGAGCGAAAGGCCGGATGGGTTCCACACCATCCGGCCTCTTGCCCTTACGATTTAAAGCCTGGATTCGATATCCTTGACCGTGCGCATGATTCCCGGCATGTCACCGAAATCCGCCTGGAAGCGCGTCCACTGGACCTTGGCCTCGGCCTTCTCGCCCGCAGCTATCAGCCCACGAACGTAGTTGGCGCGGATGGCATGGTAGTGAGGCTCGAGCTTGATCGCCTTCTCGAGAAGCGGAAGCCCCTTCCGGGGATCCCCGCCGACCGCGCCGGGGGCTTCCACGAAGTAGCGGCCCATGGCGTACTGAGTCCGGGAGTTCACGTCGAGGGTCAGGGCCTTCTCGAAATGACCGCGCACGCCCATCCCCAAGCGAATCATCGCGAGGAACCCTTCGCGCTTGGACTTGAGACCCTGTGCTCCCGCCAGGTTCACCCAGAGCCTGGACAGAAACTCCTTGTCGGTGGTTTTCTTCTCCCAGACCGACAGGGCCTTCTCGCTGACGGCGATTGACTGATCATACTTGTCCACGGCCAGCAAGGCTGCTCCCAGCCAGACTGCGGCTTCGAGGGAATCGGGATTGGCGTCGGCAGCCCGCTTGAAGTACTTCAACGCCCCCTCGAAGTCGGCGACGTAATCCAGGACCTGGCCCATCGCCATGGTCGCTTCGAGGGAGTCGGGATCCTTCGCGAGCGCCTGCTCCAGGAGCTGCTGAGCCTGCGCGAAGCGCCCCTGAGAGAGCAAGGAAAGCGCCTGGGTCACGGCGCCGTCGGCGGCGGCCAGTTGAAATCCCGAAGCCCCCGATACCGGAGCGGCGAATGCCGGAGAAACCGCGGCGAATCCGGCAGATTGCAGCGCGGCGAGAGCCAAGAGCATTCCGAGGTTGCGATTGAGGTTCACGTGGAAGACTCCTTTGAGCGTGAAACATGACCGTTGCGTCGCCATTGTACCCTTGGTTCCCGGGTTCAAGCCAGCATGCCGCCCCTTACTTGGCCTCCATCCAGCTAGGACCGACGCTGATGGCCACCTTGAGGGGCACGTCGAGCGTCATGGCGCCCTCCATGATCTCCCGGACCCTGGCTTCGAGAGACGTCACCTCGGCCTCGGGAACCTCGAAGATCAGTTCGTCATGAACCTGAAGGATCATGCGCGCCTCGAAGCCCTCCTCGCGGAGCATGTGGTGAAGGCGGATCATCGCTATCTTGATGATGTCGGCGGCCGTCCCCTGAATCGGGGCGTTGATCGCCATCCGCTCTCCGTTCTTGCGCTCGACCGGGTTCGAGGAGATCAGCTCCCGGATGTAGCGGCGGCGTCCCAAGAGCGTCATGACGTAACCACGGGACTTGGCCTGAGCGAGCGCCTCGATCTGGTAATGCTTGATGGCGCTGTAGTGCTCCCAGAAGGCATCGATGAAGCGCTTGGCGTCTCTCTGGGAGATGCCGAGGATCTTCGCCAGGCTGAAAGGACCCTGTCCGTAGATGGTGGCGAAGTTGATGGTCTTGCCGACCCGCCGCTGATCCTTGGTGACCTCCGCGAGCGGGATCTCGAAGATCTGGCTGGCGGTGAGCGAGTGGATGTCCTCGTCGTGGCGGAAGGCCTCGATGAAGGATGGTTCCTTCGCGATCTGCGCGAGGATCCGCAGCTCGATCTGGGAATAGTCGGCGGCCATCAGGACGTAGCCCGCCTTCGAGGGGACGAAGGCCCGCCGAATCTCGCGACCTTCCTCGGTCCGAATGGGGATGTTCTGGAGGTTGGGATCGGTCGAGGAAAGGCGGCCCGTGGCGGCCACGGTCTGGTTGTAGGACGTGTGAAGCAGACCGTCGCGGGGATTGACGAGGGTCGGGAGCGCGTCGACGTAGGTGCCCTTCAGCTTCATCAGCTGCCGGTACTCCAGGATCTTGGCGACGATTTCATGCTGCGATGACAGCTCGTCGAGCACGCTGGCATCCGTGCTGGGGCCGGTCTTGGTCCTCTTGAGGACGGGAAGGCCCAGCTTCTCGAAGAGCACGACGGCGAGTTGCTTGGGGCTGTTGATGTTGAAAGCGTCGCCGGCCAGCGCGTGGATCTCGGCCTCCAGGTCCTGCAAGCGGTTGCCCATGACATGGGAGAGCTGCCCCAGGTAGCCGGTATCGACCTTGACGCCGTGCTGCTCCATGTCGGCCAGCACCTCGATGAGCGGGAGTTCGACCTCGTTGTAGAGGGAGTTGACGCCCGCACCGACCAGTTGCTCGCAGAGCTTGCCGACCAGTTCGCAGGTGATGGCCGCGTCGGCGCCTGCGTAATCCGCCGCCTTGCGCACGTCGACCTGGGCCATGGTGATGGCTTTCGCCCCCGTACCGATGAGCTCCGAGATGGGAGTCATCCGGATGCCGAGAACCTGGACGGCCAGGTCTTTGAGACCGTGGGGGCGGCTGGGATCGACCAGGTAATCGGCCACCATGGAGTCGAAGCGCAGCCCCTGAATCCGGATGCCGTACTGGCTGAGGACGTTGACGTCGAACTTGGCGTTGTGGGCGAACTTCGCGACACCGGGGTTTTCCAGCACGGGCTTCAAAGCCGCCAGGACGTGGTCGAGGGGCAACTGATCGCCCTCCAGGTGGCCGACCGGTACGTAGTAGGCCTTCCCAGCGAGACCTTCCCAGGAAAAGGAGAGGCCCACCAGCTTGGTGTTGAGGGAAATGAGGGAGTCGGTCTCGGTGTCGAAGGCGAAGCCGACCTGCGACTCCAGGGAGCGCACCAGCTCCTGGAGGGCATCCTCGGTGACGACGACCTCCACGTCGAGTTCGAGGGACGCGGCCTCGACTGCGGGGGGCGCCGAGGCCGCGTCGCTTGGGGCCTCGTGGGAAGCGGATCCTTCGCCGGTGAAGTGGGAAAGGATGCCCGAGAGCTGGCGGGAGATGGTCTTGAACTCCAACTCGTCGAGCACGCTCGTCAAGGTGGGAAGGTCGGGCATGTTGAGTTTGCAGGCGTGCCAGTCGATGTCGCCGAGGGGAACCTGCAGGTCGATGGTGGCGAGCCTGAGGCTCTGGCGGGCGAGATCGACGTTGGCGGCGATCTTTTCGCCCAGCTTGCCGCCGATCTGGTCGACGTTGGCGAGTAGGTTTTCCACGGTTCCCCACTGCTGGAGAAGCTTGGTGGCGGTTTTGTCGCCCACGCCGGGGACGCCGGGGATGTTGTCGGAGGCATCGCCCGCGAGGCCCTTGTACTCGATGATCTGGGCGGGGGATAGGCCGTATTTCTCGCGGACGCCGGCCTCGTCCATGCGGATCAACTCGGTGCCCGCCTTGGCCCAGAGGACGTTGATCCGATCGTCGATCAGCTGGAAGGAGTCGCGATCGCCCGTGACGATCAGGACCTCGTAGTCCTCCTTGCCGGCCTGCTTCGCGATGGTGCCGATGACGTCGTCGGCCTCGTAGCCGTCGATCTCGTAGATGGGCAGCTCGAAGGCCCTGACGATCGTGCGGATGAGGTCCATCTGGGGGCGTAGCTCGTCGGGCATGGGCTTGCGGTGGGCCTTGTAGTCGGCGAAATCCTCGTGGCGGAAGGTGGGGGCGGCGCGGTCGAAGGCGACGGCCATGCAGTCGGGCCGGTAGCTCTTGATGACGTCGAGGATGGCGCGCAGGAAGCCGTAGACGGCCCAGGTGGCCTTGCCGTCCTTGGTGCGCAGATCCATGCGCTGGAGGGCGAAGAAGGCCCGGTAGGCCACGGCATGCCCGTCGATGAGCACGAGTCGTTTTCCGGTTCCGGTGGTAACGGGGGTGCTTAGGAGGGTGGATTCGGCCATGGGTCCTCTACTCGTCTTGCGGGGGAACTGCGGGGGCATGCGCCAATTCCAGGGCCCGTTGATAGGCCTGGCGGCGGGGGATGGCGTGGGTCTGGGCGACCTGTTTGGCGGCGTCCTGGGTGCTGGCCCCCTCCGCGAGAAGCTTTTGCAGCATCGCTTCCCAGTCGCCTTCGAGCTTGGGCTCGGGGCTGGAGGAGCCGCCGACGACGAGAACGATCTCGCCCCGGACGTCGTGATCGGCGGCCCAGCGGGCGAGCTCCGAGAGGGAGCCGCGCTTGACCTCCTCGTGCTGCTTGGTGAGTTCGCGGGCGACGGCTGCGGGACGATCGCTCCCGAAGAGGGCGCTCATGTCCTCGAGGGTGTCGGCGAGGCGGTGGGGGGCCTCGTAGAAGACCAGGGTCCGAGCCTCGTGGACGAGGGTCTTCAGGATCCGGCGACGGGCCTTGCCTTCGCGGGGCAGGAAGCCCTCGAACACGAAGCGATCGGTGGGTAATCCGGAGACCACCAGTCCCGCCACGAAGGCGGAGGGCCCCGGAATGGGCACCACCGGAATCCCCTCGCGGATCGCGCCGGAAATGAGCTCCCAGCCGGGATCCGAGATGCCGGGCATGCCGGCGTCGCTGACGAGGGCGATGGTGGAGCCGGCCTGGAGCATGGCGACGATATCGGCGGTGCGGGCGGCGATATTGTGCGCGTGGTAGCTGAGCATGCGGGCTTCGATGCCGTAACGGGCCAGCAGCTTGGCGGTCTGGCGGGTGTCCTCGGCGGCGATCCGGTCGACTTGGCGCAGGGTGTCGAGCAGGCGCGTGGAGACGTCCCCAAGGTTGCCGATGGGGGTGCCGCAGACGTAGAGGGTACCCGAAGGCGGGCGTTGCGAGGGAAGTTGGACGTCCATGAGGCCATGATACCAGAGTTGACAGCGTTCAGGCAGGAACGCAACTTTTCCGTTAAAGTCTCGATAACCATTCTTGAAACGTTCATCAAGGGAGGCCGCATGTTCGAGGTTCGCCGCGCATCCATCGTCGTCACGCTCGCTGCCACGGTTTTGCTGGCGGCCTGTGGGGGCCAGAGCCTGCCCACCGCGACGGACGACCTCGACGACTACTCCGGAGACGACTACGACAACTTCGCCTCTCCGAGTCCTGCGGCGAGTGACGGGACGGCCAGCCCCGCGCCGTCGGCGTCGCCGTACGCGAGCCCCACGCCCGGCGGGCCGGTCTGGGGCGGCACTCCCAACGATTACCGCCGCACGATCGGCAAGGGCTTCCTGAGCAACTGGCTCCATGGTCCGAGCGGACTTGCCGTCGCCGGAAACCTGCTCTTCATCGCCGACGGCGACCGCTTCTCCCCGCGCGGCAAGTACGGGGCGGTCATGGCCTTCGACGGCATGAGCGAGGACGCCTTCACCACCCAGGCGGGGATGTACTACGAGCGCCGCATCGGCGAGACGACTCGCCTACTGCTCGGCTCGACGGTTGGAGCGGTGGCGGTGAACGATCACCTGGTGCTTGCATCCGACGAGACGGGAGTGAGAGGCTTCATCCGGGCCATCCCTGAGAACGCCATCAACGGCGGGGAGCCGATCGCGCCCGCATGCCGGGACATGGCACTGGCGGGAGGGGTCTTGTACATGGCGCGAGCGGGCCAGATAGCGGCCCTCAAGGAAGGAACCTGGGAGTCCGCTCCGGCCCTGAGCGTGGACGCACGCGGGCTGGGATC
This sequence comes from Candidatus Sericytochromatia bacterium S15B-MN24 CBMW_12, assembly GCA_002083825.1. Lineage (GTDB taxonomy): Bacteria > Cyanobacteriota > Sericytochromatia > S15B-MN24 > UBA4093 > UBA4093. Next base: position 1,187 of record DAZV01000057.1, on the reverse strand, counting down.
CGATGCCCAGGGGCGGCTCTGGGTGGCGACGTCGGGCCGGATCGCGGCCTATCAGGGGGGCCAGCGGGTGCTGGAGTTCGACGGCCGCGGAACCGACGGTTCGGGGCCGGGCGCCATGCAGTTTCAGGACGTCGCGGTGGATCCCAGGAACGGCGCGGTTTACGCGCTGGATCTCGGGCAGGTGCTGAGATTCGATGCCGCGGGGACGTTCCTGGGGAGCTTCGGCGGGGGACGAATCGGTCATGGCATGAGCATCGCCGTGGGGGCGGACGGCTCCGTTTACGTGAGCGACTCCGAGGACGATGAGGTGTATCAGTATCGCCCGGGCGGCTAAGCGGGTCTTTATGGCGCATTGCGCCAAGATGAATCTTTCGTTTGATTGCTGAAAGCAAGGCCTCTTTGGGGAATAATACCCTCAGGAGGTGATACGTATGCAGGTTCTCGTGCTAAGTAACTCCTATCAACCGCTGTACACCTGCGGGGTTGAAAAGGCGGTCACGCTGCTGTTCCTCGGAAAAGCAGTCTCGGTCAGGGATTCCGATCAGGTGATCCGTTCGCCGTCGGTGGCGTTACCCATTCCGGAGGCTATTCGGTTGCTGGTAAAGGCCATCGTTCATCGTTACTACGAAACCATGCGACCCACCCGGACGGCAGTATTCAAGCGCGACAAGCACGCCTGCCAGTACTGCGGATCGCGCAACGATCTCACCATCGACCACGTCCAGCCCAAGAGCCGCGGCGGGGAGGACACCTGGGAAAATCTCACGACGGCGTGCCAGAAGTGCAACAACCGCAAGGGAGACAGGCGTCCCGAGGAAGCCAACATGATGCTCTCCAATCCGCCCAAGGCTCCCCGGGCCATCGAGGTGGCCTCCGACCTCTGGTCGAAACTCATGGGTTGGTAGCCGGTTCCCCGTGCGGGGAGCCGGCTTTCGGCTAACGAGTTTTCTTGCACACGGAATCGCTGCCACAAAACGCGCATGGGTCCGCGTGCTGAAGTACGGTGAGTTTACAGCACCGTGCAGACATTCATGCACATCGGCACAACTACGAACGGCAGTAGCGGGAGAGCTAATACGAGCCCGAGTGCGGCGATTGCCATCTGCTGCGAGACGGGCCTTGGCTCGGAATGTGTCAACAACTTCGAGGCAGATAAATTGAGAATTTAGTGAGCGGCCACCGCCCTC
>DAZV01000050.1 GCA_002083825.1 Candidatus Sericytochromatia bacterium S15B-MN24 CBMW_12 | reverse complement strand
GGAAGGGGGGGGGGAGAGGGGAGGGAGAGTAGTCTGTTCGGCGGGAAGTCCGGCTTGCGCGCGATCCAGTTGCGGCAACGGAGCCGTGCGAGGAGGCGTCAGGGGGCGGGTCTGCCCGCTCTTGGTGGTGAGGTCCCAGGCCATGACGCCCTCCTGTTGATAGCGATTACATACGCGCCGGCGGCTCAACCCGCTGAGGCGACCGCAGCCGCCTGCCGGCGGGTGAAGATCATGAAGAAAGCCCCTCGGTAGGGCGCTGGCACCCGGTGCGGGGCCTAGGCGGGTTATCCGGTCGGAATCCACGCTCCTTGCCGTTTTTAACGGAGTTTTAATGGGCGAAGGGGAGCGAGAAAGGTTGCTCCCCTCTCGCTCCCCCTCGTGGCTTAACCGGGTAGGTTGATGGACTGGCCCGGCCGGATCATGTTGGGGTTGGGACCGATGGCCTGCTTGTTCAGGTCGTAGATCTCGCGCCAACGACCGGCATCCCCGAGTTCCCGCTGGGCGATCGCCGAAAGCGAGTCCCCGCGCTTGACGGCGTAGGTCTTGGAAGCGGGCGTGGCCGGCTCAGCCGGTTTTGCGGGTTCCGAAGGCTTGGCCGGCACTGCGGGCTCCGAAGGCTTGGCCGCCTCATCCTTGGGGGTTTCCGCAGGCTCGGCCGGCTTGGCAGGCTTCACGATCTCGATCGGCGTCGCCTTGGCGCCACCCTTCGGCAAGGCATCGACGATGGCCTTGGCCGTCTTGTCGTCGACGTACTCGTTGATGGCCCAGGTGCCATCCGCGAGCTTGTAGCTCTGGGAAAGGTCGTTCTTCTGCTTGAAGTCGATGATCGCGTCGGCGGTGGCATCGTCGAACTTGCCCGTCGGTTCGACCGCGTAGCCCACGCGGGCGAGAACGGTCTGGAGCTGGCGGATCACCTCGGGGGTGCCGGCATCCGGGCCGATCGCCGAGTCGCGATAGCCCGAGATCTCGGCGACGAAGGCCTTCACGTTCGCGGGTTCGTCGAGGATCTTGTGCTGCTTCACGAGATCCTTGATCTGGGCCTCGGTGAGCGAGCCCGGCTTGCCCGTGTCGCTGGGAGGCTCGGTCGCGGGCGTTTCACCCTTGGGAGGCTCGGTAGCGGGTGTCTCGCCCGTGGGAGGAAGCTCGGGACGATCCGCGCTCTCGCCGGTGGCGGGAAGGAGCAGCTTCTGACCGGGAAGAATCAGGTTGGGGTTGGGGCCCACGGCCTGCTTGTTCAGGTCGTAGATCTCGCGCCAGCGGCTGGCGTCTCCGAGTTCCTGCTTGGCGATCGACGAGAGCGAGTCGCCGCGCTTGGCCGTGTAGTAGACCGCCGGTTCGGAAGGAACGGCCGGACGCGGACGGCTGCCCGCGTTCGGGCCTTCGGTCGGACGGGAGGTCGGATCGGGTTCTCCCACGGCGATGGGCTTGACGGCTTCGATCTCGGACGCCGTCGCGTCCCGACTGTCGACATCCGGCTTCGCGGCAGGCATGAGGGCGGCCTTGGCCTTGACCCGGCCCTGCTCCACCAGCTTCATGATCGCGTCTTCGCTGTAGCCCGCGTCCGAAAGCGCATCGGCGAGGCCGCCCATCTCCTCGGAGACCGTCTTCAGGACGCCCTCGTCGTCGGAGTGAGCCAGCTTGGAGAGGTCGGTGATGGCGTCGACGGCAGCGGCCTCGACGGCCTTCTTGGCCTTGGCCTTCTCGGCATCGGTCTTGGCACTGCCCAGGGAATCGAGCGCCTTCGAGAGCGCATCGGCGTTTGCCTGGTAGGACCGCGAGACGGCCGCGATGTCCAGTTCCTTGGAAGCGGCGGGCTTCTCGGAGGCATCGGTCTCGGCAGGCCGGTCGGCCAGGACCTTGGCCGCTTCGATCAGCTCGAAGATCCGATCGTCGGAGTAGCCCGCCTTGGTGAGCTGCTCGGCAATCTTGTCCATCTGGGTGCCCGCCTCGGCGGAGCCCTTCTCACCGGTGCGGGCCTTGCGGACCAGATCGGCGATGACGGTCACTGCCGCCTGATCGAGACCCTTCACGGCGTTCGCCTTGGCGGACTCGGTCTTGGCGCCGGACAGCCCCTCGAGAGCGCCGTCGAAGGCGGCGAGGCTCGCCTGGAGGGACTTGGAATCGAACGAGGCAGCTTCCTGCCCGCCCTTCCGGGCCTTGAGGGCATCGACCATCACGCGGGCGGTGGCTTCGTCGACGTACTCGTTGATGGCAGGCCTACCGTTGGCGAGCTTGTAGCTCTGGGTGATGTCGTTCTTTTCCTTGAAGTCGATCACGGCGAGCGCCGTGGCCTCGTCGAACTTGCCGGTGGCCTTGACGTCATAGCCCAGGCCACGCAGTACGGTCTGCAACTGGCCGATCTGCTCGGGGGTGCCGGAGTCGGGACCGATGGCGCTCTCGCCGTAGCCGGCGACCTCGCTCTTGAAGGCTTCGATGTTCGCGGCGGAGGAGTCGAGGCCGAAGCGCTGGGCGAGATCGGCGTTGCTGCCCTTGGTATCGGCCGCGTCTCCGAGGCGTCCTAGCAAGCCCATGGTCACCGCGGGGCGGTAGAGGGCCGCGGGGTTGGTCATGGCGAGGTTGGCCAGGTGGGCGGGAGCGAGAATGAGGTCCTTGAGAGTCAGCTCGCCGATCTTGCCGAGGGCCTGAGATCCGGCGCCGATGGCGTTTCCGATGCCGCGAATGGGGGCGGTGAGGATCTCGCGCAGCGGCAGATCCGAGATGGCGGCGAGACCGTTGGAGATGATCCGTCCGGCGCCCTTGACCGCCTGGATGGGCAGGGTGATGGGGGCGACGATCAGCTCGCGCAGGGTGATGTCGCCCACGCGCTGGACGCCCCGGGCGAGGGTTTCTCCGGCCTTGCCGGCGATGACAGCGGCCTGTTCGCCGGCCTCGCGGGCGGCGACGATGCCGATATCGATCGGCTTGCCGATGATTTCAGCGGCCTTGTGCAGGGGATTTCGGACGTAGTTGGTGCGGGTGAAGTAGTTGGCGGGGTTGGCGGCGGCTCCCTGCAGGCGGACGCCGTTGACCAGCTTCTCGACCGCGGTCGATCCGGCTTCCAGGCCGAGCTTGGCTGCGGCCGAGGCCTGGGCGGCATTCTTGGCGGCAGTCGTCGTGGCGCCGGCGGCCTTCTGAGCCTGGTAAATCTTGGCGGCCTCGTCGAGGGCTCCCGTGATCGCCTTGGAATCCTTGATCCCGACCTTGGCGAGCTCCTTGATGGCCGTCTTGGTGAGAATCGGCTGGGTCGAAACGACGACCTTCTGGCCGGCCTTGGCAGCGACGTTGCCCGCCTTGGCGAGATCATCGACGGCGGCCGTGCCCTTGAGAACGGCATCGGCTCCCTTGATGGCGGGCATCATGGCCGAGATGACCGCGCCGTCGGCGGTGGCGGCGAGCACCGATGCGCCCTTGGCGAGCGTGCCGGTGGCCGCGGCCACGTTGCCGCCGGTGGAGACGTAACGAACGCGGGCCATGATCTCGGCAGCGTCGGCGCCGGTCTGAATGGCTTTGCTTGCCTCGTCGAGGAACCCGGCATAGGCGACCAAGTTGGCAGCTTCAGCGGCCTTGCCGGCCTTTGCCAGCACATCTGCACGCTGAGCGCTCTTTTCGGCGGCCTTGATCAGGCCGGATGCGGTCTTGGCGGCCTTCTCGGTGATGTTGACGGCGGCAACCGCGCCCGCGGCTCCCGCGGCACCGGCGCCGATCACGCCGCCGGCCTGGCCGCCCTTGAAGATCCCCTTGATGGCGTTGGTGGCACCCTTGACCCCGTTGGCGATCTCGGCGGGTCCCACGAAGAGCGAGCCAATCTCGACGATGCCGCGGCCAATCGCCTTACCGGGGCGACCCTCACGGATGGCCTCCTTGTAAGGCTCGACGAAGGCATGCACGAGGGCCGAGGGATGGGTGATCACGTACCCGATTCCCTTGAGGGTCTGAATGGGATGGGTGATGACGGTCGCTATCCCCTTGACCATGTCCCCGATGGCTTCGCCACCTCCGATGAAGACGTCGGCAAGGTGGCCGAACAATCCTCGAGGCTTGGATGCTTCCTGAGGCCTGGCAGCAGTGACCGAGGCGGTTGCCTCGACCAAGCCCTCGCCGGCGGCAGGCATGACAGCCGTCCGAGGCGGGGTCAAGGGCGCCGACAGTGCCCGGTTGTTGACGTTATTCGTGGTCATGGTGCCCTCCTGCGCGGGGGGATGTTCCCGCTAAACCTGCTGGGTCTTTCCTAGTTTGTCGCGCCCGAGGCCAGGAGACTTTCGTTCCACGGGGATTAAGGGCGGTTAAATATTGATTAAGACTGGGGTCAGATCGGTCGAAAGGATTTCCCTGACCCTCGACGCCCTACCCTTCCTATACCCATGGACCCCGTGATCCGTATCACGGAGAGCGGGCGGGCGGCCTGTCTCATGCGGCCGCCGGCCGCGCTGTTTCAAGCGAGGCGGCGAGCTCGGCGCGAGCCTTCGATCGAGAGTCGGGTATCGAGGGAAGCGGGGGGTTAGCGGCGCTGGGCGCAGCGCGGGCAGAAGCCGAAGATCTTGAACTGAACGTCGATCACCCGGAACTCATGCTTCTGGCCGATCGCGCGGCCAGCCTCCGTCAGGTTGGCATCCGAGAACTCGATCGTGGTCCCGCACTCCACGCAGATCAGGTGCTGGTGAGGGTGCGACTCCCGGTTGAGCTCGTAGTGCTTGTGCCCCTCGGCGAAGTCCAGCTCGCGCAGGACGCCGATCGAAGCCAGGAGCTTGAGGGTCCGGTAAGCCGTGGCAAGGCTGATGGGGGGTTCTTCGCTCGCGAGTTGCTGGTGCAGCTCCTCGGCGCTGAGGTGAGTTCCCTCGGGCAGGTCGTGGAAGATCTGCAAGATCCGCTCGCGCTGGGGGGTCAGGCGGTAGCCTCGGCGGCGAAGATTCTGGACGGTTTCCGCGTGATCCGTCTTGGCTCGATCAGCCTTGTCGTTATCCATCATCGCCTGATCGGAGGTCACGCTAGAGGAGGCTCGTGATACGGGCACGGAGCTTGCGCATGCATTCCTGGCCCTGGTCGAATCCCACCATGCGGGAGATGGCCATGCCGAGGCGATCGCTGAGGTCCACCATCTGCCCGAATGTGACGTTCTCGAGATCGCTGAGGGACATCTCCTGGCACGCCGATTCCACCAGGTGGTGGGCCACCTCGTAACCGACGAACTCCATGATGATCAGCGCGAAGGAGTCGAAGCGGGTCCGTTGAATGGGAGCGCTGGCCGGATCCAGGCCGTCCACCGAGTGCGCGATCACCGCCCCCGTGTAGAGAAGGCTCTTGAGCGCGCCGCAAGATTCCTGCTCACCCAGGTGAGAGTGCTCGAAGAACTGGGCCATCGTGAAGGAGCGCGGCAACTTGCGCATCCAGTGGGGAATCCACTCCGGGTTCTCCCCATGGTCCCACTGGAAAGCATCCAGGCCTTCCTGGGAGTAGGAAACCGCCGAAGTCAGATCGGCAACGATGCTCTTGTAGTGGTGGCACTCGTCCATCCGGCGCATGCCCTCGAGCAAAACCCAGTCGATCGGACGATTGATGTTGGCTTCGGGAATATCCTCGGGATCGACCTCGATCACCCGGAAGGAACCGACGTTCCACCAGCAGATGATCCGGAACATGGCGTCCTCGCCGCGAAGAACGTTGACCGCCGCGAACTTCAGCATGCCCTTCTGGAAGTACATGTCGGCGGATTGCCCGATCTCCACGCGCCCCAGCTCTAGCTTGGCGGTCTTCTGCTCCAGCTTGATGAGCTGAACCAAGTTCGGGAAACTGATCGAGCCGATGTTTCCTTCAAGCAAGACGCGGTTGGACACGTTCCCTACCTTTATAAAATCTTAAGATCGCGAGGATGAGGCGACGGCCACGACCGCAACCCGTGCTTCATTATACCCGTCCCGCCGGGATCTCGCATGGGCTCAGGACGGCCGCGCCTCGGCCACTTTTTGCTTGGCTCGCCGAGCGCCCAGGAGCGCGGAAACCAGCGGAACCCGCATGGCGCTTAGCAATCCGCCGTATACCAGCAAGCCGAGACCCCCCAGGACCACGAGTTCGACGATCGCGCCAACCTGTCCTTCTCCCGGCAAGAACGGCCGCGCCGTCCAGCAGAGGACGCTGACCGCGGCGGTGGCGATGAAGGCCTTCCCGAACGTCCCCATGCCGGAGGCCAAGCCGAGATCGCCGAGATCGTGGCGGAGAAAGGCACCGAGGAGCAGGAGATTGGTGAAGGTGACGGCCGCGGTCGCGGCAGCCAGGCCGGCAGCGCCGAAACGCCCCACCAGGAGCCAGCAGAAGAAGAAGGTGGTCGCGACCGAGACCGCCGTCACGAGAAGCGGCGTACGGCTCTGGTTCTTGGCGTAGAAGACCCGGGTGAAGAGATCGCGCACCGCATAGGCCGCGATCGAGACGGCCAGAATCCCGAGGATCAGAGCGGTCTCGCGGGTATCGACGACCGAGAAGGCACCGCGCTCGAAGGCGAGGCGAATGATGCTCTCGCCCAGGACGATGAGGAGGCCGGTCATGGGCAGCGCCGCGATGACGATGGTCTGAAAACCGCGGTTGATCCAGGTTTTCAGTCCCTCGCCATCCCCTTCGGCGGCGGCCTTGGTCATGAGGGGGAACATCGGCACGAGCAGCGCGGTCAGCATGATGCCCAGGGGAAGCTGGATCAGGAGATTGGCGGCGTTGAAGCGGGAAATGACCCCGACCGCGAGCCCCGAGGCGAACGCCGTGGCTATCATGACGTTGAGGGTACCGATCGAACTCGAAGCCATCGCGGGCACCAGCATCCGCAGCGTCTCGGCGATGGCCGGATGCGAGAGCTTGGCGAACTTCATGGCGCCCGATCCGCCCAGTTCCGGCCATCCCCTGAGCACGGGGATGGCCTGAGCCAGGAGTTGCAGGGTGCCGCCGAGCAGCGTGCCCCAGGCGAGGGATTCGGGGGTGCGCCAGAAGAGGACGGCCCCGATGATGGCGAGCGAGGAGAGGATAGGGGAAAGCGAGGGCAGGGCGAAGCGGTCCTGGACGTTGGAGATGCCGCAGAAGACACCGAGCAGACCGCCGATGAGGAGAAGGGGGCTCATGATGCGCAGGAGCGAGACGGCCAGGCGTACGACCTCGGGATCCGCCGAGGGTGCGATCACGCCGATCACGGCGGGGGCCCCGAGTCCGACGGCGAGCGCGAGCAAGCCCATGCCGACGGCGGTGAGCGCCATGAGCGAGAGCAGCACTCCGGGAATGCTGCTCTCGTCCTTGGCGGCGCGCATGCGGGTGACACAGGCCATGGTCGCCAGGTGAAACGGCCCGTTCAGGCCTCCCAGGAGAATGAGGGCGAGGGCGGGGAGGCCGTTGTAGGCGATCGCGTACGCGTCGCGGGCGGCTCCCGCACCGAAGATCGGAAAGATCACCGCCTCGCGAAGGAAGCCGATCCCCTTGCTCAGCAACGCCAAGAGGGCGATCAGGGTTCCGGCGCGAAGCAGTTTAGACACGAGCGGCCATGTCCGCCATGATCCAGCTCACGGCTTCCTGCAGGGTCGCCGCCACGTGATCGGGCGTGACTTGCCACTGGTAGGCGCCGTCCAGCACCCGCTGACCGTAACCCGACGTGAGAAGAACGGTCCGGCAGCCGGCGTTCTGACCCAGCTCGACGTCGGTGGCCTTGTCGCCCACCACGTAGGAACGCGAGAGATCGATCCCATGCTTTTCGGTGGCGAGTTGCACCATCTTGGTGCCCGGCTTGCGGCAGTCGCAGACCATAGTGTAGGCGCTGACCGTCCCGTCGGGCAGATGAGGGCAGTAGTAGAGGTCGTCGAGGAAGGCGCCCTCCTCCTCCAGGAGGTGGTTGAGGCGGTTATTTAGCGTATCGAGATGGCTCTCGGGGTAAAAGCCCCGGGCGGGCCCTGATTGATTCGTCACGAGGATGGCCATCACGCCCTTGGCGTTGAGCTCACGGATCGCCGCGGCCGCCCCGGGAATCAGGTTCAGGTCGAGGGGGTCGTGAATGTAACCCACCTCCTCGTTGATGGTGCCGTCGCGATCGAGAAAGACGGCGGGCCGCAAACCGGCGGGCCGCAAACCGTCGGACCGCAAATCGGCAATCCGAGTCGTATCAGCGTTGGGAAGGTCGGAGCTTTGCACGAAATCCTCCTCGCGGGGTAATGAGCGGCTCTTCGCAGGCGAACCGCTCTGCATTATAGCCCACTGAGCCGGTAGTGCGGGCCTCCGCGCCCGCAAATGAGCCCGGAGACGGGCCGAGACGCCCGTCCTGCCGGCTCGAGCCGTCGTGCCGGCAGCACGTCCGAATTGCCGCAAGCATGCGCGCGTGATAAGATCGGGCGTCTTCAGAAGAAAGCGAGGTTCCGTTGCGTACCGACCGTATCCTGGCCGCACTCCTGGTCGCAGGCAGCCTGGCGGCAGCTTCCGCCGCATGGCTGTCGAGCCCTCCACGTGCGGGGCTCACCTTGCCGGGATCCTTGAGCGCGGGGGGGACCGCGGACATCGCCCTGATCGATGTCTACGGCGTGATCTCCGACAGCTCGGAGGGAGGGATTTTCGGTGGTGGCGAAGGAGCCTCATCCAACCGCCTGATCGGCGCCATCCGGGATGCCGAAAAAGACGGAGTGAAGGCCATCCTCTTGCGGATCAACTCTCCCGGCGGCACGGCGGCAGCCTCTCAAGCCGTCTACGAGGAGCTCATGCGCGTGCGCCGCGACGGCAAGGTCAAGATCGTGGCGAGCATGGGCGACGTGGCAGCCTCCGGGGGCTACTACATCGCAGCGGCCGCCGACCACGTCACGGCCCTTCCCGCCACCACCACCGGGTCGATCGGCGTCATCATGCACCTCCAGAACGTCCAGGGCCTCATGGGCAAGCTCGGGATCGCGTCCACCACCGTCCAGAGCGGTCCTCACAAGGACATCCTTTCCCCCTTCCGCCAACCCAGCGCGGCGGAGCGGGAGATCCTCCAGGGCCAGGTCACCGAGACCTACGCCCAGTTCCTCGACGCCATCGTCGCCGGCCGCAAGATGCCCCTCGACAAGCTGCGCCCCCTCGCCGACGGTCGGATCTTCACCGGTTCGCAGGCCCAGAAGGCCGGCCTCGTGGACTCCCTGGGCAGTTGGCGCGTCGCCGTGGACAAGGCGGCCGATCTTGCCGGCATCAAGGGCGAACCCCAGGTGGAGAATTACTCCGAGGGTGACTTCTGGAAGGGCTTCGTCCCGAAGGTGGAAGCTCGCTTGCCAGGCTTCCTTTCGGGTGGTCCCAGCACCGAGATGCCCGTCAAGGTGCCTCTCGCGTTGATGGAGTAGACGCCCATGCTTGATTCGCTCTACACCACGCTCTTTCGTCCGTCCAAGGCTCCGGTGGCGCCGCCGTTGCACGTCGCGTGGGGCATCTGGCTCGTCATCAGCCTGATCGAGGCCATGCGCCTCGCGGGCGCTATCTCGGTCGGTCCTCTTGGACTCGTCGTCCTGCTCACCTTGGTCTTCGGCGTCAACGTGATCGGGTGGTTCTGGCTCGCGGCGGCGAGCAATCTTCTCGCTCAGGTTCTGGGGGGCAAAGGCTCCGGCGAGCCCGTGCTAACGAGCATCGCTCAGGGGTTTTGGCCCCTGATCCTGCTGGCTCCGCTGGCTGCGGCCCAGCCGTGGCTCGGCGTGCTATCGCCCATGTTTACGTTTGGGGTCTTTGCCTGGGTTTTCGCGGGCGTGATGCGCGCCATCGGGCGCACCCAGTCGCTGAGCGCGGGGCGTTCGGCGCTGGTGCTGGTGCTTTCGGGGACGGCCTTCGGGCTCGGCCTGGGAGCTTTGGGGATCGTTCCGGTTCTGGCCTTGATTTCCGCGCTGGCGTGAGTCGGCGGGGCACCGCATGAGCGAAGGGCCGCCCTGATGGGGCGGCCCTTCGCTTGCGACTTTTATGGGTCTTACTTGAGGCCTGCTTCGATCTCGACGAAGAGTTGGTTGGCTTGCTCGTGAAGCTCGCTGAGCATGGCGCTCGAGATGGAGATGATATCGGCGGGATCGTAGCCCTCCTTGGCGGGCACGCCGGCGGCGGTTCGGGCGCGCTCGAAGGCCACCTTGGCCTCATCGTCGGGTAGGGCGGCCAAGAGCGATTGGATCAATTCCTGTTCCGTCACGAGACTCATCCCGGGGGAGCTCCTCTCTTCAATGGGAGAACGGTTCAGCCGCTCTCCTTGCAACTTCGTTAGGTCCCTTATACCGCCGATGGGGCCGCAATATGCAAGCGACAAGCCTTCACGGTGTTCCGCAGGAGGATTCCGATGGTCATGGGCCCCACGCCGCCGGGGACCGGGGTCAGCCAGCCTGCGACCTCGGCGACGTCGGGATGGACGTCGCCGGCGAGTTTTCCGTCGGGCAGGCGGTTGGTGCCGACGTCGATCACCACGGCTCCGGGTTTGATCATGTCGGGTTTGATCATGTGGGGGCGGCCGACGGCGGCGACGACCAGGTCTGCCCGTCGGATCTTATCGGCCAGGTCACGGGTGCGCGAGTGGCAGAGCGTGACGGTGGCATCCGCGTTGGTGAGCAGCATGGCCATCGGCTTGCCCACGATGTTCGAGCGGCCGATGACCACGGCGTCCATGCCGGCCACGGAGATCCGGTAGCGTTTCAGCAGCTCCATGACGCCGGTCGGGGTGGCGGGGGTCATGGTGGGTCGTCCGATCAGGAGGTTGCCGAGGTTTCGGGGGTGGAAACCGTCGACATCCTTGTCGGGACTGACGGCCTGCAGGATGGCGTCGGAGTCGACGTGGTCGGGGAGGGGGAGCTGGACGAGGATACCGTCGACGCCGGCATCCTCGTTGAGCTGGTTGACGAGGTCGAGGACCTCTTTCGGGGTTGCGGTCGTCGGCAGGTGGAAGGCGAGCGAGCGGATGCCGACTCGGTCGCAGGCCTCGATCTTGCGTTTGACGTAGAGGTCAGATGCGGGATCGTGACCGGCCATGATGACGGCCAAGGCGGGCGGGCGGTTGGCGTCGCGGGTGAGTTCGGCGACTTCTCGGATGAGATCGGCTTCGAGGTCGGCCGAGACGGCCTTTCCGTCGATCCGTATTGCAAGGGGCATGCGACGTTCTCCTCTCGCTCAGCTTCCTTTGGGGCGCTTGGCGGACATTCTTTCCATGAAGCGTTCGGCATCCACGAGAAAGCGTTCGTGGGTGCCTTCGGCGATCTTTTCGCGTTCGTCGTAGGCGGTGACCCGGAACTCCAGTCGGCGGCCCGAGACGGCGATCATGGTCGCCTCGGCTTGGACGTTGTGCCCCAGCGGCGTCGCGGCGAGGTGCCGGAGCTGGAGGGCGGTTCCGAGGGTGGTCATGCCGAGTGGCAGATGGCCTTGCAGGGCCTGAATAGCCGCTTGCTCGATGAGCGCGGCGAGCGCCGGCGTGCCAAAGATGGGCAACGCGCCGGAGCCCAGGGTTATCGCGGTGTTGGCGGGGGTGACGATGGTCGCGGCGTGGCCGACGGCCCCTATCACGTGGTCCAACTCAATCATGGCGGTCCTCTCCCTCGCGAGGCTCCGGACTCAAAGGCCCGGAAACGGGCTCCGGCGGCCTTGCATCCAGCCTACATTCCAGTCCCTGATTCTAGCATGGGGGGGGCTGCTCGCAGGATCGATTTTTCATGTTAGCATGCAGGGTCGAGTCAAATCGCGCATTAGCCGCAGGCGCATGGCAGTGCCCTCACCGTCGCAAGGAGTCACCGCAATGGACATGAACTACTTGAACCGTGCCGAGTCCCCGTTGACCGAGCGCGACTGGGAACTCATCGACACGACCGTGATCGACGTGGCCCGTCGCTCGCTGGTGGGTCGTCGCTTCCTCCATGTCTTCGGGCCGCTGGGAGCGGGCGTGCAGGACGTGGACTACGACACCTTCGCCGGCACGGGCGCCGCTCAGGTCGCGGTGTTCGGCGAAACCGAAACGTCCGTGGTGCGGGCTCAGCGGCGCGTTCACGAGAACATTCCGCTGATCTACAAGGACTTCATGCTTTATTGGCGGGATATCGAGACCTTCCGTCAGCTCAACGCGCCGCTCGACGTCTCGGCGGCAGCGGCGGCGGCCTCCATCGTCGCCCAGAAGGAAGACTCCCTGATCTTCAACGGCGACGAGGAATGCGGCTACGAGGGTCTGATCAATGCCACGGGGCGCAACACGATCCCAGCACGCAACTGGCAGGAGGCGGGCGCCGGCTTCCAGGACGTGGTGGACGCCCGCTCGAAGCTCATGGAAGGTGGATTCTTCGGCCCCTACGCCGTGGTGCTCAATCCCGTATGGTATGCGAGCCTTCACCGGGTCTACGCCAACTCGGGCGTGCTCGAGATCAACCACATCCGCGAGCTGGCCACCGGCGGGGTCTTCCAGACGCCGGCGCTCAAGGAAAACCAGGGCATGATCCTGTCGACCGGCATCCAGAACTTCGACGTCGCCATCGGCCAGGATCTCATCACCGCCTACCTCGGGGTCGATCGGATGAACCACCCGTTCCGGGTCTTCGAGAGTCTGGTGCTCCGCCTCAAGCGACCGGGCGCCATCTGCACCTTCGAAGGCGGCCGGTAACCCATGTCGGCGCTTTCCGAGAAGGCCGTTCGGCTCGCGCTCATCCGCGAGCTGGAAACCATCAACCATTACCAGGAGCTTCACGACATGGCCGATGACGCTTCCGTGAAGCAGCTCATGCGCCATCTCATGGGCGAGGAGAAGGAGCACGTCGCGGAGCTCACCGAGATCCTGCGCCAGCTCGACTCCGAGCAGAACCGCCACTTCAAGGAGGGCCATGCGCTTGAGATCGGCGAGGGCGGTGTCCCCCGTCCCGACTTCTCGCCGCTCGGGCTCACGGTCGGCTCGATGATGGGGCTAACGCAGTAGGACGCTTCTCAAAGCTCAGCAAGGGAGCGCGCCTATCCGGGTATAACGTCCATGCGGGCCTGGCATGATCCGGGCCTGTTCGGCGCCTCCGTGATTCGAGGCGACCGTTGCCATGACGAAAGGAGAGTCGATGAGAGCCAACGAAATCCCGATATCTCCTTCTTCTCCGCTTCGTTCGCCCACCCCCCCCGCGCCACCGGCGGCGCGTCCGGCCGGTCCGCGAGCCCCGGACCTCAACGCGATCAGCGCCGAAGCGCGCGTCTCGTCCGGCCCTCCCTCGGGGCGCTCGGCGGCGGGAACGGCGGTCAACCAGGCTGTCTGGCAGACCAACAACGGCACCATTCCCCGCCAATTCACCTGCACGCAGGGCTCCGTCGAGGCGATCGCGTTCAATGACGCCGACCGTAACGACGAGGCGATCGACGAGGTGATCGCGCATCTCAAGGATGCCAAGCACGAGCTGAGCTTCCAGACCTACATCTTCGACTACGATTCGGAGGCGTCGGTGCGGCTGCTGGAAGCCTTGGCGAAGAAGCAGCGGGAGATCCCCGGATTCAAGGTCAACATCCTTTACGACCGGGACCTCAACCCCTTCTCCAAGCTGAATGACGCCTTGGAGCGCCACGGGGTGAAGGCCCAGGCCGCGGCCTACGCGTCGGCCTTGAGCCGGGCATCCAACCATGCCAAGGCCTTCATCCTCGATGGGCATACCGCCTTGATGGGGGGGAGCAACATCGACAATCCGGCCGAGCGGGATCTGATGGTCACGCTGCGCGGCCCGGTGGTCGACACGTTGCTCAAGGATTTCGACGCCGCGTGGAGTGAGTCGGCCAAGTATCTGAACGCCACCCGGAAGCCTCCCTTGCATGCCAAGGGAAAGGCACCGCCGTCGACTCACCCGATGGTTCCGATGACCCTCTTGAGCAAGAAGGGGGTGGGGCTGATCGGGAATTACTACGACAACGATGCCGATCAGGGGCTTTTGGCCGCCATGAAGGCCGCCAAGCGCGAGATTCGGATTGCGAGCCCCAACTTGAACGACGTATCGGTCTGGGGGGCGATCGCCGACGCCACCGGCCGCGGCGTCAAGGTCCGCATCACCCTTCCCAAGAACTACAACAACTTCGGCTCAGGGATCGACCGTTCCCCCAACGCCGACTTTCTCACGTTCTGGGCTCAGCTTCCGGCGAAGTCGCGGCCGAACATCGAGCTGCGCTGGTCCTCCGAGGACGGCAAGACCGCAAGCGACGACCATACCAAGTACCTGTCGGTCGACGGGGAATGGGCGTACGTCGGCTCCCAGAACATGGACAACCAGTCCTGGTCGTTCTCTCGGGAGGTCGGCCTGGGGATCGACGACGCGGCTGAGACGCGCCGGCTGGACGCGACCTTCGACGCCACCTGGAACCTCGGCCTGAAGGTCGAGCCGAGCTGGTTCCATCGGATTATCTCCCAACCGAAGAAGAATTGGGTGCATCGCATCCTCTCTGGAGTTTTGCCGTAACCCCTGATCGCCACGTTAGCTGGGGGACGTTCTCGGTAAGCTGGATTGCCCCCCCCAACTCCCGAGAAAGGCGGAATCCTGATCCCCTCGCCCGCCTGACGGTGAGAAGCGACGGCTTCCGCGGGCCATCAACGACACCTCGAGTGCGAAGCGACACGCCCCCAAGATGGAAAGCCGATCCTGGACATCGATCTTCTCAGTCGCCTGAGGCGCAACGCCGTCTTCCGCGATCCACGACCCTGCGCATCGCCGAGACCACAAGGCACCTTGATCCGGCCGTAACTGGCTGAGACGATCGATTGACGCGGTTTTGCCTGCACCCAACGGGTGACGTTCAGCAGATCAAAGGAGTCAGGGCTTTCGGGGGCTGGGATTCCTTCGCTGTCGAATTCGGGGGCCCTCCGCTGCGCGGCGCCCCGTATTCGAACGCTCATCCACTCCCAGCCCCTCTCAAGCCCTTGATTGTAGTCTTCACCCCATGTCATCCATATTCATGCGCAAGAATCACCGCCCAACCGCCAAGTCGGCGGGTATCCTCCTTTTCCGGCCTGCCCCTTCTCCCGGGCTATCTGCCACCATCACCGGACAAGGCCCGGCGTTTCCTCTACGCCTTCCATGACGACACGCTCCGCGCCAGCGTCCTCAAAGCCCCAATCACGCCTGAATACCTCCCGAATCGACCTCGCTCCGCGGCCTGGCAAAGGTCAACGATGACCTCGTTCAAAGCTACGCCAAGCTCCTGACTCCGAAGGAAACTGCGACCGCAACCCTCGATCACGATGCGACGATCATCGAGAGCCCTAACCGCGAAGCCCTGCCCTATTGCCTCTCCCCCTGAGCCTTGAACGCAAGTTCTTTTCAAAATAACCGCCAGAGCCTCAAGCCCTGTCCGTGACAAGCCAGGGGACGCTTCGGCGTGTTTGAGGACCTGCAGGCCGGCAAACCTTGACCATGCGCCAACGAAAAGTAGAACGGGCGGAGGGACGGGGGGAAGCCACAGGTCGCCTTGTCTTCGCTTACGGCCGGATTAGGGGGGCATCTGCACAGCTCCAAGCAGGCATTCTCGGGTATGATGGATGAAATACTTGATCGTTCGTTATGCTGTTATCAAAGGGGTCCGCCGATGCTTCGACGTCCATCAGCTCATATCGCTCAGTTGCTTGGCGTGAGCCTGTCCTTGACCATCCTGGCGGGATGCCCCGCACCGCTGGTCGGCACGGGGCCGGCGAAGACCCCGGTTGCCGGCATTCCCGCTAGCCTATCGGCGGAAGACCAGGAGATACTTCGCAAGCTCGGACTCATGCTGGGGACCCAGCGGGTCGGGGGATCCGGGGCAGGTTCCGACGGCCTCAGCGCGTCATCGGCGAGGAAGTACTCGACCCAGGCCGTGGCCGTCATCGAAGCGCAGGTGAACAACGGCTTCTACGTGGGGCCCTTTCCGGCTCCCGGGCAGCTCCCCGCCGATTATATCAAGCGTCCGCTGCAAGGATGGCTGACAGCCAACCCCGCGGTGAACGTCTCGGGTGGCGCGACCACGACCGAGGCCTGGTACACTCCCGGTGGAGATCTGACGAGCGCCTCGGCCTATACCAAGCTCGCCACCAAGGACGGCGGAACCCTCATCGATCTCTACGCGGCGCCCGAGCGGGCGGCGACCGACATCCCGTCGTACTTCATGAGCCGGATCGTGCTCCCTGCCGCCTACACGACGGC